>CAWECX010000018.1:0-43771 GCA_963807805.1 uncultured Actinomycetota bacterium | reverse complement strand
ACGTGTGGACCAAGGTTTCCTGCCCTGAGCGTTTGTCCGCCACCGGCCCTCGCGCTCTCAACGGCGAACAGCACGCCTACCGCGACGTCGTGCCGTTTGCCCGCCGTGTGGTCGAGGAGTTCCCCTCCGCGTTCTCTGGGGCACCGACTGGCCGCACCCCAACCTCAAGGACCACATGCCCGACGACGGGCTTCTGGTCGACTACATCCCCCAGATTGCGGCGACGTCGGAACTGCAGCAGCAGCTGCTTGTCGCAATCCTCGCCGCCTCTACTGGCCCGAAGGAGTATGACATGGCACTCGACAAGCCGTACAAAGACGTACCCGGCACCACCATCTTTGATGCAGAGCAAGCCCGGAAGGGGTACAACCTCAATCAGTTCTGCATGTCCCTGATGAAATCGGAGAACCGCGAACGGTACTTGGCAGACCGCGAGGCGTACCTGGACGAGTGGCCTCTCAACCCGGTACAGCGCCAGGCGGTCCTCGATATCGACCTCAACACCTGCATCGCCGAGGGCGGGAACATCTACTTCCTGGCCAAGATCGGCGCCACTCACGGCCTGAGCTTCCAGCAGATGGCCGGCTCGATGACGGGCATGTCTGAGGCCGCGTACCGTGACATGATGATCGGCGGTGGGCGCCGCCCGGAGGGAAACCGCCTCAAGGATCTCGACGGATGGACGCCTCCTGAGCCCGGCGAGAAGGCCGAGACGATGCGGCAGGGTGCTCCGGCGCAGTACACCTCGGCACTATTCACCTCGCACGTGCCGGCGATCGGCGCGGCGATGGACCACGGCAAGACCGAGGAGCCGTACTGGAAGAAGGTGTTCTCAGGGTATGAGTGGACGCGAAAGTGGGCCAAGGAGAACCTGCCCGACGTCGTCATCCTGGTGTATAACGACCACGCCACGGCCTTCGACTCCTCCATTATCCCGACCTTCGTGCTGGGCACCGGCGCGGAGTACCCGGTCGCGGACGAGGGCTACGGCCCCCGCCCTGTGCCCGACGTCAAAGGCTATCCCGAGCTGGCCGCACACATCGCCCAGTCCGTGATCCAGGATGACTTCGACCTCACGCTCGTCAACGAGATGGTCGTAGACCACGGCCTTACGGTGCCGCTGTCGCTCGTGTATGGCGATGTGGAGGAATGGCCCGTCAGGGTCATCCCCCTCGCTGTAAACGTTGTGCAGTACCCGGTGCCGTCGGGACGTCGTTGCTACGAACTCGGGCGCGCGCTCCGCCGTGCGCTGGACAAGTGGGACGGTGAGCCGCTCAACGTGCAAATTTGGGGAACCGGCGGCATGAGCCACCAGCTGCAGGGCCCGCGCGCCGGCCTCATTAATGAGGAGTGGGACAACGCATTCCTGGACCACCTCATAGCCGACCCCACGGGCCTGACAGAATGGCAGCACATGGAGTACGTCGACGAGGCCGGGTCCGAGGGCATCGAGCTCGTCGACTGGCTCATCGCGCGCGGTGCGATGGATGATCAGTTCGGAGGCCAGAGCCCCGAGGTGAACCACCGCTTCTACCACGTGCCCGCGTCGAACACCGCCGTCGGCCACCTTGTTCTCACGAACCCGACCACCTGACCGCATCCGCAACAAAGGAGCCCCCATGACTGACAAGATCCGCGTGGCCGTCGTCGGCGCTGCAGGCGCCTTCGGCATGAAACATCTCGACGGCTTGATGAATATCCCCGATGCCGAGGTGACCGTCGTCAGCGGCACGCGGCTGGAACCAACCCAGGCGGTCGCCGAGAAATACGGCGTCGCGAACGCTGTGGTCGGACTGGACGCCGTGCTCGAGCGCGACGACGTCGACGCGGTGATCCTTGCGACGCCCACGGGGCTCCACGCGTCTCAGACCCAGGCGGTGCTTGCCGCCGGCAAGCACGTGCAGGTCGAGATTCCGCTGGCCGACTCGCTCGTGGACGCCGAGGCGGCACTTGAGGCGGCTGAATCATCCAATTGCGTCGCAATGGTCGGTCACACCCGCCGCTTCAACCCGTCGCACCAGTTGGTAAATAACCGGATCGCCTCGGGCGAGTTCCACGTGCAGCAAATGGACGTGCAGACGTACTTCTTCCGCCGCACCAACACGAATGCGAAGGGCGAGGCCCGGTCCTGGACCGACCACCTCCTGTGGCATCATGCCGCGCACACTGTCGACTTGTTCGCCTACCAGGCAGGCAAGATCGTGCAGGCGAACGCGATCCAGGGCCCGATCCACCCCGAACTCGGCATCGCGATGGACATGTCGATCCAGCTCAAGAGCGAGTCGGGCGCGATCTGTACGCTGTCGCTGTCGTTCAACAACAACGGCCCATTTGGCACGTTCTTCCGCTACATCGGCGACACCGAGACCTACATCGCGCGCTACGACGATCTTTACAACGGCCGTGAGGAGCCGATCGACGTGTCGCATGTTGCCGTCAGCATGAACGGTATCGAGCTGCAGGATCGTGAATTCATCATCGGCTATCCGCGAGGGACGCGAGCCGAACTCGTCGCTTCGCCAGGTGATCGACTGCTACCGCGTGCTCGGCTCGCTTGAGAAGCAGCTGGCGTGAGGCTACCCCCTACCGGTCTGGGCTGTATGTCGCTGAGCCACGCGTACGGCGTCCCCCCGTCGCGTGACGAGGGGCTGGCGATGCTGCGCGCCGCTCTCGATGAAGGCATCGGGATGCTCGACACGGCAACACTGTACGGCGGCGGCCGCAACGAAGAGCTTGTAGGTGCTGCGATCGCGGGGCGCCGCGACGAGGTCTTCCTGGCGAGCAAGTGCGGGATGGCGTCCGTCGACGGCGTGAAAGTCATCGATGGACGCCCCGATACGCTGCGCGCACAGGTCGATGCTTCGCTGAGCCGCCTCGGCGTCGATCACATCGACCTGTACTACCTTCACCGGTGGGACAAGAAGGTGCCGATCGGCGATAGCGTCGGCGCGCTGGCCGAGATGGTCGCCGCGGGCAAGATCGGCGCAATCGGCCTGTCCGAGGTGTCGGTGGCGCGACTGCGCGAGGCGCAGGCAATCACCCCTATCGCGGCCGTGCAGAACGAGTACTCGCTGTGGAGTCGCAATGCCGAGCTTGGCATGCTCGACGCCACCCGCGAGGACGGCGTGACTCTGGTGGCGTTTTCGCCGGTCGCAAGGGGCTTCCTCGCCGATGCGATCAAGGACCCAGGTGAGCTGGCCCCGAACGACATCCGCCGCGGCATGCCGCGCTTCCAGCCCGAGCACTGGGGTGCGAATGCGGCGCTGCTGTCCTCTTGGCGTGAGCTGGCTGCGGAGGCCGGTTGCACCCCAGCACAGCTCGCACTGGCCTGGCTGCTCTCCCGCGGCGATCACGTTCTGCCGATCCCGGGAACAACGAGCGTCGCGCACCTGCGTGAGAACATGGCGGCGGCCGACATCACTGTCGACGGCGCGCTGCTGGCGCGGGCCGGCGAGCTGATTGGCACGGACACCATCTCTGGCGCGCGATATGCACCAGCATCTGCTGCCGAAGTAGACGCCGAGACGTTCGAGGATGCCGCATGAGGGCGATCTCGTCGATGGCCACCCGCCACGTTCTCGCCGACCTCGCTGAAGCTGCCGCCGACGCGGGGCTACCGCTTCTGCAGCTCGAATCCGTCGGCGGAGTGGACGCCGCCCAGCGGGTGACCGCCGGTGAGCCGTTCGACCTTGTGTTCCTCGCTGAGGACGCTCTCCAACGCCTCGCTGCCGAGGGGCACGTCGATCCGGCGTCCATCGCCCCGATCGTACTGTCGGAGGTCGCCGTAGGCGTGCCCGCATGCAGCGCCGATGCAGCCACATGTTCCGAAGGCACGGCCTTTGCGAATGCCGATGAGCTTCGCAGCGCCCTGCGCGCGGCGTCCCGCATCGGATACTCCACCGGACCGAGCGGCACCGAACTCTTGCGAATGATCGACCACTGGGGCATGACCGATGAGGTCAGCGACCAGCTTATGCAGGCCCGTCCAGGCGTGCCCGTGGCGCGCCTGCTCGCCGAGGGCGAGGTCGATCTCGGCCTGCAGCAGCTCAGCGAACTGGTCGGGCAACCTGGCGTGTGCATCCTCGGCGTCCTCCCGGCCGACTGCGCGATTAGCACGGTCTTCGCGGGTGCTGTCGCGACATCCTCCAACAACGCGGCCCGTGCTGCGGAGGTGTTGGCCTTCTTCCGCTCGGACCTCGCGGCAACGATCAAGTCGTCGCACAGTTTTCGCGCGCCCTGAGGCCCTGCCGTGATGGATTGACTGATCGTTGTGAGGTCGGAGCGCGTCAGCGAAACACTTGTAATACAAGCGGCACGCTTGTATCCTAAGTAGCAGGGCACTGCAGCCCGGACAGCCTGCTTCCGAGGAGCATCAATGAGTACCGTCGACTTCATCCGGCACGTCAAACTTTCCACCGCGCGGCTCCCGCTGGCCGTCCCGATCAGCGATGCCAAGGTCTTCACCGGCCGCCAGAAGCCGATGACCGAGGTGGTGTTCCTCTTCGCCGAGATCACCACGGAGCAGGGCCACGAGGGCCTCGGCTTCAGCTACTCCAAGCGCGCCGGCGGTCCCGCCCAGTACGCCCACGCCAAGGAGGTCGCCGAAGGCTCATCGGCGAGGACCCCAACGACATCGGCAAGCTCTACACCAAGCTCCTCTGGGCCGGCGCCTCCGTGGGCCGCTCCGGCGTCGCCACCCAGGCCCTCGCCGCCATCGACATCGCCCTCTACGACCTCAAGGCCAAGCGCGCCGGCCTGCCGCTGGCCAAGCTCCTGGGCTGCCTACCGTGACTCCGTCCAGACCTACAACACCTCCGGCGGCTTCCTCAACGCCTCCCTCGACGAGGTCAAGGCCCGCGCCACCGTCCTCCTCGAAGAAGGCATCGGCGGCATCAAGATCAAGGTCGGCCTCCCCGACA
This sequence comes from uncultured Actinomycetota bacterium, assembly GCA_963807805.1. Taxonomy (GTDB): domain Bacteria; phylum Actinomycetota; class Actinomycetes; order Actinomycetales; family Micrococcaceae; genus Arthrobacter. The sequence continues at coordinate 38,852 of CAWECX010000018.1, read as the reverse complement.
CCAACGAGGACCTCCGCCGCGTCGCCGGCATCCGCGAACACATCGGCTGGGACGTCCCGCTGATGGTCGACGCCAACCAGCAGTGGGACCGCGCCACCGCCCTGCGCATGGGCCGCCAGCTCGAGGAATTCAACCTCATCTGGATCGAAGAGCCGCTGGACGCCTACGACTTCGAAGGCCACGCCCACCTCGCCAACGTCCTGGACACCCCCATCGCCACCGGCGAGATGCTCGCCTCCGTCGCCGAACACAAGGGCCTCATCAACGCCAACGGCTGCGACATCATCCAGCCCGACGCCCCGCGCGTCGGCGGCATCACCCAGTTCCTCCGCCTCGCCGCCCTCGCGGACGAACGCGGCCTGGGCCTGGCACCGCACTTCGCCATGGAGATCCACCTGCACCTCGCCGCGGCCTACCCGCGCGAACCCTGGGTGGAGCACTTCGACTGGCTCGACCCGCTCTTCAACGAACGCCTCGAAACCAAGAACGGCCGCATGATCGTTCCGGACCGTCCCGGGCCTGGGCGTGACCCTCAGTGACCAGGCGCGCGCCTGGACCACCGAGTCCGTGGAGTTCGGCGCGTAACCTTGAACGCATGAGCCGGAACCTGACCGCGGACCTCGCCGCAGATCTTCGCACCCGCATCGTGGACGGCGCCATCCAGCCCGGCGACAAGCTGCCCGAGCGAGAACGACGCTGATCGGCGAGTTCAGCGTCAGCCGCACCGTGGTGCGCGCCGCGCTGACGCGGCTCCAGGCCGAAGGACTCGTGGAAACCGAACGCGGGCGGGGCAGCTTCGCGCTGACCCCGCCCGACGACGGTCCCCAGCCGGTCCCGGGCAGCCGCCCGGTGGCGAGCGTCGAGGACCGCCTCCACCTGCTGGAGTTCCGGATGGGCGTGGAGGCCGAGGCCGCCGCCCTGGCCGCCCGCAACCACTCCGACCGCCAGCTGAGGGCCGTCACTGCAGGCCCTGGACGAGTTCACGGCCAGCGCCGGATCATCCCGGCCACGCCATGAAGTCCGACTTCGAATTCCACCGCGCCATCGCCGCGGCCTCCGGAAACCCCTTCTACTCCGACTGCCTCGCGGCCCTGGGCCAGACCATGATCGCGATGCCGCGCACCCGGCTGATGACCGGCGTCGAGCATTACGCCCGCGACCACTTCGACCAGGTGGTCCACGAACACAGATCCATCGCCGCCGCCATCGCTGACGGTGATGAAGCCGCCGCCGCCGCCGCCATGCGGAGTCATCTGGCGAATTCCCGACGCCGGTTCAAGGCGTCTGTGCGCCGCCGGCGCCGTAGCGCCGCCGGCGTTGACGAAGTGCCGTGATGCCCCCAGGGCATCACGGCATGCAAAATGCGTGTTGGACGCGCATCGAAATCCCCGAATAAAGTGGACGCACTTGCTGTGGTGCGCACCACAGCGCCCGAAATGGTCACCGGACCTACGCGCTAAATTCGAAGGATTTCCCCCATGCAGTCTGTAGACACCGCTGTCACGGATGTGGCCCTCGCCACGAAGAAGTTTTTCAAGCGGGTCCTGCCCATCATGCTGGTCATGCTGGTGTGCAACCAGCTCAACCGCTCCAACATCGGCTACGCCCACGAGCACCTCGAAGCCGACGTGGGCATCGGCGCTGCGGCCTACGGCTTCGGCGCAGGCCTGTTCTTCATCGCCTACGCCATCTTCGAACTTCCCAGCAACGTGATGATGGAGAAGTACGGCGCCAAGGTGTGGCTGGCCCGCATCATGGTCAGCTGGGGCATCGTCTCCTTCCTGATGGCCTTCGTGCAGAACGAAATGATGTTCTACGTCCTCCGGTTCCTGCTGGGCGCCGCCGAAGCCGGCTTCTTCCCGGCCGTCATCTTCTACTTCGCCCGCTGGGTTCCCGCCGGCCAGCGCGGCAAGGCAACCGCCATCTTCATTGCCGGCTCGTCCATCGCCGCAGCACTCTCCGGGCCCATCGCCGGCATGCTCCTGAGCCTGCACGATGTCCTGGGGATCCGCGGCTGGCAGTGGCTGTTCGGCTTCGAGGGCCTGCTCTCCGTGGTGGTGGGCATCGTGGTGTTCTTCCTGCTGGATGCCAGGATCCAGGACGCCAAGTGGCTCTCCGCCGGTGAAAAGACCGCCCTCGCCGAGGCGATCGCCGACGAGGACGCCCAGCACGCCACCGCAGGCCGGCGGCAAGGTCAACCGCTGGAAGATGCTGCTGAACCCGCAGATCCTGCTGCTCTGCGGCATCTACTTCTCCGTCCAGCTCTCCATCTACGCCAACACGTTCTGGCTGCCCACCATCGTCAAGCAGATTCCCGGCACCACGGACCTGAGCGTCGGCTTCCTGTCCGCCATCCCGTGGGTCTGCGCCGTCTTCGCCATGTATTTCGCTGCCAAGATGGCAGGACAAGGCGAAGTCCAAGCGGCCGCTGCTGGTGGTGGCACTCCTGGTCGCCGCCGTCGGAACCCTCGCCGCCGCCGTCGCCACCCCGGTCCTGGCACTGGTCTTCCTGGCCATCGCCGCCATGGGCTTCAAGAGCGCCTCGCCGCTGTTCTGGACCATCCCGCAGTCCGGCCTGCACCCCATGGTCCTGGCCCCGGCCATCGCCATCATCAACTCCCTGGGCAACCTCGGCGGCTTCGTGGCGCCGTTCGGGTTCGGCCTGATCAAGGAGGGCACCGGCAGCGTCGTGCCCGGCCTGTTCGCCCTGGCTGCGGCCTCCACGCTGGCCGCCGGCCTGGTCTACTTCCTGAAGGAACGCCGCAGCACTCCCGGGCCAGGCGGGGAGCCGGCGCAGCAGCGCGAACCGGCAGCCGCCATCGCGGACCTGGAGCCCGCCCCCGCCCGCTAAAGCGCCAAGGAAGCCCCGGCCCGCCAGCGGCGGCCGCAGCAGCCGCGTCAGCCCGCCGCGGCAAGGCTGCTGCGGCGATCGGCTCGATCAGCTCCAGCAGCCGCAGGACGGCGGGGTTGGCCGTCTCCTCGTTCCACGCCAGCTCCAGGTCCACCCGGTTCAGCTCCTGAATGCCGTGCCGCCCGTCGATCTCATGGAATTCCACGCCGGCGGGCGCGAAGGCCATCGCGGAGGCCGGCACCAGGGTCACGCCCAGTCCGGCCTGGACAAAGGCCAGGAGCGCCGGAACCTGGCTGGCGTACTGGGTGATGTTGGCGTGGGCGCCGGCACTGGCGAACAGCCGGAGCACCAGGTCATGGAAGTACCGGGCCTCCTTGGTGGAGTACATCAGCAGCGGCAGGCGGTCCAGCAGGCCCAGCGGCAGCGGCTCGCCCTCTCGGCGGCGCCATGTTGCCCAGCAGGGAACTGCCCGCGGGCAGCGCCACCACCAGGCGGTCCTGCATGAGCGGCCGGCGACACCATCGCCGGGCCGGGCCACGATGGGCCGCAGCAGGCCGATGTCCACGCTGCCCTTCACCAGCCCGTCCATCTGGTCCGTCGACACCAGTTCCCGCAGCACGAAGGACACCCCGGGCATGCCCTCGGCGGCCGCGCGCAGCATCAGCGGCAGCGCACTCTGCCCGGCGATGGCTGTGTAGCCCACGGTGATGGCGCCCGCCTCGCCCGAGGAAACCCGGCGGACATCCAGGTCCGTCTTGATGCACATGTCCAGGATCTGCCGCGCCCTGGGCAGCAGGGTGGCGCCGGCCGGCGTCAGCTCCACCTTCCGGCTGGTGCGGCCGAACAGCTGGGTCCCCAGCTTCTTCTCCAGCATCTGGATCTGGCGGCTCAACGGCGGCTGCGTCATGTTGAGCCGCTCCGCTGCGGCACCGAAGTGCAGCTCCTCAGCGACGGCGACGAACGCTTCTAGCTGGGGCAGGGAAAACATCGATACCTTTACTGAATTGTTGAGTGCATAAATTAGCTTGGACTTGGATCGATGGCTCCCCTTATGGTCGGTGAACAGGAGCAGCGGAAACTCAACCCTCCGGAGCCCACAAGCCAACCCAAGGAGCACAGCGCAGTGGACCAGGATACGATCCCGCCCAGTAACCTCAACCAGGCCAGGATCACCGGCGTCACCATCACCCCGGTCGCCTTCAAGGACCCGCCGCTGCTGAACACCGTGGGCGTCCATGAGCCGTTCGCCTGCGGGCCATCGTGGAGGTCCACACGGATTCCGGCGTATCAGCGGCATCGGCGAAACCTACGGCGACGCCGGCCACGTTGCCCGGCTCCGGCTCGCCGCCGCGGCCCTGCCCGGCACGGACGTCTTCAACATCAACGAGCTGCGACAGCCGGATCGCCCAGGCACTCCAGCAGGACACCATCCAGGGCGGCCACGGCATGAGCGGCATGGTCACCGGTTCCAGCACCAGCCGACCGCGTCCTGTCCGCGTTCGACGTCGCCGCCCTCGACATCCAGGGCAAGCTCCTCGGCCGGCCGGTCAGCGACCTCCTCGGCGGCGCCGTCCGCGACACCGTGCAGTTCAGCGGCTACCTGTTCTACAAGTGGGCCGGCCACCCCGGCCAGGACGACGACGCCTGGGGTGCGGCCCTGGACCCCGCCGGGATCGTGCGGCAGGCCCGGACCATGGTGGACCAGTACGGTTTCAGCGCACTCAAGCTCAAAGCCGGCGTCTTCCCGCCCGAGGAGGAAATCGCGGCCATCCAGGCCCTCCGCGCCGAATTCCCCGACATGCCGCTCCGGATCGATCCCAACGGCGCCTGGACCGTGGACACCTCCATCCGCGTGGGCAAGGAACTGCGACGGCGTCCTGGAGTACCTGGAGGACCCCACGCCCGGCATTGAGGGCATGGCGGCCGTCCGCCGCGAAGTGGGCATGCCGCTGGCCACGAACATGTGCGTGGTCAGCTTCGCGGACGTGGCCCCCGCCGTGGCGGCCGGCGCCGTGGATGTCATCCTCTCCGACCACCACTTCTGGGGCGGCCTCCGCCGGACCCAGTCCCTGGCCGGCATCACCGACACGTTCGGCCTGGGCCTGTCCATGCACTCGAATTCCCATCTGGGCATCAGCCTCGCCGCCATGGTCCACCTCGCGGCGGCGACCCCCAACCTCGACTACGCGTGCGACACGCACTGGCCGTGGAAGGACCCGTCCGAGGACGTCATTGCCGGCGGCGTGTTCACGTTCAAGGACGGCGCCGTCAAGGTCCCCACCGGACCCGGGCCTGGGCATCGAGCTGGACCGCGACGCCCTGGAGCGGCTGCACCGCCAGTACCTGGACTGCGGGCTCAGGAGCCGGGACGACACCGGCTACATGCAGCGGCTCCACCCCTCCTACGAGCTTCAGAGCCCCCGGTGGTGAGCGCCGCGGAGCAGGCCTCGCAGCGAGAGCGCCAGAGTCCCTGAAGATCGTGGTCACCGACCCCATCATCAGCCGCTTTGAGGACGCAGTTGAAGGCCGACGGCGGCACTCACCACTGGGACATGGCGGCGGCGTGGACTCCCGAACGCCGGCTGGACGCCCTGGCGGGTGCCGACGTCGTGGTCTGCTCCTCCCTGGGCCCCGCGGAAGCGGCAGCCGCCGGCCGGCGTGCAGCTGGTGCACGTCACGGGCGCAGGCTACGACAAGATTTCGTTTCCGCACCTGGCTGCCGGCAGCCGTTGGTGGCCAACACGTTCCACCACGCACGGCCCATCGCCGAGCACGTCCTGATGGTCACGCTGATGCTGTCCCGCAATGTCGCGGCGGCCGACCGGGCTGTCCGCGGCGGGGCAGTGGCGGACCATTGCCACGGCCGCGACGTGCCGTTCCATCCCGTCCTGGCCGACCTGACGCTGGGACTGGTGGGCCTGGGCTCCATCGGCGCCGAGGTGGCGCGCGTGGCCGGGCGCTGGGCATGAAGGTCCGCGCTGTGCGGCGCAACCCTGCGGCCCCGCTTCCGGACGGGAGTCAGCCTGGACTGGGTGGGCGGAAACCACCAGCTCCACAGCGCTCCTGGCCGCGTCCGACGTCGTGGTGGTGACCGTGCCGCTGGATTCCGCCACGGAGGGGATGATCGGGGCCGCGGAGCTGGCGGCCATGAAACCCTCGGCGTTCCTTATTAACGTGGCCCGCGGGCCGGTGGTGGACCAGGCCGCGCTGTTCGCCGCCCTGACAGGAACGGCGCATCGCCGGAGCCGGGCTCGACGTCTGGTGGGGATCCCCTGCGGACGGCGTGGTTCCGCCCGGCGGAACTGCCGTTCGCATCCCTGCAGAACACCGTGCTGACCCCGCACCATTCCGGCCATGCGCGCATCACCTTTGAACGCCGGGCGGCGGACATCGCCGCCAACATCGGGCGGCTGGCCCGCGGCGGGGAACTCATGAACGTGGTGCCCGGCCGGCTCCGGTGCTGCGTGCCTGCCGGCCGCCGGCTCAGGCCCCTGTATAGCCGCCAGGACCAGCTGCACCATCAGCAGGACGCTTCCCAGCGCCGACGCACCCAGGGCCAGCGCCTTCAGGCGCGCGGCGTTGAGGAAGCGGTTCACGAACCGGGATGCCACGTAGCCGCCAACGGCCGCCGGAACCATCCACAGCGCCAGGGCCAGCATCTCCGCGGTGACGGCACCGGTGATCCACAGCATCACCATCGAAATCGACGAGCCCACCATAAAGAAGGCGCTCATGGTGCCCCGCAGCCGCGGTCCGTCGTGTCCCTGCCAGACCAGGGCCATGGGCGGGCCGCCGATGGACGTGGCCGTGCCCATGATGCCCGAGGCCGCGCCGGCCGCGATCAGGTTGACCCGGACAGGCCGGGGAGCCCAGCCCCGGACCGCCAGCACCAGGCCGGTCAGCACCACGGCCACCACCACCCAGGCCAGGCCTTCCCTGGACAGTGCCGTCACCAGCCACGCGCCCAGGAAGCTTCCGGGAATCCGGCCCACCAGGGCCCAGCCCGTGCCGCGGAGGTCCAGGCTCTGCCGTTCCCGGACGGTCACCATGACGGTGACCAGCAGGGCCAGGAGGATGAGCGTGGCCGGCAGCAGCGCCGGATCCACCATGGCGATCACCGGCGCCGCGAGCATGCCCATGCCGAAGCCGCTGGACGCCTGCAGGCATGCGGCCAGGAAGATCACCCCGGCGATGAGGGCATACTCGCCGTGCCGCGTCACTGCGGCGGAGGCGGTGGCGCGCCCGTCAGGCCCTTGATGGAGTCGAGCGGGAAATGGCATTCTGCAACGTGCTGCGTGCCGTCGGGGGCGGCCAGCACCTGCGGTTCCGGCGCCACTTCGGCGCAGATGTCCTGGGCCTTCCAGCACCGCGTCCGGAAGCGGCAGCCCGACGGCGGATCCAGCGGAGAGGGCAGCTCGCCTTGGAGGACGATCCGGTCCCGCTTGGTTCCGCTGACGTCCAGCTTCGGCGACGCCGACATCAGGGCCGCCGTGTAGGGGTGCCGGGGATGGTCAAAGACTTCCTCGGTGGCCCCCGTCTCGATGATCCGGCCGAGGTACATCACGGCCACCCGGTCCGCCACGTGCCGGACCACGGTCAGGTCATGGGAGATGAAGATGTAGGACACACCGAGTTCCTGCTGGAGCTCATTGAGCAGGTTCAGGACCTGCGCCTGGACGGAAAGGTCCAGGGCCGAGACCGGCTCGTCGAGGATGATGACGTCCGGGTTCAGGGCCAGGGCGCGGGCGATGCCGATGCGCTGGCGCTGGCCGCCGGAGAACTCCTGCGGCGACTTGCGGGCGTCCGAGGGCCGCAGCCCCACCATGTGCAGCAGTTCGCGGACCCGGGCTTCGCGTTCCCGCGACGTCGGGTAGAGGCTCCGGTGGGTGGCCCAGGGCTCGGCGATGATGTCGCCGGCGTTCATCCGGGCGTTCAGGGAGGCGAACGGGTCCTGGAAGACCATCTGCACGCGCCGCCGCCAGCTCAGCAGTTCCTTGCCGCGGAGCCCGAACGGGTTGGTTCCCTCGAAGCTCACGGTCCCTTCATCCGGTGTTTCCAGCATCATCAGGGTCCGGGCCAGGGTGGACTTGCCGCAGCCGGACTCACCCACCAGGCCCAGGGTCTCCCCTCGGCCCACCGTCAGGCTGATGCCGTCCAGGGCCTTGAGCCGGGTGTTGCCGCTGGCGCTCTTGGCCACGTGGAAGGTCTTGGTCAGGCCATCGATTTTCAGAAGCGGCTCAGACATTGTTGATCTCCTCGCTGAAGTGGCAGGCGGCGGTACGGGCGGGCCGCGGCTGCGTCGCCGGAAGGGAGGCTGCGTTGACGGGTGTGCGCTGTGTACCGGGCCGCTGCCGGGTCGCCGGCGGGCCGGCCACCGGGCGGAGCACGGGCCGCTCGGCCCGGCAGATGTCCTGCACCAGCGGGCAGCGGGACTGGTAGACGCAGCCGGCGGGGATGTCGTGAAGCTCCGGCGGGCTGCCGGCGATGGACTTCAGCTGGGCGCCGCGTTCCAGGTGGACGGGCACCGATTCCAGCAGCCCCTTGGTGTAGGGATGCCGCGGGTCGGCGAAGACCTCGGAGACCGGTCCGCTCTCCACCACGTTGCCGGCGTACATCACGGCCACGGAGTCGGCTTCCTCGGCCACCACCGCGAGGTCGTGGGTGATGAGGATGACGGCCATCTGGCCCTCTTCCCGGAGCTTCCGCAGCAGCTGCATGATCTGCGCCTGGACCGTGACGTCCAGGGCGGTGGTGGGTTCGTCGGCGATCAGCAGGCGCGGGTTCAGGGCCACGGCCATGGCGATCAGGATGCGCTGGCGCATGCCGCCGGAGAACTGGTGCGGGTAGGAATTGACCCGGGACTCCGGCTCGGGAATGCCGACGCGCTTCATCAGGTCAATCGCCTCGACCCGTGCCTCCTTGGCGTTCAGGCCGCGGTGGATGCGGAAGGCCTCGCCCAGCTGTGTTCCCACCGTATAGACGGGGTTGAGGGCTGTCAGGGCGTCCTGGAAGACGATGCCCAGCTCGGGCCCGGCAAACTTGAGCCGTTCCTTGGGCGTCAGGGCGGCCAGGTCCGTTCCGTTGAGGATGATCTCGCCGTCGGCCAGGTCGCAGACCGGGTCCATGATCCCGGCCAGGGCCTTGGCTGTCATGGACTTTCCGCAGCCTGATTCCCCGAGCAGCGCCAGGGTCTCCCCGGCCCGGGCTTCGAAGGCCACGCTGTTGACGGCGCGCACGGTGCCGCGGTGGGTGCGGATGTCCACGGCGAGGTCACGGACCTGCAGGACGACGTCGTGCGCCTTAGCCTGGCCGGTGCGGCACGGCGCCTGCGGCGGATGCTGCGGCGCGGGTGCGCCGGGTGGGTACTTGTTCGGCAGCTGTTTTCACGGCTGTGCCTCCTTGGCTGGGATGCGGGCGATCAGCCGCTTGCGGGGAAGGGCCAGGCGCCAGCGCTGGGCCGGATCGGTGGCGATCCGCAGCCAGGCGGCGAGGACGTTGGCGGCGATGGTGGTGACCACAATGGCGACGCCGGGGAAGATGGACAGCCACCAGGCGGTCTGCAGGTACTGCCGGCCCTGGGAGACCATCAGCCCCCAGCTGACGTCCGGCGGCTGGATGCCGATGCCCAGGAAGCTCAGTGAGGATTCGGCGAGCATCACGTAGCAGAATTCGAGCGTGGCCAGCGTCAGCAGCGTCGGCAGCACCACGGGGATGACGTGCCGGACGATGATCGCGTTGGGCTTGGCGCCGAAGGTGCGCGCCGCGTCCACGAACGTCCGGCTCTGCAGCTCGGCCGATCTCGGCCCGCGCCGTGCGCAGGTAGATGGGGATGCGGGTCAGGGCCAGGATCAGCACGATGTTCGCTGCGCTGGGGCTGAACACGTAAAGCACGACGACGGCGAGCAGCAGGGACGGGAAGCTCATGATCACGTCGGCGATGCGCATGGAGACGTTCTCCCGCCAGCCGCGGTGGTAGCCGGCCCAGACCCCCCACAGGGAGCCGACCAGCAGGGCCACGGCCACCGCAGGCAGGGCGACGGACAGGGTGGTCCGGCTCGCCACCACCAGCCGGGCGAGCATGCTGCGGCCCAGGGAATCGCTGCCCAGGAAGTATTCCCAGCCGTACGCCAGCGATGAACGGTGCTTTGTTGGCGAAGAGCAGATTCTGTTTGGTGGCCAGGTCACCCATCAGCGCAGGGCCGACCAGCGCGGTCAGGCCGATGAAGACCAGGATCAGCGCCGAGACGGTGGCAAAGCGGTCCTTGAGCAGGAGCCGGAAGAGGCTCAGCTTCCCGTCCTGTTTTCGGCCCTCTTTCTCCGCGGGATGGAGGTCCGCCGGCAGCTGCTCCGGCGCCGCGCCCTCAGTCAGTGAACTCTTCATGGCTACTCCTAGGCCTTTACCGTGACGGGACGGACGCGTGCGTCCAGCAGCGCGTAGCCCATGTCGATCAGGATGTTCAGCGCAAAGATCGCGACGGCGGTGAGCAGGACGGCTGCCTGCAGGACGGCGAAGTCCCGCTGCAGGATCGAATCGATCATGAGCTTGCCGATGCCCGGCCAGCCGAAGATGGTCTCCACCACCACCGCGCCGTTGACCAGGCCCACGGTCAGGTCACCGGCCACCGTCAGCGCCGGGGCGGCCGCGTTGCGCAGCGCGTGGTGCGTGACCACCCGGAGTTCGCCTGCACCGCGGCTGCGGGCCAGCTTGATGTAGGGCTCCGAGAGTGCGGAGACCATGGAGCCGCGGACAATCTGGACCAGCACGCCGAACGGCCGCAGCAGCAGCGTGGCGATGGGCAGCACCCAGGCGCCGGCTCCCGACACACCGGATGTCGGGAGCCAGCCCAGGGTGATGGCGAAGACCCAGATGCCCACGATTGCCAGCCAGAAGTCCGGAATCGAAGCGGCAGCCATGGAGACGAAACTTGAGATGCGGTCCGCGATGCCGTTCGGCTTCAGCGCCGCCCAGCAACCCACCACCAGCGGCCAGCAGCACGGCCAGCACCATGGTGGTGGCCGCCAGCTGCAGGGTGGCCGGGAAGGCACGCAGCGCCATGGCGGCGGCGTCCTGCCCGGTCCGCAGCGACTGCCCGAAGTCGAGCCGGAGCACGCCGCCGAAGTAGTCGGCCATCTGCACCAGCAGCGGCTGGTCCAGGCCGTTGCGTGCGGTGAAGTCGTCGCGCATCTGCTGCGTGGCGTTCAGCGGCAGGTACAGGCTGGCCGGGTTGCCCGTCATCCTGGCCAGCGCGAACACACCGACGATCACCACCACCAGCGGCAGAGCGCTGGAGACAATCCGCTTTCTCAAGTAGATCAGCATGGCTGTCCTTCTTTCCCGGAGGTCCGGGCTAGCTTGCCGGGGTCATTTCCGAGACACGCAGCTCATCGCCGCTGGACGAATTGGGCGTGTAGTTCACGGACTTGGCCTTGCCGATGATGCCGGTCTGGTGCGAGATGTGGGCGAACTGGACAACCTTGTCGTTCTGGTAGGCGAAGATCTCCTCGAAGTCCTTCTTCCGCTCGTCGCCGGACGCCGCATCGGCCTTCTTGATCATGGCGTCGAACTCCGGCGTGCCGAAGTAGCTTTGCGCTCCGGTGGAGAGCATGTACTGGTCCACCGTGAAGGCTGCGTCGCCGGCCTGGTTGCCGTGCTGGGTCATGAGCGCCACTGCGCCTTCATCCTCGGCGAACGGGCGGACCTGGTAGGTCAGGTGCTGGCTGGTTTCGAGCATCTTGAGCTTCACGTTCAGGCCGGCCTGGCTCAGCTGCTCCTGCAGGACCTGGGCCAGTTCGGTGATCTTGGGGAACTGGGCGCTGCGGACCACCAGGGAGATCTGCGCGGACGTGTCAACGCCGTCGGCCTTCGCTTCGGCAACGAGTGACTTGGCCTTGTCCAGGTCGAATGCCCAGCCCTTCAGCGCGGAGTTGTGCCCCACGATGCCTTCGGGGACCAGCTGCGCGGCCACCTGGTGCTTGCCCTGGTAGAGCGAGTTGACGATTCCTTCCTTGTCGATGGCGAAGTTGACGGCCTGGCGGACGCGGATGTCGTTGAGCGGCGCCTCGTTGGCGTCGAGCCGCAGGGCCACAGTCTCGTTGTTGGGGTAGTCGACGCCGAGGTCGCCGATGTTGTCGTCCGGGCTGAGCCCCATGGCCACGTCCGCTTCGCCGCTGGTGATCATGGCAGCGCGCACGGAGCTTTCGGAACGCCACTGGTACTCCGCCTTGGCGTAGGCGGGCTTGTCTCCCCAGTAGCCGTCCCAGCTGGACGAGGGTGATCTTCTGGCCGGCGTCCCACTTCTCGATCTTGTAGGGGCCCGTTCCGATCGGCTCGCGGACCTTCTCGGTGGCGCTCGTGGACGTCGGCACCACTTCAAGGAACGAAAGGCGCAGCGGCAGGATGGGGTCAGGCTCCGGAGTGGTGACGGTGAGGGTGGTGGCATCCACGGCCTTCACAGCGAGGTCGGCATCACCGAAGACGTAGCCTTCCACGTTGCAGCCGAGCTTCGAGTTGACGGCCCGTTCGATGGTGAACGCGGCGGCTTCGGCGTTGAACGGCGTGCCGTCCTGGAAGGTCACGCCTTCGCGAAGCTTGAGCGTCCATTCGGTGTCACGTGGTGGCTTTCCATTCGGTGGCGAGCTTGGGTTCCAGTTCGCCGCTCTGGGGATTACGTTCGATCAGCGGTTCGGTGACGTTGGAGCGCACCACCACACCGGTGGACGTCAGGTTCGATTCACAGGCTTCCAGGGTGGGCGGCTCCTGGCCGAGCACCACCCGGACGGTGGTGGAGGAGCTGCCGGTCGCTTCGGAGTTGGCAACCGAACAACCGCTTAGGCCCAGCACCGCAACGGAGGCCAGGGCCGGCCATTTGAGTGCGGCAGCGGGAAAGGAGAGCTTTGAAGAAGACATCATTGGATTCCTCCGGATTGGATATTGCGGCAGCGGGGCTGGTTCCGGAGCCCGGGACGGGTCATCAGGAACAGCTGCTTGGGCCGCGCTGGACTCAAGCTATTTCAGGTCAGGGGGCTCCACAAGGTTTGTGCGGCCCGCCGGGGACGCGCGGCGGGACCGCGGCACGCGCCGGCACGACCTGTGATGGGCGCCACTCCGCCCCGAAATCCGCGCCGTTCCGCCAGAGTCGGTCCGATCAATCCACTTCGGGCATCGAACCATGCCATTTACATGTTGGACGCGTATGGATCAGAAACCTAGTGTGCAGATATGAAGAACATCGCCGTCCTCCAGGTAGGGCCCCTCATGCCAGCCGTCCAAGAACGCCATCACCAGCGAGTACGGAGCTGTCCGGCTGCCGGACCCCGGCCCGGGGCGGGAAGAATTCCTGCAGCAGCACGGCGGCACCTTCGACGTCGCCGTGACGTCCGGAAAAGTCGGTGTCGGCACCGACCTTATGCGCGCACTGCCGAACCTTCGCGCCGTCGTCAATTTCGGCGTCGGGTATGACACCACGGACGTGGCTCAGGCCGCCGAACGCGGCATCGCCGTCAGCAACACCCCTGATGTCCTCAACGACTGCGTGGCTGACACGGCCATGGCTCTGTACTTGGACGTGCTGCGCCAGACCAGCGCGGCGGACAGGTTCGTCCGCCGCGGCGACTGGCTCGGCAAGGGAAACTTTCCCCTTGCCACCAAAGCGAGCGGAAAGCGGGTGGGCATCCTCGGCCTGGGCCGGATCGGGCGGGTCATTGCGCGCCGGCTGGAAGGGTTCGATTGTGCCATCAGCTACCACAGCCGCAATCCCGTGGACGGCGTGGCATACGAGTACAAAGCGTCACCCCGCGACCTCGCGGAGGGCTGTGACGTCCTGATTGTCGCCGCCGCGGGCGGACCTGATTCGGCGCGGCTCGTTGACGCCGGTGTTATTGAGGCGCTCGGTCCCAATGGCTACCTCATCAACATCGCCCGGGGATCCGTGGTTGACGAGGATGCCCTTGTTGCTGCCCTGCTTGGCGGCCGGCTCGCAGGGGCAGGCCTGGACGTTTTTGCCGATGAGCCGAAGGTCCCCGAAGACCTCCTGGCACTCGACAACGTGGTGCTCCTGCCCCACTTGGGCAGCGGCACCCACGAAACCAGGGCGGCAATGGCTGAACTGACCCTCGCCAACCTTCGCCGGTTCGCGGCCGAGGGAACACTCGTGACGGCGGTCCAGCCATGAGCGTGGCGGTGGGCTACGTCGCCACGCAGGAGGGCCGGGCCGCCCTGAGCGCAGCAATCCGGGAAGCAGCGCTTCGGCGGACGGACCTGCAGATCCTGGGTCCGGTCCCCGGCCAGGGTTCCAAGGACGCGGAAGCGGACATCCGCAATGCCATCGCTGACGCAGCGGCAGCAGGCGTGCCGGCGTTCCTTCGCGAAGGTGACGGCGACGAGGCGGCAGACCTCATGATCGACGCGTCCTATGAAGAGGACGTTGAGCTGGTTGTTATCGGTGTGCGCCGGCGTTCCCCCGTGGGGAAGCTCTTCCTCGGCAGCACCGCCCAGCGGGTCATCCTGGAAGCCGGCTGTCCGGTGACCGCTGTTAAGGCCGACGTCGGCCCGCGCACCTGAGCGGCGGCGGCTGCCCGCTCAGTTTCCGCGGGCCAGCACCTGCCCCTTGAAGAACCCGGGCTGCAGCCGGGACATCACCAGCATGACCACCACGCCCAGCAGGATCACGCCCATGCCCAGGATGAACACCATCCCCACCCCGCCCACCGATGATCCGGAGCCGTACCCGGGATCCATGGAATCGGACGCGGTCTTGAAGAACATCACCAGCAGGATGACGCCGCCCAGCAGCGGCGCCAGGAACTTGAAGAAGAAGGAACGGCCGTTGCTGAATGCCTGGGCCCGGAAGAACCAGACGCAGGCCAGTGCTGTGATGCCGTAGTAGAAGCAGATCATCATCCCCAGCGCCGTAATGGTGTCCCACAGCGCGTTCTCCGAGGTGGTCCGGGTGATGACATAGAAGCCCGCAGCTGCAGCGCCCGCGGCGATGGTGGCGTAGCTCGGGGACTTGAACCGCGGGCTGACCTTGCCGAAGCGCCCCGGAGTGCCTCGTAGTGACCCATCGACAGCAAGGTCCGCGCGGGCGAGACAAACGTGGACTGCAGCGAGGCAGCCGAACTGCTCAGGATCGCGAGGGACATCAGGATGGCGAACGGTCCCATCACCGGCCCGGCGAGGACAGCGAAGATGCTCGACTGGTTCTCCGGATTTCCGGCGCCCAGGCCCGTGTCGCCGACGCCCGCGAAGGACAGGGTGGCCAGCGCCACGGTCATGTAGATCGCCACGATCACCACGACGGTGACGGTGGCCGCCCGCCCCGGAGTCTTCTCCGGGTTCCTGGTTTCCTCGTTCATGGTCAGGGTGACGTCCCAGCCCCAGTAAATGAAGATGGACAGGGAAACTCCGGCCGCGAAGGCCGAGAAGGAGCCCACCGCGAACGGATTGAACCAGTCCGGGGAGATGGCCGTCGCATCAAACGCCGTCCCGTTGGCCACGTGGCTGAAGGCAGCAACGGCAAACCAGCCCAGCACCAGCAGCTGGAACGCCACCAGGACATACTGCACGCCCTTGGTGGCTTCCATGCCCCGGTACGAAATCCAGCAGGCTACAGCAATGAATACCAGGGTGGTGGCGATGTTCAGCGGAAGGTTCTTGCTCAGCTCGCCCAGCTCCGGGTTCCCGAACAGCTGGGCCAGCATGAGGTAGAAGAAATCTACGGCGACGGCCGCCAGGTTGGACAGCACAATAATGGTGGCAGCGATCAGCCCCCAGCCGCCCATCCAGCCGATCCACGGACCAAAGGCGCGCGATGCCCACGTAAACGAGGTGCCGGCGTCGGGCATTGCATTGTTCAGTTCCCGGTAGCCGAACGCCACCAGAATCATGGGGATAAAGCCCACCAGGAAGATCGCCGGCAGCTGGACCCCCACCTCCGAGACCGTTGGCCCCAGCGCCGCCGTCAGCGTGTACGCCGGCGCAATGCAGGAAACCCCGATGACGACGGCCCCCACCAGCCCCACTGCCCCGGCCTTCAGGCCCTTGCTGCTCAGGCCATTCCCGGCCGGATCTTTACCGGGCAGGTCATTACCGGGCAATTTGTCGGGGCTGCCGGGCAGCTGCGCAGTCACTTCTTTGGAACTCATGGCCTTGCCTCTCTGGTTCATTCGACGCTGAATGGGTGGAACCGATGCGCTTAGCCGACGGCAGCCACGGCCTCGTGTGGCCGGCGCGGGATGCCCCCGCCGCAGCCACGATGGCCGCCGCCGTGCGCCGCCCCATGCGGACGGCGCCGTCAACATGCTGATAGCCTTCGGCGGCGATGTCCGAGGAGCACCAGAAGATGGGGCCGACGGGGGCGTGCTGGTCCTTGCCGTAACGGTGCAGCCCGCCCAGGTCATAGCTCGCTGCATAGGCGCCCCGGGTCCACTCCTCCGAGCCCCAGTCGGATTCGTAGTACACCTCGGGCTCCAGGGCTTTGTCCCCCAGGAACCCGGCGATCGATTCAAGGATGGCGCGGCGGCGGTCTTCGGCACTCAGCTCGAAGACGGCGTCGGCCTTTTCATCCGACACGAAGCCCACCAGCGTTCCACGTGAATCACCGTGGTTGGTGTTGTCGTAGACCTCCTGGACCAGCGAGCCCGCACCGAAACCCGTGCCGGACAGTCCCTCTTCACGCCAGAACGGAGTGCTGTAGACGGCGTGGACCTTGATGACGAGGCCCAGCGACTGGTGCTGGTGCATCTGGTGCTGCCGCCGCGGTAGCGGAGGGTTGAAGGAGACCCGCGAGTAAAGGTTCGGCGGCACTGCCATGATCACAAACCGGGCGTTCACGGTGGCCCGCTCCGAGGCCACGGTGACGCGGTGCCCGCCTTCGCGGCCATCCTCCCAGGTGATGGTGCGCACCGGACTGTTAAGGACGACGTCGGCACCCAGCTCCTGTGCCTGCAGCAAGGAGACCTGCTGCATCCCGCCGATGACCCGCTTGTCCAGGATGAAGTCTTCGTCGGTGAGATGGCTGAAGGACCCGGCGGAGGCGGCCATCAGGACCGCCTGCAGTGCCGAAAACGCGTGGGCTGGCTTGGTGAGCATGCCGCCGGCGATGAACAGGCCAATGTTGTTGCAGGCCTCCTCGTCGCTGGAGTTTTGGCGGAGCCAGTGGTGGAAGGAAACGGTGTCCAGTTCGCGGGCTTTGGGGTGTGCCCAGGGTTCGGTGGCGCCGATTTCCGCGGCGAGGCCGTCCAGGATGCCGACCAGCTTGTCCATTTCCGCACGGGTGGCTGCACTTACCGGAAAGGACTCGCCGGTATAACGGGTTTTCCGCCCGTCCGCTCCGATGTAGACGGACTCGCCGTCACGGTAGCGGGAGTAGGTCTCCAGGCCGAGTTCGGCCAGGAGTTCCAGCAGCGCTGTCTGGTCCGGCGAGACCCACTGGCCACCGATTTCCAGCATGGCCCCGTCGATGCTGTCGGTCCAGGTCCGGCCGCCCACGCGGTCCCGCGCTTCAAGCACTGCCACGCTGAGGCCGGCCTTCTTCAGCTCGCGGGCAGCGGTGAGCCCGGATGGTCCGGCGCCAACGATTACAACGTCGCGGTCAAAATTCAGCATGATGTCCTCTCTCCGGCGCTTCGAGTGATACGAAGCACTAAATGAATGCCATTCATTTAGTAGGACTATAGCTGGTGCGGGACAGGTGCGGAAGGGGCCGGTGGAATAATGCTGGGGACACTGCCCGCAGAAAGGCCAGCAATGCCGGAGTCCCCTGCCGATCCACCCCTCACCCGGAATCGCGAAACCGCACCGAAATCCGGTCCGGAACGGCGCCGCGCGGGTCGGCCGCCTGCCGCCATCCTGGACCTGGCGGGAATCACCACTGCGGCGCTGCGGCTCGTCAGCAGGAACGGCTACGCCGGACTCACCATGGCCGCGCTGGCCCGCTCACTGAACGTGGCGCCGTCGGCCCTGTACAACCATGTGGCATCCAAGCGGGACGTGCTCCTGCTCGTCGAAGACCATTTGACTGCCCTGGTGGATGTGACGGCCTTCGCCGCGGAACCCTGGGAGTCCGCGGTGCGGAAGTGGGCCTGGAGTTACCGGGACGTCTTCGCGGAGCACACTCCCCTGATCCCTGTCATCGCGGTGCTTCCCGTCACTGACGCGCCCCAGACACTCGCCATGTACGAGACCGTCAGTGCCGGCTTCCGGGCGGCCGGCTTCCCGGAGGAGCGGATCGTGTCCGCCATCGTTGCCCTGGAATCGTTCATCTTCGGCTCGGCCTTCGACGTCACCGCCCCGGCGGACATTTTCGATTCCGGCACCATGGCCGAATCTACGCCGAGCTTCACGGGGGCAGTCCGGAGCCTGGCCGCCCAGGGATACGAGAACCCTGCAGACGTGGCGTTCAGCCTGGGGCTCGAGGCCCTGATTGCGGGCTTCGGCGCTTTGCGGCAGTAGGCCGGCGTTAGACGGCGTTAAACAAAGGAACCCCGGTCCGAAGACCGGGGTTCCTTCAATTGCGTGCGCGAGGGGGGATTTGAACCCCCACGCCCTTTCGGACACTGGCACCTGAAGCCAGCGCGTCTGCCGTTCCGCCACTCGCGCGCAACTTCTTTTCCTCGAATCGCGGCCGGTTTCCCGTATCCGCAACCTTGTAAAAGCAGCGAGATCAAGCATAACGGACACCACCGGTAAAACACCAATTGAGCTCCGGAGGCCGCCGGGTCCGCCGCCGCGGAAGCCCCGGTTCGCGCGGAAATCCGAACTTTTCCGGCCGCCCGGCCGGTCGGGATTAAGGTCATTCACAGGCCTGCCCAGTAGTATCTGATGTAGTAGTGCCTGCCGCTGCACGGCGGAGCACTGCGTACTTAACTGCCCTGCCGGTTGAGTTCCGGAACGAATACTGCCCCGCTGCCGGGGGGAAAGGAGAAGGACCATGGGATTGCTGGACAAGGTCGAGCGCGGCATCGAAAAGGCCGTCCGCGGTGTCTTCTCCACCGGCTCACGGGCCCAGGTGGAACCGGTGGAGATCGCCAGCCGCCTCCGCCGGGAATTGGACCACAAGTCACTCACGGTTGCGGCCGGCCGCACGCTGGCACCGAACGTGTTCGACGTCCAACTCAGTGAGAACGACTTCACCCGGGCGCAGGAGTGGGGCACACCGCTGGCTGAAGAGCTGTGCGACGTTGTCATCAACCACGTCCGCAGCCAGGGCTACACCCTGCAGGGTCCGGTCCGGATTTCTTTCCGCCGCGCCGAGGAACTCCGTGCCGGCGATTTCGAAATTGCCTCGTCCACGGAGAAGTCCTCCGGCGGTTCGGGCTCACCCGCGCCCCGGCCCAACATGCCGGCCGCACCAACCCGCCCGCCGGTCCGGCTGCAGCCCGTCCTGGACATCGACGGCCAGAGGTACTCCCTCAATGCCCCGTCCATCGTCCTGGGCCGTTCCTCGGAAGCCGACATCCTGGTTGACGACACCGGCGTGTCCCGCCGCCACCTGGAGATCCGCACAGCCAGCGGCGTCACCAGTGCTGTTGATCTGGGCTCCACCAACGGCAGCTACGTCAACGGCCACAAAGTAGCGGGCAGCACCGAACTGACCGACGGCTCCACCATCACGATGGGACGGACAAAGATCATCTTCCGCCTGCTTCCCGCCAACCCTGGTGGCCGCGCATGAGCGACATGAGCGAACTGACCATCACCGCCCTGCGGTTTGGTTTCCTGATCCTGCTCTGGGTCCTCATTTTCAGTATCGTGTCGGCCATGCGCCGCGACCTGATGGTAGGCCGGAAAGCGGCCGCCGGGACGCCCACCGCGAGGCAGGTCCGCAAAAACCCTGAGCTGGCCGAGGCTCCCCCGCAGCCGCTCAAGCAGCAGGCCCACCAGCTGGTGGTCACCGAAGGCCCGCTGAAAGGCACCACAGTTCCGCTCGCCGCCAGCCCCATCCTGTTGGGCCGGGCCCAGGAAGCAACCTTGGTCCTCGAAGACGACTACGCCTCGGGCCGCCACGCACGGCTGTTCCCGCAAGGCAGCCGCTGGTTCATCGAGGACCTCGGCTCCACCAACGGCACCTATCTGGCCGACCAGCAACTTACCCGGGCCCTGCCCGTTGAGCTTGGCGTACCCGTGAGAATCGGCAAGACGGTCATCGAATTGAGGCCATAGCAATGGCCGCCGAAACCCCCGCAGACGAGGCCCGGCCCGTTCAGCGGCCCCTCATCATGCGCTATGCAGCGCGATCCGATGTGGGCCGCATCCGGGCCAAGAACGACGACTCCGCCTATGTGGGCCGTCATCTGGCAGTGGTAGCGGACGGCATGGGCGGACACGCAGGCGGCGATGTGGCCTCGGCCGCCACCGTCCTGGACATGCTTCACCTGGACCACGGGGACTACCACGGTGACGCCCTCACGGTCCTGGCCGATGAAATCCAGACGGCAAACTCGCTGCTGTCCGAACTGGTCCACATCAATCCCAAACTTGCCGGCATGGGCACCACTGTCACGTCCCTTCTTCTTGCCGAGGGCAAACTGCACTTCGCCCATATCGGCGACTCCCGGGCCTACCGTCTCCGCGACGGTGAGTTCGAACAGGTCAGCGTGGACCACACCTTCGTCCAGCGCCTCATCGACGAAGGCCGGCTCCGGCCCGAGGAAGCCGAGACCCATCCGCACAAGAACGTCCTGATGCGCGTCCTGGGCGACGTCGATGCCAGCCCCGAACTGGATCTGGACACGCTGGACGTCAAGCCGGGTGAACGGTGGCTGCTCTGCTCTGACGGACTGAACTACGTGGCCGGGCACGTGGTGGAACGCACCGTCCGGGAAACAAAGGACCTGCGCGAGTGCGTGGAAACCCTGGTTGACCTCACTCTCGAAGCCGGTTCACCGGACAACGTCACCGTGATCATGCTGGAAATCGTGGAGGAAACGCACGACGACGTCAGTACCGCCGCCGTCGACGTCATTCCTCCCAGCCTGCCCGCCGCCGCCGCCACACCTGACGGGGCTGGCGAAACGGCGAAGAAAAAGGCCGCGGACGAAGAGGCGGCCACGGCTGAAACCACGCCGGCAACCGACCCGGACGGCCAGCCGCGGCGACCGAACCGTCCGCCTCCACCGATCCCCATCTGGGCGAGCACCTGTCGGCCGAGGTCCTGCGCCAGGAGCTGGCCTCACGGCCCCATGAACTTGTCGGAGCTGCGGCCACTGCGGCGGAATCCGGGTCCATTCCCACCATTGCCGGCCGTACCGTAGCCAGGCGTGCCGCCACCGTCCTCACGCACAAGGCGGAGCCCGCCGACACCGAAGACGGACGAGATCCTGGAGCCGGCCAAACCGCGCCGCTGGGTCACCTGGACCATCGCCGCCTCCGTGCTCCTGGTCCTGACCGTGGGCCTTTGGCTTGGCTATGCCTGGACCCAGACCCGTTACTACATCGGGGAATTCGATTCGCGCGTGGCAATCTACAACGGGGTTTCGCAGCGGCTTGGCCCCATCCAGCTATCAACCCTCGAGGCCGTGACAGAAATCCGGATGGACTCCTTGCCCCAGTTCTCCCAGCAGCGGGTCCGGCAGACGGTGCCGGCGCGGGACCTCTACGATGCCCAGCGGATCGTGAAGAACCTCGAAGGCACCGGCACCATTGCCCCGTCCGACGAATGCCTCACCGCGTCCCCGTCGCCCACCGCTGCTGCGACCACTCCGCCGGCTGATGGCGCGAGTCCCGCCGCGCCCGCGCCGTCGCCGGCTGCGTCTGACCCGGCTGCAGCGCCGGCCCCTGCCGCAACACCCAGCCCGACCGTCACCTGCGAGGTGGGCCAATGAGCCAGCTGAGCACCATGCCCAAACCCCGGCGCAATGTGGAGCTGCTGCTGCTGCTGCTTGCCCTTGCCGTCGGCATCGGCGCGAACATGCTGGTGGGCGTGGACCAGGAGAAGGCCTTCGACTCGGACTTCTGGTTCCAGTCCAGCCTCCTGGCGGTCGCCGCGATCGTCTTCCACGTGGTTCTGCGCGTCAGGGCGAAATATGCAGATCCGGTAATACTTCCACTTGTGGTTGCCCTGAACGGCATCGGCCTGGCCATGATCCATCGCCTCGATGCCCCCGGCGACGACACCGGCAACAACCAGCTGCGCTGGACCGTTATTGCCATGGCCGTTGCGATCGGCGTGATCTGGTTCCTCAAGGACCACCGGATCCTCCGCCGTTTCACCTACATTTCGCTGGCTGTGAGCGCATTCCTGCTGATCCTTCCCCTGGTCCCCGGCATCTCCGCCGGCGAAATCCTCGGCGCCCGCGTCTGGATCAGGGTGGGACCCATGACCTTCCAGCCCGGCGAAATTGCCAAGATCACGCTGGCCATATTCTTTGCCGGGTATCTCTCGTCAAACCGTGACCTGATCCTGCTGGCCGGCCGCAAGATCGGCCCGCTGCAGTTCCCCCGGTTCAAGGACATGGGCCCCATGATCACCGCCTGGCTGGTCAGCATCGGTGTGCTGATCTTCCAGCGTGACCTCGGGTCCTCCGTCCTCTTCTTCGGCCTGTTCATTGTGATGATCTACGTGGCCACCAGCCGCATCAGCTGGGTGGTGATCGGCGTCGCGCTGATCCTGGGCGGAGGCTTTGTCGCCTCGCGGGTCTTCTCGCACGTCGGCCTCCGCATTGACGGCTGGCTTAATGCCTTCACCGCCGAGGTCTACGACCGTTCGCCCGGCGGCAGCCACCAAATCGTGCAGGGGCTGTTTGGCATGGCCAACGGCGGACTGGTGGGGACCGGACTGGGCCAGGGCAGGCCCAACCTTGTCCCCTTCGCCAACAGCGACATGATCATCGCCTCCCTCGGTGAGGAACTGGGCCTGATCGGGCTCTTCGCCGTGGTGATGATGTACCTGCTGCTGTTCACGCGCGGCTTCCGGGCCGCGCTGGGCACCCGTGATGCGTTCGGAAAACTCCTCGCCTGCGGCCTGTCCTTCGCCGTGGCCCTGCAGTGTTTTGTGGTCATCGGCGGTGTGACCCGGCTGATCCCGCTGACCGGGCTGACAACCCCGTTCCTCGCAGCCGGCGGTTCCTCACTGCTGGCCAACTGGATCATCGTGGGCCTGCTGCTCATGATTTCCCACACGGCCCGGGGCCCGGTTGACACGACGCCCATGCCGCCGGGCGCCGGGACTGAAAACGAAGCAACCAAGACACAAACCGAGGCGGTGAAACCCCTGTGAACCAGGCCATCAGGAACTCATGGGTTGCGGCCATCGCGCTCTTCGCCCTGCTCTTCGGTGCACTGAGCTATGTCCAGGTGGTTGGCGCCGACGATCTCAAAGCCAACGCCTGGAACAACCGCGCCATCCTGCAGGACTACTGCAACGATCGCGGGGCCATCATTGTGGGCGGGGACCCCGTGGCCGAATCCGTTGAGGCTACGGAGCAGTGCGGGTTCCAGCGGACCTACCCGCAGCCCGAGCTGTATGCGGGCCTGACCGGTTTCTTCTCGCAGAACCACGGTGCCACCGGTCTGGAGCAGGCCATGCGCGAACAGCTCGCGGGCAGCTCGGACCAGCAGTTCCTGGACCGTGTCGGACAGCTCTTCCTGGGCAGCCAGCCAAAGGGTGCATCGGTGGAACTCACCATCGACCCTGCGCTCCAGAAGCTGGCATATGACCTGATTCCGGACGGCCAGCGCGGATCCATCGTGGTCACCAATCCCAAGACCGGCGCCATCCTGGCCATGGCTTCCAAGCCCTCCTATGACCCTAATCTCATCGCCGTCCAGGACCCCGCGGCCGAGACCGCCAACATCAATGAGCTGCTCCAGGTTCCCGGGATCAACCTGTACCAGAACGTCAGCGGACCCACGGGAGAGATGCTCGCCCCGGGTTCTGTGTTCAAGCTGGTGACCACCGCCGCGGCCCTGAGCTCCGGGAAGTACAACAAGGACAGCGAGCTGCCCAACCCAGCGCAAATGCCCTTCCCCGGAATCGCCGTACACGCTGCCCAACTACGCCGGCGGCAACTGCTACACCCAGGACACCGCCGGCTTTGCCTTCGCCCTGCAGCAGTCCTGTAATACCCCGTTCGCCAGCATCGCCCTCGACATCGGCCGGGACGCCATCGCTGAACAGGCGGCGAAGTTCGGGTTCGGCGAGGACATGGGCGACCAGCTCAAGCTGGCCTACGCAAAGGGCAGCGGTTTCCCGGAAGAACTGGACGGACCGGGCCTGGCCCAGTCCGCGATCGGCCAGAAGGATGTGCGCGCCACGCCGCTTCAGGTGGCCATGATGACCGCGGCCATTGCGAACAACGGCGTCCAGATGAGCCCCAGCCTGGTCAAGACCCTGCGGTCCCCGGATTTGCGCGTTATCGATGAGCCCAAGCCTGAAGCACTGCGGACGTCCACCACACCGGAAATTGCCAAGCAGATCACCGAGTGGATGACCAGCGCGGTCAGCCAGGGGATCGCCGGCGCCGCGGCCGTCCCCGGGGTCCAGGTGGCCGGCAAGACCGGAACCGCCGAACTGGGCAACGGCCTGAACAACTCCTGGTTCACGGGGTTTGCCCCGGCGAACAACCCGCAGGTGGGTGTCACCATCGTCATGGAGGGCGTAGACATCACCACCGGCGCACAGCTAACCAGTCCGAACGCGAAGAAGATTTTTGAGGCGGTGTTGAATAAGTGAGGCCAACAACAGGAATCACCCTCGGCGGCAGATTCCAGCTGACCACGCGGATCGCGATTGGCGGGATGGGCGAGGTCTGGAAGGCCAAAGACCTGGTCCTGGGCCGCATCGTCGCCATCAAGGTGCTGAAGGAGGAGTACACCGGCGACCCCGGGTTCCTCCAGCGCTTCCGTGCCGAGGCACGCCACACCGCACTGCTGAACCACGTGGGCATCGCCAACGTCTTCGACTACGGCGAGGAAGAGGGCTCGGCCTACCTGGTCATGGAACTCGTCCCGGGCCAGCCGCTGAGCAGCATCATCGAGCACGAACAGGTGCTGTCCCCGGACCGCACCCTGTCCATGATGGCCCAGACCGCCCGCGCCCTCTCCGTCGCCCACGCCCAGGGCCTGGTGCACCGCGACATCAAGCCCGGCAACCTCCTCATCACGCCGGAGGGCCGGGTCAAGGTCACCGACTTCGGCATCGCCCGCCTGGCTGACCAGGTCCCGCTGACGCAGACGGGCCAGGTGATGGGCACCGCCCAGTACCTCGCCCCGGAGCAGGCCACCGGCCAGACAGCCACCGGCGCCTCGGACATCTACTCGCTCGGCGTCATCGGCTACGAGTGCCTCACCGGACACCGGCCGTTCTCCGGCGAGTCCCAGATCGCGATCGCGCTGGCCCAGGTCAACGACGCCCCGCCGCCGCTGCCGGAGTCCCTGCCCAAACCGGTCCGCGCGCTGCTGATGTCCATGCTGGCCAAGGACCCCAAGAACCGCCCGGCCAACGCCATCAAGCTGGCCGAAGCCGCGGAAGCCATCCGCAACGGCGATATCAACGCCGCACATGCCGCCGTCCCGGGCATGCTCCTGTTCGAAGGCGGCCACCGGCCCCATCACTGCACCGGTGGACATTGCCACGGCACCCACCGGCGTCATCGAGCCAGAAGGACAGCAACACGACGTCCACCTCCGCGCTGCCGGTGCTCGGCGCCGCTGCCGGTGCGCCGCCGGTGCCGCCGCAGCGGGGCTGCCGGTGCGGCAGCGACGGCCTGCCACCAGCGCCATGACCAGACCGGGAGCACGCTTTCGCGTGCGGACGCGCTGGCCGCGGAGCGCAGCTGGGTCCAGGAAGAGGATACGTACGACGACGAGCCCGCCGATGAGCCCGAACGTCGCGGCCGCAGCCCCTGGACCTGGCCGCTGATCGCGCTTGATCCTGCTGGTCCTGTTCGCGCTGGTGGGGTTCTTCCTGACGCCAGCAGGGGATTTTCTTCCCGGCCAAGGACGCAGCCACCAACTCCGCGTCCAGCAGCCCGCCGGCCACCAGTGCCAGCCCCACCAGGACCTCGACGTCCGCGACGCCCACGCCCACGCCAGACCAGCTGCCGCGCCCACCCAGCCGACGCCGCAACCGTGGATATCATTCCCGGCGGCCTATCTGGGCAAGGACTACCGACGGTCCAGGCGAACTCTGACACCATGGGCCTGGCCGTAACGCGTCATTCCGCAGGCGGAGCACTCCGCCGCCGGATACGGTCATCGCAGGTCGCCCCACAGGACCGTGGAAGTGGCTCCGCGGTGACCATGCACCTATGCCGTCGCGCCCCCGCCCACGACCGACGCAGACCGCTACGCAGCCCCTCGCCGACCGGCTTCCAGTCAGCGCCGCCACGTCCGCGACTCGCCGACCTGCAACCCCGGCGCAGCTGCCGGGTACGCCCGCCTACCTGCGCGCCGTAGCCGCCTGGATTGCACGTGAATGATTCGCCCCGCACCCCGCTCCACCGGGAGGACAGCCTCCCGGTGGATAATCAGCGTGTCCTGAGCGGACGCTACGAACTCGGCGGCCTGATCGGCCGCGGGGGGATGGCGGACGTCCACAGCGGAGTTGGATACCCGGCTTGGCCGGACCGTGGCCATCAAGCTGCTCCGCCCGGACATGGCCCGGGATCCGCAGTTCCAGGCCCGGTTCAAGCGCGAAGCGCAGTCCGTGGCGGCGCTGAACCACTCCTCCATCGTCGCCATCTATGACACCGGCGAACACATGGTCCCGGACGGCACCGAGGACATCCGCGTGCCTTACATCGTGATGGAGTTCGTGGAGGGCAAGACGCTCCGCGACCTGATCCGGGCCAAGGAAGTCAGCATCGACCGGGCCATCGAGTACTACCCTGGGCGTCCTCTCTGCCCTTGAATACAGCCACAAGGCGGGCATCGTCCACCGGGACATCAAACCGGCCAACGTGATGTACTGCGAAGGCTCCAACTCGGTCAAGGTCATGGACTTCGGGATCGCCCGGGCCATGGCTGATTCCTCGGCCACCATGACCCAGACCCAGGCAGTGGTGGGAACCGCCCAGTACCTCTCGCCGGAACAGGCCCGGGGCGAAACCGTGGACGCGCGCAGCGACCTCTACTCGGCGGCCTGCCTGCTCTACGAAATGCTCACCGCCCGCCCGCCGTTCATCGGCGACAGCCCGGTCTCGGTGGCGTACCAGCATGTCCGGGAGATCCCGGAGCCGGCCAGCAGCCTGAACCCTGAGGTGTCCCCGGCGCTGGACAGTGTCCTGGCCAAGGCCCTGCAGAAGAACCGGGACGACCGCTTCCAGGATGCCGCGGCGTTCCGGCGGGCGCTGCGGGCCGCCCGGGCCGGCGTCGCTGTTCCCGCCCTGGCCGCCACCGAGGCCCCCACGGATCCCAATGACCACGTCCCCACGCCCGATTGCCCGCCGGCCACCGAGGCATTCGCCTCACCGGTGCCGGCCTCCTTGACGACGCCCCCACGGGCCGGTACGACCTCGCGCGACATGCACAACGACGGGCACGAGCGTCCCGTGCAGTCGTCAGCGCCGCTGGACGTGCCAGGACAGCGGACGTACTGCCCCTGGGCTTCCCGCCGGAACGTGAGCGGACCGCACGGCAGAAGTCCCGCCGTCGTACGTGGATTGCCACCCTGGTGGTCTTCACGCTGCTGGTCCTCGGCGGGCGGCGGCCTGTGGCTGTTACAGCATCATGAACCAGCCCCGCCCCGCCGCCGCCGAAGGTGGAGGTCCCGGTGGTGGCCTCCCTCACGGAGTCAGCGGCCTTGCAGGAACTTATGGGAGGCCAACCTCCGCCCGAAGACAGAACGCGTGCACGCACGAGACCGTCCCCAAGGGGTCGGCCATCGGCACCGATCCGGCGGCGGGCACATCGCTGGATCCCAATGCCGAGGTGATCCTGAACATCTCCGAAGGTCCAAGCGCCGTGAAGATCCCGGAAAACCTTCCCGGCCAGACGGAGGCGGCGGCCCGCGATATCCTGCGCCAGACCGGGCTGGTGGGCGCCCCGTCCACCACCGAGGCCAACAGCGCCACGGTCCCCGGCGGCCGGGTGATCACCACCAGCCCGGCGCCTGGCCAGCATGGTCGCTCCGGGCAGCACGGTGGAGATTGTTGTTTCCACCGGCAAGGTGGCCATGCCCGAGCTGCGTGGCCGCACCCGTGCAGAGGCTGAAACAGCGCTCAAGGACCTGGGACTGGTACCCAACGTGCAGGAAGTGGAGAACTCGCAGGTGGAGCCTGGCCGGGTCACCGACCAGAGCGACCCGTGAACGCCGCCGTTGACCAGGGTAAGACCATCAACGTGGTGGTGGCCAAGGCGCCGCCGCCGCCGCCCACACCAACGCCAACACCCACTCCCACCCCGACGCCGCACCCGCGCGACCAGCCCAACCGAACGCGGACTGACCGCACGCCCGCCAAAGCGGCGCCGGGACAGAAGGCAGCGCGGAGTGCCGGTGTCAGTGCTGGATAAGCGGGCTCAGCTTGGCGGCGCGGGCGGCCGCGCCCGTCATGCCCAGGGATTCGAGCCAGTTGCCCAGCATCTGGTAGCCGCCCTCGGTCAGGACCGACTCCGGGTGGAACTGCACGCCGACCAGCGGTGCAGTGCGGTGCTGCAGGCCCATGACCACGCCGGAGGACGTCTCGGCGGTGATCTCCAGAACGTCGGGGATGGTTTCCCGCACGGCCGCCAGCGAGTGGTACCGCGTGGCCGTCACGGGGGAGGGGAGCCCGGCAAAGACGCTGGTGCCGTTGTGCTCCACGAGGGACGTCTTGCCGTGCATCAGCTCCGGCGCGTGGGTCACCGTGCCGCCGTAGGCTTCGGCCAGCGCCTGGTGGCCCAGGCAGACGCCGAACATCGGCTTGTTGTTCTCGCCGCACCATTTGATCAGCTCGATGCACACGCCGGCTTCCGCGGGGTTGCCCGGGCCGGGCGAGACCAGGACGCCGTCGCGGCGTCTCTGCCATCTCGATGGCCTCGGCGAGGGTGACGTCGTCGTTGCGGACAACGGTGGTTTCGGCGCCGAGTTCCTGGAGGTAGCCCACCAGGGTGTAAACAAAGCTGTCGTAGTTGTCTACGACCAGGATCTTGGTTGTGGTCATGGCTGGCTTGCGGCACCAATCGTTGAGTCGGTGAATTGGGTGAAATCGGACATCCAGGGGAACAGGAACTGGACCATCAGGACCAGTGCGCCGGCGATGAGCACCAGTGAGGTGAAGATCCGCAGCCAGAGGGGTCCCGGAAGGTGGCGGAAAATCCAGCCGTACATGCTCAGCTTCCCCCTACGGCTGCGGCCACCTGGGCCGCGATTTCGGCCGGCGGTCCCGCCGAGGCAGGCCGCCAGCTGTCCAGCAGGGCGTAGGCGATGATGCGTTCCTCGGCGCCGAAGCGCGGGTTGCAACTGGTCATGGTGAGGAAGCTTTCGGTGGGGGTGACGCCCGGGCGGGTGGGCACCGGCTCCAGGACGTCGGTCCGGGACGGCATCACGATCTGGTTGTTCCGGAAGACGTAGACGTAGTAGCCGTCCTTGGTCTGGACGTAGATCTTGTCGCCCGGCACCAGGGTGTGGATGTTGTCCAGGACGGCGCCGTGGGTCTGCCGGTGGCCGGCCACCGCGAAGTTGCCGACCGCGCCCGGCATTGCCGTGGTGGTGTAGTGGCCCAGCCCCAAGCGTGTCCAGGACATCGCCGGTGGTTCCCTGCACGATGGGCCGGGTGTAGTTGTCGCCGAACCGGGGGATGTACATGATGCCGATGGTGCCGGCGTGGCCGGGCGCTGTGCCGACCACGGGCGTCTCCGTAGTCCACCGGCTCCGCCGGCGTTCCGGTAACGGGGGCCGGCTCGCGATGGGGCCGCGCCGCCGAGTTCCTGGGCGAACTCCTTGATGACCGCGCTCTGCCTGGCATCCGACTCCACGTTGGTCCACCACAGCTGCCAGGCCACGAACAGCAGCAGGATGATCCCGGCCGTGATGAGCAGCTCGCCGACCACCTGCACGGTCCCGCGCAGAACGGAGGCGCGGGCCGGCCGCAGACCGGCAGGCGGCTGGCGGCACGCCTCGCCCTCTCCTGCACTACCACGCGTTCTCCTCGGGGCGGCCGCGTCGGGCGCAGGTGTGCCCTGAACTACGGCTAGAATTGACTGCTAGTAAGAATCCAGATTTGACCAAGATCGCGCAGACCGCTGGCAACTTCCTTCTTGCAGGATATCAAGCCCGCGGCGCCGAGCTTGTTCCAGCCCGCCAAGGAGAGCACGTGCCCGAGTCAAAGCCACGCAAGAAGACTTCCAGCGCAGCCCAGCCCGCTTCCGCGACGCAGGCGTACAAGCCCAACGCAGTCTGGTTCAAGCCCGTGATGTTCGGCCTGATGATCATTGGGCTCCTGTGGATCATCACGTTCTACATCAGCGAAGGCCGGTTCCCCGTCCAGGCCTGGGAATCGTGGAACATCGTGGCCGGCTTCGGCATCGCCATCATCGGCTTCCTGATGACCACCCGCTGGCGCTCCTGACGCTGGCCGCAGTACCGGCATGACCCCCGCTGCCGCGCGTACGGACGGCACCATAATTGGCGACGACGGCCTGGCCCGTCCGCCGTGGGCCTCCGTGGATCCGCTCCTGCGTGAGTACTACGACTCTGAGTGGGGCCTTCCCGTCCGGGATGAGCAGGGACTGTACGAACGCATCAGCCTGGAAGGATTCCAGGCCGGCCTGTCCTGGGCCACCATCCTCCGCAAGCGTCCGGCCTTCCGGAGCGCCTTCCACATTTCGACCCGGACGCTGTTGCCGCCTTCACCGAGGCGGATGTCGAGCGTCTGCTGCAGGACCCCGGCATTGTCCGCAACCGGCTCAAAATCCGGGCCGCCATCACCAATGCCCGCGCCACCATCTCGCTCCGGGAACGGGGAGGCCTGGTTGACTTCGTCTGGCAGTTCCAGCCCGGCACCACGCCCCGGCCGGCCACCCACGCCGACATCCCCACGCAATCTCCCGAATCCGTGGCGCTGTCCAAGGCGCTGCGGAAAGAGGGCTTCTCGTTTGTTGGCCCCACCACCATGTTCGCGCTGATGGAGGCCATCGGCATGGTGGACACCCATCTTGCTGGCCAGCCACCGGCGCGGGTCCTCGGGTGTCTGGCCGGAATGACTGACGTCCTTGGCTGAGCTGCCTGATTTCCTGCGTGACTGAGCAGTCTCACTGCCTGCCGTGGAGGCAGTTGTCCCCAGCTGTTGGGAAAGTTATCCACAATGTGCATAACTTTTGTGCAAATGCGGGCCGCCGGTTCCTGCACAGGCCCTGACGCGCGGGAGGGAAACCTGCCGGTTCAGCGACGCAGTTATTAACAGTGTGGATTAGCTGTGGATAACACCGACGCGGGGCGTCGCCGCTAGCGCTCCTGGCGGACCGGGTGGTGGCTGGTGATGGAAACGCGGTTGAAGGCATTGATGGTGATCGCCAGCCAGCTGACGGCGGAAAACTCCTCGTCGCTGAGATGTTCGCGCGCCTATGCTTCGTCGTGCTCGCGGGTCCGGTGATCCGGGAGTTCGGTAACGGACTCGGCCAGGGACAGGGCCGCCCGCTCCTTGTCGGTGAACAGGGCAGTGTCACGCCAGGCGGGCAGCACGGCAAGCCGCTGCGGCGTCTCGCCGGCCTTGACCGCGTCCCCCACGTGCATGTCCAGGCAGTAGGCGCAGCCGTTGATCTGGGAGATCCGCACGTAGAGCAGTTCAATGGTCTTCCGGTCGATCCCTGCCTCTTCAGCGGCATCACGCACTTTCAGCCCCAGCCCGTTGAGAGCGCGCCACACCGCAGGGTGCTGCTTGTCGAGGAAGATGTGCTGCGGTGCGGTGGCGCTCATGGCGGGTCCTCCTGGCTGGGGGAAGATCTTTTGAGTGGACGTCTACAGAAACACCCTCCCACAGGTCGTACTTTTCCACTTACTAACACCCGACTACCCACAAGTTATCCACAGTTGTGGACAAGAATCCACAGGCCCGGCCGGTGAAGCTCTCACAGGCCACGAGCCGGGAAACCGGGATCTCTAACTACACGTCTGTAAGTTATTAACACTGTGAATAAGCCTGTTGAAAGACGGTGGCGCCACGGCCGCTCGACAGCCTGAAGAGGCCAAAAATCGTCAAGTTATCCACACTGTGTGCCAAAACGGGCAGTTTTTCCACTTAACCACAGGCCCATCCCCAGGGGTTATCCACAATTGTGGACAGCCGGGACGGTACGGCATGGAAAACAGCGGGCTTCCGGGGGCTGGAAGTCCCCTGGTCTGTGAACTACACCTGTGTAAGTTACCAACAGTGTGGATAACCCCTGTGGATAACCAAGTATGCGGCAGCGGGGAAGAGTTTTTACGGTCAAAGAGCTGCGTGTGCCGCCTGCGTCAGGCGGCATGAGCGCAGGCGCCGCACGAGTCGTCAGGGGACGGGTGCAGTGCCCGGTCAGCCGCCCGCAGCCGGCAACGCGCCCACAGGCGCACAAGAGCCGTCACAGTCGGGAAATCGGGGAGCAACGGACCCCGGATGTATCGACGCGGGCTGTTTCGAACCGGGGAACGAATCGCAGTTCAAAAAGGCACTGCTTCCCCGGAGATACAGAAAGACCCCGCCGTCCACTGGGGACGCCGGGGTCTGCTGTCTGGATGTTCGCGTAGCGGGGCGCAGCTAGCCTGTGGAGACCTTGACCCAGCTCACGGCGATCAGGAGAACCAGCACGGCCACGAGCCCCGCCGCCTGGATCAGGCCTTGGCGTGGACCGCGGGGTGTGTAGGCAATGACGGCAGCGCAGAGGCCGCCGGTGATCAGTCCGCCCAGGTGCGCCTGCCAGGCGATCTGCGGGACCACAAAACCAATGACGCCGTTGATGGCTATGAGTACCCAGAGCTGCCGCGTGTCGCCGCCGCGGTGCCGCTGCACCAGGAGCATGGCCCCGAAGAGGCCGAAGATGGCACCGGAAGCACCCACCACCCCGGTGAGCGGTACGCCAGGCGGTAGCCGGGGGTCAGCAGCAAGGTAGCCGACCGATCCGCCGATGGCAGAGATCAGATACAGCGCCAGGAAACGGATCCTGCCCATGAGCGGTTCGAGTGCCTGGCCGAAAATCCACAGCATGTACATGTTCAGCACGAATGTGGAGGACGAACCCTTGGGAATGCAGGAAAGCCGCCGTCACCATGCGCCACGGTTCGAACTGGCCGTATTCCGGCACAGCGAAGATGTTGGCGAATGCCAGGTTTTGGTACATCCAGTCGTCCGGGAAGAATCCATTGCAGGACGTACATCACCGCACACACCACAATGATGCCCAGCGTCACCATTGGTTTGCCCGTCGCGACGGCGCCGCCATAGACACTCTTAACAGCCGGCGTCGTCCGTGCTGTTTCGTTGACGCAGTCAACGCATTGGAATCCGACGGCGGCCGCCCGCTGGCAGTCCGGGCAGGCAGGGCGCCCGCAGCGCTGGCAGCGCACATAGGAGGGCCTGTCCGGGTGCCTGGGGCACACCGGAATCTGCGCGGACGGCTCAGCCGCCGGAATTCCGTAGCTCATGCGATGAGGTTAGAGCTGTTCGATGTCGATGCTGTTGATGGTGACATCCTCCACCGGACGGTCGCCCATGCCGGTGCGGACGCCCTCGATGGCGTCGACGACCTTCTTGGATTCCTCGTCGGCGACCTCGCCGAAGATGCTGTGCTTGCCCTGCAGCCAGTCGGTGGGGATGGTGGTGATGAAGAACTGTGAACCGTTGGTTCCCTTGCCCATCTGGATGCCGGCGTTGGCCATGGCCAGCTTGTACGGGGCGGTTGAAGCTCAGCTCCGGGTGGATTTCGTCGTCGAACTTGTAGCCCGGTCCGCCGACGCCGCGGCCCAGGGGATCGCCGGCCTGGATCATGAAGTCCTTGATGATGCGGTGGAAGATGGTGCCGTTGTACAGCGGCGTGCCGGTCTTGTCCTCGCCGGTCTCGGGGTGGGTCCAGGCCTGCTCGCCGGTGGCCAGGCCAACGAAGTTCTTGACCGTCTTGGGCGCGTGGTTGCCGAAGAGGTTGACGACGATGTCGCCGAGGCTGGTGTGGATGGTTGCTTTTGCAGTTGCGATGGCAGTCATAGGCCCATTCTTTCACGGCAGGTCAACGCGGAAGGCGCTGGCACCGGCAGTTCCGCGCTGGGTGAAATCAGCCGTAAATCCGCTTGGAAGAATAGCCGGTGCAGGTCAATCCACGTAGGCTAACAACAGAACCGTCACATTAATCGGGAGGTAGTTGTGAAGAAATCGGATCGTATTGCCCGTGACCTTGAACAGTCAGTCAACAACGCAGTTGAGTATGCGCAAGGACTGGGCATCCCCCCGCGTGGAAGCAGCAGTGGATTGGGCAGTCCCGCGCCTGCAGCACGGCCTGGACACCGCTTCCCCCAAGATCCAGGAGGGGCTCAAATCCGCAGCCCACAACCTGGCCGACGGCGTTGCAACAGTGACACCGCGTATCCAGGACGGTCTGGCGCACCTGGCTCCGAAGATCCACGACGCCGTGGAGGGCGCCACCGCCGCGGCTGCATGAGGCCCTGGACAAGGCCACTCCCGTCATCCTGAATGCCCGGGACCGCGTGGTGGTGGAATACCTTCCGCGTCTCTCGGACCAGATCGGCCACGCCTCCGAGGCTGTGCACCGCACGCTGGAAAACGCTCCCGCCCATGTGGACGCCGTGGCCCAGAGACTTGGCCGACTCCGGCATCGTGCACGCCCTCCAGGAGCAGGCACAGACGGCCGGCACGCAGTTCAGGCCGCCGCACATGAAGCCGGCAAGGCAGTGACCGGCATCCAGATCGCGGAGCCGCAGAAGCCCAAGAAGCGCGGCTGGCTGGTCGTTCGGCATCATCGCCGCCGCCGTGGCCGCCGGCGTCGCCGCCTGGAAGGCTTCCAAGCCTGTGGAGGATCCGTGGAAGACCCCTCACCGGTCACGCCCACCCCGGCACCGGTTCCCGCCACCACGGTGACCGATGCTGAAGGCGCACTGCCGAGGACGCCGCGGCCAAGGCTGCAGCCGCCACGGCTTCAGCCACAGGCGCTGTCACTGAGAAGCAGAGGACGTTGCCGGGAAGCCAAGGACACCGCGGACGAGGCTGCCGACAAGGCCAAGCACGTGGCCGAGGATGTCAGGCGACGCCGACGCCAGGGTGCCACGGACGCCAAGACCGCCGATCAAGAACATCGCGTCCAACATGAACGGTTCCGCGGACAAGAACAGCATCTAGTCAATCCGGCGCCGTACGCGCCGTCCACTGAAGGGGTCCCGCCTGGTGCGGGGCCCCTTCAGTGTTTTCCCGGAGCTTGCCCGAACCCGGCCCGGTCTCCGCACGGCGGACGAACCCCGATCGGTGCTAAATTTGGACTGATGTCAGCCGATAAATCCTCCGGGGATGCCTTGAACGACGCAGCACAGCTGCCGGGCGTGTCCATTGTCATCCCGGCATACAACGAGGAAAGCGTCATCCGGCAGTGCCTCATCGCTGCCGTTTACCAGTCCGTTCCGGCCCACGAGATCATCGTGGTGGACAATCTCTCCACGGACCGCACCGCCGCGATCGTGGCGCAGATGCAGCAGGAGTACCCGGAAAGCCCCATCATCCTGCTCAGCCAGGACCGGGACCAGGGCCTCATCCCGACCCGCAACTTTGGCCTGAACCACGCCACCGGCGACATCCTGGGCCGCATCGACGCGGACTCCGTGGTGGAGCCGGACTGGGTGGAGCAGGTCCAGAAGGCATTCGCGGACCCGTCAGTCGCAGGCCGCCACGGGCCCGGTGGTCTATTACGACATGCCCATGCGCCGTTTCGGCCTCAAGGCCGACGACAAGATGCGCCAGCTGATGCTGAAGCTGGCCAAGCACCAGTACCACTTCCTGTTCGGCTCCAACATGGCGCTGCGGCCACCGCCTGGGAGACCATCCGGGACGAAACCTGCCGTGATGAGAAGGACGAGATGCACGAGGACATCGATCTCTCCCTGCACCTCGCCGACCACGAACTCAAGGTCCAGTACTGGCCCCAGATGGTCTCCGGCATGTCCGCCCGCCGGCTGGAAGACTCACCGCGGGACTACCGCTACTACGTGACCCGCTTCGACCGCACGTACAAGGCCCACAACGTCAAGAAGATGGCCCTCAAGGCACCCATGGTGGTGTTCTTCTCGGTGTACTTCCCGGCCAAGCTCCTGCGGGCCATCCACACCGTCAACACCGCCAGCCGGCCCGCCGCGGCGGGCAGTAGCCGGGGGCAACTGCCCGTTCGGCAGGCGGCACGCCGCGCGGCAGCCCGGTTCAGTCGGTGCCCAGCTCGGCCGGTCCGCGGCGGTTCTCCTGCCGGGTGCCGCGGCGGCCGCGGCCGCCGCTTCCGGCTGCCGCTGGCCCATCACCACGACGGCGAGGCCCACCAGGATCAGCGCCAGTCCGGCGTACGTACCGGCCGGAAGCGTCTCGTGCAGGAAGACCGCCGCCAGAAGGGCCGCGCCGGGGATCTCCAGCAGGATGATCATCGACACCAGCAGCGGGCTCATGGTGGCCAGCAGGTGGTTGAACGCGGTATGCCCCACCAGCTGGGCACACACGGTGATCGCCATGATCCCAAGCCAGCCTCCGGCGTCGAACCCCACCAGCGGCTGGCCGCTGAACAGCGCCAGCACCGCCACCAGCGGCGGCGCACATGCCGTAGCAGAGCGTGGTGTAGGTTCCCGTGGTCATGGTCTGCCGGGCCTTGCCGCCGGCCAGCGTGTAGAGGCCGGCCAGCGCCCCGCCGGCCACGGCCAGGAGGTCGCCCAGCAGCGCATCGGGCGAGGAGCCCATGTCGAACCCGGTGATGGCCACGACGCCGCCGAAGGCTATCCCCAGCCCCACCAGCACCTGCCAGCGGTGCCTGGTGCCGCGGAAGAGCTGGAAGACGGCGATCCATGCCGACTGCAGGCACACCAGGGCAGTGGCAGCAGCCACGGAGGTCAGCTGGAGGGAGGTGATGAAGCAGGCGAAGTGCAGGGCCAGGGCGACGGCGGCAAGCAGGGACCAGCGGAACTCCGGTCCGGTGATGCGGCCGAACTGCCGGGGCTCGCGGACCAGCGTGGGAGCGGCCATCACGGCGGCTCCGATCGCGTTGCGCCAGAAGGCGATGGCGAGGGCACTCACTGTGGTGGCACCGAGGGTAGCGGCGATCAGTGGTCCGGAGGAGGCCACACCCAGGACGCCCAGGGCTGCAAGAAAGAAGTTCACTGTTCAACCCTAGTGGCTGGGTCGCGACGGCGGGCCTGAGCCGAACGACAAAAGTCCCGGACAGTTTCCGCTGTCCGGGACTCTCTTATGGTGGAGGCACGGGGACTCGAACCCCGAACCCCCTGCTTGCAAAGCAGGTGCGCTACCAATTGCGCCATGCCCCCATAAGAAGCAACCCGTCAATCATACCCTAGAACCTGAAGCCTTTGCCAGCTTCCGTTCCGGGGATCCGGCCTATTCGACCTGTATCGGTCGACTCGCTCCAGACTGTTTTCCGGGCTTCGGATTCCTGTGCTTTCCTGTAGAGCAGGACGCCTGCGACCGCAGCTGCAAGTACCAGCAACTTCTTCACATGCACCCCGTTCCGGCCCTGCCTGCCGCTAAGCAAACCGAACCTTCCATGAAACCTGCACAGGTTCCGTGGGCGTACCAGGACTTGAACCTGGGACCTCTTCGTTATCAGCGAAGCGCTCTAACCGCCTGAGCTATACGCCCCGATGCCTCATCGGGCCGAGATATGACTTTACAGCACATCCCGGCCCGATCTCAAATCGAGGCATTTCGCCGGAAAATATCCGGCGAAATTGAGGATTTCAGTCGTCCGTGAGGGTCACGCCGATGCCGCCCACGAGGGTCGCAGAGATGTTGTACAGCACCGCGGACAGCATGGACAGGGCCGTCAGCAGGACAACGTTCACCACGGCGATGATGGTGGCAAAGGAAGCCACCTGGCCCAAGGATGCGACCTTCTTGAGTTCAAAGCCACCACCTTCGGAGCCTGCCAGGGTGCCCAGGAGGCTGTCCACCTGGTCAAAGATCCCCGTGAGGTCCAGGACCGTCCAGAGCACGATGGCGGCCACTACCGTGACGATTCCCAGCGCCACGGACAGGAGGAACGCCATCTTCAGCACGGACCAGGGATCCACCTTGCTGACCAGCAGCCGGGCACGCCTGACCTTGGCTTTGGGTGCAGGCTTGACCAGGCCGGGCGGCGCTCTGGCCGGGCCGGCCCGGCGTTGCCGGGCGCTGTCCGGGCGGCCCACGGGACGCTGTCCCTGGGGGGCCGCTGGCCCGCACTGCGCTGGACGCTGCCCGGGGGCAGCAGGGCGCTGGCCGGGGCGCCGGCGGGGGCCCGGGCCCTGCTGCGGACGGACGGGGGCATTCACTCGGGGAGCGGCTGCGGGCTGCGGCGTTCCGCCGGGAACATTGCTGCTCGGCTTGGGATATGAGTCGGAATTACTCACTCGTTACCTCCGGTGTTGTCTTCGTTCAGCTCGTCGCTGCAGGCGTCCTCGGACTGAGCCGGTGACGCTGCTTGCTGCTGTTGCTGACTCTGCGGACCCCTCCGGGACCCGGCACCTTCAGCCAACGTTACGTCATCCTCCGGGGATTCCTCGCCCTCAATGCCGCGTTCGCTGTTGCGTGCCACCTCGATGATGCGGTCATTCTTGTCCGGTTTCGCGAAGATGACGCCCATGGTGTCGCGGCCCTTGGCAGGCACGCCGGCCACGGAGGACCGGACCACCTTGCCGCCGCCCATCACCACCAGGACCTCATCTTCTTCCTGGACGATCAGGGCGCCGACGAGGTCGCCGCGTTCCTCGGCACTTGGCCACCTTGATGCCGAGGCCGCCGCGGCCCTGTAGACGGTACTCCTCCACGGCGGTGCGCTTGGCGTAGCCGCCCTCGGTGACGATAAGACAAAGGAGCCTTCGGTGATGACGTTGGCCGCCAGGAGTTCGTCGTCCTCACGGAACTTCAT
>CAWECX010000017.1:0-64250 GCA_963807805.1 uncultured Actinomycetota bacterium | reverse complement strand
AGTTGATCTCCACTTGGTATCGGAATGATGATGCCAGCCCGTAGGACTCGCGGTACTCGGCGACGTCGCCGGTGTGGGTGCGTGCGATGCGGTTGATTTTGACGAGGGGATCCCCGGCTGCGCAGTCCAGGAGTGCGGCCTGAGGTTCGGTGGCCTGGGTGACCGAGAGTTCCTCGGTTGCTGAGCCGATAACGAGGCCAATCCGGTTTTCGTATTCCGGATACAGCAGGCTCCCGAGTTCAGCCGGGTCGATGTCGGCGATCGGCTGAAACTTCGGCAGCGGTAGCCAGATGTCTTCGACGAGGAAGGGTGTATCTTGCCACAGACGCAGCCGGTGCAGGTGCAGTACCGGAGACTGTTCCT
This sequence comes from uncultured Actinomycetota bacterium, assembly GCA_963807805.1. Classification (GTDB taxonomy): domain Bacteria; phylum Actinomycetota; class Actinomycetes; order Actinomycetales; family Micrococcaceae; genus Arthrobacter. Next base: position 63,887 of record CAWECX010000017.1, on the reverse strand, counting down.
CTAGATTTAGGGCCACGGCCACCTCGGCCGGGGAGTCCTGCGTGTTTCGTTCCAGGATTCGGCTGCCGGGTGTCTGGCCCGTTCCTCCGTGCATCCGGAAGAAGCGGAACAGAGAGTTCTGGAAGGTAGCCCGACGGACATACGTGCCGCGTCCCTGATGGCGCTCCAGGAGTCCCTCAGCGGCGAGCTCCGCAAGGACGCGCCGCAATGTACCCACCGAAATGCCGTACTCCTGAGCCAGAGCAGATTCGGGCGGCAGTGGTGTGCTGCTGCCCCACTCGTTCGCCCGGATACGCCGGATCAGGTCGTCTTTGACTCGGGCGTGCAGAGGCAGACGCTGATCGGTGTGTGCTAGTGCTGGGGAGGCAGAAGCTTGTGTCATGCCTCACAGCCTAGAGCAGATTTCTTTATAGGTCTAGTCCTATAAAGGTTTAGCACTTTGAGTTACAGTGAATGCATGTTGCGAACCTCTGCACCGCTGGTCGACACCCATGCGCATATCTTTCATGGGGGACTTGCGAATGCCTGTCGCCAGCGCAAGGTACGTCCCGGATTATGAGGCGACACTGGACCAGTACTTGAGTGTTCTGTCCGCCCATGGTGTGGCACGGGGTGTCCTTGTGCAGCCAAGTTTTCTGGGTTCGGACAACAGTTACCTTCTGGTCACTGGCGGCGGAGCCGGACAGGCTCCGGGGCGTGGTCGTGGTTGACGACGCGGCCCTGCAATGCGAACTCTCGGAAGAAAGGGTGCGCGCTCTGGACGCGGCGGGGGGTGTGGGGCGTTCGCTTGAACCTCGTGGGCCAGCCTGTTCCTGACCTCTTTTCCGCCTCTTGGATGGTTGCGGGAGAGGTGATGGCCGATAGCGGGTGGCACTTGGAAATTCAGGCATCGGGGCAACAATGGCTTGAGCTTGCTCCCGCCCTCTCTGCGTGGCCCACAAAACTGGTCATCGATCACCTTGGCCTGCCCAAACGAGAACACCCCGGGTCGATCGAAGCGGTATTAAACCTGGCCGGGCTCGACAAGTGCTGGGTAAAGGTATCCGCTCCTTACCGCTCTTCCGTACCACCAGGCGGAGTCGATATTTTCCCTTTTCCTGGAGCGTGGTTCCACTGACAGGCTCCTCTACGGCAGCGACTGGCCATTCACACGTCACGAAGACAACGGCTACCCGGAACTCCTTGCATGCTGGAAACTCGCGGGCGATGCTGCTCAACCGCATGATGACCACAAACGCCTACACACTTCTTGAGTGGCCGGCAGAATCCGACAACCTCGTTGCTGAGCCGATACTCCAGCGCCCTAACTAAAAACGCCGAAAACGGTATTCCGTCAACCCGCCTCGGCTGGCATACCCTGCTTGCTGACCACGCAGTCGGAACTCGTGGTGACCCTATCTGTCCACGGCCAATCCAGGTTATCCACGGATGCAAAATTGGAAGCCGTTGGGGTAGCTCTCTGGCAGCAATAGCGGTGGATAACCTATGTAAATGTCCGGCTGTGGGCGGACGGACCTGATTTCCCGTTCAAAACGTAGATCAGTTCCCTTTGCTCGGAGGACCGAGCAAAGGGACCGTGTGTGCCCTTCACTGACGAGAAGCCCTCGGAGTTACACCATCCGAATGCGCCGCGGGCGGTTGAAGCTTGAGTGCGCAGATCTAGTTCCCCCCAACACGATCGCCGTCAGATCCAGGTACGGCGGATGTACGTTCCTGGTTGTTGTTCTACGACGCGCCGGCTGTGGGCTCCGTCCTGCATCAGCCACAGTAGAGATCCGTCGGCCATGACAGCTTCGACGCGGCCGCGGTCGGTTACGCTGCCGCGAGTGTGAACTTCGACGTCTTGGCCGGTCAGCACAGTCCAGTCGTCAATAGGCTGCCACGATGCGAAAGAGTGGATGTTTGTTTGGTCTTGATTCGGCGTCATGCTTGTTGGCATCTCGTCCTCGAGCTTCATAGCAGCAGGATGCTGAGCAAATTTGTGACGGGTAGCAAAGCGTTCGGATGATGTTTGTATTTTGAGCGCTTAGCCGAACAGGACGGCTGCTTCGTCGTAGCGGTTTTGTGGGACGGTCTTGAGCTGGCCCAGGGCCTCCTCGAAGGCGACATGTTGGATGTCTGTTCCCTTCAGGGCGACCATGGTGCCCCAGTAGCCTTCGACCACGGAGTCGATGGCGGCCATGCCCAGCCGGGTGGCAAGGACCCGGTCGAAGGCTGAGGGGACGCCGCCGCGCTGGATGTGGCCAAGGATCGTGGCACGGGTTTCGATGCCGGTGCGGGCTTCCAGCTCCGGGACCAGCTGGTCCGCGATGCCGCCAAGCCGGGGGCGGCCGAAGGCGTCCAGGCCCCGTTCAGAATGGGCCTCATCCATATGCTCGGGAACGAAGCCTTCGGCGACGACCACCAGGGGTGCGCGGCCGCGGTGGTGGGCTTCCTTTACCCACTGGGTGATTTGCTCGATGCTGACTTTTTGTTCCGGGATCAGGATGGCGTGGGCGCCTGCGGCCATGCCGGCGTGCAGCGCGATCCAGCCCACGTGGCGGCCCATCACTTCGGCGATCATGCAGCGGTGGTGGGATTCGCCGGTGGTGCGGAGCCTGTCGATGGCCTCCGTGGCGATCTGCACGGCGGTGTCGAAACCGAAGGTGTAGTCCGTAGCGTCCAGGTCGTTGTCAACGGTCTTGGGAACACCGACGATCTTCAGCCCGGCATCCGTAAGGCGCTTGGCGGCCGCCAGCGTGCCCTCACCGCCGATTGCGATGATGGCGTCGATGCCCAGGCGGTCCATGTGGGCTTTGATGACCTCCGGGCCGCCGCCGTTGTCGAAGGGGTTGGTGCGGGACGTGCCAAGGATGGTGCCGCCCTGCTTGGCGATACCGCGGACCATGGTGCGGGGGATGTCGATGATGTCGCCCTCCACCACGCCGCGCCAGCCGTCGAGGAAACCCACGAATTCGTGGCCGTGGATGGCGATGCCCTTGAGTACGGCGCCGCGGATGACCGCGTTCAGTCCGGGGCAGTCACCACCGCTGGTGAGGATTCCAATTTTCATGCGTGATTCCTAGGTTCAGTTGCCATGTTGGAAAGGGGCCATCAGAAAAGCCCAAGACAGGCATGAGGCTGATTTCGCCTATCGCCTTCGTGTACTACCAGGTTGTTCGTTCGTAGCTCATGCCGTAGGGAACATTTGGGTCAAGGCTTACGATGACCGTTCCCGGAGCCGTCCGGGTTACCAGAATTCCCTGCTTCCGGTACCTCGCACGAGCAGAGAGTTGTTGGACGGCGGCCTCCACGGCGGCCTCCAAGTGGGATCGCGTGTGGACGTGGATGGTGATGGAATCGTGCTGCGTGGGTACATGCTCGTGGAAGTCGGTGCAGGTGGAATTCTCTGTCTGCATTTATCCACTGCTCCTATTGTTCATTCGGGGTTGGATATATAGCCTTGGGGGTTGTTCTTTTGCCAGCGCCAGTGGTCTTTGCACATTTGGTCCACGGTCTTGGTGGTGGACCAGCTGAGGTCGGCCAGCGCGGAGGTGGCGTCGGCCCAGAAGGCAGGGAGGTCTCCGGCGCGGCGGCCGGTGATGTCGTAGGGGATGGGCTTGCCCACGGCCTTCTCAAAGGAGCGCAGGACCTCTAGGACGGAGGAGCCCTTGCCGGAGCCGAGGTTCCAGCGGAACACGCCGGTGGTGTCCGCGATATGGTTCAGGGCCGCTATGTGCCCTTCCGCGAGGTCCACCACGTGGATGTAGTCGCGCAGGCAGGTGCCGTCGGGGGTGTCGTAGTCGCCCCCGAAGACTATGAGCTTGTCGCGGCGGCCCACGGCCACTTGGGCGATGAACGGCACCAGATTGTTGGGGATACCCTGCGGGTCCTCGCCAATCCGTCCGGATGGGTGTGCACCCACCGGGTTGAAATAGCGCAGCAGGGCTATGTGCCAGCGCGGGTCGGCAGCGCCGAGGTCGGAGAGGATGTCCTCGATCTGTTCCTTGGTGCGCCCGTAGGGGTTGTTGGCCCCGATCTCCATCTTTTCCACATAGGGGATGGGGTTGCGTTCGCCGTAGACGGTGGCGGAGGAGCTGAAGACGATGGAGCGGACGTCATGCCTGTCCATGACGCGGATCAGGTTCAGAGTGCCTACAAGGTTGTTGTAGTAGTACTTCAACGGCTCCCGCACAGATTTGCCCACCGCTTTGAGGCCAGCGAAGTGGATGACGGCGTCGATGGCTGCGCCGGCAAAGACCTTGTCGATGGCTGCCTCGTTCACGAGGTCGACGTGGTGGAACTCTGCGGTCTTGCCGCTGAGTTCCGCTACGCGGCGCAGCGATTCCTCGCTGGAGTTGACCAGGTTGTCGATGACGACCACGTCGTGGCCGGCTTCCTGCAGGGAAAGAACGGTGTGGGAACCGATGTAGCCCGTGCCCCCTGTGACCAGGATTTTCATGAGCGGGTGTGGGTTGGGTTGGCTGGTATCGCTTCGATGTTCCAGCTCGCGGTATGACTCTGCCCCGGGAGGAGGACTATGAGGTCTGTCCTGGTGTTGAAGGCATTAGGCGGACAGGTCATTGGTTCTACTGCCAGGCCGGCTCTGCTGGATTCCGCATCTGGGAGGTCGGCTGTGTGTATCTGCACCCAGGGGCAGTCCCGACCCCATGTCATCGAAGTTCCGGACCCGTCCCATGTAGTCAGGCGTGCGGTTGAGTAACCTTCGTTGTCACGTACGAGATCAGTGAAGGCATGGTCGAGTGTTATGGAACCGATGGGGCGGGGGGCAACAAAGTCGTAGTGTCGGTCCTCTGAAACGTCGCTAACTCCTGTAGGTATCAAAAGGTCCGGGGTGACTTGCTGCACTTTTCGTGCGGGCAGCTCGAGAATCCAGTCGTCGACCCGGCCCTCCCCGGCGACCAAGTATGGGTGCCCGGCGGCCCCGTAAGGTGCTGAGCCGGGGCCGGTGTTGGTGGCTGTAACAGTGGTGTGCAGCCCGGAAAAGTCCAGCTGGTAGGACACCTGTACGTCCAGGCGGAAGGGGTAACCGCTCCTCGCTTGAACGACGGTGGACAGAATGGCCGAGGACTCGTCGGATTTAACCGGGCACCAGTCTTCCCAGGCCAATAGGCCATGAAGTGCGTGGCCCCGGCTCGGTTCGTTGATACCGAGCTGGTATTCCACGCCTTCGAATTCATACCGTCCCGCGATAACCCTGTTAGGCCAAGGCACCAATACTGCCCCTCGGTAGGCGGGGCGGACCTGATGTTCCGAAAAGGGGAGAATCAGGTCCCTGCCGTTGTAGCGCAAGGAGCGTAACGATGCACCGACGCTGGCTATTTCGGCGGTGTAGGGGCCGCAGCGCAGCGTGGTCTGCCTACCTGAGATCGGAACGGTATCGGCGCTCATCCTGGACATCACGAGGCTGGTCATTCGGAGGCCGCCAGGCGGAAGGTGAGCGTCCGCGCCTCCGGCGCCAAGGCGGACTCGGGCCAGACATCCGGGCCACACGAGCGAGTGCCGAGCCCGTGCTGGGCCGCGTCGAGGTATAACCATGAACGCGTGGCCGCGGGCAGCTCATGCGGGTGCCGGGCCGCGGCGAGCTCCTGGGCCGTGTACCGGCTCAGGGTGAAGCCCGGCAGGCGGCCCCGCGAGTCCGCGAACGCGTCTACCCGTACCCACGGCTCCGAGCCCCGGAGCAGGTCGAGGGAGCGCATACCTCCGCGGTGACCGGTCTCCTGCGGGCACGCATACGGCACGGCGAGCTGATCGATCCCGGCTGCGTACCGTCCCACAAGCGCGGCTTCGAGGCTGTCAGGGTAGGACTCGTGCGGTCCCAGCCCGAACCATGACGCCGCGTCCACGTCGGCGGGCAGCCCGAACCGCACACCGACACGGGGCCACACACCGTCCCAATCGGAGGATGGCAGAATGTCCACCCGCAGCCACAAACCTTCGGGGTCGAGAATCCATTGCTCCTCGACGGTGACGGTGCGCACCTGGTCCGCCGCGGCGTACCGGGTGCGCACGCGGAGGGCACGGTCATCGAGCACTTCGACTGCCTCAACACGCCCGTGCAGCCGGTCCAGACCGGCCGCGTGCCAACGCGCTGCCGACGAAGGCCCGGGAGCTCCTACACCCGGGATGCCGTCTGCGTCTGGTGCCCAAGGGTCGGTGTCGATGTATCCGCCCCGGGATTCGCCGCGGTCATTGTCCGTGGGCGCCCGGAACAGCTCAAGCCGGGGCCCATCCACAGGGAGGCCAGCGAGTGTAACGAGCCGCCCTTCATCGAAGACTGCCGGCCCGAGCTCCAGGAGCCCGGCGCCTTCTCCCGGCCGCCAATTTCCGCCCAGGAGCCCGGCTGCAAACGGCAGCGGGCGCCTCGCGGGCGACGCGAGGCGGCCCTGCGCTGAGGCGACTTCGTGCCCGGAATGCGCCCACCCGGCATCCTGCTCGAGGACCGCCTCGACGGTCACCCATACCTCTCCAGTGCATCCCTCGGCGGACACCGGAAGGGGGACCGCGGCCGAGGCGCCAGGGGTGAGTGGGCCGCCGTCGAGCCCATCGACGGCGAGCTCACCGGAGGCGACTGGTTCGCCGTCGTCCTCGATCCGCCAGCGAAAGACCATGTCTCCCAGATCCGCGCTGTGTCGCAGGTTGGTCACCCGTATAAAGGGCTTGCCGCCCGGCTCGAGCCCGTCAAAGGCAAGTCTCACGGGCGCCACGACGGTCTTGAACTCATATAGTCCCGGCGAGGGCGTGGAGTCGGAGAGGATGAGGCCGTCGAGCACGAAGTTGCCGTCATGGATTTCCTCGCCGAAGTCGCCGCCGTAGGCGAAGTATTCGGTGCCGTCCGCGGTACGGGCGGCGATACCGTGGTCGCGCCACTCCCAGACGAACCCGCCGTGCAGCCGCGGGTATTTCGCGATGAGGTCCTCGTACAGCGATATGTTCCCGGGCCCGTTGCCCATTGCGTGGACGTACTCGCACAGAATAAACGGCTTGGTCCGCTGCCGCGCCCCCTCGGCAGGGGAGCAGCCCAGCAGCGGTGTGGTGTCGCCGTCGCGGCCGATTGTCTCCACCTCGGGCAGTGTCGCGTACATGCGGGAGTACACGTCGGTGTACGCGCCGGCGTAGTCGTTCTCGTAGTGGACTGGTCTGCCCGCATCCCGTGCATGCACCCACGCGGACATAGCGGCGAGATTCTGTCCTGTGCCGGACTCGTTGCCGAGGGACCACATGACGATCGAGGGACGGTTCTTGTCCCGCTCCACGGTCCGTTCGATCCGGTCAAGGAGCGCCTCGCGCCACATCGGCTCGTCGCTCGGGTTCCGGGCCCAGCCGTGCCGCTCGAACCCGTGCGTTTCGAGGTCGCACTCGAGGATTACCCAGAAGCCCATCTCGTCCGCGAGCTCGAGCAGTCGCGGGTGGGGCGGGTAGTGGCTGGTACGGATTGCGTTGACGTTGGAGCGCTTCATGAGCGCGAGGTCCTCGCGGGCGAAGTCCTCGTCGAAGACGCGGCCGAGCGTGGGGTGGGTCTCGTGGCGATTGACACCGTGGAACACCACTTTGCGTCCGTTGACCAGAAATTGGTCTCCCACGATTTCTACGGTGCGGAAGCCGATCCGCAGTGACACCGTCTCGGCCTTGCTGGCCACGGTCGCATCGTAGAGCCGCGGGGTTTCGGCGGTCCAGGGCTCGACGGCAGAAACAGGTACCGGTGCAACATCACCGGGATTGGCCCACTCGACGTCGATGCCGAGCTCGGGTACGCGGAGGCGAACAGGGTACGACGATGCCGGCGCTTTCACTTCCGGTTCCAGGGTCCCCGCCCCGTCGTTGTAGCCGGTCCGGAGCCACACGTCCTCGATGCCATCGGCCGGGCGGGACAAGAGGGTCACCGATCGGAAAATTCCCGGCAGCCACCACTGGTCTTGGTCTTCGAGGTAGCTGGAAGCGGACCATTGATGGACGCGGACTGCGATGGTGTTGGTACCTGTGCTGACGGCGTCGGTGACGTCGAACTCCTGGGCGAGGCGACTTCCGGCGCCCCATCCGATCTCTGTGCCGTTGACCCATACCTTGTACCGGGATTCGACGCCGTCAAAGCGCAGGACGACGCGGCTCTCGCCGCCTGTGTCGTCGGCCTTCCAGCCGTCGGGCAGCTCGAACGTACGGCGATAGTCCCCGGTGGGGTTTTCGTCGGGGACGAACGGCGGGTCGATTGGGAACGGGAACTGCACGTTCGTGTAGATCGGGCGGCCGTACGATCCGTCGCCCTGGAGCACCCAGTGGGAGGGTACGGTCAGCGACGCCCACGAAGAGTCGTCGTACTCCGCAGCGGCCATCGCCTCCGCGGCCTCCCCCGGGGACAGCACCCCACGCCCGCCGGGTGTTCCGGGGACTCCCTTGAGGAGTCGGAATCGCCATTGCCCGTCGAGGGACAGGGACGGGGCGTCGGTGTGAAGCCAGGAACGGGCCGGTTCTCGCCGTCCTTCTCCCGGGCCCGGGTCGGTGACGTAGGCGGTGGAGGCTGTGGCCTCCGCTGGACGGGGGCTCATTTGACGGCTCCTTCTGTGAGGCCTCCACGCCAGAAGCGCTGAAGGACGATCATGGCGATGGCGAGCGGGATGACAGACAGCAGTACGCCGCCGGTGGTCAGCTGGTAGAACTCCGGGAGCCGGTCTGCCTGGCTAAGCCAGTTATTCAGACCTACCGTGATGGGGAACAGCTTCGAGTCGGAGAGCATCACCAGCGGCAGGAAGTAGTTGTTCCAGATGCCCACGAGCTGGAACAAGAACACCGTCACCAGGGCGGGAGTGAGAACCCGCAGCCCCACGGAGTGGAAGATGCGAAGTTCGCCCGCGCCGTCGATTCGCGCAGCCTCCAACAGCGCCGGATCCACTGTTGCCTGCGCATAAACCCGACACAGAAACAGGCCAAACGGCGAGACGAGTGAGGGCAACAGGACGCTCCAGTACGTGTTGGCGATGCCGAGCTGGCTGAAGAACAGAAACAGGGGCAGGGCTGTGGCGGTGCCGGGGACGAGGACGCCTCCGAGGACGAGCCCGAAGATGAGACTGTTGCCCCGGAAGTTGTACTTGGCCAAGGCGTAGCCGCCAGCAGCGGCGAAGTACGTCGCGGCCAATGCGCCAACCCCTGCATACAGAATTGAGTTGAGGAACCAGCGCACAAAGACGCCGTCCCCGTAGGAGAGGACGTTCGCCAGGTTGTCCCATAGGACGAAATTAGGCGCGAACAAGAAACCGTTGGTCGCGAACAGGTCTCCGCTGGTCTTGGTCGCAGCGACCACCACCCAATAGACCGGGACCAGGAAGTAGAGCGCGGCTACGACAAGCAGCCCCGTGACAAGAATCGTTGTGGAGCCCGGGCGTCGGCGCCGCGTCACAGGTGGCTCCCCGGCGACGCTCTGGGGCCGGCTAAGGGTGGGAGTGGCAGTCATGAGGACTTCCTGTTCGTGAACCGGAGGAAGGTGAAGGAGAGGATGAAGGCCGCGAGGGCAATGAGCACGGCCTGGGCTGCGGCGACGTTGTAGTCGTTGTATGCAAAGGCAGTGGTGTAGGCGGAGAGGTTCGGGGTGTATTGGCTGTCGACGGCCGGAGCCACAGTCTGAAGGACTTGCGCCTCGGCGAAAAGTTGAAGCGTGCCGATGATCGAGAACACCGTTGTGAGCACGAGAGCGGGCCGGATAAGCGGCAGCTGAATGGTCCACGCGACACGGAAGGGCCCGGCACCGTCCACGCGCGCAGCTTCATATATCTCGCCGGGGATCGACTTAAGCTGGGCTATGACGATGAGCATGTTGTAGCCCGTGTAGCTCCACGTAACGATGTTGGCGATGGACCACAGCACGGTGTCCGGGCCGAGGAAGTTCACGGTGAGGCCTACGGACGTGGCAGCGTCCACGAGCGGGCTCAGGCCCGGGACGTAGAGAAAAGACCAGAGAATGGTCGCGATGACACCCGGCACGCCGTACGGCATGAAGTAGGCCGCGCGGAAGAACCCGGGCCACTTAGCCGAGGCCGACTCCAGCAGGAGCGCAAGGACTGTACATAGGGCGATCATGACAGGAACCTGGACCACGCCGAAGAGCAGTACGCGGCCGATCGAGGCGAGGAAGCTACCGTCCCCGAGGGCGCGGGCATAGTTCTCGAACCCCGCAAACCCGGAGTGGACGCCCGTCTCGCCGAAGAGGCCACTGCGGGTCACTTTCGTAAAGCTCGAACCGACAGCAGCGATGATCGGGAAGATGAACGTGAGGGCAAAGAGCGCCAGGAAGGGCGCGAGCAGTATCCAGGGTGCACGGGTGACGACGCGGCGCTGCTGCCTTGCCCGTCCGTGCCCCTCCCGCTGGACTGCTGACGGATGTGCTTGTGCGGTATCTGCCGTGGCGCTCATGCCTGCTCCTTCCTAATCGTCAGACCTTTGTTCCTGAAGGCGGTCATGATCTGCTGCTCGGCGGCTGCTACGGTGTCGACTAGGCTCGTGCCCGATGCCTTACGGCGGAACCCGTCGCCCAGGATGTTGAAAGACTGCGTGGTGACGGGCCACCAAGACCAGTCCATGTTCTGCGACTTACTCGCCGGCACGATCACGTCCTGGTTGTAGTTCTGCCCCCCGAAAAAGTCGGAGGGCCTCTCGCGCTTTGCACCGATGATGCCCGGCACGGGCGACCATCCGATGCCACTGTTGGCGATCTCGGCGTCGATGCCGGCCTGCGTGGACGTCATCCAGACAGCGAACTCGAGGGCCTCGCGGGGGTGCTTGCTGTTAGCCAGGACCGCCGCGGTGGAGCCGCCGAGGTAGCTTGAGCCATACCCTCTGGGGTCCCAAATGGGCATGGGCGCCACGCGCCACTTGCCCGCTCCGCCGCTGACGCTCTGCACAAGGGCATCGGCCCAGCTGCCGCTCGTGAGCGACGCGAGCTCCCCCTTCGCAGCCGCCGCGTACCAGCCGGGGGTGAAGGGTCCATAGGCGGTGGTGACGATGCCGTCGTCGATTGCCCGGTCAAAGAAACGCGCGACGTTCAGCGTTGAGTCGTCGGTCATGTTGATGACCCATCCGTCCTCGGCTGGGCGCAGCCAGGAAGCGCCAGCCTGTGCGGCGAAAGAGACGAAGTAGGAGGTGTCCGCGAGAGAAAAGCAGTCGATGTAGGCGTTGGCACCGCGGAGTTCCTTCCCAACGGCTGCCCACTCCTCCCAAGTCACCGGTGCCGCCGCGCCTACCTTGGCCAGGACGTCGGGGCGGTAGAACGTGGCCATCGGCCCCGAGTCCTGGGGGATGCCGTAGACGCCCCCGGAGAAGCTCACCTGGCTCCAAAGTGCGGGGTCATAAAGGTGTGCGTATTCACGGGCACCGTAGCGCGAGAGATCCACGAGCCCGTTGACGAGCATGAACTCAGGAACGGTACGCATTTCAACCTGCGCTAGGTCAGGGCCGCCGCCCGCCGCTAGCGCGGCGTAAAGCTTGGAGTACCCACCACGGTTGCCGCTGGGGATCCAGACCGTCTCAACCTGGACATTGGGGTGGCTCGCGTTCCAGATATCGGCGACCTTCTGAACATTCTTGAGCCAAGACCAGTACGTGAGTGTCACCTTCTCACCGGTACTGGCCGCAGGAATGGCAGGTGCGGCATTGACGGAAACAGTGCCCGGAGTGGCGCATCCGGTGAGAAGGGCAAAGGCGGAGGCGCCGAGTCCACCGCAAAGGAGTTGTCGTCGTGTCAGAGATGGCATGAGTCCCACTTCGTTATGGTCAGCGCCGCGGACACGGCGCCGGGGCCGTGCGGCCCGACGTGACAAGGCTAACACAAAAGCTGAGTGGATGCTCAGTTTTTAATGAAACTAGACTGGATTCCATGACTAAGAAGGCGAACGCACGCTCAGGCCCGCGCGGCCCCTACGCCAAGACCGCTGAGCGCCAACGGCAAATTCTTGAAGCCGCCGTAGAGGTCTTCGGGTCACGGGGCTACAACGGCGGCAGCATCCAGGACGTCGCGGACCGGGCAGGGATCAACCAGACCACGCTCCTCCACCATTTCCCCACCAAGGCTCAGCTGCTCGTGGCGGTGCTCGAGTACCGCGACCGGATCTCCACGAGCACCCCGGGCACACGGGAGCGGTTTGCCGAAACCATCGTGCGGCAGGCGAAACACAATGAGCGGATTCCCCACCTCGTAGAGCTCTACTCCGTCCTCTCCGGAGAAGCCACGACTGAGGACCACCCGGCCCGTAACTACTTCGTCCAACGCTTCGCCCGGCTTCGGAAGGAATACAGTGGGGAGCTGCGGTACCTCGCGAGCATTGGCCGGCTTCGGCCGGGCGTCGACCCAGATGTCGCGGGCCCTACCATCGTGGCTCTATGGGAAGGAATTCAAACCGAGTGGCTCCTCAATCCTGACACCGTGGACGTGCCCGGCATCCTCAAGGGCTACCTCGACCTGATCCTTGTGCCGGAAGAAAATGCAGGGTGGTCATCTGGTACCGAGACCCCCGTGGAAGCGCTGAATACACTTTGAAGACGATGCTTCACTAATCGGTTCCCGATAGAGGCGGCCGCCGTTCCCCGCCACGGGGCCACGGCAACGCCGAGAATGGATATTCGGTCAAGTAGCTATCGGGTAATGCCACGAAGCAGGAGCCGTGTGAGGGTTCCCGCACGCCTTGCCCGTAAAAGTTTCTCTGAGGTCGCCTCGCCCTAGAGCAGCGTTGGACAGGGTGACGGGGAGCGCGGGCAAGTTGCGGCGCCGGTCTGGCGTCAGAATAGCGCGAAATTCCGCATTGTTGACGGTGGCTCATGATGTTCTCAGATCCCACCCTGACAGTTGGAGGGGCAGGAAACCGAGCTGCGGTAGCCCGAGAACTATCAAAATAGTCCGAAGAATCAGGTCTTGATGGAAGTCGCTTAGCGAAGGGGCGGGTGATGTCACCTCCTGCGGTTCGTCAGGTGTCTGAGAACCAGGCCGGAGCTCCACCTACGGGGCAAGTCTTCCCACGTCAGGCGCCCCGACGTCAGGTTGGGGTGTGCCCTAACCGGGCAGCTGTTGAAGACGCAAGTGGGTGGCGCGTGGCGACTTCTTCCGCGCTCTCGGTCATTGGATCGGCAATCCAGGCCAGGTTGATGCCGGGATGGGCCGCGAGGTTGGCAGCGTGCACGCGGCGATGCGGCCCGATCCGCACAGGGCGACGTTCAGTTTCTTCACGGCAAGCCCTGCTGTCTTACTGGCCATCGGTGAGACGGCGCCTGGCGGCGGCTTCCAGATCACGAAGCATGGCAGCAGGTTCGGCGTCTTCCTGCAGGCTCCGCCAGACCAGCTCAGCCTGGGACTCAGGGGCGATGCCTCCCACCGGCTGGTCACGGTCAAGATTAGTGGGGAAGCCGTAGCCTTCAGCGGACGCGGCGATGACGTTGCGCAGGAACCTGTCGCTGGCGCCGTCCGCCTTGAGCTGCCGCAGTGTCGGGTACAGGGCCCGGACATGGCCGTGCGGTCCACCGACTCCATGGCCCGGCCGAATGCGGAGGAGACCTGCAGCAGGTTGGCCATGCGGCGGATGTCGGTGGATTTGTTGTGGCCGGCGCCGTGGAACAGGGCCGGGTTGAAGAAGGCCGCGTCGCCCTTCTCCAGCGGCAGCTGCACGTAGTGGTCCTCGAAGTAGCGGGTGAATTCGGGCCGGTGGAAGGCGAGATAGCCGGCGTCGTACTTGTGGGAGTGCGGGAGGTACAGCGTGGGCCCGGATTCCACTGGCATGTCGCAGTGCGCCACGGCTCCCTGCAGCGTCAGCGCGGGGGAGAGCAGGTGGATGTGGGCCGGGTAGCGCGCGGCCTGCGGCTCGGACATGAAGCCGAGGTGGTAGTCGCGGTGGGCGGTCTGGGCCGCGCCGCCGGGGTTGACGACGTTGACCTGGGACGTGACCTGGTAGTTCGGGCCCAGCCAGGCCTCGGAAATGAGAGCCAGGATGTCGTTGGAGTAGTACTCGGCGAAGACCTCCGGGTCGCGGACGGCGAGCTTGTCCAGCGCGCCCCAGACGCGGTCGTTGGCGCCCGGCTTGGCGAAGTGGTCGCCGGCGGGGGCGCCGGAGGCCTTCTGCTCGGCGATGATGCTCGTTGAATGCCTCGGTGGCGCGGTCCACGACGGCGGTGTCGGCGAAGGCGCCCTTGAAGACGACGATGCCCGGTCCGGCGGTCAGCGCGCGGATGAGTTCGGCCTGGATGTCGGCCCGTTCTTCCGGGGCTCCAGATAGCTGTGAGGCGCTTGCCGTAGATGAGCACGTTCTGCTCTACGGCGTCGCGTATGCGTAGTCCTCCAGCTTGGTTTTTCGCAGACGACGGCAACGAAATCCTCGAGCCGGCAGCTGTCCTCGTCGAACCACTGCGGAGCCGTGCGGTCCCGGGTGCGTGTGACGATGCGGTGGTGGTCATGGTGTTTCCTCCTTGAAACTGTGAATTTCGGGCTGTTGTGAACAGTGTTCCCAGCTGCCGACGGGTCGGCGGCATGCGGTTAATCCATCAAGCTATCATTGCCCAACTCTTGCCCGAGTGCGCCGTACCTCGGCTGCAGGAGCCTGCTGATAGTCACGTCAGGCACATCCGTCCATCGCACGGCGGCAGATGAACAGGCCGGGCTTCTGTGGCTGGTCTCGATCATGGAATTCCTTTCATTGGTCCATTGCCTCCAGCCTGAATCGGTGCGAAAGTCTTGCGTAGCCCTAAACCCATCAGGAAAACATCATGGATTGATCGCGAGGAGCTTCGATGGCGCACCCTTACTCGGTCAGGGAAATCGCCCGTCAGGCAGGGGTCAGTGACGCGACGGTTGACCGCGTCCTTCATAATCGTCCGGGTGTTCGGCAAAGTACCGTCGGCCAGGTGCGCCAGGCCATCAGGGATCTTGAGGCCCAGCGACTCCAGCTGGAGCTGACCGGGCGGCGGTTCATGATCGACGTCGTTGCTGACGCCCCGTCAGGTTCACCGCCTCGGTGAAGGAGGCGCTGGAAGCGGTGCTGCCGCTGTTGCGGCCTGCAGTGTTCAGGGCACGGTTCCACCTGCACGAGCAGTGGAACGCCGAGGAATGCGCGGCCGAGCTGGACAGGATCGGCAAACGGGGCAGCCACGGTGTTGTCCTCAAGGCGCCGGACGTCCCCGTGTTAGAGCTGCCGTGAGCCGGCTTGCCGAGGCCGGGATCCCGGTCGTCACTCTGGTTACCGACCTTCCCGCCAGCAGCCGGGTGGCGTATGTGGGCATGGACAACCGGTCCGCCGGGGCCACGGCGGCTTACCTGATCCACCAGTGGTTGGGGACCGGCCCGGGAGCGGTTGCCGTCACGGTGAGCAACGATTTCTTCCGCGGGGAGGAGGAACGGGAGATGGGTTTCCGCTCAGCCATCCGGGCCGTGGATCCCGGACGGGAGGTCCTGTATCTGGCCGGCAGCGACGGACTGGATCAGACGACCCTGCGGCTGATGGGCGAAGCCCTGGCGCGCACCCCGACCTCAGCGCTGTCTACTCGATCGGCGGAGGCAACGCCGGCATCAGCGACGCATTTGAAGCAACAGGCCGGAAACCGCATGTGTTCATCGGCCATGATCTTGCCCCGGACAACGTCGCTCTGCTGCGCGCAGGGCACCATGTCGGCCCTGCTACATCACGACCTCAAGCAGGACATCCAGCGCTGCTGTCGAATCATCATGCACGCCCACGGCGCCCTACCGGAGGCCGACGCCGGCGACGCCTCCAAAATCGAAGTCATCACGCCCTTCAACATTCCGTTTCCCTCGCGGGGAGTCTGTTGAACCAACAGGACTTGCGGCGGGCTGCGCTTCCCGTGCTTCGAGACATTCACCACGCCACAAGGGAAACGGTATTCCTATGCATCAGGAGCGGTCCCCGTGCTGTATGCATCGAGCGCTTAGACGGCAAGCGCGCCAGCAGTCGCCGCTTGGCCCTTGGAAGCTCGCTGCCGTTACATACCGGCGCTGCACCCCGCACATTGTTGGCTTTCGACACCCCCAGTCCACCTGGGCGGAGTATGCAGCGGTCATGGGCCAGAGCTCCGACTTTGGCCCCGGCGTTCGATCCAGAGCGGAACTCTATCGGAAAGCTCAAAGAGATCCGCGATGCCGGCTTCGCTCTGAGCGACGACGAAGTAACCCTGCGAATGGCCGCCGTAAGCGCTCCAATTTTTGATCACCGCGGCCATGTGATGGCATCCCTACCGGTCAGCGGCCTCCGAGACGCCATCCTCCACCAACCGGATTCTTCATCCAGCATCATCGACTTAGCCCGCGAGGGCGGCACGACGGCTTTCAACCTATTTTGGTGCCCCAGAGTCCCGCATCTAGCGTCGCTAACCCAACCCCGCCTCCTCCATCCAGCTTTGCCAGCAGGGAAGCCCAAGGGTAAATCTGACATCCGTTGAAAGCAGAGTTTCCGGTGGATGCAGTTATTGCATCCACCGGAAACTCGTAGAGGTGGTTCGGCATTTCACCTAGTCAGCGGCGGGCGGCAGGACGATGTCGAAGCGGGTCCGGGCCCAGGTGCGGTCCCCGAGGTCGCGCCCGTCGGGGGTAGGAGTGCCGGCGTCCTGCTGGACGAAGTCCTTGATGAGGGACTCCTTGACGCCGAATACGGTGTCGTACTTCAGCAGTTCGTCGCCGCGGACGAAGATGTGGGTGACCAGTGTCCGCAGGCCGGGTCGGTGACCATGAAGTGCAGGTGGGAGGCGCGCATGGGTGAGCGTCCGACGGCCTCCAGCATTTTCCCGACGGGTCCGTCATGGGGGATCGGGTAGGGGGTGGGGGTGAGGCCCCAGAAGCGGTAGTTCCCGTCATCGTCGCTGTAGAGGTGGGCGCGGCCGGAGACGCGCTGGTCGTCGTACTGCACGTCGTAGAAGCCGTCCTCGTCGGCTTCCCAAACTTCGATGCGGGCGTCGGGGACCGGGTTGCCGTCGGTGTCCGTGACGCTTCCTTCGACCCAGCAGGGTTCTCCGGGTGCGGCTCCGGCGATGTCTCCGCCGTTTTCGATTCGCGGGGCGTCGTCGACGAAGAAGGGGCCGAAAACGGTGGCTTCGGTTGCGTCGCCGTAGGCTTCGTTGTTGACGTTGATGGTCTGCATGGAGGCGCCGAAGACGTCGGAGAGCAGGATGAATTCCTGGCGGCGGTCATCGGTGATGTGCCCGACGGCGGTGAGGAACTCGATGGCTTTGTTCCATTCGGCTTCGGTGAGGCGGACGTCGCGGATGAAGGCGTGCAGGTGGGTCACGAGGGACTGCATCAGTTGCTTCAGCCGCGGGTCCTGGCAGTCCTCGAAGGAGCGCAGCACGTTGCGGACCAGTTGCTCCTCAACCGCTTGCTGGGCCTCGGACACGTGCTGGTGCCGGGAACGCTCTCGGTTTCGGGGACGCGGGTCTGCTGGGTCATTGTCGGTTTCCTCGCTGTTGTGTGTGTCGGTGGTCTGAGTATGCGCGCAGGGACTCAGGGCTTGGATGCCTCGTCGAGCAGCTGCAGTTCCTTGGCGGTCAACTGGATCTGCATGGATTCGACGAGGGGTGAGAGCTGGTCGGTGTGTGCGGGCGCTGGCGATGGGGGCCACGACTCCGTTCTGCGCTGCCAGCCAGGCCAGGGCGATGGAAGCGGGCTGGGCGGAGTGCTCCTCGGCGACGCTTCTTGACGGCGTCGAGCACTTTCCGGCCGTGGGCGGTGAGGTACTTTGCCGCGTCGGGGGCGCGGGGGCTTTCGATCTCCTCGCCGTCGTCGTATTTTCCGGTCAGGAAGCCGTGGGCCAGGGAGTAGTAGGGCACGACGGCGAGGCCGTGGGTGCGCGCCAGGGGGAGGATGTCGGCTTCGATTCCTCGTTCGACGAGGTTGTATTGGGGCTCCACGACGACGGGCGCGTGGAAGCCTTCGCGGTCGGTGATGTCGAGCCATTCCTCGATTCGTTCGGCTGTGTAGTTCGAGATGCCGATGGAGCGGATCTTGCCTTGGTCGACGAGTTCGGACATGGCCGCGATGCTCTCGACCAGGGGTGTCGTCGGGGTCGTCGAAGTGCGCGTAGTAGATGTCGATGGCGTCGATGCCGAGGCGGGTCAGCGAGGCGTCGATGGCGGCCCGGATCGTTTCGGGGGCCATGCCGGCGAATTGCGGGTGGTGACTTACTTTGGTGGCGATCACGAGCTCGTCGCGGTCGCTGCGGCCGGCCAGCCATTTGCCGATGATGGTTTCGGACTCGCCGCCGGTGTTGCCCTCGGCCCAGAACGAGTAGGAGTCGGCGGTGTCCAGGAAGTTCCCACCGGCAGCGACGTAGCCGTCGAGGACTGCGTGCGAGGTTGCGGTGTCGGCGGTCCAGCCGAAGACGTTGGTGCCGAGCGCCAGTGGGGATACGGCGATTCCTGGGGCGATGGTCCGCTTGGCGACCAAGGTCTGCCTCCTAGTGATGTCTATGTGTGGGACGGTGGAGTCGGACCCTCCTGTGGGTGTACCCGTGAGGGAGGGTCCTACTCCGCGTGGCTCAGTCGGGTTCCATGCGCTCAGCTCGGGGGCGGAGCCTGCGTTATGCGGCTCAGACGGAGGGATTGGCGCTCGGCGGCTTTCCGGCCCATGCCGCGCGCAGGATGCCGCGGACGTCGTCGTAGGTGATCGGCCGGGGGTTGCCGTAGGAGCGGCTGGTGACTTCTTCGGCGATGCGGTCGATGTCCTCCTCCTGCATGCCCAGCTCGGCCAGGGACCGGGGGGCGTTCGAGTTCCCCGGCGATCTGCCACAGCCTCTCGGCGGGATCTGCGGCGCCACCCAGTGCCCGTGACAGGGCAGCCGTCGCCTCGGGAGCCGCGGGCTGGTTGAAGGCCAGGGCGTGGGGGAGGACCACGGTGTGGGTCTGGGCGTGGGGCAGGTTCAGGGTTCCGCCGAGTGCGTGGCAGAGCTTGTGGTGCAGCGACATTGTGGTGGCGCCCAGGCAGGCACCGCACAGCCACGACCCGTAGAGGGCGTTGCTGCGGGCCTCGGGGTCGGAGCTGTCGGCCACGATCGCGGGCAGCGCTGCGGCGAGGGCCCGGACGCCTTCTTCGGCCATCAGCGAGATGATCGGCGTTGCGTCCGGGGCATAGAGGGCTTCCACGGCGTGGGCGATGGCGTTGATGCCGCTGGTCACCGACATGGCGGCCGGCAGTGTCGCTGGTGAGCTCGGGGTCGTAGACGACGCTCCGGGGCAGCACCCGGGGGTCCTTGCCGGTTTCCTTGCGTCCGTCGGTCGTCAGGCCCCATACGGGGGTCATTTCGGATCCGGCGTACGTGGTGGGGACGGCAACGATCGGCAGCCCGTGCTTGAGCGCGATGGCTTTGCCGAGTCCGATTGCTGAGCCGCCGCCGACGGCGACGCAGCCGTCGGCACCGACCCTGGCAGCTTCGTCGCTGGCGCGCTGGGCGACCTCGTTGGGCACGTGCATGACGGCTTCCGGGAGAACCCCGACGCAGCGCTCACCCAGGGCCTCGGCTACCCGGTTGCCGGTCTCCTCCTGTTCGGGAGAGCAGAGGACCAGGACGCGCTTGAGGCCGATCTGGTCGAGTTCCTCGGGCAGGGTCGAGAGGGAGTTGACGCCGAAACGCACCCGCATGGGGAGGGCTTCGTATACAAACTGGTGGGTCATCAGATGGACTCCTTTGAAGAGGTGGTGTCCGCGTAATGGTTCATTTCACGCGGGTGGCTTCTTAGTGCGGGAAGCGGTTAGCGGGAACCGGCGCGGCGCTTGTTGTAGATGTCGAAGGCGACGGCCAGCATCAGGACGAGGCCCTTGACGACGGACTGGACGGACTGGTCGATGCCCATCAGCTGCATGCCGTTGCTCATGACGGCCATGATGAGTCCGCCGGCCATGGCTCCCACGACTTTGCCTACGCCGCCGGTAACGGCCGCGCCGCCGATGAAGGCTGCGGCGATCGCGTCGAGTTCGAACATGTTGCCCGCGCCGGGCTGGGCGCCGTTGGAGCGCGAGGAGAAGACGATACCGGCCACTGCGGAGAGGAAGCCCATGTTGACGAAGATCCAGAAGTTGACGGTGCGGACCTTGACACCTGAGAGGGCTGCTGCGACGACGTTGCCGCCGATGGCGTAGACCTGGCGGCCGAAGACGCTTCGCTGCATGAGGACGCTGTAGACCATGATGAGGATGGCCAGCATGATCAGGACAAGCGGCATACCGCGGGCGATGGCCAGCTGCCAGGCGAAGACCATGACGGCGATGGCGACAACGAGGATTTTGGCGATGAACAGCGGAAATGACGGGACGAGCTGGTTGTAGCTGATCAGGGTCTTGCGGGTCCGGTATTGGTTGAAGGCGTAGCCGATCACGGCGATGGCGAAGATGAGGAGCGTGAAGAGGTCGTATCCTTGGCCTCCGAGGAGGCCGTTGAGGAAGCCGGATGCGATCTGGCCGTAGTCAGCCGGGAAGGGGGAGAGGGAGACGTTGTCGAGTACGACCAGGGTCAGGCCGCGGAAGAGGAGCATGCCGGCGAGGGTGACGATGAACGCCGGAATCCCGACGTAGGCGACCCAGTATCCGTGCCAGGCTCCAATAGCGAGGCCGGTGGCGAGGGCTGCGAGGACGCCGACCCACCACGGCTGTCCGTATTGGATGACGACGACCGCCGACACTGCGCCGGTCAAGGCGACGACGGAGCCCACGGAGAGGTCGATGTGACCGGCGATGATCACGATGACCATGCCGATGGCCAGGATCAGGATGTAGGAGTACTGCAGGACGATGTTGGTGATGTTACCGGGACCGAGTGAGGCGCCGCCGGTGAGTCCTGCGAACAGCGCCACGATGGCCACGAGGGCGATGTAGATGCCGCTGGTGCGCAGGTTGCGGGTGAACAGCTCGCGGATTTCGCTGGTTCCGGTCTTGACGACCGCTGCTGCGGCCGGCGCGTCTTTCCTTTGGGATCCCCGGGGGGCTGTCACGGTCATGCTGTGAGTTCCTTCTCTTTGGTCATGAGTGTCATGAGGCGTTCCTCGGATGCTTCAGCCGCGGGCAGCTGCCCGGTGATCCGGCCTGCAGAAAGCGCGTAGATGCGGTCGCAGGTGCCGAGCAGTTCGAGCAGGTCCGAGGAGATGACCACGACTGCCTTTCCGGCGTCCACGAAGCTGTTGATGAGGGTGTAGATCTCGTATTTCGCGCCGACATCAATGCCGCGGGTGGGTTCGTCCAGGATCAGTACTTCCGGGTCGGTGAGCAACCACTTCGAGAGGACGACCTTCTGCTGGTTCCCGCCGGAGAGTTTGCCGACGATCGATTTCACGTTGGGGGCTTTGATGTTCATCGATTTCATCGCGAACTCGGCCGCACGAGCCTCTTCGTGGTGGTTGACGAATCCCCAGCTCGCAAGTTTGCCCAGTGATGCGGCTGAGATGTTGCGTGCGATGTCATCGATGAGGTTGAGGCCAAAGGCCTTGCGGTCTTCGGTGGCGTAGGCGATCCGTGCTTCGATGGCTGCGGCGACGGAGCGGGTGTGGATCTCCTTGCCGTGCATGAAGATTTTGCCTGATACGAACTTGCCGTAGGAGCGGCCGAACAGGCTCATCATCAATTCTGTGCGGCCGGCACCCATGAGTCCGGCGACGCCGATGACTTCCCCGGCGCGGACTTCAAAGCTCGCACCGTCGACGACCAGGCGGTCCTGGGTGGGGTGCTTGACCGTCCAGTCCTCCACCCGGAGAACGACCTCGCCCGGGTTCGACTCACGGTCGGGATAGAACGCCTCGAGGTCCCTGCCGACCATCCCGCGGATGATGCGGTCGACGTTCACGTCGGGATCCGCCATGTCCAGGGTTTCCACGGTCTTTCCGTCGCGGATGACGGTGGTGTGGTCGGCAATCGCTTCGATCTCGTTGAGTTTGTGGGAAATGATGATCGAGGTGATGCCGCGGTCACGAAGGGCCCGGACCAGGTCGAGCAGGTGGGCGGAGTCGTTGTCGTTGAGCGCGGCGGTCGGCTCATCGAGGATGAGCAGCTGCACTTCCTTGGACAGGGCTTTGGCGATTTCGACCAGCTGCTGCTTGCCGACGCCAAGCTGCCCGACCGGGGTAGTGGGCTCTTCCCGCAGACCGACGGATGCGAGGAGTTCGGCGGCCTCGGCGTTCGTCTTATGCCAGTCGATCAGTCCTGATGCTCCGCGGCGCTCGTTGCCCAGGAAGATGTTCTCGGCGATCGACAGGTGCGGCACGAGGGCCAGTTCCTGGTGGATGATCACGATGCCGGCGTGCTCTGAATCCCGGATGCCGGAGAAAGAACACGTTTGCCCCTTGAACAGGATGTCACCCCCGTAGCTTCCGGCGGGGTACACGCCGGAGAGGACTTTCATGAGGGTGGACTTCCCTGCGCCGTTCTCGCCGCAGATCGCGTGGACCTCACCGCGTTCCACCGCCAGCGAAACGCCGGACAGCGCTTTGACGCCGGGAAAGGTCTTGGTGATGGATTGCATTTCCAGGATGTGGTCGGCCATTGGCCCGCCGTCCTATCGGTCTTGTAGGGGAGAGGGGGAGGGGAGGGGCACTGTGTGCCCCTCCCTGAAGGGCACTTACTGAAGGCGGCCGGCTGCGACCTCTTCAGCGGTGTAGTAGCCGGAATCGATCAGGGCGGACTTGATGTTGTCCTTGTAGATCGGCTGGATCGGCACGAGGAACGAGGGGACGATCTTGGATCCGTTGTCATAAGACTTGGTGTCGTTGACCTCGGGGTCTTTTCCTGCCAGCAGGTCCTGGGACGCCTTGACAGTCTGTGCGGCCAAGGCGCGGGTGTCCTTGAACACGGTGGAGAACTGCACATCGTCGTTGACGAACTTCACGGAGGCAACCTCGGCGTCCTGGCCGGTCGTGACCGGCATCGGCTTGGGCTGTGAGGACAGGGTCGGGCCGTAGCCGGCGTTGCCCAGTGAGGTGATGACACCGCGGGCGACGCTGTCGTTGGGGGTAAGGACACCGTCGAGCTTGGCTGCTCCGCCGCTGTAGCTGGCGGTCAGCAGGTTATCCATGCGCTCCTGGGCCTTTTGCTGCGACCAGTTCTCGGTTGCCACCTGCGAGAGCTTGTTCTGTCCCGACTTCACCACGCAGGGTGCCGTTGTCGATGTATTTCTGCAGGACCGACATGCCGCCGTTGAAGACGAAGGTTGCGTTGTTGTCATCCAGCGATCCGCCGAACAGTTCGATATTGAACGGTCCCTTGGCGGTGCCTTCGGAGCCGTCCTTGTTCAGGACACCGAGCCCGATGAGCAGCGAGGTGGCCTGCTGGGCGCCGACCTTGAAGTTGTCGAAGGTGACGTAAACGTCAACGTCGGCGCTGTTCCTGACGAACCGGTCGTAGGAGACGATCGGGATGTTCGAGCTTGCCGCCTGCTGCAGCTGGGGGGACAGGGCCGTTCCGTCCAGCGGTGCCAGGATCAGCAGATCGGCACCTTGGGTCAGCATCTGGTCTACCTGCTGCTGCTGGGTGGGGATGTCGTTATTGGCGTACTGGAGGTCCACCTGGTAGCCGACCTTTTCCAGCCCTTCCTTGATGGCCTTACCGTCGGTGATCCACCGCTCTTCATCCTGGCTGGGCAGTGAAACTCCGATGCGGGTGTCGGCGGGAGCCTGTGTCCCTCCGCCGGCCCCGTTGCCGCTGCCTGCACCCCCTCCTGCACAACCAGCAAGTACCAGTGACGTGGCTGCTGTTGCAGCGAACATGACAATTTTCTTAAACACCGTTCTCCTCCTTTGGAGAGCCGCGTGACGCTGAAGGCGTCAGTTCTGCGTCGGCATGACCGCCGCGCCTGAAATTTAGATGTGATTGCGAGCACTTGGTGCCGTACAATGGACACTATGTTCGCACAGTACCAGCACATGAAGCTAGTGGTGTTCCAAATTACATTTGCGCGCACCACAAGTCGGGCCTCCCAGGGCACATTGGGCCGGACAGGACGACAATGGCAGAGGTGCTCATGTGCAGCGCATCTGCGCGACGGTAGTTACGCGGATGCTAGAGGCCCCTTCGGGTCAGAAAAGAGGCGGTTGGTGAACACCATTCAGCTGTTGAAAAAAGCCAGCCAGGTGATCGATGAATTGGCCCGGATTGGCCAGTCAACGCCGGCGGAACTGGCGAAAGTCGTGTCCGAACCGCGGCCGACCGTGTACCGGATCGTCGCTGCGCTGGAGCAGGAGAACCTCGTCCGGCCGAGCGGTGACGGCAAGCTCGAGCTGGGCACCGGGATACTCAAACTGGGCGACGCGGCGGCGGATGCGCTCGTGGACCGCGCAGAGCTGCGCGAACAGTTGCGCTGGATCCGCGGCCAGCTGGGCATGAGCCCCTACTTCTGCGTCCTGCGCGAAAACGGAGCCGTATGCCTGGACCAGATCCAGGGCGCCGACGTCGACCTGCACGACCTTGCCCCCGGGCGCACCCTTCCGCTCCACGCGGGGGCCGCATCGCAGGCTCTCCTGGCCTTCGGCGCCCCCGAGTTCCGGGAGAGCGTGTTGGCCTCGGGCCCATACCCCGGCATCGCTTCCCGGACACCGCTTACCGGCGAGCAGCTGAGGGAGAGGGTCGAGCAAACCGCCAACCGCGGATGGAGCGTTGAAGACAGCGAGATCATCGAAGGCGTCGCCTCAATCGCCGTCCCCGTCTTCCGGCAGGACGGCAGCCTCCTGGGCGCCATCTCGGTCGCAGGCCTGCGGGCAACAGTCCTCGGCCACGAAGACGCGGCACGGCGAATCCTGGACACCGCCGCCCAGGCCCTCTCCGCCTCCATGTCCCAGGAAGACCCGAACGATACAAAAGAAGCCACCCGACTCGATCCTCCGGAAGGATCCGAGCGGGACTCCCCCCGCGCCCCTGCCGTCATTGCCAAAGCATCGGCACTGATGTCCGCCCTGGCAGAAGAACGCATCGCAACCTCGACCCGGTTGACCGAGATGCTCGAAGAACCCGCCAGCTCCATTTACCGGATGCTGGCCACCTTGGCCGAAGCCGGATGGGTGGAACAGATCGGCCATCGAGGCGCATACCGGGTGGGAAGCAAAATGATCGCCCTTTCCGGCGAGCTCACCCGACCGGCTGGACATCCGCCGGGCCGCCGCCCCCATCCTGCGCGAAATCCACGCAGCAACAGGGGAAACAACCTTCTTGTGCATCCGCCGCGGAACCCGGGCAGTCTGCATCGAGCGCATTGACGGGATCAGGGTCAACAGCCGGGTCCTGAAACTGGGGGAGTCCCTTCCCCTGCATGTCGGCGCCGCGCCCCGTGCGCTGCTCGCATTCGAAGACCGGGCTTCATGGGACGAATATGCTGCGATCGTTGCCAGCAGCGGCGAGCCCTGGCGCGACGTGCGGTCCCGGTCAGAGTTCTACTCCGGACTGGAGCACATCCGGGACCAAGGCTTCGTTATCAGCGACAACAACGTCACCCCGGGCATTGCAGCCATCGGGGCACCCATCTTCGACCACCGCGGCGAAGTTGCGGCTTCCCTGTCCATCAGTGGACTGCGCGAGGGCATCCTGAACCGGCCTGAGGGCGAAGAGCCCATCGTCGATCTCCTCCTGCGGGGAACCAAAGTTTTGTCGGACTACCTCGGCGCGCCGCGCACTGCATCAAAGAAGGACGCAGACGTGTCACAGGTCATAGCTTGACCGACAGCCGCCTCCATGAAATGCTTTGGACAAGCTGTCCACTAGGTGACACTGCATACTGAATTTTATTGATCCGGCCGGGCGTCGCTGCCCGCCCCATCAAACATCCATCAAACGCACCGATCAGGTGCTCAGTCGAAGGAGACAATGCGTTGGAACCGATTGTCGTAGGACTTCTGGGAATCACACACCCGCACGCCTCTGCCCGGGTTCGCGCCCTGCGCGAAATTGAAGGGGTGGAAGTGGTTGCAGCCGCGGACGACGATCCCCGCCTGCAGTACTTCACCGATAAGTACGACATGGAGCCCCGCTCCATTGACGCACTGCTCCAGGACGAGCGCATCAACGCGATCATGGTCCACTCCAAGAGCAAGGACATGGTCCCTCACGCCCTGCGCGCACTGGCCGCCGGCAAGTCCGTTGTCGTCGAAAAGCCGGGCGGGGGAACCGTTGAAGATCTGCTCCAGCTGGCCGAGGCCGAATCCAAGGCCGCCCCCGGGTTGGTGGTGCAGGTCGGCTACAACGTTCGTCTCGCCCAGTCCATCGCAGAAGCCAAGGAACTCATCGACGCCGGCGTCATTGGTGAGGTGGTTTCCGTCTCCGCCCGTGGTGCTGCCCTCGTCGGTGAACACTTGACCGCGCACCTGAACCAGCCCGCGGACATGGGAGGGGCTCTGTGGATCATCGGATGCCACATGCTTGATTCCCTGGTGCACATGTTCGGCGCACCCGATACGCGTCAACGCCCGTGTCCACAAGTCCGGACGCCTGTCCGACGAGTCGAGCCGGGAAGATTCCGCAGCCGTCCTGCTGAACTACCCGGACAAGTCCGTGACCTTCAGCTTCGACGGGCACGACCACCTTGAGTGGTTCGAAAGCTCCCGTATCTCCGTCTACGGAACCGGCGGCATGCTGGAAATCGGCATCCTGCCCCAGAAGCTGCGCGTCTACGTGGACCAGGACCGTGCCGGCTGGCGCGCCGGCTGGACCGAGTGGACCCAAAGCTACTTCACCCCGCCCTTTGCCCGGACCGAACTGAACAAGTTCTCGGAACTGCCCGAACTGGGAAACATCAGCAACTTCCACCCTGAAATGCGTGGCTGGGTCGACAGCATCCGCACCGGCGCCCCGGTAGTCGCACCGGTCGCCGATGCCCTGGCCGTCGCTCGGATTGTCGACGCCTGCTACCGCTCCGAGAAGGAACAGGGAGCATCCATGGAGGTCGAGACCGCATGACCAGCGAAACCAGCGCAGCCCCGCAGCTGATCGCAACCTGCTGGGTGAGCGCCGGCGATACCGCCCCCGGACGCCCGGACGAAACCAGCCCCATCCCGATCCAGGAGCGCATCAACCTCATCGCGCAGACCGGGTGGTCAGGCATCGGGTTGGTACACCACGATCTGCTGCATGCACGCCGCACCATCGGCTACGCCGAGCTGGGGCGTATGATCCGCGAGGCAGGAATCGGCATCATCGAAGTCGAGTTCCTTAACGGCTGGTGGGCCACCGGAGCCGAGCGCACCGAATCTGACATCCAACGCGCCGAACTGTTCGAAGCCGCAAAGGCCCTGGGTGCCCGGCACATCAAGGTCGGAGCCGGCATGACGGACAACCCCCTGCCGCTGTCGACGATGGCCAGCGCATTCTCCGACCTGGCAGAGGAGGCCGCCGAATCCGGCATCCGGCTTGCCCTCGAAGCGACACCGTTCTCCCACCTGCGCACGGCGCAGGAAGCGGTCAAGGTCGTGACTTACTCCGACAGTCCCGCCGCGGGCCTGATGATCGACATCTGGCACACTCACAGGTCCGGTCTTTCCCACGACGACCTCTGGGACGTTGTGCCCATGGACAGGGTCTTCGCCGTAGAAATCGACGACGGTTACAAGGACGTCGTTGGCACCATCTTCGAAGACACCATCAACAACCGCGCCTACTGCGGTCAGGGCGACTTCGACACCCGCACGTTCATCCAGCGAACTCTCGATGCCGGATACAAGGGCCCCTGGGGGGTTGAAATTATTTCCGCCGAACACCGCAGCCTGCCCGTTGCCGAGGGCCTTAAGCGCGCCTACGAAACAGCAATCAACTGCTTCCCCGAAGTCTCCCTCGCGCGCTGATCGGCCAAGCTCCGCACCGCCCCTGCCGTCTCCGGCAACGCGACTAACCCACTTCCCCATTTCCTGAAAGGCCACACCCCATGTCCAACGACAAACGCCTGCGCCTGGCACTCTTCGGCTCGGGCCGCATCGGGCAGGTACACGCCCGCAACATTGCCGCCCACCCGGACATCGATCTCGTCCTGATCGCAGACCCGTTCATCGACGGGGCACGCCGGCTGGCCGAAAGCACCGGCGCACGCGCCGTACAGGACCCCGAAGAAGTCTTCGCAGACACCAGCCTCGACGGCGTCATTATCGGCTCGCCCACCAGCACCCACGTGGACCTCATCTCCCGCTCAGTCGCCCACAACCTCGCCGTCCTGTGCGAAAAGCCCATCGACCTCGACATCGACAACGTCCTCGCATGCCGTGAGCAGATCAAGGACACCACCGTCCCGATCATGCTCGGATTCAACCGCCGCTTCGACCCGTCCTTCGCCGCCGTACGCACCCGGGTCGAAGCCGGGGAAATCGGCAAGCTCGAACAGCTCACCATCACAAGCCGCGATCCCGAGCCCGCCCCGCGCGACTACATCGCCGGATCCGGCGGCATCTTCCGCGACATGACGATCCACGACCTCGACATGGCACGCTCCTTCGTCCCGAACATCGTCGAAGTGACCGCAGTGGCATCGAACGTCTTCAGCAAAGACATCGCCGAGCTCAACGACTTCGACTCCGCAGTGGTAACCCTCCGCGGCAGCGACGGTGAACTCATCACCATCACCAACTCCCGCCACTGCGCCTTCGGCTACGACCAGCGACTGGAAGCCTTCGGCCCGCGCGGAATGCTCTCCGCCGGCAACGTTGCTCCCACAACAGTGCGCAAGTCCGGTGCGGCAGGAACAGAAGAGTCAGACGCATACCTGCCGTTCTTCCTCGAACGCTACCCCCAGGCCTACTACGCCGAACTTGAGGCCTTCGCCCGGTCCATCCGCACCGGAACGCCCACCTCACCGAACTTCGCGGATGGAGTATCGGCACTGGTCCTGGCCAACGCGGCAGCCGAATCCGCCGTCACCGGCAAGACCGTGAGCGTCGTCGAGTTCTAACCCCTCTGGGCTGGGACTTCCCTGCAAACCAGGGAAGCCCCAGCCCAACCATGAGTTCCCTTCATTTTTATCGGCCCCGGCCTCCCTTCCACCATGCAAAAACGGCGGTGTGCACGGCTGGCACCGACTATCGAGGAGACAACATGTCAACCGGCAAATGGGCATGGAATGTCCGTGAAGGCGATCTGGTCGCATGCGCCGCCCGGCACGGCCATATCCGCGGAACAGTCGTGGAAGCCGCCCCCGAAATCGGCGTGGTATGGATCAGAGACAACATCTACGGCGAACGCCGCATGCTCATGATGCAAGACCTCGTCCCCGACACCCCGACACGAGGCGTCGCGGTGCCCCTCTCTCAGTTTCGGGCGTCGTAACCCGGCTCTTACGCAGTGAGCTCGGGGTCCTCCGGCACTTCGCCCCGCTGAAAAGCACAACGAGAAGGAACGAACCCCAGTGAAAGTCTTTAGCTCGCCGGCTGTTAAGAAAGCCCTTGATGAGGTCATCATCATGTTCCGGCAGGAAACAGGAGTCAGCATCGACGCTGTCTTCGAACCAACAGGCCAACTTCTTCGGCGTATCGACGCCGGCGAATCCTTCGACGTGATGATCGCCGTTACCGAATCCTTCGGCTCCCTCACCACTGTCGTCGACCCACACACCCTGACATCGGTAGCACGCGCCGGTATCGGCGTCGCCGTAAAGCGCGGCACCCCTAAGCCCGACATCTCCACCGCTGAATCATTCGTCCAGACCCTGCGCGCGGCAAGATCAGTTGCCTACTCCGGCGTCGGCGCAAGCGGCGCATACTTCACGGCCCTCCTGGACAAACTCGGTCTGTCAGAGGACGTCGGCGCCCGCGCTACCGTCGTCGAAAAAGGCTACGTGGCCCAGGCTGTCGTCACAGGCAACGCCGACGTCGCTGTCCAACAGCTGAGCGAACTGCTGTTCGTTCCCCAGGCCCAAATCGTGGGTCCCTTCCCGCCAGAGCTCCAGCACTATACCGAGTTCTCAGCAGCAGTCAGCGCCCAATCCAGCGACCCGGCCCAAGCGCAAGCCTTCGTCAACTTCCTCACCTCCGCACCGGCCCAGACAGCCTATGTACAAACGAGGCTGGAACTGCCCACGGCCCCCGCACAGTAACGACAGTCTTCCCCGGCCGGAAGGTCAACCGCACCCTCACCCACGCGGCCGCCCCGACACCGCATCGAACTCTCCGCCAAAACCGCCCTGCTACCGCCAGCAGGACCCTCCACCATGGACAACGAAACGGACACCCCACCATGAACCAGGCTTTTGTGTACGACGCCGTGCGCACCCCGTTCGGCAAGTTCGGCTCCGGCCTCGCCGCCGTCCGTCCGGATGACCTTGCAGCGCACGTGATCAGGGAGTCCGTGAAACGCGCGCCGGCGCTGGACCCGGAACGGATCGATGAGGTGGTGTTCGGCAACGCCAACGGCGCCGGCGAGGAGAACCGCAACATCGCCCGGATGGGGACCCTGCTTGCCGGTTTGCCGGTGTCCATCCCCGGCACCACCGTGAACCGCCTCTGCGGGTCGTCACTGGACGCGGCGATCATCGCATCCCGCCAGATCAACGCCGGCGATGCCGAGCTGATGCTGGTGGGCGGCGCGGAGTCGATGTCCCGCGCGCCCTGGGTACTGCCGAAGACGGAGAAGCCTTACCCTGCCGGGGACATGACCCTGGCTTCCACCACCCTGGGCTGGCGCCTGGTGAACAAGGCCATGCCGAAGGAGTGGACCATCTCCCTGGGCGAGGCCACCGAACGGCTCCGCGAGAAGTACGGCGTCACGCGGCAGGCCCAGGACGAGTTCGCGGCGAACTCCCACAACCTGTCCGCTGCGGCGTGGGACGAGGGGTTCTACGACAACCTCGTAGCGCCGGTGCCCGGGCACGGACCTGGTCCGGGACGAGGGCATCCGGCCCGGCTCCACCGCCGAGAAACTCGCCGCCTTGAAGACCGTGTTCCGTAACGAGCCCGAGGGCGCCGAAGTGGGCGGCACCGTCACGGCGGGGAACGCTTCCCCGCTGTCCGACGGCGCCTCCGCGGCCTGGATCGGGTCCGAGGCTGCCGCCGGGCTGCTGGGCCTGGAGCCTCTGGCCCGGATCGCCGGCCGCGGCGCGCATGGCAACGATCCGCAGTTCTTCGGGTTCGCCCCGGTGGAGGCGGCGAACAAGGCCCTCGCGAAGGCGGGCATCGGCTGGGACCAGGTAGGCGCCGTCGAACTTAACGAAGCCTTCGCCGCGCAGTCCCTGGCGTGCATCAACGCCTGGGGCATCGACCCCTCCATCGTGAACCGGCACGGCGGGGCCATCGCCATGGGCCACCCGCTCGGTGCCTCCGGCACCCGCATCCTCGGCACCCTCGCCCGGTCCCTCCAGGCCTCCGGTGAGCGCTGGGGCGTCGCCGCGATCTGCATCGGCGTGGGCCAGGGCCTCGCCGTCGTCCTCGAAAACATGACCGTGCCGGAACCAACACAGGAAAGGCCTAAGCCATGCTGAACTTTGTAGATTCGGTCCAGGAGGCCGTCTCCGGGATCAAGGACGGTTCCACCGTGATGATCGGCGGGTTCGGCAACGCCGGGCAGCCGTTCGAACTGATCGACGCGCTGCTGGACTGCGGCGCCACGGACCTGACGGTGGTGAACAACAACGCGGGCCAGGGAGACCAGGGCCTGGCGCTGCTGATCAAGGAAGGCCGGGTGCGGAAAATGATCTGTTCCTTCCCGCGGCAGTCCGATTCCTGGCACTTCGACGCCAAGTACAAGGCGGGCGAGATCGAGCTGGAGCTCGTGCCGCAGGGCAACCTGGCCGAGCGGATCCGGGCCGCCGGCGCCGGGATCGGCGGATTCTTCACGCCCACCGGGTACGGCACCATGCTCGCCGAGGGCAAGGAAACCCGGATCATCGACGGCCGCGGCCAGGTGTTTGAAACCCCCATCCATGCCGACGTCGCCCTGATCAAGGCACTGAAGGCGGACGGCAAGGGCAACCTGGTCTACCGCAAGACCGCCCGGAACTTCGGCCCCATCATGGCCGCCGCCGCGAAGCACACCATCGTCCAGGTCTCCGAAGTCGTCCCCATTGGAAGCCTGGACCCGGAAAACGTCGTCACCCCCGGAATTTACGTCAACACCATTGTCCGCGTAGCCGGCAGCACTGCAGAGAAGGTGGCCTGAGATGAGCACCGCAACGTCCATCCAGACCTCCGACACGGCCCTGGGCCGCGATGACCTGGCCCGCCTGGTGGCCCGCGACATCGCCCCCGGATCCTTTGTGAACCTTGGCATCGGCCAGCCCACCCTGGTCTCCAACTACCTCACCGAGGAGCAGAACATCACGCTCCATACGGAGAACGGGATGCTCGGCATGGGCCCGGCAGCCAAGGGAGACCAGATCGACGGCGACCTCATCAACGCCGGCAAGATCCCCGTCACCGAACTCCCCGGCGCCTCGTACTTCCACCACGCCGACTCCTTCGCGATCATGCGCGGCGGGCACCTGGACATCTGCGTGCTCGGCGCGTTCCAGGTCTCCGCCACCGGCGACCTCGCCAACTGGCACACCGGCGCACCCGGTGCCATTCCCGCCGTCGGCGGTGCCATGGACCTGGCCACCGGCGCCAAGGACGTCTTCGTGATGATGACCCTGCTCACCCGCGAAGGTGCCTCCAAGATCGTGGAAGCCTGCACCTACCCGCTCACCGGCGTCGGCTGCGTCACCCGCGTGTACACGGACAAGGCCGTTTTCCTTACCGGACCCGACGGCGTTACGGTCCGCGAAACCTTCGGCTGCACCCTGGAGGAACTCCAGGAACTGGTACCCGTCCCGCTCAAAGCCGCCGGCGACAATGGCGTCTGCCTGCAGGCGGCCCGGTACGCCACCATGCCCCTTCTCTACCGCCTAGCTACCGAAGCTTTCTTTGCGGTGGCCAGGCTGCGAACAAGCCGGGTGACGCAGCCCGTCAACGGCAGGGGGTTTCACAGCTGCTTCTACTCCCGGGCGTTAAAAGCCGATAACGGATATTTCGTCAACTAAGGCAGGGGAGCGTCCGGCGTCACGGCCCAGCAATGTCGGAAGCGTTTGACACAATCGGAACATGGCACTCAGATCCCCCATTTACCTTGACACCGAGACGCTATTGGCCCATGCGGAGTACCACGACATTGACGTGTCACGCCAGATGGACGTTGTTGAAAAGACGGTGCGAAAGCGCAGTGGAGGCGGCAAGGTTGGCGTGTCCGGCATCGGCATTGATGCTTCCGCGGGAACGGACATAGAAAACCAGTCGACCTACAGCCTTCAGCCAAAAGAGAAGGCCACCGTGAGCAAGGTGATAGATGCCCTCATGCACGCTGACGGGGTGAAGGTAAATCCCGGAGGTGAAGCTATTCTTTCCAAGGACGACTTGGTCGAAATCGGGGGACTGACACGTATTACGGCCGCCAGTTTTGCAGGAAAGATCTTCTTCATCCTGCGTCGGCTGATGGATACGGCTGAAGGCGACCTGAAATCGATCTTTGACCTGGATGCAATGGACCTCCAGCTTGCCGAGCAGCTCAAGCAGGTGTACCTGAGGAACGAGTTGTTGCCGATCCCGGTCCTGTTGGGAGTGACTGGCTCCGGGTTGTCGCCAAAGGTCTTTATCAACGTGCGGCCGGACCACTTCATCGACAGTGCCTCTGCCAACAGAGTTGAAGGCCAGATGCGAGTTCTGGGAACGGTGTCACACCTGATCGATGATGGTGATGAGGGATATCTGAGCGCCAAGGAATGGTTGCTTCACGACTGGGAACACCTGTTCAGGCGAAAAGTCATGCCGCAAGTTGAGGATACGGTGAAGCCCTTGATACAGCAGCTGGAGATCGACTTAGATCCCGACGATGTTCATGCATACATCTCAGGGCCGGCGGTGGTCATCGATGCAATTGCGCTGTACTGATCGAATTAACAGGCTCATGGACGATGTTTCAACCCGCCGAAGCAGGACCCACTTAGAAAACATAAGGAGCGATGCATGAGAAACCGCGACAAGCTCCTTGTGGGAGGTTCGGTTGCCTGTGGACTCGTTGCCCTGGTGCTCTCTCCAGCTTTCACCTGGATCAATGATCACGGCGACGGACTCTCTGCGATGGCAGCCATTGCCACCGGCATAGTCGCAATCAACGCCCTTCGAGCTTCGGCCCGGGATAGCGCTGATCGTAGCCGTCCCGTGGTTGTCGCGGAGTTTCAGCTCGCAACCGAAAGTGACACGAGCGCAGACCTCGTTATCCGCAACGACGGTGCGACGGTTGCGAGAAATCTACGCGTCTCATTCGATCGAGATATCGTAACCGGTGATCCGGACAAGGACAGGGGTGCCGCTAGTATCCAACAGCGATACTCCAGGACTATCGGCGTCCTAAGCCCAAGGCAGGAACTCCGCAACACGTGGTGGTTCGGCGCGTCAGTTGCTGGAAGCGATCAACTGGAAAACTTGAACCCCACTCCCGACGAAGTTGTTGTCACACTTAACTACGAGGACCTGAACGGAGTTAAGTATCGGGATGACTTTGACCTTCACGTCGATGTAATGCTGCACTCGACGCACAGCTTCTCAAGCACGTCAGTCCGTGGCCAGTTGAAGACGATGGCGCAGGCCCTCAAGAAGATGTCCGAACGTGCCCCAGTCTCTTCTACAACCACGACTAGCAGCTACAAGATGACGGATAACTTCGTCGCGGAGCGGCCGATCTTCAACGACGACGAGTAACAACCAGTAAATGCCTGCATTGGGCGGGGAGGTACTTTTATGCGCGCTTGGCTTGGCGCAGATATTGGTAGACCGTCTCCCTGCTGATTCCGTAGTCGCGGGCAAGGACGGCTTTCGGGACGCCGCTGCCGGCGCGCTGGACCAGCTCGGCCGCCCGTTCCGGTGTCAGGGTCTTTTTCCGTCCTTTGTAGGCGCCGCGCTGCTTGGCCAGGGCGATGCCTTCCCTCTGGCGTTCCCTGATGAGGGAGCGTTCGAATTCGGCGAAGGCCCCCATGACGGAGAGCATGAGGTTGGCCATGGGGGAGTCCTCGCCGGTGAAGACCAGGCTCTCTTTGACGAACTCCACCCGCACGCCCTTGCGGGTGAGGCCCTGGACGAGGGCACGCAGGTCATCGAGGTTGCGGGCGAGCCGGTCCATGCTGTGCACGACCACGGTGTCCCCGTCGCGGGCGAACCGCAGCAATTCCGTGAGCTCCGGTCTGGCGGTGTCCCTGCCGGAGGCCTTGTCCGTGAAGACCCGGTCCAGAACCTGGCCTTCGAGCTGGCGTTTCTCATTCTGGTCCAGGGTGCTCACACGCACGTACCCGATCCGCTGTCCAACCACCGGCGCCTCCAACCCTCGACCTGTCGATCTGAGTT
This sequence comes from uncultured Actinomycetota bacterium, assembly GCA_963807805.1. Classification (GTDB taxonomy): domain Bacteria; phylum Actinomycetota; class Actinomycetes; order Actinomycetales; family Micrococcaceae; genus Arthrobacter. Next base: position 28,619 of record CAWECX010000017.1, on the reverse strand, counting down.
TTAGGCTCCTATCGGACAACAGTCAAGACGCGATGACTCTTGGCAGACAGGCAGGCAGGCCGTATCGGGAGCCGGCGCGACGCGTGAGTGGGTCCGGAGCGAGGCCGTATCCTGCCCCCGGTACTGGTGCCTAAGGATGACGGCGGGAGGGGCGCGAGCTAAACTGAATTAGGCGTCGCGTACAACTATCAGCTTACTTACTTTACGTAAGGGCGCGGGATTAGGAGTGGCGGCTGAGAGCTCCCCAGTCCTGGCCTAGTCTTCGTTTTGGTTACTCAGGCCGGGATCCCATCCGCAATCCTTCGTCCTCGGCGCTTCCGGAGTCGCGCATTTGGAACACCAAGGGGCAAGGGTCTGCTGAGTAAGGGGCGCACGCTGGGCGATCCGTTCGTATCTTGGCAAGAACATTGTGTTTCCTGAAAGTCGGCTTTGTGCTGACTCGAGGCCACCTCCGACGTCGACGGGGAAGGAACCGCCCGAGGGCGGGCGGGTTGAGCTGTGCAGCGGCCGTTAGCGGGAGGCGGCTACCGTGCGGATCTCATCTGCGATGGTTTTTCCCAGGAGTTCGGTAGTGCCCCTGCCGCCCAGGTCGGGGGTGAGGGATCGGTCTCCCCTCGCCAGGACGTTCTCGAAGGCCTTCACAACGGCGGCGGCCGCGGCGTCCTCGCCAAGGTGCTGGAGCATCATGGCAGCGCTCCAGATCTGGCCGATGGGGTTCGCGATGCCCTTTCCGGCGATGTCGGGGGCCGAGCCATGGACAGGTTCGAAGAGGCTCGGGAACCGGCGTTCGGGGTTGATGTTGCCGCTGGGTGCTATGCCGATCGTTCCCGTGCACGCAGGCCCCAGATCGGAGAGGATGTCGCCGAAGAGGTTGCTGGCCACGACGACGTCGAACCGTTCGGGATGCAGGACGAAGTTCGCCGCGAGGATGTCGATGTGGTAGCTGTCCGTCCTGACATCGCTGTAGTTCCGGGCCGCGGCGTCGACCCGCTCGTCCCAGTAGGGCATGGTGATCGCGATGCCGTTGCTTTTTGTTGCCGACGTCAGGTGCTTCTTGGGACGGCTGGCGGCGAGGTCGAACGCGTACTTCAGGATGCGGTCCACCCCGGTTCTGGTCATGACGGTCTCCTGGAGGACGGTCTCCCGGTCGGTTCCCTCGAACATCCTGCCACCGATGCTTGAGTACTCACCTTCGGTGTTTTCCCGGACGACGTAGAAATCAATGTCCCCGGGAACCCGGTCCGCCAGGGGGCTCTTGACGCCGGCCAGCAGCTTGACGGGCCGCAGGTTGACGTACTGGTCGAAGTGGCGGCGGAACTGCAGGAGGCTTCCCCACAGTGAGATGTGGTCCGGGACGGTTTCCGGGGATCCCACGGCGCCGAAGAAGATGGAATCGAAGCCGCTGAGCTGGTCAAACCAGTTGTCGGGCAGCATCTGTCCGTGCTTGAGGTAGTAGTCGCCGTATGCAAAGTCAAAGTCGGTGGTCTGCAGCTTGAAGTCAAACGCCTCAGCCGCGGCTTCGAGTGCCCGGACACCTTCCGGGACAACCTCCTGCCCGATTCCGTCTCCAGCGATCACGGCAATTTTGTGGGTCTGTGTCATGGGGGACTTTCTTGTCTGGGGCGCCTTTGCCTGGCCTGTTGCACTGTGGGTGGACGCGTTGTGGCTCCTGCCGAATAAGTGTATGGATTAACAAGAATGCGATATACAGGGTCCGGGACAAGGCATTGTTTCCCTCAGGGAAAGAAGTGGTGGAAGTGGATCTAAGCAGCGTCGATGACCTGGAGTTCTTCGAACAGATCTCCCGCTCGCGGAGCCTGACGGAGGCCGCCAGAAGCTGGGGAAAGTCACTCCCGTCGGTGAGCAAGCGGTTGACCCTGCTGGAGTCCCGGCTCGGGGTGCAACTCGTCCGAAGGAGTACCCGCAAACTGACCCTCACCCCCGAAGGGGAGCAATACGCCGCCGGCGCATTGTCGATCCTGCAGCAGAAAACGGATCTCGAAGAAGGGGTGTCGCAGAAGTATGGCGAACTCCGAGGGCGCATCGCTGTGCATTCGACCATCGGCCTTGGCCGCATCCACATCGCCCCGTTGCTCGGTGAGTTCGTGCGAGAGCACCCCCGGGTCGCCATAGATCTTGAGCTGTCAGCCCTTCCCCTCAATATTGCAGGGACGAGCTTCGACATCGGCATCCGGGTTGGCACTCTTGAAGACTCGCGCCTCAAGTCCAGACGCCTCGCGGAAAGCCGCCGGGTGGTGTGTGCAGCCCCGCAATATCTGCAAAGCGCCGGACGGCCCGTGACGGTGGCAGAACTGGAACAGCACAACTGCATCATCCTGCGCCAAGAAAACAGCGATTACGCCGTCTGGCGTTTCGGCTCTGACCAACGGCAACAACACATCCGGGTGAACGGAAACATGGTCAGTGACGACGGCGAAGTAGTCACCGGATGGTGCCTCCAGGGCCTGGGACTCATCATGCGCTCCAGTTGGCACGTCAACCCGATGTTGCGCGAGGGCCGGCTGCAACAGGTCCTGGAGGACATGCCAACGCCGTCCGCGGACATCCATGCCGTCTACCCCGCCGCAGTGCACACCCCACGACGCGTCAGCGAAGCCATCGACTACCTTAAACGGGGGCTCGCGGAACGCCTTGCATAACCAACCGCACGCCAAAACAACAGAAGGGTTTTCATCGTCGACGCAGGCAGCGGAGCAGTCCACGTCATCTGGTGCGGCGCGCCGAGCAGCCCGCACCACATCACAGGATCCGGACGTGGCCTCCCTTGATCTCCACTTCGGTGAGCTTGACGCGTTCGTCCGGGGTGTTGTTGGGCCAGTGGAACACCAGGTAGTCGTGTCCGCTGGAGGCACGGAGGACCATGCCATGGCCGCCGTTGCTGGTCCACAAGGGCCGCTCGTGCTGGATCCAGGGCCCGGTGACGGTTCCACTTTCTGATTCCGCGATTCCCATCGCATAACCGTCGTCCCCGTGGCTCGACCACAGCATGCAGCAGTGTCCCCTCAGAAGATCGGAAGAGGAAGGGGCCATCGGTGAACAGCGGGTCCTTCGCGAGGCCCAGGCCCGCCGGTGGTTCGACTCCGGCGGGGAACCGCAATGGCCTGGTCCATCCTGCCGATGATGCTGCGAACAACAGGACCGGCTCACCGGCGCCGGCTTTCAGGTCCTGGGTCAGGCGGAGCGCGTACATTTCGCCATCAGGGGTCCCTGGTTTGCCCTGTGTCCCCTCGGCGCCGCGGCTGTAGACCAGCCAGCGGGCAGAGTCGTCATCGACAAACAGGGTTCCGTCGAGGCAGGGTTCAGACGCCGGTGTCACAGGTCCGTCGCTCCACGGCTCGTACGGACCAGTGGGGTGGTCCGCGACCAGGACCGCGACTCCGCGGGGGCGTGAGCCGGTTGAAGTGGCGAAGGTGGCCAGCATGAAGAATCGTCCATCGAGGGAATGGACTTCCGGCGCCCAGAACTGGCTGTCCGCCCAGAAGTCCTCCCGGGGGCGGAACGCGGGAAGCGGGCCGTTCCAGTGCTCCAGGTCATCGCTGACGTAGCAGTCGAAGCCGGTCGCTGCCCCTTCCCAGACGTTCTCATCGGTTGTCCCGAAAAGGACGAACTCACCTGGAAGCGCCTCGAGGATAAAGGGATCACGCATCCGGATTTCCTCAAGGCGGAGCTGTTCAACGGGCATCGGCGTTCCTCTGGTCGGTGTGGCGGCTCAGCACATCCGGTACCCCGCTGTGCGCCCATACCAGTCTGGCCTTCCCTGGTAGCCGACGGGGGAACAACTTTCACCCAATGGAAATTTTGGCCAACCGGGGCCGCTCCGACCACGGCTGCGCAGGGGGCTGTTGCGCACGTTGACATCCATCTTGTTAGCGCTCACAATTAACTCCAGGCCGCGAAGTGGCGGCAGCTAACCGGAGGATCTTCTTATGGGCGTCACAGTGGACGGCAGCGAGCAATACGTCATCGGCGTGGATTACGGAACGCTTTCGGGCCGCGCCGTGGTGGTCCGCGTGCGGGACGGCAAAGAACTGGGCAGCGGCGTTTTTGACTACCCGCACGCCGTGGTCACCGGGGCGCTGCCCGCGGACACAGCTGGTGTACCGGCCGACGGCGCCGCCCGGCTTCCCGGCGAATGGGCGCTGCAGGTGCCCAACGACTACCGTGACGTCCTGCGCAACGCCGTTCCCGCCGCCGTCGCCGACGCGGGCATTGACCCGGCCGCCGTCGTCGGCATTGCCACCGACTTCACCGCCTGCACCATGGTGCCGGTCAAGACGGACGGGACCCCGCTGAACGAGCTGGACGGCTTCGCCAACCGGCCGCATGCCTACGTCAAACTCTGGCGCCACCACGCCGCGCAGCCGCAGGCAGACCGGATCAACGAGCTCGCTGCCGAACGCGGCGAGGCCTGGCTGCCCCGCTACGGCGGCCTCATCTCCTCCGAATGGGAGTTCGCCAAGGGCCTGCAGCTGCTCGAGGAGGACCCGGACGCCTACGCCGCCATGGACCACTGGGTCGAAGCCGCCGACTGGATCGTCTGGCAGCTCTGCGGCCAGTACGTCCGCAACGCCTGCACCGCCGGCTACAAGGGCATCTACCAGGACGGCCGCTACCCCTCCGAGGACTTCCTGGCCGCGCTGAACCCGCAGTTCAAGGACTTCGTCAGCACCAAGCTGGAACACACCATCGGCCGGCTGGGCGACGCCGCCGGCTACCTCACCGCCGAGGCCGCCGAATGGACCGGCCTGCCCGTGGGCATTGCCGTCGCGGTGGGGAACGTGGACGCCCACGTCACCGCCCCGGCTGCCCGCGCAGTGGCTCCCGGCCAGCTGGTGGCCATCATGGGCACCTCCACCTGCCATGTCATGAACGGCACCGAACTCCACGAAGTCCCGGGCATGTGCGGGGTGGTGGACGGCGGCATCGTGGACGGCCTCTGGGGCTACGAGGCCGGACAGTCCGGCGTCGGGGACATCTTCGGCTGGTTCACCAAAAACGGCGTCCCGCCGGAATATCACCAGGCCGCTGCAGAAAAGGGCCTGGGCATCCACGAGTACCTCACCGAACTGGCCGCCCGCCAGGGAATCGGCGAGCACGGGCTCATCGCCCTGGACTGGCACTCCGGGAACCGCTCGGTGCTGGTGGACCACGAACTCTCCGGCGTGGTGGTGGGGCAGACCCTCGCCACCAAGCCTGAAGACACCTACCGTGCCCTGCTGGAAGCCACGGCCTTCGGCACCCGCACCATCGTGGATGCGTTCCGTGATTCCGGCGTGCCCGTCAAGGAGTTCATCGTGGCCGGCGGGCTCCTGAAAAACAAGCTCCTGATGCAGATCTACGCCGACATCACCGGCCTGCAGCTCTCGACCATCGGCTCTGCCCAGGGCCCCGCGCTCGGTTCCGCGATCCACGCCGCCGTTGCGGCCGGAAAGTACGCCGATATCCGGGAGGCCGCGGCCGCCATGGGCTCTGAGCCGGGCGAGGTCTACACGCCGATCCCGGACAACGTGGCCGCCTACGAGGAACTGTTCCAGGAATACCGGACCTTGCACGACTACTTCGGCCGCGGCGCCAACGATGTGATGCACCGGCTCAAGGCCATCCAGCGCAGGACCTCCGCAGCGCGGGGTGCCGGAGCATCCGGCGCAGGCACACGCAGCACCAGCCCCCGCCACCGTTGGAGCCTCCGCATGAGCACCACCACCGTCAGCACCCTCGAAACCATTGCCAGGATCCGGCAGGAAGTCTGCAGCCTGCACGCCGAACTCACCCGCTACGAACTGGTGGTGTGGACCGCCGGCAACGTCTCGGCCCGCGTCCCCGGCCGTGACCTGCTGGTCATCAAGCCGTCCGGCATCTCCTACGACGACCTGACCCCCGGGCAGATGGTGGTCACCGACCTCTACGGGGTGCCCGTGGACGGCGACGCGGACGGCGAGTGGGGCAACCCGCCGCTCTCGCCGTCGTCGGACACTGCCGCGCACGCCTACGTGTACCGGAACATGCCCGACGTCGGCGGTGTGGTGCACACGCACTCCACCTACGCCACGGCCTGGGCCGCGAGGGGTGAGTCCATCCCGTGTGTCCTGACCATGATGGGCGACGAGTTCGGCGGTGCCATCCCGGTGGGACCGTTCGCGCTGATCGGCGACGACTCGATCGGGCAGGGCATTGTGGAGACCCTCAAGAATTCCAACTCGCCCGCGGTGCTGATGCAGAACCACGGCCCGTTCACCATCGGCAAGGACGCCCGGTCCGCCGTCAAAGCCGCCGTGATGTGCGAGGAAGTGGCGCGCACCGTCCACATTTCCCGGCAGCTGGGCGAACCGATCGCCATCGACCCGGCGCACATCGACTCCCTCCACGCCCGCTACCAGAACGTCTACGGCCAGTAACTCCCGGCCCGTCGCCACCACACAACTTTTGCAGGAGACCCCCATGAGCACCGCAGCAAACACTTCCCTTGACGGCTACGAGGTCTGGTTCCTCACCGGCAGCCAGCACCTCTACGGCGAGGATGTCCTCAAGCAGGTGGCCGCCCAGTCCCAGGAGATCGCCAACCAGCTCAACGCCTCCTCGGCCGTCCCGGTCCGGATTGTCTGGAAGCCGGTCCTGACCGACTCGGACGCCATCCGCCGCACCGCGCTTGAGGCCAACTCGGACGACTCCGTCATCGGCGTCACCGCCTGGATGCACACCTTCTCCCCGGCCAAGATGTGGATCAACGGGCTGGACCTGCTGCGCAAGCCGCTCCTGCACCTGCACACCCAGGCCAACCGTGACCTGCCCTGGGCAGACATCGACTTCGACTTCATGAACCTCAACCAGGCCGCCCACGGCGACCGCGAGTTCGGCTACATCCAGTCCCGCCTCGGCATCGCCCGCAAGACCGTCGTGGGCCACGTCTCCAACCCGGAGGTGGCCCGCCAGGTGGGCGTCTGGCAGCGCGCCGCCGCCGGCTGGGCCGCCGTCCGCACGCTGAAGCTGACCCGCTTCGGCGACAACATGCGCAACGTCGCCGTCACCGAAGGCGACAAGACCGAAGCCGAGCTCCGCTTCGGCGTCTCCGTCAACACCTGGTCCGTCAACGAGCTCGCCGACGCCGTGCACGGCGCCGCGGAGGCCGACGTCGACACCCTGGTGGCGGAGTACGAGGACCTCTACGACGTGGTTCCGGAGCTCCGCGCAGGCGCGGCCCGCCACGACTCCCTCCGCTACGGCGCCCGCATCGAACTGGGGCTGCGCAGCTTCCTGGAGTCCAACGGCTCCGCCGCGTTCACCACCTCCTTCGAGGACCTCGGCGCGCTCCGCCAACTCCCCGGCCTCGCCGTGCAGCGGCTGATGGCCGACGGCTACGGCTTCGGCGCCGAGGGCGACTGGAAGACCGCCATCCTGGTCCGTGCCGCCAAGGTGATGGGCGCCGGCCTGCCCGGCGGCGCCTCCCTGATGGAGGACTACACCTACCACCTGGAACCCGGCTCGGAGAAGATCCTGGGCGCCCACATGCTGGAGGTCTGCCCGTCCCTGACTGCCGGAAAGCCCAGCCTGGAAATCCACCCGCTGGGCATCGGCGGCCGGGAAGATCCCGTCCGCCTGGTGTTCGACGCCGATGCCTCCGCCGGCGTGGTGGTGGCCCTCTCGGACATGCGGGACCGGTTCCGCCTGGTGGCCAACGCCGTGGACGTGGTGCCGCTGGACCAGCCGCTGCCCAACCTGCCCGTTGCCCGCGCCCTGTGGCAGCCGAAGCCCGACTTCGCCACCAGCGCCGCAGCCTGGCTCACCGCCGGGGCCGCGCACCACACCGTGCTCAGCACCGCCGTCGGCATGGACGTCTTCGAGGACTTCGCGGAGATCGCCAAGACCGAACTGCTGACCATCGACGAGGACACCACCATCCGCCAGTTCAAGAAGGACCTGAACTGGAACGCCGCCTACTACAAGCTGGCCGGGGGGCTCTGACCCCGGGAACAGCCCGGATGGGGGTACGTCTCCCACCTGTGGAGTCAACCGCGCGGGCCGGTGCGCCCTAGTGGTCGAAATGTGGCCGGGGCGCACCGCCCGGAAGCTTTTCCAGGATGTCCTCGGCCACCCTGCGGAGCTTAAGGTTCCGGTGGCTTGAGGCCTTGGTCATGATGGCGATCGCTTCACCGTACGAACACCGGTTCTGCGCCATGATCACGCCGCAGGCGACGTCGATTGATGTCCTGCTCTCCAAGGCGGACCTCAGGTCCGCGGCGGAGTTGCGGGCGGCCCTGAGCTCCAAGAGAAGCCTGAGGCTGCGGGACCCGAGGTCCTCGAAGGCGGCCGCCTCGGCCATGGCCCTGCGGTGGAAGGCGTGGGCGCCCCGGCCCAGGAAGACCAGCGCCGATTCTGCTCCGTCGCCAAGCTGGAAGCGGATGCCGACAGCGCTGCGGAAACCTGCTGCACGCAGACCGCTCCGGTACAGCGGCCAGCGGAAGTCCCGCTCCACGTGGTTCATCGCGGTGGGGCTGTTCCCCGCGAGGGCGTCGGTCAGCGGCCCCTCGCCGACGTCCAGCTCCAGCTGGGCCAGGGAATGGGCATCCCCGCACGTGGCAGCGGCCAGGCTGCCCCGTTTGCCGAGGAGCAGGACCATGGCGGTCTCGGTGGGCGAATCCGCGGCCCGGCCCATGGCGGCCGCGGCCGTCCTGGTCAGGCTGGCCAGCGAATCAGTGAGGCCTTCGGCGCCTGTGACGAGGTCCAGGATGACCCCTGCTGGAGGATCCGCGTGGTTGACCGCCGGCTGGTTGCCGGAGGGCGGGCCGGTATCTGCAACCCCTGCAGCCGAGCGCGGAAGGTCCATGGCCGGTCAGGGGTGCCGCGCGCGGCGGGTCTTGGGTTTGCAGGTGGGAGGGCCGGCGACGGCTGGGGGAGAGGCCTTGGTCTCAAAGGCCTCCTCGTCGCCGGCCCCGCTTGGTGTCCCGGCCCGTGGGGCCGGGAAGTCAAAGTGTGAGGGTCCTGGTCGCATCCTCTTCCCACACCCCCAAGTGAGCCATCCGGGTTTGTTCTCTGAGTCGAAACTAGTTGTCCAAGGCGCCTTGGTGAACGGGTAATCGGTACCCGTTTTTGAGATTAGGTAGTACTTGGTTTTGGCGCAGCAGCACCCAAGGTCCGGCGGCAGGACACAGGCAGGGCCCTGGACCTTGAGCAGGACGATGCCTGTGGAGGCCTTCCGGCCCCTTGACTCACGCCGCATCAGCGCTAACAATTGATTTCTATAACGTTGTACAAAACCTGAAACGAGGAAGTTTTCCGTGGGCACACCAGAGTCAGCCGCAGCCAAGGTCACCATCGACCCGTCCTTCACCGTGGGGCCGGTCCGCCGCCGCACCTTCGGCGCGTTCGTGGAGCACCTTGGCCGCTGCGTCTACACCGGCATCTTCGAGCCGGAACACCCGACGGCGGACGAGGACGGGTTCCGCACGGACGTGCTGGAACTGACACGCGAGCTTGGCGTGTCCACGGTCCGCTACCCGGGCGGCAACTTCGTCTCCGGCTACCGCTGGGAGGACGGCGTAGGCCCGGTGGAGCAGCGCCCGGCGCGGCTTGATCTCGCCTGGCACTCCACGGACCCCAACCTGGTGGGCGTTGACGAATTCGCGAAGTGGTCCGCCAAAGCCGGCGTCGAAACCATGATGGCCGTGAACCTGGGCACCCGCGGCACCCAGGAAGCCCTGGACCTGCTGGAATACTGCAACATCGACGGCGGCACGGCCTTCTCGGACCAGCGCAAGGCCAACGGCGCAGAAAACGGCTACGGCATCAAGATGTGGTGCCTGGGCAACGAGATGGACGGGCCGTGGCAGATCGGCCACAAGAATGCCCTCGAATACGGCCGGCTCGCAGCCGACACCGCCCGCGGCATGCGCATGATCGATCCCGACCTGGAACTGGTGGCCTGTGGCAGCTCCGGTCCCACCATGCACACGTTCGGTGAATGGGAGCGCGTGGTGCTGACCGAAACCTACGACCTCGTTGACCTCGTCTCGGCGCACCAGTACTTCGAGGATTTCGGCGACCTGCAGGAACACCTCGCCGCGGGCCACAAGATGGACGCCTTCATCCGCGACATCGTGGCCCACATCGACCACGTGAAGTCCGTCCGGAAATCGGACAAACAGGTCAACATCTCCTTTGACGAATGGAACGTCTGGCACATGAGCCGCGGCGAGTCGAAGGCACCCAGCGGCCAGGACTGGCCCGTTGCCCCCGTCCTGCTGGAGGACATCTACACGGTGGCGGACGCCGTCGTCGTCGGAGACCTCCTGATCACCCTGCTGCGCAACACGGACCGCGTGCACTCAGCGAGCCTGGCCCAGCTGGTCAACGTCATCGCGCCCATCATGACCGAACCGGGCGGCCGCGCCTGGAAGCAGACCACCTTCCACCCGTTCGCGCTGACGTCCCGGCACGCCGCCGGCACCGTGCTGCAGCTCGCCGTGGAATCCCCGCTGGTCAGCGGTGACAAGACAGCTGACGTGGCGGCACTCTCCGCCGTGGCCACGCTCGACGCGGACAAGGGAGAGGCCGTGGTCTTCGCTGTGAACCGTTCCGCGACGGATGCGCTGACGCTGGATGCCGCCATCGCCGGACTGGGCAAGGTCCGGGTCCTCGAAGCGGTCACCTACGCCAACAAGGATCCGTACTGGCAGGCCACCGCGGACGACTCCACCTCTGTCCTGCCCACGGAGAATGTCAGCGCCGCAGGCGGACGGCGGCCGCCTCACCGCCGAACTGCCGGCTGTGTCCTGGTCCATGATCCGCCTGTCGCTGGAGTCCTAGGCCCGGACCGCGCAGCCGCCGGCCATGACGGCGGCGCCGGTTGGTGGAAAGATGAAGGCCATGGAACTGCACATCACCGGTGACCCGGCCGCCGACCAACTCCTCAGCGACGACGCCTTTGCGCTGCTGACCGGCATGCTGCTGGACCAGCAGGTGACCATGGAGTCCGCCTTCGCGGGCCCGGAAAAGATCCGGGCCCGCATCGGGTCGATCGCCCCCGCCGCCGTGGCCGCCTATGAACCGCAGGCCTTTGTGGAGGTCTTCAAGGAGCGGCCCGCTGTCCACAGGTTTCCCGGGTCCATGGCCGGGCGGGTCCAGGCGCTCGCCGAGACGGTCCAGCGTGACTGGGACGGCGACGCGACGCTGATCTGGACCAAGGGGAGCCCCGACGGCAAGGAAGTGCTGCGCCGCCTGCAGGAGCTCCCGGGCTTCGGGGAGCAGAAGGCGAAAATCTTCCTGGCCCTGCTGGGCAAACAACGCGGACTGCAGGCCCCGGGCTGGCGGGAGGCTGCCGGCCACTACGGCCAGGCCGATGCCTACCTGTCGGTCGCGGACATCGTTGATCCGGAGTCGCTGGCCAAGGTGCGGGCTTCCAAGCAGGCGGCCAAGGCTGCTGCGAAGGCTGCGAAGGGCTGACCCGCTCCCGCCAGGATTGCGGTTCCGCCGCTGGCGGTCACCGTGACGGCCCAGGCGAGGCCATTGCGACGGCGGGTTGTTCCGGTGGCGGCATTATCTGCAACGATGTACGCAAACAGATCGCCAGCAGGAGGAAGCCCCATGGCAGTGACCATGAACGACGTTGCACGCGCCGCGGGTGTTTCGCTCAAGACCGTCTCGAACGTCCTTAACGACTACGAGTTCATCCGGCCCGCCACCAAGCAGCGGGTCCAGGACGCCATTGCCGAACTTGGCTATGAAGCGAACCTGACCGCGCGCAGCCTGCGCTCCGGCAAGACCCGCATGCTGGGGCTGGTTCTGTCGGACCTGTCCGCACCGTATTACGCCGAGCTGGCCTCCCGGCTCATGACCGTGGCCTCCAAGCGGGGCTACCGCGTTCTGGTGGAGCAGTCGGCCGCTGCGGAGGACAACGAAGTAAGTGCGCTGCAGGGCCCGTTCCGGCAACTGACCGACGGCCTGCTGTTCACCCCCATGGCCATGGAGGCCGACGCCGTCGCCTCCCGCCGCGGCACCAAGCCCGTGGTGCTGCTCGGGGAGCACATCGTGGACCCCCGGTTCGATCTGGTCACCATGAAAAACGAGGAGGCCGCCCAGGCGGTCACCGCCCACCTGCTGGCGGGAGGACGGCGTCGGATCGCCGTGGTGGGCGCGCATCCCGGGGAGTCGGCAGGCAGTGCCGGCCTGCGCCTGAACGGCTACCGGAAAGCCCTCGAGGCCGCCGGGGTCAGCTTCGACCCGGCACTGGTGGCCCCTGGCGAATGGCGCCGCGACGGCGGCGCCGCTGCCGTGGCCGGGCTGCTGGACCGCGGTGTCCGCTTCGATGCCGTGTTCGGCCTCAACGACGCCCTTGCCCTGGGGGCCATGCACGAGCTCCTCATCCGTGGCATCGCAGTGCCCCGCGACGTGGCCGTGGCCGGCTTTGATGACATCGACGAAGCCCGCTTCGCCTCACCGTCGCTCACTACGGTCTCGCCAGGCATGGACGAGATCGCCGAGCGTTCAATAGGGCTGCTCCTCGACCGGATCGAAGGCCGCGAGAACACTGACAACGGCGTGCACGTCGAATCAGGCTTTGTGCTGAAGATCCGGGAATCTGCGCCGTAGGACAATATTCCGGTCAGGCGCCGAGATCCGTCAGCGGAACCGCCTCCGGCCGTTCGCAGCGGCTCGCCACCTTCACCGACTGCCCCAAGGCCGCCGATTCCAGCACGGATTCCATCACGTCCAGCACATGGAAGGCCAGTTGTCCGCCGGCCCGCGGCTCGGTGCCCGAAGGCGTGACGGCGATGTCATGCAGCCCGAAGCCCCGGGCGGAATCCACGTAACCGGCCGAGACGGGAAGCACCTCCCAGCCCTCGCCGCCGAGCGTCCGGAGCGACACGTCGCCGTCGAAACGGTTGGGATCGGGGACCACCAGTGAGCCAGCGTCACCGTGGATTTCCAGGTTTGCGGACCGGGTAGCCACGGCATCGAAGCTCATCACCAGGGTGGAGAGCGCGCCGGACTCGTGCACCAGGACGCCGGTCACGTGGGTATCGGTGCTGACGGGAACCTCTTCGCCGGCCCGGGGGCCCTTGCCGATGGTCCTGCTGGTGCGCGTGTGGCTGGCCGCGCCGACCACCGACGCCACCGGCCCCAGCAGCGTGACCAGGGCGGAGACGTAGTACGGCCCCATGTCCAGCAGGGGCCCGCCGCCCGGCTGGTAGTAGAAGTCCGGGTTGGGGTGCCAGCGTTCGTGGCCGGGCGTCATCATCGTGGCGGTCGCCGAGATGGGCGTCCCGATCAGGCCGTCATCGATCGCCTTCCGGGCCGTCTGGATGCCGGTCCCCAGGACGGTGTCCGGTGCGCAGCCGACGACGGCGCCTGCCGCCGCTGCTGCCTCCAGCACCTTGCGTGCCTCTTCAGTGGTGGCGGCGAGCGGCTTCTCGCCGTAGACCGCCTTGCCGGCGGTGATGGCCCGCAGGGCGATCTCGGCGTGCGCAGCCGGGATGGTCAGGTTCAGGACCAGGTCCACCCCCGGGTCCGCCAGGAGGTCATCAACGCTGAGGGCCCGCACCCCTGGCTGGTCCGCGGCCACTGCTTCCGCCCGGGCGACGTCCAGGTCCGCGACGGCCACCAGCCGGACTGAGGCCAGCCGCGGAAAGGTGGCCAGGTACTGGGCGATGATGTTGCCGCAGCCGATCACGCCGATGTTCAGCGGCTTGCCCACAGCATGCCCCTTTCGATGATGGTCCGGACGTTGTTGTCCTTGAGGATGTCCACGCTGTGGCCGGGGGTGGCAACGAAGATCCGGCCCTCACCCCACGCCCGCGTCCAGATCGCCGGCGACACCACGTCCCGATGCCAGGCGTCCCCGTCCCGGGCCGGCAGGGTGGTGGTGGCCAACACGTCGATGTAGTCGTCGGAGAGCACCCAATACTGCTCGGTGAAGAGTTCGAAGTCGCCGATGCCGGCCGTGATGGGATGGTCCGCCGCTGCCGGCAGCATGTTCACGGTGTACGTCCGGAAATTATCCGAAGCGTTTCCCTGCGGCTCGCCGTGGTCCTTGGACGGATGGCAGGCGAACTGGCCGCCGATCAGGTGCAGGTAATCAGAGCTGTTCCGGTACGAATCAGCGATTCCGCCGTGCCACCCGGCCATGCCCGTCCCGGCTGCGATGGCGTTGCGCAGGCCCTCGAACTCGGCCTTCTCGATGGTGGTCATGGTGTTGCACTGGACTATCAGGTCAACACCGGCGAGGTAGCCGGCATCGGCGTACACCGCCGTCGACTCCTCCACCCGAACCGTGTAGCCCTGCTCGTGCAGGAAAGGGATGAACAGGTCCGTGGCCTCGACCGGCTGATGGCCATCCCAGCCACCGCGCACTACGAGGGCGTTCTTCGTGGTTGTCATGCCGTGTGTCCTTTGCGTCCGTCCACTGGGGTCCAGCGGGAATCCCCGCCTGCGCTGCTTTCCACGGCCGCGAGCACCCGCTGCACCTGGAGGGCATCGGCGAACGACGGCGTGGGCTGGGTTCCGGCGGCAATGGCCGTCACGAGGTCCACCACCTGGTGGGTGAAGCCGTGTTCGTACCCCAGCCCGTGGCCCACCGGCCACCAGTTGCCAGTGTATGGATGGTGCGCTTCGGTGACGTTGATCCGCCGGAAGCCGGGAGCATCCGCATCGGCGCCGCTGCCGCCGTCGTAATAGTTCAGGTAGTTCATGTCCTCGAAGTCGAACGCGATGGACCCGGCCGAGCCGTTCACTTCCAGCCGCATGGCGTTCTTCCGGCCCAGCGCCACCCGGCTTGCCTCAAAGACGCCGATCGGACCGCCGTCGAACCTGGCGCTGAAGACCACCGCATCATCCACGGTCACCGGGCCGCGTTCACTGCCGGCGCCTACCGCGCCGTTCCCGCCCAGGCCTACGAAGTCCCCGCCCACCGGGCGTTCCTTCGTGAAGGTTTCCATGATGGCGGAGACGCCGGTGATGCTTTGGCCGGTGACGAACTGGGCGGCGTCGATGCTGTGTGCGCCGATGTCGCCGAGCGCGCCGGAGCCGGACTTGGTTTTGTCCATCCGCCACGTCAGCGGAGCGTGTTCATCCGACAGCCAGTCCTGCAGGTATTGGGCACGCACCTGGCGGATGGTTCCCAGCTTGCCGTCCCGCACCATGTTCCGTGCCAGGGTCAGTGCGGGCGTGCGGCGGTAGGAGTAGCCGCACATGGCGTAAACCCCGCGGGCCGCAGCCTCGGCGGCAACGCCAGCCATCTCCTCCGCCTCAGCCACGCTGTTGGCCAGCGGCTTCTCGCACAGCACGTGCTTGCCGGCCTTCAGCGCGGCGATGGCGATCTCCGCGTGGGTGTCGCCGGGGGTACAGATGTCCACGAGGTCGACGTCGTCCCGTTCCACCAGGGCGCGCCAGTCGGTTTCGGTGCTGGCCCAGCCGAAGCGGCGCGCAGCCTCGGTGACGCGGGTTTGGTCCCGTCCGGCGAGCACGGTCAGTTCCGGGGCAAGGGGGAGATCGAAGAAGCGCGGGGCGGTGCGCCAGGCGTGCGAGTGGGCTGCGCCCATGAAGGCGTGGCCCACCATCCCCACGCGTAGCGACGGGCTGGTGTCAGGCGTGGTCATAGGCTGGGTTCTCCGTTGATCCGTGGCTCGAAATATTTCGCAAGTAATTCGGTTCTGTGATAAAAGTTAGTGGCATCACACTGCCGGCGTCAAGGACTGCTCCTGAACGTTGCGGTGGCTGTGCTGCACAGATCAACCGTCGAAATTTTTCGGGAGAGTCCGTGGTGTTGTCCGGCAAGAGCTCAAAGGTGAACCTCGCGGACGTCGCCGCCCTTGCCGGCGTCTCCGCGCCCACCGTATCCAAGGTCATCAACGGCCGGGACGACGTCGCGGAGGCCACGCGCGTCCGAGTGCAGGCCGCCCTGGCCAAGCTCGGTTATGAATCCCCCGCCCAGCGCCGTTCCCGGTCCACCGGCCCTGCCCTGGTGGAGCTGGTCTTCCACGGACTGCACAGCTCGTACTCCCTGGATGTGATCACCGGGATTGTGGAATCCGCCGCTGAGGAAGGCGTGGAGATCGTCCTGAGCAGCGTCAAGCCAGCCCGGCTTGCCGGCATCGACCACGAGCAGTGGTCCCAGCGGCTCGCAGAATCCGGCCGGAAGGGGCTGATCCTGGTGACCTCAGAGGTGACCGCCGGCCACCTGGCGTCGTTCCGGCGTCGCAGGATTCCTGTGGTGGTGATCGATCCGCTGAGCCCGCCCGATCCGGGGTACGTGAGCATCGGGGCCACCAACTGGGCAGGCGGAAAAGCCGCGACGGAGCATCTGATCGCCCTCGGCCACCGCAGGATCGCTTTCCTGGGCGGACCGGACGAGGTTGAATGCAGCGTGGCCAGGCTGCACGGTTACCTGGCAGCCCTACGCGGTGGAGGGATTCCGACGGACCCGGACTATGTCCTGCCCGGACGTTTCAACCGTGAGAGCGGGGTGTCAGGGGCCCGCTCGCTACTGGGCATCAAGGAACCTCCAACCGCCATCTTCGCCGCCAACGACCTCATCGCACTGGGCGTCCTGGACGAGGCGCGGAACCAGGGAATCAGTGTTCCGGGGCAGCTAAGTGTGGTGGGGTTCGACGGAACGGACCTCACCGAGCAGTCGGTTCCCCGCCTCACCTCCGTGGCCCAGCCGCTCCAGGAGATGGGGTGGGCAGCCCTCCGGACCGTGCTGCGGCTCGCCAAGGGGGAGGCCCTCGAGTCCAACTACGTGGAACTGGCCACCCGGCTGGTGGTCCGGGAATCCACCGCAGCGCCGGCCTGAAAACACCCGGCCCGGTGACCAGGCCCCAGGAACTCACGAACCCGGGAACGGGTCAACGCCACCAGTTGACTGGGTGGGTGCCGCGCGGCACGCTGTGAGGACATCCGCGGCAAGGGGGAGAGTCGATGAAGTGCCCGCCATACCTGGTAGCTGTCGCGGCCGTGCTCGGGCTCGTCCTCGCCGGGTGCCAGCCGACCGCCGGGCCACCCACGGTGGGGTCGTCCGCAGCGGTGCCGGAGCCGCCGTCGTCCGAGCTCGTAGCCATCATCCAGGCAGCCGTCGAGGATCGAAACGGCACCGTCCTCGATAGTCCCCCCGCCGCGCGCCTTGCCGCGGAGCAGATGACGGCGGTTTACAGGACCAAGCGTGAGCGGGACCTCGCCGTGGTGGCCCGTTCGAAGGCCAGATTCACATCGATGGGCTTCTGGTACACGTCGTTTTCGACCACGTTGACGGTGGAATCGGTCGAGGTGACCGGTTCGGAGGCAACCGTCCGGTTCAAGGAATTGACCGAGGAATACCAGGCTTCGGCGGCCAATGGGTCCAGTAGCGTCCCGTCGGGCTACTCGCTGGTGCAAACCGCCACATTCCGGGCATCGGGGGACGACTGGCAGCTAGACAGCATCGCTCCTGCTGTTCACGGGGGCGTCCTGCCGATGTCTGTCGTCGACGGCTGAAAGACTGCCCACAGGCCCGGACCCCGTGCGGGGCGCGGCGGAAGGGCGTCAGCCGGCGGTGGGCTCCTCATCGTTGGCGACAGCCTCGATCCAGTCCACGGCGTTGTCGGAAAGCTGGGAACCGTCGTCTGATCCGCCAGCCCACCACTCTGGATCGGTGTTCCCGCCTGTGACCGCCAAGATATCGGCGATGACATGCTGCGGAAGCGGCTCGCCATTGTGCTCAATAAGCCAGTCGCGTGTCTCCGCGTCTACCAGGGGCCACCACTCCGAGATGTTCATTAATGCAGTGTTGCACCCACGTAGTCGCGTGTACATACAAAGTGTGCGCGGTGATTTCCGCCAGCGGCTTCCCGGGCCCAAAGTCAACGAAAGTGAACGAAAGACCGGAGTTGGTGCGGGGCGAAGTCGTGTGCCTCCATAAAACCTCTGGACTCGTAAAAGGCTCGCTGGGCGTGCCCGGCATCAGTCAGCAAGACCACCTGCCTGATGCGCCCGGTTTGGCGCAGCAATTCATCAAGCAGTGCTCCGCCGATGCCCTGCCGTTGATGCTCAGCCGACACCAGGATGTCTTGAATGTAGGCGACCGTGTGACCATCAGAAATTGTCCGCGCAAGCCCCACCAGCTTGCCAGCCGGGTTTCTTGCCGTAAGTACGCAGAACGAGCCGGTGATGGCGTCGACAAGAGTTGCCGGCTCGTCGGTATAGGCGGTCCATTCCACCGAGCCGTACAACTCGATGAGTTCCTCAGCGGCAGGTATCTCGGGGGCGATCACGTAATCCATGGTTCGATCTTCGCAGCGTTGAGCACGGCCGGACAGTTGCTGCCTTCCCGATACAACTAGGCCACGGTGCCGCCGAGGCGCGATCGAAGAGTGGGTACGCCGGGACCCTGCAGGTCCTCAAGATAGGGAACGCGTCCGGCCATCGTCATCACCAGGGCAAGGGTGGACCCTGTCACCAGCGGTCCCGCACCCGCGGTGAACGGCCCGTCGTCTGCCCTCATGTGCAGGCCGGCAGCGTGCGTGCGGCTGGCGACTGTGAAGTCGCGGCGGGCGAAGAACTCCGCGACGGGGGTCAATGCGTCGACGCTCGGAGTACCGGGTAGCCCCAGAGGATGGCGGATGTCTTGAGCGTGGACGACTACCTCCCCCAAATAGGCCGGAGTATCAGAGGAGGGTGCGATGCGGCTATCAACGACGGCGCGAAACCGGTCCAGGGTTTCGGCCGAGGTGTTGCCGCGGTGCTCCTCCAGCCGGCGCTGGTTGTGCACGTCCGGGCGGAAGCGCGCACCGAGCATGCTGCGCAGCCACTGCCACTGGTTCAGGCTCGCTGCGGCGGTCAGATGCGCGACGACCTGTTCGACATCCCAACGCCCACATAAAGTCTCGTGATGCCACTGCTCCGGGCGGAGGCCTGCCAGGTCTTCCGCCAGCGCGGTGCGCTCAGCACGCGCCAGAGCCCAAAGGTGGCTGTCCGAAGATTGCGCCATGACGCCTGCTTCCTCTAGTTGTCTTTCGTGGCTTCGCGCCCACGCTCGGTTCTTCTAAACGCATTCAAGCACAGCAACGGGGGCCGGCGGGATCGAGGGGCCCGTGCTGTGGGCCCGGCGTTGCCTGCCTAGACTCGAACGCATGGGCAACGTTGTGGGCGACGCGTATTCACGCAGGGCGGTCGCATATGTTGAACGCTTCGCTTCAATGGATGCTGTGCACCCCTCAGATCGGCGCCTGGTGGCAACGTGGGCCAATGGGATCGATGGGTCCGTGCTCGACGCTGGCTGCGGTCCGGGCCACTGGACCAATTTCCTTAAAGAATGGCCTGGTACTCACTGATCCACCATGATCCGGACACAATCCACGTTCCCCTCCTGGAATTCGGCCGGGTCCTCAGCCCTGGTGGCTCCCTGCTGATTGGCTTCTTCGATGGAGTTACCGTCGAAGAGTTCGATCATGCCGTCACCCCCGCCTACCGTTGGCCGGTGGGTGACTTATGTGGCGAGCTGGCAGGTGCGGGCTTCGACGTCGTCGAGACGCATGCCAGGACCACCAGCGGGCAGCGACCTCACGCGGCAATTATCGCTCGCCGTCAAAGTGGTCGCTGACTCAGCGGAGCGTAAATGCGAGGCCAAGCATGGCCAGGGCGAGGATGGGGAACAGCCAGTTGGTCACCTGGACCATCACCGTGGCGCCCCTTCCTGTGCTTTCGGTCGTCTCGGACAGCGGATCAGTGATGTCGTCGTCCTCAGAACCGGATGACCGGATGGTATTCGCGATCGAGAACGCCACCATGACCAGGGTGCTGCCGATGAGCCAGGGCAGCGGCTCGAGCGCAAGCCACGCATCTGCCGGCGTGGCGGGCGTCATGAAGGCTGAGACAAGGCCAGCCAGGGCACCAATGGCCGAGAGCATCACACACACCCAGAGGCGCCGGATGATGGCATCGAGATAGAGCGGCAAGAAGGCTATGAGCACCACCGGAGCAGCGAGGAAGGCAAGCTGCGCAGGCGAAACGAGCAGCAGTTCCGACCTCGTCCAGGACACTGCCGCCTGATTGAAGACCAGAAAGGCCAGCAGTCCGATCAGTGACGGCCAGAGTGCCCGTCGTATCCAGGCATGCTTCGGTGCGGCCGGGAGGTCGAGCGCAGCGGCGTACTCCCGCGCAGGGCCGAAGGCTTCCTCGGCCTGTTGGCCGGTGTCACCGAGGAGCTCCCTGGCGCTGGCGATGGTGTCGCCGATGGCGCTCCCGTGTACCTGGCGCAGACGAAGCTCCATGACGAGCTGGTCGAACCATTTCTGATCGCGGGTGTGCTGCATCATGCGGAGGTCTCCTTCGTAGGCTGTTCGGGGTCGAGGTAATGGACGCTGATGGCCGCAAAACGCAGCCAGTCAGCGCTGAGGCGGGTGAGTTCCGCGCGTCCCTGCTCGGTGAGGGCGAAGTATTTGCGTCCGGGGCCGCCGTCGCCCGCCCGCCATTCGGTGGTGACCAGGCCGGCAGCCTCATAGCGCGTGAGGAGCGGGTACAACGTCCCGCCCTTGATGGCGCCGAACCCGTGGCGTTCGAGTTCGCTGATGATCGCGTAGCCATAGGAGGGCCCGGCGGACAGTGCGCGGAGGGCAAGGAAGCCCAGCGTGGCCCGCAGCCAATCGCTGGGCCAGTCCACGCTGCCTGAAGCCAGCCCGTCAGACCTTGAAACATTCATAACTAGATTGTCTCTCTAACTAGTTAGCCTGTAAAGCCCATCATCGCAAGACACCGGCGGCGACGGACCCCGGAAATCTGACGGAAACCTGGCCCGCCTAGTGTGATCACGGAAGACCGCCGTGGAGGCGATGCACCGGGGATGCTGGCCATGCATGATTCTCCGGTCTATAAACGTAGGACCGTGCCCGGCCCTGGAAAGGATCCTGATGCATCTGATGCCCCGTGAGCAGGAGAAGCTCATGATCGTGGTGGCAGCCGACCTCGCCCGGCGCCGGCAGGCCCGCGGACTCACGCTGAACTACCCGGAAGCCATTGCCATCATCAGCTACGAACTGATTGAGGGCGCCCGCGACGGCCGCACCGTGGCGGACCTGATGAGCTACGGCACCACCATCCTCACCCGCGACGACGTGATGGAAGGCGTCCCGGAAATGATCCACGACGTCCAGATCGAAGCCACGTTCCCTGACGGCACCAAGCTCGTCACCGTCCACGATCCGATCCGATAAGGCAGGCGGCCATGATTCCAGGCGAGTACATCCTCAGGCCGCAGCCGGTGACGGTGAACGCCGGACGGCAGGCGATCGACGTCGTCGTCACCAACACCGGCGACCGTCCCGTCCAGGTGGGGTCGCATTTCCATTTTGCCGAGGCGAACGCAGCGCTCACGCTGGACCGCGAGGCTGCTTACGGCCGGAGGCTGGACATCCCCGCCGGCACGGCAGCACGGTTCGAGCCGGGGGACAGCAAAACGGTTCGGCTCATTGAACTCGCCGGCAGCCGCGAGGTGTACGGCCTCAGCAATGCCGTGAACGGCGGGCTCGACGCCGGTAATCCCGACGGCGGTAGTCCCGGCGGCGGTTCCGGCACCGGTAAGGAGGACGGACAGTGAGCTTCGACCTTCCCCGCAGGCAATACGCGGACCTGTACGGCCCGACCACCGGCGACGCCATCCGGCTGGCCGACACCGAACTCTTCCTCGAGATCGAGAAGGACCTCACCGTCTACGGCGAGGAAGTGGTGTTTGGCGGCGGCAAAGTGATCCGCGACGGCATGGGCCAGAACGGTCAGGCAACCAGGGGATGTAGGATGTCCCGGACACCGTCATCACCAACGCAGTGATCCTGGACTACACCGGCATCTACAAGGCCGACGTCGCCCTCAGGGACGGCCATATCTTCAAAATCGGCAAGGCCGGCAACCCGCAGATCACCGACGGCGTGGACATCGTGATCGGCGCCAGCACTGAAATCATTGCCGGGGAACGGAAAATCCTCACCGCCGGCGGCGTGGACACCCACATCCACTTCATCTCCCCGGACCAGGTGCCCACCGCCCTCACCAGCGGCGTGACCACCATGGTTGGCGGCGGCACCGGCCCCGCCGAAGGCACCAAAGCCACCACCGTCACCCCCGGCAAATGGCACATCCAGCGCATGCTGCAGGCCGCCGAGGGGCTGCCCATCAACATCGGCCTGTTCGGCAAGGGCCACGCCTCCGCCGTCGAACCCCTCGCCGAGCAGATCCGCGCCGGCGCCATCGGCCTCAAGGTGCATGAAGACTGGGGCTCCACCACCTCGTCCATCGATACCTCCCTGAAAGTGGCGGACGAGTACGACGTCCAGGTGGCCATCCACACCGACACCCTCAACGAGTGCGGCTTCGTGGAGGACACCATCCGGGCCATCGACGGCCGCGTCATCCACACGTTCCACACCGAAGGCGCCGGCGGCGGCCACGCCCCGGACATCATCCGGATCGCCGGGCTGCCCAACGTCCTGCCGGCGTCCACCAACCCCACCCTGCCGTACACGCGCAACACCATCGAAGAGCACCTGGACATGCTGATGGTCTGCCACCACCTCAACCCGGACATCCCGGAGGACGTGGCATTCGCCGATTCCCGCATCCGTGCCGAGACCATCGCCGCCGAGGACGTCCTGCAGGACCTGGGCATCTTCTCCATCACCTCCTCCGACTCCCAGGCCATGGGCCGGGTGGGCGAGGTGATCACCCGCACCTGGCAAGTTGCGGACAAGATGAAGAAACAGCGCGGTGTCCTGGAAGATCCCGACGGCGGTGTCCACGGCTCGGTGGGCAGCGACAACTTCCGGCTCAAGCGCTACGTGGCGAAGTACACCATCAACGCCGCGATCGCCCAGGGCATGGCTGACTCGATCGGCTCGGTGGAGGAGGGAAAGTTCGCTGACCTGGTGCTGTGGGATCCGGCGTTCTTCGGGGTCAAGCCGGAGCTGGTGCTCAAGGGCGGCCAGATCGCCTACGCGCTGATGGGCGACGCCAACGCCTCCATCCCCACCCCGCAGCCGCGCACCATGCGGCCCATGTTCGCCGCGTTCGGCAAGGCCGTGCAGCAGTCCTCCATCACCTTCCTGTCGCAGGCAGCCATCGACGCAGGCGTTCCCGAAGAACTGGGCCTGGAAAAAATCATCCGGCCCGTCTCCGGCATCCGCACCCTGACCAAGGCGGACCTCAAATACAACGCCGCAACCCCGGACATCCAGGTGGACCCCGAAACGTACAAGGTGACGGTGGACGGCAAAGACGTCACCTGCGAACCGTCCGACGTGTTGCCTATGGCGCAGCGCTACTTCCTCTTCTAAACACCACCGGAGCCTGACGTGATCATCGAAAAAGTCCTCGGCAACCTTCACGAGCTGCCCGCCGCCGACCTTGCCGCCTTCACCGGGCTGCACCGCGAGAAGGTGGTGCTGCCCAGCGCCCAACTGGTCAAACGCATCCAGCGCGTCACCACCGACCACGGCAAGGACATCGGCATCCGCCTGCCTTCCGGCTCCGGCGACCTTCGCGACGGCGACATCCTGCACGTGGCCGAAACCACCATGATTGTGGTGTCCGTACTGCCCACCGACGTCCTGGTCATAGCGCCGAGGTCCGTCTACGAGATGGGCGTCGTGGCACACTCCCTCGGCAACCGGCACCTCCAGGCCCAGTTCTTCGACTCGTCCTCCGAATACGGGGCTGACGTCATGGTGTGCGCCTACGACCACACCGTCGAGGACTACCTCCGCCACGTCGCCGTGCCCTACGACCGCCAGGAACGCGTCATGCCTGTGCCTTTCCGCCATGCAGAACACAGCCACTGATTACCAGCTGGCTCTCCAGCAGCTCACCGATTCTGCCCTTCCTACCGGAGCGTTTGCGCACTCACTTGGGTTTGAGACGTATATCGACGCGGGGATCATTTCTGATGAGGCTTCCTTTGGCGTGTGGCTCCGTGCGTTCATCGGGCAGCAGCTTTCCTACTCGGACGGGCTGGCCATCCGGTTTCTTTATGAGGGGGCTGACGTGGCGGAGCTGGATGCTCTTTTATCTGCTTCGCTGTTGCCGCGGCAGGTACGGGAGGCCAGTGTGAAGATGGGGACGCGGCTGCTGGAGATCGGGACCGATGTGTTCCCGTCCCCTCCGCTCGCGCTGTACCGGGAGCTAGTGACCGGCGGGCGTGCCGCCGGGCATCAGCCGCTGGCGTTCGCCGTCGTCGCCCGTTCCCTGGGCGTCCCGCTCCCCGAAGCGCTGGCCGCTTACCTGTTCGCGACCGTCACATCGCTGACGCAAAACGCGGTGCGGGCGATCCCGCTCGGGCAGAACGCCGGGCAGCGGCTGCTGCGCATGGCGGCCGACGACGTCGCTGCCGCCGTCGAGCGCATAGCGCACCTTTCGCCGGACGACTTCGGGGCGGTAAGCCCGGGACTGGAAATTTCCCAAATGCGGCACGAGCGTCAACGTGCCCGGATGTTCATGAGCTAGCAGGAGGACACCATGACTGAACCCATCAAAATCGGCATCGGCGGCCCGGTGGGGGCCGGCAAAACCCAGCTCGTGGAGCGTCTCACCCGGCACATGAGCCGCGAGATCTCCATGGCCGCCATCACCAACGACATCTACACCATCGAGGACGCCAAAATCCTCGCAGCCAACGGCATCCTGCCCGAGGACCGGATCATCGGCGTCGAAACCGGCGGCTGCCCGCACACCGCCATCCGCGAAGACACCTCGATGAACACCGCCGCGATCGAGGAGCTCAAAGCCCGGCACCCCGACCTGCGGGTGATCTTCGTCGAATCCGGCGGCGACAACCTCTCCGCCACGTTCAGCCCCGAGCTGGTGGACTTCTCCATCTACATCATCGACGTGGCCCAAGGCGAAAAGATCCCCCGCAAGGCCGGCCAGGGCATGATCAAGTCCGACCTCTTCATCATCAACAAGACCGACCTCGCCCCCCACGTCGGCGCCGACCTCTCGGTCATGGAACGGGACTCGAAGGAGTTCAGGGGCGAGAAGCCGTTCTGCTTCACCAACCTCAAGACCGACGAAGGGCTCGACGCCGTCATCGCATGGGTTCGGCGCGACGTCCTGATGCTCGACCTCGCGACATGAGCACGACGGCGGCCTCGGCGCCTGAGGCGGTCATCTCACCTGGGCCTGCGTCCGCGATGGGCCGTTTGGAGCTTCGGGTCGCCGTGCGTGGCCAGCGATCGGTGGCCGAGCACCAGTACCATGAGGGCGCCTTCGCGATTCTTGCGGCCGCATTACCTTGATGATTCCGGGCAGGTTTGTTACGTGGTCGTGAATCCTGGTGGGGCGTATTTGGGGGCGGATCTCTTTGTTGTTGACGTGGAGGTGGGGGACGGGGCCGACCTTCTTTTGACTACGCAGTCCGCCACCAAGGTTTACCGGACGCCGGGGTCTTTCGCCGAGCAGCGTATGACTGTGCGGCTGGGGGAGGGGGCGCGGTTGGAGCTGATGCCTGACCAGCTGATTGCCTACCGGGAAGCCAGCTACCGGCAGAATACGCACATCACGGTGCAGCCGTCGTCGAGCCTTGTCATGGCCGAGGTGGTGACGCCTGGCTGGTCGCCCGACGGGACGTCGTTCAAGTACGAGGAGCTGCGGCTGCGGAACGAAATCCGGGTGGAGACGGCGGGCCGCACGGACCTGCTGGCCCTGGACAACCTGCTGATCCGGCCTCCGCTGGATGACGTCACCGGCCTGGGCTTCATGGAAGGCTTCAGCCACCTGGGCTCCCTGGTGGTGGTGGACCCCCGCGTTGACCAGGCGCTCGCGGACCAGCTGCACGCCCTGACAGCGGACCACCAGGCACACACCGGCATCTCCCTGACCCGGACCGTGGCCGGAACCACCGGGCTGGTGCTGCGCTCGCTGTCCGGCAGCACTGAAAAGCTCAACAGGCTGCTCGGAGCCTGCACCGCCTTGCTCCGGGAACGCTGGCACGGGCAGGAGCCCCTGAACCTGAGGAAGTACTGAATGACCACCCTGGCGCAGTTCGCCGTGATGTACCGCGAGCGCGATACCCTGCCGCTGCGGACCCGGCTGTTCTTCACCTTCGGTGCGGTGGCCGCGCTCCATCTTGCCGCCGTCGTCCTTCTGCTCAGCGGAACCGCCGGGGCCGGCCAGCCGCTGGCGCTGGGCCTGGTGCTGACCGCCTACCTCGCCGGTGTGAAGCACAGCTATGACTGGGACCACCTGGCCGCGATTGACAACTCCACCCGTAAATTCGTGGCCCAGCGGCAGGATCCGGTCAGTGTGGGCTTCGCGTTCAGCCTGGGGCACAGTTCGGTGGTGATACTGGCCGGGATCCTTGTGGTTGCTGGAGCCACGATGGTGGGGCAGTTCATGGAGGACGGCTCGGCGGGGAACCTGGTGCTGGGCCTGATCGGGAGCGGCGTTTCCGGCGTGTTCCTGCTGATGATGGGGATCTTCAACGGCTCGGCGTTCCTGCGGGCAGCCCAGGCCTACCGGAGCGCGCGGGCTGGCGGCAGCATCGACGCCGCCGACCTTGAAGCCAAAGGGTTCGTGGCGCGACTCCTGGCCAAGCCGCTCAGCCGGGTGCGGCGGCCGCGGAACATCTACGTGATCGGGTTCCTGTTCGGGCTGGGCTTCGATACGGCCACCACCATCGGGCTGCTGGTGATGACGACGGCGGCCTCGCTGGCCGGGGTTTCGCCCCTCGCCCTGATCGCGCTGCCGCTCGCATTCACTGCCGCGATGACTCTCTGCGATTCGCTGAACGGTGTGGCCATGATGCGGATGTACCGCTCGGCCCTGCACGATCCGCGGCGGAAGCTCGGGTTCAACGCTGCAGTCACGGGCATCTCAGCCCTCTCTGCCCTGTTCATCGCAGTGATCACCCTGGGAGGTTTCCTGAACGCCGCTTTCGGGCTGGAGGACCCGCTGACCAGCTGGCTGGGGGCCATCGACCTGGGCGACGCCGGCCTGTTGCTGATCGCTCTGCTCCTGGCGGTGTGGGGCGCGGCCACCCTCCGGCGGCGGACTGGGTAACGTAGGCAGCATGACTCGTGATGCCGGCCGGACGGAGCAATTGCTGGGCGGACTGGGACGCCCGCATCAGCGCATTGCCGTGGCCACGGTTGCCCGGGGCGAAGCGGCCATCACCGGACGGGGAGTCGAAACGGACGCGGACTTCGAAATCGGATCCGTTTCCAAAGGCATCACCGGGCTCCTGTATGCGGACGCCTGTGAACGCGGTGAAATCCAGCCGTCCACCACCCTGGGGGAGCTGCTGCCGCTGGGTGACTGTCCTGCTGCCCACCTGACCCTGGCCTCCGTGAGTACGCACTCATCCGGCCTGCCCCGGCTGCCCCAAGGCAATGACATGTGGAAACGGTCCTACGCCTTGTGGCGATACGGCCGTAATCCGTACGGGGAAACGCTCGCCGAACTGCTGGTGCAAGCCCAGGCAGTCCGGCTTCATCCGCCACGCCCGCGCTATTCGAACCTCGGGTTTGAATTGCTGGGACACGCCGTCGCAGCCGGCGCCGGGCTCAGCTACCAGGCCTTGGTAGCCCGGCGCCTGTGCCGTCCGCTGGGGCTCACGGCCACCTACGTGCCCGCCACCGGCAGTGAACTTGGCCCGCAGGCCCTTTCCGGGACCAACCGTAAAGGCCGCCCGCAGGATCCGTGGGTGGGCGAAGCGCTCGGCCCGGCCGGGGGCATCCGTTCCACGATCGCCGATGTCGCTGCGCTCGCGGCCGCCCTCCTGGACAAGACCGCGCCCGGCCTCGCGGCACTCGATCCGGCGGCCAGCTTCGCCGGGCCCGCGGCGCGCATCGGGGCCGGCTGGATGGTCCTGGAAACACGCGGCAGGACAGTGACCTGGCACAACGGGGGTACCGGCGGGTTCAGCTCGTGGATCGGCCTGGACCGGGGTGCCGGCACCGCGGTTGCCATGCTCTCGGCCACCTCCGGATCCCTGGACCGCCACGGCTTCGAGCTTTTGGCGGAACTCAGCGCGTAGGGGCGCAGGACGTACCTCGCTGACAGAAAGGTTCAATGAACTCCCGGTGGTGGGCCGTTCGGCGCTGAATTCCACGGCACACCCCCTCCTGGCCGCCAGGCGAATCGGCCAGGAGGGGGTGTGCTTGCCGTCCGGGCTTCCTACACTGGGTGGATGATCACAGTCAGCGGCACCGTGGAAACCAAACTGTCCCCCGAGAAGGCCTTCGCTTTCCTCTCCGAGTTCGAAAACACCAGCGAGTGGGACCCCGGAACCCCCGTCATGGACAAGCTGACGCCGGGACCGGTGGCGATCGGCCACCGGTACCACGCCGAGGCTGAGTTCCGCGGGAAACGCCAATCACTCGAATACGAGGTCATCGAGCTCACGGACCGCCACATCAAGCTGCGTGGCGAGAACAAGACCGTGGTCTCCTTCGACTCGATCGACGTCGGCCCGTCCCCGCAGGGTTCGTTGATCACCTACACCGCCGAGTTCAGCATCAAAGGCCCGGCCAAGATCATCCAGCCGCTCCTGAAACCGGCCTTTATGTCCTTGCGGGACCCTGCACTGAACGGGATCAGGGATACCCTGAACGCCTTGGCCGCCCGCTGACGCTAAGGCCGGATAGCCGGTGCGG
>CAWECX010000016.1:0-457432 GCA_963807805.1 uncultured Actinomycetota bacterium | reverse complement strand
CAGCCCAGAACTTCCGCAGGGCGCCCCGGGGATCTGACTCGACCTGTGGAATGACGTCGAGGACCATCGTCTCCCTGGACGGCGAAGAGTAGGAGGGCCAGCGCGGGAGCCCCTCCGCGGCGGGGGCGCCGGTCCGGGCAAACGCCGCCCATGCCTGGCTCATCGAAGCACTCAGCTCCGCGGGCGGCTTCGTGCCGACGAGGAACCGGGCCTCCCGGCAGCCAAGCTGGCGGAACACAAAGGGAATCTCCAGGGCGTGGCAGGCGCCCAGCTTCCCGTCCAGGGCCGGGCTGGGCCAGGTGAAAAGGTAGCTGAACGTCGCGCCGGACGCACCAGCCCGCGCGTCGAGGAGCCGGTTGCTGGGCTGCCGGTACAGCTGGTCCGCGAGGCAGGATTCCAGTTGGCCCCGTCCGTCGCACGGGGTTCCGGTGGCGGCTGCCAGCGACGAGGCGTACTCCTCGCGGGCGGCGGCCGGATCCACGAAGTGCGGGGCCAGCAGCAGTTCCACTTTGCCTTCAGGCAGCGGCGGATCGTTGGGATACGCGGGCCGCATCTCCACCGCAAACGATCCTTCGTTGAGGTTGGTGCCCACCAGCAGGTCCGCCCCGGAATTGCGGCCGCCGCGGATGGCGTCCAACGGCGGCTCCGGAAGGAAGGGCGTCCCTGCCGTGGGCTGGAACGGCAGCGGCACCGAGAAACTGCCCGCGGCCTCGGCATCGGCCATCGCCTTCTGGGCTGCCAGCAGCCGGTCCGCGGGCAGGGTCAGCAGCTCGGCGGCGCGGGAGGTGTCCAGCCCGCAGCGGTCAAGGAAATCCGCCGTGACCTGCGCTGATTCCTCCGCCGTCCTGAACCTTTCCGCGGTTCCGGACTGCAGGATGGCCCGCCGGAACAGCCCTTCCGACGCCGGCATGCCCAGCAGGGTGCCTACGGCGGCCGCCCCTGCGGACTCACCGAAAACGGTCACGTTGCCGGCGTCGCCGCCGAAGGCCCCGATGTTCCGCGAGACCCAGCGCAAGGCCTCCAGCAGGTCCAGCAGCGCCGCGTTGGAGGAGTCCGCGTACGCCGGCCCCAGCAGCTCGGGCAGGTGCAGGAACCCAAAGGCGCCCAGGCGATAGTTCACGGCAACCACCACCACGTCCAGCGCAGAAGCCAGCACGCCGCCGTCGTGCATGCTGCCGTTGTTGGACCCGCTGACGTAGGCGCCGCCGTGGATCCACACCATCACCGGGCGCGCGGCGCTGTCCGCACCGGGAGTCCAGACGTTGAGGTTGAGGCAGGCGTCCTCGTCCCACAGGTCCGCAAAACCGGCCGACGGCGGGGTGAACGCGTCCGGGTTCTGCGGCGCCATCGCGCCGGGAACGGTGCAGTCCCGGATACCTTCCCAGGGGCGTGCCGGGACCGGAGGAAGGAAGCGCCGCGGACCGCCCGTGGGCTCGGCGAAGGGGACGCCCAGGAATGTCAGGAGCGGGCGGCCCTCGGACTGTGAAGCGACGCCGCGGACGGCTCCGGAACTGGTGGTGGCGATGGTCATGCAGTGCTTCTCCCGTGTTCGGTGCTGGCGGCCATGTCTCTCCGCGGCCGGATTCCAGCATGCCATCCGTGGCCGCTGCAGCGCAGGGTGCCGTCCATTGACCGGAAAGGCAGGTCGCCCGACCGCTGGGTTCAGGCCGCCAGCCGATGCTGCCGCCGCTGGGACGGGCGCTTGCCGGACGCGCCGCGCTGGCGGTGGCGCGGCTCTGCGGGGACGCGGCCGCCGTCGGGCACGCGGCTGTCTGCCGGCAGGTGGATCCCATGGCCGATCACGGCGCCCATGCCGATGCGTGAGTGGCTGCCGATATGCACGCGGTTGCCGATGACGGTGTCATGGCCCACGTGCACGGCATCGCCGATCACCGTCCGGGCCCCTACCTTGGCACGCCGGTCAATCCAGCTGCCCTCACCCACCCGGGCCCCGGAACCCACCGTGGCCCCGGGCTCCACGTATGCCATGGCGCCGATACGCGCGGTGTCGGCAACCTCGGCGCCCGGTCCGACGTAGCCACCTCCGTTGGGGTGCCGCCGGTAGCGGGTGACCCGGCCGGCGTCGTCCTCCACTGATTCAAACTTCGTGCTCATGCCGTCCTTCTCCAGGCGCAGGACACCGTGCCCGCGCATAGGGTTAACGGCCGGGGATGCGGGCGGATTCCCGCACGGCCAGGAGAAGGTTCCGGTGTCCTGCCCAGGCAACTACCGCGGCAGCACCAGCAGATAACCCGCGGGAAGTTCGCTGCTCCAGCGCCGCGGCTCGCGGACCACGAACTGCGTGGCCAGCTGCTCCGGGGTGAGCAGGCTGTTGGGCGCCGGCGAAGGGCCCCACTGCCCGCTGCCGTACGGGTGGAGGGGATCCAGGACGTTGATGCCGGTGACCGGGAACTCCGGGAACTGGGTGGGATCGCCGAGCGACTCGAAGCCGCTCATCACCCATGCATGGCGGCCACTCCACATGACCAGGCCCACCGGCCGGCCGGTGTCGGTGATGGCGCGCGCCGCAGTCCGCAACGCATCCTCGTAGTTGGCGATGCTGACCACCTCGTAGGGCCCCATTCCGGCCTCGGTCAGAACCTGGGCCCAGCCGAAGGGATTGGCGCCGTTGAACGAGTTGGACGACCGCGCCCGGGCCATCTCCCACAGTTCGTTCTGCTGCGCACGGTCCGTCCACGTTCCGCCGCCGGTGTCGTCAATGAGGTTGTGCGCCATCTGGATGCTCGCCGCAACACACCAGTCGAAGGTGTACTGCGGCACGAAGTCCCCCTCCTGGTAGAGGTTGAGGGCGAACGCCTGGGGCACCGGGGCCGGGGCCGGAGCCGGTGGCGGGGGAGCAGGGGCCGGCGGTGGAACAGCGGGCGGCGTCGGCGGTGGCGCGGCGGTGGCGGCCTGCTGGGGAGCGGGCGCCACCCCGCCCGCGGCGGGCGGGGCGGAGGAGGGCGTGATCTGTTGGTCTGTGGTGACCTCATTGAGGCCGACGGCGGGCGCGCAGGCGGTGAGGAGGGTCGCCACCAGGACGAGTGACGTCAGGAGACGGGGCTGGGCACCAGTCATGATCGCTCCAGTCTATCGCCGGGGCGGCGGCAACGCCCCGTGCGGGCCGGCGGAGGTTGCAGGCTGCGCTATCCGCCGGCCTTGCGGGCAATGATGGTGTAGGTGCACGGCACAAGGTCACGCTCCGGTCCCGGCCAGGCAAACCCTTCCGGGACCTCGACCATGCGGGGCGAGAACTTCCATGGGAGGGTCTTGCCTTCGCCCATCCAAAGGAGCTGCAGGCCCGCTCCGATAAGGGAGTTGATGATCTCTGACATGGGATGTGCCCATTCGTACATCCGCCCGTGGGCCACTTTTCCGTCGCCGGCATAGGTGGAGTCGTCGTCCCAGAGCAGGGCGTCGCCGTTCCCGAAGTACGGGTAGCGGAGCGTCAGGCCGCCGGCATCCTCGTCGAGGGCGTACAGGGAAGGGTGCCCGTCGCGGATGTAGAACGTTCCGCCGTCGCGCAGGAGCCCGGCCACCTGGGCCGCCCACCGTTCAAGGTCCGGCAACCAGGTGATGGTGCCGATGCTGGTATAAACGAGGTCGAAATCGCCGCGGACGGCGGCGCGGGCCTCGAGGACGTCGGTTTCAACCCATGCCGCCTCGATTCCCAGCCGCCGTGCCAGGCCGGCGGCTGACGCGAGGGCTGCCGGCGAGAAGTCCACGCCGGTGACCCGTGCTCCCGCCCTGGCCAGTGACAACGTATCGGTACCGATATGGCACTGCAGGTGGCAGACATCCAGGCCGGAGACCGTGCCGTCCGGAATGAACGGCGCGAGCGCGGCCAGGTCCGTCCGGACCACCTGGGTCAGATGACGGGGATCGTCGAAGGCGCCAAGCCCGTACGCCTCCTCGTGCAAGGGGACGCGGTCCTCCCAGTTTTCGAGGTTGCTCGCGCGTGCGGAATCCCAGCCGATGGCCACCCGGTTATCACTCATGGTGGTGAGTCTACGGTTCCCCCGGGAACGGGTACGTGCTGGCCGGGAAGTTCTCCCTGGTGATCGCCAGTGCTCCTGGGTGCTGCTCGAACCACGCGCGCGCCCTGTCATCGGAGACGCCGTGCGCAGGCTTCGGAAGTCCCTTTGCCTTGCGGAGCTTCCTGGCGCGCAGCTCCTGGCGGATCGAACGAATGCTCAGCAACCAGCCTGTGGTGAACAAGGCCGTGCACCCCAGGGACAGGAGGATCCAGATCAGCGCAAAACCCAGCTGCCCCGGGGCCGTGAAGAAGAGGGAGACGATGCCGAAGAGGATCCCCAAGGGAGCCAGGACCGCGGGAATTGTCATGAGCAGGGCGACAATACTCACCCCCGCCAGCGTGCGGGCCCGGTAGTTGCCGCCGGAAGGAAGGGACCCGCCCAGGCCCCACTCCTCCGGAGTGTAGGCATGAATGACGATGTCCTTGTCCCAGCCCCCGTGGCCGTAGAAGTACCTGGGCCTGAGTGGACGCGCCTTAGCTTCGCGGGCAGCCATAAGTCTGAAGTCTTCCGTTCTCTTTGGACAGGGAAATTGCCTGGTCCAGCATCACCCTACCCAGCGAACCGGGATCTTTCCGGCCTCCTGATCCGGGAGTATGCTTCTATGACCGCGGGGGCGGTTGCCGGCTGACAAAGGTGTCCAGGCGGCGTTTGGCTCACATTGTGTTTCAGGGGGAACATTGGTGTCCGCAAAGGTCTCAACCAACGACGTCGTCACTGATGTTGTCCTGCGGCTGCAGGACATGGTGCTGGAGAACCGGCCCGTCGCTGACTTCCTCCAGCAGCTGGCCGGGTATTCCGCCGACTGGCTGAGCAGCCCCGGGCGTGACGTGTTCTGCGGAATCTCCATCGCCTCCGGCAACGGGACCCCGGTCATGGCAAGCAGCAACCCCTGTTCCCGGCTGATGGACCAGTTGGAGATGAAATACGGCGTTGGCCCGGCCCTGACTGCGATGGCCGATGGCACCACCGTGACGGTCCCCGACCTCCGGGCTGAGCGACGCTGGCCCGAGTACGTCCGCGCCGCCGCCGGGCTGGGTTTCCAGTCACTTCTTGCCGTTCCGCTGGCCCTCCAGCAGCCCGACCGGGCCGTCCTTACCCTCTACGGCAAACCGCCGTCGTCGTTCGGCCCGGAGGACACCGGCCGTGCCGAGCTGTTCGCCGGGCAGGCATCCAAAAGCCTACGGCTGGCACTGCGGCTGGGCCGGCTCCAGGACACCCGGGACAACATGAGCGCTGCCATGAACTCCCGGACGGTCATCGACCTCGCCACCGGCGCGATCATGGCGAAGAAGGGCTGCAGCCAGGCCGCAGCATTCCAGGTGCTCCTGCGGGCCTCCAACACCCGCAACATCAAGCTCAGGGACGTAGCGGCGACAGTGGTTACCTCCGTTTCCGGGAACCCGGCGATCTTCACGCACTTCGCCGAATAGCGCTTACCCGCCCTGGACCGTTGAGTGCGTGCGGACGCTGTCCGTCAGCTCGGTCCTGTACCCGAGGTTTCGCGAGACAGCCCTGGCCGTGGCCCGCACCGCCGGTGCCAGGACGTTCGGCGGCGTGCTGCCGTCGGGGACCACGATGGACAGGGCCGCCACCACGGCACCCTGGGCGTCGAAAATCGGTGCAGCGACCGACACGGTCATGGACGGCGCCGTCCGACGGATCATCGCGATGCCGGTCCGGTGCACATCGGACAGCGTCCGCCTCAACTGGCCCTCCGGCATCGGCGCCACACCGGGCTCGATATCCGGCGGCTGGTTGAGAATACGTTCCTGGAACTCGCCGTCCGCGCCCGCCAGCAGGACAAGCCCGACGGCGGTGGACCGCAGCGGCGCGCGGCCACCCACCCGGTACGCCACCTCTGTGGCCTGCTTCGAGGACAGCCGTTCAATCAGCACCGCGTGGTCCTTGTCCCGCACCGCCAGCAGGACGTGGTGGCGGGTCACTTCGAAAAGGTCCTCCAGGTATGGAAGGGCGATTTCCCGGACGCCGTGCCCGCGCGGGGAGAGGGATGCGACTTCCCACAGCCGGACCCCCACCACGTACCGGCCGTCGTCGAGCCTTTCCAGCGCGCCCCACGCCACCAGCCGGGCGATCAGCCGCAGCGCAGTGGGTGCCGGCATGTCGGCGTACCGTGCCATTTCGGACAGCGTGAGGGCACGACGGCGGTCCGTGAAGACGGCCAGGAGGCTCAGGGCCCGGTCGATGACCGGTTCGCCCTGCTTGGGCCGTTTGCCGCGGGCGGGTGCCGGCGTCCCCTCATCGGACGTGTTGTCGGTGGGTGCCATGACGGGCTGCCGATCCTCCTTGGTCGCCGGTGACACCCAGACTAGTGTTCCGCCCAATGAAACTCCTAACGGGGCCTCAGGAGACGGGGACCCGTTCCCCGGCCGCCACCCTGCCGAGCCACAGCGCACTTTCCTTGGGCGTCCGCTGCTGGGTGGCCCGGTCCACAGCGATCAGGCCGAACTGGGGGCCGTAGCCGAAAATCCACTCGTAGTTGTCGAAGGCGGTCCAGGCGATATAGCCGCGGACGTCGATGCCGTCCGCCAGGCAGGACGCCACGCCGTCCACGGCGGCCTGGAGGTAGGCCACCCGCTGGGCATCGTCCTCGGTGGCCAGCCCGTTCTCCGTGACGATGACGGGGATGCCGGCTACCCGGGCGGCTTCCCGGACGGTCGCTTCCAGGGCCTGGGGGTAGATTTCCTCACCCATCTGGTTGGTCTCGGCACCGGCCGGGGTCGGGGCCAGGCCATCGGCGCCGAACACCGTCCGCCCGTAGGTCTGGATTCCCACGAAGTCGTCTCCGCGGGACGCCTCCAGGAAGCGCTCGTTGACAGTCGCGGCGCACCCTGTCCGCACGCTCCTGGCCGCCCGTCCACGGACTGGATATCCGAGTTGGCCAGCGTCCAGCCCACCGGGAGGTCCGGCCGGCGGGCCTTGATGGCGTGCACGTGCCGGCCGATGTGTGCCGCAAGCTTCACGTCGAAGCCGGCCTCGGAAGCAGCGAACTGGAAGGAGGCCACGCGCTCGGCCGGCGATGCCCAGGCGCTCGCCGGCAGCCAGCCCACATGGGCACGGGCCGCGGTGTTCCGGGAGATCCGCCGCCGATGCCGAAGGACTCTGGATGAGGCAGGCAAGGTTTGGTTCATTCAGCGTGCACGCAACGCCGATAAGGTCGCCAAGGTGCGCCATGACGCGGTCGCAGTAGCGGGCGAACAGCTCCGGCGTCCGGGGATCCTCCCAGCCGCCTGCACGCAGGAGCCACAGCGGCGACGTGAAGTGGTGGAACGTCACCACCGGCGTCAGGCCGTGCTCGTGGCACGCCTCCAGGACGCGGCGGTAGTGGTCGAGTTCCGCCTCGGAGAACTGGCCCTCCGCCGGCTCGATGCGTGCCCATTCCAGCGAGAAGCGGTAGGTAGTGAACCCCAGGCCGGCGATCAGGGCAATGTCCTCGCGGTACCGGTGGTAGTGGTCCACGGCGTCCCCGGACGGCTCGGTGAAGATGGTTCCCGGGCAGGTGCTCCAGGAACCAGGTATCGCTGTTGACGTTGTTTCCTTCCACCTGGTGGCCGGCGCTGGCGACGCCCCAGAGGAAATCCTGCGGGAATGACGTGGAAGCGGAGGAATTGGTCATGTGGTTCCTTTCGATGCGGGCCACGCCCGGCAGCACGCGGCCTCTCTGGCCTGTACGTCCATCTTTTCCTGCGCGCGTGACCCCACCACATACTTGTTTCAACCAATGAAATTCTCATGTCTGCGCCCATTGCGGCTGCCGCCGATGCTTGAGGGGAGCCGGCCACTCGCCTGGCCCCCATAGCTCTTCACTCACCGTTGTCACATCAGAATGCAAAGGCGCACTACATGAAACTCCTGAACTCCACCGCCCGTGGGAGCTCCGCCGTTCTGGCCGGAGCGCTCCTGCTGGGATCCCTGACCGCCTGCGGCGGCGGCTCCAGCCAGGCGGCCACCAAAGTAGACACCAGCACCCTGACCCTCGCCATCGACAGCGACTCGGCATCGTTCGGCTACGACCCGCTGCGCGTCTCCGCCGCCCAGCGGCAGTTCTTCGAAGGCCTCTATGACAGCCTCATGGCCCTCCAGCCGGACGGCTCCGCAGGTCCCGGCCTGGCCACCGAGTTCGAGTACAACGCAGACAACACCGTCCTGACGCTGACCCTCAAGGAAGGCGTCACGTTCACGGACGGCTCCACGCTCGACGCCGACCTGGTCAAGGCGAACCTTGACCGCCGCACCGACCCCGCCCTGAGCGCCTACTCCGCTGTCGCCAAGGGCGGCGCCCAGGAGATCGCATCCGTGGACGTCGTCAGCCCCACCCAGGTGGCCCTCACGTTCGCCAAGCCGCAGCCGGGCTTCGAGAAGAACCTGGCCTCCACCACCGGCATGATCGTGGGCAAGACAGGCGTCGCTGACACCGCCAGCCTGGCCGCCACCCCGGACGGGTCCGGCCCCTACACCCTTGATCCGTCGCACGGTGAAGGGCAACAAGTACGTGATGGTGAAGAACGACAAGAACGCGGACGCAGCCAAGTACGCCGTTCAACAAGGTCATCTTCAGCGTTGTCCAGGATCCCCAGGCCCGCGCCAACGCCCTGGTTTCCGGCCAGGCCGACGTCGCCATGCTGACCTCCTCCACGGTGGACTTCGCCAAGTCCAAGGGCGTGGGTGTGTCCCAGATCGGCGGCACCGTGCAACACCATGATTTCCTTCGACAAGATCGGCAAGACCGCCCCCGCCTTCGCCGAGGAGAAGGTCCGCCAGGCCATCCAGCACGCCATCAACCGCCAGGCCCTGGTGGACGCGCTGCACAAGGGTGACATCCCCGCCTGGAACGCCCTGCCCAAGGATTCCGCCGGCTTCACCGAGGAACTGGAGACCACGTTCGCCTACGATCCGGAGAAGGCCAAGAGCCTGCTGGCCGAGGCCGGCTACGCCGAACGGCTTCGAATTCACCATCATCGCCAGCGCCCAGACCCAGACGGACCTGCAGGCCGTCCAGAAGGACCTTGCCGCCGTCGGAATCACCATGAACGTCAAGATGGCGGCCTCCACCGATGAAGCCTTCGCCGCCGTTGCCACCACGCCCGCTCGGCTACGCCCCGCTGAACTGGGACAACCCGGTAGGCGTGATGTACGGCGCGATCCTGAACGGCTTCACCAACGTGCAGAAGGCCACCGACGAACAGCTGAGCGCCGCCACCGGCGAAGCTGGCGCCGCCAAGGACGACGCCGCCGCGAAGGCCGCGGCTCACCAAGCTGAACACCCGGCTGGTGGAATCCGGCTGGATGATCCCGCTCTACGAAGTCCTCACCAACCAGGGCTACAACACCAAGAAGATCAAGCAGGTTGAGTTCGCCGGCACCAACGCCTACCCGCTGCTCTCTTCCTACGCACCGGCCAGCTAATACCCCGAACCTGCCGGGCGGCCTCCCCTCGCGGGGCGGCCGTCCGGCAGATTCTGACCGATGGAGGTCACCATGGCACTATTCATCACCAAGCGCCTGCTGATGGCGCTGGCCACCGTGCTGGTGGTTGCGGTGCTGGCATTCCTGCTGGTGCACGCGATGCCCGGCAGCCCCGGAGCTGTTTCGCTCGGCGCCGGCGCCTCCCAGGAAGCGATCGACGAGGTCAACCCGCGCCTCGGCTGGAACGATCCGCTCCTGGCCCAGTTCTTCCGCTGGCTCGGCGACGCCGTCCAGGGCAACCTGGGCATCTCCCTGATCGACGGCCGGTCCGTCAGCGCCGACCTGGCCAACAGGCTCCCGGTGACCGCTTCACTGGCTGCCGGTGCCACCCTGCTCAGCGCCGTCCTCGGCATCGCCCTGGGCGTGACCGCAGCGGTCCGCGGCGGCCTGGTGGACCGTATCATCGGCGGGATCTGCGGCCTGGCCGTGGCCCTGCCGGCGTTCTGGATCGGCATCATCTTCGTCTACCTCTTCGCCGTCCAGTCCTCCGTCTTCCCGGCCACCGGCTATGTTCCGTTCGAGGTCTCCCCGCAGGACTGGGCGCTGTCCCTGGCCCTGCCGGTGATCACCCTGGCCGTCGGCGGCGCGGCGTTCATTGCCCGCCAGACCAGGGCCTCCATGCTCGAGGCGCTGCAGCAGGAACACATCCGGACCCTGCGGGCCACGGCCACCCCCACCTGGAAAATCCTCTACATCCACGCCCTGCGCTACGCCAGCCTGCCGATCGTGGCCGGCATCGCCCTGCAGTTCATCGGCCTGTTCGGCGGCTCCGTCATCGCGGAGCAGCTGTTCGCCATGCCCGGCCTGGGCCAGGCCGTCCAGACCTCCGTCAGCACCCATGACGCCCCCGCAGTCCAGGGCGTGGTGGTCATCGCCACCGTGGTGGTGGTTGCCGTGAACCTGGTGCTGGAACTCGCCACCAAGTTCCTCGACCCGAAGTTGCGTGCCTCATGATCCCCAACGTTGCCCCCGCCCCCGCAGACGCGGACCAGACAGCGACGCCGCGGCCGCAGCCGTCCCGAAGTCCGGCCCGCAAAGCCGCCCTCACCAAAGTCTCCGCCCACCGGCTCTTCGCCTCACCCGGCGGCGTCGCCGGGGTGCTCTGGCTCGCAGCGCTGGTGGCAGCGTCGCTGACCGCGCCGCTGTGGCTGCCCTTCAAGACCGAGGACCAGGACTTCACCGCCGTCCTTTCCGGCCCCACCGCCGCCCACTGGCTGGGCACCGACGAACTGGGCCGGGACATCCTCAGCCGCATCTTCGCCTCGGCAGCCGGCACCCTGGGGACGTCCTTCATCACGGTGATTGTCGGCGTCGGGCTCGGAACCATCCTGGCCATGGCCGCCGCCGGCATGCCGAGCGGGCCGAGGGCGTCATCAGCCGCAGTCACCGAAATCATGATGTCCCTGCCGGCAACGGTCATCATCCTCGCAGTCATCGGCGCCGTGGGCACCAACATCCCGCTCATCATGGCCATCCTGGGCGTGCTCATGTCCGCCGGCATCTACCGGGTGATGCTGGGCCAGGCCAAGTCGCTGCAGTCCCAGCTCTACGTGGACGCCGCCAAAGTGGACGGCGTCAGCACCCTGGGCATCAGCCTCCGCCACGTCCTGCCCGGCCTGACCAACACCATCGTGGTGCAGTCCGCGCTCATCTTCGCCGTCGGCATGCTCATCCAGGCCGGCCTGGCGTTCATCGGCTTCGGCCCGCCCATCCCGCAGCCCAGCTGGGGCGGCATGATCCAGGGCGCCTCCCAGCACGTCTACGACGCCCCATGGCTGATGGTCCCCACCGGCGCCGTGCTGGCGCTGACAGTCCTGGCCGCCAACGCCATCGGCAACGCCCTGGGCAAGGCACCCAACGCCGCCGCTTCCGCACCTGCCCTCCGCAGCAGCCCGCCGCCAGCGCGCCAAAGCTGTCGCCGCCATCGCCGCCGCCCCGGTCCCCGACACGTCAGCGCAGGCTCCGGCCAACGGCCACGCTCAGCGTCCGCAACCTCTCCGTCGGCGTCGACGGCGGCGTCCGCCTGGTCACGGACGTCTCCTTCGACGTCGAACAGGGAACCGTGCTGGGCCTGGTGGGCGAATCCGGCTGCGGCAAGACCATGACGGCGCTGTCCCTGCTGGGCCTGCTGCCCTCCGGCGTCTCCGTCACCGGCGGCCAGATCCTGTGGAACGGCAAGAACCTCGCCGCCGCCACGGACAAGGACATGGAAGGCATCCGCGGCCGCGACATCGCCCTGATCTCGCAGGAGCCCATGCGGGCCCTGGACCCCATGTTCACCGTGGGCTACCAGCTCACCGCAGCCATCCGGCGGCTCCGGAAGATGGGCAAGGCCGAAGCCCGGGCCGAAGCCCTGGGCCTGCTGGAAAAGGTGGGCATCGTGGACGCCGCAGCGCATCCTCAAGACCTACCCGCACCAGATCAGCGGCGGCATGGCCCAGCGCGTGGCCATCGCACTGGCACTCTCCGGCCGGCCCCGGCTGCTGGTGGCCGATGAACCCACCACGGCGCTGGACGTCACGGTCCAGGCCGAAATCCTCTCCCTGCTGCGGTCCCTGGTCAAGGACACCGGCATGTCCGTGGTGATGGTGACCCACGACCTCGGCGTCGTGGCCGACATCTGCGACCAGGTGGCCGTGATGTACGCCGGCCAGGTGGTGGAGAACGGCAGGACCGCCGAGCATCCTGGACAACCCCCGCCACCCCTACACGCTGGCGCTCCTGGCCGCGGACCCGCACGCCAACACGCGCAGCTGACATGCCCGAACGGCTGGCCACCATCAGCGGCCAGGTTCCGCAGCCCAAGGACTGGCCCACCGGCTGCCGCTTCGCGGCGCGCTGCCAGTTCGCCGGCTCCGCCTGCATGGTGCCCGTCCCGCTGCTGCCCTCCGGCACGGGCGACGGCCTGGTCCGCTGCGTCAAGGCGGACGAACTGGCCGTTGAGGGCCTGGAGTGGGTCGCCACCGAAGTGCCCACCCACCAGCTCCCTGACCCTGTCACCCCGGCTGCTGAACATCGTTGAAAAGGACATGGCATGAGCATCGCAACCCCCGAACGGCAGGACGCCGCGGCCCGCTACCCTGGCCAGCCCCATGCTGGAAGTCAAGGACCTGGTGGTCCGCTACGGCCGCGGCCGCAAGGCCGCCGCCGCGCCGGCCGCCGTGGACGGCGTCAGCTTCACCATCCAGCCCGGCGAGACCGTGGGCCTGGTGGGGGAGTCCGGCTCGGGAAAGTCCACCATCGGCAAGGCCATCCTCGGCCTGCAGAAGGTGTCCGGCGGATCCATCAGCTACCAGGGCAAGGACATCACCCGCGCCAGCGCCGCCCAGCGCCGGGCCCTCGGCGGCGAACTGCGGGCCGTCTTCCAGGACCCCAACTCCTCCCTCAACCCGCGCAACACCGTCGGCTCCTCCCTGGCGGAACCGCTGCGCCTCCGCGGGGTGTCCGCCGGCGGAGGCCCGGGAGAAGGCCGAGGCCATGCTGGAACGCGTGGGCCTGCCCCGCGAAGCCGTGGACCGCTACCCCAGCCAGTTCTCCGGCGGCCAGCGCCAGCGCATCGCCGTGGCCCGGGCCCTGATCTGCGACCCCCAGCTGGTGGTCTGCGACGAAGCGGTCAGCGCCCTGGACCTCTCCACCCAGGCCCAGGTGCTGAACCTCCTGGCCGACCTCCGGGACGAACGCGGCCTGAGCTACCTGTTCATCGCCCATGACATCTCCGTGGTCCAGTTCCTGGCCCAGCGCGTGGTGGTCCTCTACCGCGGCCAGGTCATGGAAAGCGGACCGGCCGCCGCCGTCACGGAGTCACCCAAGCACCCGTTCACCCAGGCCCTCGTGGCCGCCTCGCCCGTGCCGCGGCCGGCCGAACAGGCCGAACGCCGGGACGTCCGCGAGTCCCTGGGCGTCCGGACCGCGCGCTGCCGTGTCCGCGATCGCCGGGCGGCTGCCCCTTCCGGCAGCGCTGCCCGCTCGCCACCGAGCTCTGCGCCGCCGAACGGCCCGGCGCTGCGCCGCGTGGGCGCGGTCGGACGTCGCCTGCCACTACGCCTGACTGCCTGACAGCCTCCCGCCGTGCCTGCCGCCGCATCAGCTGACACGGCCCGCGCCCCACACCATTCGTCGCC
This sequence comes from uncultured Actinomycetota bacterium, assembly GCA_963807805.1. GTDB lineage: Bacteria > Actinomycetota > Actinomycetes > Actinomycetales > Micrococcaceae > Arthrobacter. Next base: position 443,790 of record CAWECX010000016.1, on the reverse strand, counting down.
GTTTCTCTAGGAGCACTTCCCGCATGACCAGCACCAGCGTTCAGACCGACGTCGAAGAAGCCCTCCGGAGCCTGCCGCTCGCGGCCAAGATCCCGCTCCTGAGCGGGTCCGGGCTGTGGTTCACGCAGGAGGAGCCTGCCCTGGGCCTGCCGAAGGTTGCCGTCTCCGACGGCCCGGTGGGGGTCCGCGGACACAGCGACTCGGAGGCTGACGGGTCCGTGAACCTGCCCTCCGCCACGTGCCTTGCCGCCTCCTGGGACCGGCGGCTGATGGCCCGGGTGGGGCAACTGCTGGCCTCCGAGGCGCGGCGGAAGCAGGTGGACGTGGTGCTGGGACCCACCATCAACCTGCACCGCTCACCCCTGGCCGGCCGCAACTTTGAATGCTTTTCCGAAGACCCGTTCCTGACGGGGGAGCTGGCCACCGCGTATGTCGAGGGCATCCAGGCCGAGGGCATCGGGGCCTGCCCCAAGCACTTCGTGGCCAACGAGGCCGAAACCGACCGCATGAGCGTCAACAACCTCCTGGACAGCCGGACTCTGCGCGAGGTCTACCTCGCCCCCTTCGAACGTGTGGTCAGCCAGGCCAGGCCGTGGATGATCATGGCCGCGTACAACGGCGTCAACGGCAGGCCCATGACCGAAAATACGTTGACCGAGAACCCGCTGAAGACCGAATGGGGCTTCGACGGCGTGGTCGTCTCCGACTGGCACGCCGTCTACTCCACCGTGGATTCAGCCCTTTCTTCCACCGACCTGGCCATGCCCGGCCCGGAAAAGAAGTGGGGCGCGGCCCTGCTGGACGCCGTGGCCAGCGGCAAGGTCCCGGAATCCGTCATCGATGAGAAGCTCCGCCGCCTCGCCAGGCTGGGCCGCCGGGTGGAAGCCGGCCGCAGGCAGAAACCTGCAGGCTCCGGCGCGGCTGCGCCTGACGGACTGGCGCTTGACGGACCCGGACTGGCCAAGGACGCCGCCACCGCAGGCTTCGTCCTGCTGGAGAACCGCGGCCGCACCCTGCCGCTGGAACGGACCGGTGTTTCGTCCGTGGCCCTGATCGGCCCGGCGGCGCTGGACCCACGGACGCAGGGCGGCGGCAGCGCCACGGTCTACCCGGGCTACACTGTGGAACCTGCCTTCGGACTGCGGGCCACCTTGGGCGACGGCGTCGAGGTCACCACCGTGCAGGGTGCCTGGCTCTCCGACGGGCTGCGTGAACCCCGCGCTTCCGAATGCCACGCCCCCGGCGGGGACGGGCAGCCTGTCCGCCTCACCTGGCTGGGACCGGAAGGCGCCGTCGACGTCGACTACGGCACGCGGAGCACCCTGACCCGGGGTGCCGGCGCCATCCCCGCCGGTGCCACCGCCGTCGAGATCGATACAGAGTTCACCCCCCACGTTTCCGGTTCCTGGCAGCTGGGATACAAGGGCATCGGCCTGGGCGAGCTCACGGCCGACGGAGGGGCCGTGGTCAGTGCCGATTCCCGCTCCCGGTCCGCAGACATCGGCGAGGTCCTGATCGGGGCGCCGGACGAAGCGGCCACCGTGGAGCTCACTGCCGGCCTTGCTGTGCGGCTCAGCCTCCGCTTCACCTGGCATCCGGACGCCGTCCTCTTCCGGGTAGGACTGGCCGTGGCCGAGCCGAGGGAAGCACCGGAGGACGAAATCGCGAAGGCAGTAGCCGCAGCGCGCGCAGCGGATGTTGCCGTCGTGATGGTGGGAACCTCCGGTGCGGTGGAAAGCGAAGGCTTCGACCGGACCTCACTGGCCCTGCCCGGCCAGCAGGACCAACTGGTCCGCGCCGTGGCGGCCGCCAACCCGCGGACCGTGGTGGTGGTCAACGCCGGCGCGCCGGTGGAGATGCCGTGGCGCCACGAAGCCGCCGCCGTACTGCTGGCCTGGTTCCCCGGGATGGAGTTCGGCAACGCCCTCGCGGACGTGCTCTTCGGGGACGCCGAACCGGGCGGGCACCTGCCCACCACCTGGCCCGCCGCGCTCGCCGACGCCCCGGTGAGCAGCACCACGCCGGAGAACGGTGTGCTGGACTACGCAGAGGGGCTGCACGTCGGCCACCGCGCCTGGGCCGGCCACTCCGCTGCGCCGGCGTACTGGCTGGGCCATGGCCTGGGCTACACCACCTTCGCCGTGGAGGGTTTCCGGCTCTCCGGGGCCTGCCGCCACGGGGAGGACCTGCACGCCGTGCTGACAGTCCGGAACACCGGGACCCGGGACGGCAAGTACCTCGCACAGGTCTATGTGGACGCTTCGGAATCCCGCGTGGACCGGCCCGCCCAGTGGCTGGCCGGCTTTGAAACCGCCGTGGTGCCGGCGGGGGAGAGCCTCGACATCCCGGTGGCTGTGCCGTGGCGGACGTTCCAGTACTGGGAACCGGCCACCGCGGACGCGCCGGCGAGCGGGCGGAGGGCAGGCTGGGCCGAGGAAGCAACACCGTTCCGCCTTGCACCTGCGATCGACGCCGGCCACGCCCGGGACGCACTCGACGGACCACTGGCCGTCACCGTCCAGCCCTCTACCGGAGCCACGGACGCATGAAACGCCCCACCCGCCTCCGCACCGGGAACCTCAGCGAGGCCTTCGGCATCACCAGCACCACCCCGCGGTTCAGCTGGACACCCCCGGAAGAGACGCTCAGGCAGACCGCCTACCAGCTGACCGCCAGCAACGGCTGGGACACCGGCCGGGTGGACAGCCCCGGCCACAGCTTTGTGCCGTACAGCGGCCCCGCGCTGGGGTCCCGGGACCGGTTCGAATGGACCGTCCGGACGTGGGACCTGGCACCTGACGGCACCGAGACCGCATCCGGGTGGGCCGATCCCATGCCCGTTGAGCTGGGCCTCCTGCACCCGGACGACTGGACGGCGCAGTGGATCGGACCCGACGAGCAAGCGGTTCCGGCGCCGGGAGAACGGCCCGGCTACGCCCTGCACCGCGAATTTCACCCTGGATGCCGCCCCGGACTCCGCCCGCGCCTACGCCACGGCCCATGGCATCTACGAGCTGTTCATCAACGGCCACCGGGTGGGGGACCAACAGCTCACCCCTGGTTCCACCAGCTACCGCACCACCTTGCAGGTCCAGGCGTTCAACATCACCTCCCTGCTCAGGGCAGGGTCACAACACCGTGCGGGCGGTCCTCACGGACGGCTGGTTCCGCGGTTCCTTCGGGTTCACGCGCGACGCCGACATGTACGGAACGCAGACGGCACTGCTCGCGCAGCTGGAGATGCAGTCCGGGGGAGCGCGGACGGTCATCGGCACCGACCGCTCCTGGCTATACCAGCGCAACGGAGATCCTGTCCGCGGACCTGATGGAGGGCCAGCGCGTGGACTTCCGGGCTGCGGCCGCCTCCGGCCAGGAGGCCCGGCCCGCCGCCCTGCGGGAACGCAGCCGGGCAACCCTGACCGGCCCCGTGGCCCCGCCCACCCGGATCGTGGCGGAACTGGTCCCCGCTTCCATCACCCGCCTCGCCAACGGACACCAGGTGGTGGACCTCGGCCAGAACATCAACGGCTGGGTCGCGGCTGTCGCAGCTCGGCCCGGCCGGCACCGAGGTGACACTGGTCTACGGCGAAGCACTGGGCCCGGACGGCGACGTCACCCAGGACCACCTGCGCCCGCATCGACTTCAAGAACCCCGGCCAGTTCCTGGGCGCCGGGCAGGTGGACTCGGTCGTCTCCGCAGGCACACCCGGCGAAGTCTTCGAACCCCGCCACACCGTCCACGGCTTCCAGTACGTCTCGGTCCGTGGCCTGGCCGAGGACCTCCTGCCAGCGGACATCGTCGGCTGCCATGGTCCAGACCGACCTGGAACGGCTGGGCACGTTCAGCTGCAGCGATGAACGGCTGAACAAGCTCCACGACATCGTCGAATGGAGCTTCCGGGACAACGCCTGCGAGGTCCCCACGGACTGCCCGCAGCGTGAAAAGGCCGGCTGGACCGGCGACTGGCAGCTGTTCGTCCCCACCGCCGCCTACCTCTTCGACGTGGCAGGCTTCACCCGGAAATGGCTCAACGACGTCCGCGCCGACCAGTGGGACAACGGCGTGGTCGCCAACATTTCCCCGTCGCCCGGCCCGGACGTCATCGGAGCCGACTTCATGGCGTTCACCAACGGGTCCTCAGGCTGGGGGGATGCGATCGCCATGGTCCCCTGGGAGATCTACCTCGCCACCGGCGACCCGGGCATCCTGGCGGAGAACTGGGAGGCGATGAACCGGTGGCTCGGCTTCATCCGCACCACCGCCGAAGGCAACCGCCACCCGGCCAGGGCTGCCGCGCACCCCACTGCCGGCGCCGCATGAGCAGTACCTCTGGGACACCGGCTTCCACTTCGGCGAATGGATGGAACCCGGCGGACCGGCGCCGGACCTCTTTGCCTCCCGCTCCGCCGACAACGGCATGGTGGCCACTGCCTACTACCGGCACACCGCGGCCATCATGGCCCGGGCCGCAGCCGTCCTCGGCCGGGACACCGAAGCCCGGGACCTGGCAGAGCTCTCCGAAAACGTCCGCCGCGCCTGGCAACAGGAATACCTGCGGGCGGACGGCACAGTAGGAGAAGGAACGGCCGACGCCGGCACCCAGGCCAACTGCGTGCGCGCGCTGGCGTTCGACCTCGTCCCCGGCGACGCCCGCCCCGCCGTCGTCCGGCAGCTGGCGGAGCTGGTCCGCGCCGCCGGCACGCACCTGGGCACCGGCTTCCTGGCCACGCCCTACCTGCTCCCGGCGCTCGCTGACAACGGCCGGCTGGACCTCGCCTATGAGCTGCTGATGCAGGATTCCGAACCGTCCTGGCTGGTCATGGTGGACCGCGGCGCCACCACCATGTGGGAAGCCTGGGACGGGATCGGCGCCGACGGATCGGTGCGGCAGTCGCTCAACCATTACAGCAAGGGGGCGGTGGCCTCCTTCCTGCACCGCTACGCGGCCGGGCTGCACCAGGCACCGGGCAGCGCCGGCTGGCGGCGGGTCATCATCGAGCCCCGGCCCGGTGCCGGACTCACCTCCGCCAGCACCAGCCACCAAGGCCCGCAGGGACTCATCGGCGTGGATTGGACCATCAACGACGGCGTGCTGGCGCTCACGGCCACCGTACCGTCCGGCACCACCGCGGAACTGAGGTTGCCCGGGGAACCGGCCGCCGTCGTCGGGCCCGGAACCCACGCGTTTGTGGCCGCCGCACCCGCCCCGGCCGTGCACCAGTTTGCCCGCTGATGCCTGGACCGTCCCACGGCGAAGGTCCGCCGACACGGATTCCAGTGAATGAAACTCCGGTAGCGGGTGGCGTGCCGTTCCCGCGACGCTGGGGGGAGCCTGAACTTTCCCTTCATGACGAATTGAGCCGACGTTGACTCTTACCACCCCCTCCGCCCTGCGTTTCGAACACCACGAGGAGCCTTTCGGCATCGGCGAGGACCGGCCCCGGCTTTCCTGGCAGGTCAGCACCGGCACTGCGGGCTGGGTCCAGTCCGCCTACGAGCTGGAGGTCGGCCCGGATGCGGACCAGTTGGTCAGCTACGGCCGCACCGAAACCGCTGAACAGCTCCTCCAGCCGTGGCCCGCCCCGGCGCTGGCCAGCCGGCAGCGCGTCGCAGCACGCGTCCGCGTCTGGGGAACGGACGACGACGCGCCCTCCGGGTGGAGTCCGGTCGCCTACGTCGAAGCCGGGCTCCTGGACGCCGGCGACTGGCAGGCCGCCATGATCCGGCCCGCCTGGGACGAAGCCAGCGAGTCCACCGAACCGGCCGCCCGCCTGAGCCGCACCTTCGAGGTGACCGGCCCCGTCACCGCCGCGCGCCTCTACGCCAGCGCCCACGGCGTCTACGTCGCGTCCATCAACGGCCGGCGCGTGGGCCGCGACATCCTGGCGCCGGGCTGGACCAGCTACCACCACCGCCTCCGCTACCAGAGCTATGACGTTACGGACTACCTGCAGCCGGGCACCAACGTCATCGGCCTGGAAGTGGCCGACGGCTGGTGGCGCGGCTACCTCGGATTCCAGGGCAAACGCAACACCTACCACCACCGCACCGCCGTGATCGCCCAGCTGGAAATGACCGGCGACGACGGCGACGTCACGGTGGTGGCCACGGACAACACCTGGCTGGCCGGCCCCAGCCCTATTGTGGCCGCGGACCTCTACATCGGCGAAACCTACGACGCCCGGCTCGAGAACGGCGGCTGGTCAGGAGCCGGTGACGACGGTTCCGCCGGGCTGCATCCGGTGGAAACCGAAGACTTCGACGCCGCTGTCATGGTGGCACCGGACGGCCCTGGCGTCCGGGCCACGGAGGAACGCGCAGTCGCCGCCGTGTGGCTTCCCGCTCGGGAAAAACCATCCTGGACTTCGGCCAGAACCTGGTAGGGCGGGTGCGGATCACGGTCAGCGGCGCGGCCGGAACGGAAGTGACGCTGCGGCACGCCGAAGTCCTGGAACACGGCGAACTCGGTGTCCGGCCGCTGCGCGTGGCCAAGCAGACGGACGTGTACGTCCTCAAGGGCGCCCCGGAAGGGGAGACCTGGGAGCCGGAGTTCACCATCCACGGGTTCCGCTACGTCGAGGTGACCGGCTGGCCCGGTGAGCTGGACCCGGAGGCCTTCACCGCCGTCGTGATCCATTCCGACCTGGTGCGCACCGGAACGTTCGAGTGCTCTGATCCCATGCTGAACCAGCTGCACTCCAACGTGCTCTGGGGCATGCGGGGGAACTTCGTGGACGTCCCCACCGACTGCCCGCAGCGCAACGAACGGCTGGGCTGGACCGGGGACTTCCAGATCTTCGCGGCCACCGCGTCCTTCCTGTACCGGATCCCGGGATTCACCACCTCCTGGCTCAAGGACATGGCGGCGGAACAGGGCACCGACGGGCCGCCGCCCCTGGTGGTCCCGGAAGTGGTGGCCGAAAAGCCGCCGTTCCCGGACCGCCCGGTCATGGCGGCATGGGGCGACGCCGCCGTCCTGGTGCCCTGGGTGATGTACCAGCGCAGCGGCGACCTGGAGTTCCTGCGCCGCCAGCTCCCGGGAATGACCGCCTGGCTGGACGCGGCAGCAGACGCTGCCGGCCCGGAACTCCGCTTCGAACACGGCTTCCAGTTCGGCGACTGGCTGGACCCGGCCTCCCCGCCGGACAAGCCCGGCGATGCGCGGACGCCCTGGCAGCTGGTGGCGCAGGCATACCTCGCCTACTCGGCACGGATCGCCGCCCGGTCCGCTGACCTCCTCGGCGCGGACCCGGCCCGCTTCGCCGAACTCTCACGGCGTGCGTCCGCGGTGTTCCGCGAGCGCTACATTTCCGGCGGCGGGCAGCTGCTGCCGCCCACCCAGACCGCCTACGCCGTGGCACTGATGTTCGGGCTGCTGGAGCCGGCGGAGGAAGCCCCCGCCGCGGCCGGCCTGGCTGCCGCGGTGGAGGAGGACGGCTACCGCATTGCCACCGGCTTCGTGGGAACCCCGCTGGTGTGCGACGCGCTGACGGACCACGGCTACGCGGCCGCGGCCTACCGGCTCCTGCTCCAGACGGAATGCCCGTCCTGGCTGTACCCCGTGACCATGGGCGCCACCACCATCTGGGAACGCTGGGACTCCATGCTTCCGGACGGCAGCATCAACGAAGGCGACATGACGTCCTTCAACCACTACGCGCTCGGTGCAGTGGCCGACTGGATGCACCGCAGCCTGGCCGGACTCGCCCCGGCGGAGCCCGCCTACCGGAAGCTCCTGGTGAAGCCACGTCCCGGCGGCGGCCTGGACTGGGCCGAAGCGCGGCACGAAACCCCCTATGGTGAGGCTTCCGTCCGCTGGGACCGGGACGGACAGGACTTCATCCTTGCCGTCACTGTCCCCGCCGGGTGCACCGCCACCGTGGTGTTGCCCGACACCGGCGGAACAACTTACGAGGTTTCCTCCGGCAAGCATTCCTTCAACTGCACCGTCCAGAAACCCGAACTTGTGGGGAGCACATCATGACCGTGAATGACATTGCCGAGACCTCCGGGCTTTCTGAACCGGACACCGCACAGCCGGACACCGCACAGCCGGACACCATGCGTCCCGGCGGCGTGGTCATCCCGCCCTTTCCCGTCTTTGACGCACCGGGGGAGCCGCACCAGGTTTCGGAACTGTCCGAGGTGCACCGTGAGCTGACCTATGCCCGGGCCATGGGCTTCCGGCCGCTGAAGATGGACATCTGGCTGCCGCGGCAGGCTTCAGCACCCGTTCCGCTGGTGCTGTGGGTACACGGCGGCGCCTTCCAGTTGGGGGACCGGCGCGAGCTGCCGCCCACGTTCGCGCCCGACTCCGTGTTCCGACTGCTCAACGAGGCCGGCATGGCCTGCGCCACCGTGGACTACCGGCATTCACTGGAGGCACCGTTCCCGGCGCAGCTGCATGACCTCAAGGCCGCCGTCCGCTACCTGAGGGAATTCGCGGACGTACTGAACGTGGACCCTGCCCGTTTCGGGGCGTGGGGTGAATCGGCCGGCGGCCACCTCGTGGCCATGCTGGGGCTCACCGCTGACCGGGAGGACCTGCACGGCGGTCTGGGGGCGCAGGGCCACTCCAGCGGGGTCAGCGCCGTCGTCGACTTCTACGGGGTGTCCTCCCTGGTGGACATCCCCCGCATGGAAACCCCGGAGGGGCTGTTCCCGGCCGCCCTCACGGCGGCCGTCCCCGCCGGGATGTCCAGGCAGCCCGAACAGATGCTGGTGGGCGGGTCCGATGATCCTGCGCTGCTCGCCGCTGCCAGCCCGCTGAGCCATGTGCGTGCAGGGGCGCCGCCGTTCCTGCTGGTCCACGGCGACCGGGACGGCCTGGTGCCGCACTCCCAGACGGACCTCCTCGCCGCTGCGCTCGCCGGGGCAGGAGTGGAGCACGAGGTGGTGACGGTGGAAGGCGCCGATCACTGCTTCTTCGGCGCCGAGGACCGGATGGACAGCATCCTGGCCACCGCTGTTTCCTACTTTGCGCGGAAACTCGGCCCGCAATGACGCCCCGCCAGAGGGGGCGCACAGCTCCCGCGGCCGCCGGCCTGGCGCCCGACGCCGGGTTCGCCGAGTACCTGGCCTCCCCGGAGGGGCCCACCTACCTGAACGCCGACGCCGAGAGGGCCCCGGGTCCGGACGTCCCCATCCGCACTGTCACGGTTGAGGGACGGCACGGCAGCGTCAGGATCCGCATCTACGGCGAACCGGCGTCGGCGGCCAGCCCGGCGCTGGTCTGGATGCATGGCGGCGGGTTCGTCAGCGGTGGCCTGGACATGCTCGAGTCGGACTACCTGGGCCGGGTCCTGGCCGGCGCGGGTATGCCGGTGCTGTCCGTGGACTACCGGCTGGCCCGCGACGGGGTCTGCTTTCCGGTACCACACGACGACGCCCTCACCGGCTGGTTCTGGGCGCGGAAAAACGCGGAGTCGCTGGGGCTGGACCCTGGCCTCCTGTGCCTGGGCGGCGCTGGTGCGGGCGGGAACCTGGCGGTGGGTGCGGCGCTGTACCTGATCGATTCCGGCAAGCCGCTCCCGGCCAAGCTCCTGCTGGCGTATCCCTTCCTGCACGCCGAACTGCCGGCGCCGGCGAAAGGCCTGGACGAGGAAGTGATGGCCGGGCTGCCCCGCAACCTGCGCTTCACGCCTGAAGACTGCGTCCGGACCGCGGAAAACTACGTGGGCGGCCCGGTAAGCCTGGCCTCGTCCTACGCGATGCCCGGCTACGCCGACCCCACGGGACTGCCGCCCACCGCCCTGCTTGCCTCAGAATACGACGACGCCCGCGGCTCGTCAGAGCTTTTCGCCTCGGCATTGGAGCGTGCCGGCGTCCCGGTGGACTACTACCTCGCCGAGGGCGCGTTCCACGGGCACCTGAACCACACAGCCGGCCTGCCGGAAGGGCAGCCCGCCCTGGACTTCCTGGCGGGCCAGCTGGCGGCTATCCGGAAGGCGTAGGGCTGCGGGGTGGGTATCGGCGGAGGGCCCGGGGACGGTTGTCCCCGGGCCCTCCTTCGTTTCACTGGAAGCGGCCGAACCCTTTTCATTCAGTGAAACCTGCCGCGCACACCCGCCGCCGGATGCCCCAAAGTTGAGTCAGGACGCGGCCCGCAGGACAGGGCCGCGCAGGACAGGAACGGCGCGGTATACAGATGAAGTCGACGACGACGGCAGGGCGGATCCTCCAGGGGATCGAGTTCGCCAGCCCTGAGGGTGCAGCCCCGCTGCTGGTGGACCTCTACCTGCCGGGTGCGGCAACCGCCGGCACCAGTTTCCCCGCGGTGGTGCACTTCCATGGCGGCGGCTGGCGCACCGGCGGGCGATCCTCATTGGGACCCAAGGTAGACATGCTGGGCCTCAGCCCCATTGAGCAGGTGGTGAACGCCGGCTTCGTGGTTGCTTCGGCCGATTACCGCCTGAGCGGCGCAGCCACCTTCCCGGCCCAGCTCCTGGACGCCAAGGCCGCCGTCCGCTGGTTGCGGGCGCATGCTGCGGACTACAACGTGGATCCCGAGCGGATCTACGCGTGGGGCGACTCCGCCGGCGGCCACCTTGCCAGCCTGGTGGGCCTGACAGCGGGGGCGGAACAGTTCCAGGATCCGGCCGGCACAGCGGACAGCGGGGACGGTTCGGACGCTGTTGCCGGCGTTGCCGCCTGGTACCCGCCCACCGACCTGGTCCGGATGGGCGCCCAGGCCCTGCCCGGCGCCGCTGCCACGGCTGATGATCCGGGATCCCGGGAGGCGCTCCTCATCGGTGCCCAGCCCGCCGAGGCCCCGGAGAAGGCAGCGGCCGCCAGCCCCCTGACCTACGTCGGCCCGCACGCGCCGCCGTTTTTCCTGGCCCACGGCACCGCGGACACGTTCGTCCCGCCTGCCCAGGCCACCACGTTTGCCGATGCGCTCCAAGGCGCGGGGGCCGACGTCGAACTCCTGCTGATTGAGGGCGCCGACCACATGTGGCTGCTGCCCGGCGATGACCCGGCGGCGGCGCAACAGGCGCTGGCCGCCACCATCGAGTTCCTCCGCAGGCAAGCACGGACCCCCTGACTTTGACCCCCGACTTGAAACCCAGCCTGACCGGCACCCCTGTGCCCGGGCTAGACCTGAAAGGCTCCACATGCAGTACATCGGCATCAACCACCGCGGCGAATCCTGGGCAGCGGCCCTGGTGGACTCCCGTGTCTTCCCGCTGGCCCCCGTAGGCGAGTTCTGGGCGGAGGCCGCCTCCTGGCAAGACAAGTCTGTCTCCCTGGCGGCGGGCACCTCAACGGCCTCGGCCACGTCGTCCGACGGCGGCACCTGGCTCGAGCGCAGCAGCGTCACCGAAGTGCCGCTGGTCCCGGCCTCCGCGCGGGTCATCTGCGTCGGGCTGAACTACAAGGCCCACGTCGCCGAGGGCAGCTTCAAGGACCAGGAACTCCCGCCCTACCCCACCCTCTTCGGCGCGCTGGACGGCCTCGCTCTCCGTAGGCAACGTCCCCGTTCCCGTCCCCACCGGCGAAGACGGCCTGGACTGGGAAGGCGAGGTGGCCGCCTACATCGGCCAGCGCGTCGAATCCGCCGACGAGGACGAAGCGGCAGCGGCCGTCTTCGGCTACTCGACGTTCAACGACATCACCTCCCGCAGGGCCCAGAAGCTCACCTCGCAGTGGACACTGGGCAAGAACGGCGACTTCAGCGGACCCATGGGCCCGCTGGTCAGCCGCGACGAAGTGGGCGACCTCCGCGACGGCCTCCAGGTGCGCACCCTGGTCAACGGCGTGGAGGCCCAGAACGGCAACACCCGGGACATGATCTTCTCCGTGCCGGCCATCATCTCGCTGATCAGCCAGACCTTCACACTCCACCCGGGCGATGTCATCGCCACCGGAACCCCGGAAGGCGTGGGCTACGCCCGCACCCCGCAGTGGCTGCTCCAGCCGGGGGACACCGTTGAGGTGCAGATCGAACGCCTCGGCACCCTGACCACCCCGGTGGGCGACGTTTCACTCCGGAGCCGTGCCTGATGACCACCCGGCATCGTGCACCCGCCCACGAGGTCCCGGGGGAGGCGCAGGTCCTGATCGCAGGCGGCGGCCCCAGCGGGCTGTTCCTGGCGCTGGACCTGGCCGCCCGCGGCATTCCCAGCACCGTGATCGAACCCCGCGACACCGTGGACCACACCCGGCCGCGGGCCAAGACCACCAACGCCCGCACCATGACGCACCTGCGCAGGCTGGGCCTGGCTGACGCCCTTCGCGGCGCCTCGCCCCTCCCGGTTGGCTACGCCCAGGACGTCATTTTCTGCACCGGCCTCACCGGGCCGGACGCCCATGAACTGCGCCGGTTCGAGAACGCCTTCCAGCTGGTTCCCGGCCGGTACGCCCACCAGCCTGAGTGCGGACAGCAGGTCCCGCAGCCGGTGCTGGAGGAAGTCCTCCGCGCCGCGGTGGCAGACGCCCCGCTGATCACGCTCCTCACCGGCTGGAGCGTCCAGGGCGTCAGCCCAGGACCCGGGACGGGACACAGCCATGGGCGCGAAACGGCGGCGGAGGAACGCGGGCAGGTGCCGCACGCCGTCACCGTCGCCGACACCTCCGGTAGTGAACGGACCATCGCGGCGGAGTATGTCATCGGTGCCGACGGCGGTTCCTCCGCCGTGCGCCGCAGCCTGGGCATCCGCCTCGAAGGCGGCTCCGCGGCGCTGTCCAACATCAGCATCCTCTTCCGCTCCACGGACCTCGCCGCAGCGGTGACCCTCGACCCTGCCGTCCAGTACTGGGTGGTCGGCTCCGACACCGCCGGCATGGTGGGCCCCATGGACCTGCAGGACACCTGGTGGGCCATCATCCAGGGCGTGGATCCCGAGGTGACGGTCAGTACCGACGACGCCGCCGCGATGGTGCGCTCCCTCGTGGGCACGGACGTGGACATCAACGTGCTGGCCACGGACCCCTGGACCGCCCGGATGCTCCTGGCTCCCGAGTACAGCCAGGGCACTGTCTTCCTCGTGGGCGACGCCGCCCACCTCAACCCGCCGTGGGGCGGCCACGGCTTCAACACATGCATCGGCGACGCCGCCAACCTTGCCTGGAAACTTTCCGCCACCCTCAGCGGGTGGGGCGGCCCGGCCCTGCTGGCCAGCTACGGGGCTGAACGCAGGCCCAGTCGCCGCCCGCACCATCCGCGACGCCGCGGCGAACGGCAAGGCGCTGGCCTACCATTTCGCTGCTCCGGACCTGGCCGCCTCCGGCGCTGCCGGCACAGCAACGCGGCAGGCGGCCCATGAAGCCCTCGCGGTGAAACAGAGCGAGTTCGATTCGCTGGGGCTGGTGCTCGGCTACGCCTACGGCGACTCGCCCTTGGTGGTGCAGGACGGTTCGCCCGTTCCCGCCGAGGACCCCATCCGCTATGTCCCGTCAGCCAGCCCGGGGGCCTTGCTGCCGCACGCCTGGCTGGACGCGTCAACGTCCGTGTACAGCCTCCTCGGCCCGGGGTTCACCCTCCTGGCCGACGCCGGCGCCCTGGACGGACTGCCGGAAAGCCAGGTCTTTGCTCCGGTGCTGGAGGCCGCTGCCCGGCAAGGCATTCCGGTGACCATCGCCGCCGTCGGCCCTTCCGACGACGGGACGCCGGCCGCGGAGCTGTGGGGAGCCGATGCCGTGCTGGTCCGTCCCGACCAGCACGTTGCCTGGCGGGGCGGTTCCGCCGAAGCTGCGGCCACGGCGCTGTCCGCTGCCGCCGGCTACGGCATTGCCCCGCTTTTCCCACACCACACACTGCAGCAGCAGGACGAAAGGAACACCCGTGTCGACGCCGTCATTCCGTGATTTCCTCTTTGCCCCGGACCATCCGCGGGTGGCCGACATACGGGGCCTGGATGCCCGGGAGTACGCCCAGGCGGCCACCACCGATTCCTTTGCAGGGCCCATGATCGAAGGCTGGAAGAAGCTCTACCCCCGGCCCTTCGTAGGGATCACCAGCGACGGACAACGCCGCGAGGGCCTCTACCCGCTGGTCCCCGCCCGCACCGGCGAGGAGGCACCCACCGCCGAGATGGTGGCGGCCGCAGAGAAGCTGCTGGCGATCCTGGCCCCGGGGCAGGCGGCCAAGCTCAGCTACCCCGTGGACGCGCCCGAATGGCAGAGCTGGGCCAACCCGGAATTCATGCAGCACGACACCGGCCTGCGCCTGGACGAACTGGAGCCCGCAGTCGCGGGACGCCGTCCTGGCCGTCGTGGAGGCGAGCCTGAGCGCCGAGGGGTTCCGCGCTTGTCCGGAACCTCATGCGCATCAACGGGTTCCTGGGTGACCTGGTGGACCTGCCGCTGCTGATGAATGAGTTCAGCTACAACTTCGCCCTGTACGGCGAACCCTCCGAAACCGGGCCGTGGGGCTGGCAGATCTTCGGCCACCACGCGGCACTGAACTGCCTGGTGGCGGGGACCCAGCTGGTTATCTCGCCGGTGTTCCTGGGCGCCGAGCCGGACATGATCGACGCCGGTCCCCACCAGGGCGTCACAGTCTTCAAGGAGCGCATCGCACTCGCCCGGCAGGCTGATGGCTGCCCTTCCTGCGGGCCAACGTGACGAGGCCACCGTGTTCGAGTCCATGGTGGACCCCGCCATGCCCGAAGGACGGATACATCCCGGCGACGAGCGGCACCTGGGCGGCTGCTTCCAGGACAACCGCGTCATCCCGTATGAGGGCATCCGCGTCGGCTCGATGCCGCCGGCGGCGCGTGCGGTGCTGGACGCCGTGGTGGAGGACTTCATCGCCTACCTGCCGGCCGGACCCAGGGCTGCCCGCCGCCGGGAAATCCAGGAGCATTACGACGAGATCGTGGTTCAGCTGGATCGGCGGCTGGGAGGGGCAGGAGGCGTTCTACTTCCGGCTGCAGAGCCCGGTGGTGGTCCTGGAACTGGACCACCACACCGGCGTGTTCCTCAGCAACGACCAGCCCGCGCCGTTCCACATGCACACCGTGGTCCGCACCCCTAACGGCAACGACTACGGCCGGGAACTGGTGCGGCAGTTCCCGTCGATAGCCCCGTAACGGCCGTTTTTCGGGGCCAAAGGACGCCTGCTGAGCACTCCCTGACCCCGTGAAAGCAGAAAGAGGCCCGGACTTCCAGAAAGGAAGTCCGGGCCTCTGCGGTAAGACCTTTATCGATTGCTCCGTAACGGCCCTTATCAGGCGTCAAAACGGCGGTTACGGAGCAATCGATGAGTGGTTTGGATTTGAGCTAGGAAATCTCCAGGGCCGCGCGGCGCTGCGGCGGCGGGCCCACCACGGTGAGGTCCATCTCGGCCTGGGCGCGGCCGAAGCCCTCCATGTCCATGTACGGCGTTCCGCCTTCGGTGTACATGTAGTCCTCGGTGGGCTTGTTGAAGTACTCGAAGAAGCCGTTGAAGACCGACGGCGTCAGGAAGCCCACCATCTGCGTGTTGTGCGAATCGAACGCGAACGAGTGGACCGTCCCGGCAGGGGCGTGCAGGAAGTCGCCCTTGGTCAGCAGGACTTCGCGGCCGTTGGCGTACAGCCACATCCGGCCCTCGGTGCAGAGGAAGTTCTCCGTGTGCTCCGAGTGGAAGTGCAGCGGGATGTACGGGCGACTTGGCGCCCTTGGTGTGCACGGCGAAGTAGTTGGACCCGGTGTTGGCCGGGCGGGACAGGTAGGTGAACATCGTCTGGTAGCTGGCCAGCCGCTCGCCCTCGCCCGCGCTGAGGAAGTAGGGGCTCTGCGTGGCGCGGCAGGCCGGCGTCGTGCTTGAACGATGGGCGCCACGCGCTCCACGTCCGGGAAGGTGATGCCGAACTCGGCGCCCACCTCGGCCTGCTCCTGCAGGCCCGCGGACCGGCCGGCGCGGACCGGCGGGACGTGCGAATCGATGGGCGTGCCCACGCGCTCGTAGTAGGCCTCGGCGCCGCCTGGCGTCATCCAGTTCAGGAAACGGGTGTAGTGGCTGGCCATGCGGTAGGCGTGCGGGGTGCCCGGCGGAATGACCACGGAGTCGCCGGGGGTCAGGATGCGGCTTTCCCCGGGCAGCCAGACGTGGAGGATGCCGTCGAACACGTAGAGGGTCTTGTGCTCCACCGTGTGGCTGACGAACGGGGACTCCGCACCCATCCCGCCGGAGATGTAGGCCGCACTGAAAATGCCTCCGGTGTCCGCGGCGCGCGCAATGACAGTCACCAGCTGGCCGTTGATTTCGTAGCGCGCGCCTTCGCCCGACGCCATGTAATACGGTACGGCCTCGCCCGGCAGCGCATTGGCCACAGGGAGCTGTTTGTTCATTTCCTCAACGCTGAGGGACATGGGTTCCTTCTTTCCTGTCAGTCTGCTGCGACCGGTCGGCCGGGACGGAGCGTGACCACCAGCATGACGTGTCCCGGACGGCCGCGGCGACCCGGCTTTTCATTGGATGAAATGCTTTCACTCGCTGTCTTCGAGGTCTCTCCTGCAATAATCGGAACCAACAGTTTGCGCGGGGGCTGTGCGGCTCCCGTGTGGCAGGACGCAATGTAAGTTCGGGCCCATCACACCAGGCGAGGCGGACATCCATGAAGGTTCCAGACCAGCAGTACACGCAGTTCCCCGAGGCGCCGGTTGCCCCCGGCGGCGGTGCGCCGTCCGGTCGTGAACCCGTGGACCAGGTCCTCCTCCACCAGTTGGCGGACGCGCATGGCGTGGGGACCTCGTTCCACGGCTGGGACGGACTGCCGTACAGCGTGGCCCCGGAAACCCTGGTCAAGGTCCTGGCGGCGCTGGGCGTCAGTGCCGGTTCAAACGAACTCATCGAAGCTGCCCTTGCCGAGGCGGAAGTGGCGCCCTGGCGGCGGATGCTGCCGCCCGCCGTCGTGGTCAAGCAGGGCGACACCGCGCTGGTCCCGGTCCATGTCCCCGACGGCGCCACTGCCCGCCTGCGGGTTGTGCCGGAGGCCGGCGGCGATCCGGTGGATGCCGTCCAGCAGGACATCTGGGTGCCGCCGCGGGATGTCGACGGCGTGCCCACCGGGCGCGCCACGTTCGCCGTCCCGGACGGGCTGCCGCTGGGCTGGCACACGCTGCAGGCGGAGTCCGACGGCGTCACGGCCGAAGGTGCGCTGGTGGTGGTCCCGGCGCGGCTCACCACGGCCGGCCCGCTGCTCGAGCGCCGGGGCTGGGGCCTGGCAACGCAGCTGTACTCGGTGCGGTCCAAACGGTCGTGGGGGATCGGAGACTTCGCCGACCTGGCTGACCTGGCCGCGCTGAGCGGTGAGAGGGGCGCCGACTATGTCCTGGTCAATCCGCTGCACGCCGCCGAGCCCGTCCCGCCGGTGCAGCCCTCGCCCTACTCACCGTCCACGCGGCGCTTCTTCAACCCGCTGTACATCCGGGTGGAGGCCATCCCGGAGATCGCCTACCTGAAACCACGGAAACGGGCCGTCGCTGGACCGGCTGCAGGAGCAGGTCGCCGGCCTGAACAAGGACGGCGCCCGGCTGGACCGGAACGCCGTCTACGCCGCGAAGCTCCAGGCCCTGGAGCTGCTCTATCACGCCCGGCGCTCGCCGGCGCGGCAGGCCGCCTTCGAGGAGTTCTGCCGGATTTCCGGGGCCGGCCTGGACGACTTCGCGCTGTGGTCCGCCATCCGGGAGGACCTCGCCCCGGAGGACCCGCTCTGGACCGATCCTGACTGTGCACTGGGCTCCCCGGAAGCGGAGGCCCTGCGGGGAAAGCTTGCGGACAGGATCGGCTTCCACCGCTGGCTCCAGTGGATCTGCGACGAACAGCTTGAGAACGCGCAGCAGGCGGCGCGCCGGGCCGGGATGCGCCTCGGTGTGGTGCACGACCTCGCCGTCGGCGTCGACCTGAGCAGTGCCGACGCCTGGACGCTGCGCGGAGTGCTGGCCCCGGGCATCAGCGTCGGGGCGCCGCCGGACATGTACAACCAGCTGGGCCAGGACTGGAACCAGCCGCCCTGGCACCCGGGCCGGTTGGCCGAGGCCGGCTACGCACCGTTCCGCAACATGCTCTCCACCGTCCTCCGGCACGCCGGCGGCATCCGCGTGGACCACGTCCTGGGACTGTTCCGTCTCTGGTGGGTGCCGGCCGGCAACTCCCCGCGGGACGGCGCCTACGTCACGCTACGACCACGAAGCGCTGATCGGTATCCTCGCGCTGGAAGCCCAGCGTGCCGGTGCCGTGGTCATCGGCGAGGACCTGGGAACGTTCGAACCATGGGTGCGCGACTACCTTGCCGAGCGCGGCATCCTGGGTACCTCCATCCTCTGGTTCGAGAACGACGGCGACACCCCGTTGCCGCCCGAAAAGTACCGTACGCAGGCCCTTGCCAGCGTCAACACCCACGATCTCCCGCCCACGGCAGGCTACCTCGCCGGTGACCATGTGGGCCTCCGCAGCAGGCTGGGACTCCTGGAACGCCCCGAGGCAGAGGAACGCGCCGAGCATGTGGCCACGCTGGAAAAGATGATGGGACTGCTGCGCGAGCGTGGGCTGCTGCCCGAGGGAGGGGCAGCCGGCACCCCGGGCGGCAGCGCGGGTGAGGAACGCACCATCGAGGCGCTGCACCGCCTGCTGGCACAGTCGCCGTCCGTACTGCTGGGGGTGGCGCTCGTTGATGCCGTGGGGGAGCGGCGCGTCCAGAACCAGCCCGGCACCACCGAAGCGCTCTACCCGAACTGGCAGGTTCCGCTGGGAGGTCCGGACGGCCGGGCAGTGCTCATTGACGACCTCCCCCACAACGCCCGGTTCAACGCCTTGCTGGCTGCCGTCCAGGACGCCTTGCACCACTGACTGATATGGCTGGCCGGGCCCGGAAGGCCCGGCCGGAAGACCCGGCCCGGAGCCCGGCCCGGGTCAGCGCGTGACTTCCTCCAGGAGTTCCAGCACGTGCCGGTACTGTTCTCCGGTGGCCCGCGTCATGCCCAGTTCGCAGGTCCGGTTGCAGGAGGCGTGGGAGGTGGCGCCCATGTCCGCCACCTCGGTGGCCTGCCGGGCGGTGGCGGAAGCCGTCAGCTCCGGGTGGAGCATGCCGCGGTCGCCGGCGAAGGCGCAGCAGCCCCAGTTTTCCGGAACCTCCACGCGCTCGGCAACGGCTCCCGCCACTGCTCCGAGGGCATCATTGAGGCCCATCCGGGTGGAGGAACAGGTGGGGTGCAGCGCCAAGGACTCCAGCTTGGCGTGTCCGGGCAGGCCCGGGAGGATGCGTTCCGCTGCGAAGTCCACTGCGTCCACAATGCGCAGGGCCCGCTGGCCGGGCGCCGGTGCGTCAGACTCGACGGCCTGGCGCAGGCCCTCGGTGCAGGAGGACGCGTCGCACACAATCGGCAACTCGCCGTCCCGGGTGGCCGCCCGCAGGGATGCCAGGGTCTTCTCCCGCATTGTTGCCTGGCCAGCGGCCATTCCCTTGGAGGACCAGGGCGTGCCGCAGCAGAGGCCGTCGATGCCATCCGGGACGAGGAGGACGATCCCTGCCCGGTCGCAGAGCTGTTCGAAGCTGAACTGGACGCCCCGCCCCTGGCCGGCGGGCCCCGCGCCGGCCGGTCCGAACATGGTCCCCACACACGCAGGGAAGTAGACGGCATCCACGTCGCCCGCCGGCGTCGGACGCTTCCGCACTGAACCGCCGCCCGGCAGCTCGGCGGAATACAGCGGGACGGTGTCCTCGCCCAGCACTGCCCGCGCGGCTTTGTTGGGCGGGGCAAGGGCGGCGGCCGGGAGCTTTTCCACCACGGTCAGCGCCAGGGCAGCGCCGCGGGTGACGCCTTCCCAGTGCCTGGCGGCCGCATTCCACGCCCCGTTGGCGAGCGGACCGGCGTCGGCCTTCCGCAGTTTCTTCACCAGCGTTCCGGTGTTGATGTCCACCGGGCAGGCGGTCTGGCACATGCCGTCCACAGCGCAGGTGTCCACCGACTCGTACTCGTAATCCTTTTCCAGCTCCTGGACCAGCGCACCGTCCCCGGCCAGCCGGGCCGATTCGATGGCGCGCAGCGTGACGATCCGCTGCCGCGGGGTGAGGGTGATGTCCTTGCTGGGGCACACCGGCTCGCAGTAGCCGCAGGAGACGCAGCGGTCCACCTCCTCGGCCACCGGAGGGGCTGTCTTGATGTGCCGCAGGTGCGCCAGCGGATCCTCATCCATGAGGACGCCCGGGTTGAGCATGCCGGCGGGGTCGAAGAGCCGTTTGATGCTGCGCATGACGTCGTAAAGCTCGTCGCCGTACTGCCGGCGGACGTAGGGAGCCATGACGCGTCCTGTCCCGTGCTCGGCCTTCAGCGATCCGCCCTCGGCCAGGACCAGGTCCACCATGTCTTCGGTGAAGGCGCTGTAGCGGTCCAGTTCCCCGGCGGTGGAGAAGCCGTCGGTGAGCATGAAGTGGACGTTGCCGTCCTTGGCGTGGCCGAAGATCACGCTGTTGCTGTAGCTGTACTTGTCGAAGAGCCGGATCAGTTCCCGGCAGGTCCTGCCCAGCACGGGAACAGGGACCACGATGTCTTCGAGCAGCGCGGTGGTTCCCTGCGGACGCGCCCCGGCCACTGAGGCGTACAGGCCCTTTCGCAGCTGCCAGAGCTGGCCCGCGTTCCCGCGCATCACCGGTGAACCGGGCAGGGGCGGACAGCCCGAGGCCCGGGAGGATCCCCTCACCTGTCCCTCGGAGTTCCGCCAGCTGCCCGGCGCTGCCGGCGGAGTACTCAACGAGCAGGGCGGCATGGTCCCGCACGTTGAGGTCCTGTACGACGGCGGGAGTACCCTTGAGCGTCTGGCCCACCTTCAGGGACAGCGCATCCATCAGCTCAATGGTTGCGGCCCCCGTTTCGGCGAGGGCGGGCAGCGCCGCGTTGGCGGCCTCGAGGTCCGGGAACACCAGCAGGCCCGCGGCGGCGTGCTGGAGCCGCGGGATGGTGCGGAAGACCGCCTCCGCCACGAAACCCAGGGTGCCTTCACTGCCGACGATCAGGTGGGCCATGATGTCCACGGGGCTCTGGAAATCCAGCAGCGAGTTCAGGCCATAGCCCATGGTGTTCTTCATGGCGAACTGCTGCCTGATCCTTGCGGCAGAGTCCGGATTCTTGCGGACCCGTTCGGCCAACCGGGACAGGCCTTCGTGGAGGTCCGGCTCGAGGGCGCGGAGCTTCCGGTCGGCGTCCGCCGCTCCGGTG
This sequence comes from uncultured Actinomycetota bacterium, assembly GCA_963807805.1. Lineage (GTDB taxonomy): Bacteria > Actinomycetota > Actinomycetes > Actinomycetales > Micrococcaceae > Arthrobacter. The sequence continues at coordinate 422,648 of CAWECX010000016.1, read as the reverse complement.
TCGATCACGGTGCCGGAGGGCAGCACCACGGTGAGCGACTCCAGCGTCCGGTACGTGTTGTCCACGGTGCCGCAGTTCATGCCGGAGGAATTGTTGGCCACGACGCCGCCGATGGTGCAGGCTGCCTCGCTGGCCGGATCCGGGCCGAACTTCCGGCCGTAGCGGGCCAGCCTCGCGTTGAGCGCACGCACGGTAACGCCGGGCTGTACGCGGACCCGTGCACCGTCGTCGAGCACTTCGATGTCGCGGAAGTTGCGCCGGACGTCCACCAGCACGCCGTCGGTGACGGCCTGGCCACTGAGGCTGGTTCCGCCGGACCGGAAGGTCAGCGGCACGCCCTGGGCTGCGCTCGCACGGAGCAGCCCGCCTACCTCGGAGGCACTCCCTGCCATGACCACAGCCTGCGGGATCAGCAGGAAATGCGAGGCGTCATGGGCGTTCGCGTGGAGGTCGATGGCCCGGGTCTTCACCTGGGCGGGATCGTTGACGGCCGCCCTCAGGCCAGCCAGGTCCAGGGGTGCCATCAGGGGACCATCCAGCCCAGGACGGGGGTGGACTGCAGGAAAATCAGCACGGTGATCAGTGCCAGCAGGCCCAGGCTCCAGCCGATGAGCTTCCGGAAGAGGGTTCCCTCTGCACCGTCAAGGCCCACCGCGGCTGAGGCTACTGCCAGGTTCTGCAGCGACAGCATCTTTCCCATGACGCCGGCTGAGGAGTTGGAGGCCGCCATGAGCACCGGGGAGAGGCCGGTCTGCTCGGCTGCGGTGGCCTGCATCTGGCCGAACAGGGAGTTCGAGGAGGTGTCGGAGCCGGTGAGTGCCACGCCGATCCAGCCGATCAGCGGTGAAAGTACCGCGAAGAAGCCGCCGGCGGAGGCCAGTGCGAAGCCCAGCGTAGTGGTCTGTCCGGAGAGGTTCATGACAAAGGAGAGGCCCAGCACTGCGGTGACGGTAACGATGGTCCAGCGCAGCTGGAACAGGGTTTCGCGGTAGATGCGGAAGCCCTGGGATGCCTTGACCTTGTAGAGCAGCATGGTCAGCAGGCCCGAGAACAGCAGCAGGGTGCCCGTGGCCTTGAGGTGGTCCAGCTTGAACTTCGTGGCGGCGACAGGCTTGCCTGCCGAGTCGGTGATGTCGAGCCCGGGCCAGGCGAAGGTGACACTGCCAACCTGGCCCAGCCAGGTCTTGACGAACGGTATCTGGGCCACTGAGAACACCGCGATGATGATCAGGTACGGAGCTATCGCCATCCATATCCGGCGCGGCTCGGGCCGGGAGTTGTCGGTGGGCACAGCGCTGTCCGCGTACGCCGCGCCGCCGGCGGCTGCCGGGGTGCCGGCACCTGCGTGGGCGCTGATCGCTGCTGCATGCGCTGCTTCAGGCGCGGCCTGCACGTCGCCGCCCATGCCGACGGTTTCTTTCGGCTGCCAGACCTTCAGCATCACCAGCACGGCGGCCACTGTGACGACGGCGGCCACCACGTCGGTGAGCTCCACGGCGAAGAAGTTGGAGGTGACAAACTGTGCCGCACCGAACGCGGCGCCGGCCACGAGGGCTACCGGCCAGGTCTGCCTCACGCCACGGCGGCCGTCCACGATGAACACGAGCAGCAACGGGACGATCAAGGCGATGAACGGCGTCTGGCGGCCTGCCATGGAGGACAGCTCATTCAGCGGCAGGCCGGTGACACCGTTCAGGGCGATGATCGGCGCAGCCATCGCGCCGAAGGCCACCGGGGCTGTATTGGCGAGCAGGGACACGATGGCAGACTTCAACGGCTTCATGCCGGCTGCCATCAGCATGGCGGCAGAGATGGCCACCGGTGCGCCGAAGCCGGCCAGGGATTCCAGCAGTGCGCCGAAGCAGAAAGCGATGAGGATGGACAGGATCCGGAGGTCGTTTGAGATGGACCGGATGGTGCGACCCAGCACCTCAAACCACGGCGTGGCCACGGTGAGGCGGTAGATCCAGAGCGCGTTGACCAGGATCCACAGGATGGGGAACAGGCCGTAGAACATGCCGGCAGCGGTGGCGCTCAATGCCTGGTTTACCGGCATCTGCCAGCCAACCACTGCCAATACGAGGGACAGTCCGAGGCCGGCGAGGGCAGCTACCGGGGCCTTGACTTTGAAGACGCCCAACAGGACGAAGAGCAGGACCAGCGGGAGTGCCGCGCAGAGGGCTGAGATGACTAAGGACCCGGCGATGGGGTCAAGGATCTGCTGAAACATGTGTCTCCAGATTGTGTGAGGCGTCACAACACCGTGGCGCACTTCGATTGTCTAACAAGTACACATGTTGGTCAAGTGTATGTGTTGACCTTTCTGGCAGGATGGGGGAATCAGGATGTATCTGCGTGGGAGGGGAATGGCCATGGCTGGGCGCATCGCAGCAGTCTCAATCGTGGATGCGATCGCAACTGACCTGCGGAACCGTGTCTTCTCCGGGGACCTGGGCTCCGGTGAAGCGCTGACCGAGACCGATGTCGCGTCGACCTATGAGGTGGCACGGCCCACCGCCAAGGCCTCGATTGAAAAGCTGGTCGCTGAGGGCCTGCTGGACCGGGGAACGCATAAGACCGCCCGGGTGGTGGACCTGGGCCCGGAATCCGTGCGGGACATCTACCTGGCCCGCGCCTACCTGGAAAGCGAAGTCCTTCGCCGGCTGGCCCGCACCAAAGACGTGCCCGAAGCCGCGGTCCAGGCCAACCGCGATATCGAGGCGCTCCAGTCGGGTGCGCCGCTGGACGTTGTGGAACCTGACATGCGCTTCCACACCAGCCTGATCGACGCGGTGGGCAATGAGCGGATCAGCCGGATGTACCGCTCGCTGGTGGGAGAGGTGCGGCTATGTATGGTGCGGGTCCAGTCCCTGCACCTCCTGGACACGGAACTGATATTGGCCGAACACCGGAAAATCCTTGAACTCATCGAGGACGGCCAGGGCGAAGCTGCGGCCGAACTCCTCGACGAACACCTGGGGCGGGCCCGTGAACGGCTGGCCGCAGCCATGGGCGGCACCTCCGGCCCGGAGGCCGAGTATCCGTCCAAGCTGGTTCCCGGGTAGCGGCCCGCCGCAACGAGGGGCCCCGGGCGCGGTCCCCGTGATGGGAACGGGCGCCCGGGACCCCAGCGTCACGCGGTCCGGCCCGCTGCCTACCCCGCGGTGATGAGGTGGGTGGCGTGGTCGTAGCGGAAGGTGACCTCGCCGCCGGGATGGTTCAGGGCGATGTTGTTTCCGCCCGGGACTCCACCGGCCCCGTAGCTGACGTCCCACGTGCCGTTGAGTGCAGCCTTGTACTCGTACTGGCCGGCATCCAGGGTCACCGTCAGCCGCCAGGTGTTGTCCGCCGGGTCGAAGGTCATCATGGCCTGCCGGCATGACGGCTCCCAGTCCGTCGCGCAGCCCATCTGCTTGTTGAGCGAGCCTGCAACAGTCACGGAGTCTGGCTGCAGCGGCGGGCCAACCTTTACTGTCCGTATTCCGCTGGCCACGGTGAAGCCCGGTCCGGTCATGGCGGCCCGGTACTGGATGGTGGTGCCGTTCGCGAACGCGGAAATGTCATCTTTCACCGAGTAAGCCGGCGACGAGTCATCCGAGCCGACAGCCGTCCAGGCTCCGCCGTCCACACTGCGTTCAAAGGACACAACGTGGCTGGCCTTTTCCGGATCGGCCGTGGCAATGAGCTCCACGGATCCGTTCACAGTGCTGCCTTCTTCAGGTTCCTGAAGGGTCAGCACCGGCGCCGGAACCGACGCGGAACGGGGGGCGCTGGTAGCGGTATGGCCGCCGTTGTCCAGCACGGTGGCGCGGTATTCCAGGGCGGTATCGGCATCCAGGGCAGCCACGTCATGGAAGACCCGGTAGGGAGCCGTGTCATCCGTGCCGATCGGCATCCAGTCTCCGCCTGCTGTTCGCGCCTCAAACGTGACCTCGTAGAACGAAGCACCATCGACGTCGGCCGTGACACCGATCCGTCCGTTGTCCGCGGGAGCGGCGGCAGGTTCCTGCAGCTCGACGGCGGGTGCGGCCTTGGAGTGCGGAATGCGGCCGGAGGACTCATAGACCACGGCGGACAGCGGCGGGACGGTGACTGTGAGCTTCGCGTCCGCGGAAGTCTTCGCCTCGGCGGGGCCGTCACCGTAGATCTTCGTGTAGCTGCGCTTGCCGATGTAGGTGGGAACGTCAGCGGTCTGCGCCTGCTCGCTGTTGTTCAGGGCAACCACGTATTCGCGCTGGTCCGCGGCGTCAGTGCGGGAGAAGGCGTAGATTCCGGCGCCTTCGGAGGCGTACCGGTGCTGGTGGGCGCCGTCGCGCAGGGCAGGGTGCTCCTTGGTCAGGGCGGCGAGCTGGCTGATCCTGGCGTACAGCGGGTGTGCTGGTGTTGAAGTTGTCGGTGGCGTGGGTGGCGTCAGTGCCCAGCAGGTTGTCGTCGAGGTACTCCGGCACCTGGCTGGCGAACAGTGTCTGCCGGGCGTCCTGGTCCCCGCCGGGGCCGGTGAAGCCCTGTTCGTCGCCGTAGTAGATCACCGGGTTGCCGCGGGAGAAGTACATCAGCTCGTGGGCCAGCTGATCGCGGGCCACCTGCTCCGCCTCGGTCGAGCCGGGGTTGTCCGCGGCGATGAAGCTGCCGATCCGGCCCATGTCGTGGTTACCGAGGAAAGTGGGCAGCTGGTAGACGTTCGAATCGGCGTCGGTGTACCAGTCATCGCCGGCGAAGAACGTCTCCAGCGAGCGGCTGGCCTGGGCTCTTGGAAGCGAAGCTGCGGGCTGCGTCCTGGAACGGGAAGTCCAGACACGGCCTGCATCTGGTTGCGGGTGGTGAACTGCGAGGTGAAGCACTTGGAGGTGTCGAAGACTTCGCCGAACATAAAGAACTCGTCCTTGCCCTGTGCCTTCGCATAGCTGAGCACGTCCGGACCGAATTCCTGCCAGAACTCGTTGTTCACGTGCTTCATGGTGTCGATCCGGAACCCGTCCACCCCGAAGTCGCCGATCCAGGTCTCGTAGATCTCCTCCATGCCGTCCACCACCTCGGGGTTCTCCGTGAAGAGGTCATCCAAGCCGAAGAAGTCCCCGTAGTAGGAGTCCTCGCCGGCAAAGGTGGTGTCGCCGCGGTTGTGGTAGAGCGCGGGGTTGTTCAGCCAGTCGGGGACCTTCAGGTTCTGTTCGGCCGGATCCAGGACGGGTTCGTAGGGGAAGGATGTCTCCGGGTCCAGCTTCGGGAAGCTGTCCGCGCCTGCGTAGTCGCGGTCATCGAACTCCACCCCGTCGGCTGTCCTGTAGGGCTCGGCATCCTTGGAGACGTAGGGCTGCCGGGCGCCTTCCCGGTAGCCGATCACGTCCGCGGTGTGGTTGGTGATGATGTCGAAGTACACCTTCATGCCGCGCGAGTGGGCCTCGTCGATGAGGTCCTGCAGCTCCGCGTTGGTGCCCAGGTGGGGATCGATCTGGGTGAAGTCGGTGACCCAGTAGCCGTGGTAACCGGCTGAGTTGTCCTCGGGCTGGACCGCTTTGTTCTTGAAGCTTGGCGTCAGCCAGATGGAGGTGGTGCCCAGGCCCTGGATGTAGTCGATCTTCTCCAGAAGCCCGGCGAGGTCGCCGCCGTTATAGAAGCCCTTTCTGGTGGGATCGAAGCCGGACACCATGGGATCGGGGCCCAGGCCGCCGTCGTCGTTGGCGGTGTCGCCATTGCTGAACCGGTCGGCCATCACGAAGTAGAAATTCTCGTCCGTCACCGGGGCGCGGAGCGAGTGGAGGGCGGACGACGGCGTCCCGGGCTTCTTGTGGTCCGGCGCGGCCTGGGCGGGGAGAACCGCCGCCGCGACGGCAACTGCCGCGGCGAGGAGGCCGGTGGCTGCACGGAACGGCGCTGTGCGGAGTGTGGCTGGATGGTTCGGGCCGGCGCGGTGCGGTGCCGGGGTGTCCGAGGGTGCTGGGGGAGTGTTGAGGCCTGGGGTGGGACCTCTGCGGGTGCGCGAATTCACGTCAGGAGCCTTCCTGGTAGCGGCGTTGCTTGGCAGGGTGCTGGGGGTTGGTTGCTGCGGACGGCCAGGGCGTCATGACTTCGTTGAAACCCTGGCTGGCGTGGACATTCACAGGCCCGGAGTCGGTATTCGCGCCGACATGACCGTGAACCAAGTCACAACTGTAAGCGCTTGCACCTAATAAATCCAGCGTTTAGGCATGGCCTTTTGGGGCTAGGTTGCCGCTACCAAGGCAACCGGGGAGGGCGTGTCCAGGGAGTGCAGGAGCTCGCCGGGGAGGCCGGTGGCGGGGTCCAGTTCGAAAGTGGCCACGTTCCCGGAGCGCTCGTGGGCCACATGCAGCCAGCGGCCGAGGACCAGATGGTGCCTCGGCCAATTTCCGCCGCTGGCGATGTCTTTGACGGGCGTCAGGGCGGTCCCGTCCCCGCTCACGCTAAGCACCGAAATGAGGTTGGAGCCGCGGATCCCCGCGTAGGCGTAGGCATGGTCCGGGCCAAGGCAGATTTCGGCTGCGGAATCCCCCGGCAGTGCGCCTCCGGAGGTAGCCGGTCCACTGCTGACCAGCTCAAAGGCCCCGGACCCTTGGGCCGCCTTCACCACAAACACCTCAAGGGAATATTCCGAGACCACAAAAACGCTGCCGCTGGGGTGTTGGACCAGATGGCGGGGTCCGCTGCCCTCCGGGAGGACCACCTCGTGGTCCGCGGCCAGCCCCCGGCCCGGGACGTAGTCCCAGATCCGCAAGGTGTCATGGCCCAGGTCAGTGGTCATGATCCGTCCGTCGGCAAGCATCAGGCTGGCGTGCGCGCGGCTTTGTCGCGGCCCGTCCGGCACCCCGCCGCCGCCCGCCGCTGAGGCAGGGCTGTCTTTCGCACCGGCCGGCCGAGCCGCCGGGCCATGGTGCGGGTCGGCCGACGGCGTCGCGTAAAACCGCCCTGCCAGGCCGCCGTCGTGATCCAGTTCGTACAGCAAGACCTGGCCATCGCCCCAGCACGTGGCCGTGACGAACCGTCCCTTGGGGTCCACGGCCACGTGGCAGGTGGCCCCGCCGGCAGGCTGTGGATCGCCATGCGGCTCCAGGCCAAACCCGCCGGTGCGGCGGAATGCCCGCACCATCTGGCGCTGCTCGGCGACGGCGTAGACCACAGGAAGGGTGGGGTGCGCAGCAACAAAGGACGGCGAATCGGCTTTGACCGCCGTTCCGAGCCATTCGAGTGTGCCGTCGCTGCCGGCCGCCAGGGCTCCGATGCCTTCGGCCAGCCCGCCGCCGTCGGCTGTGTAGGTGCCGGTCCAGATCAGGGTCTGCTGTGCTGCCGAAGTCATGGCTCCCATCCTGCCAACAATTGATCCCTGACTGCCGAGCGAACGTCGGTTAGCATGGGATTTCCAGCCGTGGCAGTGAGGAGGTGAGTCCGATTCCCGTTTCATCTGTTTCCGGGTACGCCCTCGCCCTGCCGCCGGTCCGCCGGGCCTGGATGACGCGGAGTGCCCCTCGGTCACCGAAAGGCGTTCCCATGCCGGTTCCTGAACTGCGCACAGACTTTTCCTCCAGCGCTGCCGTCGTAACGGCGCTGCGTTCGGCCGGCTGCGTTTTTGCCGAAGATGAGGCCAGGCTGCTTCTGGCCCAGGCCGCAGATTCCGCGGAGTTGGCCGATTGGGTGCATCGCCGGGTTTCCGGCATGCCCCTCGAATACATCCTTGGCTGGGCCGAGTTCGCCGGCCAATCGGTGAAGGTGCGCCAAGGCGTGTTTGTTCCGCGCCGGCGAACGGAGCTGCTGGTTAACCAGGCGGCTGCGTTGCTCGAGGCCCCGCCGCCTGGTACTCCGGCGGGTGATCCTGATGCGCCGGGTTCCGCTGTGGTGGTGGATCTCTGCTGCGGGTCAGGAGCCGTAGGGGCGGCGTTGGCCCGCCGGGTGCCATGGATCGAGCTGCATTCGGCTGACATCGATGGAGCTGCCGTGCAATGCGCCCGCCTGAACGTCGAGCCGCTGGGCGGTAAGGTGCACCAGGGTGACCTTTTCCGTGCACTTCCTGAAAAACTCAAGGGACGTGTACGGATGCTGGTGGTCAACGCTCCCTACGTGCCCACGGAAGCGATCAGGACCATGCCGCCGGAAGCGCGGCTCCATGAACCGCGCGGATGCCTCGACGGCGGCAGTGACGGGCTCGATTTCCACCGCCGGGTGGCTGCCGAAGCATCGGAATGGCTCAGCCCCGGCGGGTACCTGCTGATCGAAACCAGCGAACTGCAGGTCTCCGGGACGGCGTCGATCATGGCCGCCGGCGGCTAAACAGTGGACACCGTCCATTCCGAGGAGCTTGACGGCACCGCGGTGGTTGGCCGGGCCCACGCCTCCCGGGTTGAGCGGGGGCAGCGAACGCCCCGGACTCCATAGTATTGACCCACACCGGGATCGAGGGAGTCTCCTGGTGCGAGGCGTCCAGTCCAATCGGGCGAGCGGCGGTCATATCGCCGCACCTGGCGGAAGACGCCGGGCCGCCTAAGACGCCGCTGGCCGCCGCGTCCCCCAAGGAACGCGACGGCCAGCAAGGTCAGTCAGTTGTAGCACGTTTCGGCTGCCGGAGTCTTGCCAGGAGCGGCGGCAGCGTAACGTTGCGGCGGGTATGGTGCCTAGTCCCGACGCGGATCCACGTTGGTGGCAGCTCCGGCCGGAGTGGCCCCGCCTTCATCCGACCAGTCCTGGCCGGTGGCATCATTGAGTGCCGGATCCGAGTGGACATCCGAGGTGCCCAGGTTGACCGTCTCAGGATGCGTGCTGTGCGCCGGGATATGGTCGCCGGCGTCGCCTGCCGCGGAGCCGGAGGCCGGACCCGAAGCGCCTGAGCCGGAAGGGCTGGTGCCGGCGGCGCCCACGTGGGCGCCGCCGTCGGACGTTGAGGCCTTGCCGTTGCTGGACGAGGCGTCGTGGTGCATGGCCGAACTGATCACGGTGCCCGCACGGCGGGCGGCCTCGCCCAGCTGGTCCGCCACCTCCGGGGCCTTTTCCTTGATGGCGTCCGTTGCGGCGCTGACCTTGTCCTGGACAGGCTTGCTGTCCCAGAGGCTGGCTGCCCGGGCCTTCAATTTGTCATAGGCTGCACGGCCGGAACGCGAACCCAGGACGTAGCCTGCCGCGATTCCAACACCCAAAAGAAGTTTTGATTTCATTGTGAACTCCTGCTCTGTGAGAAGGTTTCCGCCCCGGCCACGTGGCCGGGAGATAGAAAACCGGCCCGGGGATATTCTCCCCAGGCCGGCTTCCTGGCTGGTGCCCGAAATTAGCTGCGGACGCCGCGCTTGGTGACCATGCCGTAAACCAGCAGCACGATGATGGCGCCGCCGATGGCCAGAAGCCACGTCTGCAGGGAGAAGAACTCCTGCAGGCCGCTGCCGAAGATCATTCCGCCGATCCAGCCGCCGAGGAGTGCTCCTACGACGCCGAGCACGAGGGTGATGAGCCAGCCGCCACCCTGCTTGCCCGGAAGGATCGCCTTAGCGATCGCACCAGCAATAAGGCCGAGAATCAGAAATGCAATAAATCCCATTTTTTCGTTCCTCTTCCTAAGTAAAGGAGGTCCCCGGATTCCGGAAACACTTCATCCTTCTGCCTCAATAGTAATCATGCTTACTTTCTTTTCGCCACCCGGCACCCGGAACAAAGGGGATTTCGGCGGGGTTCAGTGGCCCGTGGCGTCGGAATCGTTGCCCGCACCGGGTCCTTCGTCGAGGATGGCCAATTCCGCCAGATCCTGCGGATCCAGGGCGAAATCGAAGATGTCCAGGTTCTCCCTCATCCGTCCCGGATCATCCGATTTCGGAATGACTACAAGTCCGTTCTGAATATGCCAGCGCAGGACCAGCTGACCGGGTGTTTTGTCGTATTTTTCACCCAGCTGGGAGAGCAGCGGAGCCCCCAGCAGGCTGGCACCTGAACCACCCAGCGGGCTGTACGACTCGGTGACAATGCCGTGCCTGGCGTGGAACTCCCGCTCAGCCTCGCGCGTGATGGCCGGGCTGAGCTGGATCTGGTTGACGGCAGGAACAACATCAGTTTCTGCCAGCAGCCTTTCCAGGTGGGCGGGCTTGAAATTGGAGACGCCGATGGACCGGACCTTCCCGTCCGCCTGCAGCCGCTCGAACGTCTTCCAGGTGGAAATGAACTCGTCCCGCGCGGGGAGCGGCCAGTGGATCAGGAGCAGGTCCACGTAGTCCAGCCGCATCCGCTTCAGCGAACCTTCCAGGCCCGCAACGGCACGGTCGTGGCCCTGGAACTGGCCGTCCAGCTTGGTGGTGACGAAGATGTCGCCGCGGTCCACTCCGCTGGCACGGATTCCGTTCCCCACACCTTCCTCGTTGCCGTACTTCACGGCCGTATCGATGTGCCGGTACCCGGCGTCCACGGCGCTGACGACGGCGGCCGCCACCTGGTCGTCGTCCAGCGGCCAGGTGCCGAGCCCCAGCTGCGGGATGCTGTAGCCGTCGTTGAGCGTGATGAGGGGTGAAAGTGTCATGTCAACAGTCTCCCGTGCTTTCGTCCGTCCTAGCCCTCGAAGGCCCGGACAATATTTCCGGCCTGGTGGCCCAGTACTGTCCGGGCCAGGCTGGACGCCTGGTCAGGCTTCTTCTGCTGTTCCAGGAACTTCACGAAGCGGGCAATGGCCTGCCCCGCCTTGGAGGTGTCACCGTCATCCACAGCGGCGGCGGCCTGCTGCACGCTTGCGGCCAGCTGCTTGGCCACGGGGCCGGACACATCGCCGGATCCGACCAGGTCCTCCAGGGTCTGCTGGAGCGCCCTGACGCTTCCCGGCAGCCATGCGGCCCGCAGCGGAACGCCGGCAAAGTCCATGTCCGAGGCGAGGTAGAAGTCCGTGTAGGACGGCTGGTTGTACGTGGTGTTCTGCCGGGCAACCTCGGCTCGGTACTGCGGATCGTGCATCAGCGTATAGAGCTTGTGGCCGGTCACCTCGGTGCTCAGGTACATGCGGAGGGCCGAGCTGTCGGCCGTGCGGACGAGCATCTCTTCGCGCCAGTCGCCCACGACGTCGGCCACCAGGCTGGGAGTGCCCTTGGTGCCGTTGTTGGTGCGGGTGTCCGTGGCGGTCAGCAGCCGGCCGCGCTTGAAGTCATCAATGGTGGGCGTCTGCTCCCCGGAGCCGTTAATGATCTGCGTGGTCATGTCCGCGGCCCACTTGATGCTCATGTTGGTGCCGGGGGAGGTGGTGGAAAGCTTGTCGCCGTCGGCGGACTGCATGCCGATGGCCCAGTTTTCGATGCCCGGAACGGCGGGATCGACGTCGCCGATCATGCCGCGGCCGGTGTCCTTGCCGGAGTAGGCACCGAACAGGACTTCGCCGGTGGCGGCGTCGCGCATGGCGTAGCCATAGGGTGCGTATGTGCCGCCCTCGTGCACCGTGAAGATCTCCTTGCCGGGGCGGGCGGGATCGATGTCCGTCACGTGCATGGCGTCGCCGTGGCCCAGGCGGGCTTCCTCGCCCGGAGTGGCACTGCCGCCAGGCATGGTGTCGAACGAGCTGTACAGCAGCGAGCCGTCGTCGTCGATCGTGGCGGAGCCGTACACGATCTCCTGCTTGCCGTCGCCGTCCACATCGGAGGCGCTCAGTGAGTGGAAGCCCTGGGTGGTCAGCTTGCCGAACTCGGGGTCCGTGCCGTTCCGGCCGTGGGGGCTGTCGTTGAACGGATTGGTCATGGGTGTCCAGCCGGAGTCCACGTTCCAGACGGGGGAGAGGTTGGCCCCGTCCCACGTGTAGGCGGCCAGGGTGCTGCGGGTGTAGTAGCCGCGGGCGAACACTGCGGCAGGCTTCTGGCCGTCCAGGTAGGCCACGCCGGCCAGGAAACGGTCCACGCGGTTGCCGGGTTCAATCCGGGCCATGGCGTAATCGCCCCACATCAGGCCGTCGTCGTGCCTGCCGGGTTCATACGCGACGGTCTTCAGTTCCTTGCCCGTGGCGCCTTCGAATACTGTGAGGTATTCCGGGCCCGAGACGATGAAGCCCTCGAACGCGCGCAGGTTGTTCCGGGCGCTGCGGGCCGGTGCATAGACATCCATGAAGTAGTCCGCCACGGCCTCGGCGTCCGTCCGGGACAGCGGGTACTGGTACTTGGGTGCGATTCCGAAGGCCTGTTCCAGGGTGGCGGGCCAGTTGCCGGCCTTGACCTCCGGGTGATTGCTCCAGCCCTGGAATGTGTCCACCATGTGCTGGTAGTAGTCGGCCGCGCTCATCCGGTAGTCGTCCGTGTTGGCGAAGCCCGCGTCCACATCGGAGCGCAGCAGCGAGATGAATGACTCACCCGCCACCGAGCCGTCAGCGTTGTAGGAGACGGTCTTCGTGCCGGGGGCGGTCTTGAACATCATTTCGGCGCGTCCGTCGCCGTCGAAATCGTTGACCAGCATCTGTGTGTAGTGGGCCCCGGAGCGGATGTTCACGCCCAGGTCGATCCGGTGCAGCAGGGTGCCGTCAGCTTTATACGTGTCCACGTAGGTGTTGCCCGTGTAGCCCACCTGGGAGACATCCTTGGAGTTGTTCGGGTCCCACTTGACCACGAACTCGTACTGGCCGTCGCCGTCCACATCGCCCACCGAAGCGTCGTTGGCCGAGTACGTGTAGGCCTGGCCTGCGGGGGTGACGCCGTCCGCTGGCTTCTTCAGCGGAATGTCCTTGAAGTTCCCGCCCCATGAGGTGGCGGTGGCGCTTTGGTCCACTTCAACGCCGCCGACGACGGCACGCACGTCATACTTCGATGTGGCGGTTCCGGCGGCGTCAAGGTAGTTGGTGCTGTCCGTGACGGCGGCCAGCTTCCGGCCGTCCCGGTAGACGTTGAAGTCCGTGCCGGTGAGGCCGGTTGCGGATGAGCCGGTGGCTTCGTGGCCCAGCAGGCGCCAGCTCAGGAACACACCCTCGGAGGTGCCGGCGGCAACGAGCCCGCGGTCCAGGTGGTCCAGCTGCACGCCCGCCGTTGCGGGCTTCAGGGAAGGTTCGACGGCGGCTGCCGGGGTGGTGAGGCAGCCGACGGTCAGGGCCAGGCCCGCAGCGGTGGCCACGGAAAAACGGCGCACTGATGTCCGGTTCGGATTCATCGGTGAATCCTTTCAATCTAGGTATGGGAAAACGCTTCCCCAGTAACCTAGTGGTGATGTCCGGGTCAATCAAGCCCTTGCGCAGGGCGGGAAAGCGGAGTATTTAGAACGTTGTAGAAATACGCGGTCAGGCCGATTCGCGGATGACCATTTCCGTGGGGATCGTGATGGCGGCAGGTTTCTTTCCGTCGATCACATCGAGGAGAAGCCGGACCATCTCTTCACTGATGCGGTCAAAGGGCTGGCGCACGGTGGTCAGCGGAGGCGCTGCTTCGACGGCGGCGTTGATGTCATCGAAGCCCACCACTGCCACATCTTCCGGTATCCGCAACCCGGCATCGCGCAGCACATCCATGGCGCCAAGTGCCATCAGGTCGTTGCCGGCGAAGACGGCGTCCAGGTCCGGGGTGCGGTTGAGCAGTTCCCGCATTGCCTTGGCTCCGCTCTCGCGGCTGTAGTCGCCGTGGGCGATGCGGGCTTCGTCCAGGTCCGTGCCCTGGTCGGCACGATACGCCTCCAGGCGCCGGATGCCTCCGGAAGTATCCTGCGGGCCGGTGATGGTGGCGATCCGCTTCCGGCCGCCGTCGCGCAGGTAACGCAGGACATCGCGGGCGCCCTCGTAGTCGTCCGCCGCCACGTACCCCATCTTCTTTTCGAAGCCCAGGGGTACTCCGCAGGCGATCGCCGGGACGCCCGCCGCGATGATGTCCGCAATGATGCCCTTCCGGCTGCCGTGCGAAGAAACGAGCAGGACGCCGTCAACATGGCCGGCCGTGAGGAAGTCAGTGGCGCGGCGCTGTTCGTCGTCGGTGCCGGCCATGATGAGGACCAGCGGGATGTCGTGCACGGCCAAAGCATCCGCCGCCCCCCGCATGAGGACCGCGAAGTTTGGATCCTCGAACAGGCGGTCGTGCGTTTCGGTCAACAGGAACGCTATGGAGTTGGCTTTGTTGGTGGCCAGGTTCCTGGCGTGCGGGTTGACCCGGTAGCCGGTTTTTTTGATGGCCGCGTTCACAGCGGCCAATGCGGACGGGCTGACCCAATGCCCACCGTTGAGGACCCGGGAGACCGTTCCTCGCGACACGCCTGCTTCGGCGGCCACATCGTCGATCTTCGGCCGCGGCCGGGGGGTGGAATGAGTCATGGTTCACAGCCTATCTAGGACTAGGCCTTCACGGCCCCGGCGGCGAGATCGACCCGCCAGTAGCGCTGCAGCAGGAGGAACATGATGACCAGCGGGACGATGGACAGCAGGGCGCCGGCGAGTACCAGCGTGTACAGCGCGGGCGCGGAGGCCCCCTGGTTCAGCAGGCCGTTCAGGCCCACCGTGATGGGGAACAGGTGGTCATCGCCGAGCATGATGTAGGGCAGCATGAAGTTGTTCCAGATGGCCACGAACTGGAACAGGAAGATGGTCACCAGGCCCGGCAGCATCATGGGAGCTGCGATCCGGTTGAAGATGTACATCTCCTTGGCGCCCTCGGTGCGGGCTGCCTCGATGACGTCCCCGGGCACCGACGCCGCGGCGTAGATGCGGGCCAGGTAGATGCCGTACGGGCTGATGATCTGGGGGAGCAGCACTGACCAGTAGGTGTTGGTCAGTCCGGCCTGGGCGAGCATCAGGTACTGCGGGATGGCCAGGATGACGCCCGGAACCAACACGCCCATCAGCAGGACCTTGAAGATGCCCGTCTTGCCGGGGAAGTCGAATTTCGCCAGGACGTAGCCGGAGAGTGCCGAGACCCACGTTGAGACGATGGCGCCCACGCCGGCGTAAAGCGCCGTGTTGAGCATCCAGCGCCAGAACAGGCCATCACGGTACTCGGTGAGCGCAACGATGTTGTCCCACAGGTGTGTGCTGGGTGCAAGGGTGAAGGTTGAGAACAGCTCGGTGCCGTCCTTGCTCGCGGCGGCCACCACCCAGATGACGGGGAACAGGCAGTACAGCGCGCCCAGGATCAGGATGCCGGTGGAGAGGTAGCTGGGCTTCTCCCGGGCGTACTCTGCCCGTTCCGGAGTGCGGGGGGACTTTTTCGATGTAGTCCGGCGGCTTTCGAGGATGGTCACGGTCAGTTCTCCTGTCCGAAGGCCCGCTTCTGCACAACGCGCAGGAACAGGAAGGAAATGATGAAGGTGGCTGCGGCGATCACGATGCTGGTCGCTGCCGCGGAGAACACATCGTTGCGGGTGAACGCATCGCGGTAGACCAGCATCAGCGGTGACCAGCTGGTGGAGAGGCTGTTGGCCAGCGGGCGCAGGGTGGTGGGCTCGGCGAAGACCTGGAGGGTGGCGATCATGGAGAACAGCGCCGTCATCACCAGCGACGGGGCAATGATGGGGATCTTGATCCGCAGGGCCGTCTGGACCTCCGAGCAGCCGTCCAGTTTGGCGGCCTCGTAGATTTCGCTGGGGACAGCCTTGAGCGAGGTGTACATCACGATCATGTTGAATCCCACGCCGCCCCAGAGGGCGATGTTGCAGATCGCAAAGGTCACCAGGTTCGGGTCCAGCAGCGAGGGAAGTGCGACGCCGAACTGCCGGGCGAGGAAGTGGAACGGGCTGACGCCGGGGAGGTACAGGAATCCCCAGAGCAGGGAGCTGATGACGGCCGGCACTGCGTAGGGAAGGAAGATGGCGGTCCGGGAGAAGCTGCCGGCCCTGGTCCGCCGGGAATCCAGCAGGAGGGCGAACAGCAGCGCGAAGCCCAGCATCAGCGGAATGAGGATCAGGCCATACAGCAGGACGCGCAGGACGCTTCCGAGGAATTCCGGGTCCGTCAAGGCGCTGACGTAGTTGTCGAAGCCGGCAAACACCTGGCTCTGTGAGCCCTTGCCAAGGCCCAGCCCGCTGACCTTCTTCTTCTGGAAGCTCAACACCAGCGTGTAGGCGATGGGCGCCGCCATGAAGATGAGGAACAGGATGATGCCCGGGGCGAGCATCGCGTAGGGGACGAGGACCCGGGACTTGAAGTTCTTCGCCCGCCTGGGGGTTCCGGCTGCTGTCTTCTGCCGCCGGACCGGGCTTGGTCACGGTCATTGCCACGGGTGCACTTCCTTGCGTGAGGATTCTCTTGCCTGAAATTTATGGATGGGGAGCCTGTCCCGGGGGCGCCTTGAGGGCGCCCCCGGTACCCGCGTCCTCGGCCGCCCGGCGGCGCTGCCTGCCGGGCGGCCAGGTGGACTATTTAACGGTGAAGCCGGTCTTCTTCAGGTCATCAACGGTGACCTGCTGCATGGACTTCACGGCGTCCAGGAACGCGCTCTTCTGTTTGGCCTGGGCTGCCTTTGCGAACTGGTCGTTGTAGGCGTTGTAGGCCACGTTGACATTCGGGCCGTAGGTGAAGGAGCCGACGTTCTGTGCGGCGTCGGCCACCACGTCATAGAAGTCGGACTGGTTGGAGAAGAACTCGGGAGCCGTGGTCAGGGCCGACTTGGCCCCTTCGGTGTCCGCAGGGTAGATTCCAGCGACCTCAACCAGGGCTTTGACGGCTTCGGCATCGGTGTTCAGCCAGGTGGCGAACTTCGCGGCGGCATCGACGTTTTTGGACTGCGACGTCACCGCGGTGGAGGACCCGCCCCAGTTGCCGGTGGAGGGCTTGGACGTATCCCACTGCGGCATCGGAGCAACCTTCCACATCCCTGCCGTGGCTCCGGCGTTGCCGGCGAGCACGCCGGGACCCCAGGCGGCGCTGAGCCAGCCCACCTGCTTGCCGGTGTTCAAGGCAGTGTTCCACTCCGGGGTGTACATGGGTTTGTTGTCGATGGTGCCCTCCTCGACCAGGCCGCCCCAGTATTCCGCGACCTTCTGGGTGGGCTCCTGGTCAATCCTCACGTTCCAGGCGTCACCATCCACGCCCCACCAGGACGCTCCGGCCTGCTGGGTCATGCCGGTGAACCAGCCGGCGTCATTGGAGGAAAACGTTCCCAAGTAAGCCTCGGGATCGGCGGCGTGGACAGCCTTGGCAGCCTGGGCGTACTCGTCCCAGGTGGTGGGGACGGAGAGGCCCAGCTTCTCGAAGATGTCTGCGCGGTAGTAGAAGACCATGGGGCCAGTGTCCTGCGGAACCGAGTACAGGGCGTCCCCGCCGAGGGTGACGTCGTTCCAGACGCCGTCGGGGAAGTGGCTCTTGGTGTCATTGGCTTCGGTGCCGGACAGGTCCGCCAGGGCATCTGCTGCCACCAGTGTGGGGATCTTCTGGTATTCGGCCTGGATGAGGTCAGGGGCGCCGGACCCTGCCTTGACGGCGGTCAGGAGCTTGGTGACCGCGGGGTCTCCGCCGTCCTGCTTGTTGACGGTGACGTGGATGTTGGGGTTCTTCTGGTTCCAGAGCTCCACGACCTTGTCCAGGTTGGGGGCCCAGGCCCAGTAGGTGAGCTCCACCTTCTGGTTGGGGTCGCTTGCTGCTGAATCTCCGCCGGCAGTGCCGGATCCGCCGGCACATCCCGCGGTGAGCATTGCGGCCGCTGCGAGCATGGCTACGGCGCCTGCACGAAATGACTTGCGCATTTCGTCCTCCTTGTCGAAAAGCTGAATGGTCTGTCTGAATTATCACCGCTCATCCGAACCTAAGCCGCATGACTGTGAGCGGTTCCAGTAATTCACAGCCATGTGAGCGCTGTCAATAGGAAAAGAGTTCTAGCCATGGATCGAACCGCTGTGATAATACTGGGAGCGCACACAGTTCTAAGGAGATCACTCGATGACAGACGTCCTGCAGGCCCCCGCTCCCCGCCGCGCACCGGCGCCGTGGGTCCAGCGCCCGGCCGGCCTCTGCTATGGCGGGGACTACAACCCCGAGCAATGGCCCCGCGAGGTCTGGGTGGAGGACATCGCGTTGATGAAGGAGGCCGGGATCAACCTGGTCAGCGTCGGCATCTTCTCGTGGGTCCTGCTGGAGCCGCGCGAGGGCGAATACGACTTCGAGTGGCTGGACCACCTCATGGATCTCCTGCACGAAGCCGGGATCAGTGTTGACCTGGGCACGCCTACCGCAGCGCCGCCTGCATGGTTCTGGAAAAAGTACCCGCAGGCCCTCCCCGTCACCCGGGAGGGCGTCACCCTGGGCAACGGGTCCCGGGGGATGGCCAGCCCCAGCTCGCCGGACTACCGCCGCGCGGCAACGAACATCACGGAGCAGCTGGCCAGCCGGTATGCCGCGCACCCGGCCCTGGTGCTCTGGCATGTGCACAACGAATACGGCGCCCCGGTCAGCGAGTCCTACGACGACGCTTCCGTGGCAGCCTTCCGGAGTTGGCTCCGCGCCCGCTACGGGTCGCTGGAGGCGCTGAACCAGGCCTGGGGCACGCTGTTCTGGGGCCAGAAGTACGGCGACTGGGACGAGATCGATGCACCCCGGGTCTCCGCCAGCGTCAGCAACCAGGCCCAGCGCCTGGACTTCCGCCGCTTCACCTCGGACGCGCTGCTGCAGTGCTTCATCGCCGAACGGGACGTGATCCGCAGGTACACCCCGCACCTTCCGGTCACCACCAACTTCATGGCCACCAACTGCCTCTCCGCGGACTACTGGGCCTGGAGCAAGGAAGTGGACATCGTCGCCAACGACCACTACCTCGTGGCGCAGCGCACCGACAACCACGTCCTGCTCGCCATGGATGCAGACCTGACCCGTTCGCTGGCAGGAAACCGGCCGTGGATGCTGATGGAACACTCCACCGGTGCCGTGAACTGGCAGGGCCGGAACATCGCCAAACGCCCGGGCGAGCTGGCACGAAACAGCATGTCCCACCTCGCCCGCGGCGCCGACGCCGTCATGTTCTTCCAGTTCCGGGCCTCGCGGTTCGGCGCCGAGAAATTCCATTCCGCCATGCTTCCGCATGCCGGCACGGGCACGCGGATCTGGCGTGAAGTCCTGGACCTGGGCGATGACCTGAAGAAACTCTCCCCGGTCAAAGGCTCCACGGTGACCTCCCGGATCGCCATCCTGTGGGACGTCGAATCCTTCTGGGCGCAGGACCTGGAATGGCGCCCCAGCAGCGACCTGGACCACCGTGAACGGATCGAATCCTTCTATTCCGTCCTGTGGAGCCGGGGCGCCGGCGTCGACTTCGCCCACCCCGAAGCGGATCTTTCCGGCTACGACCTCGTCCTCGCCCCCGCCCTCTACCTCGTGGGTGAGAAGGCGGCCGCCAACCTTCGTGGCTACGTCCATGGGGGAGGCCACCTGGTGGTCTCCTACTTCTCCGGCATTGTCGATGCCAACGACACTGTCCCCGAGGGGGCCTCACCCGGCGGCCTGCGCGACGTGCTGGGACTGGAAATCCACGAATTCCTCCCGCTCCGACACGAGGAAACCATCACCCTGAGCAACGGCGCCGCCGGCACCGTCTGGGCCGAAGAGATCCATCCTGCCGGTGCCACCGTCCTCAGCCGGTACCTCGACGGCCCGGCAGCTTCGGGCCCTGCCATCACCCGCAACGAGTTCGGCAGCGGCGCCGCATGGTACGTGTCCACCAAGCTCGACGGCGACGACCTTGCCGGTGTGCTGCTCGATGCCGTCCGGGGCGCAGGCATCGACCTCGGGATCCAGCCGCCCGCTGGACTGGAAGTGGTGGCCCGGAATGACGACTCGGGCAGGTTCACCTTCCTGATCAACCACGCGGACGCCGACGCCGAATACCCGGCTGCCGGGCGCGACCTGCTCTCAGGCCAGGACGTGGGCGGCACGGCCCACATTCCGGCCGGGACCATCTGCGTCGTCCACACGCCCGCAGGGAACCGCTAGGCCCACCAACCGCCGGCCCGGACCGACCCCGGTCCGGGCCGGTTTCCACGGCGAACCGAACAATGACCTCACCCCACCGGAAAGACGGACGAACCATGGACACCGCCACTGCAGAACACGTCGACGTGCGGGTCGACAGCGCCCGCGAGATCGAGGAACGCCTCAACGCAGCCGTACGGGACCTGCAACCGCTCGCGGCCAGCGCCCGGCACGGCATCCTCGTGACGCGGCACAACCCGGGCCACTTCACGGTCTCCCTGAGCCAGGACGTTCCATTTGGCCTCACCCGGGAAGCCATGCGTTAGGCACCGCACCCCACAAGCTGAACCACCAGATAGCACGTACCGTCAAGGAGGACGAGTCATGAACCACCCCGGCTTAAAATGGACCACTCAGCGTCGCAACACCACACCGGAACGAGGGCGGCGGCGGGCTCCAGCCGTCGCGGCCGCCCTGGCTTTGGCCGGCGGGGCACTGCTTGCGCCAAGTCCGGCCTGGGCGGCCGCAACCCTTGCCAACCCCGGCTTCGAATCCGGGACTGCCGGCTGGACCACTGCCGGACCGGAAGGTGCTGCCAACGTTGAGGCCGGAGGTGATGGCTCTGCCAACCGCCTGACCCAGTGGCTGGCTGCAGAGAAGACCGTCACCACGTCACAGACCATCACCGGCCTGAAAAAGGGCTGGTGGACGTTCCGGGCATCCATCAAGTCCGGCGGTCCGGTCAACTCCTCCAAACTGGTCCTTACCGGATGCGGGACGGGCGGTTCGGTGGTGCTGCCGTCCACCGAGGCGGACGACCAATGGCTGAGCATGGCAGTCAGCGCCAACGTCGCCGGCAAATGCACTCTTTCAGTCAGCACCACCGGTGCCGGCGCGTGGGCCAGTATAGACAACGTCAGCTTCACCGAGGGCAGGGTGGAGCGGGCCTTCCGCGGCGCCGATCTCTCCGGGGTCCCCAAGAACGAAGCCAACGGCGCCCGGTATGCGCTGGCCGATGGGACCGCGGTCGATCCCGTGGCCGCATTTTCGCAGGCGGGTGCCAACCTGGTCCGCCTCAAGGTCTGGGTTGATCCCGCCGACGGCTACAACACCAAGCGGCAGGTGGTGGAGATGGCACAACGGGCGCAGGCCCAAGGCATGAAGGTGCTGGTGGACTTCCATTACTCCGACCGCTGGACTGACCCCGGAGCCCAGGGGGTCCCGGCCGCCTGGAAGAACCTGTCCGTCACGGCCATGGCCGATGCCGTCTACGCCCACACCAGGGACGTCATGGCAGCGATCAAGGCAGCGGGTGTCACGCCGTACGCAGCCCAGATCGGCAACGAGATCAATCCGGGCATGTTGTGGCCCTACGGCCAGACCTGGGACGTGGACACCAGCGACGCCGTCAGCGGCGCGCAGTGGGACAACCTCGCGCTGTTCCTCAAGGCCGGCGCCCGCGCCGTCAAAGACGTCAGCCCCGCCACCAGGAACGTCCTGCACCTGACCAACATCAACAACGGAATCGATGGCCTGACCTGGTGGTTTGATGAGGTCACCGCCCGGGGCGTGGCTTTCGACATTGTGGGGCTGTCCTACTACGGCTACTGGCACGGCTCGCTGGCAGACCTGCAGGGCGCCGTCACCATCCTCTCGCAGCGCTACAGCAAGGACGTCCTGGTGGTGGAGACCTCCTACCCGTTCACCCTGGCGGATAATCCCAACGCCCCGTGGGAAAACGTGATTGCCAACGAATCCCAGCTGGTCAAGGGTTACCCCGCCACACCTGTGGGCCAGGCGGCCAACTTCCG
The DNA here is from genome assembly GCA_963807805.1 of uncultured Actinomycetota bacterium. Classification (GTDB taxonomy): domain Bacteria; phylum Actinomycetota; class Actinomycetes; order Actinomycetales; family Micrococcaceae; genus Arthrobacter. Next base: position 401,033 of record CAWECX010000016.1, on the reverse strand, counting down.
CGCCGTCCAGGATGTGGTGGCGTCTGCTCCCGGCGGCCGCGGCATCGGTGCCGTGTACTGGGAGCCGGCCTGGACGGCGGTCCCGGGCAACGGGTGGGACCCCGCGGACCCCGCCTCCGGCAACGCGTGGGAAAACCAGGCAGTCTTCGATTTTTCCGGCCGGGCGCTGCCGGCCCTCGCCGCGTTCGGGCCCGACGCGGGAGGCACCCGCGAGCCGAAGTAACCGCACCGGCGGGTCCACAGGTGATGCCGACGGCGGGAGCCCACCTCCCGCCCTCGGCATCGCTGTTCTGCCGGCTACTGCGGTCCGGTACCTGTGCGGCTGCCCCGGGCCCAGCCAATCAGGGTGTCACTGAGGTCCATGTACTGCCGGTCCACCACCTGCAGTCCAGGGTTGGCGTCGTACCAGGCCACGATCTCCCTGGCGCCGTCCGCGAACGGAATGGTGGCGGTGTAGCCAGGGACCAGGGACTTGATCTTGGTGTTGTCGAACACCACGGAGTGGGAGCGGTCGCCCAGCAGGTTGGGTCCGAGCTCTTCGCTGTGCGCGGCAATGGTCTCGGATGCCACATGCACCAGTTCAGGTTCGGCAACGCCGGCCGCCCGGGCAAACAGCCGGTAGATCTGGTTCCACGGCAAATACTCGTCCGAGGTGATGGTGTAGCTTTCGCCCACCGCCTGCGGCCGGCCCAGGAGCCCCACGAAGGCCTTGGCAAAGTCCTTGCTGTGGGTGAGGGTCCAGAGTGACGTGCCATCGCCATGGACCATGACCGGCAGCCCGGCGCGCATCCGGTGCACGTCGGTCCAGCCTCCCACCATGGCGATCTTGGTGTGGTCGTACGTGTGGGATGGCCGCACCACGGTCAGCGGGAAGTCCTCGTCCCGGTAGGCGCGGAACAGCAGCTCCTCACAGGCAATCTTGTCGCGCGAGTATTGCCAGAAAGGGTTCTTCAGGGGAGTGGACTCCAGGATGGGCAGCCGGGTGGGCGGCTTCTGGTACGCCGAGGCGGAACTGATGAACACGTACTGGCCGGTCCGGCCGCGGAACAGCTCCATGCTGGCCCGCGCCTGGTCCGGCGTATAGGCAATGAAGTCAGCGACGGCGTCGAACTCCCGTCCGCCCAGCACCTCCCGCACCGCTGCGGCGTCACGGACGTCCGCCTGCAGGACTTCGGCGCCGTCCGGCACCGGCCTGCTGGTCTGCCGGCCCCGGTTGAGGATGGTCAGACGGTGCCCCAGCGCCACGGCGCGGTCCGCCGCCGCCGCGCTGATGACTCCGGTACCGCCGATGAAAAGGATGTTCCTCGGCGCTACCGTGTCGGCACCGGGTGCCAGTGGTGTCACCACGCGTAGTCTTCCGGGGCCGGCCGGTGCCCCGGGAAGATGTCATCGAGCCGCTTGAGGGCATCGGCGTCGAGCGTGACGTCCAGAGCCCGGATGGCGGCGTCGAGCTGTTCCTGCGTGCGCGGGCCCACGATCGGTGCCGTCACTGCGGGCTGGTGCAGCAGCCAGGCCAGGGCAACATCACCGGGGGCATGGCCAAGGTCGTCCGCGAAGTCCTCGTACTGTTGGATCTGGTCCTGGTGCTTCTTCAGGGTTTCCAGTGCCCGGCCCTCGGCACGGCGGACGCCCTGTTCCTGCTTCTTCAGCACCCCGCCGAGGAGGCCGCCCTGCAGCGGGGACCATGGAATGAGGCCCAGGCCGTACTGCTGGGCGGACGGGATGACCTCCAGCTCCACCTCGCGGCGGAACAGGTTGTAGATGGACTGCTCACTGACCAGGCCGGTGTAGTTCCTGCGCCGCGCGGCCTCCTGCGCCTGGGCGATATGCCAGCCCGCGAAGTTGCTGCTGCCTGAGTAGAGGATCTTGCCCTGCTGCACGGCAACCTCGATTGCCTGCCAGATTTCGTCCCACGGCGTATCCCTGTCGATGTGGTGGAACTGGTATACGTCGATGTAGTCCGTCTGCAGGCGCTTCAGGCTGGCGTCCAGGGCGCGGCGGATGTTCAGTGCGGAGAGCTTGGACTCGTTGGGACGGTCCGTCATGGTGCCGTACAGCTTGGTGGCCAGCACGGTCCGTTCGCGGCGCTCGCCGCCCTGGGCAAACCAGCGGCCGATGATCTCTTCGGTCCAGCCGCGGTGCCCGGTGCCGCCGTAGACGTTGGCGGTGTCGAAGAAATTGATGCCGGAGTCCAGCGCGGAATCCATGATGGAATGGGCGTCGGCCTCTTCGGTCTGGGGGCCGAAATTCATGGTGCCGAGGCAGAGGCGGGAAACCTTCAGGCCGGACCGGCCAAGGTGGGTGTACTGCATGATGGGGTCCTTTGGTTGTGGTTCTAGAGCTGGGTGAAAGCGGCGACGGCGGGATCGGAGCCGATGCGCGCGCCGGATTCCAGTGCGGTGATGGACGCCAGGTCATCGTCGGTGAGCGTCAGGGAGGTTGCGGCGAAGTTCTCGCGGAGCCGTGACGGATCGGCGGACTTGGGGATGACGATGGTGCCGGCGGCCAGGTGCCAGGCAAGCACCACCTGGGCGGTGGTGGCGTTGTGGGCGTGCGCGACGGCGGTAACGGCGTTGCCGTTCAGGTCCCCGCCCTGCCCCAACGGGCTGTAGGCCTCCACAGCGATGCCGAGGGAACGGCATTTCGCCGCGAGTTCAGCCTGCTGGTAGCTGGGGTGCAGCTCGATCTGGTTGACGGCGGGCACAGTCTCCGCAGTTTCGAGCAACGTATCCAGGTGGTCGGAGAGGAAGTTCGACACCCCGATGGCGCGGATCTGCTTGTTCTCGTACAGCCGTTCCATCTCCTTCCATGCCTGGACGTACAGCCCCTGCGAAGGGACCGGCCAGTGGATCAGGTAAAGGTCCACGAAGTCCAGGCCCAGCGCCTTGCGGCTGTTCTGGAAAGCTTCCTGGGCCCGGCCCTGCTCGCCGTTGCGGAGCTTGGTGGTGACGAAGATGTCCTCGCGGGGGATCCCGGAGGCAGCGATCGCAGCCCCCACGCCTGCCTCGTTCCGGTAACCGGCGGCAGTATCGATGTGGCGGTAGCCGGCCTCCAGTGCGTCCTCGACGATCCGCTGGGTGTCCTCCGGCGGAACCTGGAAGACGCCGAATCCGAGCTGGGGGATGGTGACGCCGTTGTTCAGCGTGATCTGTGTCGGCTCTGACATGGTGTGGCTCCTTGGCTGGTGCATTGTGCGTGGCGCTGGTGGTGTGCCGGCTGCTCGACATCGAGAAAGCGGTTTCCGCCGGCTCTCTCCCGAGCCTATGCACTTTCGCGCCGATAGTCAGCCCCTGACCCTGTCCCTGCTTTTCCTAGGACTGGCAGTCCTACCTTCGTTGTGGCACGTACCAGCCGGGGGCATGCAGAATAGGGAGATGGGTCAGAGCGCCGAGTTCGGAAAATTCCTCAAAGCCATGCGTTCCCGGCTGAGTCCGGAAGACGCGGGGGCGGAAGGCACGGCCGGCGCGCGCAGGGTTCCCGGCCTCCGGCGCGAGGAAGTGGCACGGCTCGCAGGCGTCAGCACCGATTACTACATCCGGCTGGAACAGGGGCGGAACATCCACCCTTCCCGCACGGTCCTGGATTCGGTGTCCCGGGCCCTCCGGCTGGACACCGGCGAACACGCCCACATGATGGACCTCCTGGAGAACTGCGCGGCCAGCCCGCGTTCCACCGGCCAGGCGCAGGCGGTGCGGCCGGCCCTCCGCCAGCTGCTGGAGGCCGTGGGTGATGTCCCGGCCCTGGTGCTGGGCCGGCGCACGGATGTCCTTGCCGGCAACCGGATGGCCTTCCTCCTGTTCGCGGATTTCCCCAACCTGCCCGGCCACGAACGCAACCTGACCCGCTGGCTGGTCCTCGACCCCGCCGCCCGGGAGCTCTTCCGCGACTGGAAGACCGTGGCGGCGGAGGCCGCCGGTGCGTTGCGCGTGGACGTCGGACGGCACCCGAACGACTCCCAGGCCAACCAGCTCGTGGGTGAACTTGCAGTCCACAGCGAGCATTTCCGCCAGTGGTGGGCAGGGCACCGGGTTGCCACACGCTCGGCCGGCACCGTCCGGCTCCACCACCCCGCCGTCGGGGACCTGGAACTGAACTTCGAAAACCTTGCCCTCCCGGACGACCCCGACCAGACGCTGCGGGTGTATTCCGCCAAACCCGGCTCGCCGTCGTCGGACGCTCTGGCCTTGCTGGGCAGCCTGGGCGCGGAGCCCGGGACGTCGCCCGTCCGGCCCGCAACGCACACTGGAACCCCGGCGGACGCGCAGGCGGCACCGACCAACTCCTCCGACATCTGACCAGGCTCCGTGCGGACCAGGCTGTGCGAATGTCCAGCCCGCACCCGCGATTCTGGCCACCGGTCCATTGGGCGGCCTGCCCGCTTTTCCTAGGCTTGGAGGACACCAACTTCTCCCGCCCAAGGATGGTCTCAACGATGAAACGCATCGCACTGCTCAAGGAACGCAAAGCCACGGCCGGCAGTACCCAGCAAGCCGCGGCCACCGGTTCACACTGCCCGGCCTCCGGACTCTGGAGCCCGGAAGCGGACCCCCACACGGTGCTTTCCTTCTTCGAAGGCCACGTGTTCCCCGCGTTCGACGGCGTGCCCACACTGTGGCGCCGCCGCACCGCCGGAGTGGTCTCGTCCAACTAGCCACGGCTTAAACCGGACTGGCCCGCAGCCAACGCGCCGTGGCGGCGTTGACTGCGGGCCAGTCCGGTCTTGGGTCAGTGGTCTTCGAGCCGGAATCCGAGCTTGATGGTCACCTGCCAGTCGGCCACCTTGCCGTCTTCAAGGTGGCCGCGGATCTCCTTGACTTCGAACCAGTCGAGGTTGCGGAGGGTCTGGGAGGCCTTGGCGATGCCGTTCCGGACGGCGTCGTCCACACCCTCGGTTGACGTGCCGACAATTTCAGAAATGCTGTACGTGTGGTTGGACAACTTCGCTCCTCGTGATCGCCTTCGACTCCCGGTTGCGGGCCGTTCTCGAAGCCTAGTAGGACTTCAAGAACGTTGGCCAGCCCTAGCCGGATGTTCCGTTGAGTACCACCACGTTGGCCAGGATGGCATTCCTTCCTGTGACCTGGAGGACGTCGCCGTCCTGCGGGGTGTCGGAGGTGACCGTCAGGTCCTTTACCGTGGACCCGTCCGCCGCTACCAGCAGCGTGACGCCCTCGCTGTTGGCCAGCACCACGTCGGCGGCATTTCCCGTGGCCCCGGCCAGGGTGACGTTGCGCCTGTCACCCCAGATCACCGAGGGCTCGTGGTACGTACCCGGCTGGAGCAGCACTGTGACGGGGCCGGGGTTGTTCGACGGGATGGCCCCGACAGCAGCCCGGATGCTGGCGAAATCCCCGGAGCCGTCGAGGGCGACGGTGATGACCCGGGCCGGCGCGGATTCCGTCCCGCCCAAGGGCCCGCCAAAGGCGCGGACCAGCGCAGGAACCGCGGTCGTTGGTGTCAGCTCGTAGGCGTACGCTGCAGCCGGATCGAAGGACTGGCCCCGTTGCTGGCCCGTATTGCCGGTGCACCGGTCAAAAACGTTGTCCCGTGCCACCAGCTCACCGCCCGGGCCCTGGTGGTGGAGCGGATTCCGGACATCCCGGAAATAGTTGCCTTCCACCACCAGCAAGGCTGCATTCCGCCCCAGCATGCCGTAGCTGGAGATGTTTTCCAGGTAGTTGTTGTAGACGTGGGACGCCGCGGTGTTGTCCAGGCTGGCGTTGCGCTGGTGGGTGTTCCGGATCCAGTTGTGGTGCAGGCTGATCCGGGTGACGACGTTCTGGGTCCAGCCCTCTCCCAGGGCCTTGTTATGGTCCGCGAAAACGTTCCAGGACAACGTGATGTTGTCGCAGTCCTTGCGGACGTCCACCAGCCCGTCGCCCAGGCGGGTGAAATACATGTGGTCCACCCAGACGTGGGTACAGGTGTCCATCTGGATCCCGTCCCTGTCGTTGTCCGGCCGTTTCCCCACGAAGTCGCCAGGGATGTAGGAGTCCCGGACCGTGAAGTTGCGGAAGATGACGTTGGCGACGCTGATGAGCCTGAATCCGGCGTTGACCACCGCGGCGCCCTGCCCGGCGCCCAGGAAGGACTTGTTGGCCGTGACCGCCAGCTTTTCGTACTGCGGGAACACCAGTTCGCCGTGCAGGATCACCACCAGCGGTTCGGCCGCCTTGGCAAAAGCCCTGAGCTGGTCCGGCGTTGTGGCATGGACCAGCCTGCCGCCTGACCCTCCGGTGGTACCGGCGAGGCCGTGGGCTGCGACCGCGGCGAAACCTTCCGGCGCATCAGTCCAGGCGGTGCCGCCGGATCCGCCGCCGAGTGCGCGGTTGACGGGCAATCCGGCCTCCGCAAAGCCGGAGCGTCCGACGGCGGGACTCCCGCCAATTTCTGCCGCCGCCGCTGCCGGGCGGAGCAGGCCCGACGCCACCACGGTGCCCGCCGCGAGGCCCGCTGCGAGGAGGGTCCGCCGTCGGACGTCCAGGTCCCGGGACCATGGTTTCCCCTGTGCCATCTCAGCCACGTCCCGCCGGGGTCCAGTCGCCAAGGAACGTTTCCTTGGTGAACTTCAGGGCATCGCCCGCCGAGAGCTGCGGATGGAATTCGTTAACGTAGGCGCCGGGTCCGGTGTTGTTGTATTCGGCGAAACGGCCCTCGGTCCAGGCGTGTCCGCTCATGTCGGACCAGCCCTGGACGGCGATGTGGCTCCCCAGGGTGGAGTCGCGGATGACGGCCATCGGGTGGGCGTCCGGATCGCTGCTGGCGAACCAGGGGCGGCCAAGGCTGACCGTTCCGGGTGCGGCATCGGAGGTGAGGGTGCTGTCCACGATCAGGAAGCCGTACGGGTTGGAGTTCTTGGTGCTCGGGGCCACGATGTAGCCGTTGTTGGTGGCGCTGCCGCGGTCCAGGGAGTGGATGGTACAGCCGTCGAACACCGCGGTGCCCCGGCCGTAGAGGAAGTCCACGTCGCCTTCGATGTAGCAGTTCTTCAGGTACGTGCGGGCGGTGGCGTCCCGGCCGGTGGTGTCCGCGAGGTACGTGTCCTGGTTGCCCAGGAACCGGGTGCCGTCGAACGTCACGCGGTCGGCCACGGACCTGACCGCGAGTGCCTGGCTGCCGCCGTTGGCGGCCTCGTCATAGGCGTTCTCCACGGTGAGGTTGCGGACCGTCGTTCCCTCGGCCAGGACGTTCAGCGTAGCGCTGCCGCCGGCGCCCCAGGTGCCGCCGAAGAACTTCACGCCGTTGGCGGGAAGGTCGTAGGTGAGGACGACGTCGGCAGGGTTTCCGGTGGAGCCCTGGAGGGTGAGGTTGGGGCGGTCCGCCCACAGGTTCACGGATTCCCGGTAGATGCCTGGCTTGACCGTGATGGTGCGCGGCAGGGTGCTGCCGCTGGGCACGGATCCGATGGCCGCCTGGAGGCTGCCGAAATCACCGGTACCGTCCAGCGCCACAGTGATCTCCGTGGCTTTGTTCGGCGCGCTGTTTTCCCGGGGCCCGGCTCCGGCTGCCACGATCTCCGGTACCCGGGCGGCGTCATCCTTCTGGTAGGCGTAGAACGTGGTGGGATCAAAAGCGGCGCCCACGTTGTCCTTGCGGCCGCGGGTGCCGTTGAAGACGTTGTCACGGTTGACCACCTCGGTGGCGGGGTCCTTGGCAACGATGGGGTCCTGGACGGCGCTGAAGTTGTTGCCTTCGAGGACCACTTTCGCTGCGTTGCGGCCCATCATCCCGTACTGCCCGACGTCCTGCAGGTAGTTGTTGTAGACATGGGCCGCTGCTGTGTTGTCCAGGCTGAAGTTGCGCTGGGTGGTGTTGCGGATCCAGTTATGGTGGATGGTCATCCGGGTCACGGCGTTCGCGGTCCAGCCGACACCCAGGGCCTTGTTGTTGTCCGCGAACACGTTCCACGAGTACGTGATGAGGTCCGAGTCCTTGCGGGTGTCGATCAGGCCGTCGCCCATCCGTTGGAACGTCATGTGGTCCACCCAGACGTGGTGGGTGGTGTCCAGCTGGAGGCCGTCCCGGTCATTCTCCGGGCTCTTGCCGTCCCAGTCACCCGGAATGTAGGAGTCGCGGACGGTGAAGTTCCGGAAAATGACGTTGGAGACGTTGATGAGCTTGAACCCGGCGTTGACCACTTCTGCTCCCGCACCCGCCCCGATGAAGCTCTTGTTGGCCGCTACGGGGATCTTGACGTAGTCGGTGGCCTCGAGGGTGCCCCGGATGAAGATGACCAGCGGCTCGCTTGCGCCCGCGTAGTCCTTCAGTTCCTGGATGCTGGACGCTGTGACAATCCGGCCTTCCTGGCCGCCGGTGGTTCCGGCCAGCCCGTAGCCCGGCAGCGACGCAAAGCCGTCCGGCGTCTGCTTCCACAGCGCTTCGGGTGTGGCGGCGTCCTGCGGTGCAGCAGGAACCAGGGCGCCGGCCTGGAATCCGGTAGCGCCGGGGCCGGTACTGCCGGTCCCGGCATGGGCGGCCGGGAGCGCGGTCAGGCTTCCCAGCATCACGACGGCGGTGGCCGCCCCGAGTAGTTGTCGCAGACTCATGCAAAACTCCTTTGTTTTGTGTCCGGGCAGCCTCCAGCCAGGACACGTGCAATCAGGGATGTTTGTCGTCAGTGATGCGTGCGGAGAAGCAGGGTGGGCTGCTGGCAGGCCGCTCACGCGTGGGCGGCCTGCCGGCAGCGCCGGGGCTACTTGAGCCCGGTGGTGGCAATGCCGTTGATGAGGTACTTCTGGCCGGCGATGAAGAAGCCGATGATGGGTGCGATGGACACTACGGACATGGCGAACATGGGGCCCCACATGCTCTGGCCTTCGGAGTCCATGAAGGCCCGCAGTGCCAGGGGAACCGTGTAGAGGTCCTGGTTCTGGATGTAGAGCAGCGGGCCGAAGAACTCGTTCCACGTGGAGATGAACGTGAAGATGGCAGTGGTGGCCATGGCCGGGACGCAGAGCGGCATGATCACTTTCAGGAAGGTCCGGAACGGTCCGCAGCCGTCGATCTGGGCGGCGTCGTCCAGTTCCTTGGGCAGCGCCTTCATGAACTGGACCATCAGGAAGATGAAGAACGCGTTGGTGGCCATGAAGTTCGGCACGATCAGCGGCAGGTACGTATCCAGCCACCCGAGCTGGGAAAAGATGATGTACTGCGGCACCAGGAGCACGTGGCCGGGCAGCATCAGCGTTCCCAGCATCAGGGCGAAGAAGAGCTTCCGTCCGGTGAACTCCATGCGGGCGAAGGCGTAGGCGGCCAGGGCACAGGAGAAGATGTTGCCCACGATCGAGAACACCACCACGATCAGGGAGTTGATCAGGTACACGTGGAACGGCTGGTTCAGTGCCGTCCAGCCCTGTTCGTAGTTGCTGAAGTCCCAGTTTTCGGGCCATAGCCCCAACTGCCGGAAGATGTCATTGCTGGGTTTGAATGAGCTGGAAACCAGCCAGAGCAGCGGGTACAGCATCACCAGGCCCACCAGGCACAGGATCAGGTGCCGGGAGAACCGGGTGCCGGGAGTCCCGGTCAGGGCGTCCTCCGGTGCTGCTTCCTTCTTCGGTTTGTTCTTTGTGGGTAATTCGAGGAGAGCCATTGGGGTTGCCTTAATTGTCGTAGAAGACCCAGAACTTGGATGCGATGAAGTTGATGGCCGTGAAAATAGCGATAATCATCAGCAGCAGCCAGGCCATGGCGGAGGCGTACCCCATCTCGAATTCGGTGAAGCCCTTCTGGTAGAGGTACAGGTTGTAGAACAGCGTCGAATCTGCAGGACCGCCGGTGCCGCCGCTCATCACATAGCCCTGGGTGAAGGTCTGGAAGGACCCGATGAGCTGCATGATGAGGTTGAAGAAGATGATCGGGCTGATCAGCGGCAGCGTGATGCTGCGGAACTGCCGCCACTTGGACGCGCCGTCAATGGAGGCCGCTTCGTAGTACATGGTGGGTACCTGCCGCAGCCCGGCCAGGAAGATCACCATCGGCGAACCGAACGTCCAGACGTTCAGGACGATCAGCGTGCTCAGGGCGAACTCCGGGTCGGTGACCCAGGCCGGTCCCTGGATGCCGAGCAGGCCCAGGAATCCGTTGACGATCCCCTCGTTGCCGAAGATGTAGCGCCACAGCATCACAATCGCGACGCTTCCGCCCAGCAGGGACGGCAGGTAGTACACCGACCGGTAAATGGACAGGCCACTGAGCCCGCGGTTCAGCACCAGGGCCACCAGCAGCGCCACCGCCAGTGAAATCGGCACGGAAACGAAGGTGTAAATGAACGTCACCTTCAGCGACTGCAGGAGCCGCGGGTCCTCGAACATCGCCTGGAAGTTGGCCAGGCCAACAAAGTTCGGTTCAGTAAAGAGGTTGTAGTCCGTGAAGGCCAGGTACAGCGACGCGAAGAACGGGATGATGGTGAAGAGCATGCCGATGAACCACGGCAGCAGGAAGAGGTAGCCCGAGCGCTGGTTGGTGCGCCGCGAAGGACCCCGCTTGGTCTTGCCGCGCCCCGCTGCGGCCAGGGTGGCGGCCGCACCGGGGGCTTGCTTGGTCAGCACTGACATGGTGTCAGGCTCCTATCTGCTTAGCTGGGTATCGGAGCGTGGGTCGGCTACTTGTTGATGGCGGCATTGCTCTTCTCAAGGAAGGTCTTGGCGGCGTCCGCCGGGGTGACGCGGCCGAACTCAACCTCGGTGGCGAGCTGCTTGAGGGTGTCCGCAACAACGCTGGCGCCCTTGGGGTAGACGTAGGCAGGCGCCAGCTCGTCCTTCTGGATGTCTGCCACCATCTGCACAAACTTGGTGTCGTCGGTGCCGAGCTTGGGCAGGATGGCCTCAGTCACCTCGGGGTTGATGGGCACCCCTCGCTGGGTCAGGGTTTCCGCAGCGCCGTCGACGTCGTTGATCAGGAAGTTCAGCAGCTTGGCCGCTTCCTTGGGGTGCTTGGACTTGGCGGCAACGGACCAGAGCATGCTGGGGTCGGCGGAGTAGCCGCGGCGCTGCTCGGTGGTTTCACCCGGCATGCGCAGGAGGACCAGGTTCCCACCTGCTGCCTCGTTGTAGCCCGCGGAAGTTGTTGATGGGGATGATCTGGGAAGCGACTGTTCCCTTGGCGAGGTAGGACTGGGCGGGCGAGCCGCCGATCTGCTCAAAGAATCCTGCCGGCGGGTAGCCGCCGGCCTGGCGCAGGTCCACGCTGTACTGGAACCACTCGCGCATGGTCTCCTCGCTCACGCCGAGTTTGTTGTCCTTGGTGTAGAAGTCCTCGCCGCGCTGACGGGCGAACAGGATGGGGCCCGTTTCGGTGGCGACGTCGTAGCCGGCGCCGTAGATTTTTCCGCCGGTCTTCTGGGACACCTCCGTGGCGAACTTCGCGTAGTCTTCCCAGCTCCAGGTCAAGTCGTCCGGGATGGTGACACCGGCCTGGTCCGTGATGGTCTTGTTCACCACCATGCCGATCAGGTTGACGCCGGTAGCCAGGCCGTACAGCTTGCCGTCCACTTCGCCGCGGCTCTGGATGGACTCGGGAATGTTCTTCAGGTCGATCTCAGGCAGTGACTTGAGGTCTGCCAGGGTGCCGCGCTGGGCGTACTCGAGCAGGGTTCGGTTGGCCATGTTCAGCACGTCAGGAGGATTTCCACCGGCGAAGCGGGTGGCCAGCTTGTCGGCGTAGGGGCCGCTGTCCTGGTATTCGCTTTTGACGGTGATGCCGGGATTCTTTTCCTCGAAGATCTTGATCGCGGCATCTGTCATTTTGGCGCGGTTGGAGTCCCCCCAGTAGACGAAGTTCAGCTCCACGTTGCCGCCGGCGGACGGGGTGGCCGCGCCGCCGCAGCCACTCAGGGCCAGGCCGGCCGCGGTCAGGGCAGCTCCCAGGATGATCCGGCGGGGGATGCCGTTGGTGGTTGTCTTCTTCATTGAATGACGCCTCTCTAGCGGGTCTGTCAGGACTGGTACCGGCTACCCGGTTCAGAAACTAAGCTGGCCGGAAACTTTCTGCTGCGATTTCACTACTCAGTGCCCGCAGTGAGCGCGCCAAGTGCATGAAATTAACCGAGTAAACGATTTCTAGCAAGAAAAGGCTGTGACTGTCAACACAATATTCCAAACAGCAATGAAGCCGATACAAGAAACTTTCTGTACTACTTGCCGAAGATTTCTGCGGTGGTTATGCTGATCCCCACGTCCCGGATACGCCACCAACGAAGGAGGCCTGCTTGGCCACCCACTCCGCGCCTTCGGCTGCTGCCCCCGGCTTTTCAAGCCACGGCCAGCCGCTGGCCACGCACCGCACTGCACTGACGCAGCCGGCTTTCAGCGCCCCCAGGCCATACCTCCATCCGGTACTCTCCCTCGCAGGCGTTTCCGTCACGGAGGCAGCGCCGCCGGACCATCCCCACCACCTGGGCCTTTCCGTCGCCTTCTCTGACGTCAACGGAACGAACTTCTGGGGCGGCTCCACGTACCTTGCGGGCCGCGGCCCGACCCTCCTCGCCAACCACGGGACCCAGGTGCCGCGCGGCTGGGAGCCCACACCGGCAGGGGAGTCCGGCGAGGTGTCCTGGCAGTCCGGGACCGGCGGCGAGGTTGCCGTCGAGAAGCGCCGCATCCAGTACTTCGGCCACCCGGCGCCGGGCAGCTGGAGCCTGTCGTGGTCCTCGGTGATCCGTCCGGCGCCGGGCGTGGAGCGGCTGTCGGTGTCGTCGTCGGCCGTGAAGGGCAGGGCCGGGGCCGGGTATGGCGGGATATTCTGGCGGTTTCCCCGAGGCGCCGGCGAACCGGTCCTGCTGTCCGACGCCGGCCCGGGCGCCGACGCCGCCCACGGTTCCCTCTCGCCCTGGCTGTCGGTCACCTTCAAGGCCGGCAGCGGACCGGTCACGGTCCTGCTGGCCCAGGATCCTGAATGCGTGCTCCCGTGGTTTGTCCGGGCGGACGGCTACCTCGGCGCCGGGCCGGCCGCGGCGTGGGCGGAGCCGGTCCATGCTGACCGCGCCCATCCGCTCAGGCTCGGACTGGACGCCGTCATCCACGACGGCCCCGCTCCCACCCCGGCCAGGGCCCGTGAACTTCTTCAGCAGCACCCCCGCACCAGCTTCCCCAGCACTTCCGACAGGACATCATGACTACCCGGATTCCCACCCCGCTCTACAGCAACCCCATCCTCAACGGCGACTGGCCGGACCCCGACGCCGTGCAGGTGAACGGCGTCTATTACATGATCGCCTCGAGCTTCAACCGGGTTCCGGGACTTCCTGTCCTGCGGTCCCGGAACCTCGTGGACTGGGAACATGCAGGCCATGCCCTCGCCGAGCTCCCGCAGGGGAGCCATTACTCCCTGGTCCGCCACGGCAGCGGCGTCTGGGCTCCCGCGCTGCGGTACCACGACGGCCGGTTCTGGATTTTCTACCCGGACCCGGACCACGGCATCTTCGTCATGAGTTCGGAGCGGGCAGAAGGCCCCTGGACTGTTCCGCACCTGCTGTACGCCGGCCGCGGGATCATCGACCCGTGCCCGCTCTGGGATGACGACGGCGAGGCCTACCTGGTCCACGGCTGGGCGCACAGCCGGATCGGGGTCAAGAACCGGCTGACCGTGCACCGCATGAGCCCGGACGCCAGCCGGCTCCTTGACCATGGAACGCACGTGATCAACGGTGCCGACCTGCCCGGCTACACCACCCTGGAGGGGCCCAAGTTCTACAAGCGCGACGGCTGGTACTGGATCTTCGCGCCGGCCGGCGGCGTGGCCACCGGCTGGCAGTCGGTGTTCCGCTCCCGGTCACCGTTCGGCCCCTATGAGGGCCGCAAAGTGCTGGAACAGGGCGATTCCGCTGTCAACGGTCCGCACCAGGGCGCCTGGATCACCACGCCGGAAGGCGAGGACTGGTTCATGCATTTCCAGGACCGCGGCCCTTACGGCCGCGTAGTCCACCTCCAGCCCATGGGCTGGGGCGAGGACGGCTGGCCATGGATGGGGACTCCCGCGGACGACGGCGGCCCTGGCACCCCGGTGGCCAGCCACCGGTATCCGGCGGGAACCTTCCCCCTCGACGTGGCGCCGCCGGCAAGCGACGACTTCGAATCGCCCTGGCTCGGGCCCCAGTGGCACTGGCAGGCCAATCCCCGCGAAGCCTGGTCCTTCCAGGGCGGGGGAGGGCAGCTGGTCCTCCACCCGCAGGCCAACGATCCGGTCAATCTGCGCGAACTGCCCAACGTGCTGGGCCAGATCCTGCCCGGCACCCCGTCCGTTTTCACCACCACCCTGGAACTGGTCGACGTCCCGGTAGGCACCCGTGCCGGCGTCGTGGTCCTGGGCCAGCAGTATGCCTGGCTGGGAATTGTGCGGACCGCCGAGGGTTACGTGCTCGGCAGCGGCACCGGCGGGGACTCGCCCCAGGAGCAGCCGCTGGGGCGGCGGGTTCCACTGCCTGGTCCGCGGATCGAACTGCAGATCCGCACCGATGCAACTCCGCGTTCCACGTTCGCCTGGCGCGCCGGGCGGGCCGAGCCGTGGGAGGTCCAGGGGTGGAACTTCGAGGTGGTCGAGGGCAAATGGATCGGTGCTGAACTGGGCCTTTTCGCTGCTTCGCCGCTGGGTTCGCCGGAAAGGGGCAGTGTTATCGTTGGACCCGTGCGGGTGGATACTGCGCCGGTCCGCCGGGCAGTGGCCCCGCACTTCGCTGCCTCCGTTTCCAGATGACCGCAAGGACCGTTCCGTTGACCGCCACTCCGCGCCCTAAGATCGCAGATGTGGCCGCGGCGGCCGGCGTCTCCGTGCCCACCGTCTCAAAGGTCCTTAACGGCCGGTCCCATGTTTCGGAGGCGACGCGTGCCAAGGTGCGCCATGCCCTGGCGGAGCTGGACTACACCAAGCGGAACGTCCCCTCGGACCAGCCGGGCCTGCTGCAGCTGGTGGTCAACAACTTCGATTCACCCTGGGTCCTGGAAATCATGGCCGGCGCCGAGGCTGCCGCCGCCAGGCTGGGCTACTCCATTGTGTACACCAGGGCCGAACACGCCACGGCCGAGTCCTGGCGGAAGCTGCGGGAATCATCAGCCAACCGGCTGGCGGGCGTGGTGTTGCTGGCGCCCCGCCGCGGTTCGGCGCTGGTCACCACCCTGCGGAGCCTCAATATTCCGGCCGTGGCTGTGGACCCCGACGGAACCGAGGGGCTCACCATTCCCAGCGTCAGCCCGGCGTCGTTCTCCGGGGCGCTCGGCGCGGTGGGCCACCTGCTCGAGCTGGGGCACCGGCGCATCGGCATCATCACCGGCCGCGGCCACGGGTCCGGGCACAGCCGTGCGCGGTACGCAGCCTATGCAGCGGCACTGCATGAGGCGGGGATCCCGGTCCTGCCCGAGCTGGTGCGCGACGGCGATTTCAGCATCGAGGCGGGAGTCCGGCACGGCGGGGACCTCCTGGACCTGCCGGAACCCCCCACGGCGATCTTCGCCGCCAACGACCTCCAGGCACTCGGGGTCATGAACGCAGCAGCCCAGCGCTCCCTGGGCGTTCCGGCGGATGTCAGCATCGTGGGCTTCGACGACATCGCCCAGGCCGCGTTGACGTCGCCGCCGCTGACCACCGTGCGCCAGCCGCTGGCGCAGCTGGCATCCATGGCGGTGGGAATCCTCGCGGAACAGCTTGACCAGCAGGGGCCTGCGGTTCCCGCAGCTATGGAAGTTGCCACTGAACTGGTGGTCCGGGGGACCACGGCGCCGCCTGCCTCCCGCTAGGCGCTACGGCGCCTCGAGGACCAGGTTCTTGAGGTCGTCCAGGGTCTGCTGCATGTGTGCGTCCATGGCCTGGCGGGCGCGGTCAGCATCCCGTGCCTCCAGTGCTTCCGCGATGTGCTGGTGATGCCCGATGGCGTGTTCCTGGATCTGGCGCACAGCCGAGGTCTCCGTCCGCCGCTTTTGCAGGACCCGGTGCAGCGGTTCGAACAGGACGGCCACAAAAACGTTCTCTGAAGCGTGCAGGATCAGGTCGTGGAAGGCCAGGTCAGCCTCCACGAAGGCGGCAACGTCATTGACCTCGTGCGCTGCCCGCATCGCAGCTATATGGCCGAACAGGGTTTTTACGTCTGCGTCGCTGATCCGCCCGGCGGCCAGTTCGCAGGCTCCGGTCTCGAGCATGCGGCGGAGCTCGATGAGCTGGACCGAGGCCTCTGCCTCATTCTTGCCCTCTGACGTGGCGCGCAGGACCGCCTCAAGGGAGGCCCAGCGGTTCAACGGATTCACGAATGTGCCGCGGCCCCGTTCGACGCTCAGGATGCGCTGCGCTTCGAGGGTTTTCATGGCTTCGCGGACCGTCATGCGGCTGACCTCGTGGGCGGCGCTGAGCTCAAGTTCGCCCGGAACGCTGGAGCCGGGCGGGAAGTCACCGGCCACGATCCGGTCCAGGAGTTCGTCGGCAACGACGCCCACCAATGATTTCCGTGCCATGTTTCCCCCGTCCGCCGCCTCTCGGCCGATATGCCAGACAAAGTCTACTTGCGCGGCTTTATGTCCTGTGCCACACTAGCATTCAAATGTTAGATGTCAGACATCTTACAGTTACGCATATCACCACCGATTTCACCCACAATGGAGTGCCGCATGACGCTTGAAGCAGAAGTTCTGGCCGCCTTCCCGGCCGAAGTACAGATCCCTGCCGCACTGGTGGCAGACGCCGTGGCAGCATCCAGTGCCGAATCGCCCCGCATGCTGGTGGTGCTGGACGATGATCCCACCGGAACCCAGTCAGTTGCGGACCTTCCCGTCCTCACCCGGTGGGACGTCGAAGACTTCATCTGGGCCTTCGGCCAGGCCAAGCCCGCCCTCTACGTGCTGACGAACACCCGCAGCCTGGACCCCGCCGAAGCCGCCGCCCGGAACGAGGAAGTGGTGCGCAACGCACTTGCTGCCGCCGGCACGGGGCTGCGGCTCGGATTCGTGAGCCGCAGCGACTCCACCCTCCGCGGCCACTACCCCCTCGAACCTGACGTCATCGCCGCCACCGTGGCCGCCGTCAGCGGCGAAGCAACCGACGGCGTGGTACTGGTTCCGGCCTTCCCCGACGCCGGACGCGTAACCATCGGCGGCGTGCACTACATGCGCGGCACCGGCGAGGACGCAGGCACGCTCACCCCCGTGGGCGAGACCGAGTTCGCCAAGGATGCCAGCTTCGGCTTCGCCAACTCGGACATGGCCAAGTACGTGGAAGAGAAATCAAAGGGCCGCTTCGCCGCGGGCTCCGTGATTGTGCTGGACCTGAACATCATCCGCGCCTCCACCGATCCGCAGGCCACCGCCAACGCCATAGCGGATGCGATCGCACCCGCCACCGATTCCACGCCGATCGTGGCCGACATTGTCACCGAGAACGACCTCCGCGCCCTGTCCCTGGGCCTGGAAGAAGCAGAACGGCGCGGCAAGAAGCTCCTCTACCGTGTGGGCCCGCCGTTTGGGCGTGCCCGGATCGGCCAGGAAATCCGCACCGAGCTCAGCGGCGCCGAGGCCTACGCCGGCAACACACCCTCCACCGCCGGCGGCCTGATCGTGGTGGGATCCCACGTGGGCGTCACCACCCGCCAGCTCAAAGCCCTCACCGAGCAGCACAGTGCCGCACGCATCGTGGAGATCGACGTCGAGAAGCTCCTCGCCGCCGACACCGGCGCTGACGCCGACGCGTACCTCAACCGGACCGTGGACAACGTGGTGGATGCCCTCCACGGCGGAGACGTCATCGTCCACACCAGCCGGCTGCTGATCCGCACCGACAACCCGGCCGAAAGCCTGCGGATTGCCCGCACAGTCTCTGCCGCCGTCGTCGCCGTGGTGAACCGGACCCTGAAGACCTTCCCGCCGCGGTTCGTCATTGCCAAGGGCGGCATCACCTCCTCCGACGTCGCCGCCCATGGCCTGGAAATCCGCCACGCCATTGTCCGCGGCCCCATGCTTCCGGGCATCGTCTCGCTCTGGGAACCGGTGGACGGACCTGCCAAGGGCATTCCGTACATCGTTTTCGCCGGCAACGTGGGCGACGACCAGTCCCTCGCCGACGTCACGCGCAAGCTCAGCACCACGTTCTAACCCCCACCCAGCGGCTTCATCCCAAAAGTTTTCAAAGGAGATCACCATGACCAGCAACTACACCGTCACCGTCCTGGGCCTCGGCGCCATGGGCCTGCCCATGGCAACCCGCCTCGCCAGCGAACTGACCGTCCACGGCTTCGACATCGCCGAGCCGCGCCTGAAGCTCGCCGAAGAAGCCGGCATCCGTACCTTCGCCTCCGCCAAGGAAGCCTCGAAGGGCGCCGACGCCCTGCTCCTGGCAGTCCGCAACGGCGAGCAGCTCAACGATGTACTCTTCGGCGAGAACGGCGTGGCCTCCGTGCTGGAGCCGGGCGCCGTCGTCATCCTGGGCAGCACCGTGGGCACCGAAGCCATCCCCGCCACGGTTGCCCGCCTCGCCGAGTACGGCGTTGAACTGGTGGACGCACCCCTGTCCGGCGGCCCCAAGCGTGCCGGTGAAGGCGACCTGCTGATCGTCGTCGGCGCGTCCCCCGAAGCCCAGGAAAAGGCGCGCCCGGCGCTGGAACTCCTCGCCTCCACCCTGACCGTTGTGGGCGACAAGCCCGGCGACGGCCAGGCCCTCAAGACCGTCAACCAGCTCCTCTGCGGAATCCATATCGCCGCAGCGGCCGAGGCCATGGCCCTCGCTGATGCCCTGGGCCTGGACCAGGCCAAGACCCTCGCCGCCCTCGAAGCCGGTGCGGCAGGTTCCTTTATGCTCTCCAACCGCGGCCCCCGCATCCTCGAGGCCTACACCGAAGAAGGCGCCGAGGTCCTCTCCCGCCTGGACATCTTCGTCAAGGACATGGGCATCGTAGGCAAAGCCACCCGCGCGGCCGGCCTGGCAGCCCCCGTGGCCGCGGCCGCCGAGCAGCTGTACCTCCTGGGCCAGGCCCAGGGCCTCGCAGCGGCCGATGACTCCGCCGTCATCAAGGTTGTTGCCCCCACCAAACGCACCGCCTAAGCCACCACAGCTACCGCACCCTCCCCCCAACGTACGACGACGGCGGTCCCCCCTCCGCCGTCGTCGTACCTCCCAGCTTTGCCTTCAAGAGCGTTCCCCGACAGAAATACTTAGCGCCTGATTGCCCGTCTTCTGGAAGACTGGCTCGTCAAAGGAGACACCGTCATGAACCACCTGATGAACCCCCTGATAGTGCGGGCGGCCGATGCCCCCGCCATCAAACCGGCAGTTGAGCTTGGCACTCCGCTGCTCCTGACCATCGCCGCCGTTGGCATTGCCATCCTGCTGGTGATGATCATCCGCTTCAAGATCCAGGCCTTCGTGGCACTGCTGACCGTCAGCATCGCCGTGGCCGTTGCCTCCCAGATCCCGCTCAAGGACGTCTTCACCGTTGTAGCCAACGGCGTGGGCGGCACCATGGGCAAGGTGGCCCTGCTGATTGCCCTCGGCGCTGTCCTGGGCCGCATGATCGAAGTGTCCGGCGGCGTCCAGTCGCTGGCCTCGCACTTCACCGAGAAGCTCGGTGCCAAGCGCGTTGCCGTGGCGCTCACCGCCGTCGGCTTCCTGGTGGCCATCCCGGTGTTCTTCGAGGTGGGCATCATCGTGCTGGTCCCCATCGTCTACGCATTCGCCAAGATCGCCAACGTCCACCCGGTCAAGTTCGGCCTGCCGATGGCGGGCATCATGCTCTCCATCCACGTTGCCGTCCCGCCGCACCCGGGCATCGTCGCCGGCGCCGGTGTCTTCGGTGCTGACATCGGGCTCATCACGCTGATCTCCCTGCTCATCTGCATCCCGCTGGGCTTCCTGTCCTACTGGGTTGCCAGCATCATGAACCGCAAGGACTACGAACTCCTCCCGTCCGTCAAGGCCCAGGTGGACGAGTTCGGCTCTGACTCCCTCGTCAAGGTTGGCCACGAAGGCCCCGGCGCCGCCGCCATCGCCCCGCCGCGTCCGGCCCTGATCATCTTCCTCATCGCCGCGCCCATCGTGCAGATCCTCATCGGTACCCTGGGCACGCTCACCATCCCCAAGGACAACTCCTGGTACGGCCTCGCGGCCTTCATCGGCAACCCCTTCTTCGCCCTGCTGGTGGCTGTTGCGCTGTCCTTCTTCCTCCTGGCCGTCCGCCGCAACTGGTCCCTCAAGGAAACCGGCGAGATCTTCGAAGGCGCGCTGCCTCCCATCGCCTCCATCCTGATGGTGGTGGCTGCCGGCGGCGTCTTCGGTGAAGTGCTGCGCACCTCCGGCATCGGTGCCGCCCTGTCCCAGACCCTGGACCACCTGGGCCTGCCCGTGATTGTCCTCGGCTTCGTCATCTCCCTGGCCCTGCGCGCCGCCCAGGGTTCGGCCACGGTGGCCATCGTCACCACCACCGGCCTGCTGACGTCGGCGGTCATGGAAGGCGGCTACTCGCCCGCGCAGATCGCCATCATCGTGATCGCCATCGGCTTCGGCTCCCTCGGCCTGTCCCACGTGACCGACGCCGGATTCTGGACCGTGGTGCGCTACTACGGCCTCACCGTGTCCGACGGCCTGAAGACCTGGACCGTCCTGACCACCATCCTCGGCGTGGCCGGCTTCATCCTCACCTTCGTGGCCTGGATCCTGGTGGGAGGCCTGGGCGTCTGATGCGCACCCGACTCGACCACCTGGTGACATCCGCCCTGCAGCAGGGCTCGGCCGTTCCGGCGTTCACCTGCTACGACTTCACCACCGCGCTGGCCGTGGTGGGCGCGGCCGAGGACGCCGGTCACGGGGTCATCCTCCTGGTTGCCCCCAAGACCGCCGCCACCTCCAACGGTCTGCGCCTGATCACGGCACTCCGGGGCCTGGCGGATACTGCGTCCGTTCCGGTGGCCGTCCAGCTGGACCACGCCTCGGACCTGGCTGTCATGGCCGACGCCGTCACTGCGGGGGCGGATTCGGTCCTCGCGGACGGCTCATCGCTCCCTTACGAGGACAACATCGCACTGGTCCAGGCTGCCCGTGCCCTCCTGGGCGCCGACGTGGTCCTTGAAGCCGAACTCGGTGGCCTGGCCGGCGACGAAGACCGGGCCTTCGGGTCCGAAGGTTCCGGCGGCGATCCGGCCGGCGTGGCCGTGGCCGGCCTGACGGACTCCGCCCAGGTGGAGGACTTTGTGGCCCGGACCGGCGCGCAGCTGCTGGCTGTGGCCGTCGGCAACGTGCACGGCAAATACAAGGGTGAACCGCAGCTGCGCTGGGATGTCCTGCAGGACATCGCCGTGCGGACGCACATCCCGCTGGTGCTCCATGGTGCGTCCGGCATCCCTGCCGGTGAGCTGGTCAAGGCCGCCGCCATGAACGTGGGCAAGGTCAATTTCAATACCGAGCTCCGCACCGGCGTGCTGTCCACGCTCCAGGAACAGCTGCCGGCACACAGGGCCGACGGCGAGAACCTGCTGGGCCTGCTGGGCCACTGGAACACGTCGGCCAGGGAGTTTGCTACGGCGGCGCTGGGCATGCTCAGCCGCTGATGTCCGGACCCGATGAACGGGTGCGCGCAGGGGAGGGAGCGCTAGGATCAAGCCATGATCCTGGCCTCCCTCCTTTTTGCGTTCATCGCCGCTGCCCTCCACGTGTACATCTTCACCATGGAATCGCTGACCTGGACCAGGCCCGCCACCTGGAAACGGTTCAGCGTCGCTTCCCAGGCCGATGCCGAAACCACCAGGCCGCTCGCCTACAACCAGGGCTTCTATAACCTGTTCCTGGCTATCGGAGCGATCATCGGAGTTGCCTGCGTGGCGCTGGGACCCTCCGGTTCCGCCCAGGCCGTGGTGGGCTGGACCCTGGTCTTCAGCTGCTGCGGTTCCATGCTGCTGGCCGCGGCAGTGCTCGCCCTGAGCGGCAAGAAGTACCTCCGTGCCGCCGCCACCCAGGGCGCCACGCCGCTGCTCGCCGTCGTCCTGGGCCTTCTGGCGGTGAGTCTCTGACGCTGTCCAACGCCTGACGCGTGCCTTCTGGCGCTGTTCCGCGTGATCTGGTGTTTCCGGTGTTCCCGTGTTCCGGCGGTTCCGGTGATTCCCGTGTTTCCGGGCGGACAATGGAGGGGACAACATCGTCAGGAGTTCCGAAGGACCGCACGTGAGTGGTGTGAAGAGGCTGCGGCCGGCCCCGCAGCGCCCGCCGGACAGCATGCGCGACCCGGTCATCGACCTGGTCCGTTTCTTCTGCCTGGCACTGGTGGTGGCGGGCCATTGCATGATGGCCAGCCCGGTACTGCACCCCGACGGCACCGTCACTACCGAGAACACCCTTGCAGAGCAGCCGTGGTTTGTCCCCGTCATCTGGATTTTTATGGTGATGCCGCTGTTTTTCGTTACGGGCGGGACCACCGGCCTGCAGTCCTGGCGGCGGCTCAGGGACCTCGGCGGCACGGGCGTTGAATTCGCCCAGGCCCGGCTCCTCCGCCTGGTCCGGCCCGCCACCGCGCTGCTGGCGTGCATGTTCCTGGGGTTGTGGGCGGCCCTGATGCTGGGCGTGGACCCGCAGGTGGTCCAGCTGATGACCGCAGGCGCCGGCATGCCCCTCTGGTTCCTGGCCGCCTACCTCGCCGCACAGCTGAACATCCCCCTGCTGGCCCGCTTCCATGACCGGGCACCCTGGCTGTCGGCGGGTGCCCTGGCCGTGCTGGTGGTGGCCGTGGACTGTTTCCGCGGAGCAGCGCCGATGCTGGCGCACGCCAACCTGGTGTTCCTCTGGTGCGCCGTGCAGCAGCTCGGCTTCCTGGCCGCAGACGGCCACTTCGCACGGCTGTCCCCGTCCGCCCTGGCGGGGCTGGCCGCAGCAGCGAACGTGCTGCTCGGTGCGGTGACGGGACTGGGCCTTTACCCGGGAAACATGCTGGTGAACCTGAACCCGCCTACCCTGTGCCTGCTCCTGCTCGGGGTTTCCCAGGCCGCCGTCCTCCAGCTCCTCCGTCCGGGCCTCGCCTGGCTGGCGGGGATGCGCTGGGTCATGGCGGTGGTCACGGTTGCCGGGCGCCGCTCCATGACCGTCTACCTTTGGCACCTGCCGCTGCTTGCAGGCATGTCCGGGATGCTGCTCCTTACCGATTTTCCCAAGCCGGCGGCCGGAACCGCTGCCTGGTGGTGGGCCAGGCCGCTTGTCCTCCTGGGCGTTCTTGGCCTGCTGCTCCCGGTCCTGGCCGTCTTCGGGCGCCTGGAGGAACGTCCGACGGCGTCCGTCCACACCCGCCGACGCCCCGCCGCTGCCGTGGTCACCGCCGCCGTCGCCGTGTTTGTTCCCGTGGCAGAGGCAGCCTTCAACGGACTCAGCCTCGGGCTGCTGGGCGGCGGCGCCGCCTGCTTTGCGCTGGCGGTCCTGCTCCTGGGCAGGGTGCCTGCCCGTGGTCCTGTCCTTCGTGCTGCCCGTGGTCCTGGACTCTGCGTCCTGGACATCAACGGAACGTGCCGGCCGTTGCCGAGGGCAGCCAGTCCGGTGGACCATTGCCAGCGGGGCCAACTAGTGCCAGTGTCGAACCATGACCGAGAACATGATTTCCACCGAGGACGAGTTCAGCCCGGACGTCTCATTGTCCAGGAACGATGCCCACCACTGTTATGAGCTGCAGGTCGGCGGAAAGATCGCCGTTCAGTCCCATTTCCTTGACAAGCCCGGGCACATCGACTTCACGCACACGGAAACCGGCGAGGAATTCAAGGGCCAGGGGCTTGGCAAGGTCCTGGCCCACTTCGCCCTGGACGACGTCGTTGCCTCGGGAAAGCGCATCATTCCGCACTGCCCGTTCATAGCCGGCTACCTGCGCCAGCACGAGGGGTACGAGCAGTACATCGACTGGCCGGAGGAGTCCTGACGCATCGGGCGGCCTGGCTGGAGGTGGGTGACGGGGGCTTTGCCCCCTCCTGACTCCTCGGCGGGCCAGGGCTGTCCCGCCATATCACGTCGCACATTGTGACTCGGGACACATTTTTGTAAGGTCATTAGTGGGCCATGCAGTCGACCCATCGGTATCCAGGCGGAGATCCCATGAGCCACAGACTGTCCCATCACAAGCTTCGGATTGTTGTCCATGTGGACGTCGTGCCCGGCAACATAGCAGTTGACGTGGGAGGGTGCCTGACCCAGGCCAACTTCCCGGCATTGCTGAACCTGCTGCTGCGGGCGCAAAGGCTCGCTGCAAGTCCGGACATCGCTGTGGACCTGAGGCACGCGATCCACTTGGACGCGGGCGTCCTTGAGCACCTTCGCAGTATCGCCGATCCCGGTCGCCGTGTCCGGAGCAACCCTGCGCATCCCAGCTTCGGCCTTGCCGCCGCCGCTGCCCTGATCGAGGCGGACTTCCGCCTGACACTCGCCGAGCCGGCCTATCTGCCGGTCTGTCCGATTCACTCAGCCAACCCCGCGGCAGCCCGCCGTGACGCAGCCAGCGCGGCTGTAGTGGGGCATCCGAACCAGCCCACTGACCCGGCCCATCCCGTGCGGCCTGCCCGGGCTGATGCCGCCAAGCGCTCCACGCGCGAGCGGGCCGTCAAGGCGTTGCGGGCCCACCTGTAGGGCCGGCGCACGCGTCTTCGCGTTCTTGACTTTGCCCGGCATGTAGCTCACGTGCTTGCCTGCTGCCCTGGCTGACAACCGCGTTTGGGTGCGGCGGCGCGGGCATAGTGCTGATTACTTCGTGGCGTTTGCCAGTCAATGACGCCGGTGCGACGCCGAAAACCGCGAGTTTCCGCACCTCTCCGATAAATAAGTCACAAAAGTTTGACGAAAAGGGTTACCTAAGTAAGGCTTGCCTTGCTAGGACCTGAATGTCGAACTAAGGATGACCCATCGTGCCGCTGCCGCCCGTTGTTGATGAGATCTGCGTGGATAAGAGCCAACAAAGCGACGCCCTGCCCGGGCCGGATTTCGGCTCGCGGGTGGAGCTTGCCCTCGCCGCGACAAATCACCTGTTTAATGCCCGGAACTCCACCCGCTACGTGGCGCAGGTGCTGCAGGGGGTCAACGCCGTCGCCACCAAACTGGACCGCACCACCCGGCCGTCCACCGGCGTCGGACCGGCCGAACTGCGGGCGCGCATCGGTGCAGTAAACCTGGAGCAGCCGCTGCCGGACACCGCTGCGGCCTTGGAGGAACTTGAGTCGGTCTACCTCAGGGATGCCATCTATTTCCACGATGCCAAATACGCCGCCCACCTGAACTGCCCGGTGGTGATTCCCGCGCTGGTGGGGGAAGCCGTCCTGTCCGCGGTCAACTCCTCGATGGACACGTGGGACCAGAGCGCCGGGGCTACCTTGATCGAGCGCCGGCTCATCGACTGGACTGCCGCGCGGCTGCAGCTGGGGGCTGAGGCCGACGGCGTGTTCACCTCCGGCGGCAGCCAGTCCAACCTTCAGGCCCTGCTGATCGCCCGCAACCATGCAGTGGCGGGCCTGCGCCAGGAACCGGCCAACACCGGTCTGCGGCTGCCGGCACTGCTGGAGAAGCTGCGCATTTTCACGTCCGCGGACAGCCATTTCAGCATCCAGAAATCAGCGTCGATGCTGGGGATGGGTTTCGACGCCGTAACGGCCGTCCCGTGCACCCCGGACCACAAGATGGACCCCGCCGCCCTCGCCGGGGCAATGGCGGAAGCGCACGACGCCGGGCTGGTTCCCATGGCGGTGGTGGCCACCGCCGGAACTACCGACTTCGGCGCCGTGGACCCGCTCGCGGAGCTCGCCGCCCTGGCCCGCGCCTACGGTGCGTGGTTCCACATTGATGCCGCCTATGGCGGCGGGCTGATGGTTTCCAACCGCTACCGCCATTTGCTGGACGGCACGTGGCTGGCCGATTCCGTTACCGTGGACTTCCACAAAACGTTCTTCCAGCCCGTCAGCTCCAGCGCGCTGCTGGTCCGGGACCGTGACATGCTGCGGCACGTCACCTACTACGCCGATTACCTGAACCCGGAAAGCGCCGCCCTGGCCGAGATCCCCAACCAGGTGGACAAGAGCATCCAGACCACCCGGCGCTTTGACGCGCTCAAGCTGTGGCTGACCCTGCGCATCATGGGCGCGGACGCGATCGGCGCCCTGTTCGACGAGGCAATTGATCTCGCTGCGCGCGTAGGCTCCGTGCTGTCTGCCGACGACGACTTCGAGCTCGCCGCCAACCCCCAGCTCAGTACCCTGGTGTTCCGGTACCGGCCGGTTGTGCCGGGGGCCGACGCCACCTCCGCCGACAGCCGGCTCCCCGAGGATGCCGCCGATGCCCTCAACCCCGCCATCCGCGCCGCGGTTTTCGCAACCGGGCAGGCCGTGGTGGCAGGCACCACGGTGGCCGGCAGGCACTACCTGAAGTTCACCCTCCTCAACGCCGAGGCCACCTTGGAGGACATCAGCGAGATCATCGAACTGCTGCGCCGGACGGGTGCCCGGCTGCTGGCCAACGCAGGCGGCAACGCCAACCCCAACGCCAACCTCACTGCCAACACCACCGGAGCTCCCGCGTGAGTACTCCGGACATAAGCATCCCCACCAACCCGCGCATTTACGACGTCGCAGGCATCGGCGTCGGACCCTTCAACCTGGGCCTGGCTGCCCTCAGCGAGCCTCTCGACGGGCTGGACTGCATTTTCCTGGAGCAGCGTGATTCCTTCGACTGGCACCCGGGCATGATGCTGGAGCCGGCCCACCTCCAGGTCCCGTTCATGGCGGACCTGGTGACGCTGGCCGACCCAACCTCGCCGTATTCGTTCCTGAATTTCCTCAAGCAGACCGGGCGCCTCTACCGGTTCTACATCCGCGAAAACTTCTATCCGCTCCGCGCGGAGTACAACCAGTACTGCCAGTGGGTTGCCGGCCAGCTGCGGTCCGTCCGGTTCAGCACCGCTGTGCTGGAGGTGACGTACGACGACGGGATGTACCGCCTTCTGGTGAAGGGTCCGGAGGGGTCTGAGGTGCTGCTGGCCCGGCGCCTGGTGCTGGGAACGGGTACCTCGCCATATGTGCCGGAAGCCTGTGACGGGATTTTCGACGCGGCGGCCGGCGGCGGCGGGGGACTGGTCCTCCACAATGCCGACTACCTGTCGAGGAAGAGTGAGCTGCAGGCCAAACGCAGCATCACCATCGTGGGCAGCGGCCAGAGCGCCGCCGAAATCTATTACGAGCTCCTGCAGGACATCGACACGTTCGGGTACCAGCTGAACTGGGTCACCCGGTCCGGCCGGTTCTTCCCGCTGGAATACACCAAGCTCACGCTGGAGATGACATCCCCCGACTACGTGGACTACTTCCACGGGCTGCCGCAGGACCAGCGCGACGGCCTCATCAAGGGGCAGAAGAACCTCTACAAGGGCATCAACTCCGAGCTGATCGACGCCATCTACGATCTCCTGTACACCAAGAGCCTCTCCGGCATGGTGGATACCCGGCTCCTCACGCACTCATCGCTCACCGGCGCCACATGGGATCCGGCCGCAGGCTCCCACACCCTCCAGCTCAGGCACGGGGAACAGGGCACCGACTACACGGTGGACAGCGAAGCGGTGGTGCTCGCGACCGGCTACACGTACCGGGAACCGGGCTTCCTGGCCGGGATACGGGACCGGATCGCACGGGACACTGCAGGCCGGTTCGCCGTCGCACGCAACTACAGCACCGGCGTCGAACCCGGCGAAATCTTTGTCCAGAACGCCGAACTGCACACGCACGGTTTTGTCACCCCGGACCTGGGCATGGCCGCCTACAGGAACTCGTGCATCCTGCGTGAGCTCACCGGCCGCGAGATCTACCCGGTGGAGCGCAGCATCGCGTTCCAGCAGTTCGGCGCGCCGGATGCTGCTCCGGCAGGAGGCCGGGCAGGAACAGGGGCCCGAGCACCAACAGTCCCGGCCGGGGAAGGGCAGGCAGGAAAAGCGGGGGCGCGCGCATGAGCTTCACGTTCCGCTGTGTCAACGCCGTTGCCGACGCACCCCTCCTCCACAGCTGGGTCACGCAGCCTTACGCGTCGTTCTGGGGAATGCTGTCCTCCACAGTTGACGGCGTTGTGGAGGAGTACTCGAGGATCCAGTCCAGCGGGCACCACCACGCCCTGCTGGGCCTTGACGGTGGTGTCCCCGCCTTCCTGATGGAGGAATACCAGCCGTCCGCTTCGCCCCTCGCCGCTGCGTATGCCGTCCAGGACGGCGATATAGGCATGCACCTGCTGGTGGCCCCGCCGTCGGGAGGTCCCAAGCCGGGATACACCGCAGCTGTCATGGACGCCGTCCTGGACCGGCTGTTCCAGAAGCCGGGCGTGGAGCGGATCGTGGTGGAGCCGGACGCCCGGAACACCAGAATCCATGTGCTCAATGAGCGGCTCGGCTTCCAGCCGGCCGGTCTGGTGACACTGCCGGACAAGCAGGCGCTGCTCAGCTTCTGCACGCGCCAGGACTACGCCGCCGCCCGTGCGGCACTCCGCCGCCCCAAAGACCTTTCCGCCCCGATCCACCAGGGAGCCACACTGTGACCACCATCGAGCTGGACCCGACCGCCGCCACGGCGGGAACTACCGCTGACACCGTCCCGCATCTCTCACCGGAGCGCTGGGCGGCGGCCAACCGCCACCTGGTCCGCAAGGCGCTCGCCGAATTCCTGCACGAGCGCATCCTGACGCCGCAGCGGCTGGGCTCCGGCACGGACGCCGCAGACCTGGCCGTCCCCGCCGTGTACGTGGTCCGCAGCGACGACGGCTCAACCGCGTACTCGTTCACCGCGAGCGTCCTGGAACTGGAGCACTGGTCGGTGGACGCCGCATCCATCCGCTGCACGCGCAGCGGCGAGGACGAAGCCCCCGACGCGTTGCGGTTCATCACCGGGTTCAAGGACACCCTGGGCATCGGCGAGGAGATGCTTCCGGTGTATTTGGAGGAGATCAGCAGCACCCTGGCCGGCCACTCCTACAAACAGTGGTTGGGGCAGCCCTCAGCCCAGGATCTGGCAGCCGGCGTCACCGGCGGGACCGATCCTGCAGCCGATTTCCAGGCCATCGAGCGCAGTATGACGGAGGGCCATCCCTGTTTTGTTGCCAACAACGGCCGGCTCGGCTTCGGCATCAGCGACTACCGGGAGTTCGCCCCGGAAACCGGCGCGGCAGTCCGGCTGGAGTGGATCGGAGTCCACCGCAGCCAAGGCAGTCTTCACCTCCAGCGCAGGCCTGCACTACCGCGCCCACCTGGAGGCAGAACTCGGTGCCGCCGCCCTCCAGGCCTTTGACGCCAGGTTCACGTCCCAGGGCGTCGACCCGGGCGACTACTTCCTGATGCCGGTGCACCCGTGGCAGTGGGAGAACAAGCTCACCGTCACGTTCGCAGCCGAGATCGCCCAGCTGCACATCATCCCCCTGGGGACGGGCGCCGAGACCTACCAGGCCCAGCAGTCCATCCGTACGTTCTTCAATACCAGCACCCCGGAGAGGAGCTACGTCAAAACCGCCATGTCCGTCCTGAACATGGGCTTCATGCGCGGCCTCTCGCCGCAGTACATGAAGGCCACCCCGGCCATCAACGACTGGCTGCAGGACCTGATCAGCCAGGATGCCGCCCTGCAAAAGCGTGGCCTGGCCATGATCAGCGAGATCGCCGCGATCGGATACCACAACGGCTACTACGAGGCCGCGTCCGCCGCAGGGCTCGCCGTACCGGAAGATGCTGTCAGCTCTGTGGAGGCAGAGCCCGCTCCCGCTGCTGGGGACGGCCAGCAACTGGCCACCATGGCGTCGCTGCTGCACGTCGATTCCGCCGGCAAGCCCATGGTGTCCGCCCTGATCGAGCGCTCCGGGCTGGAGCCAGGCGAGTGGCTGCGCCGCTACTTCGAGGCCTACCTTGTTCCGCTGGTGCACTGCCTCTACAGGTACGAACTCGCGTTCATGCCGCATGGCGAGAACGTGATCCTGGTGCTGGAGGACGGGGTGCCGGTACGCGCCGTCATGAAGGACATTGCCGAAGAAATCGTGGTGATGGGGGACCGGCTTGACCTCGCCGAGGACGTGGCCCGCATCCGCGTGGACATCCCTGACGGCGAAAAAGTCCTCGCCATCTTCACCGACGTCTTCGACTGCATTTTCCGGTTCCTCGGTGCGTTGCTGGTGGAGGACGCAAAACTCAGCGAGGAGGAGTTCTGGGGGACGGCCGCGCGCGGCCATCAGGGAGTACCAGGCCGAACACCCTGAGCTGGCCGGCCAGTTCGCCCGCCACGACCTCTTCGCCGCCGGACTTTGAGCTCTCCTGCCTCAACCGGCTGCAGCTGCGGAACAACCAGCAGATGCTCGACCTGACGGACCCCTCCGGCGGCCTGCAGATGGCCGGCCGGCTGGCCAATCCGCTCGCACGGTTCGCCGAGCGTCCGGCGGGATGAGTCTGGCCGGATGACAGACAACAGCCACCACAGCCCTGATCACCGGTGCCAGCGCAGGCCTGGGGGCCGAGTTTGCCCGGCAGCTGGCCGCCCAAGGCCACCACCTGGTGCTGGTGGCCCGGGACCGGACCCGGCTCGAAGCAGCAGCGGCGGACCTGGAACGGCGCTACGGAATCACGGCTGAGGTGCTGCCCGCGGACCTGACGGACGACGCCGGTGTGGCCGCCGTCGTCGGACGCCTCACCGACGCCGCAGCGGCCGGTGGGCATCCTGGTGAACAACGCGGGCATCGGACTCCTGCACGATTTCGAGCAGAACCGCGATCGCGGAGGAGAAGCGGCACCTGAAGCTGCACGGTGAGACCGCCATGGAACTGACGCACGCCGCCCTGGCAGGGATGCTGGAACGCGGTTCCGGCCGGATCATCAACGTGGCAAGCGTCGCCGCTTTCCTGCCCGCGCGGGACGTATTCGGCCGCCAAGGCGTGGCTGCTCAGTTTCAGCCGCTGGGCCAACCTGGCCTACGCCGACGCGCGGCGTGAAAGTCACCGCGGTCTGCCCCGGCCTGACCCATACCGAGTTCCACGACACGGATGGGGATGGACAAGTCGGTGGCCCCGTCGTGGGCCTGGCTGGCGGCCGAGCGGGTGGTGCGCGAAGGGCTGGCGGACAACGTCCGCGGCAAAGCGGTCTCTGTCCCGTCCAAGCGCTACAAGGCGGTGGCGGCCTCGCCCGGGTCGCGTGCCGCCCGACCGGCTAGTGACGGGGCCGCGCGCGAAGGGCCAGAATGAGGGCGCCGGGCAGCGTGCCGCCCGGGCCGGACGGCCACCACCACCAAGATCCCGACCAGGGCACCCACCAGGGTTTCCACCGCGCGCTCCAGGATCAGCACCGACGGGTCGATCGGCGCCGCCAGCTGGGTCATCAGCAGGATGACCGGCGTGAAGGACACCATGGCCAGGCCGTAGTGCCGGGTCATGAACAGCTCGGTGGTGAACTGGAAAACGATCACCAGGACGCGCCAGCACCACCACCTGGTGCGCGGCAAGAAACTGCGCCAGGGACCACGGTGCGGGAACAAGGACGACGGCGGTGACCGCCAGCCCGAGGAACGTCCCCACGATGCGGTGGATCCCGCGCCGGACGCGGCTGGGGAGGTCCGCGCCGGCCAGCGGAACTGCCGCGGCCGCCATGGCCCAGTGCGGGTGGCCGCTGCCGCTGAGGACGCCCGACGGACCCGGCGACGCCCACAGCCAGCGTGTACCTTGCGGCGTGGACTGCAGCAGTCCGCCCGGCGGCGCCGCGGAGCGACGCGACCAGCATCGCGTGCGGCCCCGCGTTGCCACGTCCTGCCGCGGACCCAGCCGCCGAACCCCACCAGGATGGAGAACGCTGCTGAGCCCGCGGCGATGAGCAAGGCGGCATACCAGGGGACCGCGGTGGGTACCGAGGCGCAGGCGCCCAGGGCCAGGATGCCGAAGAACGGGCCGTTGGGCTTGAGCTTCACCCGGTCCGAGTACAGCGGATCCCACGCCGGCCAGCAGCGGCCTCGACGGCCACCAGCCACCAGGAGTGGAGGTGGTTGACGGACAGGAAGACGCCCACGGCCACGCCGCCCAGGAGCACCAGGGCGGCCTGGGACTGGTGCCGGAGCCGCAGCTGGTGCGGTTCGGACCGTCCGTACATCCCGGTCAGCGCGCCGAAGACGGCGTAGATGATCAGGTCCGTCGCGGCCCACGGCAAGAGGAGGACCAGGGACGGGACGGCCACGCTGAGGGCCACGCGGAGGGCTGCCAGGT
The DNA here is from genome assembly GCA_963807805.1 of uncultured Actinomycetota bacterium. Lineage (GTDB taxonomy): Bacteria > Actinomycetota > Actinomycetes > Actinomycetales > Micrococcaceae > Arthrobacter. The sequence goes on along the minus strand of CAWECX010000016.1, from coordinate 368,867 downwards.
GGTCGTTGTTGGCGGGCTCCAGCCGGTGGAGGGCGCGGACCTGCCGCAGGACGGGTTCCATGCGCGCACCTCCTGTCTGCTCTCGACTCTGGCCCTCGGGCAGCTGTTGGACGCTGGCAGGTCGGTTGTCCACCCGTTCCGCGCCGGGATGCGCCCGGCCACTCGGGCGTCAGGAAATTTATCATCCGGCCACGGCGAAGGCCCGCCCGCGTGCTTCCCCAAGGAAACACGCGGGACGGGCCTTTGAGCGCGGGCTACAAGACGGCCCGGACAGGCCTTGGTCCAGGTTGCAGGCTGCCGAGCCGGGCAGCCTTCGCCGGCCGAGGCATCGCGTGATGTCCTGGGTTTCGAACGGCAGTTCGTCCAGGTCGATCAGCGGGTTCTCGTCCTGGGTGGCCACCAGTTCGTTGGCCTCCGCCTGGGTGTCCACGCTGGGCATGGAGCCGGGCAGCGGACGGTTGGCCGATTCCTTCAGGAAGTAGATGGCCACGGCGCCGACCAGCGGACGTCACCATCAGGTAGTACGCCGGCATCATGTCATTGCCGGTCGCCTTGATCAGCGAGCCCACGATGAACGGCGTGGTGCCGCCGAAGATGGCAACCGCGAAGTTGTAGGCGATACCCATGGCGCCGTAGCGGCTTGAAGTGGGGAACTGCGCCGGCAGGGCGGAGGCGAGGTTGGCCACGTAGAACGTCACAGGGAACGCGATCAGGGACAGGCCAGCCAGCGTGGACCAGATCTCGCCGATGCCGATCAGCAGTGAACGCCGGGATCGCCAGGACCACGGTGCTCACGGCGCCGATCCACAGCACGGGCCGGCGGCCGATACGGTCGGACAGCTTGCCCGGTCAGCGGGATGCAGAGGCTCATGATCACCAGGACCGGGATGGTCAGCAGCGTGCCGTGGACCTCGTCGTAGCCCTTGGACTGCGTGAGGTACGTGGGCATGTAGGACGTCAGGGCGTAGCCGGCGGTGTTGGCCGCGGCCACCACGATCATGGCCACGATGATGGGGCGCCAGTAGGCCTTGACGATTCCCACCGGGCCCTTGGCACTGCAGCAGCGTCGCCGTCGGTAGCGTTCTTGGCGATCTCCTCCTGGGCATCCAGGGTGGCCTGGAACTGGGGGGATTCCTCGATCTTGCTCCGGAAGTAGATGGCGATCAGGCCCAGCGGACCGGCAATGAGGAACGGAATCCGCCAGCCCCACTCTTCCATGGTGGCCTGGCCGAGGGTCAGCTGCAGCACCGATACCAGTGCAGCGCCGAGGGCAAAGCCGATGTAGCTGCCCAGGTCCAGGAAGCTGGCAAAGAATCCGCGGCGCTTGTCCGCGGCGTATTCGCTGACGAACGTTGTGGCGCCGGCGTACTCACCGCCGGTGGAGAAGCCCTGGATGATCTTCAGCAGGACCAGGAGCGCCTGCGGCCCACAGGCCGATCTGTGCGTAGCCGGGCAGCAGGCCGATGGCGAAGGTGCTCGCCGCCATGATCATCAGGGTGGTGGCCAGGATCTTCTGCCGGCCAACCTTGTCGCCGAGCCAGCCGAAGATCACGCCGCCCAGGGGGCGGGCGATGAAGGTGGCAGCGAAGGTTCCCAGCAGGAACAGCGTCTGGGTTGACGGATCGGACTCCGGCAGGAAGACCGGTCCCATGGTGGTGATCAGGTAGCCGAACACGCCGACGTCGTACCACTCCATGGTGTTACCCACGATGGTTCCGCCGAGTGCCTTTTTCAGCATGGGCTGGTCGACGACATTCACGTCGGACTCTTTGAGCCGGCGACGCGGCAGGATCTTCGGTTTACGCACACCTGCCGCACCGGCAGGTGAAGTCTTTCCTTGCAATGCATTGTTGGTTCCGCGGGCGTTGTTCACGCCTGCTGAAGAGTCGGTCATGCTTCGGTCTGTGGGCATTTGGGCAACTCCTGTGGAGGTCATTTGCTTGCGACTTGTAGCTGCCCCGCTCTGGGCAGGCCTTCAATTTTACGCGAATTCCATAGCAATTTGGAGTCTGATGCCGTAGGATCACCCGTTTCAGGGCGTTCCTGGCCAGCTGTCATCAGATTTCTTTTGGGCAGTTTCGCCGCGCCATCACTGGGATCAGGCGGTAGCGGGGACCTCGTTACCGAATATTTTCTCCAGGAGCGTATTCTTGGCTCCTTCCGGAGGGCTGTTTGAGGTGGAAGTGACGGCGGCCACGGCACGTCGCGGGCTGCCGGGCGCAGGCCCCGCCGGAGGCCAAAACGGGGGTTCACAAGTGAGCCGATGCTGCCTATTGTTGTGCCATGGGAACACTGATTTTTGAGTAGGCGGACGCCAGCGGCCCGGTGTCACCGGCCCCCGTCCATGCTGAGCTCGTCAGAAATGCTGATCCTCCTCAGAAAGGTTCCATCCAATGACTGAAAACACCACTCCCGGCGGGCCCGCTTCGGCCGAGGACAACCCCGGACGCCCAAGGCATCCGGGCCAAGCTGACGGACGCGCAGCGGGCCATGCTCGACAGCAAATCCCGCGGCGGCGGCTCCGGCCTGCAGAGCGTGGGCAAGAACCACAAACCCACGCACGCCAGCGGCAAACAGGGACCAGTGGAGAAGAAGGTCCGCTGGTAAGGTTCACGGCCTGTGCAGGCACCCCGGGCCTGCACAGGTAACGCTTCATTTCATTGCGGAAAGGAAGAAAAATGGCTGAACAACATGCTGCAAAAATCGAACCGGAGGTCGCCGACCATCTCGCGGCCGCCATGGACACACCGGCAATGCCTGGTCCGGCGACCATCGCCGTAACCGCGGCCATGGCGGGGGAACAGCGCTGGCCGGACGGCAACGGCAAGCGCCGGCACCCCAAGGACCAGGGGACGGGCCACGGGCGGATGGGCCACGAGGCCGCTGTCACCGCCGTCCACCGCACCAGCCGCCCGCAGATGCCGCACTCATCCTGAGAACACGCACCTGATTTTACGACACCGAAATTACCTGGCGACACCCATATAAGGGGGTCGCCAGGTAATTTCTGGGTCGCCGAGGGATCTGCGCGTCGCCAGAAGGCCTCAGCCCTCCGGCACCACTTCGTCGGCGCCCTTGTCCAGCCGCCAGCCGCGCCACACCGGATGCCGGAGCTTCCCGCTGCCGGTCCATTCTCCGAACGTCACCTCACCCACCAGCCGCGGCGTCACCCAGTGGGCGTCAGCGGCGTCCTCCCTGGGCACGTCGTCGAAAGGGGAGGTCTTCCGCGACAGGCCGTCCACTGTCTGCCGGAGCTCCTGCAGTTCCCGCTGGCTGAAACCGCTGCCTACCCGGCCCACATACCGCAGCGTCCCGCCGTCGGGAATTCCCACCAACAGCGATCCCACCGAGCTTTGCCGCCCGCCTTTGCCCGGCCGCCAGCCTCCCACCACCACTTCCTGGGTCTGCTCCAGCTTGATCTTGATCCAGGTCCGGGTCCGCTGCCCGCTGACGTACCTGCTGTCCGTGCGCTTGGCCATGACGCCCTCGAGCCCCAGTTCCCGGGCGCTCTCCAGCATGTGTTCGATCTTTTCGTCCAATACCGGTGAGAGCTCCACCGGGGACTCCGAGGGGAGGTGGAACTCCTCCAGCCGTTGCCGCCGCTTGGTAAAGGGAAGCCGGCGGAGGTCCTTGCCGCCGTCGGCCAGGAGGTCGAAGAGCATCAGCCGGACGGGGATGGCGGCGCGGGCCTTGGCGACGTCGGCGGCCCGGGTCAGCTTCATGCGGCCCTGGAGGAGGCCGAAGTCGGGTCTCCCGGAGGGCCCGACGGCGATGATCTCACCGTCGGCCACGAACGGCCCCTCCGGCCAGCAGGTGCGGTCCGTCAGCTCCGGGTAGGTTGCGGTGACGTCGTTGCCGTTGCGGCTGATGATGCGGACTGTCTTCGTCGTCGGCCACGATCACCGCGCGCACACCGTCCCACTTCAGTTCGAACTGCCAGTCGCTGCCCTGGAGGTCGGCGGCCGACCCGGACGTGGCCATCATGGGGCTGTAGTCCTGCACGGACGGTGACGCGGTTGCCTCCGCAGCGGAGCTGGCCCCAGTGCCGCTCCCTGTGCCGTTCCGGCCGTCGCTCCCGCCGTCGGGCTCCGCCGTCGGGTCCGTCATCGGGCACGGCGGCCTTCCGTGGGTGGAACGTCATGGTGGTCCTTGTCCATGAGGTGGATCAGCCACTGCCCCTCGGTGTCCCTGCCGCGGCCGGTGTGGATCAGCGCGAACTTCTTGGTTCCGCCCAGGCCGCCGCCCTCGGAGCCGGTCAGGGTGGCGATCACCTCCCGGCCGTTGATCCACTTTTCCAGCTCGTACGTGCCGTGGTCCCAGATGGTCACTTCACCGGCGCCGTACTGGCCTTTGGGGATGGTGCCCTCGAAGGCTGCGTAGTCCAGGGGGTGGTCCTCGGTCTGGACGGCCAGGTGGTTCTTGCCGCCGCTGTCCGGAACCCCTTTGGGCAGCGCCCAGGACACCAGCACACCATCGTGCTCCAGCCTGAAGTCGAAGTGCAGCCGGCTGGCGTGGTGCTCCTGGATCACAAAGCTGTCGCCGGTACCCGCCGTTCGCCGTGAACGGTTCGGGCGTGGCATCCGGATCCCGCATGGAACGGTACTTCTCGAGCCGCAGGTGGGCGCCGCCGTCGTCCGCTGTGTACGCCTGGTGCGGCGTCGCCGCCCCCGAGGGTTCCCGCCTCCGCCCTCGACGGCGGCGAACGGGTCCTTGCCTGCCTTCACCCGGCGCATCACGGCCTTGTAGTCGAGGTGCTTGAGCCTGGGGGAGCCGAGCTCCCGCCAGGTCCGTGGCGCCGCCACCATCGGGGTGGGCCGGCCGCGCAGGGAATAGGGCACGATGGTGGTTTTCGCGGCGCTGTTCTGGCTCCAGTCCACCAGGACCTTGCCGGTGCGCAGGGTCTTCTTCATGTCGCTGACGGCCAGGTCCGGATGGTCTGCCTCCAGGGCGCGCGCCAGTTCGTGGGCGAACGCCGAAATCTGGTCCGACGTCTGGGTTCCGTCCAGGCCGGCGTAGAGGTGGATGCCCTTGCTGCCGCTGGTCACCGGGACCGGGATCCAGGCCGACGTCCTGCAGGATGGTGCGGGCCAGGAAGCGCCACTTCCACGCATTCGGCCAGACCTGCGCCCTAGCCGGGGTCCAGGTCCAGCACCAGCCGGTCCGGATTCAGCTGCCTGCCGTGCGAGTCCACCTGCCACTGGGGCACATGGATCTCCAGCGAGTTGATCTGCCCGAACCAGGCCAGCGTGGCGGGATCGTTGACCAGCGGGTAGTAGATGGTCCGGTCCTTGTGCGTGATGGCGGCGCGGGGGAGCCAGCCGGGGGCGGAGTCCTCCAGGTTCTTCTGGAAAAAGACCTCGCCGGGCCTGTCTGCGGTGCCCACCCCGTTGACCCACCGCTTCCGGGTGGCGGGCCGGTTGGCCGCGGCGGGAATCAGGACATGGGCCACGGCGGCGTAGTAGGCCAGGACATCGGCCTTGGTGGTGCCCGTCTCCGGGTAGATGATTTTGTCCAGGTTGGTCAGCGTCAATTCCCGCCCGGCCACCCGGACACGTTCCTTACTGCCGGCCATGGGTCTTCACCTCCGGCCCGCGGTGATGTTCACTTGAGGAATGAGAGCCATCTGGAAAGGGGCCATCGCGTTTGGCCTGGTCAACGTGCCCGTGAAGGTCTACAGCGCCACCGAGGATCATGACATCAGTCTCCACCAGGTCCACAACGCTGACGGCGGCCGGATCCGCTACCAGCGCCGGTGCGAGGTCTGCAGCAAGATCATCGACTACTCGGACATCGAGAAGGCCTTTGAGGACGGCGGCCGGACCGTGGTGCTGTCCAAGGATGAGCTCAAGTCCATCCCGGCGGAGAACAGCCATGAGATCGAGGTGGTCCAGTTCGTCCCGTCGGAGCAGCTCGAACCGATGATGTTCGAGAAGAGCTACTACCTGGAGCCGGATTCCAAGTCGCCCAAGGCGTACGTCCTGCTGCGCCGGGCGCTTGAGGACACAGACCGGGTGGCCATCGTCCAGTTCGCGCTGCGCGAGAAGACCCGGCTGGGGGCGCTGCGCATCAAGGATGATGTGCTGGTGCTGCAGTCCCTGCTGTGGCCCGACGAAGTCCGCGAGGCCAGCTTCCCCGCCCTGGACGAGTCCGTCCGGATCTCCGCCCAGGAACGGGAGATGTCCGCGGCGCTGGTGGAGTCCATGGCGGCGGACTTCGACCCCGAGCATTTCACGGACGACTACCAGATCCAGCTCCGGCAACTGATCGACGCCAAGCTGGAACAGGGCGACTCCCTGGACACGGAGGAAACCTTCGGTGTGGAAGCAGGCGAAGGCGGCAAGGGCGAAGTCATCGACCTGATGGAAGCCCTGAAGCGCAGCCTGGACCGGAAGCGCGGGGGCGGGGCTGCTGCCGATGCAGGGGACGGGGACGATGAAACGGACGACGCCGGCACGGAGGAAGGTGCCAACGGTTCGGCGGGGAAGGGCTCCGCCACGACGGCTGCAAAGTCCGGGACCAGAAGTGCGGGCCGGGCTGCTCCTGCTAAATCGACGGCCAGCAAGTCCACCGCTGCCAAGTCCACGGCTGCCAAGACCGGTACTGCCAAGACCGGCACCGCCAGGACCGGCACCGCCAAGACCGCGGCGTCCAAGTCCGGCACCACGAAGTCCACTACGGCAAAGCCCGCGGCTAAGGCAACCACAACGCGGGCCCGCAAGGGCGCATGATCCGTGCTGGTGCTGGTGCTGGTGCTGGGGGGTGGTGCTGGTGCTGGTGCTGGTGCTGGTGCTGGTGCTGGACGACGGCGGCGGGGCCGGGTACGAACGCCGGGTGCGCCGGCGCGGGCGGCCGCTGCCCTGCGTGATGGAGTGCTGAGGTTGCCTGTCTCGCGGCTGGTCCGGTGATGGCCGCCGCCTAGGAGTTCCGGAGCGCAGTGATCAGGTCGCTCTTCTTCTTGGCGGAGTACCCGGTGAGGCCGATCTCTTTGGCCTTTGCCTTCAGCTGGGGGACGGTCCAGTCGTCGTAGTCGCCGGACTTCCCGCCTTTGCGGCCCACGGCGGACCGGCCCTTCCGGGCTGCCGCATTGGAGATCCGTGCCGCCTTCTGCTTGGACGCGCCGTCCTCCCGCAGTTCCTCGTAGAGTTCAGGATCCTTGAGGCTGGGGTTCTTTCTGGCAGGCATGGGTTCCTCCTCCTCCTGGCGCTGGTGCCCTCGTTGGTGCTGGCAGGTTTCCACGTGTTGGTGCTGGTCAGGCTTCCACGCTAATTCCGGCCCTGGGCAAACACAAGGAATCCCTAAGGCTGCTTGCTTTCGGTTTCGGCTCCCTCAGCAAAGGACGCTTTACAGTCCGCTGCGCTGCGGCCACAATGGGTCGCATCGCAGCCCCACTGTGCCAACAGCGTGCTGTCACTCACAACCTGTCAATGGAGATGGAGAGGGGCGCCGAAATGAACGACGAAACGGCCGTAGATGAGGCAGACCGGGCGCTGAAGCAAAAGCACCGGGCCATGTGGGCGTCCGGCGACTACCCGGCCCTGGCCAGTGAGCTGGTCAACGATCTGGGCGCCATCCTGGTTGAGGCTGCGGCATCAAACCGAAGCAGCGTGTCCTGGACGTGGCCGCCGGGGCCGGTAACGCCGCCATCCCCGCAGCCATGATGGGCGCCAAGGTGATCGCCAGCGACCTGACTCCGGAGTTGTTCGAGGCCGGGCGGCACCAGGCAGCCGACCGCGGCGTTGAGCTGGAATGGGTGGAGGCCGACGCCGAAGCCCTCCCGTTCGAGGACAACGAGTTCGACGTCGTGACGTCCTGCCTGGGCGTGATGTTCGCGCCGCACCACCAGGCCGGAGCCGACGAAATGCGTGCGGGTGTGCAAGCCCGGCGGCACGATCGGTCTGCTGAGCTGGACGCCCGGAGGGCTTCATCGGGAAAATGTTTGCAGCCATGAAGCCGTTCGCGCCGCCGCCCCCGCCCGGGGCCCAGCCGCCGCCGCTCTGGGGCAGCGAGGACCACGTTCGCGAACTGTTCGGGGACCGGGTCACGGACCTCCAGTCCGCAGAAGCGCACCCTGGCCATCAACAGCTTCCACCAGCCGGAGGACTTCCTGCGGTACTTCAAATCCCATTACGGCCCCACCATCTCGGTCTACAAATTCATCGGCGACGACGCAGGACAAGGTCAAAGCCCTGGACCAGGCCCTGACGGAGCTGGCTGATTCCTTCGGCGACGCCCACGGCGACGCCGCGTGGCAGATGGAATGGGAATACCTGCTCCTGACCGCCAGGAAGGCCCGCTGATGGCCGGCCAGTACGTCGCAACGTCCACCGTCACCATCGAAGCGCCGCCGGACAGGGTGTGGGAGCGTCATCACCGATCCTGCGCGGTGAAGGAGTTTATGTTCGGGGCAGACCTGGTCACCGACTGGACAGTGGGTGGGCCCATCCTGTGGCGCGGGGAGTGGGAAGGCAAACCCTACGAGGACAAGGGAAAAATCCTCGAGGTTGAGCCCGGCGGAAGCTGGTCCACACGCACTTCAGCCCGCTCGGCGGCGAGGAGGACAAGCCGGAAAACTACCACACCCTCACGTGGACGCTGGAGGACCAGGAGCGGTGCCACGCAGCTCACGCTGTCGCAGGACAACAACCCCAGCGAAGAGGCAGCAGAGCACTCGAAGGGGATGTGGGACAAGCTCGTGGCGGACGTCAAGAAGATCGCGGAACGCGGCTAGCCGGCACCTGCAGTCCCACTCAGACACCGCGACCCGCTGCCGCGGCGCTTAAAGCCAGCGGCCGCCGTCGTGCCTTCCCACGCAGGAGAAAGGCGCGACGGCGGCCGCCTGGGTGAAACCGCTGCCTACTCGGCGTCGTGGTCCGTTTCCAGGATCTGCACCAGGCTTTCCAGGGCGTCGTCCGCTCCGGTGCCTTCGGCGCGGAGCACCACAACGTCGCCGTGGGATGCGCCCAGGCTCATCAGGGACAGGATGCTGGCGGCATCCATTGCTTCGTCCGCAGGCTCACCTTCGCGGGCGATGGTGATGTCCAGGTCGTACTCGCCGGCGGCCTCGGCGAAGATGGCGGCGGGGCGGGCGTGCAGTCCTACGCGGCTGGCGACGGTTGCGGTGCGTTCTGGCATTGTTGCTCCTTTGAGTCGTTCGGCGTGCTGTTGGTCAGCGCCGTGGTGAGGTGGGTTGGAAGGCCCGGTCAGACCGTTGCGGGTACGGACTCCACGCGTAGCAGCGGGCTTCGCGGACTGCCCAGCGCTTGAGGGCGATGACGGCAAGGGCACTGACGATGGTTCCGGCGATGATGGAAACGACGAACATCACCAGGTTGCCGATGGCGAAGAACACGAAGATGCCGCCGTGGGGTGCCTGCGAGGTGACGCCGGTGGCCATGGCGAGTGCGCCGGTGAGGGCGCCGCCCACCATGCTGGCGGGGATGACGCGCAGCGGGTCGGCCGCGGCGAACGGGATGGCGCCTTCGGAGATGAAGGAGGCGCCCAGCAGCCAGGCTGCCTTGCCGTTTTCGCGTTCAGCCAGGCTGAAGAGCTTCTTGTCCAGGGTGGTGGCCAACGCCATGGCGAGCGGCGGGACCATGCCGGCGGCCATGACGGTGGCCATGATCTGCCAGGGTGCCTGGTTGTCGGCGCTGCCGGCGCTCAGGCCGGCCACGGCGAAGGCGTAAGCAACCTTGTTGACCGGGCCACCGAGGTCGAAGCACATCATGAGGCCCAGGATGATGCCAAGGACCACCGCGGAGACGCCCGTCATGCCCGTCAGCCAGGCGTTCAGTGCGTTGGTGATGCCGGCGATGGGGCCGCCGAGGACCAGGAACATCAGGCCGGAGGCAAAGATGGAGGCGAGCAGCGGGATGATCACCACGGGCATCAGGCCGCGCAGCCAGCGCGGTACCTGCCAGGTGCCGATCAGGTGCGCCATGTAACCGGCGAGCAGGCCTCCGACGATGCCGCCAAGGAAGCCGGCACCCATGAAGCCGGCCACTGCGCCGGCAACGAAACCGGGTGCGATACCCGGGCGGTCGGCGATGGCGTAGGCGATGTAACCGGCCAGTGCCGGAACCAGGAAGCCCATGGACAGGGCGCCGATCTTGAACAGAACGGCCCCGAGGTAGATCGCGAGGCCACCCTCGGGGAGGTTGCCGAAGTTGTTCTCCACAACCACCTTGTCAGCCACAGCGGTGATGTCGTAGCCGCCCAGGAGGAAGCCGAGGGCGATCAGCAGGCCGCCGCCGGCGACGAACGGGATCATGTAGCTGACGCCGGTGAGCAGTGCCCGCTTCAGCTTCTGGCCGATGTGCTCGCCCTTTTCAGCTGCAGCCTGGTCGGCCTGCTCCTCCGCGCCGAAGTGCGGGACGCGGCGGGCGTTCGGATCGGTAGCCGCGGCGAGTGCTTCCTGGACCATCTTGGTGGGCTCGTCGATGCCGCGCTTGACGGGTGCGTTGATGACGGGCTTGCCGGCGAAGCGCTCCTTGCCGCGGACGTCCACGTCCACCGCGAAGATCACGGCGTCGGCGGCAGCGATGACGGCGGGGTCCAGCGGCTTGGCGCCGGAGGAGCCCTGGGTCTCCACCTGCAGGTCAACACCCATTTCCTGGGCTGCGGCAACCAGGGAGTCGGCTGCCATGTAGGTGTGGGCGATGCCGGTGGGGCACGCGGTCACGGCGACGATGCGCTTTGGCGCGTTCACGGCCGTAGAAATGCCGGCAGCAGAGGCGGCGGCCGGACCCGCGGCAGCAGCAGGTGCCGCGTCAGCGGGTGCAGCGGCGGCGTGGGCCGCCGGCTTGTCCGCCAGGGCGCCGTCCACCAGTTCCACGATCTCCTCGCGGCTGGCGGCGTTGCGCAGGGCTGCCGTGAAGTCCTTTTTGATCAGGGACCGGGCCAGCTTGGACAGGAGCTTAAGGTGCTCCTGGTCCGCTCCGTCAGGGGCGGCGATGAAGAAGATCAGGTCTGCCGGGCCGTCCTTGGCGCCGAAGTCCACTTTAGGGTTCAGGCGGGCCATGGCCAGGGTGGGCTCGATGACAGCTGCGGAGCGGCAGTGGGGGATGGCAATGCCGCCCGGGATGCCGGTGGCGGTCTTCTGTTCGCGGGCGAAGGCATCGGCGAAGAGGCCTTCGACTTCTGATGCGCGTCCGGTGGCAGCTACTTTGCTTGCCAGGTGCCGGATCACGTCCTCGGGCGAGGAGCCCAGGTTCTGGTCGAGCTCGACCAGTTCGGTGGTGATGAGCTGAGTCACTGTCAATCCTTTCGAAGGGCCGTGATGGTTACGGCATCCGGGGTGGTTTGGTGGACTGCCGGGACAGTGGAACCCGGCAGGGAGGCGGCGGCGGCACCGTGTGCCACTGCCTGACGGAGGCAATCGGCCGGGGCGGCGCCCTGGCCGTGGGCGAGCAGATAGCCAGCCAGCGATGAATCGCCCGCGCCGACCGTACTGACCGCGGCGACCGGCGGATGCGTGGCCAGCCACGCGCCGTCGGCCGTTACCAGGACAGCTCCCTTGGATCCGAGAGTTGCCAGCACAGCACCCACACCGGAACGCACGACGGCGGCGGCGGCCGCTGCGGCAGCCTCCGGATCCGCTTCGAGTTCATCTGCGGTTGACGCCGTGGCGAAGCCGGCTGCTGCAGCCAGTTCCGCCAGTTCCTCGGCGTTGGGTTTGAGGAGGTCCGGTTTCCCGGACATGCCGTCCAGGGACGCACCTGAGACGGCGGCAGTGAGCGGGCCGCCGGAGGAATCGACGGCGATCAGCGGCGCGGCCGGCCGGCCGCCGTCGTCGTCGGCGGGCCCGAAGCGCGCAGGCGGCGGGTGACGGTGGCGTAGAAGTCGGCGGGGAAGCCGGGCGGCAGGGAACCGGCCAGGACAACCCAGCTGGCACCGCGGGCACGTTCCAGCAGGAGGCTGATCAGGGCTTCCTGCTGTTCCGCGGTCAGGGCGGGTCCGGGCTCGTTGATCTTGGTGGTGACCCCGCCCGGTTCGGTGAGGGCCACGTTGGTGCGCAGCGGCTCGTCGATGGGCAGGGCAGCGAACGGAACGTCGTCGTGGCGCAGCCCGGCCAGGACGGGATCGCTGTCCGCGCCGGGGAGCACGGCCACGGTCTCGCAGCCCTGAGGCCACCAGTGCCCGGGACACATTGACGCCCTTGCCGCCGGATTCCTGGCTGACCGAGACGGCCCGCTGGACTTCGCCGCGTTCGAGGGGGCCGGGCAGGGCCACCGTGCGGTCCAGGCTGGGGTTGGCGGTGAACGTGACGATCATGCGATCACCACGTCAACGCCGGCCTCGGCAAGGGCAGCTGCGAGTTCAGGGCTGGGTTCGCTGTCTGTAATCAAGGTGTCCAGATCTTTCAGGGAGGCGAACTGGACCAGGGTTTCCGCGTCCAGCTTGGAGGAATCGGCCAGCACCACGATGCGGCGGGCCGAATGGACGAAGGCTGCCTTGACGGCGGCTTCTTCAGGATCGGGAGTGCTGAGGCCAAAGCCGGCGTGGATGCCGTTGGTGCCGATGAACGCGATGTCCGGCCGCATCCGGCGGGCGGCTTCCACCGTTGCCTGGCCTACGGCGGCCTGGGTGAGGCCGCGGACCCGGCCGCCGAGGATCTGGAGGGCGATTCCGGGGGTGCTGGAGAGCCTGGCGGCGATGGGGACGGCGTGGGTGATGACCACGAGTTCGGCTCCGGCAGGCACCGCGATGGAAGGCTCGACGGCGGGGCGCCGGGAGAGGAGGTCGGCCAGGGCTTCGGTGGTGGAGCCGGCGTCGATGCAGGATGCTGCCGGAGGAGGTGTGCGGGATCAGTGCCAGCGCAGCCTGCGCGATGCGCTTTTTCTGGTCCGGCCGCTGGATGGCCCGTTCGTTGATGCTTTCCTCGGTGGTGCTGAAGCGGTCGGCGGCAACCGCACCGCCGTGGACACGGCGGACAGTGCCGGCGGTTTCCAGGGTGGCGAGATCGCGGCGGACGGTTTCGGTGGTGATGCGGAAGCGCTCAGCCAGCAGGGTCACGCTGACCCGGCCGCTGCCGGCGACAAGCTCGGCAATCTGCTGCTGGCGCTCTTCGGCGAACACGTACCCTCCATTGCGTAAAGTCTGAATCCTGCATCCGTGACTGCCATCACATGATGTGGAATTACTTGACTTTATCTTCGTTCGTGTTGGTTTGTCAATGGAAACCCACACGAAACAAAATCGTCCTGCCGCGGGCGCGATCGGGTGGCCACTTCTCCGGCCACAGAAAAGCCGGGCCTGACCGCAGTGGTCTGGCCCGGCTTGTCGGGGTTCATGATGGGACGCTTTCCGTCCGGCGCTGCTACAGGCCGCCGTCGCGGCTTTCGTTGCGCGTGATCCGCTCGCCGGTGTTCGGGTCAACCACGGAGCGTGTTTCGCTGACGCGGCGGGTGCGGCCCGGGGATGCCAGGACCAGGGAGGCGATCAGGCCGATCACTCCAACGGCTATCAGGATGTAGCCGATCAGCACCTGGTCCACGAAGGGAATCAGCCCTGGCGCGACCGCCCAGGCGAGGATGGCGCCGAGGGCGATGAGGAAGATGGAGGAACCGATTCTCATGACTTGCTCCTTGTTGTCCGCGGATTGGGGGCGGTACTTCTGGAACTGCAGGACCTGCTGTACGTCTGTCTTGCATGCTTGCTAAGCATGCTGTCTGTATAGCGTCAGGCTACAACGCCGCTATAGCGGATTCAATGACCGGGGCAGCGCGCCGTCGTCGCCGTCGCCGCCGTCACCGTCACCGTCGCCGTGGCCGTGCCGTGCCGTGCCGTGCCGTGCCGTGCGCGGCTTGTCCGTTGCGCCCGCCGCGACCGGCTTCCTCCACTGGCTAGGCTGATCCGATGGAAACAGTTGTGTGGTCCAAGCCTGAACCCGAGCGGGCCGGCACCCCCCTGCTGGTGATGATGCACGGGTATGGAACGGACGAGTCCCGGATGGTGCGGCTTTTTGAGTACCTGCCGGCGGAATTCACCTGCGCGGCCCTGCGCGCTCCCATGGATATCGGCGACCACTACGGATGGTTCCTGCTGGACTACTTCCTGACCAATGACTTTGCGGACGTCATCAGCATCACCAACACGGTCCACGACTGGATCAACTCCGTCAAAGGCCAGCACAGCAGCGTAAGCCTGCTCGGCTACTCCCAGGGCATGGCTATGGCCAGCACCCTCCTGCGCTTGCACCCGGAGAGCTACCGCTCGGTGGTGGGCCTGTCCGGGTTCGTCCTGCACAATGAACTCCTGGCCCTGACTGACTCCTTCGAAACTCCGCCGCCGTTTTTCTGGGGGCGTGACAAAGCGGACCTTGTCATCAATGAAGACGCCACAGCCCACACAGCGGAATGGCTGGCCGAGCAATACGCAACTGACTGCCAGGACCTATCCGGGAATGGGCCACGCCATGTCGAAGACGGAGATGGTGGATGTCAGCGCGTTCCTGCGGCATTACGTCCTTAAGTGAGCTGATTGTCTGGGCGTCCAGGCCGGACGGCTGGGCTGAACAGCTTGGACTGGCCAGCGTGGGTTGAACAGCTTGGGCCGAAAGGGCTCAGGCGATGTCCCGGAAGTGACCGGGTGGCCTGCCTGCCCGGCTGAGAAACTCGTCACAGGTCCTGACCGGAGATAAAACACTTGCGCGCCAAATTTGTAAGCGCTTACACTCGACTTCGGCCGTTCAAGGGCCCCGGTTGTGCATGAAGAAAGGTCTGAGCGGTGCACGTTGTTTGAATTCTCGGGGGACCCCCGGCCTATGGCATGGGCTGCAGCCCGGCTCCGCGGCGGTCCGCCGGTTTGTCAGGGCGCGGTGAGGCGCTCATGATGGACGTAGGCATTCATCAGCGCGCCTCCGGCCGCCGTGGTATCCACGCCCCCGCGCCGCGCCTGCTGATCTGAGCGGGCAACGTAGCCGCCGCACCATCCCATGCACCGCACCGCACCGCTGACAGCCGTCTGAAAGGACATCCCTGCGCATGACAGATTTGTTGACCGAACCCGCCAACTGGACCGGTGCCTCCGCTATCCTCTTCGACCTGGACGGCGTGCTGACCCCTACAGCAACAGTCCATGAACAGGCCTGGCAGGAACTCTTCGACGGCTACCTGGCAACACAGCCCCAGGCTGCCGGCTACCAGGAGAGTGACTACTTCGACCACATTGACGGCAAGCCGCGGTTCGACGGCGTCAGGGACTTCCTCGCCTCCCGCAGCATCGTGCTTCCAGAAGGCCCGACCGACGACGACCCCGCCAACACCACGGTGCAGGGGCTCGGCAACCGGAAGAACCGGATCTTTAACGACATCGTCAGCAGCGGCGTGGAACCCTTCGCCGGTTCGGTGCGTTTTGTCGAAGCCGCCCTCGCGCAGGGACTCAAGGTCGCCGTCGTCTCCTCCTCACGCAACGCCCCCGCCGTCCTCAAGGCGGCCGGCCTGAGCCACCACTTCCCGGTTGTGGTGGACGGCGTCGTGGCCGCCGCGGAAGGCCTACCCGGCAAACCCCGCCCCGATACCTACGAATACGCTGCGCGCCTGCTGGGGCTACCCAGCGAGGAATGCGTCGTCGTTGAAGATGCCGTGTCCGGAGTGCAGGCCGGCCACGCCGGTTCCTTCCATTCCGTGATCGGTGTGGACCGCGGGGCAGGCAGGCAGACGCTGATGGACGCCGGCGCCACCCAAGTAGTGAACGACCTCGAGGAACTCCTCTAGGAGACAGCCTCCACGAGCCTCAAAGCGCCCCTGCTGTTCCCCCGACAGCCAGGGCGGACAGCAGCACAGGCATGCCCCCAGCCTGACCCAGACAAGCACCCGAAGCCGGACCACACCCGGCTGAACAGCACAACGCCTAAGGACCCCAACACGATGGCTCTCATCACCGCGGACCGCGAACGGTTCCCCAACACCCCCTGGCAGCTCGTGGAAACGCGCCACGAGCCGGGCAATACGGGCACCCTGGAAACGCTCTTCGCCCTGGGCAACGGACACCTGGGCATCCGCGGCGCACACTGGGCAGCAGCGGATGCTGACCTGCCCGGCAGCTTCATCAACGGCCTGCATGAAATCTGGGACATCAAGCACGCAGAGAACGCCTTCGGTTTCGCCAGGACCGGGCAGCGGATCCTCTACATCCCGGATGCCAACAACTTCACGGTGATCATCGACGGCGAGGCGCTCAGCCTTGCCGAGTCCGCAGTGCTCGACTACCGCCGCTCGGTGGACTTCTCCACCGGAATCTACGAATGCCGCATCACCTGGCATGTGCCGCTCCGGAGCCACTGTGACCACCACCGAGCGCCGGGCTGTGGGATTCTCCTCCCGCGGCAGCCTGGGGATCTCGCTTGAGGTCGCGGCGGACCGGGACGTCTCCGCAGACGTTACGTCCTCGGTCATCAACCGGCAGGACCAGCCTGTGGAGGACCACTCAGCGCACGACCCCCGCCGCGCCGGCCGCCACGCCGGCCGCGTCCTGCTGCCCCTGCGGCTCGACGGCGGTGACGGCTCGCTGCGCCTGGCCTGGGAAGCTGCAGAATCCAAGCAGCGCGTGGGCCTCGCGGTGGACCACTGGACCTCCGCAGGCCACCAGCCGTTCGACACCCTGGTCGACCAGGACGACAGCAGCGTCCGCTACGTCCTGGCCGTCGGCGCCGACCAGCCCTTCCGGCTCGAAAAAAGCGTCAGCTACGCTGCCGGCCGTGGGGTACAGGACTCAAACCGCGACGCCGCGGAAACCGCCGAAGAGGGACTCCGCACGGTGGCGGACATCTTCGCCGAAAGCGAGGAGCATTACCGCAATTACTGGGCCACCTCGGACATCGTGGTGGGCGGGCAGCCGGAACTGCAGCAGGCCATCCGCTGGAACCTGTTCCAGCTGGCGCAGGCCACGGCACGCGCAGACGTCGCCGGCATCCCGGCCAAGGGCGTCAGCGGCTCCGGCTACGAAGGGCACTACTTCTGGGACCAGGAGGTCTACCTCCTGCCGTACCTGACCTACACCAACCCTGAGGGTGCCCGCCAGGTCCTTGAGTTCCGGCATGACATGCTGCCGGATGCAAGGATCCGCGCCAAGGAACTCAGCGTTGACGGCGCACTTTTCCCGTGGCGAACCATCAACGGCCTCGAAGCAAGTGCCTACTACGCAGCCGGCACCGCGCAGTTCCACATCGCGGCGGCCATCGCGTTCGCCACCAACCGCTACATGTGGGCCAGCGGGGATGACTCCTTCCGCGACGGCATGGGTGCCGAGCTGCTGATCGAGACCGCCCGGATGTGGATCTCGCTGGGCTTCTTCGGCAAGGACGGGCTCTTCCACATCCACGGCGTCACCGGCCCGGACGAGTACACAGCCGTGGTCAACGACAACCTCTACACCAACGTGATGGCCCGCTTTAACCTTCGTGCCGCCGCTGCCCTTGACCATGCGGAGATCAGCGACGACGAACGCCAGCTGTGGGAGGCCGCGGCCAACCTGATGCAGCTTCCGTTCGATGAGCCGGATGCAGGTGCACTCCCAGGACAACGACTTCATGACCCTGGAGGCCTGGGACTGGAACACGCCCCGGTCCAAGTACCCGCTGCTGCTGCACTTCCACCCGCTGGTGATCTACCGGCACCAGGTGCTGAAGCAGGCGGACACTGTCCTGGCCATGTTCCTGCAGTGGCAGGACTTCACCGCCGACGAGAAGCGGCGGGCCTTCGATTTCTACGACCCCATCACCACAGGCGACTCCACCCTGTCTGCCTGCGTCCAGGGCATCATGGCTGCCGAAGTGGGCTACCCCAAGGCTGCGCTGGAGCACTTCACCAACGCCGTGTTCATCGACCTGGACGATACCCACGGCAACACCATCGACGGCGTACACATCGCGTCCACCGGTGGCGTGTGGAGCTCGCTGGTCTGCGGCTTCGCCGGCCTCCGGGACCAGGGGCCGGTGCCGTTCTTCGACCCGCGGCTGCCCAAAGAATGGGAAAGCCTGACGTTCCACCTCAAGATCCAGGGCCGCCTGCTGCTGGTGGAGCTGGACGAAGGCGCGATCAGCCTCACTGTCTCCGAGGGTGAAACGCTCGACGTCAATGTCCGGGGCGAGCTCTACAGCGTAGGCGCCGAGCCGGTCCGCGTCGGCCTGGCCCCCGTCCAGGTTCCCGAACCCACGGTGTTCCCCAGCGGACCGCCGACCGCCAGCCTCCCCGTGGTTCGCGCCCGCGGCTAGGAACTGACGTGCGCCGGGTGGAGGGTGACGCTTAGCGCGTCAGTCTCCACCCGGCGTCGCGCTTTCCACCACGGCTGCGCTGTCCAGCGGGTGGGCCAGCTCGTCCTGGGGCATCCTGGCCACGACTGAGGCAATGACTGCCATGATGGGGCAGACGCAACCTGCCACCAGGAAGATCAGCCAAATGGGAAGCACCGCCGCGGCAGGTCCGGCCAGCGCCATTGAGACCGGCATCAGGGCAAGGGACACAAAAAAGTCCAGGCTGGAGACCCTGCCCAGCAGGTGTGGCGGGACGCGCCGCTGCAGCAGCGTCCCCCAGATGACCATGCCCACGCTGCCTGTGGCGCCAAAGATGAACAGGGCGGCCGCCAGCGCCCAGAAGCTGTCCATGATTCCGACGGCGGCAAGCGGCAGGGAGCCTGCACCCCAGGACACCATCATCACCGTGAGATAGCGGCGGGGCAGCTTCAGCGAAGCGGTCAGGAGTGAGCCCGCTGCTCCGCCCACGCCCATGATGGCCAGGAGGAAGCCGAACATGCTCGAATCGCCGCCCAATTGGTCGCGCACCACGAAGGGGAGCAGCACCTCAATGGGGCCGATCAGGAAGAGCACCGAAATGCACGCCCAGAGCAACGTCCAGAGCAGCCATGGAGTGTGCAGGGTGTAACTGACGCCTTCACGGAGGTCGCGGAAGAAGGACGACTTTGCCCTCGGCATGCCGCCGTCGCCGCTGATGCCTGCAGCGTTGGTGTCTGCCGGGCTGCTGTCTGCCGCGCTGTCGGTTGCGCCGTTCTTGGGGGAGGCAAGTGCGTGTTGGCCCAGGAAGTTGAGGATGACGAACGCCATCAGGTGGCAGGCTGCAACGCCGGTTACTGCATGGGCCGGCGAGAGCGCTGCCACCAGGATTCCGGCGACGGCAGGTCCGGCGGCCTGTTGCAGGGTAGGACGCATGGTCCCTTCCATGCCGTTGGCTGCGAGGAGGTCCTCCGGGGGAAGGATCCGCGGGAGGATGGCGGAGTATGCGGGGAAGAAGAACGCCGCGCCGACGCCCAGCACGAAGGCGCCCACCGCCAGGTGCCACAGCTGCAGCCAGCCCGCCATGGCAAGTGCGCTGATGCCGGCGATGACTGCAAGGTTGGCGCCTTCCACCGCGATAATCAGGAGCCGTTGCGGGAATCGGTCGGCCGCGATGCCGCCGGCGAGTACGAAAGCCACCAGGCCCACGCTGCCCGCGGTCGCCACCAACGACAGCTCCAGCGGACCGCCGCCGAGATGGATGACCTGGTAGACCATGGCCACTGCCCACATTCCGGAGCCGAAGATGGAGATGGCCAAGGCAGCGATCAGCACCCGGTACTCACGATGCACAAAGGGCCGCAGGGCTTGGGGTGTGGGCATAGGGTAATTCTAGGCCGGGGCGGATTTACGGGCGCGGAGCATGCGAGCGGACGATGGGGGACGAATGCTGGATGGTGGGCGTGGGCAAGCGCGGGACGCTGGGCAAGATCAGGGGCACGACCAGCACCAAGATCAAGGTAAGGACGTCAGCAGCGGCCTCCACCGCGGCTTGGGCTTAGGGCAAACGCAGAAACAACCTTCCGCGCAACGTCGGGAGAATGGTCAACGTTTCGCCGTGGTGACCGGTGCGGGGCGGGGTTTCGGTGAGGCCTTGGTCCGTGAGCTCTCAGAGGCAGGATGGCTGGTGCTGGCCCTCGTCCGGCAGGCTGTCCACGCGGAGGCCCTGCGGGGATTGCCTGGTGTACGGGCGGTGATCCATGACGTTCGCTCCGATGATGTGGCTCCCGTCGTTGACGCCGTTGCCGGACGGCCCGTGGATGTGCTGATTAACAACGCGGCCCAAGGAGCGCCGGGCAGGCCGGTTGGCTCGGTGGACGTTGCCGGAGTCATGGTTTCCCTGGACGTAAACGCTGCCGGACCACTCCGGATGGTGCAGGCCCTGTTGCCGCGGCTGATCGCTGCCGACGACCCTGTAGTCGTCAACGTCACTTCCCGGCTGGGCTCCATGTCGGGGCAGGCCAGGGGCGATTTCCTGGCCCTTTCCACCAGCTATGCCTATCGGATGTCCAAGGCAGCCCAGAACATGCTGACCGTCTCCCTGGCGCAGGACCTGCAAGGGCAGGTGCGGTGCTGGGCGGTCCACCCGGGCAAGCTGGCTACAGCCATGGGGCAGTCCGACGCCGTCAAGCCGCCGCATGTTGCCGCGCAGGAACTGCTGGAGCTGCTGGAGTCCGGGGACCAGACATCGCCGAGGTTCGTTTCGTTGGGTGCTGGGGACCTGGATTGGTAGTGGTCGCCTCGCGCTCGCGCTCGAGCCTGCGTCGTGGTCTGGCCAGGGCTACCCTCTGGAAATCTGGCCGCGGGGTGAGCCCCGCGCTCGAGCCTGCGTCGTGGTCCGGCCCGCCTCGCCGTCGACAACGCTGCCCTCTGCCCAGTGTGGCCGACGGGGTGTGACCGCGGGGCCACCCGTCGTCGCCAAATGCGGCGATTCCGCGACACCAAGGGGTTGGCCTAGTGTTAAGCAACCTTAGTATTTAGGTAAGGAACTCCATCCAGGTACGCAACATTATTAGGTACGGCAGAGTATTCAGCTACGGCGGTGAAAGCCGCCGGAGGACGAAAGCAGAGGTGACCATGGCCAAGCGCAGCAACCCCGCAGTGCGGATCGCACAGGAAACGGCACATAACGCGGTGTTTGACGCAGACGGTAAGCCGAAGCCCGGAGTGCACAACATGCTGCTGCGGGCTGTGGAGATCCAGCGACCGCTGGTGCTGGCGTATATCCGCCGGCTGCAGCGGAAGCACCCCGGGCGTCAGCGGCCCAGCTGGCTGCGCGGACTGGAGCGTGACTACCTCGCTGCAGTCACCGGCGGCGGTGCGATCGTTGGAGCCACTGCCGTGGTGCCCGGCGTGGGGACCGTGGCATCGCTGGGCCTGTCCGCAGCTGCCACAGTTGGTTTCCTCGAGGCCACCGCACTGTATGCCACGTCCCTGGCCGAACTTCACGGCATCCGCCTGACCAACCCCGAAAAGGCCAGCACCATGGTCATGGCCATCATGCTGGGCGAGGAGGGCACGGCCCTGCTCGGCACCCTGAGCGGCCAGGCCATGGGCAAGGGAGTGAGTGCCACCCAAGCGTGGGGCAATGTGCTCTCCAAAGTCCTTGCCCGGGTCCGGCTTCGGCGCCGTCCGGAAGAGGATCCAGAAGGCCTTCCTTAAGAGCCTGCTGAAGCGCCAGGGAACCGCCCTGTTCGGCCGGGCCCTGCCGTTCGGCATCGGCGCCGTGGTGGGCGGAGCCGGAAACCTGGTGATGGGCCGGGCCGTGGTGGCAAACGCCAAGGAGGCTTTCGGGCCCATGCCGGATACGATTCCAGGGGAGCTCAAAGCCACCGCGGCCGGCTCCGGACAACCACACTCTGGAGGGCAACAACCTTGGATCTCAACGCTGACCTTGGCGAATCATTCGGCTCGTGGAACATGGGGGACGACGCCGCGATGTTCCGGCTGGTCACCAGCGCCAACGTGGCCTGCGGCTTCCACGCCGGAGATCCCGTCACCATGCTGGACAGCTGCCGGGCGGCCTTTGAACTTGACGTGACCGTCGGGCGCCCACGTGGGGTACCGGGACCTGGCCGGCTTCGGCCGGCGGTCCCTGGACATGTCCTTTGACGAGCTTTTCGGTGACGTGCTCTACCAGCTGGGAGCGCTCGACGGCGTCGCCCACGCCGTAGGTGCCTCCGTGGACTACGTGAAGCCGCACGGCGCCCTCTACAACCGGCTGGTCCACGACGCCGAACAGGCCTCCGCCGTGGTGGCCGCCATCCAGGCCTACGATCCCGGGCTGCCCATTCTGGGCCTGCCCGGCTCGCAGCTGCTGATCCAGGCCAAGGAAGCCGGCCACCCCGTGTTTGTTGAGGCCTTTGTGGACCGCGCCTACCGGGCGGACGGCACGCTGGTGCCGCGCTCGCAGGAGGGCGCCGTGCTGCACGACGTCGACTCGATCGTTGAGCGGGCAGTGCGGCTCGCCGTGAAGGGCGAAGTGGTGGCCGTGGACGGAACGGTGGTGCAGGTCAGGCCCGACTCCCTGTGCATCCATGGCGACACCCCCGGCGCCGTGGAGATGGCCGCCGCCGTCCGGGCCGGCCTTGAAGCAGCCGGCGTTGAACTGGAGTCCTTCGCGTAACCCGATAGCCATGAAAGCCAGCCGGGAGGGCCCACGGCACGTCAACCGTTCGCGCAGAGGGGAGGGAAACTAGCCGAAGACCAGGTGCGCGGCGCTGAAGATGGCCAGCCCGGCGAGGGAGCCCACCACGGTGCCGTTGATCCGGATGAACTGCAGGTCCTTGCCCACCTGGAGTTCGATCTTCTGGGACGTTTCCTCGGCATCCCAGCGGGCCACGGTATCGGTGATGACGCCCGCAATGTCCGAGCGGTAGGTCCGCACGAGGTAGCCGGCGGCGTCGCCGATCCAGGCATTGACCTTGCCGGCCAGTTCGGCGTCATTGACCAGTCGCGTCCCGAAGTCCCGTACTGCTGCCTTGAACTTGACGGTCAGTTCGCTGTCCGGATCGTCGACGGCGCTGAGCAGTGCGTTCTTCACGGTGCCCCAAGTGCGGGAGGCGAGTTCGCGCACCTCCGGATCTCCCAGGACCTGGGCCTTGATGTCCTCGGCGCGGGCGATCATGGCGGGGTCGTGCTGGAGGTCCTGCGCGAGATCGGTCAGGTATTTGTCGATCTGCTGCCGCACCTGGTGGTTCGGGTCGGACTGCACGGCCCGGGTGAATTTCAGGATCTCCACATAGACCTTGTCGCCCACCAGTCCGTCCACGAACTGCGGCACCCAGGTGGGGGAGCGGTCCGACACCAGCCGGCTGACGGTCTCGTGGTTGTCGTCCACCCAGTCGGCGGCGCGGTCCACCAGCAGGTCCACCAGTTTGTGGTGGTGCCCGTCGGCAAAGATCCGCTCCGCCATGCCTGCCCACCGGAGGTCCCCACGGCGGAGCCAGCAGATGCTTGCGCACCATCCCCTCGATGACTGCCTGGACGTCGTCGTCGTTCAACACCTTGAACGCGCCGCGGATGACGGCGCCGCCCTCCTTGGCCACGCGCTCGGCGCCGCCGGGTCCGGAGAGCCATTCACCGGCCTTCCGGGCGATGTTCACGCTGGCGAGCTTGTCCTGGACCACCTGCTCGGAGAGGAAGTTGGTCTCCACGAACTCGCCCAGCGAAGCGCCGATCTGATCCTTGCGGCGCGGGATGATGGCCGTGTGCGGGATCTTGATGCCCATGGGGTACTTGAACAGGGCGGTGACGGCGAACCAGTCGGCCAGCGCACCCACCATGCCGCCCTCTGCCGCCGCGCGGACGTACTGCAGCCACGGATATTCCTTCTGCAGCGCGAAACGCGAACACAAAAATGACCGCCATGACAATGAGCAGCCCCAGCGCCAGGAGCTTCATTTTCCGCAGCGCTGCCGCCTTTTCGGCGTCACCTGCGCTGAGTTGATGTACGACGACGGCGGCCGCCCGCTTTGCGTCCGGCGGCACCGTGCGGGCCGGGCGGGGTCCTGCCGGGTAATTGGCTCAGAGTTCACCTGCATGTGCCCAGCCTAGTCCCGCATGCGGGCGCCGGGTCGGCTAACGTGTCCTCATGACATCCGACGAGTCTGCATCCGCACCGGCCGCTGGTCTTCGCCCACCGCGGCGCCAGTGCTGCCTTTGCCGAACACACCCGCGCCGCCTACCTCCAGGCCCTTGCCGACGGCGCCGACGGCGTCGAGTGCGATGTCCACCTCACCCGGGACCAGCATGTGGTCCTGCTGCATGACGCCAACCTGGACCGCACCTCGGACGGCACCGGCCCGGTGGCCGACCGGACGCTGGCGGAGCTGCGGCAGCTGGATTTCTCCTCCTGGAAAGGTGTCCGGATCCCGGAGAAATACGGTGCCCGGTCCGAGCAGCTCCTGACCCTCCCGGAACTCCTGGACATCCTGCGCGGGGCAGGCCGGCCAGTGGGACTGGCCATTGAGCTCAAAGCATCCCAGCCCGTACCAGCTGAAGCTCGAAGACCGGGTGCTGGAGGTCCTCCGCAGCGAAGGCTGGGACCCGCCGCGCGTCCACGGTGGACAACATCCGTGTGACCTTTATGAGCTTCAGCCCGGACTCGGTGAAGCACCTGCTCCGGACTGTGCCGGCCGGAGTTCATCTGCCAACTGGTGGACGACATCGACGTCGACGAGATCCGGGAGGAACTGGGGCTTGGGCCGCTCACCGGGCGGCGCCATCGCCAACGTCATGAAGGCTGCCCAGCTGGAGGGCGAACGCATCCTCGACGAGTGCGAGGTGCGGATGGCCGGTCCCGGCATCGACTACGTCCGGGAACATGCGCGGACCGTCCAGCGCTGGCTGGAGTCCGGCCGCCGGTTCCGGGTGTGGACCGTGGACTCCGAACGCGATGTGGCGCTGTGCCAGGGCCTGGGAATCCACGAGATCACCACCAACACGCCTGCGCGCAGGTGCTGTGCCCAGCTTGCCTAGCCCGGTCCGCGGTCTTACCTGCGCCGGACCAGCCTGTGGTTGAGTGGAACCATGCTTTTCCACTGGTCCGGCCGGGCCACCCAGACACTCTCCGCCTGCGCCCTCAGCGCGCTGCTGATGGCCAGCGCCATGAAACACTTCCAGGACCCCAGCTACTTCAACCAGGTGGTGCCCGATTACCTTTGCCGCGACGAACTGCCGGCGCGCCGATGGAACACCGCACGCGCCCGCTGGCCGTGATGACCCGGGAAGAATGGATCGCCCTGAGCGGCCTCGCTGGAGGCGGGCTGCCGCCGTCGGACTTCTCATCCCGGCAACCCGCCGCGCTACCGCCACGGGAGTGACCGCGATTTTCGGGTCTTCCTTGCCGGGCACGTCGACGCCCTCCGCCGGGCCTATGGCCCGCAGGGCTCGCCCAGCCCAGCGCAGGACCCACACCGCCCGCCTGCCGCTGCAGGTGCCCGCTGATCCTGTGGGCCTGGAGCCTGCGGAAACCCGGCCGAGCGGCGCGCCCCATGAAGCTCCTCGCATCCCCGGCTGTCCGGGTGGGACTCTCCATCAGCATCGCCACCGGACTGTACGGGGTTTCGTTCGGCGCGCTGTCCGTCACCTCCGGGCTTGACTTCTGGCAGACCATGGCGCTGAGCCTCCTGCTGTTCAGCGGCGGCTCGCAGTTTGCGTTCATCGGCGTGGTGGCCGGCGGCGGTTCCGGCATCGCAGCCATGAGCGCCGCAACCCTGCTGGGCATGCGCAACGGCATCTACGGCATGCAGCTCAATGCCCTGCTGCATCCCACGGGCTGGCGGCAGTATGTGGCCGCCCAGCTGACCATCGACGAGTCCACCGCCACCAGCACCGGCCAGACCGACCCGGCCGAGCAGCGGCGCGGTTTCTGGACCGCGGGGATCGGCATCTACGTGCTCTGGAACCTGTTCACCGCGGTAGGTGCCCTGGCGGGTGCCGGGCTGGGCGACCCCAAGCAGTGGGGCCTGGACGGCGCGGCGGTGGCTGCGTTCCTGGCACTGCTGTGGCCGCGGCTCAAGGGCCGGGAGCCCGTGGCGATCGCCGTCGTCTGTGCACTGGCCACTGTTCTCGCCGTGCCGTTCGTTCCCGCGGGAGTGCCCATCCTGATCGCCGCGGTTGTGGCCGCGCTGATCGGCTGGTTCAGCCACGGCCGCAGCGACGAAGGCCTGGAGCCCGACGTCGATCCATATGCTGACCACCACCATGGGACTCACCGCCAGGGCCCTGCGGACCGCGGCCACGGCGAGCCGAAGGCTCAGCACGCGCAGGGAAACGCCAACCCGGGGGAGGCGGGTGCATGAACCTCTGGGGCTGGCTTCTGGTGGCTTGTGTGCTCGCCTACGCCTGGAAGTTGGTGGGGTACTTTGTCCCGGCCAAGTTGCTGGAAAATCCGCGGATGTCCCGCGTGGCCGGAACAATGACCATCGGACTGCTGGCATCCCTGACCATCGTCAACGCCGTGGCGTCGGGGCAGTCCCTTGCTGCTGACGCCAGGCTGGGCGCACTGGTGGTTGCCGCCGTCGCGCTGGCCCTGCGCGCGCCGTTCCTCGTGGTGGTCCTGGCGGGCGCCGGAACCGCCGCGGTGCTCCGGCTCCTTGGATGGAACTGAAACCACCAGAACCGGCGTCAGACGGATCCGCCGTGCCTCTGGTGACGTGGGACGGCACGGCGTTACTATGAGGGTGGCTATGCAGCTGGCCATGAACGTTCTTCGTGAGTGGTGACCATGGAAAAACAAACGCACATAGCCGGCTACAGACCCTGGACCAACCGCAACCTGGCGTCAGCCAGACGGCATGCGGGATTGCCGATGAAGCGGTTGTTCTCCCGCTTCCGGTCTCTGTCCGACACTCCCGTATCGGACCTCGAAATGCTCTCCGAACGCATCAGCCATGCCATGGAAATAGGCCAGCAGCCGCAGATCTCAGCGCTCCACGCAGCAATACGGGACGAACTGCGGAACCGGGAATCGGCCCTCAACGACTAACGGGCCCTGAGCGGGCCCGTCAATACTTCTACGCGGTGCTGAAGTGGCCGTCCACCGGAAACAGCGCTCAGGCCACGCCGTGGGCCGCACCATCCGGGGAGCTGGCCCGGCGTCCGCTTTCCTCCACGGCAAGTTCGTACCAGACCTGTGCGCCGAACTCGGGCGTGGGGGTGTCAAGGTTCTGGAACAGTGCGTCCAGCAGGTTGGCCAGGTCCTCCGCCGGGAGGGTGGGGAGGACTTCTTCGGGGCCGCGGGGATCGTTGATGAATTGGATCAGCTGGGAACTGTTCATCGTGATGTCGCTCGGGGGAATGTGGTACGCAGGGACATAATTTTGAGTCGCTCCATCTGGGAATTCAGAGGCTGGCTGCGTAACCCTCGTTCGAGTCTATTCCACCGAATGGATGTCCACAATGGGGCGACGCCCTGGGCGGCGCGACCTTGGGGCCCGGACGCTCAGCTGAAGCGGCGTGTGTGCAGGTAACCGCCCGGAAGCTCAGCCGCCGGCAGGGGAATGTGGGCGGGGAGCTGGCGGTCCGGCCGTTCAGCCCGGATGGCGTCCTCGACCAGGGCCACCGGGCGGCGCCAAGCATCCGAACCTGGCTCCATGGTGTCCACGACGCCGATCAGCATGGCCAGCAGCCGGAAGACGTCCGTCATGGAGATATCCGCACGGAGGGTGCCCTGGCCTTGGCCGCGTCCCAGCAGGATACCCATGGAATCCAGCAGCGATCCGGTGATGCCGGTCAGGAGCTGGCGGCGCCCGGCCACGGCGCCGAGGAGGTTGGCGTCAGTGCTGGCGGCGGACATGATCGCCTCGATGACCCGGAACAGCCCCGCCGCTGCGTCCATGTCCGTCAGGGCGTCGTCGATCACGGGATCCACCGTAATCCTGAGCTGACGGTTGAGGGCTGCCAGCACCAGTTCTTCCTTGTCCGCGAAGTTGCGGAAGAGGGTGGCAGGGCCTACGCCGGCGGTGGCGGCGATGGTCTGCAGCGGCACTTCCGGACCGAATTCCTGGAAGCACTGCCGGGCCGCCGTAATGATCTTGTCCACGTTGCGCGCTGCATCTGCGCGAAGTGGTTTGCGGGCGACTGCGGTGCTCATGCGATCAGGTTAGCAACGCAGCACGGGACGATCACCGTTACTGGGCGGTAGGTAGCTATGTGACGTTCCCGGTGCGCTGGCCACCGCCCGGAGTGACAGGTGGCAGGTCCGGCGTCGTGGCACACTTTCCTTATGTTGCTTGCATTTTCAGTCGCCCCCTCCGGTGTTCCCGACGGCGGTTCACGCCCCACCGACGCGTCGGTGCACGACGCCGTTGCCGCCGCCGTGAAAATCGTCCGGGACTCCGGGCTGCCCAACCGGACGGATTCGATGTTCACCACCATTGAGGGTGAATGGGACGAGGTCTTTGACGTGGTGAAGAGGGCCACCGAGGCCGTGGGCCGGTTCGGCAGCCGCGTGTCACTGGTCATCAAGGCGGACATCCGTCCCGGCTACTCCGGCGAGCTGACTGCCAAGGTGGACCGGCTGGAAAAGCGCGCTGGGCCCGACGCGTGAGCAGGCAACCACAAGATACAGGAGCGCTGGCCGGCGGGGGGCCTCTCTGGACCCCCGTGCGGCGCCGTGCCAGACTGTGGCCATGTTTGAGCACAAGCCCCGGCCGGAGTGGACTGCGGTGGAGGACTTCATCACGGACACCGTGGTCCATCCCGACGGGTCGCTGCGGCGGGCTGTGCAGTCCGCCCTCGACGCCGGGATGCCGCCCATTGAGGTGACACCCAACGCCGGGAAACTGCTGAAGCTGCTGGTCCAGTCCTCCGGTTCCCGGCGCGTCCTGGAGATCGGCACCCTTGCCGGGTTCAGCACCATCTGGATGGCCCAGGGACTTCCCGACGACGGCAGGCTGGTCACGTGCGAATACCTCACCAAGCATGCGGACATTGCCAGGTCCAACATCGATGCCGCCGGACTGGGGCACAAGGTGGAAATCCGGGTCGGCCCGGCCCTGGACACGCTGGCTGCCCTGGCAGCAGAGGGGCAGGCGCCCTTCGATTTCGTCTTCATCGATGCGGACAAGGAAAACGACGCCAACTACCTCGACTGGGCGGTCCGGCTGGGCAGGCCCGGCACCACGGTGGTGCTGGACAACGCTGTGTGGGAGGGCGCGGTCCTGGACCCGTCCATGGACGAGGTCAACGCGCCGGGCATCATCGGGGCGCTGGAATTGCTGGGCAAGCACCCGCGGCTTGACGCGACGGTCATCCAGACCGCCGGTTCCAAGGGCTGGGACGGGTTCGCGCTGGCCCTGGTCCGCTGAGAGGCTGTTACTTCCGCAATTGCTAAGTATGCTTAGAATAAATTCCGGCCGGATCCCCGGACGGAATGCACGCCCGCAGCGGAGGAACAAGATGAAAGCGTCACCCACCCTGGCCAGCAACCTTCAGATGGTCCTCACTGACCTGATTGAACTGCACATGCAGGGCAAGCAGGCGCACTGGAACATCGTGGGAACCAACTTCCGGGACCTGCACCTGCAGCTGGATGAAATCATCGAGGTGCCCGGCAGTTTGCCGACGACGCTGCCGAACGCATGCGCGCCCTCCACGCCCTCCCGGACGGCCGCAGCAACACGGTCTCCGGCGGACACCCGGCTCGACGAATTCCCTGCAGGGCTGACGTCCACGAAGGACGCCGTCAAGCTGGTCACGGCCAGGCTGGAACGCACGGTCCAGACCATGCGCGATGTCCATGACGAGGTGGACGAGGAAGACCCCACCAGCGCGGACCTGCTCCATGCCGTCATCGAGCGCCTTGAGCAGCTGGCGTGGATGGTGAACGCGGAAACCATGACGCCCGCAGGCCGCCGTCACCGAGCCGGCTGACAAGTAGCCGTCGGGCGGACAGCGTGCCCGTGAAGGAAGGCCTGCACACCAGCCCCCGGGGCCCGGAGCACCTGGCTCCGCGCCGCCGTCCGTTTTTCCTCGCCGGCAGGACAGGCCAACCGGCTGGGCGCACTGCTGGGCGATGTGGCTGCGGCCGCCGGCAACGTGCCCGCGCTGCTTGACCTGGCACGGGGCGCCGGGAGGCAGTGGCCACAGCCCGGCCGGGGACGGACGGCGGCTCTGGGAACGCTCGCGTCGGTGGCCGCCGTGGATGTTGCCGCCGGCCGGATCTTCGAGCCGCACCTTGATGCCGTTGGCCATCCTCGCCCAGGCCGGCATGGACCCCGATACGGTGCGACGGCGCCTGGGGCGTGTTCGCCGCCGAAGGCCCCGGCGCCCGGCTGGAGGCGAAAGCGGCGACGGCGGGATCCTCCTGAGCGGCTCGAAGCCATGGTGTTCCCTGGCCCCGCTGCTGGACCGCGCCGTGATCACCGCCCACACGGAAACGGGCGGACGGGCTGCCTTCGCCGTGGACCTCCGCCACTCCGGGGTGACGTGCGAGGAGCCCGCCTGGATCGCCCGCGGGCTTCGGGAGATCCCCAGCGGAACCGTGCACTTCAACCAGGTCCCCGCCGAACCGCTCGGCGGGGATGGCTGGTACTTCAGCCGGCCGGGATTCGCCTGGGGCGGCATGGGTGTGGCCGCCTGCTGGCTGGGCGGAGCGGTGGCCGTTGCCCGGGACTACCGGGAGTCGCTGCGGACCGCTGCCGACAAGGGCCGCGAACCGGACCAGATTGCGCTGGCCAGCCTGGGCGAAGTGGACCGCATCCTCACGTCCACGCTGCAGTACCTGGCGCGGACGGCAGCAAATGATCGACGACGGCGGCCTGGCCGCCGACCGGGGAGCAGCGGAACGCAGTGCCTGGAGCGAAGCCTTGCGCGTCCGCGGAACGGTGGCTGCCGCCGTCGAGCGTGTCCTGTCCCTGGTGAGCACCAACCGCGGGCCGGCGCCGCTGGCGTTTGACGAACAGTACGCCAAGCGGATGGCGGACCTGGCGCTGTACGTCCGCCAGCACCACGCTATGCGCGATGATGCGCAACTGGGTGCCCTGACCCTGCGCGGGGAGCACCCGTGGTGATGCTTCTCGCACACCGATCAGGGGACGGACGAAGCTGTCTGGGCCGCCGGCGGACTTGCCGCGCTTCCCGAACTGCCGCTTGGCGCGCAGGAGCTTGCCGGCATGCGCTTCGTGGTCCTTGCCGCACATCCAGACGACGAGATCCCTCGGCGCCGGGGGCCTGCTGGCCCTGCTCCACAGCCTGGGCGCCAGACGTCGAGATTCTGCTGTGCACCGCAGGGGAGGCCTCGCATCCGGACTCGGCACCGTCCCGCCGGAGCAGCTTGGCGCTACGCGCGTCAACGAATTTTCCGCCGCCCTGGCAGCGCTGGGATTGACCGGAAACTGGCGGTTCCTGGGCCTGCCGGACAGCGGCCTGGCCGATCACGCTGCCGAGGTCAGCGACCAGCTGCGCGACGCGGCGGGCCGCTATCGCGGGACCGCCGGGACAACTGGTGATCGTGGCACCGTACCGCGACGACGGACACTCGGACCACGATGCGCTGGGAGCGGTGGCCGCCCGGGCAGCCCGCGACGGCGGCCATGCCCTGATCGAATATCCCATCTGGTACTGGCTCTGGGCCACGCCCGCCCACCCTGCCTGGCAGTCCTGGGTACGGCTCCCGCTCACGCCGGCCCAGCGGGCTTCCAAGGAAGCCGCCATGCGGACCCATGCCAGCCAGGTGCTCCCGCTCTCCGCCCTCCCCCGGCGACGAGGCCCTGCTGGGACGGGAGCTTCCTGCGCCATTTCGACAGGCCCTTCGAGACGTTCGCCTGGACACCGCGCAACCTTGCGGGCCGGCGGCGCACAGCAGTGCGGATGCCGAGCGGATTTTCGACGAAGTCCATTCGGACGTCCGAGGATCCGTGGGCGTACACCACCAGCTGGTACGAACGCCGGAAGCGGGCGCTGACCCTCGCGGCACTCCCGGCGGAGCGGTACCGTTCCGGGCTGGAGGTGGGCTGCTCCATCGGCACACTCACCGCTGACCTCGCCGGGCGCTGCGACAGCCTTTTGGCAGTTGACGCCAGCGGAACCGCCCTGGAACACGCCGCCGCAAGGCTCGCACCGTACCCTGGCGTAAGCACCCGGCAGCTCACCCTTCCGATGAACTGGCCGGAGGGCACCTACGACCTGGTGGTGGTCTCCGAAGTGGGCTACTACCTTGCGCCTGCCGAATACGCCACGCTGCTTGAGCGCATCGAAGGCTCCATGGCGCCGGGCGGCACCCTCCTCCTGTGTCACTGGCGGCATCCTGTCTCGGGCTGGGAGCTCGACGGCGAATCGGTCCATGCGCTCGCCAGGAACCGGCTGGGCTGGCCAACAGCGGGCCTCTACCGGGAACGGGACTTCGTACTGGAAACCCTGGTAGCACCCGGCCGATCCTGCCGCGGTGGAGGCCTGACATGGAGCGCATAGGGCAGGTGGCGGTGGTGATCCCGGTCCATAACGAGGAGCAGCACCTGGAGCGTGCGCTCGCGGGCATCTGCACGGCGGCAAACCTGCTGCAGGCGCATCATCCCGGCGTCGCAGTCAGTATGGTGGTGGTCCTGGACAGCTGCGCCGACCGATCCGGTGCCATCGCTTCGCGGTTCGCGGCCGCCGATGCCCGCCTGCATGTGCTGGAGGTGGGTTTCCGCAGCGTGGGAAAAAGCCGCCGCGCCGGCATTGACGCGATCCTGGGCCGGACTCCCGGCCTGGGAACCGGGGTGGGCCACAGCCGCCCGGGAAGCCCTGCCGGGACCGGGCGGCTCTGGCTGGCGAACACGGATGCCGATTCCTGCGTGCCGCCGAACTGGCTTGTGGGCCAGCTGGCCCTGGCGGACGGCGGGGCAGACGCCATTCTGGGATCAGTGGAGCCGGACCCTGACGGCATGGACCCCGAAATCCTGAAGCGCTGGCATGCCCGGCACCCGTTCGAGGAGGACCACCCGCACGTTTACGGAGCCAACTTCGGCGTGCGGGCATCGGCGTATCTGGCGGCCGGCGGGTTTGCCCGGCTGCGCTGCCCATGAGGACCGGGCCCTGGTGGAGAAGCTGCGCCGCCTGGGGTTCCAGGTCAAGGCAACGGATGGCATCAGGGTCCTGACGTCGGGCCGGACCCAGGCCCGGGCACCGCAGGGCTTCGGTGCGTACCTCCTCGCACTAGGACGCGAACCCGCAGTGGTTGGGGAAGGCTGACCTGCTGCGGACAGCGGCGCAGACGTAGCAAGGCCGGGACATCAGGTCTGCAACCCGCTGCCCCGGCCCGTGGTTCACACACGCGGCGCAAACCGGTTGACCGTCAGGTCAGTCCTTTTTGAAAGCGTCCTTCACCTTCTCGCCGGCCTGTTTCAGGTCCGCTTTGGACTGATCCATCTGTCCTTCTGCCTCAAGACGCTCATTGTCTGAAGCCTTGCCTGATGCCTCTTTGGCCTGGCCGCCCAGCTTTTCGGCGGCGTTCTCGATCTTGTCACCCAAACCCATGGTGATTCTCCCTACGGCTTGTCTGCGGCGGCGGGATGCCACCGGTGGTATCTCAATGCTAGCCAGCAATGGCTCGCTCAAACAGGCCTGGAATGGCGATGGGAGGAAGAAACTGAGGGGGCCGACGGCGACTGGGGGGACTGGCCTCGGTCTCAGAAGAGGCCAACTCGCCGCCGACCCCGCCTGGCACCCGGGCCACGCGTGGGCCGGGAAAACTGGACAGGACCTGCTCCTGCCAATTTTCCTCCAACTTGGGCGCCATGCCTAGTCCCGCCGGTTTCGATCCCGACGTGTCGCCTCTCCAGGGGCCGAACTGCCCCTGGTCGCTTGGGCCCGGTCCTGGCCCCCTGAGGTTCCGTCGTCCGGCTCGCCGTCCGTGTCGCTGTTGTGGCTCTCGCGCAGTTCGCGGCCATGGCGGATGTCTTCCTCCTCCTGTTTCTGCAGCTTTTCGCTTTTCTTGGTATCGCGGGGAGGAAGCTGAATGGTTTCCTCAGCCTTAATGCCGGCCTGCAGTTGCCGTCCACGCTCCGTCTCAGCGTCAAACTCCGCGCCGAACAGCAGGGACATGTTGAGGATCCACAGCCACAGGAGCGCGACGATCACACCGCCGATTGCGCCGTAGGTCTTGTTGTAGCTGTTGGAGTATGCCACGTAGAAGCCGAAGGCGAGCGAGGCCAGCAGGAACACCACCACAGCGATAGCCGAGCCCATGCTCATCCAGCGGAATTTCGGCTGCTTCACATTGGGGGTGGCGTAGTAGAGGATGGCGATCGCAGCGATGATCAGCACCAGCATCACTGGCCACTTGGCGATGTTCCAGACGGTCAGGAAGGCGCCGCCGAGCCCGATCATGTTTCCCACGGATTCTGCCACCGGGCCGCTCAGCACGAGCATCGCCGCGATGGCCACGACGATCAGCAAATTCACGACGGTGACGCCGAGCATGGTGCCCCGCAGCTTCACGAACGGCCGGCCCTCGTCAACCTCGTAGACCCTGTTCATCGCCCGGCCGAAGGCCCCCACATAGCCGGAAGCTGACCAGAGAGCGGTGAGGAGGCCAAGGACGAAGGTCAGGCCGGCGGCCGAGGAACTGGCAAGGTCCTGGACCACCGGGCGGATCGTGTCGACGGTCTGGCCGGGGGCGAATCCCTGGACGATGTCGAGCAGGGCCGAGGTGGTCTTTTGCGGGTCCCCGAAAATCCCGAGGAGCGACACCAGCGCCAACAGTGCCGGGAAGATCGACAGCACTGAGTAGTACGTCAGGGAAGCGGCGAGGTCCGGGCACTGGTCCTTGGAGAACTCGCGCAGGGTCTTCCTGGCGATGTACTTCCAGGACGGTTTGCTGACGTCGGTCGGGCTGTCCGGCTTGCGGGAGTCATCCGGTGCGGGGGCAGTGGACGCTTTCGCTGTGCTGGTTTCGGGGGCGTCTTGGGTGGCCATGGTATGTCCTATCTCAGGGGAAAACAGACAGGCCGGCACCGCCGGGGGAGGGCGGAAGCCGGCCTGTCAGCTGCTCAATTTCAGGCGTTGCGGATCAGGTGTTTTTGACCTGGTCCTGGACGTGGTCTTTGGCGTCTGTTGCGGTGTTGCGGACCTCTGCTGCTGCGTCCTGGCCTTCGGCTTTGACGTGGTCGGCGGCGTCGGTGGCGGTGGCTTTGACGTTGTCCATGGCTGTCTGGGCTGGTTCTTTCAGGCCTTCGGCCATGTCCTTGGCGGCGTCGGTCAGTTCGGTGGTGAGCGGTTCTGCGGCGGTTTTGAGGGCGTCCGCTGCTTCGCGTTCCTTGTCCGAGGCCGGGATCAGGGAGGACAGGAGCAGGCCGGCGCCGAACGCGATCAGGCCCGCGGCCAGGGGGTTGCCCTGGGTTTTGGTTTTGACCTGGGCGGGGCGTCGGTGATGGCGTGCCCGGCATCGCCGAGGGTGTTGCCGACGCTGTGGCCGGCGTCGCCGAGGGTGGTGCCGGTGTCCGCTGCCCGGTGGTGGAGGGTGGCGGTGGCGTCGTCGGCTGCTCCCATGACTTTCTCCTTCACGCCGAAGACGGCGTCTTTCACTTTGTCCGTCTGGCGGTGGACGATGTTGGACGGGGTGACTTTGTCCGCCACGGCGTCGACGTTGGTGCCCAGGCGGGCACGGGTTGCTTCTATGTCTGCACGGATTGCGTCCGGGTTCTCGCTCATCGGTTTACCTCACCTGGTTTTAGGGTTGGGGGGATTTCGGAGAGGGTCTCCCCGGTCTGGGGAAGGCCTTTGATCTGTTTGAGTTCTTTGCGGCCGATCGAGGCCAGGACCGCGGCGATGATGGCCCAGATCACGGCGACGACGACGGCGGACCAGCCCAGGCCCATCAGGGCGCCCAGGGCGTACCAGAGCGCGATCGAGAGGAACAGCAGGACGAAGTGTCCGGCCACGCCGGCGCCGGCGAGCATGCCGCCGCCCTTGCCGGCGCTGGGTCGCTGATTCCTTCGCTTCGGCCTTGGCCAGTTCCACTTCCTGCCGCATCAGCGTGGACAGGTCACGGGTCACCTCACCGAGCAGATCACCCAACGAGGTCGTTATCAGCCTTCGCATGCGCCGCCGACGGAGGAGTCTCCGGCATCTGCGCTGCTCATCACTGCCTGCCAGCCTGGCCGTCCGTGGAACGGTCCTTGGTGAGTGGGTCGCTGCCCAGCGGGTCATCGGCAAGGTCGCGGTCCCGGAGCGGATCGTCGGCGAGCCGGTTTCCGGACCACGGATCCTCCACGAGCTGGGGGCTGTCCAGGGGGCTGGCCGTTGCGTTTTCCCCAGGGTAGCCGGCGCCGCCGGCGTAACTGCCGGGGGAGCCGCCGTCGAACCCTGCCGTGGTGGTGGCAGGGCCGGGAACCTGGACCGGGGGCGGCGGTACGGCACCGCCCGACGGCGTGTATCCGCCCGGCCCGCCGGCATAACTGTCCGAGCCGTACTGGCCTCCGTAGGGGGCTGCGGTGCCATAGTCACCGGCGGCGCGTGCCGGCGTCGCTCCCGAATCCGGCGCACCCGCGCTGAGGCTGCGGGTGAGCCGGCCGGCGAGGACGCCGGCGCCAGCGGCGAGGAGCAGGAAAGTTCCGGGACGCTGCCGCGCGAAGGACTTGACCTCATTCAGGAGCGAACCCGGATCCCGGCCATCCAGCCAGGACGCTACGGAGGAGGAGCGGTCGGCCGCCTGGCGTACCAGGTCGCTGGCCACCCCGGGCTGGTCGGATGCCTGCGCCATGGCGTGAAGCTCATCCGAGATGGACCGGAGGCCGCTGGCGACTTTCTGCTGCTGGGTGCCGGCCTGCTGTGTCAGGTCGGAACGGGCCTGCGAGAGCAGGTCCTTGGCGTTTGCCTTGACCTCGGAGGCCACATTGGCGGCTTCGGCTTTGGCCGTCTCCGCTACGTTGTGCGCTGAGTCCTTCGCGGTGCGGGCAACATCGCCGGCATCGCTTTTGACGGCGTCCTTGACGGCGTCCTTTCGGGACGTTCCGTCGGCGTCGCCGTAGGCTGGGGAGGCGTCACCGGTCCGCGGCAGGTCGCTGGACTTTGCCGCGGAAGGGAAGGTGGTGGCGGCGCGCTCTCCAGTGGTCAATGGATTGGCCGGAGGGACCGTGGTGGTGGGGTCCTTGGGCCATTGGTTCTCTGTCATCTTCGCTCTCTCTTTCCAAGAAGGCCGGTTGTTGATCAAGAACCAGGAATACTGGCCGTAAAATAGTAAGCATGATTACTAACAGAAGGTAAGTACCCTTGGTAAATATCTTTTGTGCATGTCCATAAATATCGGCAGGAACCGTTCCTGCCGGAGGTGGGCTCTACGAAGCGGAAGAGGTGGTGGCGTTGGAAACAGCACCATGGGTTTGGGTGGTTGTAGGAATTGTCGTGGTGGTACTTATCGTGTTGCTCCTGGTCACAGGGCGGCGCCGTAAGGCGATCCAGCAGAAGCGGGACGACGCGCACCGCGAGAAGGCGGCAGAAATCCGCCGCGAGGCAGAGAACATTGAACTCGACGCCCGCGAGAAGGAAGCCCGGGCCACGCGTGCGAGGGCCGATGCCGAGCAGGCGCAGGTCCAGGCGGCCAGGCTGCAGCGCGAAGCCGAGGAGCGGGCTACTGAAGCCAAATCACTGCGCGACGACGTCTCCGAGCGCACGCGGAAAGCAGACGCTGTGGACCCCGATGTTAAGGCGGACGGCGAAACGCGGACCAGGCGGGGCGTCGATGCCACGCAGGGTACGGACGCAGCCCGGGACGGACATGCAGGCCGGGACGATCATGCGGGCCGGGACGACCAGACCCATCGGGAGGACCGCACCCGCCGGGAACTCCGGCAGGACGAGACCCGGGCACGTGGTGACGAGTCGCCGGCGGGCGAGGCCCGGGTCAGCGAAACCCAGTCCGGCGACGCCCGGGTTGACGAATCCCACACCGACGGCACACGGAGTGCAGGCCGCGCTGACGAAGCCAGGCGGGCAGAGCGCGACAACCCGCCTTCCGGCATCTGAGGCGGCGGACCTCCCCGGCGACGGGGGGGGGGCTCAGGGCGGAAGTCCCGCTAGCGGCGTGGCTTCACGACTGTGGCTTCATGACCGCGGCTTCACGTTCGCGGTTTCAGGACGGGGGAGTGGCTCATGCCCTCCCCCGTTGCCATGCCCTCAATGACCTCCGCGATGGCGTCGAGGGATGAAACGGTTGGTTCCCACCCCAG
Organism: uncultured Actinomycetota bacterium; assembly: GCA_963807805.1. Classification (GTDB taxonomy): domain Bacteria; phylum Actinomycetota; class Actinomycetes; order Actinomycetales; family Micrococcaceae; genus Arthrobacter. The sequence goes on along the minus strand of CAWECX010000016.1, from coordinate 330,926 downwards.
CAGGCGCCTGGCCCGTCCGGTGTCCATGATCGGAGCATTCGCGGCCATGTCGATCCAGCCCGCATCGCTCGGCTGGATCCGCAACCTCCACGTGACGTCGGCCAGCCAGTGCAGCAGCGGCATGGGGACAGGGAGAATGCGGCGCGCGTGCAGGAACCTCGCCAGTTCCTGCGGCGTGATCACCGGCTCCGCGGCGATGTTGAAAGCCCCGGATTCGCGGCGCTCCACCGCGCGCCAGTACGCCTCGGCGACGTCGTCGGCATGGACCGCCTGGAAGATCAGGTTCTCCGGCACCGGCAGGATTGGCACCCTGATCCTCCGCGGCACCAGCCGGGAAATCAGCGAGCCCAGGAAGTACCGCCCGATCTCGCTTCCAGCACTGCGCTGGAAGGTCAGGCCCGGCCGCATCCTCGCCACCTGGATGCCGGGATTATCCGCCTCAAAACGGTCCAGCAATCTTTCCTGCTCGGCCTTGTGCCTGCTGTAATGCGATTCCTGGATCCCGCCGGTGGGCCAGGACTCATCGACGCGGGGGTCCTTCGGGGCGGGACTGTAGGCGCCCATCGAGGACGCGCACACGATCTGGCCCACCCCTGCCTGCCTGGCGGCTTCCAGGACGTGGGCGGTCCCCGTGACGTTGGTCCGGTGCAGCAGATCCACGTCCCGGTTGGGCTGCAGCAGCCAGGCCAGGTGGATGACGGCGTCCACCCCCGTCAGTGCAGAGCGGAGCAAGGGGACGTCGGTGTCCTTGCCAATATCGAGCGAATGCCACTCAACGCCGGCATATGGCGCAATCCCGGTGCTGGGCAACCGCCGGCTGATGCCCACCAACTCGACACCTCCCGGCTGTTTTTCCCGTTGGCCCTGCAGGTTCCGCAAGACCGCGGTCCCTACGTTGCCGCTGGCTCCGGTGATCGCTATCCGCATGGCGGTTTCTCCTTCGCGTGCAAGGGCGGTGATGCCGACACATTGAGCCTATCCCCGACAAGCATTGTTTTATAAGCAACCTTATGATTTCCTTCTTCTAAGTCTTGCCGCAGGCTTTCGGACCCAGACCCGAGGGAACCAACGACAATGCCTGATCTCTTCCCTTTACTTGCCGTGGAACCACCGCCGTTCCCGGAACCGGAAGCCCGCTATCTGCGGAGCCGCCCCCTGCCGGACCAGGACATCGCGGACCTTGGTTCCCAGCAACCCCGGACCGGCCAGCTCCGCGAAGCCTTCGAAAACGAGCTCGTCCTCAAGCACCTGGACCTTGCCGAAGCCTTGGCGGGCCGCTTCGAGGCCCGCGGCCGGGAACGCGCCGACCTGAACCAGGTGGCGTACCTCGGCCTGGTCAAGGCAGCCAGGGGCTTCGACCAGGCCAAAGGGGACAGCTTTCCCGCTTATGCCGCCCCCACTGTCAGCGGCGAGCTCAAGCGGTACCTCCGGGACCGCAGTTGGGTGGTCCGGCCACCGCGGCACATCCAGGACCTGCGGACCCGCATGTTCCGGATTGAGCCTGAACTTGCCCAGACCCTGGGCCACAGCCCCAGCATCACCGAACTGGCGCACGAACTGGCAGCCGACGTCGGGGACGTGCAGGAGGCGATCAGTGCCTCCAGCAGCATGCACCCTGACTCCCTGGACGCGGTAGCGCCGCACGGGGACGCGCCACCCATTGCCGAGGTGCTGGCTGCGACTGAATCCCCGATCGAACGGCTGGAGGAGCTGGCGTGCCTGCGGGATGCCATGCAGGGCCTTGCTCCCGGAGACCGGGAACTGCTGTACCGGCGCTACTTCTGCGAGGAGACCCAGGTCCAGTTGGGCGAACGCCTGGGGATGTCCCAGATGCAGGTCTCGCGCAGGCTTGCGCGGGTCCTGGTGGCGCTCCAGCGCCGGCTCCGGGAAGCCAGCTACGCCGATTCAACCGCTTCCACGGCCGCCAGCACCTCGTCCACGGAAACCGCCAGGAGGGCGGGGTCGGGGCGATCCGCGAAGGGGTCGCCGCCGCGCTCCCCCGCGTGCGTAAGGACCATGTGCGGCCCCGGCGGCGGCCCCCACCGTTCCGGACCCACCGGTCCGAACAGCACCACGGAGGGCCGGGAATAGGCGGACGCGAGGTGCGCTGCGCCGGTGTCCGCGGACACCACCAGCCGGGCTGCGGCAATGCAGGCAGCCAATTCCTGCAGCTCCAGCGCTCCGGCGAGCACTCTGGACTCCGGAAGCCCCGCTCGCCGGCAGACGTCCAAGGCCCTCTCACGTTCCGGGCCGCTGCCGGTGAACACCACGGTATGCCCACGGGCTGCGAGCCTGCGGCCAACCTCGGCGAACCGTTCCGCGGGCCACAGCCTGCTGGCATACGCAGCGCCCACATGGAGCACCGTGGCTCCCGGAAACCGGGTGGGGACCGGCGGCGGCATGAGCCTGCAGTCCTGCGGATCGGCGTCGATGCCGTGCCACTGCAGGAGGCGTGTCCAGCGCCCACGTTCCTGCAGGTCCTCGATCCAGGGTGGTCCGTAGCCGGCGCCACCCCCGTGCTGCAGGATGCGGCGGGCGCCGAGGGCCTGCAGGCGCCTGCTGCTCTCCGGGCCCTTGCCGTGGAGGTTCACGGCAATGTCCACCCCGCCCGGTAGCTGCGGGAGGGGCTGGTCCAGCCCGGCCACAGGCAGCAGCTCGTAGCCGCCAACCAAGTCCACTGCTCCGCCCAGCCAAGCGGGGGCGGCGTACAGCAACCGGTGGTCCGGAAAAGCCCGCCGCAGGGCATGCAGAGCGGGGACGGCCACCAGGAGGTCACCCAGGCCTAAAGCACGCAGCACCAGCAGCTGTGGCCGCCCGTCAGTGCGTGCCACCGGTGGACTGTCCACGGGCCCTCCTTCGCTGCCGATTTACTGTATTGCGTCCCCGTGTCACAGGAGTCTAGTGCCGGGAAATGCGGGGCCGTTTGTTTAGGAGCTGCAGCCCGGGGGAACGGGGTGGGTATGGGAAGCTCCGAAACACCCCGGCTGCAGGGCCGTCCTGTTCGACCGGGACGGCACCCTGGTGGTGGATGTGCCGTACAACGGGGACCCCGGCCTGGTCCGGCCCATGCCGGGCGCCAAAGAGGTGCTGGACGCACTGCGGCCGGCGGGGCATGGCCACCGGGGTGCTCAGCAACCAGTCCGGGCTGGCCCGTGGCCTCCTGACCGGCGAACAGGTGGACAGCGTCAACGCCGCGGGTGGAGCAGCTGCTGGGCCCCTTCGATGTCTGGGAAATCTGCCCGCACGCAGGACGGAGACGGCTGCCCCTGCCGGAAACCGGCCCCCGGAATGGTCCACAGCGCCTGCCGGCAGGCTGGGCATCGACCCGTCCGAGGCGGCGCTGATCGGCGACATCGGCGCGACGTCCAGGCCGCCGAAGCGGCCGGGGCCCGGGGCGTGCTGGTACCCACGCCGCTGACCCGTGCCGAGGAGGTCGCGCGACGCCAGGCTGGTGGCGCGGTGACCTCGCGGCGGCCGTGGACCTGCTGCTGGAGGCGCGCCTGATGGGCACGCGTCCTGGTGGCGCGGCTGGACAGCCTGGGCGATGTCCTGCTGGCCGGGCCGGCCGTCCGCGCCGTGGCGAACGGCCGGCACCCGGACGGCAGCTGAGCCCAACGATGTGGTGATGCTGTGCGGACCGGCAGGGCGAGGCGGCCGCCGCCCTGCTGCCCGGCGTCGCGGAGGTCTACAGCTGGGACAGTCCCGTGGATCATGAATCCCGCGCCCGACGATGACCGGCCGCACTGCAGACCGGCTGATTGATTACGTCAGGAACTCCAGGATCACCGAGGCCGTCATCCTGACCTCGTTCCACCAGTCCCCGCTGCCGCTGGCCCTGCTGCTGCGGCTGGCGGGCGTGGAACGCATCACCGGCGCATCCACGGACTATGCCGGCTCCCTCCTCGATGTCCGGCTCAGGCCCGGCGAGGACTTCCCGGAGGACCAGCCGGAGGCGGAACGGGCCCTGGGCATCGCCCGGGCAGCCGGCTTCCGCGCTGCCCCGCGGGCGACGACGGCAAGCTCCGGCTGTCAGCCCGTCCCCGACGTGCCGGAGCCTGGTGGGCGACGGACCCTACGTGGTGGTCCATCCCGGGGCAGCCGTCCCGGCCAGGGCCTGGCCGCCGCTGCACCACGCCGCCGCCGTCGAACTCCTCGCAAGGTGCGGGGCACCGGGTGGTGGTGACCGGCGGCCCAGGCGAAACCGCGCTGACGGCCACGGTGGCGGGTCCCTCCGCCCTGGACCTCGGCGGCCGCACGGACCTGCACACCCTGGCCGGGGTCCTGGCCGGAGCCGACGCGTCGTGGTCACCGGCAACACCGGGCCCGCCCACCTCGCGGCCGCCGTGGGCACACCCGTTGCGTGCCTGTTCTCCCCGGTGGTGCCGGCGGTCCGCTGGGCACCCTACGGCGTGCCGCTGGAACTCCTCGGCGACCAGAACGCGCCTGCAGGCTGACCCGCGCCCGGAGTCTGCCCGGTCCCGGGACACCCCTGCCTGGATTCCGTCTCACCCGAGGAAGTGGTGCAGGCGGTGGAACGCCTGATCGGCGGGGTGTCGTCCTTCAGCACCCATCTCAGTACCCGCAGAAAGGCCCGCAGCCGATGAGAATCCTGCTCTGGCATGTCCATGGCTCCTGGACGGACGCCTTCGTCCGCGGCCGGCACGAGTACCTGCTCCCGGTCCTGCCCGGACGGCGGGCCGTGGGGTCTGGGCCGGGCAGGCCGGGACTGGCCGGCCTCAGTGCGGGAAGTGGCGCTGGCGGCGCTCGACGCCGGACAGCGTGGACGCCGTCGTCCTTCAACGGCCGGAGGAAATCGCGGAGGTGGCCAGGGCCCTGGGCCGCCGCCCCGGACGCGACCTGCCGGCCGTGTACGTGGAACACAACACCCCCAAGGGCGACTTCCCCTTCACCCGGCACCCGCTGGCCGACCAGCGCAGCATCCCGGTGGTCCACGTGACCCACTTCAACGGGCTCGCCTGGGACAACGGCTGGGCGCCCGCGTCGGTGATCGAGCACGGCATCCCGGACCCCGGGCAGCTCTACACCGGCGAACTGCCGGAGCTGGGCGTCGTGGTCAACGAGCCCGTCCGCCGCGGCCGGGTGACCGGAACCGACCTGCTGCCGGCCTTCGCCGCGGCGGCGCCGCTGCAGGTCTTCGGGATGAAGACCGAGGGCCTGGCCGCCGCCGTCGGGCTTCGGACGCGCCCGGCTCACGGTCCGCGGAGACCTGAAGACCCAGGAACTGCACCGCGAACTGGCCCGCTGCCGGGTCTACCTCCACCCGATGCGCTGGACCTCGCTGGGCCTGTCCCTGCTGGAAGCGATGCACCTGGGCATGCCGGTCGTGGCCCTGGCCACCACCGAAGCGGCCCGGGCGGTGCCGCCGGAAGCCGGTGCAGTCTCCACCGACGTGGACGAACTGCTCCGGTGCGCCCGGCGGCTCCTCGCCAACCCGGAGGAAGCCCGACGGCGGGGCGTCGCCGCGCGGGAGGCCGCGCTGGAACGCTACGGCCTGGGCAGTTCCTGGACGCGCTGGGATGAGCTCCTGGCGGACCTGGCCGGCCAGCGCGGACCACCGGCAGCCCGGCACGACACCGGCTCTGGACGAGCAGATCCTTGTTCCGGCGCGAGAGAGGAAGAACCCATGAAAATCTCCATGGTTTCCGAACACGCCAGCCCGCTGGCGGCGCTGGGCGGAGTGGACGCCGGCGGGCAGAACGTCCACGTGGCCGCCCTGTCCGAGGCCCTCGCCAGGCGGGGCCACACACGTCACGGTCTACACCCGGCGGGACGCGCCGGACCTGCCCGGCCGCGTCCAGGTGGGGCCGCGGCTGGAAGTGGTCCACGTGGACGCCGGGCCGGCCCGCCACGTCCCCAAGGACGAGCTGCTGCCCTTCATGGGGGAACTGGCCGACGGCATCGCCAGGGACTGGGGGCAGCGGCCGCCGGACGTGGTGCACGGCCACTTCTGGATGTCCGGCCTGGCCGCGCTCGACGCCGCCCGGCGGACCGCGGGCCTCCGGGCTGTCCGGGATCCCGCGTGGTCCAGACCTTCCACGCGCTGGGCACCGTCAAGCGCCGGCACCAGGGCGCGGAGGACACCAGCCCGCCGGAACGCCGCTGGCTGGAACCCGCCGTGGGACGGTCCGCGGACCGGATCATCGCCACCTGCTCGGACGAGGTCTTCGAACTCAAAGCCATGGGCATCGACACCGGCAAGGTCTCCATCGCCCCCTGCGGCGTGGACCTGGACTCTTTTCCGCCGACGGGCCGCCGGCCGCCGCGACCGCGCACGCCACCGCATCCTCTCGGTGGGCCGGCTGGTGCCGCGCAAGGGCGTGGACCTGGTGATCCGGGCCCTGCCGCTGCTCGCGCGAGGCGGGTTCGACGACGTCGAACTCCTCATCGTGGGCGGCGGCGGCGAGCCGGGGTGCTCGACGCGGATCCGGAGGTCCGCCGGCTCCTGGCCCTCGCCGCAGAGCTGGGCGTCGCGGACCAGGTGACGCTGCAGGGGCAGGTGCCCCGCGGGGACATGCCCGGCATCTTCCGCAGCGCAGACGCCGTGGTCTGCACCCCCTGGTACGAGCCCTTCGGCATCGTCCCGCTGGAAGCCATGGCCTGCGGCGTCCCGGTGGTGGCCGCCGCCGTCGGCGGGCTCCAGGACACCGTGGTGGACCACGGCACCGGGATGCACGTCCCGCCGCGGGATCCGGAAGCCATCGCCTCGGCACTGGCGCTGCTGCTCGGCCGACCCGGCGCTGCGCGCGGAACTGGGCAGCGCCGGGCAGCAGCGGGCCCGGTCCCGGTATTCCTGGGACCGGGTGGCCGCCGAGACCGAGAAGGCCTACCAGCTGGCCATCGCGCGGAGTGCTGGCCGGAGCCGGTCGGGTGACCGCGCTGGACAGGCACGGCATGGAAGGAGCGGCGCTGTGACTGCCGAATGGTCCCTCCGGGACACCAGGACCTCCCGCCGCTGGCACTGGCCGGCTGCCCTGCCCGGGCTGGCACGCCTGCGGACACCGGCCGCGCCGCAGACGCCGTGCAGGCCCACCTGGACAATGTCGTGCCGGCGCTGGATTCGCTGCGCGGCCAGTCCGGCCGCCTCGCCGCGTGGGGCGTGGAACTGGCCCACCGGCTGCTCGGCGGGCAGCGGCTGCTCGCCGCCGGGAACGGCGGCTCCGCGGCCGAGGCCCAGCACCTGACGGCCGAACTCGTGGGCAGGTTCGACGGCGAGCGCGTCCCGTTCTCCGCGATCTCCCTGCACGCCGAAACCTCCGCCGTGACGGCCATCGCCAACGACTACGGCTACGAGGAACTCTTCGCCCGCCAGGTCCGCGCGCACGGCCGCTCCGGGGACGTGCTGTTGCTGCTGTCCACCAGCGGCAAGAGCCCCAACCTGCTGCGCGCCGCGGAGGCGGCCGCCCGGCTGAACGTCACCACCTGGGCGCTCACCGGGCCGGGCCCAACCCCCTGGCCACGGCGCTGCGACGAGGCGGTGGCTGATCGACGCCGTCACGCCAACGCCCAGGAAGGCCACCTGATCGCCCTGCATGCCATCTGCCGGTGCCTTCGACGCTGCGAGAGTGGCAGCCGGCCGGACGCGCTCCGGACCACGGAGCTGCCGGGCAGCGGGACGGCGGCATGAGGATCGTCGTGGTGGGCGATGTGATGCTGGACGTGACCTGTCCGGAGAGGCCACCCGGCTCAGCCCGGACGCGCCCGTCCCGGTGGTGGACGTCTCCGGCATCAGGCGCCGCGCCGGCGGCGCCGGGCTGGTGGCCCGGATGCTCGCGGGGGACGGCTGGCCGCGTCACCCTGGTGACGGTCCTGGCCGACGACGACGCCGGGCGGCAGCTGGAGGCTGCGCTCGCCGGGATGCGGGTGGTGGCCGGCCCGGCGGCTCCCCGACGCCGGTCAAGACCCGGGTCCGGGCGGGAACCCACCCGGTGGTCCGCTTCGACGAGGGCTGCGGCAGGCCGGCGGTCCGGAGGTGACCCCGGCCATGCTGCGGGCGGTGGAGGAGGCCGGCGCCATCATCGTGGCCGACTACGGCCGGGGCCTGGCCGCCAACCCGCAGCTGCGGGAACTGCTCGCGAGGCTCGCCGGACGACGTGCCGATCGTCTGGGACCCGCACCCGTCCGGGCCGCAGCCGGTGCCGGGTGTCGCCGTGGTGACGCCGAACCTGGCCGAGGCGCACCAAGCCGCCGGCATCCGGGCAGCCGGCCCAGGCAGCGCGGCGCGCGGCGGACGGGGCCGCCGAAGTGGCCGGCATCCTGCTGGACGCAGTGGCACAGCCGCGCCGTCCTGGTCACCACGGGGGAACACGGGGCCGCTGCTGCTGCGCGAGCGGGACCGCACGCCCCGGCCCGTCCCGGCACCGCGGGTCGAGGTCGCGGATCCCTGCGGTGCCGGGCGACAGGCTGGCTGCCAGCCTCGCCGTGCACCTCCTGGGCGGCAGCGACCTCGAGGATGCCGCCGTCTGGCCGTCCACGAGGCCGCCGATTTCCTGGCGGCCGGCGGTGTGGCGTCGCTGGCCGGAACGCCACCGGCTCCCGGGCAAGCCGCAGGCACCGCACCACCGAGCCGCTGCTGCTGGCCCGCCGGGTGCGGGACAACGGCGGAACCGTGGTGGCCACCGGCGGCTGCTTCGACCTGCTGCACGCCGGCCACGTCCGCTCCCTGGCCGCCGCCCGCGAACTGGGCGACTGCCTGATCGTCTGCCTGAACTCCGATGCCTCCGTCCGCCGGCTCAAGGGCCAGGACCGCGCCCATCATCGGCCAGCAGGACAGGGCCGAACTGCTGCTGGCCCTGGAATGCGTGGACGCGGTCATGGTCTTCGACGAGGACACCCCGGAAGCCGCCTGGACCGCTCGCCCGGACATCTGGGTCAAGGGCGGGGACTACAAGGCGCCCGCTGCCCGAAGCCGAGCTGGTGGAGAGCTGGGGCGGGCGCTGCCTCACCGTGCCCTACCACCCGGCCCGGTCCACCACGCGCCTCGCCGATGCCCTGGCCAAGGTCAGCTGACCACCAGGCACCAACCGACGACCTGCGCCAATCGAAAGGAACACCATGAACTGTCAGAGTCACACCTGCCCGACCGCTACCGGCCCGGCCGGGTCCTGGTCACCGGAGGTGCCTCCGGACTGGGCGCCGCCGTCGTCGACGCCGTGCTGAAGGCGGGCGGGACGCCGGTGGTGCTGGACCGCGACATCAGCAGCGTCTCCGGCGGCGAAGGCCTTCGAGGTGGACGTCTGCGGACCGCGCAGCGGTGGAACGCGGCCGTCCGGGAGGCCGCGGAGTCGCTGGGCGGCCTGGACGCCGTGGTCACCGCGGCCGGAATCGACCGCTGCGGAAAACTGGCGGACGTCGCGGCCGACGAATGGGAGAAGGTGATCGGCGTGAACCTTCTCGGCACCGTCTCCGTGGTCCGGGCCGCCCTGCCGTACCTGAAGGCCTCCCGCGGCCGGGTGGTGACCGTGGCGTCCACGCTGGGCAAGCGGGCGGTGGCCGAGCCACAGCCTACTGCGCCTCCAAGTTCGGCGTGGTCGGCTTCAGCCACGCCCTGGCGGCGGAGACCGGCGGGGAGATCGGCGTGACCACCATGATCCCCGGCGGCATGAAGACCCGTTTCTTCGACGACCGGACCGAGCAGTACAAGCCCCAGGACGATTCCCGCCTGAACGATCCGGCCAACGTGGCCCAGGCCATCCTGTTTGTGCTGTCCCAGCCGACGGGCTGCGAGGTCCGGGAGATGCTGATCTGCCACGAGGAGGAGGGCTCCTGGCCGTGACCGCTACAGTGCCAGCAGGCTCCGGACGTCCGCGGCGACCCCGTCCGAGCCGATGCCCGCCACCAGGGAATCGTCGTGCGGGCAGCGCGGAGCCGTCCAGCCCACCTGGGTGATGTCGGCGCCGCACGCCGGGCAGTGCGTCACCCAGGACAGGTGGAGCCGGTGCCTGCCGCGGCCCAGGGGGGCGGAGGTCAGGGCGTTGCCGGCCCAGTAGATCCCCACGGTGGGCGTGCCCAGGGCCTGCGCCAGGTGCCGGGGACCGCTGTCGTTGGCCAGCACCACGTCAGCGCGGGCGAGCAGGGCCGCCAGTTCGCCCAGCCCCAGCCTCCCGGCGAGCGTCACCACCTGCCACGGAACGGCGGCTGACAGGCCCGCGTGCGACCGCACGTGCGGGTGGTTCCGCGGAGCGGTGGAGTGCCCGACGGCGGCACTCACCACGGCGTCCGCCAGCCCCTTTTCGCTCTGCGTCACCGACCACCAGCACCCGGCAGCCGTCGTCGGCCGCTGCCCGGGCCACCGCCCGAAAGCTTCGACGCAGGCCAGCGGCGGCGGGGGTCGGTGGCGCCCGGGATGGATGACCAGCAGGGGAGTGTCCCCGGGACGGGAGCCGGTGCCCAGCGCCGGCAGGCAGTTGCGACAAATCGGGCCCGCGGGCGCAGCCTGGCCTCCAGCTGGACGGGCGGCGCGCCGGCGAGGCCCGCCACTTCCAGGGCGCGCAGCGGTTCGTGCTGGTAATAGCGTGTAGGGCAGGGTGCGCTCCAGCGGGGCGGCATCCGGTGTCGCCGGATCCCACGGTGTGCCGGGCCCCCAGCCGCAGCAGGAAAGGGTTGGAATAGCGGCCGCCGCCGTGGAGCTGCACCGCGAGGTCGAACTGCCGTTCCTGCGCGGTCAGGAAGAACCGTTCGACGGCGGCCGGGTCCTCCGGGTCCCGGGCGGCACCCCTTCGGCGAACGGCAGGACCATCACGTCGTCCAGCGCGCTGTGGGTGGCGGCCACCAGGGCCTCCTGAAGGGGCGTCCCCAGCAGCGTCACGGTGGCGCCCGGGGTAGGCCTGCTTTCAGCGCGGAGACGGCCGGAAGGGCAAACATCAGGTCGCCGAGGCCGCCGCCGCGCAGCAGCGCGATCCGGGTGACGTCCCGGAAACCTGTCCAGCAGCGGGCCGACGCCCGGGCTGGCGGCAGGTGTTCCATGGCCGGTCCGATCCTTCAGGCGGCGTCGACGTGCCGCGTTGCCTGCCACCCTACGGATCGCGCCGCTGCCGTGCGCTACTGACTGGCCACCCTACGGGCCGGTGGTATTTCTCGGCCGGTCGTGCGCTGTTCGTGTAAACGCCGGCACCCGGGGTACAGGGACAGCAAGGAGAAGTACCCACGGAGGAGTTCCATGCATACGACTGCCATGCCCATTGCCAGGCTCAGACCGCGTCCAAGGACGGCCCGGGATCACTGTCCGGGATCCCCGCACCGGCGAGGTCCTGTGGACCGTCCCCGAGCCGGAACCGGCGGACGGTGGCGCATGCCGTGGAGGTTGCCCGGGAGCGCGGCCGGCCGCTGGGCGGCACCCTCGCCGCCGGCGGAGCGCGGCGCCGGCTCCGGGCCGCGGCCCGGGCACTGGACGCCGCCGCGGCGGAACTGGCGGGCCTGAACGCCAGCGAAACCGGGCGCCCGGTGGAGGAGGCCCTGGCCGGGATCGCGGCCGGGGTGTCCACGCTGGAACAGTACGCAGAGCTCGGCCCGGTGCACCGCGGCCACAGCCTGCGCGGCAACCGGCTCGCCTCCGACTACACCGTGGCCGAACCCCGCGGAGTGGCCGTCCTGCTGACGCCATGGAACGATCCCGTGGCCGTGGCCTGCGGCCTGATCGGCGCGGCGCTGGTCACCGGCAACACCGTGGTCCACAAGCCGAGCGAACGCTGCCCGCGCCTGGGCGAGGCCCTGGGCGAGGTGCTGGCCCCGGCGTTCCCGCCAGGTGTGCTGCACACAGCTACCGGCGGGGCCGGCGTGGGGGCGCTCCTGACCCAGGCCGAGGTGGACGTCATTGCCCACGTCGGATCCAGCGCGTGCCGGTGCGCGGATCGCCCGGGCCGGCGGTACTCACCGGCGCGCACGTGATCCGGGAGAACGGCGGCAACGATCCGCTGCTGGTGGACCGCGACGTCGACCCCGCCTGGGCGGCGGAGCAGGCCGCCATCGGCGCCTTCAGCAACAGCGGCCAGATCTGCACGTCGGTGGAGCGGATCTACGTCCACGAGGCCATCGCGGCCCATTCTGCGCCGCGCTGGAAGCCGAGGCCGCGCTCCGCAACAGCAACGGAACCGTGGCCCCGCTGGTGGACACGCGGATGCGGGACGCGGTCCACGCGCACGTGGCCGAGGCCCTGGAGCAGGGTGCACGCGCCGTGGAAGGCGGCTCCGTTCCCGGCCGGGCCCGGTGCCTTCTACCCGGCCACCGTGCTGCTCGACTGCACGGACAGCATGCAGGTGATGACCGAGGAAACGTTCGGCCCGGTGGCACCGGTGCAGGTGGTGGAGAGCTTCGACGACGGGCTGCGGCTTGCTGCCGCCGGGCAAGTACGGCCTCGCCGCCACCGTCCTGACCGGCAACATCGCCCACGTCCAGCAGGCCGTCGCCGCCCTTCCGGTGGGGACAGTGAAAATCAATGAGGTGTTCGGCGGTGCCCCCGGCGGTTCGGCCCAGCCCCGCGGCGCCAGCGGCGACGGGTTCGGCTACGGGCCCGAACTGCTGGACGAATTCACGCCGGGTGAAGGTGGTCCACATTGCGGCTCCGGTGCCGCCAGCGAGCCCGACGCCGTGAACCCGCCTGACGAGGTGAAACCGGTCAGCCAGGTGCCTGCGCCTGGGGCGGTGACCGGCGACCTCTCCAGCCAGCGGGCGCTCGCCGGCTGGCTGCCCGGGCGGCTCGCGGCCGAACAGCCGGCCATCCTGGTGATCGGCGACGTCATGCTGGACGGCTGGTGGAGCGGCACCATCGAACGGCTCTGCCGGGAGGCCCCCGCGCCGGTGGTGGACGTCGACACCCGCGAATTCGCACCCGGCGGTGCCGCCAACACCGCCATGAACCTGGCCGCCCTGGGCGCGCGGGTATCCGTGGCCGGCATCATCGGAACGGACGACGCCGGTGCGGACCTCCGCCGCCAGCTCGAGGCAGGCCGGCATCGACGTCAGGCACCTGCACGCCCACCCGGACATGGTCACCACCACCAAGATCCGGATCAGCAGCGGCGGCCAGGTGATGCTCCGCATCGATGACTCAGCCACCGCTGTCCCGGCCGACGCGCTGGCCGGCGCTTGCCGCCGTCGGTGCGCGCCGCCGTCGAACACCAGGACGCGGTGATGGTGTGCGACTACGGCACCGGCGTGCTCGCCGGCCCGGTGCGTGCCGCACTCCTTGCAGCGCTGGCGCCGCCGGAGGGGGCGGTACCGGGTCGCTGCTGACGACGGCGGCGCCCGGCCCGGCCCCTGACGGTGGTCGACGCCCATGATCCGCTGCCCTGGGCGCCGCTGCGGCCGGACCTGGTCACCCCCAACGCCCAGGAAGCGGCCCGGCTGCTGGACCTCCGCCTGACGGGCGGGCCGGGGCGTCCGGCGGCAGTGACGCAGGCACCGCGGCGCCCTGCTGTCCGCCACCGGCGCGCGGGCTGTGGTGGTCACCCTGGACCGGGACGGGACGGTGCTCTTTTCGGCCGACGGCGGCACGCACCGGACCTGGGCGCGGCCGGCGGCCGAGAAGCAGGCGTCCGGCGCCGGCGACACCTTCGTGGCTGCGCTGACCCTGGCCCGCTCGGCAGGCCTGCCCCTGACGGCGAGCCTGGACCTTGCCCAGGCAGCCGCGGACGTCGTGGTGCACCAGCCGGGCACGTCGGTCTGCAGCACCGCCCAGCTCAGCCGGCACCTGGCGAGCTTCGCGGACACTGCCCTCAGCCGCCGACGAACTGATGGCAGCAGGTGGAACGGCACCGGGCCCAGGGCCAGCGGATCGTGCTGACCAACGGCTGCTTCGACGTCCTGCACAGCGGCCACACCCGCTACCTCAACCAGGCCAAACAGCTGGGGGACGTCCTGGTGGTGGCGCTCAACAGCGACGACTCCGTCCGCCGGCTCAAAGGGCCCGGGCGGCCCATCAACGCGCAGGCGGACCGTGCAGCCGTGATCGCCGCCCTGAGCTGCGTGGACTACGTGACGGTCTTCGACACCCCCACGGCAGTCCGCTGATCCGGCGAGCTCCAGCCCGAGGTCTACGCCAAGGGCGGGGACTACACGCCGGAAATGCTGGCGGAAACCGACGGACGTGGAGGAGTACGGCGGGCGGGTGGCCATCCTGGACTACGTCGCCGAACGCTCCACCACCGCCGTGGTCCAGCGGATCCGGGCCGGCGAAGGAGCCGAGCAGTCCCTGTAGGCAACGCTGCAGCGGGACGTGCGGCGTTGCCCGCCGCGGCTGAGTCCGCCGGCCGGTCAACTAGGGTTGGACCATGACTGAAGCGGCACACGGATAATGGCGAAACGCGGCAAGTCAGGCGGCCGGAACAGCCAGCGTCCAGCGGCCGGCGTCGTCGAAGTCCCCAAGGGCACCCGGCCGGACGGCCCCGTCGAGGGCGTCTACTACATCGATACCGGCGACTGCGAGCTGATCGCGGACCAGGACAACTCCAACGGCTGGCTCCTGAAGATCAACGGTGTGATGAGCTCCCACATCGACCTCGCCGACCCGCTGTTCCTCGACTTCGAGTACATGCGCTGGATGGCCGCGCTCATCGAGTCCCGCTGGCCGCCGAAGGCCACCCCGGGCGGGCCGAAGGCGGGTGCTGCTGCGCAGGGCAAAGCTGCGCGGACTGCACCTGGGCGGCGGCGCCTGCTCCCTGGCACGCTACTTCCATGCCGCCTACCCGGACGCCCGGCAGGTGGTGGTGGAACTCGACGGCAAGCTCGCCGAGTACGTCCGCGGCTGGTTCGACCTCCCCAAGGCACCCCTGCTGCGCCTGCGGGTGGGGGAGGCCCGCGAAGTCACCGAGACCCTCACGCCGGACACCCGGGACTTCATCATCCGGGACGTCTTCGCCGGTTCCCTGACACCCGCGGCCGCTCACCACTGCCGAGTTCAACGGAGCACATCCGGCGCGTCCTGGCCCCGGGCGGGATCTATGTGGTCAACTCCGGCGACGCCCCGGACCTGAAGAATGCCCGCGAGGACGCCGCCACCATCGCGGCCGCGTTCGAGCACACGCGTCATCATCGCCGACCCCGCCATGCTCAAGGGCCGCCGTTACGGGAACATGGTGATGGCCGGGAGCGACAGCCCGCTCGACGGCGACCCGCAGCTGGCCCGGCGGCTCCTGGGCGGTGCCGTCCCGGCCCACATCTGGAGCGACGCCCAGGTCCGGGCCTTCGCCGCCGGCATCGCCGGTCCGCCACGACCCCGCGCTTCCATCGATTGCTCCGTAAAGGTCCTTTTGGCGCTGGAAAACGCCCTTTACGGAGCAACGGATGACGTTTTTCCCCTCCCGAGCAGAAACTCCCGGTGCGCGGCCGTCTGGTCGCGCAACGCCTGCACAACGGCCGCCACGGCCGGGCGGCGCATCGAATCCGGGCCGGAGCACCATCCAGTAGGGCAGCAGCTCGGCGAAGTCGTCCGGCAGCAGCCGGACCAGGTCGTCGTGCAGGTCGCCCATGAAGCACGGCAGGAAGCCGATGCCGGCCCCGGCGCGGGTGGCCTCCACATGGACAAAAACGTTGGTGGAGGTGAGGCCGTCCCGCATGGCAGGCACCAGCCGGCGCGGGGCGTCGAGGTCGTCCACCTGCAGCATCGAGTCCACAAAGTAGACCAGCGGATGCTCCGTCAGTTCGGCCACGCTGGCCGGTGTCCCGTGCTCGGCCAGGTAGGCGCGCGAGGCGTACATCCCCAGCATGTAGTCGCCCAGCCGGACGGCCTCGGCCCGGTGGACCTGCGGCTCACCCACCACCACTTCGATGTCCAGCCCGGAGCGCTGCTGCAGCGCCCGCCGGGTCATGGTCACCACCTCGACGCTCAGGCCGGGGTGGTCGCGGCGCAGCCGGGCCACCGCCGGGGCGGCGATGTAGGCGCTGAACCCGTCAGTCGCGGTCATGCGTACGACGCCGGCGATCGGGTCGGGTGCCTGGCCCGCCGGTCCCAGCGCACTCACCGCAGCCTCCACCTGCTCGGCCACCCGCACCGCTTCGGTCCCAAGCTCCGTCAGTTCCCAGCCGCCCGCGGCCCGCGCCAGGACCCGGCCGCCCAGCGCTTTCTCCAGGGCGGCGATCCGGCGCGAAACGGTGGTGTGGTTCAGGCCCAGGGCCTGTGCCGCCGTCGTAAATTTCGCTGACCGGGAGACCTCGAGGAGGACCAGCAGGTCATCCGGGTTGGCATTCATATCTGCAATTGTGCACACATCGGGTGCTGGATTGGGCATTGAATGCGCATGTTTGTGCAGTAATACTCAGTGGAGCCATTAGTGCTGTGGATCACAGCGCGTGTCAAAGTGGACACTAAGGAGAAACTCATGAGCGTAGAGCAGCGCTCGGCAGACAATGCCGCCGGACCCGCACCCAAGGGATCCGGCCTCAAGAAAATCGTCGCCGCCTCGATGGTGGGCACGGTGGTGGAATGGTACGAATTCTTCCTCTACGCCACCGCGGCAACCCTCGTCTTCGGCAAGTACTTCTTCCCCGCCACCGGCAACGAGCTGGACGGCATCATCCAGGCGTTCATCACCTACGCCGTGGGCTTCGTGGCCCGCCCGCTCGGCGGCATTGTCTTCGGCCAGATCGGCGACAAGCTGGGCCGCAAGCCCACCCTGCAGCTGACCATCGTGATCGTCGGCGTGGCCACGTTCCTGATGGGCTGCCTCCCGGGCTTCGCCGACATCGGCTACCTGGCACCGGCCCTCCTGGTGGCCCTGCGCTTCATCCAGGGCTTTGCGCTCGGCGGCGAATGGGGCGGCGCCGTGCTGCTGGTTGCCGAGCACAGCCCCAACAAGTCCCGCGGCTTCTGGTCCAGCTGGCCGCAGGCCGCTGTGCCCGTGGGCAACCTCCTGGCCACGCTGGTGCTGTACGTCATGTCCTCCACCCTCAGCCCGGAGGCGTTCCTCGGCTGGGGCTGGCGCGTGGCGTTCTGGCTCTCCGCCGTGATCGTGTTCGTCGGCTACTACATCCGCACCCACGTCTCCGAAGCCCCCATCTTCCTCGAGGCCAAGGCCCTCGTGGAGAAGGAGCAGGCCGTCAGCTACGGCGTCTTCGAAGTGGTCCGCAAGTACCCCAAGGGCATCCTGCAGGCCATGGGGCTGCGGTTCGCGGAGAACATCATGTACTACCTGGTGGTCAGCTTCGCGATCGTCTACCTCAAGAGCGTGCACAAGTACGACACGTCCTCGCTCCTGCTGGCCCTGCTGATCGCCCACGTCATCCACTTCCTGGTCATCCCGCAGGTGGGCCGGCTCGTGGACAGCTGTGGGCCGCAAGCCCGTCTACCTCTTCGGTGCCATCTCCGGTGCCGCCTGGCCGTTCTTCGCCTTCCCCATGTTCGATACCCGGAACGCCGTGGTCATCGTCCTCGCCGTCACCATCGGCCTGTGCCTGCACGCCTTCATGTACGCCGGTCAGCCGGCCATCATGGCCGAGCTCTTCCCCACCCGGATGCGGTACTCGGGTGTTTCCCTGGGCTCGCAGGTCACGTCCATCTTCGCCGGTTCGCTGGCGCCGCTGCTGGCTACCCAGTGGCTCAAGGACACCGGCTCCTGGGTCCCCACGGCGCATCTACCTGGTAGTGGCCTGTGCCATCACCACCGTGGGCAGTGCTGAGCCTGAAGGAGACCAAGGGCATCGCCCTGGAGGACGTGGACAAGGCCGACGCCGCCCGCGAGGGTCTGCTCCCGGCCAGCTCACGCTGAGCTGCTACGGCAGTTTGCGGCAGGACAACGAAGCGCGCGATGGGAAGCGGTATGGCTATGGAAAACAGTTTGAACGGGCGCAAGGCCCTGGTGACCGGCGGTGCCAGCGGAATCGGCGCTGCCTGTGTCCGGGAGCTCGCCGCCCGCGGGGCGAAAGTGGTGGTTGCCGACGTCGACGCCGCCGGCGCCGCCGCCCTCGCTGACGAAGTGGGCGGCACCTCCTGGGCCGTTGACCTGCTGGACGTGGACAGCGCTCGCCACCACTGAGCCTGGACTGCGACATCCTGGTGAACAACGCCGGGATCCAGCGGATCAGCCCTATCGAGGAGTTCGATCCGGCCGAGTTCCGCCGGATCATCGCCCTGATGCTGGAGGCGCCGTTCCTGCTGATCCGGGCCGCCCTGCCGCACATGTATTCCAACGGGTTCGGCCGCATCATCAACCTGTCCTCCGTGCACGGGATCCGTGCCTCCCCGTTCAAAAGCGCGTACGTTTCCGCCAAGCACGGCCTGGAAGGGCTGAGCAAGGTGACGGCGCTTGAGGGCGGGGAGCACGGTGTCACGTCCAACTGCGTCAACCCCGGCTACGTCCGGACGCCGCTGGTGGAGAAGCAGATTGCGGACCAGGCCAAGGTTCACGGGATCCCCGAATCCGAGGTGCTGGCCAAGGTGATGCTCACCGAATCCGCCATTAAGCGGCTGGTTGAGCCGGAGGAAGTGGCTTCCCTGGTGGCCTGGCTGGCGTCTGATCACGCCGGCATGGTCACCGGTGCCAGCTACGCCATGGACGGCGGCTGGTCCGCCCGGTAAGAATGCTGTGCCGCAACCGTGCGCCGGCAACGGCAGACTGCACTCCCCGCCACCTGGGGCCGCTACTCCAGCGGCTTCAGGTGGCGGTGGTCGTAGTAGAACACGCCCGCCGCAGCGCCGACCTCCACCGCCGGTCCGCTGTGGGACACGACGATCCCTTCATGCCGGCCGTTGAACGGATCGTCCCCCACCACGGCATCGCCTATCCGGTAGGGGCTCCGGGGCGCAAAGGTCCTCCGTAACCTGCCCCATGCCGCGGCCCACGCCTTGGCGGCCAGGGTGGAAAGCCTGACGGGCCGGCCCATGCTGGCCAGGTCAGGAACGTGCGCTTTTACCATGCGTACCACTCCTCGAAGCGGCGCTAGGCCGCCCACTGCGGTGCGATAGCCGGAACGCTCCCAGCGTAGAGGATGGTCCTCCTATTCCTGGCTGGCACCTTACAGATACGCTATGCGCTATTCACACCAGTCACACCAGTAACATGTACTCGTTTTTTTGGAGGGCCACTACTTAGGGATTCCGGCCGTTGACGATGCTGTCCGCATTGTCGTACGCCCAACTCACCAGCGGAACCAGCAGGGCGGTCACTTCGTAGCCACGGTCCGTCAAACTGTAGTCCACGCGGGGTGGGATCACAGGCCGGGATTTCCGCCGGACCAGGCCGTCACGCTCAAGGGTCTTCAGGGTCTGGGCCAGCATTTTCTCGGAAATTCCTTCGGCCCGACGCCGCAGCTCACTCCAGCGCTGCTCGCCTTCCGAGAGGGCCACCAGGATCAGCACGCCCCACTTGCTGGTGATGTGGTCCAGGACTGTGCGGCTGGGGCACCCTGCCGGGAACACGCCGTCGGTGAAATCAGCGGGCAGCCGGGCCGGCAGCGTATGGGCTCTCATTCCCATATCTTACCAAAAGGTCAGTACCTTACTTTAAAGTGCGTACTCTCTTTCGGGAAGCTTCCGGGACAGTGGAGGGTTGTCCAAGGTGACCCCTTGAAAATTGGTGAAAGGAAACCCCCATGAGCATCGTCGTCACCGGAGCGACCGGACAACTTGGCCGCCACGTCATCGAGGCCCTGCTGCAGCGCAATGTTCCCGCTGCAGAGATCGTCGCCACCGGCCGTTCCGTCGAAAAACTTGCCAGCTTCGGAGCCCGCGGCGTGCAGGTCCGGCGTATCGACTACACCGACCCCGGCTCCGTGGCCGCAGCATTGTCAGGTGCCAGCAAAGTCCTCCTCATCACCGGAAGCGAAGTGGGACAGCGGGTGGACCAGCACCGCACGGTGATCGAGGCGGCCAAGGCCGAAGGCGTGGAGCTCGTTGCCTACACAAGCATCGCCAATGCGGACACCACCGGCATGAAGCTGGCAGCCGAGCACCAGGCCACCGAAGCCATCCTGAAGGGCTCGGGCATACCGTTCGCCATCCTCCGCAACGGCTGGTACCTCGAAAACTACACCGAACAACTTGAAGGTACCCTGGCCCAGGGCGCCCTCGCCGGCAGCGCCGGTGACGGCAGGGTCAGTGCCGCCTCCCGCGCGGACTATGCCGAGGCTGCAGCGGCCGTCCTCGTTGCGGACAACCAGGCGGGCAAGGTCTACGAACTCGGCGGTGACCACGCCTTCACCCTGGCCGAACTCGCGCAGGAGATCAGCGCCGCAGCCAACAAGCCCGTGGCTTACCAGGACCTTCCGGCCAGCGACTACGCCGGCCTGCTGGCCGGATTCGGCGTCCCCCAGCCGTTCGCCGACATCCTTGCCGACTCGGACCTCGGCATTGCCAGGGGAGACCTCCAGGTCAGCGGCTCGGACCTGCGCAACCTGATCGGCCGCCCGACCACGCCGATGCCTGCCGCGGTGCGCTCCGCCGTCGCTGTCGTCGCCGCCTGACGCACGCCCCCTCCGACCCTCTCTCACTTCATGCAGGTTTTGGGTCAACGCCCTCTCACTTTTGAACTGGTCCCCGGAAGTTGGACTGAGAAATTCAGTTTCGACTTCCGGGGAGTGGTTTTTATGCGTGTTAGTAGTTCTTTGTCTGAGGTCCAGCGTGAGGCGGCGGTAGCGTGGTTTGAGAAGGGCGTTGGGTACCGGGCTGCGGCTCGTTTGCTTGATGCGCCGTGGGTGCCGGTCAGGGGACTGTATGGGCGGTGGAGGATTCATGGGCAAGGAGTGCTGGTGAGCAAACCGGCGAAGTCGTACTCGTTTGAGTTCAAGCTGGCGTTGGTGGAGCGGTTCCTCGCGGGCGAGACCGGCCCGGACCTGGCTGTGGAGGCCGGTTTGTCCTCGCGTCAGTTGCTGCAAAAGTGGGTCCGGGCGTATCGCCGTGACGGTGCTGAGGCATTGCGTCCCAAGGCCAAAGGCAGGCCCGCGATGTCAGCGGCTCCACCTCCACCGGCCGGGTTACCTGAACTGGAACGGCTGCGCCGGGAGAACGAGCGGCTCCGGGCGGAGGTGGCGTACCTGGGAAAACTGCGGGCCTTGAGGGATCAGAAACGACGCTGAAGGTCCAGGCCGTCGTTTCCCTCAAGGCTGACTACCCTCTCCCGGTCCTGTTGGAGATCGCGGGCCTGGCCCGCTCGACGTTCTTCTATCACCAGGCCCGTCTCCATAACCCGGACCCGAAAGAAAAGCTCAAAGCGGCGGTCACGGAGATCTTCGAAACGAACCATGGCCGGTACGGGCACCGGCGGATCCATACGGAGCTACTCAAACAAGGGTGGACGGTTGCGAAGAAGACTGTGCTGAAGCTGATGCGCTCACTGCAGCTGGTCTGCAAGGTCCGACGCAGGAAGCGCTACAACTCTTATCAGGGCGAACAGGGCAGGATTGCTCCGAACCTACTGAATCGACAGTTCGAGGCCGATGCCCCGAATCAGAAGTGGGTGACCGACGTGACCGAATTCAGTGTCGGGGACCGCAAGCTCTACCTCTCACCGGTCATGGATCTCTTCGACCGGCAGATCATCTCCCATGCCATCAGCACGTCCCCGAACCTGGCGCTTACGAACGGTTCGTTGAAGGAAGCTCTGGCCTGCCTCGAGCCCGGCCGGCAGCCGCTCGTACATTCGGACCAAGGCATCCAATACCAGCACCGCACCTGGCGGACGCTTCTCAAGGGCGCCGGCGCTGTCCAGTCGATGTCCCGCAAAGGCAACTGCCATGACAACGCAGTGATGGAGAACTTCTTCGGCCATCTCAAGGAAGAGCTCTTCCACCGTGTCCGTTTCCTCAGCACCGAAGCGCTGGCAACGGCACTGAACGACTACATCCGCTGGTACAACAACGAAAGAATCTCCACAAAGCTCAAGGGCCTGAGCCCGGTGCAATACCGGGCCCAAGCCCTCGCAGCTTAGAATCCCATTTAGCCAGTCCAACTTCCGGGGACCAGTTCATTGAGTGATGGGGCGTTCGGCTGTAAGCCGTATTAAGTGAGAGAGCGTCGGGGGCCGGCGGCTGTACGGAACTGGCTACTGGATTGTCTGCCGGGCTGAGGCGACCACCGGAAGCGGTGAGGTCTCGTCCACCAGTTCCGCCCGGCGTCGTCCGTTCCCCTTGACCCACAGCCGGTAGGCGAGCACCAGCAGCCCCAGCCACACGGCGCCCACATACAGCGCCACACGAGTGTCGTCGAACGCGCCGAGGACCGCGATAACCAGGGCCATAAACGCGATGGTCAGGACCGAAGCGGCCGGCCACCACGGGGACGGGAATTCCGACGCCGGCAGTCCTTTCCGGGCGATCTCCCGTTTCATGGCCACGTGGGACGCAAGGATCATGACCCACACCCAGACGGTGGCGAACGTTGCGATCGAGGCGATCAGGATGAAGACGTTTTCGGGAATGACGGCGTTCAGGACGACGCCCACCAGGAGGATGCCGGCCATCATCACCACGGTCATCCACGGGACGCCATGGCGGGAGACCTTGCCGAATACGGCGGGCGCGTGGCCCTGGTGGGAAAGACCGAACAGGATCCGGCCTGCGCCGAAGATGTCGCTGTTGATGGCGGACAGAGCTGCGGTGATGACCACGGCGTTCAGGATGTGCGGCGCCGCCGGAATTCCCAGGCCGCTGAAGATCTGGACGAACGGGCTGCCGTTGCTGCCGATTTCGTCCCAGGGGAAGAGGCTCATGAGCACGCCGAGGGTCAGGACGTAGAACAGCAGGACGCGGACCGGGACTGTGTTGACCGCTTTCGGGATGACTTTTTTGGGATCCGCAGCTTCGCCGGCGGTGATGCCGAGGGTCTCGATCCCGCCGAAGGCGAACATCACAACAGCGAATGACGCCAGGAGACCCTCGAAGCCGTTGGGCAACAGGCCGCCGTGCTCGACGAGGTTGCCCAGTCCCGGCGCAACCGTGGATCCCCCGGCCTGGAAGCCGAACGCGATGATGGCTGCGCCGCCGGCGATCATGGCAATGATGGCCACCACCTTGATCAGCGAGAACCAGAACTCCAGCTCGCCGAACACCTTGACACTCAGGAGGTTGAGGGCGGCGAGGAAGCAGATAATGGCCAGGATCCAGATCCAGCGGTCCACCTGGGGGAACCAGAAACCCATGTAGATACTGAAGGCCGTCACGTCCGCGATGGCCACAATGGCCATCTCAAAGACATAGGTCCAGCCAGTGACGAATCCTGCCAGCGGCCCAAGGTAGCGGCTGGCGTACTGGCCGAACGAGCCGGAGACGGGGTGCCTGACGGCCATTTCACCGAGGGCACGCATCACCATAAATACCGCCGCGCCACCGATGATGTAGGCGAGCAGGACCGCGGGGCCGGCTTTCTGGATGGCTGAGGCCGAGCCGTAGAACAGGCCGGTACCGATCGCTGAACCGAGTGCCATGAAGCGGATGTGCCGCACGTTCAGCCTCCGGTTCAAGGTAGCGCCCAGGACGCTTCCGACGGCGGCGCCCGGCCGGTGGTTCTCGCTGGGGCGGGCGTCGTGGCTGGCTGTGTCTTTTGTCTTGCCTGGCGGCTGCTTGCTGCATACAAATACCTTCTCGTCATTGGGAGGGGGTGCGCTAACCAGCAGACCATTTTGGCGCCCCACGTGATGAGCCTCACGAAGGCTTGGTGTCTTTGATCTCAGACTGTCTGGCCGGACCTGGCCGCGCTGATGGGGGCCGTGGGAGGATTGGACCACTGTCGGAACGCCAACTTTCGCACCCATCTACCGTGCTGCCAGCGATCCTGCGCTCAGCGGCGAAGGGCGCAGCGCACTGCCGGAGGTGGCAGTCGTAATGAGGAAGACACGGGCGACGTGCCGCACTGAGGACGTGTTCCAGTACCAGCACTTCGAAGGAGGGCCGCCATGAAGGCCATAGTGCAGGACGTATACGGGAGCGCGGACGTGCTCCGGCTCCGGGACATCCCTCAGCCGGTGGCCGGGGCGGGTGAGGTGCTCATCAGGGTCCGCGCGGCCGGCGTCGACCAGGGGGTCTGGCACCTCATGACCGGGATGCCGTACCTGCTCCGGCTGTTTGGCTTCGGGCTGAAGAAGCCCAAGGTGCCGGTCCGCGGCAGGGAGGTTGCCGGAGTTGTGGAGGCCGTAGGGCCGGGTGTGACCCGGTTCCAGCCCGGCGATGAAGTGTTCGGCACCTGCGAGGGGTCCTTTGCGGAATTCGTCTGTGCCAAGGAGAATCTCGTGGCGCGGAAACCCGCAAACCTCACGTTCGAGGGAGCGGCTGCCGCGCCGATTTCCGGGGTCACCGCACTGCAGGCTGTCCGGGATTCGGCTCAGGTCGCGGCGGGCCAGAAGGTGCTGGTCATCGGTGCGGGCGGAGGTGTAGGGTCCTTCGCTGTCCAGCTCGCCAAGGCATTCGGGGCAGAGGTAACCGGCGTGTGCAGCACCGGAAAGATGGACCTGGTCCGGTCGCTCGGCGCCGACCACGTCATCGACTACACCCGGGATGATTTTGCCACCGCCGGTGTGCTTTACGACGTCATCCTGGACACTGCCGGCAACCGGCCGCTGTCTGTCTCGCGGAAGGCGCTCGCACGGCAGGGAACGCTGGTGATCGTAGGCGGAGAAGGCGGCGGGAAACTGACCGGCGGGTTTGAACGGTCCGTCGGTGCGCCCTTGGTCTCGCTGTTCTCCGGGCAGAAATTCAAGGGGCTTGTCTCGATCGAGAATTACCGGGATCTTGAGGCGCTGACTTCCCTTATTGAAGCCGGAGGCGTGAAGCCGTCCGTGGACAGGGCTTACGCCCTTTCGGAGGCGCCAGCCGCTGTGGCGGACATGCATGAAGGCCGGGTACGCGGCAAGGTGGTCGTGAGCATCTGACGCTTGACCGCCCCAGCCCCGCCTCGCTGCACCCTTGCGAAGGCAGTCTGTGCGGCAGCCTCGATGGTGGCGCGGCGGGCTGCCCATTCTTCCAACCGCACGGGCGGTCAGTTCAAAGGGCCACGTCCCGAAGCGGCGAGTCTGTCCCGCAGCCACTGAATGACCGCTTCGCCCTGCCGCCGCTGGAAGGCCCGGACGGTGGGGAGCCCGGGCGGCGGAGGTTGCCGGGCGGCATCGATCAAGTACGCGGCCAGGCCCGAGAGGAATCCGTTGACGTTCTCCGCCGTGGCCGTCCGGAACACGTCGTGGGAATTCAACAATGCATCCACATCGAACACAGGATCGAACACGCGAACGTTCACCAGGACCGTGACGGCGTCCACCCACGGCGCCCCGACGGCGGCCCACGGCCAGTCCACCAGGACGGCTCCGTTTGTGGCGGTAATGAGGATGTTGTCTGCACGAACATCCGTGTGGGTCAAGGAACCGCCGACCACGTCCCTCAGCCCTTGCTCGGCTAGCCGCTCGAACGTATCGAGGTTCCGGAGGACCCAGGGATCGCAGTCCTGGGGTGGGTCGCGCCGGACACGGGTCCAACCGCGGAACGGATCAGCGAGCTCAGATTCTAAACCGGGCAGTCTCCTGAGGTCTGTCGGGAGCGGCGTACCCGCAATCGTCAGAAGGGCATCCAGGACAAGCTGAATCTCAACGTCGCGCCATGGAACGTGGGGATGCCTGCCATCCACATCGCTGAGCACAAGCGCTACCCATTCGCCGTCGTCGAATGTCCCGATCAGCGACGGCGCCGGCACGCCGGGAGGCAGCGCCGCCGCAACTGCTGCCTCCCTGCGGTGGATTCCGGGAGAGTGCTCGTTCAGTTGGCGGCTGACGGCTTTGACGAAGGCGCGCCGGCCTTTAGCGGTGAGAACCCGGGCCGCGGTGCCGGGCGAAAAGCCGCCCCGCTGGTCCGCCGACTCAACTACGGGGGAGCCGAGAATCTGTTCGATGCCGGCCCGCACATGGCCTGGCAGGTCAGCCCAGCCGATCCTGGGACTCCACTCAGGTTGCATGGGAGTTGACACTTCCGCGCGGCGTCCAGACGTAGGGCGTGGTGGTGGTGATTGCCCTGAATCCCAGTCTTCGCAGGATCGGCTCGCTGTCCGCGGAGGCATCCACCTGCAGGTACTTCACTCCGCGTGCTGCTGCCACCCGGGCACGCGCTGCCACCAATGACTTGTAGATTCCGCGTCCGCGCCAGGCAGCCAGTGTGGAGCCGCCCCAGAGGCCGGCGAAGTCCGTCCCCGGATTGATCTCCAGCCAGGCTGCCGACACCACCACGCCGGAGGCCGCGGCCACGAAGACCACGAGGTTTTCCGGGTCCGAGGCCAGCCGCTCCTGAAGATCCACGGCCACCCAGCTGTAGTCCGCACCCCATACCTCAGACTTCATGGCTGCAATCCGGTCCAGGTCGCCACGTTCAGTGACCGGCCTGATCGTGACCCCTTCCGGCGCCTCCAGGTGGCGGGCGAGGTCGACGGCCAGCGCTGGGGCTTCGCCGACCATGACGGTCTCGCGGTCCTCCGGCTGGAATCCGGCAGCGAGAAGCCGGGCCCCAAGGTCTGCAGGGAGGTCGTGGGCCCGGGTTTTCCATTCCACTGGCTCCCCGCGGCCGGCGAAGTAGTCACGCTGCTCGGAGATCAGCCGGTCAAGCAGTGGCCCTGCCACCCCGATATCCCGGACTGATTCGATGAAGCCCCGCCGCTGCCCGGTCACCCGGAGAAGGGGGCCCGCCACGTGATACTCATAGCCTTCCGGCACCAGCGGCGGCACCAGCCGGCGAAGCTGGCAATCGTAGGCGGCAAGGATGTCAGTGGTGGAGGCCATGGCCACCAGCCTAGGTGCCTCGGCCACCCACTGGAGTGAGCATGCGTCTGGTATCCCGGACATCGTTCGTGGTCTGATGGCCCTGCTGGCGGCAGTCAAGGGTGCACAGTTGAGTACGGGATCCCGGACATGAGGCAATGTCGCGCGAAAACTGATGGAGGACATGGTGGTGGGAGCAGCGCAGGACAGGCCGCAGGCAGGTGCCGAACAAAAGATGACCTCCAAGGTCCCGGCCGCCGAGAACACCCTTCGCATCCTCAAACTGCTGGCCTCCAAGCGCGGGCCGATGGCGGCGTCGAGCATTGCCACCTCCCTTGGCTTGCCCCGTTCCAGCGTCTACCACCTGCTCGCCGTGATGGAGGCAAGCGGCTTTGTCCTCCACCTGCACGAGGAGCAGCGCTACGGGCTGGGCATCAGCGCCTTTGAACTCAGTTCCGCGTACTCGCGGCAGGAACCGCTGTCGCGCCTGGGCCGGCCGCTGCTGGCATCGCTGGTGGATGTCATCGGCGAGAGCGCCCACCTGGCGGTGCTCCACGGCCGGGACGTGCTGTACATCGTGGAGGAGCGGGCCAAGAACCGCCCGTCCCTGGTGACCGACGTCGGCGTCCGCCTCCCCAGCCACCTCACCGCCAGCGGCCGCGCCATCCTCGCCGCGCTGCCCAAATCACAGGTCCGCGCGCTGTACCCGAACGCCGCGGCCTTCACCGCCCGGCACGAGGTGGAGGGCGCCATCATGAAGTACTCGGCGCTGTCCTCGCATCTGGACCAGGTCAGGCAGCGCGGCTACGCCACGGAGCACGGCGAGGTGACGCCCGGCTTTGGCTCGATCGCCGCCGCCGTCACGGACCACGTGGGATGGCCGACGGCGGCAGTCGCCGTGACGTTCCTCGAGGACAAATTGCCGGCCGACGAATGGCCGGCGCTCGCCGCCCGGGTGCAGAAGGTCGCGGACGAGCTCTCGGTCCGCATCCACGGGCGGCCCGCCAAATAGCATGCGCCCTGGAGGTGCTGGTCGGGTCTGGAATCCCGGACAGCACCCGATCGAAAGCCCTGTTTCCGGCGTCGCGGAAGGGCTTTAGTAGATACAGAACCTCTTCCCAGCGACGCGAGAATCCTTTTTCGCCCCCCAAACACGAAGGAGCCCCTCATGGCACCCGCCGATTTCACCACCGGTGCCCGCCCGGTCAAAGCAGCCCGCGGCACTGAGCTCACCGCCAAGAGTTGGCAGACGGAAGCCCCGCTGCGCATGCTCATGAACAACCTGGACCCCGAGGTGGCCGAGCGCCCCGATGACCTGGTGGTCTACGGCGGCACCGGCCGTGCCGTCCGGTCCTGGGCCGCGTTCGATGCCATCACCAGGACGCTGGAAACGATGGAAAAGGACGAGACGCTGCTGGTCCAGTCCGGCAAGCCCGTCGGCGTGTTCCGCACCAACGAATGGGCCCCGCGCGTCCTGCTGGCCAACTCCAACCTGGTGGGCGACTGGGCAACGTGGCCTGAGTTCCGCCGGCTCGAGGCCGAGGGCCTGATGATGTACGGCCAGATGACCGCCGGGTCCTGGATCTACATCGGCACCCAGGGCATCCTGCAGGGCACCTTCGAGACCTTTGCCGCCGTCGGACGCAAGCTCCAGGCTGCAGGCCGCATCCCGGCCCCCGCCGGCAAGGGAACGCTGACGGGCCCCTCGCCGGGACGCTGACCCTCACCGGCGGCTGCGGCGGCATGGGCGGCGCCCAGCCCCTCGCCGTCACCCTGAACGACGGCGCGTGCCTGATCGTCGATGTGGACGAGACCCGCCTGCGCCGCCGCGTCGGGAAGCGCTACCTGGACGAAGTGGAAACCGACCTTGACGCCGCCATCGCGAAGGTGCAGAAGGCCAAGGACGAACGCCGCGGCTGGTCGGTGGGCTATGTGGGCAACGCCGCCGAGGTCTTCCCCGAACTCCTGCGCCGCCACGAGGCCGGCGAGCTGACCATCGACGTCGTCACGGACCAGACCTCCGCCCACGATCCGCTGAGCTACCTTCCCGAGGGGATCACCGTGGGCGAGTGGCACCGCGAGGCGGAAGCTGATCCGGACGGCTTCACCAAGAAGGCCCAGGCCTCGATGGCCCGCCATGTCCAGGCCATGGTGGAATTCCAGGACGCCGGCGCCGAAGTGTTCGACTACGGCAACTCCATCCGCGATGAGGCCCGCAAGGGCGGCTACGGG
Organism: uncultured Actinomycetota bacterium; assembly: GCA_963807805.1. Lineage (GTDB taxonomy): Bacteria > Actinomycetota > Actinomycetes > Actinomycetales > Micrococcaceae > Arthrobacter. Next base: position 302,025 of record CAWECX010000016.1, on the reverse strand, counting down.
CGGGCCTTCGAATTCCCCGGCTTCGTCCCGGCCTACATCCGTCCTCTCTTCTGCGAAGGCCTTGGCCCGTTCCGGTGGGTGGCGCTGTCCGGAGACCCGGAAGACATCGCCGTCACGGACAAGGCCATCAAGGAGCTCTTCCCGGAGAACACGCACCTGCACAAGTGGCTCGACGCCGCCGCGGACCGCGTGGAGTTCGAAGGCCTTCCGGCACGCATCTGCTGGCTGGGCTACGGCGACCGCGCCAAAGCCGGGCTGCTCTTCAACCAGCTGGTCAAGGAAGGCAAAGTCAAGGCGCCCATCGTGATCGGCCGCGACCACCTCGATTCCGGTTCAGTCGCTTCGCCGTACCGTGAGACCGAAGCCATGGCCGACGGCTCCGACGCCATTGCCGACTGGCCGCTGCTCAACGCCCTGCTCAACACGGCCTCCGGGGCCACCTGGGTCTCGATCCACCACGGCGGCGGCGTCGGCATCGGGCGCTCCATCCACGCCGGCCAGGTCTCCGTCGCAGACGGCACCGACCTCGCCGCGCAGAAGCTTGAACGCCTCCTCACCAACGATCCCGGCATGGGCGTCATCCGCCACGTCGACGCCGGCTACGACCGCGCCGTCGAGGTCGCACAGGAACGCGGCGTCCGCATCCCGATGACGGAAACCCGCTAACCCAGGCCCCATCCCCACATCGATTGCTCCGTATCCGCCGTTTTGAGCCTCCAAAAGGGCCCCTACGGAGCAATCGATGAAACCGAAGTAGGAACCATGACCATTACAGCCAATGCCCCAACCCACTCACCGCTCACCGTCACCCTCGGCTCCAGCGGCGTTACTCCCGAGGACGTCGTCGCCGTCGCCCGCCACAACGCCAAGGTGACCATTGCCCAGGACGCCCTGGACTCGGTGGCCAAGGTCCGCGCCCACATTGACGAGCTGGCCCACAGCGAGACCCCCGCCTATGGAATTTCCACCGGCTTCGGGGCGTTGGCCAACCGCCACATTCCCAACGAACTCCGCACCCAGCTGCAGAAGTCCCTCATCCGCAGCCACGCAGCCGGCATGGGCCCGGCCGTGGAACGCGAAGTGGTCCGCGGCATCATGTTCCTGCGCGCCAAGACCCTCGCCTCCGGCCGCACCGGCGTCCGCCCCGTGGTCCTGCAGACCATGGTGGACGTGCTGAACGCCGGCATCACGCCGGTGGTCCGAGAATTCGGATCGCTTGGCTGCTCCGGCGACCTCGCACCGCTGTCCCACTGCGCGCTGGTGCTGATGGGGGAAGGGGAAGCAGCCGGGCCCGACGGCGTGACCTACGGCGGGCGCGGCGAACAGCCTGTCGCTGTGCTGCTTGCAGAGCACGGCATTGAGCCGGTCACCCTTGCTGAGAAGGAAGGCCTGGCGCTGGTCAACGGCACCGAAGGCATGCTGGGCATGCTCCTGATGGCCATCGCAGACCTCCGCAAACTGCTGACGACGGCGGACATCACCGCCGCGCTCAGCGTCGAGGCACTGCTGGGCACGGACCAGGTGTTCCTGCCGGAGCTGCACGCCGCGCTGCGCCCGCACCCGGGCCAGGCCGCGAGTGCGGACAACATGCTGCGCGTGCTGTCCAACTCCCCGATTGTGGCCTCCCATCGCGTGGGAGATTCGAAAGTCCAGGACGCCTACTCCCTGCGCTGCGCACCACAGGTGGCTGGCGCCGCCCGGGACACCGTGGACTACGCCGCCCTGGTGGCCTCCCGGGAACTGGCGGCCGCCATCGACAACCCGGTGGTCCTGCCCGACGGGCGCGTCAGCTCGAACGGGAATTTCCATGGAGCTCCGGTTGCCTATGTGCTGGACTTCCTGGCCATCGCCGTGGCCGACCTCAGCTCCATCGCGGAGCGCCGCACGGACCGGATGCTGGATCCTGCCAGGTCCCATGGGCTGCCTGCCTTCCTCGCCTCAGATCCGGGCGTGGACTCAGGCCTGATGATCGCCCAGTACACGCAGGCCGGCCTGGTTTCGGACAACAAACGCCTTGCTGTGCCGGCCTCAGTGGATTCCATTCCCAGCTCCGCCATGCAGGAGGACCACGTCTCGATGGGCTGGCATGCGGCCCGGAAACTCCGGAAGGCCGTGGAGAATCTGCGTCGCGTCCTCGCCATAGAACTGGTGACCTCAACCCGGGCGTTGGACATCCGCACCCAACTCTCGGACGGCGCGCTGCTTCCCGGCCCTGCCGGAACAGCGGTGATCGCAGCGCTCCGCGAGGTGGTGGACGGGCCGGGGACGGACCGGTTCCTGTCCCCGGAACTCGAGCTGGCTGACCTGCTCGTTGACTCCGGTGACGTGATTGCTGCAGCCGAATCCGCCGTCGGGAATCTCGCCTGAGGGGGAAGATTGTTCAGCTTTGCTGAGTCCTGCCGGCCTGTCGCGAAATATGTTTCGACACGGACGATGGGGCCGCGGGAAGTGTAGTAGAACTGAAGGTGTAGTGAAAGTCACATCAAAGATGCTGTGGCGGCAGAACGCATACAAAGGGGTAGTAGTTCAGATGAAAGCACGTGGGGCAGTCCTAACGAGGCGCAATGCCCATTCGGCCACTCTCTCCGACTGGGGCACCCTCCGGCCCGGGGATCGGGTGGAAGTTCTCAAGCATGCGCACGTCATTGCAACGGGCGAGGTGGAAGAGGTTTCGGAGAGCGGCAACGTTCTGTGGATGGTGCCGGCAGGCCCGTCCGAGAAGCAACTCTTCCTGAAGTCCGATGGAGTGCAGGTGCGCCGGAGCTAACCCCGGACGCCGGAAAGTCCCCGCCCTTTGGCGCCATCCCCGTAGGGGGTTCGCCGAAGGACGGGGACTTTCTGTTTTAAAAGGCTTGCGTGTTTGGACGGCCCGCGTGACTTATCGACTGAACGCTGCAGCCACGGTGACGCTGGAGAGCGAGGGGGCCGAAAACGCTAGGCTGCGATGTTCTCGTAGGTCTGCCCGAAGGGGACTGACTCGTCCAGGGCCACCGTGTAGCGGCCGGGGTGCAGCCGGGTGACGAGGATGCCGCAGGCGGCGTCTTTGGCCGCTGATTCGATCAGGGTGGCAACCGCGCTTTCCAGGCCTTTGTGGACCTCGTCCGCGCTGGAGAACTCAAGATCGATGGAGTGCAGTTCTGCGGTCTCGGAGTCGGCCGAAACGGCGGGGCGTTCCAAAGTGGCTGTAGTCATGTGCTGGTCTTTCTCTGATTTGTGCCGGAGGGCTCGGTCTATTCTACCGTCGAGACCCTCATATGTCAGATGACTGGTGTATCACTACACCGGGATAGCGCTTTCCCCCGTAGGTATTCTGCCACGGAGGTGGCGCTTTGAACAGCAAATGCAAAACCGGGGCCCTCTGCAGTTCCTCCGCCGGATGACGGTGCTGCGGACGGGCCCCGGTGATGAGGGCTTGGCCGAACGTGCTGCGGACTGCCACTGGCGGCGGGCGGTGTACCTGGACTGCCGGCACCCGGTGCCCTGCCAGCTAGCCGGCTTTGACGGCCAGAACCGGGCAGTCGGCCTCCAGGAGGATGCGCTGGGACGTGCTGCCCATGATGAGCTTGCCCACCGGCGTCCGGCGGCGAAGCCCGATCACGATCAGTTCGGCGTTGAGCTCTTCCGCGGCATCGAGGACTTCCGCTGCCGCGTCATGCCCGCGGACAGGCTGCCTGATCACGTGGTCAATGCCTTGGGTGGAAAGGCGGTCCTCGATGCTCTGGATTTCAGGTTCCTGGGCATACCGGTTATCCACCAGGGCATCGCCCTTGGACGAATTGATCACCAGCAGGGTGGTGTTGCTCTTCCGGGCCTCTGCGATGGCCTGGGTGAGGGCTGCTTCGCCCTCCGGCGTGGGTACGTAGCCAACAACGATGGTCATGGGTGCTCCTGGTTGTCTTGGTGGTGTGTGGTCAATGCCGTGCCGTTAGTCACCGGGACCGCCGTTTCTGCCCCCGCCGCCATCGCTGTCCCGGGTGCCGTCGGCGTGGCGGCCGCCGTGCAGGGTGCGGTTGGATGTGTCGGCAACGCCGGAACCAGTCGCGCTGCCGGAGCCGCCCACGCTGCCTGCGCCGCCTGCAGCATCAGTCGGTTCAGAAGCTTCCTGCCGGGTTGCCGGGACACCGGCAAGGACTGCTGCCGGACGGTTCCGGCGGACCAGCTTGTAGAGCAGCGGCCAGAGCAGGATGATCGCCACGATGACATAGATGCCGATGGCGATCGGCTCGCTGAAGAGGCCGGCCGGATCTCCGGCGCTGAGCTGCAGGGTCTGGCGGAGCTGCTTTTCGAGGCGCGGCCCCAGGATGACCCCGAGGATGAGCGGCAGGACGGGGAGCCCGAATCGCCGCATCATGAAGCCGAGCGCACCCAGTACCAGCAGCAGGACCAGGTCGAACGCCTGCAGGTTCACCGAGTAGGCGCCCAGGGTGGCGAAGAACAGGATGCCTGCATACAGATAGGGCCGCGGGATCTGAAGAAGCTTGGCCCACAACGGCGCCAGGGGGAGGTTGATGATCAGGAGCAGGAAGTTGCCAATAAAGAGGCTGGCGATCAGTGCCCACACCAGGGGTCCCTGGCTTTCGAACAGCTGCGGTCCGGGCTGGATGCCGTACTGCGTGAAGGCTGCCAGCATGACCGCGGCGGTGGCGTTGGTGGGCAAGCCCAGGGCCAGCATGGGGGTCAGGGTGCCGGCGGCAGCAGCGTTGTTGGCTGCTTCCGGACCGGCAACGCCCTCGATGGCGCCCTTGCCGAATTCCTCGGGGTGCTTGCTGAGGCGCTTCTCAGTCACATAGGACAGGAAGGTGGGAATTTCAGCTCCACCGGCCGGAAGCGCACCGAACGGGAATCCGAAGGCGGTGCCACGGAGCCAGGGCTTCCAGGACCGTTTCCAGTCCTGCTTGCCCATCCACGGGCGGCCTACCGGAATGACCTGGAGCGGGGTGCGGCGCAGGTGGGCGGCAACCCACAAGGCCTCGCCCACGGCGAAGATGGCCACGGCCACCACCACGATGTCCAGGCCGTCCGCCAGCAGCGGCTGGCCAAAAGTGAGCCGGCGCTGGCCTGTCACCGAGTCCATGCCCACGAGACCGATTGCAAGCCCCAGGCCCAGGGAAGCGAAGCCGCGGAGGCGGGAAGAGCCGAGCACGGCGGTAACCGCCAGGAGGGCGAGGACCATGATGGCGAAGTAGCTGGGCGCACCCAGGCTGATGGCGAAGTCCACCACGATCGGTGCGCAGACCGCGAGGAGCGTGGTGCCGATGGTGCCGGCCACGAACGAGCCGATTGCCGCCGTCGCCAAGGCCTGTGCGGCCCTGCCGGCTTTCGCCATTTTGTTGCCCTCGATGGCGGTGACCACCGACGACGATTCACCCGGCGTATTCAGCAGGATGGAGGTGGTGGAGCCGCCGTACATGCCGCCGTAGTAGATGCCGGCGAACATGATGAAGGCGCTGGTCGGTTCCAGGGCGTAGGTGACCGGAAGCAGCAGGGCCACAGTCATGGCCGGGCCAAGGCCCGGGAGGACGCCGACGGCGGTTCCCAGGACCACGCCGATCACGGCGTAGAGGAAGTTCATGGGGGTCAGGGCGGTGGCGAAGCCGTCCATCAGGGAGGAAAAGACGTCCATCAGAGAATCCCCTCCAGGAGGCCTGCGGGCAGGGCAATGCCCAGGCCCAGGTAGAAGCCGTAAAAGGTCAGCAGTGAGAGGACTATGGAGATGATGCCGTCACGGATGTAATGCCGGCTGCCCAGGGCCCAGGCGCTGCCCCAGAAAAGGACGGTGCCGGATATTACCCACCCCGCCCAGTCGATCAGCAGGATGTTGGCGATGAACGCTCCCGCCAGGGGCAGGATGGTCTTCCAGTCTGCCGGGTGGGACAGGTCCACGTCCTCGCCGCCCTCCGCCTCGCCCTTGCCGCCCCGAAGGACGTTGACGGCGAGCAGTACCGCACACACCAGGAGCAGGGCGCCCACAATGTAGGGCAGGGTCTTCGGGCCTACGGGATCGGACTGGGAGTAAGGGGTGACGATGCGCGTTGCGTCCCAGATGACCAACGCCCCGACCGCCCCGAGCAGGAGGGCAACCCCCAGCTCGGAGCGGCCTTTGAGCCGTGAGGCCAGTGTTGGTGAGGAGCTCACGCCAAGCCAAGCTTCGTGAGGACGTCCGCCACCCGCTTGTCCTGCTCTGTCAGGAAGGTTTCGAACTCTGCGCCGGTGATGAACGCGTCAGACCAGCTGTTGGTCTTCAGGGCTTCCTTCCAGGCATCCGTGCCGTGCATCTTTTCGAGGGCGGCGATCAGCTTTGCCTTGTCGGCGTCGCTGATGCCCGGAGGGGCCACAATGCCGCGCCAGTTGGTGAACACCAGGTCGATGTTCGACTCCTTCAGTGTGGGGGCATCCACACCGTCCAGCCGCTTCTCACCACTGGTGGCAAGGACACGCACCTCGCCGGATTCAATCTGCTTGAGGTATTCGCCGGCACCGGAGGCCGCGAAACCCACCTTGTTGCCGAGGATTGCCGGGAGGAGGTCCCCGCCGCCGTCGTAGGACACGAAGTTCACCTTGGTGGCGTCGATTCCCAGGGCGCCGGCAAGCTGCATCGGCAGCAGGTGGTCCGGGCCGCCGGGGGAGGAGCCGCCGCCGACGCTGATGGAGGCGGGATCGGCCTTCCAGGCGGTGACGAGGTCGTCGATGGTCTTGTAGGGCGAATCCTTGTTGACCATGATGGCGCCTGGCTCTTCAATCAGCCGGGCGAGCGGGGTGGTGTCGGTCAGCTTGGATTCTGACTTGTTCGTGTAGCTCGCCCCGACCACGCCAAGGCCCATGAGCATGGTGAGGTCGCCGTTGCCCTTTTCGTTGACGATCCGGGCCAGGCCGACGGTTCCGCCGGCCCCGGCGAGGTTGAAGACCTCGGTGTTGGTGGCGACTTTCTCGTCGTCCAGAACCTTCGCTGCGACGCGGGCGGTGGTGTCGTAACCGCCGCCGGGCGTGTTGGGGACCATGATCTGGAGGCCGGTGACGGGTCCGGCGGCAGCGCCGGAGCTTGAGGGATCGGTGGAGCTTTTCCCGGTGGCACCGCAGCCGGTGGCCATCAGGGCGATACCGGCGGCGACGGCGGCAATTCGCAATGCGCGGATCTGGCGCATGGTGTTCCTCTTCTCTGAAAAACGTGATCAGCAAAACTGACTGGTGATCCGATGCTAGGCCCGCAAGTGACCGTCATCACTCTTGTGTACGCAGAGAAAGTTAAGTTCATTGCGTTCACGGTTGCGGCCCTCCCGCGGCGGCTCCCCAAGGGGCAGAGTTCGGGTAGCCTGACCAACAGATGCCAACACGCACCGCAGTAAACGCCCCACCGCCAGCAGAAAGAACCCCAGTGACTCGACGAAGAGGAATGTCCCTTGCGGGGCAGTACCTGGTCCTGCAGCTGCTGATTGTCTTCGCCGTCCTCGTGGCCGTAGTGGCGATCTCCCTGGCACAGTCCGCCGCCGCGTTCGAACGGATCGAGGGCAGGCGGGCACTGTCGGCGGCCGAAGCGCTGGCAGCCAATCCCACCGTTCGCGAGCTCCTCCCTGCTGCGGAACCGCGGGCCGGCTCTGCCCTGCCTGCCGTTGCCGAGTCCGTGCGGACGGTGTCCGGATCCTCGCATGTGGCGCTGGCCAGGCTGGACCGTACGGTGGTTGCGTCATCGGACCCGGGCCTGCTGGGCCAGCCGTTGGAACTGGGCGGAAGCCGGGTGCTGGAAGTGCGGGCATGGACCGGTGTGCTGGGCGGCGGCTCCGGCACGGCAGCGCTCTCCGCCCATGTCCCGGTCCTTGACGACGCCGGCAAGATGATCGGCATCGCGTCCATCAGCCGGAACTATCCCTCAACGCTGGAGCGGCTCGGGGATGCGGTGCCCAACCTCCTGACCTACCTCGGCGTTGCCAGCGTGCTGGGGGTTGCGGGGTCCCTGCTGCTGTCCCGCCGCGTGAAGCGGCAGACCCTGGGCATGGAGCCCAGCGAAATCACCGGGCTCGTGGAAAACCGCGAAGCCATGCTCCACGGCCTGAAGGAAGGCGTGGTAGCACTGGACCCGCACGAGCGCATTACGGTGGCCAACGACAGCGCCCGCACCCTCCTCGGCCTGCCCGCAGACTGTGTGGGCAAACGCGTGGGCAGCCTTCGGGTGGAGCCTGCCCTGAAAGAGGTGCTCACCCGTGACCAGCCGGGGCCGGACCAGCTTGTCCTGGTGGGGGACCGGCTGGTGGTCCTGAACCGGGTGTCCATCCGTTCGCGCGGACGCGATATCGGCTCCGTCACCACGTTGCGCGACCGCACCGAGCTGTCCTCGCTGGAGCGCGAACTCGGTGCCACCCGGACCGCCACGGACACCCTCCGCGCCCAGGCCCACGAGTTCGCCAACCAGCTGCATGTGATCTCCGGCCTGATCCAGATCGGAGAATACGATTCCGTGGTCCAGTTCGTCAACGGGGCCACCCTGGACAGGACCCGGCTCAACGACGAGGTCACCAGCCGCATCCAGGACCCCGCCCTCGCCGCGCTGCTGATCGCCAAATCGAGCCTGGCAGCCGAACGGGGAGTAACGCTGCAGCTGCACCCCGACTCCGGGATGGAGCGGGTGGACGACGAGCTCTCGCGCGACCTCGCCACCGTCGTCGGGAACCTGGTGGACAACGCGTTCGACGCCGTCACCGGGCTTCCGGAGGCAGCCGTCCGGGTGCTGGTGGAGGAGACGGCCGACGGCGTCACGGTCACCGTCCGGGACACTGGACCAGGGGTTGCCGGGGCGCAGGCGGAGGAGATCTTCCGGCAGGGCTTCACGACGAAGGAGCCGGGAACTTCCGAGCCGGGCACCAGCGGCGGCCGGGGCTTCGGCCTGGCCATCTCCCGGGTGGTGTGCCGCCGCAGCGGCGGCGACCTCACGGTGGCAAACGACAACGGGGCAGTCTTCACGGCACGGCTCAAGAGAACGAGGAACCTGCAGCAATGATCAAAGTCCTGATTGTCGACGACGACTTCATGGTGGCCAAGGTCCACGCCGGCTTCATCCAGCGCACCCCCGGCTTCACCGTCGTCGGCGTGGCCCACACGGGCGCCCAGGCGGTCATCGAGACAGAACGGCTCCTCCCGGACCTGGTGCTGCTGGATATCCACCTGCCCGACATCAACGGCCTGGACCTCATGCACCGGCTCCGGGACGTGGCACCGGAGCTCGACGTCCTGGTGATCAGCGCCGCCCGGGAGGTGGACACGGTGCGCAAGGCCCTGCGTGGCGGAATCGTCCATTACCTCATCAAGCCGTTCTCGCAGACGGACCTGCAGGAACGCCTGGAGCACTACCGGAATGCCTACCAGGGCCTGGACTCGTCCAAGGACGTCGCCGAACAGTCGGACGTGAACCGGGTGTTCGGCCTGGACAGTGCTGCAGCCCAGGGCGGACGGCCGCTGCCCAAGGGCTGCAGCATCGAGACGCTGAAGCTGGTGGAAGCGGCACTGAAAGAGGCCGACGGCGACCTCTCCGCTGCGGAGGTGGCGGTCACGCTGGGCACGTCGAGGGTCAGCGCGCGCCGCTACCTGGAGTACCTGAACGATGAAGGCGTGCTGGAGGTCCGGCTCAAGTACGGCGTGGGCCGGCCGGAGCGGCGTTACGTGCTCAGGGCCTAGCGACGCCAGGTGTCAGGCGGCCCGCCCCCTCATCAGCGGAGGAGGGTGTCAACGAGCCGTGCCGCTACTTTGGCGGTCCTGCCGTCGAGGTCAAACGCCGGGTTCAGTTCAGCCACATCGGCGTGCAGGAGCTTTCCGCTTTCCGCCACCTGCCGGCACGCGGCACTGATTACCGGCAGCGGTACCCCGAACGCGGCCGGCGCGCTTACGCCCGGTGCGGACGAGGCCGGGAGGACGTCCAGGTCGATGGTCAGGTACAGGACGTCGACGCCGGCAAGGAAGTCCGCCACGAACCCCAGCACCCGCCCGGCTGAGCAGTCCTCGTCCAGCAGGTACCGCACGCCCAGCCGCTCCGCCGTCGTGAACAGCGCCCGGGTGTTGTTGGGCTCGGAGATTCCGACGACGGCGTACCGGAATTCCCGTCCGGCGGCGGCTTCCGCCTCGGCCATCTGGAGGAACGGCGTCCCCGAACTCGGAAGGGATTCAGCGCGGAGGTCGAAGTGCGCGTCCAGGTTCAGGATGCCCAGCCGCTTGCCGCTGCGCACGGCGTCTGAAGCGGCCACGCCCAAATAGCTTGCGAAGGCGGTTTCGTGCCCGCCGCCCAACACGACGGTGAGCTGTCCGGCGTCGAGCATGGCTGCCACCGCCCGGCCGGCACGGGCCTGCCCGGCTTCCAGGGCGCCGCCGGAAACGGCAACGTCGCCGGCGTCCGAGACGGTGCGGCCGAGGTGGAAGGCGAGGGGGCCCAGGGCGGCACGGATGGCTGCGGGTGCCAGTGCTGCCCCCGGGCGGCCCTTGTTGCGCCGGACCCCTTCGTCGCTGGCAAAGCCGAGAAGGACGGCCGGTGCCTGGCCGGCGGCATCGGGCAGGTCCGGGCCGGACCTGTACGGCGAGACTGCCTGCCACCAGCGCCGGTGCTCTGAACCGTCGCCGTCGAACCTCCCGGTCCAGGGCTGCGGCGGGACATCGACGGAGGGTGCGGTGAAGGCCATGGTCCAAGCTCACCGCATGACCCGCCCGAAAGCGAGCAGGGCCGCCGTCGTGCTGTCTGGAATTCCGGACATCGGGAACGCGTGCCGGGGCGCAGGGAACCAGGATCTCCAGGGCGGCCCGGCTCTGCACAGACCGATCTTTTGCGCCAGGATCCGGCGGCGCTGCGCGTTGCCGCCGGGGCCGGGGGCTAAAGTTGAGCAATCCCGTCCAGGGTGGGCCTGAGCAGCAGGGCAGGCCGTCGAGCGCAATGACGCAGGCCGGAGAGCAACGCCATGTTTGAAGCCCCCAGCATCCTGTTCGCAGCGGCGGGCGCCGCCGTTTTTGTGGCAGCCATCCTCCCCAGGGTGCTGCGGAACGCGCCGTTTTCCATGCCCATGGTGTTCCTGGGTGCAGGGATGGCAGCCTTCTCCCTGATCCCCACACTCCCGGACCCGGACCCGATCGTCCACAGCGACCTGACGCTCCACCTGGCCGAGGTCTGCGTCATCATCTCCCTGATGGGTGCGGGACTGGCGCTGGACCGGCCGGTGGGGCGGAAGTCCTGGTCCACCACGTGGCGGCTTCTGGGCATCGCCATGCCGCTGTGCATTCTGGCCCTGACGCTGATGGGGCTGTGGTTCCTGGGCCTGGGACTCGGCGCGGCACTGCTGGTGGCCTCCAGCCTGGCGCCCACCGACCCGGTGCTGGCTTCCGAAGTCCAGGTGGGGGAGCCGGCAGACGAGGAAGAGGAAGCGGCAAAGGAGGATGAAGTCCGTTTCGGCCTGACCTCCGAGGCCGGGCTGAACGACGGGCTGGCCTTCCCGTTTGTCTACCTGGCGATCGCCATCAGCGTGGTGGGCGCATCGCCCTCGGCCTGGTTCCCGGAATGGTTCGGAGTGGATGTTCTCTGGCGGCTGGGCCTGGGGGTGCTGTTCGGGTTCGGTACGGGCAAACTGCTGGGCCGGCTGTTCTTCTCCGCCCGGAAGGAGTCCGTCCGGCTTGCCAACCACTCCGAAGGGTTCGTGGCACTGGCGGCCACCTTCCTCGCCTACGGCCTGACGGAGATGATTGAGGGCTACGGCTTCGTGGCCGTGTTTGTGTGCGCGGTGACCATCCGCTCGGCGGAGCATACACATGGCTACCACCGGGTGCTGCACTCCTACGTTGAACAGCTGGAGCGGCTGATGACCGTGGTGATCCTGGTCCTGCTGGGAGGAGCCATTGCCCGCGGTCTCCTGGCCGGCATCGGCTGGGCTGAGCTGCTGGTGGCCCTGGCGTTCCTGCTGATCGTGCGGCCGCTGGCGGGCTGGATTGGACTGCTGGGCGGCAAGACCGGGCCGCTGGAACGTGTTGCGCTGTCGTTCTTCGGCATCCGCGGCATCGGCTCGCTGTACTACCTGGCGTACGCGCTGGGAAAGGGGCAATTCACCGCCCAGGCCGAATGGCTGTGGGCGTTTGTGGGCCTGGTGGTGTCCATGTCGATCGTCATCCACGGCGCCACCACCTCGCCGTTGATGAACCGGCTGGACGGGCTGCGCAAACGCAGGGCCGTCGCAGAGTCCGGCGACGAGGGGCGCGCGCCCACCACCGCGGTGTAGCGCACGCCCCGGCCAGGGTGGACCCGGGCTACATGCCCAGCGCAGCCTCGATCGGACCGATGGCGAAGAACAGCAGGAACGCGCCGGCGACGGCCCACATCAGCGGGTGGATCTCCTTGACCCGGCCCTGGACGGTGCGGATCAGGACGAAGGCGATGAAGCCGGCTCCCAGGCCGTTGGCAATGGAGTACGTAAACGGCATGAGGGTGAACGTCAGGAACGCCGGGATGGCGATTCCCCAGTCCTGCCAGTCGATCTTGCCCACCTGGGAGACCATCATGAAGCCCACCACCACCAGGGCCGGTGCCACGGCTTCGAAGGGCACCAGGTTGATCAACGGGGTGAAGAACATGGCCACCAGGAACAGCAGGCCGGTGACGATCGAGGCGATACCGGTCCGTGCGCCCTCGCCGATGCCGGCACCGGCTTCAACATAGATCTGGTTCGAGGACACCGAAGCGCCGCCGCCCACAATCGCACCCAGGGCGTCCACCTGCAGGACACGGTCCACATCGGGGATGTTGCCGTGTTCGTCCACCGTTCCGGCTTCGTTGGCGAGCCCCACCATGGTGCCCATCGCGTCGAAGAAGATGCTGAGCAGGATCACAAAGGCCAGCAGGGTGGCGGCAATGAACCCGAGGTGTTCAAAGGCGCCGAAGGGGTTGGCCTTGCCGATCAGCGACAGGTCCGGGGCGGCCCATTCCGAGAAAGCGGGCGCCACCAGGGACCAGCCCTGCGGGTTGAACGGCTTGTCGGGCGCGACGCTCGGGCCGATGTGCAGGGTCAGTTCAAGGATCACGGAGATGACCGTGGAGGTGATGATGCCGATCAGGATGGCGCCCTTGACCTTGCGGACCACCAGGGCGATGGTCAGGACCAGGCCGAAGACAAAGACGGCGGTGGGCCAGCCGAGGAGCTTTCCGTCGAACCCCAGGCCCACGGGAACGGTGGTGCCCGCGACGTCGGGGATGCGGCGGACAAAACCGGCGTTCACCAGTCCGATCAGGGCAATGAACAGGCCGATGCCCACCACGATTGCGGTCTTCAGCCCGTCCGGGACTGCCTTGAACACGGCGGTACGGAATCCGGTGAGGACCAGGATCAGCATGGTGACGCCGGAGAGCACCACCAGGCCCATCATGTCCGGCCAGGTCAGGCCCGGATTGGTGGCCACGGTGACGGCCACGAAGGCATTGACGCCCAGGCCGGTGGCCAGCGCGAAGGGGTGTTTTGCCCAGGCCCCCATGAGGATGGTCAGGATCCCGGCCACGAAGGCGGTAACGGCGGCGACGGCGGCGAACCCGAGGGTGTTGCCGCTGGAGTCGGGGCCGGACAGGATCAGCGGGTTCAGCACCACGATGTAGCTCATGGCGAAGAACGTGGCGAAGCCGCCGCGGATCTCGCGCGACAGGTTGGACCCGCGCTCGGTGATCTTGAAGTACCGGTCCAGTGCAGAGCCTTGCTTGAGCATTAGTCCTCCGGGGGAGTCTGTGGGGATAGTTGAATCCTATGGGTCCGCCGGGCGGCAGCAGGGCAAATTCGCCTAGTCTGTAAGGAAGCCAACACTAGGGAGCAGTCCACTCATGCGTTCCATCCGCCGCCAGTTCCTGAGCGCTGTGCTCGGTTTTGTCATCGTCGCCGCCAGCCTTCTGGGCCTCTCCGGTCCGGCCTCCGCGCATGACGCCGCCGAGTCCAGCAGCCCTGCGCAGGGAGCCACGCTGGCTGCTCCGCCCGAGGAGGTCTCCGTGACCTTCAACAACAAACCCCTGGGCATCGGCGCGCAGTTTTCCGTCAAGGATGCAGCCGGGTCTGAATGGGCCGATGGAGCCGTGGTCATCGTTGACAGTGTTGCCTCGCAGAGGCTGAAGGCGGGAGCGCCGGCCGGTGCGTACACCGTCAGCTGGCGGGTGGTCAGTTCCGATTCGCACCCCATTGAAGGGACGTTCAGCTTCACCGCCACGGCGGCGGCCGCCGGTGCGCCGCCTGCCGGAGCGTCGACGTCGGCCGCTGCCGTCCCGGGCATGGGCACCGCCCAGCCGGGGAACACTGCGACGCCGGCGCCGGCCCAGGACGCTTCGGAGCCGTTCCCGTGGAGCCTGGTGGTGTTCGCAGCGGTGGCGGTGGGTCTGTTGGTGGCCATCGGCGTCCTGGCCCGGCGGCGCCTCGGCACAGGCGATGAGGACGAGGGAAGCCCGGCCTAGCAGGCAGGGGGACGCCGCACGCACTGGCCGTCGCCTGCAGAGTGCGTTGCTGCCTTCAGGCAGGCAGAACAGTGAAACTGCCGGTCAGCAGGGTGGGGGAGTTCTCCGGATGGACCTTCGAGGAGATGGCGTGGCCCACGGTCTTGGCCTGCCGCAGGACCTCCTTGGGGGAGGGCGTGATCAGTTCGCCGACGCCTACGAGGTAGATGCCAATGGCGCGCATCGCCGCGGCCAGGTTGCGTCCCACGGTGATGCCGAAATCGCTGAGCATGCGGCGCAGCTGGCTGTGGGCACAACGCGTCAGGACGATGTGGTCTGCCAGCAGGATCCCGGTGGGAGTATGGACCTCCCACTGATGGGACGGGTTCTCACCCGGGGCGGCGCCGTGCAGGGACGGGACCATGCTGAGCTGGACTGCCCTGGTGGTGTTTCGCACGTCAACGTGGTGGCTGGCTGCGTAGTTGCGCAGGTGGCGGAGGATTTCGTTCCGCTCCTGGAGGGAGACGGAATCGGCTGCATCGCAGCGCTGCAGTGATGCTGTGTTGGCCGGTTGCCCGGCGCCCAGGATGTCGAGGCCGTCCACCACGATGGAGTGCACGCCCCGGCGGCGCAGCTCGGCAGCCACCGCCAGGCCGGAGAGGCCCGTACCGATGATTACCGTGGTGGTCTGTTCGGTCCCGCCAGTTGTGGGCAAGCTTGACACGACAGTTTTCCTCCTTCGAAGGGTGGGCAGGTGCAGGCGCCATCGCTCTGCTTTCGCTCCGTTACCCCCAAAGTCCGGTCGCAACAGCTGGCACTGAACCGTTCTTGCACAGAACATTCCGGACCAGCAGTGCCTCGAAGACTACAGAACATTAGTGGCCATGGATAGCCCAAATGCAAACATTCTTCGCAGTGGTGAATGCGCTTTCCGCCTGCAGCGAAAGAGTCCGTCAGCAGGTAGGCGGTACGGCCCTGCGCATGCTTGCTTACGGCCCCCGGAGCGGGAATAGTGAGAACTGGAGGCGGTCTGTCCCGGACGGGGCGCATGGCTGTCCGGCAAGTGCACAGGGAACGGCCCGCTTCTGGCAGAATAGCCGCAATATCAGGCAGTATCGCGAGGAGGCGGCCCCATGGGCGCACATGAGATGCATCCGGACCAGGCACGGGGAGAAAGCGCCGGTTCCGGCGGGCCCCGGGGAATCGTGGTGGGCGTTGACGGGTCCGACCACGGCCAGTGCGCCCTCGTCTGGGCAGCCCGCGAAGCCGAGCGACGCCGTCGGCCGCTGCACATAGTCACCGCCTACTCGGTGCCCATCTTTGCCGCCTCCGGGCTTGACGGCGGGTACGCCACCGTCGATGACTCGGTCATCCGCGAAGGTGCTGAGGCGATCGTCAAGCAGGCGCTGGAAAAGGTCTCGCGCTACACCATCGACGTCGACGCTTCCGTTGAGAACGGTGACGCCTCGGGCGTGCTGTTGGAAATGTCGGAAACGGCCGAGCTGCTGGTGTTCGGCACCAGGGGCCGCGGCGGCTTCGTGGGCCGGCTCCTCGGTTCCGTCAGCAGCGCACTGCCGGCGCACGCCAAGTGCCCCACCGTCACTGTTCCACTGATCTGCTCCGACCGGCTGGGCGAAACCACTGAGGACAGGCGGATCAAAGCCGAACAGGCCAAGTCCGGACACCAGCCAGTGGAGAACGTCGTGGTGGTGGGTGTTGACGGGTCGGAACAGGCCCGGGTGGCCGTCCTCGAAGCCGCCTCCCAGGCCGAGCGGCTGGGGGCAACCCTGCGGGTGGTCTGTGCTGTTCCGCAGTACAACGGTTCACTCGCCTGGGTCCCTGCGCCGATGGACCGCAAGGCCCTCTTCGCGGACATCCGGGTGCAGCTGGATGCGGGTATGGAATGGCTCAGGAGCCACTATCCGCGCCTGCCTATGGAATCGGAGCTCAGGGACGGCTCGCCCGTGGACGTGCTGGTCGACGCCAGCAGGCACGTGGAGGTGCTGGTAGTGGGAACACGCGGGCGCGGTGGCTTCACCGGCATGCTCCTTGGTTCAACGTCCGACGGCGTCCTGCACCACGCGAAGTGCCCTGTCCTGGTGGTCCCGGACCGGGAAGACCCTCGACTGGCGGACCGGGCAAGCTTCGGCCCGATCCTCGGTGCTGCCTGACGCTCCGGCCGCCACCCCGGGGCCCGCACAACCCGCCTGAAGCCTCACCAGCAGGAGGCATGCCATGCCCGAGTACGCGTCTGCGGCCACGGTCCTCGGACTGGAGCACGTCCGCGCCGGAATGGTGCCGGCGGTAGGCGGAAAGGCCGCTAACCTCGGGGAACTGCTGGCCGCAGGGTTGCCCGTACCGGCCGGATTCTGCCTGACCACGGAGGCGTACCGGCAGGCTGCGGACGGCACAGCCGGCGCCGGAAGCACCGCGCTTGCCGGGATCCACCGGTCGATGCGGGCCACGGCCGCCGGCGACCTGCCGGCCTTGGCCGCCCTGGCCGGACGCGCCCGGGAGCTGATCCGCGGAACATCGGTGCCGGCTGACGTCAGCGCTGCCATCAGGCAGGCGTACAGGGAATTAGGGGCAGACGTTCCGGTGGCCGTCAGGTCTTCGGCTACGGCCGAGGACCTGCCCACCGCCAGCTTCGCGGGCCAGCAGGATACCTACCTCAACGTGGTGGGCGCCGACGCCGTCGTGGAAGCTGTGCGCAACTGCTGGGCCTCCCTGTGGACAGACCGGGCAGTCACCTATCGTGCGGACCGCGGCATCGACCCCTCCTCCGTTGCCCTCGCCGTCGTGGTCCAGTGCATGGTGGACGCCGCGGCCGCGGGCGTGATGTTCACCGCCAATCCGGTCACCGGGCGGCGCAAACAAGTGGTCATAGACGCCGCCCCCGGGCTGGGCGAGGCAGTAGTGTCCGGCTCAGTCAATCCGGACCACTTCGTGGTGGATCCGGGCGCGGGGCGGGTGGTGGAACGGCAATTCGGGGACAAGCGGGTGATGGTTCGGCCGGTTGTCGGTGGCGGGACGGAGACCGTGGAGCTGGCCGGCTCCAGTGCCGCTGCCTGCCTGACGGACGGCCAGGCAATCCAGCTGGCTGCCCTGGGCCAACGGGTGGAAGGCCGTTTCGGCAGCCCCCAGGACATTGAGTGGGCCATCGATCACGACGGCCGGCCATGGCTTACCCAATCGCGGCCCGTCACCACCCTGTACCCGGTGCCGGAGCGGACCGATGCGGCCGGGGGAGCGCGGGTGTTCCTGTGCTTCAGCCTGGCCCAGGGTCTCACCCGGCCCCTCACGCCCATGGGGTTGGCCGCCATCCGCCTGATCGCCTCGTCCGTGGCCACGGCCGGAGGCATTGACGTGCCGGACCCCCGCAAGGGACCGCCGCCGTATGCAGAAGCCGGCCAGCGGATCTACATCGATCTGACCAGCGTTGCCCGCAGCAGCACCGGCCGGCGCCTTGTTCCCCGTGTCTTTGATGTGATGGAGGCGAGGTCGGCCGCCGTGCTGAGGGGGGTTTTCGAGGATCCCCGGTTCGCTGTGACCAGCAGGACCCCCTTTGGACTGCTCCGCCACGTGGTTCCGGCGGCCGTGCGGTCCAGGGCACCGGAAACCCTGGTCCGTGCGCTGTTCCGGCCGCGGGCCGCGCTTCGGCGGGTGAACCGGTTCACGCGTGAGTTTGCTGACTCGCTGGAGCCGGGACCGGGCGTCACCGCGGCTGCACGCCTCGATCATGCCGAATACCTCCTGGGCCACCGCCTGTTCCCGATCGTGCCGGCCGTGCTGCCCCTGCCGGCCCTGGGCTTCGGGATGCTGGCGCTGGCGGGCAGACTGCTGGGCGGCGGACGCTGGGACGACCTCCAGCAGGTGCTGCGGGGCTTGCCGCATAACGTGACCACCGAGATGGACCTCGAGCTGTGGCGCCTCGCGTCCGCTGTCAGGGACGACGGCGGGTCAGCCATGGCTGTCAGGAGCGAGGCCGCCGCGGTGCTGGCCCGGCAGTTCAAGGCCGGGGAGTTGCCCGCAGTGCTGCAGGCGGGCGTGGCGCGGTTCATGGACCGCTATGGCCAGCGCGCCGTCGCTGAAATCGACGTGGGCATGCCGCGGTGGGCAGATGATCCCACCCACATCCTCGGGGTGCTGGCCAACTACCTCCGGCTTGAAGATCCGGGCCTGGCCCCTGATGTGCAGTTCAGCAATGCGGCGGATCAGGCCGAGGAACAGGTAGAGCGCCTGGCCGCGGAGGCCCGGGGCCGAGGCCGGCTGCGCGGCGCCATGGTGCAGGCCGCACTGCGCAGGGCGCGGCTCTTCGCCGGGCTCCGCGAACTGCCCAAGTACCAGCTCGTGGTGGGCCTGGCTGAGGTTCGGCGCCAGTTGCAGCAGGTGGGTACGGCTTTGGCGGCAGCAGGAGCCATCGCGGACCCCGACGACATCTTTTTCCTGGATTTCACCGAAGCCCGCCGGGGCCTGGAAAACCAGCCGGGCCTGGACCTTCGCAGCATCGTGGCGCAGCGGCGGGACGACTACGCGATGGAACTCGGGCGCCGCCACATACCGCGGCTGCTTCTCTCCGACGGTACCGAACCGGAGGCCGTGCCGTCGGCCGCCGGGAAAGGCCCGAAGGGGCAAGGCTCACAGGTGCCGGGCGCCCTTACCGGAAGTCCGGCGTCGGCCGGTGTTGTCAGCGCGGTTGCCCGCGTCATCCTTGACCCGGTGGGTGCGCACCTGGAACCCGGGGAGATCCTGGTGGCACCGTCCACCGATCCCGGCTGGACGCCGTTGTTCCTGACCGCGGGTGGCCTGGTGATGGAAATGGGCGGCCCCAATTCGCATGGAGCTGTGGTGGCCCGTGAGTACGGCATCCCCGCTGTGGTGGGCGTCCCGGATGCCACCCTCCTCATTTCCAGCGGCCAGCGCATCACCGTGGACGGCGCGGCCGGAACAGTTGTTCCCGGCTGACGGCCAACCCAGGGGCAAGGGGTGTGCGGGGACGTCGGCAGGCGTAACCTGTTGGTATGGGCTCCAACCTAGGAGTGTGGCTGGCATGAACCGAGCGTGGTTGCGCTGGATCCCGGCCGCCGCCGTCCCCGCCCTCATCGGGGCTGGCGTGCTGGCGGGGTCAATCCCTGCGAGCGCCGGCAACCCGTTGCCCGGGAAGACCCCGGAGCAGGTACTTGCCATGGTGGGCGGGCACCGGACCATGGCCTTCTCCGGGACATTGCAGCAGAGCTCGGAACTGGGCCTGCCGGAGCTTCCGTCCACAGGTCCCTCCTCCGGGCCCGCGTCGGCCGGCGGAACCGCATCCATCGCCGAGCTCCTCACGGGAGAGCATACCGCCCGCGTTTTTGTGGATGGCCCGGCCAAGGTCCGCATCCAGGTGGTGGACCGGCTGGCTGAGCGCGACCTTATCAAGCGGGACAGCGAAGTGTGGTTCTACAGCTCCAAGGACAACACCGCCGCCCACCTGACGCTGCCCGCCTTCGCCCGGGACCTGCCGTTGCCTTCGGATGGCCCGGCTGCCCTTCCCCCGGACGCTGCCGCAGTGCCCACGCCCGAGGAGCTCGCCAGGAAACTCCTGGCCAAAGCAGACGCGTCAACCGAAGTGACCGTAGGCCCGGACGTCGAAGTCGCGGGCAGGGCTGCCTATAACCTGCTGCTACAGCCGCGGACGCAGGAGACCTTGGTGGGCCAGGTGGCCATCGCCGTTGATGGCGAAACCGGAATGCCGCTGCGCGTTTCGGTCAACGCACGGGGCCAGGCCGCGCCGGCGTTCCAGTCGGGATTCACCAGCCTCTCCCTGACCGCCCCCGACGAATCGCGCTTCACCTTCGTTCCCCCGCCGGGCGCCACTGTCAAGGAACTCCCTGTTCCGACGGGTGACCACCCTTGGCCCATCACATCGACCCTCCCGGGGTCGCCCGGTATGGTCACGCCCGACGCCTTCGCCCAGCCCGAGGCAACCGGCCCCGAAGCAACCGAACAAGCCAGGCCCTCCCACCCGATGAGTGGCACGGCCAAGCCAACGGTCACCGGCAAGGGGTGGGAAGCAGTTGTTGGGTTCCCGGCAGCGCAGGCCGGGCAGGGAGCGGCCCTGAGTGAGGCCTTGCTGGAGGATCCGTTCCTGTCCCAGGCCGCCGCCGTCGTCCCCGGTGGACGGTTGCTGTCCACACCGTTGGTGAACGTACTGGTGACCGACGACGGACGTATCTTCGTGGGGATGGTTCCGCCGGAGCGGCTGCAGGCCGCCGCGGCAGCCCCATGACGGAGGTTGCCCGGGCAACCGTAACCCCGGCTGGAACGCTCGGCCCAGGCACGCCGGGAACGTCGGAACTGACCATCGAAACCCACGGACTGACCAAGCGGTTCGGCCACCAACTCGCCGTGGACAGTGTCGACCTGGCCGTGCCGCACGGCGCGGTTTTCGGGTTCCTGGGCCCTAACGGATCCGGGAAGACCACCACTATCCGCATGATGCTCGGACTGGCTGCTGCGTCGGCCGGGAGCGTGAAGGTACTGGGCCTTGACATGCCGGGCCGGCTGCACGAGGTCCTCCCACGGGTCGGCGCCCTCGTTGAGGGGCCGGCCTTTTATCCGTTCCTGACCGGCGCGGCCAACCTGCATCGGTTGGATGCGGCAAGCCGCCATGCGCCACCCGCCACGCGCCGGGCCCGGGTGGGCGAGGCGCTGGACCGGGTGGGGCTCTCCCACGCTGCCGGTAAACGGGTCCATGCCTACTCGCTGGGTATGAAACAGCGGCTGGGAATTGCCAACGCCTTGCTGTCCCCGCGCGACCTGCTGGTCCTTGATGAGCCCACCAACGGCCTGGACCCGCAGGGTACCCGGGAAGTCCGGAGCCTGGTCCGGTCCCTGGCCGCCGACGGCGCCACGATTTTCGTCTCCAGCCACCTGCTGGCCGAAGTGGAACAGATCTGCACCCACGCCGCGATCATGAGCGCCGGCCGCCTGGTTGCCCAGGGCCCGCTGTCGGAGCTCCGGCAGGCCGGTGAGGTGCGCATCCGGCTGTTGACGCCCGACGCCGGTGCGGCCTCCGGTGTACTGGCCCGCCTGGGCCTTGCGCCGGTAACCGGTGCTGCCGAACAGGACGGGGAAGTGGTGACAGCGTCCGTGACAGGGGCGGGGTTGGTGGCGGGGGCGCCGGCCGGTCCGTCGATGGCGGCGCCGGAGGACATTGTGGCCCGGCTCGTGGAGGCAGGGGTGCGGGTCCGCGGATTCGCCGTGGAGCGGGAAAGCCTTGAAGAGCGGTTTGTGGCCCTGACGGGGGAGGGGTTCGACGTTGCCCAGTAGTGTCCCAACAGCGGATCCGGCGGCCGGCGGCTCCGGGAGTGCTTCTTCACGGTCCCGGAGCTCGTCCAGCCTCCCCCTCCTCGGGTCCGAACTGCGGGTACTCTTCCGGCGCCGAAGGACCTGGGCCATGCTGCTGGCGTTGGCGGCCATCCCCGTCCTCATCGCCGTCGCCGTCCGGCTGTCCTCCGCCGTGCCTGCGGGCAGGGGGCCCGCGTTCCTTGACCGCATCACCCAGAACGGGCTCTTTGTGGCGGTCACCGCGATGTTGGTGTCGGTTCCGCTGTTTCTTCCGCTGACCATAGGAGTGGTAGCCGGGGACACCATTGCCGGGGAGGCCAGCCTGGGCACCCTGCGGTATTTGCTGGTGGCACCGGCCGGACGGGTGCGGTTGCTGCTGGTGAAGTATGCCGGCGCCCTTGCCTTCTGCGTTGCCGCACCGGTCACCGTTGCGCTGGCGGGGGCTGCCATCGGCGCCGCCCTCTTCCCCGTGGGCCCTGTCACGTTGCTGTCCGGGGACGTGGTCCAGCCGCCGGAGGCTGCCTTGCGGCTGCTCCTGATCGCCGCATACCTGGCAGTGTCACTGGCCGGGTTGTCGGCGATCGGACTCTTCCTCTCGACGCTGACAGTGGTCCCGGTGGGCGCCATGGCCGCCACCGTGGTGCTGTCCGTGGTCTCCCAGGTCCTGGACCAGCTGCCGCAGCTCGAATGGCTTCATCCCTGGTTGTTCAGCCACTACTGGCTGGGGTTCGGCGACCTCCTGCGCCAGCCCGTGCTGTGGGATTCATTCGCCAGCAACGCATTGCTGCAGGCAGGGTACGTGGCCGTGTTCGGGGCGCTCGCTTATGGCAGGTTCGTCACCAAGGACGTGCTGTCCTGAATCCAGGACAGCAGGCTGGCCAACGCCCGGTGCCGTTGACGGTCAGTAGCGGGCGGCATACGGGTACAGCTGCATGCCGGCCATGCTGCTCAGCGACGTGACGCCGATACCCTCTGCGGGATTCAGCGCCTGGATGACCTGGCCGTTCCCGAGGTAGATGGCCACATGGTAGAAATTCGGTGCTGATCCCCACACCAGCAGGTCACCGCGCCGGGCCTGGGAGATAGGGACCTGGACAGGCGCAGCAGCGAACTGCTGCGCCGCCGTGCGGGGGAGGTACTTGCCCGCGGCGGCAAACGACGTCTGGACCAGCCCGGAGCAGTCAAAACCGGACGGGCCGTTGCCGCCCCACTGGTAGAAAAATGGAGCTCCTGCCTTGGTCAGGGCCACCGAAACCGCTGTTTCGTTGCTGCCGCCGGGCGACGGGGCAGGAGCGGGTGCCGGAGCAGGTGCGGGGGCGGGTGCCGGAGCAGGTGCGGGGGCCGGTGCGGGAGCAGGTGCGGGGGCAGGCGCAGGCGCCGGTGCAGGCGCGGGGGCTGGGGCAACTGGAGCCGGAGCTGCCGGCGCGGGGGCAGCGGGCGCAGGCACGGCGGGAGCGGCCGCGGCCGGCGCTGCGGGGGCAGGACCTGGCGCCTGGGTTACGGCGTCCCCAGTCCTGGCAGCCGCAGCCCGTTCAGCCGCTGCCCGTTCGGCCGCTGCCGAAATGGCAGCGAGCCTGGCCTCCTCCCGCTGCCGATCAAGCGCCTCCATGCGTGCAGACTCCAGGGCGACCGTGGTGTTCCGGAGTTGTGCAAGCTGGTCCACCAGGACAGTGCGCCGGGCGGCAGCATCAGCAACTGCCTTGGCTTGGGCCGCGTTTGCCTGCTCGGCTTCGGTTCTACGTGATTCGGCATTCCTGGCAGCATCATCCGCTGCCCGGTTGGCATCCTGCGCCGCTGCCGTCAGGGACGTTGCCGCGGAGGCAGCGGCTTCGGCTGACTCGAAGGCCCGGCTCCGGCCGGCCGAGATCTGGGCCAGGGTTGCGGCCTGGCCCAGGACATCGCCGCCACCAGCGACGAAGGTGCTCAGCGCCGGATTCATGCCGCCGTTGCGGTACAGATCACCGGCCAGTTGGCCTACCTGCTTGCGCGTCTTGTCCTGTTCCAGCCCGGCTGCGGCTGCGCGGACGGTAGCGGTGTCCGCCGTTGCCCGTCTTGCCTGCAGCTCAACCAGGGCGTCACCATACGTGTTGTTGGCCTGCATCGTCAGGGCAAACGTGGCTTCCTGGGCCGTGGCGGCGTCAGCGAGGATGCGCTCGATGGCCGTGACCTGGTCAGCCGTTGCGCTCTCACTCGATTTTGCCGCAGCGATATCTTCCGGCGAAGGAACCTCCGGTGCGGCGGGAACTGCGATGGCGGGTGCAAAGGGCACTGGGGCGGCCTGGGCGGGAATGGACGACAGGCCTGCAAGTGCGACGGCGATGCCCAGTGCGGCGGCCCTTCGGCCAGATCCGGTCACACCCATACGCAGTACCTCGCAGCATCTTTGGGCTGGGGAGCGAGGCCTGATAGGACGGCAAAAAATGCCCCTCTGCTGATCGCCCAGCAGTCCGAGGCTACGTGACCACTTACACTTTGGCAACACTGGTCACACCAATAACATAAACAACAAGAGTGTCATTCTGGAACATTTGTAGCGGGCGTGTCGGACCCGGGGCGGGATCCACGTGGGAGTCCACGCCATGCCGAACCGCACCCCCGACCCGTAGCATGGTGGCACAGCTACAGTGACGGGGGATCAACAGCGTGGAGCCGACATGGGGCATCGAGGGTCCCGACTTTTTGGCGTGGTACGTGACCACGGGTTGCCTGCTGGCCATTGCCGTCCTTCTGGCCCGGCTGTTCACCGGCGGCCTTCTGCCGCTGTACCGCAAGGTTGACCCGCATACGCTTGCCCCGCTTGATCTGGCCTACCTCAGCGGCGGTCCGTTCCATGCTGTGGCCATCAGCCACTGGGTCTGGAGCCAGCAGGCCGGCGGGCAGCCCTCCGCCGAGGAGCGGCGTTTCATTGACGCCAATTGGCAGGACCCCCTGCTCCGGGCCGTGGCCCGTCCGGCACAGCATTCCGGTTCAACCCCCCAGGGGTGCCTGGCCGACGCCTCCATCCAGGGCGAGCTTGTTGTCCGCCACCGGCGCCTTGCACGACTGGGCCTGCTCCGCGGACGTGGAGTAATGCTCCTGCTGCGGACACTGAAGTGGGCGGTCCTCCTGCTTCTGGCTCTGGGGGTGGTCCGCCTTGTGGCGGGGATCCTCAATGGCCGCGAAGTGGCCAACCTGGTGGGTGCCCTCCTGGCCGGCCTGTTCGCGTTCGTTGTCCTGACGGCGAGAATCCCTGCAATCACCCAGCCCGGCATCCAGGTCCTTCGACAGCTACGGCGGGAAAACCAGGACCTCCGGCCGGACAGGGCGGCCGGGTATGCCGGCGTCTCACCGGCGAGGATTGCGTTGGGCGCGGCGCTCTTTGGCACGGCCGGCCTGTGGGTGGCTGCGCCCGCTTACGCCTCACTCATGGGCGTTCCCGCCGCGGGTGCCGGTGCCGGCGGCGGAACCTACTACGGGGATCCGGTCTCATCCTCGTCTTCCTCATCAGGCGGCGGCAGCTCCTCCTGCAGCGGGGGAGGCAGCTGTGGCGGCGGAGGCTGCGGTGGCTGAGCCAAGCCGGCTTTCCCCCGGCCTCGGTATCGGCTGGCGGCCCAGCCTGGCCGGACCCATCCGGAGGCTTGCGGGCCTGTCCTTCCTCGAGGTCGTGGCGGAGAACCTGCACGATCACGGCCAGGGCCTGGACGTCCCGGCGGCCCTGCAGGAAATGCTCGACGGCGGCAGCACCGCCGTCGCCCACGGCATCTCGCTGTCCCTCGGGTCGGCCACGGAAGTGGACCAGGAGAGGTTGTCGCACCTGCGGCGGGTCGGGGAGGCTATCGGCGCCCCGCTGGTCAGCGAACATATCGCCTTCGTCCGCTCGGGGAGCCCTGTTCCGGCCGGTGCACCGCACGCTGACCTCCTGGAAGCCGGACACCTCCTGCCGGTGCCCCGGAACGGCGAATCACTGTTGGTCCTGGCGGCGAATGTCCGCCGGGCGCAAGCGGGACTGGACGTCCCTCTTGCGCTGGAACCCATTGCCGCGATCGTGGAGTGGCCGGATAACACCATGAGCGAAGGCCAGTTCCTGACCGAGCTGCTGGACCGGACCGGGGCGCTGCTGGTGCTTGACGTTGCGAATGTCTATGCCAACGCCGTCAACAGCGGGCGCGATCCCCTGGCCGCCCTGCTTGAATTTCCGCTGGAGCGAATCGCGTACTGCCATGTTGCGGGAGGACAGGTCCTGGATGGCCTCTACCAGGACACCCATCACGAGCCCGTGCCCCGGGAAGTGCTGGAACTCGCCGCGGAACTCATCAGCGTTGCGGGGCCGCTGCCCCTCATGCTGGAGCGCGACGGAAACTTCCCTCCCGAGGCAGTCTTTTTCGCTGAACTGGATGGGATCGCGGACGCCACCGGCCTGCCGCGCGTCACCCCGGCATCCGCGGCAAGGGCTGCCCACTGATGGGGGACGAGGCCGGCCTCCCGTCCGCCCGCTCCTCGCTGGCTGCGCGGCAACAGCAACTGGTGGAGGCACTGGTGGCCGGTGGTCCTGTTCCACCAGGGTTTGATCCTCACCGGGTGGCAGCTGTCAGGTTGGGCCTGGCGCGGAAGCGGCTGGGCGGTGTAGGCAGGCACTTCCCGGCGCTGGCTGCCGCCGTCCGCTCGGACGCGGACCTCTGGCAGTCCTATCTTCGCTGGCATGCCTCGCACCAGCCCGGCCCCCACGCTGACTCTTTCGCCGACGGAGCAGCGCTGTTGGACTTCCTCGACGCCTCGTCAGCGGTTCCTTCCGCAGCAACGAGGGAGGCGCTGATGCTGCGCATGGACACCTCCCAAGGACGTGACGGCCGGAGGGTTCCTGCCCGTTGGCGCGGCCTGCGCAGGGTGCGGGTGGGTGGCGCCAGCTGGTGGGCTGCCGGCAGCAACCGGCGCTGGTTCTGGGTACGCGGGCCCCGCTGACCTGGCTTGCCGATGGGGCCGCCCATCGGGTGAGGCTGGCCTTCCGGGCGGGCGGGCTTCCCGGCGAGACCCGCCGGGTCAGGCGTGCTGGTGCGATTCGTGCTCGGAATGGCTGGCCGGTTCCAGCTGGAACGTGCAGTGCTCGGTATCGAAGTGCGACCCCAGGCAGGCCGTCAGTTTGTCCAGGAGCTGGTCCGCCCCGCGGGCGTTGAGAACTCCATCCTCCACCACCACGTGGGCGGAAAAGACCGGCACTCCGGAGGTGATGGTCCAGATGTGGATGTCGTGGACGTCGGCCACGCCGTCAACGGAGAGGATGTGCTCGCGGATCATCTGCACCTCCACCCCTTTGGGGGTAGCTTCCAGGAGCACGTCCACCACGTCCCGCAGCAGGGTCCACGCCCGGGGCAGGATCATCAGGGCGATCGCCACCGATGCGATCGTATCCGCAGGGTAGTACCCCGTCAGCAGGATGACCACCGCCGCCGCGATCACCGCGAAGGAACCCAGCAGGTCACCGAGCACCTCGAGGTAGGCGCCCCGGACGTTCAGGCTCTCTTTGTGGGCTCCATGAAGGATCACCAGGGACACCACATTCGCTATCGCGCCCAAGATCGCGGCAAACAGCATGATGCCTGTCTGGACCTCCGGAGCTGTACCGATCCGCCGGACGGCTTCGGTGAAGATCACCACCGAAATCACGATCAGGATCAGCGCGTTGGCCAGCGCAGCGAGCACCTCGGCGCGCTGGTAGCCGTAGGTCCGCTGGTCGCTGGCGGGACGGCCCGCAATCCAGGCAGCCAGCAGGGCAATAGTGACGCCGGCGGCATCGGAGAGCATATGCCCGGCGTCGGCCAGGAGGGCGAGCGAGCCGGAGAGGGCAGCACCCACCACCTGGACCAACACAACTGCCAGCGTGATGGCCAGGACGGCAATCAGGCGTTTCCGGTGCCGGCCGGTGGCCGTCAGCCCATGCGAATGGTGGTGGTCGTGTCCCATGCCTCTAAGGCTAATCCCCGGGGAGGCCGGCCGCTGGAATGACTAGTCCCAGCCGAGCTCGTGGAGCCGCTGGTCATCGATGCCGAAATGGTGCGCAACCTCGTGGATCACCGTCACCGCCACCTCCTCGATCACTTCCTCGCGGGACCCGCAGATGTCCAGGATGGGCTGGCGGAAGATGGTGATCCGGTCAGGCAGCGAGCCCGCGTCCCACCAGGAATCCCGTTCGGTCAGCGGAACGCCTTCATAGAGTCCCAGCAGCACGGCATCGGGGTCCTCGCCGGGCTGCGGAACGTAGTCGTCCTCGATGAACACCGCGACGTTGTCCATGGTCCGGGCAAGCTTAGCCGGTATCCGGTTCAGGGCATCGCTGACGGCCGTCTCAAACTCGTCGTCGGACATGGCGAACCGGAGCGGTTCATGCGGGCCGTCCGGGACAATGGGAAGTCCTGGCGGAAGTGATGCGGGCATGACCCGACTCTAGCGGGAATCCAGGATCAGGAACCCCCCGGAGCGGTGCGCGACCGTCTTTTGGTCAGGCCCACTCCCAGTAAGCACACCACGCCGCCCACCAATCCCCAGACCGTGGGGATCTCGCTCAGCACCAGCCAGGAGATCAGGATGGTGGTGCCCGGAACCAGATAGGTTGTGGCAGCCAGTTTGCCGGCCTCGATCAGGGACAACGCATACGCCCAGGTGGTGAAGGCGATAGCCGTGGGAAATACTCCCAGGTAGACCAGCCCCAGCGTTGCCGGCAGCGGCGCCGACTGGAGCTCCGTGACCAGCTGGCCCGTGAACGGCAGGCAGCAGACCGCGCCCACCATGATCCCGAACCAGGTGGCCTGCCCGGCAGGGACCTTCCGCAGCACTGGCTTCTGGATGATGACGCTGACGGCGGCGAGCACGGCGGCGAGCAGGCACAGCAGCACCCCCAGCGCGTCCGCCGTCGAACTTTCCCTCTGCCCCGCACCGGATCCGGACCCCACCGCGATCACGGCTACACCGCCGAACGCCACCAGGCTTCCGATGATGAGCCACCGTGGGAACCCCTCTTTGAGGAAGATACCGGCAAGGACGGCGATGAGGATCGGTGAGACGTTGATCAGCATGGCGCTGGTACCGGCGTCCAGCAGGTGCTCGGCGGCGTTCAGCGCAACGTTATAGCCGCCGAACCACATCACGCCGTACGCCAGGATGGGCCACCACTCCCGCCCGCGCGGCAAGGCCCTGCTTTTCAGCAGCTGCGGCAGGACCAGCGCGCCAAGTACGACGGCGGCGACGGCCAGCCGGCCCAGCGTCAGGGAGCCCGGGGAGAACATGGGGCC
Source organism: uncultured Actinomycetota bacterium (assembly GCA_963807805.1). Lineage (GTDB taxonomy): Bacteria > Actinomycetota > Actinomycetes > Actinomycetales > Micrococcaceae > Arthrobacter. The sequence continues at coordinate 273,021 of CAWECX010000016.1, read as the reverse complement.
GATCGCCCGGATGCCGACAAACGCCGACGCCCACAGGACAACCGTGACGGCCACTGCAGCAATGCCGAGGGCCTGCACCCGGCGGGGGGACCCGGGAGCTGCGGCAGAGGGAGCCGGGTTGGTCGGGGAGGTGGTTGCCATCCTGCCAATCTAGCGCCGCACCCGTGCCGGCAGCTGGCGGAAATCGGCCATGTCTGGTCGAGTTACCGCCATGAGTGCGCTGCAGGGCCGGGCTTCACCCCCGTGGCCCCCGCCCGCGCGGCATGAGGAGCCCCTGCCTTTGCCGGCATGGTCAGCCCTTCTGTGCCCACGCCAGGAGCCGGTCCAGCGGCCACGTGGTGACGATGCGGTCGGCGGGAACCCCGTTCTTGGCTGCCCGCGCCGCACCGTACTGGAGGAAGTCCAGCTGCCCGGGGGCGTGGGCGTCGCTGTCGATGGAGAACAGGCAGCCGGCGTCGAGGGCCAGCTGGATGAGGTCGTCCGGCGGGTCCTGCCGCTCGGGCCGGGAGTTGATCTCCACCGCGACGTTGTTTTCGGCGCAGGCGGCGAACACCTTTCCGGCGTCGAACTCGGACTGCGGACGTGTGCCGCGCGATCCTTCCACCAGGCGCCCGGTGCAGTGTCCCAGGACGTTGGTGTGCGGATCCCGGACTCCTGCCAGCATGCGCCGGGTCATGGTGCTCCGGTCCGACCTCAGCTTCGAATGGACGCTGGCCACCACAACATCGAGCCGGTCCAGCATCTCGGGTACCTGGTCCAGCTCACCGTTCTCCAAAATGTCCACCTCGATTCCGGTCAGGAGCCGGAAGCCGTTGGCGGAGCCGTCATTGATCCCTGCCACTACGTCGAGCTGGTCGGTCAGCCGTTCGGCGGTCAGGCCGTTGGCGATCTTCAGGTTGGGCGAGTGGTCCGTCAGCGCCAGGTATTCGCGCCCCAGCAACGTGGCAGCCTCGGCCATGAGGGGGATGGGGGAGCCGCCGTCGGACCAGTCGCTATGGCTGTGGAGATCGCCGCGCAGGGAGGGCAGGAGCTCGCCGCCCCCGTCGGCCAACGGTCCCGCGCTGCGCTGGCGCAGATCCGCAAGGTAGTCAGGCACCGCGCCGTCCACGGTCTGGCGGATCACCTCATAGGTGCGGTCACCGATGCCCTTCGTGCGCTTGAGCCGGCCGTCGCCGGCCCGCGCTTTGAGCTCGTCCGGGTCAAGGTCGGCGATGATGGCGGCCGCTTTCCGGAAGGCCTGGACTTTGAAAGTGGCCGCGCGTTCGCGTTCCAGCCAGAAAGCAATCTCGTTCAGCGCAGCAACGGCATCCATCTGTCCATCTTCGCTGGTCCCGGACGCTTTGGTCAGGTGCAGGAGAGCCGATTTTGGATAATCGCGGCAGAGGCCCTATAGTTTTAGAGTCCAGTTCGGAGGAACTGCAACGGACAAGACTGAAAGCCCCGGCTCGAAGCCTTTTCTTTTGCCCCGAACGGGTTCTGGCCCCCATCGTCTAGCGGCCTAGGACACCGCCCTTTCACGGCGGCGGCACGGGTTCGAATCCCGTTGGGGGTACGCAAGGAACTGGTCTGGCAGGCTGAAAACGTCTGGTAAGCTGGAAGCCTTGAAAAAACGCGGTAGTGATACTGCGGAAGCAAGAAACGCAAGGCCCTGTAGCGCAGTTGGTTAGCGCGCCGCCCTGTCACGGCGGAGGTCGCGGGTTCAAGTCCCGTCAGGGTCGCTCTGATTGCCAGAAGAAATTCCGGCTGTCATGGTGACATGTCACCTAGGCTCTGTAGCTCAGTTGGTAGAGCGTTCGACTGAAAATCGAAAGGTCACCGGATCGACGCCGGTCGGAGCCACCACTGGGAAGCATCAGTTCTTCGGAACTGGTGCTTTTCTTCTTAACGCCGCTCCTCAACAGGTCTGCGACGCTTCGCAGCCGCATGCGGGAGTAATTCCCCTTCGGATGGACTTTTCCCCCGGGAAGCCCCGGGGGAAAAGTCCATCCGGAGGGGAATTCAGGCAGGACGCCGCAGCGAGCACCGCACCCCTGGCCGGACGCCGTCAAAACCATGCGTTGACAGGATCCAACTAACGCGCGTAACCTAAGTCACACGTTGCAAGTAACGCGCGTTAGTAATGAAGATTCAGGTTGGCCACGGCGGCCAGTACCAGCAGATTTCGGAGCATTCAATGGCGAACAGCACCCCACCCGCAGCGCCCGTGGCGCACGGGGCAGTGGCGACGGCGGCCGCCCCCATCCAGCGCGGCGTCACCATGGCGGACGTGGCCAAGCACGCCGGCGTATCGCGTACCGCCGTTTCCTTCGTCCTGAGCAACCGGGAGAACGCGAACGCCAGCATCTCCGAGGAAACCCGCACCCGGATCCTCGAGTCCGTCCAGACCCTCGGCTACCGTCCCAACGCCGGCGCCCGGGCACTGGCCTCGCAGCGCAGCGACTGGTACGGCATCGTCACCGAAATCGTCACCGCCCCGTTCGCCGTCGACATCATCAAAGGCGCCCAGGACCAGGCCTGGCTGGACCGGCGCTTCCTGCTCATCGCCCCCTCTGACCAGGCCGACGCAACGGGTCCCAACCAGGGCATGGAAGACGCGGCGGTGGAAAAGCTGCTCGAACAACGGGTGGAAGGACTGCTGTACGCGGCCACCTACCACCGGGCGGTGCATGTTCCGCCAAGTGCCAAGGAAGTGCCTACCGTCCTCATTAACTGCTTCGACGCCGATGGCCAGCTTCCCTCGATCGTCCCGGACGAGCGCGCCGGCGGACGGGTCGCCGTCGGTCGTTTGCTCCAGGCCGGCCACACCCGGATCGGCGTGATCAACCTGGACCCGGACATCCCCGCCGCCGTCGGGCGGTTGGCCGGGTGCCGGGAAGCACTGGCGGAAGCCGGACTGGAGCTCGATCCCGAACTCGTGGTGTCCGGCCATGCGACGGCCGACGGCGGTTACGAGGCCGCCTGCGAAATCCTCGACAAGTTTCCGGCGGGGGCAGGCAGGCCTACCGCGCTGTTCTGCCTCAACGACCGGATGGCCATGGGTGCCTACGACGCCATCAAGGAGCGTGGACTCAGCATCCCCCAAGACATCGCCGTGATCGGCTTCGACAACCAGGAACTCATAGCGGCCTACCTCAGGCCAAAACTGACCACGGTTGCGTTGCCGTTCGAGGAGATGGGTGCGCTGGGTGTCCAGACACTCGCAAGCCTTACAGCAGGACAGCCGATCACCGCCCTTCAGCAAATGGTCGACTGTCCGCTGCTAGAACGCTTTTCAGTCTGACGGCAAATCAACTACTGAAAAGCAACCCCCAACCACACCTTCACCTTCAGCGATGAAGAGAGGAAAGAGATAACCATCATGACACAACACCGATTCCTCAGGTCTGCCCGCATCACTGCGGCCAGCCTGGCCGTGGGTGCCCTGCTGCTCACCGGCTGCTCAGCCAACCAGGGCTCAACGGGAGCCTCCGCAGACGGCTCCGCGCAGACTGCGCTCCTGACCATTCCCCGCGAGGACATGGGCACCTTTGTCCGCAACTTCAACCCGTTCGCCCCGACCGTGGCCCCGATGACCCAGCAGGCCATCTACGAGTCCCTCCTGGTCTACAACCCCGCCAAGGGCGACACCACCCCGTGGCTTGCCAGCGAATGGACGGCAGCCGAGGACGGCAAATCCATCACCTTTACCCTCCGCGACGGTGTGAAGTGGTCCGACGGCCAGCCCCTGGTCCCCGCCGACGTGGTTACCACGTTCGCGTTGCAGAAGAAGATCAAGGGCGGCTACGACTACCTGGACACGGTCACGGCCGAAGGAACCAACAAGGTGACCTTCAGCTTCAAGACGCCGTGGTCGCCGGCCCTCTACGACCTCGGCCAGTTGAGCATCCTGCCTGACCATGTCTGGTCCCAGATTGCCGACCCCGAAAAGGACGCCAACGAAAAGCCTGTTGGTACCGGCCCGTACACCGAGGTGGACACCTTCCAGGCCCAGTCCTTTGTGCTGAAGAAAAACCCCCATTACTGGCAGCCGGAGAAGCAGAAGATCGCCGGCATCAAGATGCTCGCCTTCGCCGGTAACGACGGCGCCAACCTCGCCGCCGCCAATGGCGATGTGGACTGGGCGCCGCAGTACATGCCCAACATCGAAAAGACGTTCGTCTCCAAGGACCCGGATCACCGCAAGTACTGGTTCCCGCCCACGGGTTCGATGATCAACTGGCAGCTGAACACCACCAAGGCGCCGTTCAACGACACTGACGTCCGCAAGGCGCTTTCCATGGCGGTGGACCGGGACCAGGTGACCAAGATCGGCATGAGCGGCTACACCAAGCCGGCCGACTGCACCGGGCTCTCGGGCAACTATGAGACGTGGAAGAACAAGGAAGTCCAGGACAACTGCGACTGGACCAAGCTCGACGTGGACGAGGCCAACAAGCTCCTGGACAAGGCCGGATACGCCAAGGGTGCCGATGGCAAGCGCACGCTGAAGGACGGCAAGCCCTTTGAGTTCAAGATCTCCGTCGGCGCCGCATCCTCGGACTGGCTGTCCGTCGCCAACGTCATCTCCCAGAACCTCGCCGAGGTGGGCGTCACCGCCAAGGTCGATTCCCCGGACTGGGCCGCGGTGGTGGCAGGCTACGAGACCGGCGACTTCGATTCCGGCATCGTCTGGAGTGCCAACGACCCCAGCCCGTACAAGTACTTCGCGGGCCTGATGGGAACCTCAACGGTCAAACCGGTGGGGGAGAAGGCCTTCGAGAACTACCACCGCTTCGCTGACCCTGCCGCGGACAGCCTCCTGACCGAATTCGCTGCCGCAGCGGACGAAGACACCCAGCACGGCATTGTGGACAAGCTCCAGGAAGAGTACAGCTCCGCAGCCCCGGTCATCCCGCTGTTCGCAGGCCCGGAATGGGGAGCTTTCAACGACACCCGGTTCACCGGCTGGCCCACGGAGGAAAACCCCTACGCCACGCTGTCGGTCCGGGCACCCACCACGGTGCTGGTCCTGACGTCGCTGGAGCCGCGCGGCTGACGTTCCCACCGGAACTGCACACCCGGCGCTCTCCCGGGCGCCGGGTGTGCAGCCACCGCAGCACCTCCCCCAACTCCGCAAGCCCGCCAGGGGCCCCTCGGAAACGGGGCCCCACTTTCCGCACTTCCCGAACGGAGGGAAACCGTGCGCTTTATCCTGCGCCGCCTGGGTTTCTACCTGATTGCCTTTTGGGTGTCCATCACCCTGAATTTCCTGCTCCCGCGCTTCATGCCCGGCGACCCGGTGTCCCGGATGTTCGCCCGGACCCAGGACCGGATGCAGCCCGAACAGATCGAACAGCTGCGCACGCTCCTCGGGGTGGACGACCGGCCGCTGTGGGAGCAGTACATCGGCTACCTCCACAACATGCTGACCGGCCAGATGGGCGTCTCCATCTCCCGGTTCCCCGCGCCCGTCACCGAAGTGATCGGCTCGCAGGTGGGCTGGACGCTCCTGCTGGGCGGAACCGCGCTGGTGATCGCCGCCGTCGTGGGCAACCTGCTGGGTATCCTGGCGGCCTGGCGCCGCGGAGGAGCCGTTGACTCGGCACTCCCGCCGCTGCTGATCTTTATTGGTTCCTTCCCCTACTTCTGGCTCGCCATGGGAGCCCTGTACCTTTTCGGCGTCACGCTGGGCTGGTTCCCCATCCGGCATGCCTTCAGCGACACCATTGAGCCGAGTTTCAGCTGGGCGTTCGTGTCCGACGTCGGCATGCACCTGGTGCTGCCGGCCCTCACCATCGTCCTGGTCTCGATCGGCGGCTGGATGCTGGGCATGCGCAACACCATGATCGCCACGAACTCCGAGGACTACATCACCATGGCCGAGGCGAAAGGCCTGCGTCCGGGACGGATCATGTTCCGTTACGCCGCCCGCAACGCCATGCTCCCGTCCGTGACCGCGTTCGGCATGAGCCTGGGCTTTGTGGTGGGCGGTGCCCTCCTGACCGAGGTGGTGTTCGCCTACCCCGGCGTCGGCTACCAGCTGCTGGCCGCCGTCCAGGGCCTGGATTACCCGCTGATGCAGGGGCTGTTCCTGACCATCACCGCTGCCGTGCTGCTGGCCAATTTCCTGGTGGACATTCTCTATGTCCGCCTCGACCCGCGCGTCCGCGCCAACTAGGGAGGACGGACCATGACTACATCCATCGCAACTACCGCTTCCAGCCTGCCGGAGGGGAAGCGCGCTGAGGATCCGGTGACAGGCACAACGCCCGACGGCGGCGCCGGGCTGCCGCCCGGAACCTCCGCCCGCAGGCCCAACCGGACGCTTCTCCACGGCCTGCTGACCAATAAGAAGGCCATGGCCGGAGCTTTCATCCTCTTCGTGTTCATTGCCCTGGCGCTTCTGGCCCCGGTCCTGTACCCGGAGAATCCCTCCAAGATCACGGGCATGGCGTCGCAGGAACCCGACGCTGAATTCTGGCTGGGCACCACGGCCAAGGGCCAGGACGTCCTTGCCCTTACCCTCCACGGCGCGCGCAGCTCGCTGTTCGTGGGCCTTACGGTGGGCTTCGCCTCCACGTTCATCGGCATCCTGGTGGGCCTCGCTTCCGCCTACTTCGGCAAGTTCATCGACGAAGCCCTGTCCCTGACCACCAACGTGTTCCTCCTTTTGCCCGGCCTGCCTCTGCTGGTGATTCTGGCGGCATTCCTGCCGCCCGGCCTCGGCACTGTGATCCTGGTGCTGGTAGTCACCGGCTGGGCCGGCAGTGCCCGGGTGCTCCGTTCCCAGGCGCTGTCCATCCGGTCCAAGGATTTCGTGGCCGCCGCCGTGGTCACGGGCGAACGGCCGATGCGGATCATGTTCCGCGAGATCCTGCCCAATATGGCCTCGATCGTGATGGGCACGCTCCTGGCCTGCATCATCTACGGCATCGGTGCGCAGGCAGGCCTTGAATTCCTTGGCCTGGGCGACGTCAGCACCGTCTCGTGGGGCAACAACCTCTACTGGGCAGGCAACGAAGGAGCCCTGCTGACGGGCAGCTGGTGGGTTTTCGTCCCGTCCGGCCTCTGCATCGCCCTGGTGGCGTTCTCCCTGGCCCTGATCAACTACGCGGTGGACGAGGTCACCAATCCCCGCTTGCGGAAGATCCGCAAGCCACGAACCGCCAAGGCCGCGCCCAAGCCTGCAACACCCGGAAAGCGAGCAGCGGCATGACCGTCTCCCAGACCTCCCTCGGCTCGCACCAGCCGGTGCTGGAGATCAAGGACCTCACCGTGAAGTACCGCGGCGACACCAGGTCCACCACCGCCGTCGACCGCGTGTCCTTCAGCATCGGCGCCGGCGAGATCTTCGGCCTGGCCGGCGAGTCCGGCTGCGGCAAGTCCACCATTGCCAACGCCATCATGCGCCTCCTGCGCGACCCCGCCGAGATCTCCGGCGGCAGCATCAGGTTCGGCGGCAAGGATGTCCTGGCCATGGACAAGGAAGCATTGCGCCGCTTCCGCTGGCAGGACGTGGCCATGGTCTTCCAGTCGGCCATGAACTCGCTCAACCCGGTGATGACCATCGGCGACCAGATCGTGGATATCTACACCACCCATGCCGGCTACACGCGCAAGGAATCCCTGCGGCGGGCTGCGGAACTGCTGGAACTTGTCAGGATCGATCCGGCCCGGCTGAAGTCCTACCCGCACCAGCTGTCCGGCGGCATGAGGCAGCGGGCGGTCATCGCCATGGCGGTTGCCCTGAAGCCCTCGCTCCTGATCCTGGACGAGCCCACCACCGCCCTGGACGTAGTGGTGCAGCAGGAGATCATGGCCCAGATCAAGGACCTGCAGCACCAGTTGGGCTTCTCCGTCCTGTTCATCACCCACGACATGTCCCTGATGGTGGAACTCTCGCACAGGATGGCGGTGATGTACGGCGGCAGGATCGTGGAAACGGCCAAGGCCAAGGACGTCCACGCCGCACCGCGCCACCCCTACACCCAGGCACTCATGGGAGCATTCCCGCCCCTGACCGGGCCGCGGGTCCCGCTCACCGGCCTGGCCGACGGCGTCAGGTTCAGCAACATCGCCGATCTCCAGGAAGCGGCGCCGGGACATTTCGTGGCGCCCCTTCCCTCGGACCAGGCCGCCGTTCTCGAAGGAGCGCAGTCATGACCGTACACAGCAACACACCAGCACCTGAGGTCCCGGCCCTCGAGGTCAGGGGCCTGGTCAAGGATTTCCACAGTGGAGGCCTCTTCTCCCGTTCCTCTGTCCGCGCCCTCGGCGGAGTGGACCTGCGCATCGGCAAAGGCGAAATCGTGGCCCTGGTGGGCGAGTCCGGCTCCGGCAAGAGCACGTTGGCACGCTGCATAGCCCGCCTTGAGAAGCCCGGCGCGGGCCAGATCCTGCTGTCCGGCACCGACGTCCTCAAACGGGACAGGTTCCAGGCGTCGAAGGCATACCGGGCCCAGCTGCAGATGGTGTTCCAGGACCCCTTCGGCTCACTGAACCCGGTCCACCGGATCGAGCACTTCCTCACCCGGTCGCTGACCCTGCACGGCAAGGCCGGGGACGCGGCGCAGCTGCGCAGCCGCCTCGACGGGCTGATGACCACCGTTGGCCTGACGCCGGACATGCTGAACTCCTACCCGCACGAGCTCTCCGGCGGCCAGCGGCAGCGGGTGGCCATCGCCAGGGCGCTCGCCGTCGAACCCGAGGTGATCCTTGCCGACGAGCCCACGTCCATGCTGGACGTCTCGGTCCGTATCGGGATCCTGAACCTCCTGCGCAAGCTCCGGGACGAGCAGGGAATCTCCATGCTGTACATCACCCATGACCTCGCCTCCGCTCGGTATGTTGCAGACCGCACCGCGGTGATGTTTGCCGGCGAACTGGTGGAGGAGGGCGAATCGCTGGATCTGCTGGCCAACCCGGGGCACCCCTACACGAGGCTGCTGGTCTCGGCCGTGCCTGATCCCGCCCGGACCGGATCCTTTGACCCCGCCGAACGGGCGGCGCTGCGGGCGGCAGTGATGGAACCGTCGTCGTGCGCGTACGACGGCGACCCGAACCAGCGCTGCTCCGCGTCCGAGCCGGTGCGGCACCAGGTGGGCGATGCCGCCAACAAGCACTGGGTTCGCTGCCACCTCTACCGGCCTCCGTCGGCGGCCGCCGGCCACGCCCTTTCGGCCGAGCCCCTGACCACCGACCCCGAATCGTCACACCCGGACGAGTCCCGCAGAGAGACCATGGCCTCAGCATGACTGAACTGACCCACCCCCTTGCCACCGTGCCGCAGGCTGAACTCGTGGCCCGGGCCGAAGCGGACCCGCACCGGCCCAGGTTCCATTTCGTCTCGCCGGCCGGATGGCTCAACGATCCCAACGGCGTGGGCCAGTGGGACGGCACGTACCACCTGTTCTACCAGTACAACCCGGAGGGCGCGTTCCACCACCGGATCCTCTGGGGCCACGCCACCAGCACGGACCTCGTCACCTGGACGGACCTCCCGGTGGCACTGGAACCCTCCGCGGGACCGGACGCTGACGGCTGCTGGTCCGGCGTGCTGGTCAACGACGGCGGCACCCCCACCCTGGTGTATTCAGGCCGCCACGGGGACCGTGAACTGCCCTGTGTGGCGGTGGGCTCGCCGGACCTGCTCACCTGGACCAAGGCCCCGGAGAACCCGGTGATTTCCGCACCTCCTGCAGGAGTGGACATCACCGCCTACCGGGACCACTGCGTGTGGCGGGAAGGTCCCCGCTGGCGCCAGCTGGTGGGCTCGGGCATTCGGGGCCGCGGCGGCACGGCGTTCCTGTACGAGTCGGCCGACCTCCGGACCTGGACGTACATCGGTCCGCTGGTCATCGGGGACGCAGCGTCCGGCGATCCCGCGGCGACGGACTGGGAGGGCACCATGTGGGAATGCGTTGACATGTTCCGCGCCGGTTCCGGGGTGCTCGGGGATGCCGGAGCGCACGACGACGGCGCGGGCAGTACGGGCGCTGCGGATACTCGCGGCGTGGCAAGCCCTGGGCCTGATGTCCTGGTCTTTTCCGCGTGGGACGACGGCGAAACCCGGCACCCCCTGTACTGGACCGGGCGCTACCAGGGCGACTCCTATACACCCAGGGAACTGCACCGGCTGGACTACGGTGGCCGGTACTTCTACGCCCCGCAGTCCTTTGCTGACGAGTCCGGCCGCCGCGTGATGTTCGGCTGGCTGCAGGAGGGCAGGACGGATGAGGCCATGGTGGCCGCCGGCTGGTCCGGCGTGATGAGCCTGCCGCGCGTCGCCACCCTTGATGGCCGCGGCGGGCTGGCTTTCGCGCCGGTACCGGAAATCGAGGCGCTGCGCCGGGACCACGTCAGGATCGGTCCCCGCGACCTCGCCGGCAGCGGTGTTCTGGCCGGAGTGTCCGGAAACCAGCTGGACCTCGAACTGGACCTGGAGCTCCAGCCGGGCAGCGTTGTCCGGCTGGGACTCCTGGGCTCGCCGGCTGCTGTTCCCGGCGCTGGCATTAATGAGGTTCACGGCGACGGGGCAGCTGGCATGGCCGGTGCGGCCGACGCCGGCAGCATGGCCGAGGAGACCGTCATCGAGGTCCTGCGGCCCGCCGACGGCAGTGAGGCCATCCTTCGCCTGGACCGCAGCCGGAGCAGCCTTGACCCCTCGGTGGATACAGAGGAGAAGTCAGGGCCGGTCGTCCTGCCTGGCGGCAGGCTCCATCTGCGCGTCATCCTGGACCACTCAGCGGTGGAGATTTTCGCCAACGGCAAGCCCCTCACCGCCCGGGCATACCCCACCCTCGGCGGGACCGCCGTCCGGCTGTCGGCCGATGGCGGCGTCCGGCTCGTGCGGCTGGATGCCTGGCGGATGGCGGGGATCTTTACCGGTCCGCGACCGCTCTTCCCCTAGTGTCATCGGGTGCTCCGCCACGGCCCTTTTCCGGCTCGCCGGCGGCCGTTGCGGAGTACCCGATGACTCAGCCACCCAGCCCCGGCACGCCCGGCACTCAGCACGTGAGCGGCCCTCAGCACGTGAGCAGCCCCCACCCTTTCGGCCATGATCAAAGGTGATCTGAATGTCCAGGAAATTCGTTGCAGGCTTGACCGCGGCCGCCCTCGGCCTCGGTACTCTGACCGCGTCAGCAGCCGTCCCGGCCATGCTGGCCACATCCGCCCACGCCGATCCCGGCCCCGCCCCGGGAACCGGCCCCGTTACTCTCGGCAGCACCACCAGTCCGATGCCGGACGTGGTGGCCATCAGCGGTGGCTGGACCCGGACCTCCGACGGCGGCCAGTCCGCCGTCGCGCCGCCGGACCGGAACGCTGCAGCCGTGAGTGAGCAGCGCGTCGACGCCACGGCAAGGTTCACCGCCGGCGTGCGCGTGGACCCGGGCAGTCCGTATGCCGTGGGTGCACTGGTGTTCCGCGGCGCGGCCGATGCCAGCAACGGCTACGCAGCCACCATCGACCCCAACCTTGACCGCGTGCGGCTGTTCGACCTGGCCACGGGGGAGGACGTTGCGCCGGCGGCCACACTGCCCTTGGATACGGGCATCACCTACTCCGTGGACGTCCATGTGGACGGGCCGCGGATTGTCGTGGCAGTGGACGGCGTGCCACGGATCGACGCCTCTGACCAGCGCTACGACAGCGGACATGTGGGGCTGCACGCCTACAACGGCGCGGTGACGTTCACCGAGCCCCAGGTCCGCGCCGTCGACACCAACGTGAGCGGCTGGCTGGCCGACGGCACCGGCTGGACGGCGACGGCCACAGGGCTGCGCGGGACGGCTCCTGCGGGCGCCAACCTGCGTGCCGTTGCCACCGGCCAGTCGCCGCAGGTCACCGACTTCACTGCCGACATCCAGGTGGCCAACGCCTATGGCGTGGGGGCGGTACTGTTCCGGGCCAACGCCGCAGGAACCGCCGGTTACGCGGCTGAGGTGGACGCCAATGCGGGCCGGCTCCGCCTGTACCGGATCGAGGACAACGCCACCCTGGGCACCTACGCCACGGACATCACCGCCGGGGCGGTGTACAGGCTGCGGGTAACGGCCGACGGCGGACAGCTCGCGGTGCGCTGGCAGACGGACCTGATGGATCCCAACGGCTACAACCCCGTGATCACTGCCAGCGACTCCCTGCACGGTTCCGGCCATGTGGGACTGCTGGCCTTCAACGGCACCACCACCTTCCAAGGCATGGCGCTCAAGGGACTGGACACTTCCCTGCAGGGTTGGCGGACGGGGGCCGGCACCTGGGAACCGGATGCCCGCGGGCTCCGCGGCACCACCGGCGGCTTGCCGGCAGGTGCCGACGCTGCGCGCTTCATTCCGGCAGTGGCGTCCGACGTCGTTGCCACCTTTGACCTGGACGTCGCCGCGCCTGCCACGGCCGCCGTCGTGGTCAGGAGTGCCGCCGACGGCACTGGCGGCACCGAGCTCCGGGTTGACCCCGGGGCGGGCACGGTGGTGCTGAGGGACCGGGGGTCGGGAGACGTCCTGGCAGCCGGAACGGTTCCGCCGGACAGCTTCGCCACCGGCCAGCTCAACCGGGTACACCTCACCGTCCAGGGCAATCAGGCGACAGCGCTCGTCAATGGGATCCAGGCAGTCACCGGGCCCGCCGGCCCGGCCGCCGGAAGCGGTTTTGGCCTGCGGGTCAGCGGCGGCGGGGCGTACTTCCAGAACGTCCGCGCGGACGACGCTGCCAGCTACATGAACGGCCCCTACCAGCCCGGGTACCACTACAGCCAGAACTCCGGCAACAGCTCAGACCCCAACGGACTGGTGTATTTCGACGGCGAATACCACCTTTTCCACCAGGACCGCGGACGGTGGGCGCACGCCGTCAGCACCGACCTGATGCACTGGAAGCAGCTGCCCATCGCCCTGCCGCACCTGGCAGCCGGCGAGTCGTGGTCGGGCTCCGCTGTGGTGGACGCCAACGATTCCAGCGGCCTGTTCGACGGCGGGCAGGGGCTGATCGCGTTCTACACGAGCTTCAACCACGACGCCGCCAACGGGAACCAGTCAGTCAGGGCCGCCTACAGCAAGGACCACGGCCGCACCTGGGCCGTGGTCCAGGCGGACCCTGTGGTGGAAAACCCTGGCGGACCGGGCGGCGGCTGGGACTTCCGCGATCCCAAGGTGACATGGGATGCCACCAACAGCCAATGGATCATGGTGGTGGCGGGCGGCGACCACCTGCGGTTCTACGCGTCGGCCGACCTGCTCCACTGGACGTTCGCCAGCACGTTCGGCTACGGCGCATGGGTCCGGGGCGGAGTCTGGGAATGCCCGGATTTTTTTGAACTGCCGGTGGACGGGCAGCCCGGGGCAAGCCGCTGGGTTCTCTGGTGGAGCACCGGGGCGGTCCGGGCCACGGACGGATCGGCGGCGCAGTACGTCACAGGGACATGGAACGGGGCATCCTTCACCGCGGACACCGGACCGGAACAGGTGCTCCAGGCAGACTCCGGACGTGACTACTACGCGGCCATGAGTTTCTTCGGCGTCCCCGACGGCCGGCGCATCATGCTGGGCTGGATGAGTAACTGGGACTACGCGTTCAGCCCGCCGACCGGCCGGTGGAACGGGCAGCTGAGCGTGCCCAGGCAGGTCAGCCTGAAGAACGTCCCCGGCGCCGGACTCCGGCTGGCACAGGAACCCGTTGCCGAGCTGGCCGCGCAGCGGACCTCCACCTGGCAAGCGTCCAACCTCGCAGTCACGCCCGACTCCGCCAATCCGCTGGAGGCGGTCACCGGCCGGTCCTTCGAACTCGAGGCCGAGGTGGCCCTCCCGTCCGACGGCGGGGCCGCCGGCTTTACGTTCGGGCTGAGGAAGGGTGGCGCCGCCGGTGCGGACTTTGCAGGCACTGTTCCCGTGCAGCAAACGCTGCTCCGTTATGCCGCCGGCAGTCCGGACCCTGTGGCCGGTCAGGGCACCATGACGTTGGACCGCAGCCAGTCGGGCCGGGCGGACTTCACCCGGTACTTCGCCGGAGCGGCGGCGGACAACGCCACGGCCCCGTGGAGCTCCGAAACCGTCTCCACGTCCAATGGCGGCAGCGAACGCCGCGTCAAGGTCCGGGTGCTGGTGGATGCCTCCTCTGTGGAGGTCTTCGGCGGGGACGGCACAGCAGCCATGACCTCCCTGGTCTTCCCGGACCCCTCCTCGATCGGGCTGTCCTTCAGCGCCACAGGCGGAGCCGCCCGGCTGGTGTCCGTGAAGGTGCACCAGCTCGGCGATACGTCACGCCTCACCGACGCGCCGCCGTCGGGCGTCCCTGCCGCCGCAGAACGCGGTGCCCGGCACAACCTTGGCCCGTTCACGGCGGTTCCCGGCGGCCGCTGGGAAAGCACCGGCGCCGGCCTCGCCGGAACGTTCGACAAGGACTCGACGGCGATGGGCCAGCAGGCGTACACCAATGTCCGCGTGCAGGCCACGGTACGTTTCGGCGGTGCGCCCCATGGGGGAGCGCTTGTCAGGAGCGACCAGGTGCCGGCACGCGGCTACGGGGGCGCCGGGTCGGTGCTCCTGCGCTCCTCGGCCGATGGTTCCACCGCCTACTACGTGAACCTGGATCCGAACCTGAGGCTGGCCCGGATCTTCAAGCTGCAGGACGGAGTGTTCAATCCGGACACGAGCGTCCTGGCCAGCGTGCCGATGCTCCTCACCCATGGCGTGAGCTACCGGTTGGATACCCGGGTGGTGGGTGCCAGGCTCACCGTGGCGGTGGACGGCGTCGAGGTCCTGGCGGCTGAGGACGCGGCGATCGGCGCCGGGCAGGCAGGCGTCAACGTCTTTGACGGCCGGGCTGCCTACCAGGACATCGTGGTGACCGGGCTGGGCTAGCGCAAACCGAGGTGGACCACCTTCCCGGAGGGCGTCGCGGCGCTCGCCGGGAAGGCGATTTCCCGAGTGACATTTCCCACGAGCGAGCAAAGTGATGACATATTTGACGTTTGCCAAACCGTTATGGCACGCGCGCGCCTTGGGATATGTAAACGCTTGCGCAATGCCTTGGGCGGGCCCGGAACCGGCCCGGAAACACGGTTTGAATTGCGGTCCGATGCCTGCCTAGCGTGGAACCCGGGCCAGGAAAGCACCACCTCCTGGGCCCGTCCACGGGGACCACCCAACCCCGTTCCCCTCGGCACAACGGCGTCCCCGATGACGCCTGCGGTGTTGTCGGGGCCGCCGGAGTGTTCGGGGCATGGGCAGACGCCCGTCTTCCACGAACAGTTTCAACTCCGCGAGAAGAGCACAAATGCACAAGCACCCCCAAACACCCCGGATGCTGCGGTGGCGCCCTGCCGCCGCAGCACTGGCGGCAGCCGTAGCGGCATCGGCTTTCCTGGCCGTTCCCTCGGCGCAGGCCAACGAGCCGGCGGATCCGCCAGCCGCCCAGCAGCTGCCCGCCCCCACCCCGGGCTTCCCGCTGCCCACCGACACACACCCAGCAGGCGCACGATCCGGCGTCGGACTTCACCTCGAAGTGGACCCGCGCGGACGCCAAGCAGATCATGGCGCAGAGCGACTCCACTGTGACCCCGGGCGAGAACTCCATGAGCCCGGACGTCACCATGCCGGAAATCCCCGAGGATTTCCCCGCCATGAACGACGACGTGTGGGTCTGGGACACCTGGTCCCTGACGGACGAGAACGCCAACCAGATCAGCTACAAGGGCTGGGACGTCATCTTCTCCCTCGTGGCAGACCGCAACGCCGGCTACGGCTTCGACCAGCGCCACTGGAACGCCCGCATCGGCTACTTCTTCCGCAAGACCAACGCCGATCCGGCCAAGGACAAGTGGAACTACGGCGGCCACGTCTTCGCTGGACGGCGCCTCCATCGGCAACACCGAATGGTCCGGTTCCACCCGCCTGATGCAGGGCAACCAGGTCAACGTGTTCTACACGGCCACCACGTTCTACGACGTTGCCGAGCGGAACGCCGGCGGCGGCGGAATCGCCCCGGACGCCGCCATTGCCAAGGCGCTGGGCAAGATCCACGCCGACAAGAACGGCGTCACCTTCGACGGCTTCGAGCACACCAAGCTGCTGGAGCCGGACGGCAAGATGTACCAGAACAAGGCCCAGAACCCCGGCTTCGCCTTCCGCGATCCGTACACGTTCGCTGACCCGGCCCACCCGGGCAAGACCTTCATGGTCTTCGAAGGCAACACCGGCGGCACCCGCGGCGAATACGAGTGCAAGCCCGAGGACCTCGGCTACCAGCCCGGCGACCCCAACGCCGAGAACACTGAACGAGGTCAACAGCACCGGCGCCTACTACCAGACCGCCAACGTGGGCCTGGCCGTGGCGGACAACAAGGACCTCACCAAGTGGTCCTTCCTGCCGCCGATCCTTTCCGCCAACTGCGTCAACGACCAGACCGAGCGCCCGCAGATCTTCATCCAGAATGAAGGCGGCAAGAACAAGTACTACCTGTTCACCATCAGCCACCAGTTCACCTACGCGGCCGGCATGCGCGGCCCCGACGGCGTGTACGGCTTCGTCGGCGACGGCGTCCGCTCCGACTACCAGCCGATGAACAACAGCGGCCTGGCCCTGGGTTCACCGACCGACCTGAACCTCCCGTCCGAGTCGCCGGAGGCACCCACCCCGAACCAGAACGGCCGCCAGTTCCAGGCCTACTCGCACTACGTGCAGCCGGGCGGCCTGGTGCAGTCCTTCATCGACAACGTCAACGGCGTCCGCGGCGGATCGCTTTCGCCCACGGTGAAGATCAACTTCCGGAACGGCGTCTCGCAGGTGGACCGCAGCTTCGGCCAGAACGGCCTCGGCCCGTTCGGCTACCTGCCCACCAACCTCCGCGTCGGCGGCGAAGGCCACTACAAGTAAACTCCGGCAGCATTTCCCTGCCGGCGGCCGCCCATACGGCGGTGCGGCGAGGCGGGGATGTCCTTGGGGGCATCCCCGCCTCCTGCCGTTAAGCCACGGGCAGGGGATAGGGTTGGGTTCAACAGAAGGGGGAGTGCCTGATGGAATACCAGAACCCACAACCCGCAACGGGCGTCCAAAACCATCCTGCCCACAGCCCGGTTCCCGGCCTGGGCAGGACCGTCATCTCCGAGACGGCCGTGGCGAAGGTTGCCGGCATCGCTGCCCGGGCCGTCCCGGGCGTCTATTCGCTGGGCTCCGGCCCGTCCCGCGCCCTGGGCGCCATCCGGGACGCCGTCGGAAGCTCCGATCACGCAGCCGGGGTCCGCGCCGAGGTCGGCGAGACCCAGGTAGCCGTGGACATCAGCCTCGTCGCCACCTATGGGGCGCCGCTGCACTCCCTGGCGGACCAGGTCCGGCAGTCCGTCTACCGCGCTGTCGAAGAACTCGTTGGCCTGCAGGTCATTGAGGTGAACGTTGAGATCACCGACGTGTACGTGGCCCCTCCGGTGAAGCCCACCGCGGCAGGTTCCACGGCCGTCACTGAACGGGAGGCGCTGCTGTGAACCTGACAGTTGTGGGAATTGCCGTGGGTGCGTTTGTGGCGTTTATGTCCTTCCAGTTCGGGCTGTGGGGCTTCCTGGTTTCGCTGCTGTTCATGGGAATCGGTGCCCTGCTGGGCCGCGCCGCGGAAGGAAAACTGGACCTGCGCGGCGTCCTGGATGCCATCATCGGCCGGCGCTCTTCGTCATGAGCTCGCCTGCCCCGGCCCTTCAGGACCATGTCCTGGCGGGCCACAACCGCATCAGCACGCAGGCCCTGACCAGCCTTGCGAAGGCAGCGGCAGCCGAGGCGCTCGGCGTGGACGCCCAGGATGTCCGCGCGGACTGGTCCGACGACGACGGCCTGCTGGCTTTGGCCCTCGTGGCGCCGATCAACGTCCCGCCGCTGAAGACCGTGGTTGCCGACGCCGGCCGGGTAGCGGCCTTCGGCGGTTCCATCTGGGACCGGACCGTGAGCGCCAAAGCACGTATCCTCGCCACCGTGACTGCGCTCAGCGGCAGCCGGCTGAGCCGTGTGGACATCCGGATCAGCGGCATCCGGATCAGTGAAGGAGGGCGGGTCAAATGAGCCATAGCCTGGGCAGCAGCACACCAGCGCCCGAGACCGCGGCTGGTCCGCACCGCACCCGCCGCGGGCCTGACATGCGGCGCATCCTCTACCGCGAAACGCATTCCTCCCGTGCCGTGGCGGCAACCCTGGCCGCCATCCTTGTCGGTGCCCTCCTGTCCTACGGCCTCCTCGAAGCGGCCGTCCATGCGTTCGGCCAGCCTGCGTGGCTCATCGAACCCCAGACAGCTGCCCAACGCATCGTTGAACTGCCCGCCGGCATTCCGCCGTTGCTGCTCGGTGTTACCGGTGCGGTGGTGGCCATGGCGGGCCTGTTCTTCTTCGTCACCGCTGTCCGACCGGGCCGCCGGGCACGGCACGTGCTGAGCGGGAGCGGTCCTGGCGGTGCTCCGGGCGACGCCACCGGGGACACCTGGCTTGGACGTGAAGGCACCGGAGTGGTGGTGGACGATGAAGTCATCGCCTCGGCGTTGGCCCGCCGTGCCAGGCTCGCGGCCAACGTGACACCGGAACAGGTCATGGTGGTGGTGTCCCAACGGCAGGTCATGGTCAATGTCAGGCCCACGTCCGGAGTGCCGGTCAACGACCAGGCAGTCCTTGCCGCAGTTGAAGAGGAGTTGGACGAAATGGCGCTGGTGCCGCCTCCCGCGGTCCGGGTCAATGTGGCTGCCTCGGGGGTGATCGGCGCGTGAACAGCACACCGGTCCTGCTTAACAGGATCCTGATCGCGGTCCTCGGCATCAAGCTTTTTGTCCTCGGCATCCTCCTTGTCCTGCTGGCCACTGTCCCGGCCGTCGCCTCGTGGTGGCAGCAGTGGTCCCGGGATGCCTGGGCCGGAATCAACCAGGCCTTCAACAGCACGAGGTTCCCGGGCCGGCAGGAGAGCTGGCTCTGGATTGTCGTGGCGCTGGTGATCCTGCTGGTGATCGGGCTCATGGTTGCCTGGGTGGCCCAGCAGGGCAAGGGGCGCAGCAGCCTCCTCGCGTCCGAGGAAGACCCCGGAGAGGTTGCCGGTGACGTACGGATCGGCGGCGGAGTCGCGGAGCAGGCCCTCAAACAGGCACTCGCGGAGCGGCCGGACCTCGCCGGCGCCACCGTGGCAACCTACGACGTCAACGGCAGCCCGGCGCTGAAGATCAGGCTCCTCCCGCGCCAGGGCGTCGCCCCGCACCTCCTGGCGGATGAGGTCGCCAACCTGGTGGCGGCCCTTGACCTGGTGGTGGGCAAACGGACGCCGGTGCTCATCCATATCGGTGCAGGCGCTAGGACACGCTTCAGCCGGGCTGAACGCGTCCGCTGACACCCCCACCCGACCCAGGCACCGAAGCGGGCTGACTGCCCCGGGGGCAGGCAGCCCGCTTCGTCAGGTGGCTTGGCCGGTCAGGTAGCTCAGGCCGTCAGGTAGACAGTGCAGTCCGGCGGCACCTCAGACGGCACCTCAGACGTGGCGCCCCCGGCGCTGGCCACGGCCACGGTGTACCCCGCCGGTACCGGGACGGCTTCTGCGCCAAAGTTGCTCAGGACCAGAACGCCGCGATTGTGGAACGCCAGCACGCCGGCCTCGGGCCGGTGGGCGTCGGCCCACCGGAAAGTGCCCGAGCCCAGCCGGTGGGCGGCGCGGAACGCCAGTGCGGAGCGGTACAGCTCAAGGGTGGAACCTGCGACGCCGTCCTGGCGGTCCGCCGCCAGCTCCCGGAACGATTCCGGCTGGGGCAGCCACGGTGCGGCCGGCTCGCGGACCGCGTTCCCGGCGTCGGGCTTTCCAGGGTTGCCCGCAACGAAGCCCGCGCTGCCCGTGAACGCCTCGGCGAATCCGTAACCAGGCTCGTCGCCGTGCCACGGAAGGGGTACCCGGCAGCCGTCGCGGCCGATTTCGGCGCCTTTAGTCCGGAAGAACGTGGGATCCTGGCGGGCTTCGTCAGGAAGGGTGGTGTGCTCGGGCAGGCCCAGCTCTTCGCCCTGATAGATGTAGGCCGAACCGGGCAGGGCAAACGACACCAAGCTGGCGGCGCGGGCACGGGCCAGGCCCACGGCGGAGTCCGGCTGTTCGTCACCGGCGGCAATGCCCTTGGGGAAGGTGGTGGGGTCCGATAGGCCGAAGCGGGTGGTGTGGCGCACGGTGTCGTGATTGCTCAACACCCACGTGGACGGTGCGTCAACCGATGCGGCGGCATTGAGCGAGGCTTCGATCGCTTCGGTCATCCGCTCAGCGTCCCACCCCGCGAGGAGGAAGTCGAAGTTGAAGGCCTGCTGCATTTCGTCCTTGCGGATGTACCGTGCGAGCCGCTCCGCCGGTTCCACCCAGGCTTCGGCCACCATCATCCGGTCACCGTCGTAGGCGGCCAGTACCCGGTTCCAGTCACGGTAGATCTCATGGACGCCGTCCTGGTCAAAGAACGGCGACGGCGGATATTGCGGAGACACCGCACGGTGCGGTTCCTGGGCGTCCGTGTGCGCACCGGGAGCGTCGCCGGGGGTGTGCCGCAGGTCCGGGGCAGCCTCAGCGGTTCCTTCCACCATCGCGGCCACGCCGTCCCAGTCCGGGAGGCCGGCTTCCTTGACCATCCCATGGGCTACGTCCACACGGAAGCCGTCCACTCCCCGGTCCAGCCAGAAACGCAGCACGGAACGCATTTCTTCCTTGACCTCGTCGTTGTCCCAGTTAAGGTCAGGCTGCTTGGTGTCGAAGAGGTGCAGGTACCATTCGCCGGGGCGGCCGTCCGCTTCGATGATCCTGGTCCAGGCGGGGCCGCCAAAAATCGAGTGCCAGTTGTTGGGCGCCAGCTTTCCGTCACCGGAACCGGGTACCTCGTCCTTTCCCGTGCGGAACATGTAGCGGTCCCTTTCGGGGGAACCGGGCGGGGCTTTCAGCGCCTCCTGGAACCAGGCGTGCTCGTCGGAGGTGTGGTTGGGAACGAGGTCTACGATGACCTTCATCCCCAGGCCGTGGGCGTGGTGCAGCATCGAGTCGAAATCGGCCAGGGTCCCGAAAAGCGGGTCAATGTGGCGGTAGTCCGCAACATCGTAACCGGCGTCCGCCTGGGGAGATTTATAGAAAGGGGAGAGCCAGACGGCGTCCACGCCGAGCCGCTGAAGGTAGGGCAGCCGGGCGGTGACGCCGTGGAGGTCGCCCATCCCGTCGCCGTTCGCGTCCGCAAAGGATCGGGGGTAGATCTGGTAGACGACGGCGCTTGCCCACCATGAATTGCTATTGGAACCGGGGGTGGGAACGGCTGGGTGGTGCATTTGGTTCCTCTCAGGTAACTTTTTGATGTAAACGCTTGCATTACCGCCAGCAACCTTACTAGTGTGATGGTCACCACATCAACCGCACTGTCTATTACTTGTTACTCAGCGAGGAGCCTCAAGCAATGAAATCCCGTAGATTCATACTCCCGGCAGCAACTGCCGGCATCCTGGCCCTGACGCTCTCCGCCTGTGGCGGCGGGGGCGGGGGCACCACGGGCGGCGGAGGTAGCGACGCCGAAGCCAACCTCGACGGCCGCGGACCCATCACGTACGTGCAGGGCAAGGACAACAGCAACGTTGTCCGCCCCCTGATCGACAAGTGGAACGCTGCCCACCCGGATGAGAAGGTCACGTTCAAGGAGCAGACCGACCAGGCCGACCAGCAGCACGATGACCTGGTCCAGAACTTCCAGGCCAAGAACGCCGACTACGACGTCGCCAGCGTCGACGTCGTGTGGACCGCCGAATTCGCGGCCAAGGGCTGGCTGCAGCCGCTCAAGGACAAGATGGCCGTGGACACCGACGGGCATGCTGGAGCCCACCGTCGAGGCCGGCTCCTACAAGGGCACGCTCTACGCGGCTCCGGTATCCTCCGACGGCGGCATCCTCTACTACCGCAAGGACCTCGTGCCCGAAGCTCCCAAGACGTGGGACGAGATGATGGGCATGTGCTCCATCGCCAAGGCAAACAACATCGGCTGCTACTCCGGGCCAGTTCAAGCAGTATGAAGGCCTTACCGTCAACGCTTCAGAAGCCATCAACTCGGCCGGCGGTTCCGTCCTGGATGACGACGGCAAGCCCAGCCTGAACACCCCGGAGGCCGAGGCAGGCCTGAACAACCTGGTCAAGGCCTTACAAGAACGGCAACATCCCGGCGAAGCCATCACCTACCAGGAAGAAGAAAGCCGCCGCGCCTTCCAGGACGGCAACCTGCTCTTCCTCCGCAACTGGCCGTACGTCTACAACCTGGCCACCACTGAAGGTTCCTCCGCAGGTCAAGGACGTGCTGGGCATGGCTGCCTCTTCCCGGCAAGGACGGCCCGGGTGCCTCCTCGCTCGGCGGCCACAGCGCAGCCATCAGCGTCTACTCCGAACAACAAGGCAACTGCCCTGGACTTCGTGAAGTTCCTGGTCGAAGACGAACAGCAGAAGTTCTTCGCCAACCAGGGTTCGCTGGCTCCGGTTCTTTGGCGCACTGTACGAGGACCAGGAACTGGTCGCCAAGCTGCCGTACCTGCCGGTCCTCAAGACCTCCATCGAGAACGCCGTTCCCCGTCCGGTCACCCCGTTCTACCCTGCAGTCACCCAGGCCATCCAGGAGAACGCCTACGCGGCATTGAAGGGTGAGAAGCCGCGCCGAAGCAGGCTCTGTCCGACATGCAGAAGTCCATCGAGATCCGCCGGCGCAGGATCGTAGCCAGCCATGGCAACCGAATTGGGCCCGACGCCGGCAACCAAGCCGGCGTCGGGCGGGACCCCGGTCCACCACGCACCCAAAGGTGTGGGGGAGGACAACAAGATACTGAGCCAGGGTAAATGGGCTTCCTGGCTCCTGGCGCCCACGATCATCGCCCTGGGCATCGTGATCGTCTACCCGATCATCAGCGCCATCGTGATGTCCTTCCAGAAGGACGCCGGGCTGGACCCGGTCACCGGCCTCTTCACCGACGGCGGCCCGGCAGGCATCCAGAACTACGTCAACTGGCTCGGGCAGCAGTGTGCTGCCCCGGGCGGCGGAACCGTCGCCTGTCCGCCGGGCACACTCGGCGGGCAGTTCTGGACAGCCACCGGACACCACCTTCCTCTTCACCGTGGTCACTGTGGCCTTCGAAACCGTGCTTGGTTTCTGGATGGCCATGATCATGGCGCGGACCTTCAAGGGCCGCAGCCTGGTCCGGGCGGCTGTCCTGGTGCCGTGGGCCATCCCCACCGCCGTCACCGCCCAGCTGTGGCTCTTTATGTTCGACTTCAACGGCATCATCAACAAGCTGTTCAACGTCTCCATCCTGTGGACCGGCAGCGAGTGGCCTGCGAAGTGGGCGGTCATCATCGCCGACACCTGGAAGACCACGCCGTTTATGGCCCTGCTGATCCTCGCGGGCCTGCAGATGATTCCGGCCGAGGTCTACGAGGCGGCGAAGGTGGACGGAGCCACTGCCTGGCAGCGCTTCCGGCTGATCACGCTTCCGCTGGTCAAGCCCGCGCTGATGGTGGCCATCCTGTTCCGTACCCTTGACGCGCTGCGTATGTTCGACCTGCCGTACATCCTCACCGGCGGTGCCAACAACACCACTACGCTGTCCATCCTGGTGATCAACCAGATCAGGCAAGGGTTCAACGCGGCGGCGGCCCTGTCCACCATTACGTTCATCATCATCTTCCTTGTCGCCTTCATTTTCGTCCGGTTCCTTGGGGCGAACGTGGTGGAGCAAAGCGGCGCCAGCGGTAAGGGGAAGAAATGACCACCGCAACAGCTGCAGCTGAACTGCGCGCACGGCAGGACAAGGGGCGGCAGGCGGCACAGAACCGCGAAAAGTGGGCCAGCGCCCGGACGTACATCAGCGCCGCGGTCATCCTGATCTGGTGCCTGGCGCCGGCCTACTGGATGGTGGTGACGGCGTTCCGCGAGGTGGGCTTCACCTACGACACCACGCCCTGGCCCACGCACGTCACGATGGATAACTTCATCACCGCCTTCGACACCTCGTTCGGCAACAAGTTCGGCCAGGCGCTGATCAACAGCATTTTCATCGGCGTGACTGTCACGGTCATCTCCCTGGTGATCGGTGTCTTCGCCGCCTATGCACTGGCACGGCTGAACTTCCGGTTCAAGTACCTGGTGCTGGGCTTCATCCTGGGCGCCTCCATGTTCCCCGGCGTTGCCCTGATCACCCCGCTGTTCCAGCTGTTCACCAACATCGGCTGGATGGGCACCTATCAGGCGCTGATCATTCCGAACATCTCGTTCGTCCTTCCGCTGACCGTCTACACCCTGACCTCCTTCTTCCGCGAAATGCCGTGGGAGCTTGAGGAATCAGCCCGCGTGGACGGCTGCACGCAGGGCCAGGCGTTCCGAAAGGTGATCATGCCGCTGGCGGCCCCGGCCATCTTCACGACGGCCATCCTGGCCTTCATCTCCTCCTGGAATGAATTCCTGATCGCCAGCCAGCTGTCGAATGAGGCAACCCAGCCGGTCACGGTTGCCATCGCCAGCTTCGCCGGTGCCCAGCCCAACCAGATCCCCTACACGGCGATCATGGCGGCCGGAACCATCGTCACCATTCCCCTGGTGATCCTGGTGCTGGTCTTCCAGCGCAAGATCGTGGCCGGCCTGACGGCTGGTGCGGTCAAGTGACGGATGGCGTTTCCCGCCCGGGAACGTCCAAAAGGGCGGGAAACGAACGCCGGCTGGCGCGCTCGGGCGAGGACTTTGACATCATCATCGGGTTCCTCGGCTTCTGGGCCGTGGTCCTGCTGGTGGTCACAGTCTGGATGGAAGTGACGGGCCAGCCCGCTCTGTGGTGGGCTTTGGGACTGCTGGCCACGCTGCTGGCGGTCTATGGGATGGTGCGGCTGCGCCGCCGCCTCCCGGACCGGAGGTAAAGCCGCTCCTTCGGTGATCCCGCCGCGACGGGGCTACCGTGCCCGGGTCGCAGGTAACACTGCGACCCGGGGCGCGGCCCGAAATACCATGGCGTGGGGGTATCGCAGGGAGCAAGGCGCATGCCTGCAGGAGCATAATGAGGGGATACCGTGGCACGCACAACTGAAAGGTCTCAACGGGGCGGCCACTAACGGCGTCAGCATCGAGGACGTGGCAGCCGCCGCCGGGGTTTCCACGGCCACGGTCTCCCGGGCCGTACGCGGACTGCCCCGGGTTTCCCCGGCAACGCGGGAAAAGATCCTCGAGGTGGCAGGGGCCCTGGGCTACGTTGCTTCCTCCTCGGCCTCAGGGCTTGCCACCGGCCGGACCAAGACCATCGGAGTGCTGGCACCGTTCGTCAGCCGCTGGTTCTTTTCCAAGGCCATTGAGGGCGCGGACCGGGAACTCCATGCCCGCAATTACAACCTCTCCCTGTTCAACCTGGGCGGCCACGGCAGCAACCGGGAACGGCTCTTCAGCAAGACCATGGTCTACAAGCAGATCGACGCCCTGCTGGTCCTGTGTATGGCACTGACCCACGATGAACTTGAGCACCTGCAAAAGATCGACATCCCCCTGGTGGTGGTGGGCGGCCATGTCGAGGAATGCGCCTACATCGGCATCGATGACTACGCCGCCGCCTCCACCGCTGTCCGGCACCTGATCGACCTGGGCCACCGCGACATCGCACTGCTCCACGGCGACGACGAAACCGACCTCAACTTCGACGTTCCCCGGGTCCGGATCCTGGCGTTCAAGGACGTGATGCAGGGCGCCGGCATTCCCACCCGGCCCGAATGGGACGAGTGGGGCGACTTCACGGTCCGCAGCGGCCAGGAGGCCTTCCGCCGGCTGTGGAGCGGGTCCGGGGACAAGCCCACGGCCATCTTCTGTGCCTCGGACGAAATGGCCATGGGCGTCATCTTCGAGGCGGCCCGGCTGGGGGTCCGGGTCCCCGAGGAGCTGTCCGTCGTGGGGATCGACGACCACGATTTCGCTGAGGCCATGGGCCTGACCACCGTCGGCCAGCGGCCCGACGAGCAGGCCGAACTCGCCACCAAGATGCTGCTCGACGAACTGGACGGTGTTGACGGGGCCGGTGCGCTCCGCCGTCGCCCCGCACGAACTCATTGTGCGTCGGACCACCGCGCCGCCGCGCACTGCACCGCCGCGGACCTAGCCCGCCGGGGAGAGCTGAGGCTCAGGAAGCGCGGGCCAGCTGCCGGATGGGGATCCAGCGGGACGCCAGCCGCCGGTAAGCCGCCGCGGCACCCGTCATGTCGCCCTCGGCAAGGCACTCGATGCCCAGCCTGATATCCATGGGCGACTCGTCCGGGTATACCTTGTCCGCCACCGCGCCGTAGTCGAGTTCCACCATGGAGTTGACGTGGAACTGCTCCAGCCATTCGGTCAGCTGCGCAAGATCGTCCAGCATGTCCAGATCCGGGGCGGCCAGCGCCAGGTTGGCCACGGCGTAGCGTGCCCGTTCGATGGCGTCGGTGATGGGCGCCCAGACCCGGACGGTCAGGATCCGGCCCCCGGACTCCACCACATCCTTGCGGTCGCTTTCGGCAAAGAGCGAGAACCAGCTGAAGGGTATGCCCCAGGTGGAGGCCCGGGTGTGGACGCGGATGGATCCGTCCCGTGCCTTGACCTGGTCGATCCGCTCCTGGTGCTTGTCGCGCTGTTCCTCGGGGATCAGCATTCCGCCAGCGGCCCGTGGATGCCTTCCATCAGCGCGTTTGCGGCCAGCCCGGCGCGCAGCACCAGCTGGCTGGGGCAGTACAGGAGGACCGGGGCCGGATCGGCGCCGTCGCCGGAGTCCGGTGCTGCACCCATGCCGGCGCCAGCACCGCCGTCGGACGTCCCGGCCACGGGGGAGTCTTCAGGCAACGGCGTTGCGGGAACGCCGGGAGCGGTGGTGACGCGCACCAGATCCGTGCGTCCGGTAGGAAACGGATCGCCGCCGGCGCGGGTGATCCGGCCGAGGGAAGCGAGCAGTTCGGCGTTTTCGACGGCGGCGCGGGACGCGGTGCGGGCACCTGCGGCCTGGATGGCGCCGCGCTGGTCCTCGGGGAAAGCATCCAGCGGCTCGTAGACGCGCAGGGTGGAGGAGAACGGCAGGCCGGCCTGGCCCCGGTAGAGGTTCCCGGTCACGCGTTCCCCCCTTTCTGCGGTCCAAGGCTGCAGCATCAGTCCGCCAGATCCACCAGCACCGGGGCGTGGTCCGAGGCGCCCTTGCCTTTTCGTTCCTCGCGGTCGATCGAGGCGCCGGTGACCCGGGCAGCCAGGGCTGGGGAGGCCAGGACGAAGTCGATCCGCATGCCTTCCTTCTTGGGGAACCGCAGCTGGGTGTAGTCCCAGTAGGTGTAGACGCCCGGGCCCGGGGTGTACGGGCGCACCACATCGGTGAATCCGGCGTCCTCAAAGGCATGGAAAGCGGCACGTTCCGGCGGGCTGACGTGGGTGTAGCCCTGTGACAGGAAGAGATCGATGTCCCACACGTCCTCATCCAGGGGTGCGATGTTCCAGTCGCCCATCAGTGCCACCTGGGCCGCCGGATCCGCTGCGACCAGGCCTTGGGCATGGGTCTTCAGGCTCTCGAGCCACTTGAGCTTGTAGGGCATGTGCTCGTCATCCAGGGACCGGCCGTTGGGGATGTAGAGGCTCCAGATGCGGACGCCGCCGCAGGTTGCGGCCATGGCACGGGCCTCCTGGACGGGGTCCTTGCCGGCTTTGCCGAACGACGGCTGGTCCAGGAAGGTCCGCTCCACGTCCTCCAGGCCCACCCGTGAGGCGATGGCCACGCCGTTCCACTGGTTCACGCCGAAGTGGGCCACTTCGTAGCCCATCCGCTCGAACAGCTCCCAGGGGAAGTTGTCGTCCTTGCACTTGGTTTCCTGGATGGCCAGGACATCGCAGTCGCTGCGCTGCAGCCAGGCCTCCACGCGGTCGGCACGGGCACGGAGCGAATTCACATTCCAGGTAGCAATCTTCACAGTCCCTAACTTACCGAAGACCGAAGGGTGTTGCCCGCGGAAACGGGGCACCACGGCCACGACACTCCGGCCGAACACACCCATGCACCAAGAAAACAGGGTGAAAGTGCCCCGGAACGGCGGCAGCTGCGGCCTCGCGGCAGCATCTCCGGGCGCTCTGGAATTTAGTAGGAAGTCCGAGTATATTCGCTTGCAGAGATGACCTGGATCACATGCAAAGGAGCATTCAGCCATGGTGCGCGAGCTATCCCATTACGTCGGCGGCCAGAGGGCTGAAGGCACCTCAGGCCGGTACAGCGACGTCTACGATCCCTGTACAGGCCAGGTACAGGCGCGGGTTCCCCTGGCCGGCCGCGAGGAAGTCCGGAACGCAGTTGCGGCTGCGGAGAAGGCCCAGCTCGAATGGGCCGCCCTCAACCCGCAGCGCCGCGGCCGTATACTGCTGAAATTCGTCGACCTGGTCAACCGGAACATGGACGAACTCGCCGCCCTGCTCTCCTCCGAGCACGGCAAAACCCTTGCTGACTCCAAGGGGGACATCCAGCGCGGCCTCGAAGTGGTCGAGTTCGCAGCGGGTGCCCCGCACCTGCTCAAAGGCGAATTTTCCGACGACGCCGGTGCCGGCATCGATGTCCACTCACTTCGCCAGCCGCTCGGGGTGGTCGCGGGCATCACGCCGTTCAACTTCCCGGCGATGATCCCGTTGTGGAAGTCCGGCCCTGCCCTGGCCGCAGGCAATGCCTTCATCCTCAAACCCTCCGAACGGGATCCGTCGGTGCCGCTGCGGCTGGCTGAGCTGTACTCCGAGGCCGGGGTCCCGGACGGCGTGTTCAATGTCGTCAACGGGGACAAGGAAGCCGTTGACGCGCTCCTGGAAGACCCCCGCGTCAAGGCCATCGGCTTTGTGGGCTCCACACCCATCGCCCAGTACATTTACGCCACTGCCGCCGCCCATGGAAAGCGCGCGCAGTGCTTCGGCGGGGCCAAGAACCACATGGTGATCATGCCGGACGCGGACCTGGACATGGCCGCCGACGCCCTGATCGGGGCCGGCTATGGCTCGGCCGGTGAACGCTGCATGGCCATCTCCGTCGCAGTGCCGGTGGGCGAGGACACGGCGTCCCGCCTCGTGGCCACGCTGACCGAGCGCATCAAGGGGCTCCGCGTGGGCCACAGCCTGGACAAGGACGCGGACTTCGGCCCGGTAGTTGCAGCATCCGCCAAGGAGCGGATCGAGGGGTACATCCAGTCCGGCGTCGACGAGGGTGCCACCCTTGTGGCTGACGGCCGCGGCCTCACTGTGGACGGCTATGACGGTGGCTTCTGGGTCGGTCCCACGCTGTTCGACAACGTCACCAAGGATATGAAGATCTATCGCGAGGAGATCTTCGGCCCCGTCCTCAGCGTCCTCCGGGCCGCGGACTACGACGAAGCACTCCGCCTCTGCAGCGAGCACGAGTTCGGCAACGGCGTGGCGATCTTCACCCGTGACGGCGATGCTGCCCGGGACTTCGCCAGCCGGGTGGAGGTGGGCATGGTGGGGATCAACGTCCCCATCCCGGTGCCCATTGCCTATTACACGTTCGGCGGCTGGAAGGCGTCGGGATTCGGCGACCTGAACCAGCATGGTGCAGATGCGTTCCGTTTCTACACCAAGACCAAGACGGTTACTACCCGCTGGCCCTCCGGGATCCGCCAGGGCGCCAGCTTTGTGATGCCGGAAGGAAGCTGATGGCTGACCCGCTGCAGGACGCCGGGGACGGCGCCGACGTCATGTTCGCCCGGCGCGGCAGGCTGGGGATCGTCACCCTGAACCGCCCCCGGGCGGTCAACGCCCTCAACGCGGGCATGGTGGCGGCCATGCTGGAACAGCTGACCGACTGGGCAGAGGACGACGGCGTGGCCACCGTCCTGGTCCACGGCGCCGGGGAGCGGGGCCTGTGCGCCGGGGGCGACATCGTGGCCATCTACGAGGACATGCTGGCGGGTGGTGATGCCACCGCGGATTTCTGGCGCCGGGAGTACCGGTTGAACGCACTGATCGCCGGGTATCCCAAACCGTATGTGGCATTCATGGACGGCCTGGTGCTGGGAGGCGGCGTGGGGATCTCGGCGCACGGGTCCGTGCGCGTGGTCACTGAACGGACCAGGACCGGCATGCCGGAAACCACCATCGGCTTTGTGCCCGACGTCGGCGGCACCCTGCTGCTGTCCCGCTCGCCGGGGGAGGCGGGAACCCATGCGGCCCTCACGGGAGCCCACCTGAGCGGTGCGGACGCCCTGTTCCTGGGACTTGCTGACCACTTTGTGGCGTCCGGGAACCTTCCCGCGCTGGCGGTGGCGCTGGAAACCGAAACGGCGGAAGCCGCCGTCGGACGCTTCGCGGAGACGCCGCCGGTTTCGGTGCTGGCCGGGCAGCGGGCCTGGATCGATTCCTGCTACGCCAGCGACGACGCGGAAGACATCCTCCGCAGGCTCCGTACCTTCGGCGGCGAAGCTGCCGTTGAGGCAGCCGAAGCGGCAGACACCATCGAAGCCAAGTCGCCCACCTCTGTGAAAGTTGCGCTGGCTTCGCTCCGCCGCGCGCGTGGCCTGAGCCTGGCCGAAGTCCTCGCCGAGGAATACCGCGTAGGCCTGCGGTTCCTGGCGGGCGCGGACTTCCGCGAAGGCATCCGCGCGCAGGTGGTGGACAAGGACCGGAACCCGCAGTGGAAGCCGGCCAACCTGCACGAGGTCTCCGCCGCCGACGTCGCAAGGTTCTTCGAACCGCTGGGGGGCCGGGAGCTCAACCTGACATCAAAGGAGGCCCGCAATGCCTGAAACAACAGGATCGCCTGAAGCACCCGCAGCGGGTGAAACAGCAGGAGCCGGGAGCCGGGGGCATATCGCCTTCCTCGGGCTGGGACACATGGGCGGGCCGATGGCCGTGAACCTGGTCAGGGCCGGGTACACGGTGGCGGGATTCGACGTGGTGCCCGCAGCCGTGGAAGCAGCCCGGGAGCACGGTGTGCCCGTCGTGGCGTCGCCGGCCGAAGCGGTGTCCGGCGCCGGTGTGGTGCTGACGATGTTCCCGAGCGGGCAGCACGTGCTGGACGCTTACCGCGGGGCTGGCGGGGCGCCGGGACTGCTGGCCGCCGCCGCGCCGGGAACCATGTTCCTTGACTGCTCCACCATCAACGTGGACGAGGCACGGGACGCTGCGGCGCTGGCCGTTGCCGCCGGCCACCGTTCAGTGGATGCACCTGTTTCGGGCGGCGTGGTGGGGGCGGAGGCAGGCACGCTGACCTTCATGGTGGGCGGTGAACCGGCAGACTTTGAGGCCGTGCGGCCACTGCTCGAGGTGATGGGTAAACGGGTGGTTCACTGCGGCGGCCACGGCGGCGGCCAGGCCGCGAAGATCTGCAACAACCTGATCCTGGGGGTATCGATGATCGCGGTGAGCGAGGCCTTCGTGCTGGGCGAGAGGCTGGGCCTGTCGCACCAGGCGCTGTTCGACGTCGCCTCCGCAGCGTCCGGACAATGCTGGGCACTGACCACCAACTGCCCGGTTCCCGGTCCGGTCCCCACCAGCCCCGCCAACCGCGACTACCAGCCCGGGTTCGCCGGGGCACTGATGGCCAAGGACCTGAAGCTGGCGCTCAACGCCCTTAACAGCACCGGAGTGGCAGCGAGGCTCGGCCCGCTGGCATCGGAAATCTACGATACGTTTGCCGCTGAAGGCGGCGCAGGCCGGGACTTCTCCGGAATCATCACGGACATCCGGGACAAGTCGCACAACGACGGGAGTCAGGCATGACGGAGTACACAAACATCCTGGTGGAACAACGCGGCCGGGTAGGCCTGGTCACGCTCAACAGGCCCGAAGCGCTCAACGCCCTGGATAAGGCCACCATGGAGCAGCTCGTCGAGGCGGTCACTGCCATGGACGCCGACCCCGCCGTCGGGGCGGTGGTCATCACCGGCTCCGCCAAAGCATTCGCCGCCGGGGCTGACATCAAGGAAATGGCTTCCCAGGGCTACATGGAGATGTACGCGGCCGACTGGTTCCGCGGTTGGGAGGACTTCACCCGGCTGCGCATTCCCACCATCGCGGCCGTGTCCGGCTTCGCCTTGGGCGGGGGCTGCGAACTGGCGATGATGTGCGACATCATCATCGCCGGCGACACCGCCAAGTTCGGCCAGCCGGAGATCAACCTCGGCGTGCTGCCCGGGATGGGTGGCTCGCAGCGGCTTACCCGTGCCGTCGGCAAGGCCAAGGCGATGGACATGATCCTGACGGGCCGGTTCATTGGCGCGGACGAAGCGGAACGCTCCGGCCTGGTCTCGCGGGTGGTTCCGGCCGCGGACGTGGTGGAGGAAGCCGTGAAAGCTGCCGAGGTCATCGCGGCCAAGTCCAAACCGGTGGCCATGCTGGCCAAGGAAGCCGTGAACACCGCCTTTGAAACGGGCCTCGCCCAAGGCGTCCTGTTCGAACGCCGGATCTTCCACTCGCTGTTCGCCAGCGAGGACCAGAAGGAAGGCATGGCAGCCTTCTCGGAGAAGCGCCAGCCGGACTTCAACCACCGCTGAGGCTGCTACCGGGCCACGGACCTGGATTCACGGTAGGAGGCGAGGTCCGCCGCGAGTTCCTCCGCCATCAGGTTGTTGTTGATGACGACGGCGGTCCACGAACCCGCCGCCGCTGAGGCAAGGACCTGCGCGCGCGGGTCCGTCACGTTGCCGGCCGCCCAGACTCCCGGGACGGCGGTGGCGCCGTCGGCGTCGGTCGCCAGGAAGTCCCCGATGCCCATCGGATGCTGCACCGCGGTGAGGCCGAGGCCGGCGAACGCTTCCAGGCGGGCCCGTACCCGCGGTCCCACTACGAGCGCTTCCACTGCGATCTCGGTGCCGTCGGCCAAGGCAACCCCGCGCAGCCGGTCCTGCTCCACCCGCAGCGACCCCACGGCCCCCGACACCACGGTGACTCCACGGGCAGCAAGCTGCTCAAGCTCGGCCTCCGTGGGGTGGGTCAGCCCGTTGAGGAATAAGGTGATGCCGGGGCTCCACTGCCGGAACAGCAGGGCCTGGTGCACGGACCAGGGGCCGTTTCCCAGGATGCCGATGGACTGGTCCCGGACTTCCCAGCCGTGGCAGAACGGGCAGTGGAGCACATCGCGGCCCCAGCGCTGGCGGAGTCCGGCAATGCCGGGCAGCTCGTCCACCAGGCCGGTGGTGACGAGGAGCCGGCTGCCACGCACGGTGCGTCCGTCCGCCAGTGCCACGGTAAAGCCCTCACCGGCGGTTCCCGACGCCGCCACCGCCTCGCCGCGGACTATTCGGACGCCATAGTGTTCTGCTTCGGCGCGGCCAATCCTCAGGAGTTCGGCCGGACTGACGCCATCGCGGGACAGGAAGCCGTGGACACCCTGGGCCGGCGCATTGCGGGGTTCACCGCTGTCCACCACCAGGACGGAACGGCGCGAGCGCCCCAGCATCTGGGCGGCACTCAGGCCTGCGGCGCCGCCACCGATGACCAGGACGTCGTACATAGTGTTGTTGTTCTCTGTGCTCATGCGTCCAGCGTGCGCTGACAGCGCAAAAGTGGCAAACATTATTGCCGCAATGGCAAGCTGGAGGGGTGGAAGACCAGATCGATGACGTCCTTGCAGCGGTGGGGCCCCGGCTCCGGGCGCTGCGCCTGCGCAGCAACACCACCCTCGCGGCCCTGGCGGAGGCCACCGGGATTTCGGTGAGTACGCTGTCCCGGCTGGAATCCGGGCAGCGCCGGCCCAACCTGGAGCTGCTGCTGCCACTGGCGAAAGTGCACCGGGTTCCCCTGGACGAGCTGGTTGGCGCGCCCGCCACAGGCGATCCGCGCCTGCACCTGCGTCCGATCGTCCGCGGTGGCATGACCATCATTCCGCTGACGAGGCGGCCGGGTGGAATCCAGGCGTACAAGCACATCATTCCGGCAGGCCACCCGGCCAGCCGAATCCCAAGGTCCACGAGGGGTACGAATGGCTGTATGTCCTCAACGGCCGTCTGCGGATGGTCCTGGGCAGCCGCGACCTGGTGCTGGGGCCCGGCGAAGCCGCCGAATTCGATACCCGTGTCCCGCACTGGTTCGGCAGCGCGGACACCGGTGCGGTGGAGTTCCTCAGCCTTTTCGGCACCCAGGGCGAACGCATGCACGTGAGGGCCAAGCCCGGATCCTCATAGACTCTTAGAGGGCAGGACAACAACGGACTTTGATGCTACGTAGTGGAATGAGGAATGTGTATGTGGGGAACTTCCGTAGCCGCGGCCGGCTCGACGGATAACCTTGGCGGCCTGGTGGGCGTGGCTGCCCGGGGTATCGAAACACTGGGCGAATGGGGCGTGGGACTGTTCACGCTGGCCGAGACCGTCCTGCCGCCGATCCCCAGCGAAGTGATCCTCCCGCTCGCCGGCTACCTCGCCAGGCAGGGTTCGCTGAACCTGGTCCTGGTCTTCATCACCAGCACTCTTGGCGCCTACCTGGGCGCCCTGCTGCTGTATTGGCTGGGCGCAAAGCTGGGCCTTGAACGGTCCATCCGAGGACTGTCCAGGCTTCCGCTGGTGGACCGGGAAGACTTTGAGCACGCGGCCGGCTGGTTCCGACGCCATGGGCGGTCTTCGATTTTCTTCGGGCGTCTGCTTCCGGGAGTCCGCAGCCTGATTTCGCTGCCTGCCGGGGCGTCCAACATGCACCTTGGCACTTTTACGCTCTTCACGCTGGCCGGAAGCGGGCTCTGGAACGGCGCCCTGATCGGCCTGGGCTACGCGCTGGGCACGCAGTACCAGGTGATTGAGCAGTATTCCCGCTACCTGAACTACGCCGTTTATGCCGCCCTGGGCCTGACGGTGGTCTGGCTGGTGGTCCGGAGCACCCGCCGCAGCAAGGCAGGCAGCCGCTGACCCCATGCCTTAGGGTGCAGGGATGGCGGACCTAGTCCGAGAAGTCCCCGGCATCCCGCCGGAACCTGGCCAGGATCCGGATCAGCTGGTCAACATCATCCTGACCGAAGCCGGAGTTGCCGAAGACCTCGGAATTGAGCGCCGCCGTCGCGCGCTTTGCCAGGGTCCGGCCCTCCGCGGTGAGTTCTATCAGGGTGGTGCGGCCATCCGTGGGATGCGGTGAGCGGGACACCAGTCCCGAGTTCTCCAGCCGGTCCACGGCGTTGGTCACCGACGTGGGGTGGACCTGGAGCAGTGCGCTCGCCTTGTTCATGGGCAGCGCCCCGCTGCGGGCAAAACTGAGCAGGGCCAGCAGTTCATAGCGTGCAAACGTCAGGCCGAAAGGTTTCAGGACGCCTTCGATCCGGGCCAGCAGGATCTGCTGGGTCCGCATCACGGCGGTGATCGCCGCCATCGGAGCGGCTACATCGGCCCAGCCGTGGTCTTCCCAATTGCGCTGGGCATCGGCGATCGGATCGCGGGGCAGCGGGGCACCCATGGGTCAGCCTTTCAGCCCTGGGAAATCAGTCTCGGAATATTCCACCCCGAGCCCCTCGGGAAGCGCGGCACTGCCGGGGAGCGCCGTTGCACCGTGCCGGACTTCTTCGCTGCGGCGCAGTTCCACCCGCCGGATCTTTCCGGAGATCGTCTTGGGCAGGACCGCGAACTCAAGCCGCCTGATCCGCTTGAAGGGTGCAAGGTGGTCCCGGCAGTACCGGAGAATGTCTTCGGCAAGTTCGGGGCCGGGATGTTCGCCCTCCACCAGGACCACAAAAGCCTTCGGAACGGAAAGCTTCACGGGATCAGGGGACGGGACCACCGCAGCCTCAGCCACGGCCGGGTGTTCGATCAGGACGCTCTCCAGTTCGAACGGCGAGAGCCGGTAATCGGAGGATTTGAAGACGTCGTCACCGCGGCCAACGTAGGTGATGATGCCGTGTTCGTCCCGGCTGGCCATGTCCCCCGTGTGGTAATAGCCGCCGCGGAAGGCATCGGCGGTCTTCTCAGGATCACCGTAGTACGCCTTCATCAGTCCCACGGGCCGGGGGTCAAGGCGCAGGCACAGCTCGCCGTCGTCGGCTTCTTCCCCTGTTGCCGGGTCCACCAGGACCACGTCGTAACCGGGCAGCGGCTGGCCCATGGCGCCGATCTTGACGCGCTGGCCCGGAGTGTTGGCCACCTGGACGGTGGTTTCGGTCTGGCCGAAGCCGTCCCGGATGGTCTGTCCCCAGGCCCGCTGGACCTGGTCGATCACCTCGGCGTTGAGCGGCTCGCCGGCAGAGACCACTTTGGTGGGCGGGTTCGCCAGCAGGGTCAGGTCCGCCTGGATGAGCATGCGCCAGACGGTGGGCGGTGCGCAGAAGCTGGTGACGCCCTCCCGGTCCATCTGCTCCAGGAGCGCACGGGCGTCGAAGCGGTCGTAGTTGTAGATGAACACGCATGCCTCTGCGATCCATGGAGTGAACACGTTGGACCAGGCGTGCTTGGCCCAGCCCGGCGATGCCACGTTCAGGTGCACGTCTCCCGGTTCCAGTCCGATCCAGAACATCGTGGAGAGGTGCCCCACCGGGTATGAGGTGTGCGTGTGCTCGACGAGTTTCGCCTTGGACGTGGTGCCGGAGGTGAAGTAGAGCAGCAGCGTCTCATCGGCCGCAGTGGGGGCGTCGGGGGTGAATGATCCCGAGGCAGCCGTCGAATCCGCGTACTGGAGGGCTTCCGGGTTCGTTGCAGGTCCGCCGTCGGTGATTTCGATGAGCCGGTACTGGCCCGGAACGCCGGCAAACTTGGCGATGTTGGAACTGCCGACGGCGGCCCAGCCCGCCTCTCCGCGCTCCACGCGGTCGGCCAGGTCCGACGGTCCCATCAGCGTGGTGGTGGGGATCAGGACGATGCCCAGTTTCATGCCGGCCAGCATCAGCTCCCAGAGTTCCACCTGGTTGCCCAGCATGATGATCATCCGGTCACCGCGGCGCACGCCCTGGCTGCGCAGCCAGTTGGCCACCTGGTCGGAACGCGCGGCCAGGTCCGCGAAGCTGCGGCGGGTGGCTGAACCGTCCTGCTCCACGATCACCAGCGCCGGCCTGTTGCCGCGTCCGGGGTCGGCTGCGATCTGGTCGAACCAGTCCAGGGCGAAGTTGAACTCCGCGAACCGCGGCCACTGGAATTCCTCCCTCGCCTGCCGGTAGTCGGTGCGGAGGTCCAGCAAGCGGTCGCGAGCTGCGCGGAAGTCGTCGGTGACTGTCATGGGGCGCCCTTTCGGCCAGTGATCCACATCACTGGAAATCCAATGCTGTGCAATATACTAGGACATCCAAGGGTTTGGAAGAGCGAAGGGACGCCTGCCAGTGCCACAACGACGTGACGAAGCCACACAGCCCGCCGAACCGGAGCCCGTCCCGGCGCTTCCCTTTCCGGACGCTGACCTGATGTACATCGCGGACCTGCTCCCGGCGCCGGAACGTGAGCGCTACCTTGAGATCAGGCACTTCCTTCAGACCTCCGTCAGGCAGGCCTCCATCGGCTACTGGAACCGTGAGGAATTCCCGCACGGGCTCCTCGCGGACATGGGCAGGCACGGGCTGGGCGGGCTGCAGACCGATGGCAGTTCCACCCTGTTCAAAGGCCTGATGTACGTTGAAGTGGCGCGGGCAGATGTTTCGCTTTCGGCCCTGGTGGGCATCCACAATGAGCTGATCGTCGGCATGATCAACCACCTCGGCTCCGACGAGCAGAAAGCCACCTGGCTGCCGGGGCTGACGTCCTTCTCCCAACTGGGCGCCTTCGCCCTGACCGAGCCGGACCACGGCTCGGATATCGCCGGCGGCCTGGCAACGTCCGCCCGCCTGGAGGGCGGCGAATGGGTGATCAACGGAGCAAAACGCTGGATCGGAGCAGCAACCATTGCCGATTTCGCGCTGGTGTGGGCCCGCGACGAAGCCGACGGGCAGATCAAGGGTTTCATCGTTGAGACCGACCGGCCCGGATACACGGCCACCAAGATCTGCAACAAGATCGGCTTGCGGATCATGCAGAACGCGGACATTGTGCTGGCAGATGTGCGGATCCCGCAGGCCAACATGCTGCCCGGTGCCACGGACTTCTCCAAGGCCAACGACCTCCTGCGCGATTCACGGGCCTGGGTGGGCTGGCAAGGGGCCGGGATCCAGCTGGCCGCCTTCGACGTCGCCCGCTCCTACTCCGTGCGCCGGAAGCAGTTCGGCAAGGAGCTGGCACGCTTCCAGCTGATCCAGCAGCAGCTCGCAGAAATCCTGGGTAACGCCTCGGCCTCGCTGGCCCTGATGTCCCAGCTGGCCAGGATCCAGGCGGACGGCAAGCTGGACATGGTGCAGGCCGCGATGGCCAAGTCCACGTGCACCAGGCTGGCGCGCGCTTCCGTGGCGATGGGCCGCTCCATCCTGGGTGGAAACGGGATCAGCACGGATTTCGAGATGGGAAAACTGTTCGGTGACGCCGAAATCCTCTATACGTACGAGGGCAGTTACGAAATCAATTCATTGATTGTTGCCCGTGGCGTCACCGGGATGTCCGCCTTCGTTTAGCACCAGCCATGTGGTGCCGGACGCGAAAACTCCCCCGTCGGTGCCGAAAAGCACCAAGGGGGGAGTTTCCTGAGACGTTACAGCGGGCGGATGTTCTCTGCCTGCGGGCCCTTGGGACCCTGGGTCACATCGAATTCGACCTTCTGGTTCTCATCCAGGGAGCGGTAGCCGCTGCTGGCAATTGCCGAGTAGTGCGCGAAAACGTCAGCGGATCCGTCGTCCGGAGCGATGAAGCCAAAGCCTTTTTCGGCGTTGAACCATTTAACTGTGCCTGTTGCCATTGCTATTGCTACTTCCTTTGTAACCCTTTTCTGGTCCTGCTCCAACGGCAGGCAGACGCGGAGATTATCTTCCGCTGTCTCAAACCTAGGGGGCGGACGGTGGCCGTGCAATAGCTACGGACATCTACTATTCGCAAAGTAATGTCCGGTAATCGGACTTTGGGCTCACGTCAGACGGCTTCGAGCACGCTGACGTAGTTGGCGATGCCCACGCCGCCCATGTTCTGGACGGCGGCCCGGCGCGGGTTTGCGAGCTGCATGTCGCCGGCGGTACCGGTGAGCTGCATCGCGGCAATCACGTGCTGGGACACGCCGGTGGCGCCGACGGGGTGGCCCTTGGCCTTGAGGCCGCCGGAGACGTTGACAGGGAGCTTGCCGTCCTTGAAGACCCACCCCTCTTCCAGGGCGCGGGCACCTTCGCCAGGGCCGGTTAGTCCCATGGCCTCGTACATCAGCAGCTCGGCAATGGTGAAACAGTCATGGACCTCGGCGAAGTCCAGGTCTTCAATTCCGGCGCCGGCCATCGCCAGGGCGCGCTGCCACGACACCCGGGTGGCTTCGAAGGCCGTGGGGTCCCGGCGTTCGGCCGGGAAGAAGTCGTTGGCCTGGCCGAAGCCTGCAAGCCGAACCGGTGCGGTGCCACCGCCCGTCGGCGACGTTGAGAGCACCACAGCGGCGGCGCCGTCGGACACGGGGGAGCAGTCGGTGCGGCGCAGCGGGTCAGCCACCATCGGGTTTTTGTCCGAAATGGTGCGGCAGAACTCTTCGCCGAGGTCCTTGCGGAGCTGGGCGTAGGGGTTGTCCACGCCGTTGCGGTGGTTTTTCGCCGCGATGGTGCCCAGGACGTCGCCCAGCTTTCCGTCGCCGCGTCCGTACCGTTTCTCGTAGTGCTTGGCGACGTCGGCGAATAGTCCCGTGAAGCCGGTTGTGGAGGTCTGGCCGGCCATGTCGTAGTCGGCGCCGAGCAGGGCGGCTCCTACGACGTCGGCACCGGCGTGCGTCATCTTCTCGGCGCCGATCACCAGGACGGTTTTCGCGGTGCCGGCCAGCAGCGACTTGGTTCCCTGCTGGAATGCGGCGGAACCCGACGCGCAGGCGTTTTCCACCCGGGTGGCTGCCACGTTGGCCAGGTCCGGTGAGACCTGCAATGCCAGGGAGGACGGGAAGGCCAGCGGCATCATCCCGGAGTTGAACTGGCCGAGGTAGATCTCGTCGATCTGGCCGGCGTTCGATGCCGGCATTGCGGATCGCCTCCGTGGCCACCTGGACGATCAGGGACTCGAGGGTCTCGTCCGTAAGTTTGCCGAACCGGCTGTGGCCCCAGCCGGTGAGCAGGACGTCTTTGCCGAACTGTTCCCGCAGGCTCATGCCGTGCCACCTTCCGTCGGGTTCGTAGCCTTTCAAGTGCGACGTGAATGCGGCCTCGGTCTTCGCCCGGATTTCGTCAACGGTGACCCCGGCGCAAGGCGGGTCAGCGTGAGTTGCCGCCCGCCGCCGTCGTCCGTTCTTTCACCAGGTCAAAGACCGCGAGGTCGCTGATGATCCGGTCCACGCAGCTCAGCCCCGTGAGCGGCAGGGTGCATTCCGTGACGATCTTGGCGGTGCCGTCCTTGGCGTTGTGTTCGGTGAGGACAACAACGCGCGGCGTGCCGGCGACGAGGTCCATGGCGCCGCCCATGCCCTTGACCATCTTGCCGGGGATGGTCCAGTTGGCGAGGTCGCCGTTTCCGGAGACCTGCATGGCGCCCAGGATGGCCACCTTGACGTGCCCGCCGCGGATCATGCCAAACGACGTGGCGGAGTCGAAGATGCTGCCACCGGGGAGAACCGTGACTGTCTGCTTGCCGGCATTGATGAGGTCCGCGTCTTCCTCGCCCTCGTAGGGGAACGGGCCCATGCCCAGCAGTCCGTTTTCGCTCTGCAGGACCACCCGGACGCCGTCGGGCAGGTT
Source organism: uncultured Actinomycetota bacterium (assembly GCA_963807805.1). Lineage (GTDB taxonomy): Bacteria > Actinomycetota > Actinomycetes > Actinomycetales > Micrococcaceae > Arthrobacter. Next base: position 232,365 of record CAWECX010000016.1, on the reverse strand, counting down.
GTTGGCCACCAGCGTGGGGATGCCGATGCCGAGGTTCACGTAGTCGCCGTCGTTCAGTTCTTCGGCTGCGATGGCAGCCATGTCATCCCTGGTCCAGGCCATGGGGTTCTCCTTGGGGTTCAACGTGGGGGGTGGGGTGTTCGTGCGTGGTGACGTGGTACTAGGCGGGAACGGGCTCGGACGCACGGGGCCGGACGGTACGCTGTTCGATGTCCTTGACCCTGCCGCTTGCCTGGACGAGCCGCTGGACGTAGACGCCAGGGGTGACGATGTGGTTCGGGTCCAGCGCTCCGGGTTCCACAATCACTTCCGCTTCCACGACGGTGACGGCACCGGCGGTGGCCACTACCGGGTTGAAGTTCCGGGCGGTGTAGCGGTAGATCAGGTTCCCGTCAGTGTCCGCGGTGTGTGCGTGGACCAGCGCGACGTCGGCCCTGATGGCGCGCTCCTGGACGTATGTTGCGCCGTCGAACTCCGCCAGCGGTTTGCCGTCCGCCACGAGGGTGCCCACGCCGGTCTTGGTGTAAAAGGCCGGGATGCCGGCGCCGCCGGCGCGGAGGCGCTCGGCGAGGGTGCCCTGCGGGGTGAACTCCACCTCCAGTTTCCCGGCGAGGTACTGCTCGGCGAAAAGCTTGTTCTCGCCCACATAAGAGGCAATGACCTTGCGCACCTGCCCGGCTTCAATCAGGATTCCCAGGCCTTTGCCGTCGATGCCCATGTTGTTGGACACCACGGTCAGGTCCCGGACGCCCGAATCACGGACGGCTTCGATCAGGTCTGCCGGGATGCCGCTCAGGCCGAACCCGCCCACTGCCAGGGTGATCCCATCGCGCAGGACGTCCCGCAGGGCATCGGCAGTGCCGGTTTTGAGTTTGGACATGCGTTTCTCCTCATTGAGAGTGGGCTGCGGATGAAGCTTCTGTGCACTGCATCCACTTTGTGGACTTTACCGCTGGCTTCGAAGCGTACGGGCGTCGATCAGCAGCTGTCAAGGCACTTCAATAGCTGTAATGTGGCGGTTTTACAGTGTGGACGGTACCCTCAGTTGTGTCCACAATATGGATAGAAAAGTCGATTGAGGAAGTGGATGAACCAAAATCCTGTACAGGGCGCCCAGGTGGTCAGCCGCATCGCCGGACTGCTCCGCATTGCCGGCCGCAACCCCGGGGGGAGCTCGCTGGTGGACCTGGTCAGGGAATCCGGCCTCACCCGCCCCACGGTCCACCGCCTGTTGACCTCCCTCGCGGCGGAAGGGCTGCTGGACCATGACCCCCACACCGGGAACTGGGTCCTCGGGCCGGAAATCCTGCTGATGGGATCTGTGGCTTCCGCCCGTTTTCCGCTGGAGGAGCTTGCCCGGCCCAGTCTTCGCCGGCTGGCTGAGGAGACGGGGGAGAGCGCCTTCTTCTCCATCCGCCGCGGGTCGGAGACTGTCTGCCTGCTGCGTGAGGAGGGCAGCTTCCCGGTGCGGTCCTTTGTCCTCCATGAGGGCGTGCGTTTCCCCCTGGGCGTGGCCTCTGCAGGGACCGCCATCCTGGCCTTTTTGCCGAAAGAGGAGCAGGAGCAGTTGCTGGCCGACTGGCCCGGCCATGCGGGCTCCTTCGCTGCAGCGCATACAGCGGACATTGTCCGGACCAACCTGGCGGGGACGCGTCAGGCCGGCTACTCGGTAAATCCCGGACTCGTGCTCGAGGGCAGCTGGGGCATGGGTGCAGCTGTCTTTGACCAGGCCGGCCGGCCTGCCTGGGCGCTCTCGCTGACCGGCATCGAGCCACGCTTCCGAAAGGACCGGCAGGAGTTCCTGGGCCGGCTGCTGATGGAGGAAGCGCACAGGATCACCAACAGGCTGGCCGCAGCAGGAAAGGACCGGTTGTGACACCGGCGCTGGAGTGCCTACGCTAGCGCTAGCGTGCCGGAAACCCGCAAAGGAGCCACGGAAATGAGCACCAGGATCTATTTCGAAGAGTACGGCGATCCGCAGGTCCTGAGGGTCGGACCGGAGGAGCTACCCGAGCCGGACGCGGGCCAGGTCCGGGTGGAATTCCGCGCGGTCGGCGTCAACCCCCTGGACTGCCGTGTGCGCGCTTGAGCAGAGCACGGCGACGTTGGCACCTCCTTTGCCTGCGGGGGTCGACTTCGAGCAGGCCGCCTGCATTCCGGTGGCCGGTGGCACCGCCTATTCAGCCTTGAAGCAGGTGGGTGTGGGCGAGGGTGACACGGTCCTGATCCACGCCGCAGCCGGGGGAGTGGGGTCTGCTGCCGTCCAGATCGCCCAGGCCCTGGGAGCGCGAGTGATCGGCACCGCCTCTGAAGCCAACCAGGAATACCTGCGCGAACTGGGCGCCGAGCCGGTCACGTACGGGCCTGGCCTGGTGGACCGGGTCCGTTCCGTTGCAGAGGACGCCGGTGACGTCACCGCAGTGCTGGACGCCGCGGGCACCGGGGAGTCTGTTGCGGCAACCCTGGAACTGCTGGCGGACCGGAACCGGGCAGTCACCACGGTTCCGGGCAAGCAGTCACAGGATGCCGGTATTGCCGCGGTGCAGCAACACGAGGCCCGCATCATGGAGGTCGCAAGCCTCGCCGCGGAAGGCCTGATCACGTTCACCATTGCGCACCGACTGCCGCTGATAGAGGCCGCTGACGCGCTCGAACTCAGCCGCGCCGGGCATGGCCACGGCAAGATCGTCCTCTTGCCATAGCCTGCCCGCAGTCAGAGCTGACTACTTCCACCACGTATCGAAGATAGTGACCGGAACTGTCCGCTTATGCCGGGTCCGCAGGTACTTCTGTTCGATCAGCTCCGCGGCCGGGTCCGGGATCACGCGGCCTTCCAGGTAGTCGTCGATCTGGTCGTAGGTGATGCCCAGTTCGTCTTCGTCGGTCCGTCCGGGGCGGTCGTCCAGGAGGTCGGCGGTGGGCACTTTTTCCCAGACCCGGGCAGGGGCGCCCAGCTCGGCCAGGAGCGCGCGGTTCTGCCGTTTGTTCAGGCCGAACAAGGGAAGGATGTCTGCGCCGCCGTCGCCGAATTTGGTGAAGAAACCGGTGACTGACTCCGCACCGTGGTCCGTCCCCACCACGAGGTAATTGTGCTCGCCGGCCAGCGCGTACTGGGCGATCATGCGCGTGCGGGCTTTGGTGTTGCCTTTGTGGAAGTCCGAGATCCCGGACCCTACGGTCTTCTCGAATTCGTCCTCGAAACCGTCGACGGCCGCTGAGATGTTGAAGGTCCACTCTGTCTTGGCCTGCACGAAGTCGAGCGCCGCCTGGGCGTCGTCTTCGTCATGCTGGACGCCGTAGGGCAGGCGCACCGCCACGAAGTTGGCCTCGATGCCCTCTGTTTCGAGTTCCTCGACCGCCAGCTGGGCGAGGCGGCCGGCGAGCGAGGAATCAAGGCCGCCGGAGATGCCCAGGACAAAGCCCTTGGTCTGGGTCGCCTTGAGGTATTCCTTAAGGAACGCAACGCGTTTTCGCACCTCCCCGGCGGGGTCGATCCGGGGCTGCACGCCCATTTCTTCAATGATGGTGGCCTGGAGTTCGCGCATGCCACCAGCCTAGTCAGGGGTGTCAACACGGCCAATTGTGTCCTCTGCGCACCCTGCGCCTGACCGCGGGAAAAGTGCGCCGGCAAGACCGCCACAGGCACATGACCGCGCTGCAGGCGGCGAGGGTCAGCCTGCCGCAGGGGCCGGTCCCGTGGATCCCCGCACCGTGAGGTGGGTGGGCATCACTGACCGGTTCCTCGTCCCGCCGCCGGCCAGCGGGTTGAGCTGCGCCAGCAGCATGGAGACTGCCACCCGGCCTGCCTGCTCGATCGGCGAGGCCATGGTGGTCAGCGGGGGGTTGCAGAAGTCCGCACCGAAGATGTCATCGCAACCCACAATGCTCATGTCCTCCGGAACACGGATCCCGCGTTCGCGAAGGCGCTGGAGCATCCCGATGGCGATGAGGTCGTTGAAGGCAATACAGGCTGTCACCCCGCTGTGCACGGCCGCGTCAGCCGCTGCCGCACCCGACTGGGTCTTGGGGGCGAACGGGCCGAGCCGGCGGACTTCCACGCCGCGATCCTCAGCCGCCCCCGACAGGGCGGTCCAGCGCCGTTCGCTGGACTGGGACGTCAGCGGACCGGCGATGTAGGCAATCCGCGAGTGGCCCAGCGAGATCAGGTGGTCAAGGGCCTGGCTGGTGGCCGACGGTGTGTCGATGATGACGGCGGGCACGCCGGGAACATCCCTGTTCATGGTGACCAGAGGCATCTTCGCTGCCGCTGCCAGCAGGGCTTCGTCGGAGAGCCTGGAAGCGGCAACGATGATGCCGTCGGCACTCTTCCGGAGCTGCTCCATGGTGCTTTCCTCCACCTCGTCCGACTCTTCCGTGTCCACCAGCAGCTGGGTGTAGCCGGCGGCCTTGAGCTGGAGCTGGGTGCCCCTGATCAGGTCGAAATAGAAGGGGTTGGTTATGTCCGGAACGAGGACGCCGACTGCCCCCGTGCGGCCGGAACTCAGCGCCTTGGCCTGGCTGTTGGGAAGGTACTTGAGCTCTGCCGCCGCGGCCTCGATGCGCTCGCGGGTGCGGATGTTCACCCGGTCCGGAGTGGACAGGGCGCGGGACACAGTGGAAGCGGCAACGCCGCACAGGGCAGCGATGTCGTGGATGGTGGCGGGGCGGCCGGTTCCTGGTGCTTGCGTCGCCATGGCGCTCCTCTCTGAACGGAATGACGGGGCGGCTGTGACGCTTGCCACAGCTGTATGCGACAAGGATGCCACAGTTGGCCAAAAGTTGGCAATCGGTTGTCATTTGTTGGCGTCATGCCTAGACTTGCAGCAGCACATTATGTGAACCGAGTCACCCACGCGCCGGAGCTGGAATCCATGGCTGCCGTTGCCGCGAGGGACCTAACGAGGAGATTCCCTTGACCCACGCAACGAACGCAACCTGGCTGCTCTCAGGATTCGGCGACGAAATTGATCCGGATCCCGCCGTCCAGGCATCGGTATTGCTGGCATTGGGTGCCAGCCATATCGAAGTCCGGAGCGCCTGGGGAACCAATGTTTCCGAGCTGACACCGGAGCAGGTTTCCGAGCTCAAGGAGATCCTGGACGCCAAGCGGCTCAAAGTTTCGGCAGTGGCCAGCCCCATCGGCAAGGTGGATGTCAGCCTGCCTGTCGAGCACGAAGTGAACCGGCTGCGCCAGATCATCTCCGTGGCGAAGGGCCTGGATACCAGGTACATCCGGATCTTCTCCTACTACCGCGCGGAGAACCTGACCGCCGAAGACATCCGCGACGACGTCCTGGACCGTATGCGGGCGCTGGCGGCACTTGCCGAGGAGTCCGGCGTCGTGCTCCTGCACGAAAACGAGAAGGACATCTACGGCGATACGCCACAGCGGGTGCTGGACATCATGGAGTCCGTCGCCTCGCCCGCCCTGCGCGTCGCCTGGGATAACGCCAACTTCGTGCAGGTGGGCGTCAAGCCCTACACCGAGGGCTATGCCATCCTGCGCCCCTACCTTGAGTACCTCCAGGTCAAGGATGCGCTCTCCACCACCGGCGAGGTGGTGCCGTCCGGCGAGGGTGACGGTGAACTGGACGCCACCATAGCAGCGCTCAAGGCTGACGGTTTCAGCGGCTTTGCCTCGCTGGAACCGCACCTGGCCAGCGCCCATGAACTGGGAGGGTTCTCGGGCCCGGTGGCTTTTGGTATCGCTGCCCGTGCCTTCGCGGCACTGGCAGCAAAGAACGGGGTTGAACTCTCTTGAGCATCCGGGCTGCGGTCATCGGTTGCGGCGACGTCTCCGCGGTGCACTTTGACGCTGTTGCAAAGCTCGACGGCGCCACGCTGGTGGGCGTGTGCGATTCGGACCCGCAGCGGCTGGCTGCAGCCGTGGCAGCGTACGGCGTCCCGGGATTTGCCGACCACCAGGGCCTCATCGACGCGGTGGCGCCGGACGTAGTGCATATCTGCACTCCCCATAACCAGCACGCCGCGGTGGCGGCTGACTGCCTGGAGCGTGGCGTCAACGTCATTGTGGAGAAGCCCCTGGCGCACACCTTGGCGGAAGGCCGGCGCCTGGTGGAGGCGGCGTCGGCAGCGACGGCCAGGATCGCCGTCTGCTTCCAGAACCGTTACAACGCGACGGCGCAGGCAATGCATGCGCTGTTGTCATCCGGTGAGCTGGGTGCCATCGTGGGCGCGTCGGCAACGGTGATGTGGCAGCGCGAAGCCGAGTATTACCGGAGCCGGCCGTGGCGGGGGACCTGGGCCGGCGGCGGCGGCGGACTGATGATGAACCAGGCCGTCCACACCGTGGATCTTCTCCAGTGGCTGGTGGGCGATGTGGTCTCCGTAAGTGGCAACGCGTCCACCCGCTTCCTGGGTGGCACCATCGAAGTGGAGGACACGGCGGAGTTTGTTGCCGAGCACGCCAATGGTGCCCGCAGTGCGTTTTATGCCACGTTGGCCAACGCCTTCAATGCCCCGGTCACCCTTGAGGTGGTAACGGAGAAGGCTGTCCTGAGCCTGCGGGGAGATCTGACTGTTACCCACGGTGACGGCCGGGTGGACGTCGTCCCGGAGCGGACGGCCGGTTCCGGCGGACGATCCTACTGGGGTGTGTCGCATGAGCTCCTCATCAACGATTTCTACGCCAGCCTGGATGAGGCTGAGCCGTTCTGGATCAGCCCGGCCGAGGCCGAGAAGTCGTTGCGGATCATCAAGGAGCTGTACCGGCAGAGCTATCCGGCAGCCGTGGCCGCGGTGTCCTGAGAATTTCTGGCAACCGCTTGTATTTAGGCCAGCGCCTGAACTAAATGCCCTGCACGGCCTGGCGGATATCAAATCTGCAACATAATTGACAACCGGTTGCCAAGCTCGGCAACAATGCGTAGTCTGGGTCTACAAGGTCCGGTGTGGCCCACGCCACACCGGACCAGTCATGCGCGGCACGTACGAAGAAATCCAGGAGCCAACAATGAAGTTAGGTCCCAAGGCAGCGGCTGCTGCCATCATCACCAGCACCGCCCTGGCGCTGACGGCCTGCGGCGGCGCAGCCGGAACAGCAGGCGCCCCTAAAACGACCTCCCTTACCCTGGGTGCTGTGCGGGACCTGGCATCCTGGGACCCCGCACAGGCACATGTGGGACACGTCCTCCAGCCCTACCAGGCGGCCTACGACTCCCTCCTCCTGCGGGAACCTGACGGCAAGCTCAGCCCTATGCTCGCTACCGAGTGGAAGTACAACGACACGAACACCAAGCTGACCGTCGACCTCCGCACGGATGTCACGTTCAGCGACGGCGCGAAGTTCGACGCCGATGCGGCCAAAGCGAACCTTGACCACTTCAAGAAGGCCAACGGCCCGCAGATGGCCCAGCTCACTGCCGTCACCGACGTCGCAGTCGTGGACGCTGACACCATTGAGCTGAACCTCTCCACCCCGGATCCATCCCTGGAGTTCTACCTCAGCCAGGCTGCCGGCCTGATGGGAAGCCCCAAGGCCCTCGGTACAGACGGCATCAAGACCGAACCGGTGGGCAGCGGCCCCTACGTGATGGACAAGGCCGCCACGGTCAAGGACTCCCAGTCGGTGTTCACGGCCCGCAAGGACTACTGGAACAAGGATGTCCAGAAATTCGAGAAGGTCACCTTCAAGATCCTGACTGACCCGACCGCCCGGACCAACGCCCTGGTGTCCGGCCAGGTGGACGCAACACTGCTGGATCCCAAAACCGGCAAGCAGGCAGAGGGCGCGAAGATGAAGCTGGTTGCCAACCAGGTGGACTGGCAGGGTCTGCTGCTTCTGGACCGCGACGGCACCAAGAACGCTCCGTTGCAGGACGTCCGGGTCCGCCAGGCCATCAACTACGCCTTTGACCGGAAAACAATCCTCGATCAGGTGCTGCTGGGCCAGGGCACCCCCACCTCGCAGCCCTTCGGCAAGGAGAGCGGGGCCTGGGTCGAGGAGCTCGAGGACAAGTACCCCTACGACCCGGCCAAGGCCAAAGCCCTGCTGAAGGAGGCCGGCCACGAAACCGATGTGGTCCTGGAAGTGCCCTCCGTTCCGGGCTTCGAAACCCAGCTGGCCGTGCTCAAGCAGCAGCTGGCGGACGTGGGAGTCACCCTGAACGTGGGTGCGGCCATCACCAGCACCTTCACCTCGGACGTCGCAGCCCAGAAGTTCACCAGCATGTACTTCTCGCTCTTCCAGGGCGAGCCGTGGGTAGCGGTCAACCAGATCATTTCCACCAAGGCGCTGTACAACCCGTTCAAGAACACCACCCCTGAACTCCAGGCCAAGATCGATGCCGTCCAGAACGGCGGCGACAAGGCAGAGGACCTCGCCAAGGAAGTCAACAAGTACGTGGTGGAGCAGGCGTGGTTCGCTCCGCTGTTCCGCGTGAACCAGATGTACTACCACAACGACAAAGTCACGGTAACGCCCCAGGTCCAGCAGGCAGTCCCGTCGATCTACAACTACGCGCCGGCCAGCTAAGCCCGCAGGCAGCACCAGAAACAGGACGCCGCTCCGGTGGCCGGCCCGACAGGCCGGCCACCGGACGCCAGGCATCCACCATGCCAGTTCAACGGAGCCAGTCATGATCAGATTCATCCTCAAACGCCTCGGCAACGAATTAGTGGTCCTCTTCGTTGTTTCGGCCCTGACGTTCTTCCTGCTCTACCTCTCCAGCGGCAGCGTCGCCCGCAACATCCTTGGCGACCAGGCCACGCCGGAGCAGGTGGCCCTGAAGCAGGCGGAACTCGGGCTGGACCAGCCCATCATCACCCGCTATTTCGACTGGGTAGTCAATGCACTGCAGGGTGACCTCGGATCATCCTGGTTCACGTCCGAACCCGTGACCGCCGCGCTGTCCACGCGGATTCCGGTCACTATGACCATGGTGTTCGCCGCCATGATCCTGATTGCCATCATCGCCACCGTCATCGGCGTGGCCGCCGCGGTCAAGCGTGGTTGGGTGGACCGCCTGGTCCAGATCGGCGCGATCGTCGGCGACTCCATCCCCGGTTTCGTCATCGGCATCATCCTGGTCACTGTCCTGGCCATCCAGATGGGCCTGTTCCCTGCCACCAGCACCATCTTCCCCGGAGCCGGCGCTGATGCCTGGGTGCTCTCCCTGACCCTCCCGGTCATAGCCCTGCTGATAAACGGCGTGACCGGCGGCGCGCAGCAGATCCGCAGCGCCGTGATCAAACAGCTGGAACGCGACTACGTGCGGACCCTCCGCAGCCGCGGTATCCAGGAGCGTGAAATCCTCTTCAAGCACGTCCTGCGGAGCGCAGCCCCGGCAGGGCTGACCGTCCTGAGCCTGCAGCTGATCGGCATGCTCGGCGGCGTCGTCATTATCGAGACCATCTTTGCCCTTCCCGGCATGGGTCCGCTCGCTGTGTCCGCCACCAGCCAGAGTGACCAGCCGGTGGTCATGGGCATTGTCATGTACACCGTCGCCGTCGTCATTGTGGTCAACCTCCTCGTAGACCTGGTCAACGGCTGGCTCAACCCGAAGGTGCGTGCCTCGTGACCGAGTCCGTTGAAACCTCAGCCCTGACACCCCTTCCCGGTACCTCCGGGCAGTCCGGAACCGTGGTCCGGTCCAACGCCTTCAAGCGCCTGTTGAAGAACCCCCTCGGGATCCTGTCGATAGGCATCCTGCTGGTCATCGGCGCGCTTGCCGCGTTCGCGGGTATCCTGGCGCCCTTCGATGAGAACTTTGCCAATATTTCGAAGACCCTCGCGGCCCCGGACAATGTCAATATCCTGGGCACTGACAGTTCAGGCCGTGACGTCTGGAGCCGGCTCCTCATCGGTGCCCAGCTGACGCTCCTTTCGGCGCTGCTGTGTGCCGCGGTTGCCATCGGGATAGGCCTGCCCGCAGGCCTGGTCGCCGGATACTACGGCGGCAAATTCGAGGCCGTTTCCAACTGGATCGTCGGGATCCTGATGAGCCTTCCCGGCCTCATCGTGCTGCTGACCATCCGTTCGTCCTTCGGGCCGTCGGTCTGGATCGCCATGATTGCCTTCGGCGTCCTGCTCAGTCCGTCCTATTTCCGCCTGACCCGTTCAGCCGTCCAGTCGGTCCGTAACGAGCTCTACGTGGACGCTGCCCGGGTATCGGGCCTTTCGGACCTGAGCATCCTCACCCGCCACATCTTCTCCGTGGTCCGGGCGCCCATCATCATCCAGACCGCAGCCATCGCCGGGGTAGCGATCGCCATCCAGTCCGGGCTGGAGTTCCTGGGGCTGGGCGATCCGGCCAAAGCGACCTGGGGCGTGATGCTCAGCGAGGGCTTCAAAAACGTCTACCTCACGCCCGGCCTGCTCTTCTGGCCGGCCTTCGCCATGGCGCTGACCATTGGCGCCCTGGTGCTGCTGGGCAACGCCATCAGGGACGCGCTGGAGGACGCAGGAGAAGGTCAAGCACCGCAGGAAGAAGGCGACCGCGGCGAAGGCAACTGCCTCGGCAACTGCTTCCACCACGGCCGGCAAGACCCTTGCCGCCGTGGAAGCCGGCACCGAGCACCACCTGGTCAAGGTCACCAACCTCGGCGTCGGCTACCCGCAGGCGGACGGCTCCATCAAGAAGGTCGTCGACGACGTTTCCTTCCATGTGGACCGCGGCGAAATCCTGGGCATCGTGGGCGAATCAGGTTCCGGCAAGTCCCAGACGGCGTTCTCCATCCTTGGCCTGCTGCCCGATACCGCCCGCATCGTGGCCGGCGCCATCCAGTTCGACGGCAACTACACCGTGGCTCCTGGCGAGGACAAGGTCAACCAAGACCGGCTGTCCAAGCTGCGCGGCAAACGGATTTCCTACATTCCGCAGGAACCCATGTCCAACCTGGACCCCGCGTTCACCATCGGCTACCAGCTGGTCACCCCTATGGTGCGCGTCCTGGGAATCAGCAAAGCCGAAGCCACCGCCCGGGCCATGAAACTGCTCACGGACGTGGGAATCGTCAATCCGGAACGGACCTTCAAGGCCTACCCCCATGAAGTCTCCGGCGGCATGGCCCAGCGCGTACTGATCGCCGGCGCCATCAGCTGCGAACCGGACCTGATCATTGCCGACGAACCCACCACCGCCCTGGACGTCACCGTCCAGGCCGATGTACTGGACCTCATCCGCGACCTGCAGCGACGCCTCGGCGTCGGCGTCATCCTGGTGACCCACAACTTCGGCGTCGTCGCTGATCTTTGCGACCGCGTGGTGGTCATGCAGAACGGACGGCTCGTCGAAGAAGGGCCCGTCCGTGACATCCTGCGCGAACCGAAAGAGGCGTACACCCGGACGCTGCTCGGATCCATGCTGGAAGGCAAGGAACCCATGACCATGCTGGTATCAGCCACCGGCTCATCCGCTGCCCGATCAACCGCCAAGGAGAACGTACTGTGACCGATACTGCAGCCTTGGGCGCCGCCGGACCAGCCGAGGACCGGCGGAACCTCCTGCGGGTGGACAACCTCGTGGTGGACTACGCCGGCAAGGGCTTCCGGGCCAAGAAATTCCGGGCGCTGACGGACATCAACATCACCATCGGCCAGGGCGAGACCCTGGGCCTGGTAGGAGAATCCGGCTCCGGCAAAACCACGCTGGGCCGTGCTGTCCTGGGACTGGCTCCCGTGAGCGGCGGCAGGATCATCTTCGAGGGCAAGGACATCAGCCACGCCAGCCGCAAGGAGCGCCGGACCCTGAGCCGGGACATGCAGGTGGTCTTCCAGGACCCCTACACCTCCCTGAACCCAGCCCTGGAAATCGGTGACATCCTCGCCGAACCCCTGAGCATCCAGGGCATGGAACCGGCCGCTGCCAGGAAACGCGTCAAGGAACTCCTGGACCAGGTGAACCTGCCCTCGGACGCCGTGCACCGGCTGCCGCGGGAATTCAGCGGAGGCCAGCGCCAACGCGTCGCGATCGCCCGCGCCCTGGCCCTGTCCCCGAAGCTCATTGTCTGCGACGAACCCGTCAGCGCCCTGGACCTGTCCACCCAGGCGAGGGTCCTGGACCTGTTCCTGCAGATCCAGCAGGACACCGGAGTGTCCTACCTGTTCGTCTCCCACGACCTTGACGTCGTCCGCCACATCAGCCACCGCGTGGCCGTGATGTACCGCGGCGAGATCGTCGAACAGGGCCCCGCCGGCGTCGTCACCACCGATCCCGAACACCCCTACACCCAGCGCCTGCTGCTCGCATCCCCCGTCCCGGACCCGGACCGCCAGGAGAAGCGCCGCGCGGACAGGCACAGGCTCCTGGAGATCCAACGCCAGCAGCACGAGCAGGCCGCCGCCCTCGCCTGACCGCTGGGGCACAACCCACCATGAACCGCACACAACGTTAGGACCACCTATGGCCAGCACAGCCACCATCGGCGTACAGGCGATGATGCTCAAGGAAAGCTTCGCGGAGATCGGACCGTTCGAGACGCTCCGCAAAGTCAGCGCGATCGGGTACAACGCCGTCGAAATATCCCAGATCCCCATGACTGACGCGAACGTGGCTGAACTGGACCGCTCCCGTACCGAACTGGGCATGGACATCGCCGCCCTGTCCGTCGCCGTGGAGGCACCCCGGGGCATGCCCGTCGATTCGCTGAAGGACAGTTTCAGCAAGATCGTGGACGACGCACAGCGCCTGGACACGAAGCTCCTGCGGATCGGCATGCTGCCGTTCCCTGCCATGAAGTCCCTTGATGCAGTGGTGGATTTTGCCAAGCTGGCCAACGGCTACGCCGAGCGCCTGCAGGACCACGGAATCAGCCTCTACTACCACAACCACCACATCGAGTTCGCGAAGTTCGACGGTAAATACATGCTGGACATCATTGCGGACAACTCGCCGGCCATGGGGATGGAAATCGACGTCCACTGGGTGCAGCGCGGCGGCCTGGACCCGGTCCGGACCCTCGAAAAATATGCCGGCCGCACCGCAATGGTGCACCTGAAGGACTACCGGATCGGCGTGCTCCCGGAAGCATCCTTCGGGATGCTCGAAAGCGGGGACTTCGCGGGATTCATGGCTGATTTCAAGAACGTGGTCCAGTTCGCGGAAGTGGGCGAAGGCAACCTGGACTTCCCGTCCATCATTCCGGCGGCGCAGGCCGCCGGTGCGAAGTACCTGCTGGTGGAGCAGGATGAGCTCTACGGCCGCACCGTCTGGGATGCGCTGCAGACTTCTTATGACAATCTCACGGCCATGGGCCACTCGAACCTTTTCTAGACAGGAGAACCACCACATGAGCACCAAAGTACGCCTCGGCATCATCGGCCTGGGACAACAGGGCGGCGCCTACGCCAGGTTCATTGCAGAGGGAAAGATCCCCAACCTGGAGATCGGTGCCATCTGCGACAACGATCCCGCGAAGAAGGATCTTGCCGCTTCCCAGTACCCGGACGCGCCGTTCTACGACGACTACCTCGCCATGATCGACAGCGGCGACATCGATGCCGTGGTCACGTGCGTTCCGCACTTCCTGCACCCCGAAATGGGCATCGAAGCGCTCAAGCGCAACGTCCACGCCCTCGTGGAGAAGCCGGCCGGTGTGTACACCAAGCAGGTCCAGGAACTCAACGACGTCGCGGCCAGCAAACCGGAACTGTCCTTCGCGATCATGTTCAACCAGCGGAACAACCCGCTGTACCGCAAGCTCAAGGAAATCGTCGACAACGGTGAGATCGGGGCCATCCGCCGCACCAACTGGATCATCACCAACTGGTGGCGTCCGCAGGGCTACTACAACTCCAGCGAATGGCGCGCCACGTGGGGCGGCGAAGGCGGCGGCGTCCTGGTCAACCAGGCACCCCACCAGCTGGACCTGTGGCAGTGGATCTGTGGCGTGCCCAAGTCCGTGTACGCAAAGGTGGCCTATGGCTTCCGCCGGGACATCGCCGTCGAAGATGAAGTGACCGCGGTGGTTGACTACGGCGATGGCGCCACAGGTGTCTTCGTCACCGCCACGCACGACCTCGTGGGGACCGACCGGTTCGAGATCCTCGGTGACCAGGGCAAGATCGTCGTCGAAAACTCCAAAACCGCCACCGTGACCCGCCTGGTCAAGCCCGAACGTGAACTCAGCGACGCCATGGACATGGACGATGTCCGCAAGCTGTTCATGGGCGAACTGAAGCCCGAGCAGTACTACTCCACCGAAGTCATCGAGTTCGAATCCGCCTGGGGCGGCCAGCATGCCGGTGTCCTGGAGAACTTCGCCGCCAATATCCTGGACGGAACCCCCCTGCTGGCGCCGGGCTCGGACGGCATCAACGGCGTCCGCCTGGCCAACGCCATCCACCTTTCCAGCTGGACCGGCACGGAAGTGGGGCTTGACTTCGACGAGGACGTGTTCCTTGCGGAGCTGAACAAGCGCATCGCCGACGAAGGCAAGTTCGCCGAGCGGTCCTAGCCGCCCGTTCAGTCACCGCCTCCTTGGCAACCGCTGGCCACGTTTCCTCGTTAGGATGGGGCGGTGACTGAACCCCAGATGCCGGACGATGCCGCACCAACGGACCCGCCCAAGAAGTACGCCGGGAAATCCAACGCCACCATCTATGACATTGCCAAGGTGGCCGGGGTGAATCCGTCCACGGTTTCCCGCGCGCTCAGCAAGCCGGGACGGGTCAGCGCCAAGACCCAGAAGCTCATTGAGGACGCCGCTGCTGAGCTGAACTACCATGTCAACCCGTTCGCACGCGCGCTGCCCACCGGCCGCACCAACACCTTCGGCCTGATCGTCGCGGACATCACCAACCCCACGTTTTTCGACATCATCCGCGGCGCGGAAACCACTGCGACCCTGCGCGACTACACCCTGGTGCTGGCGGAGTCGGCGGAGTCCGCCGTCACTGAACTGACCGCCGCCCGGCGCATGATGGCCACCGTGGACGGCCTGATCCTCGCCAGCCCGCGCATGAACGACGACGACATCCGCGCCCTCGCCCGGGACAAGCCGGTGGTTGTCATCAACCGCGAGGTCGACGGCGTGCCCTGCGTGGTGCCGGAGGTGAACAAGGGCATCAGCGAGGCAGTCCGCAGCCTGGCCGCCAATGGCCATCGGAAAGTTGCGTTCGTTGCAGGGCCGGCGCAGTCCTGGATGTCCGCCCGCCGCTGGGAGGGCGTGCAGGCTGCCTGCGAATGGTCGCGTCTCGAGGCAGTGCGGCTCGAATCCACGAAGCCCACGGTCGACGGCGGCCGGCAGGCGGCGCGGGACGTCCGGGCCAGCGGTGCCACGGCAGTACTGACCTACAACGACCTCCTTGCCATCGGGCTGATGCAGGAACTCCAGGCCGCCGGCGTGCTGGTGCCGGACCAGATCAGCATTGTGGGCTTCGACGACATCTTCGGTGCTGACTTCACCACGCCGCCGCTGACCACCGTCCGCTCACCCCTGGGGGAGTGCGGCTCCGGAGCCGCCACCAGGCTCCTTGACCTTCTGCAGGGAGCGGGGGAGCCCACAGGCACCATGCGGGTCGAAACCGAACTGGTCCTCCGCGGCTCCAGCGGCCGCCTCCTCCCGGCCCGGTAACGGAGCAGTCCGGCCGGCCAGCAACTTAATGGCAATATTTGGCAACCGGTTGACAAAGAGGTGTCCGAAGGCCGGACCATTGATCTATGTCACAGTCGATTGCCGCCCACCCAGACCGGCTCCTGCCCGCGGATCCCGGAACGCGCAGCATCGCGCGGGACCTTCTCCAGCGTGTCCAGGACCTCCCCATCATTTCCCCCCACGGCCACGTTGACGCCGCCGTCATCGAGGACAACACCCCCTTCCCGGATCCGGCAGCGCTGCTGGTCAGCCCGGACCACTACGTCACCCGGCTGATCCACGCCAGCGGCGTCCCGCTGGACCGCGTCCGGGGTTCGAACACCTCTGAGCCCGATTCCCGCACCGTCTGGCGCGAGTTCTGCAAGGCGTGGCCGCTGTTCGAAGGCACCGCCTCGGGCTACTGGCTGCGCACCCAGTTCGACAGCGTTTTCGGCCTTAAGCAGGAGATCAGCGCCGGGACCGCCGATGCCAGCTATGACGCCATTGCAGCCAAGCTCGTGGAGCCGGGATTCAG
The DNA here is from genome assembly GCA_963807805.1 of uncultured Actinomycetota bacterium. Classification (GTDB taxonomy): domain Bacteria; phylum Actinomycetota; class Actinomycetes; order Actinomycetales; family Micrococcaceae; genus Arthrobacter. The sequence continues at coordinate 216,296 of CAWECX010000016.1, read as the reverse complement.
GCCGCGCCAGCTCTTCAAGGACTTCAACATCGAAGTGCTGGCCACGACCGACGATCCCCTGGACACCCTGGCCAGCCACTGGGCGATCGCCCAGGATGACACGTTCCACGGCCGCGTCCTGCCGACCTTCCGCCCTGACGCCTACCTGAACATCGCGCACCCCACCTGGTCCGCGAACGTTGAGCGCCTCATCGCGGCAGCGGGCGACGGCGCCACCGGCTATGCCGGCTACATCACCGCGCTGGAGAACCGGCGTCGTTATTTTGTGGACCACGGCGCAGTTTCCGCGGACCACGGCGTCCGCACCCCCGCAACGCTGAAGCTCGACGCCGGTCAGGCGGCAAAGCTCTTTGAGCGCGCCCGTTCCGGCCAGGCCACGGCGCAGGACCGTGACGACTTCGAAGCCCACATGATGTACCAGATGGCGCGGATGTCAGTGGATGACGGCCTGGTCATGACCATCCACCCAGGCTCCTACCGCAACCACCATGAGCCCACGTTCAACACCTACGGCGCCGACACCGGACACGACATCCCGTTCGCCGTCAACTACACCGAGGCCATCCGCCCGTTGCTTCAGGACTTCGGCACGGCCAAGGATTTCCACCTGGTGCTGTTCACCCTTGACGAGACGGTGTTCTCCCGCGAGCTGGCGCCGCTGGCGGGCTTCTATCCCTCCGTCTTCCTCGGTGCGCCCTGGTGGTTCCTGGATGCCCCCGACGCCATGCTGCGCTTCCGCTCCGCCGTCACCGAAACCGCAGGATTCTCGCGTTCTTCGGGCTTTATCGACGACACCCGTGCCTTCTGCTCCATCCCGGCCCGGCACGATGCGTCCCGCCGGATCGAAGCATCGTTCCTCGCCCGGCTGGTTGCGGAGCACCGCGTCAGCGAGGACCGCGCCCACGAACTGATCGTGGACATCGTGGACGGCTCGCCGAGGAGGGTCTTCAAGCTGTGAGCATCGACCTTGAGGCGGCTGAGTCCGCCGTGGAACTTCCAACCCTCAACCGGCGCCTCCGGCCCGCGCCCCAGGCTCCGGTCCGGATCGTCCACCTGGGGCTGGGCGCCTTCCACCGCTCCCACCAGGCCTGGTATACGCAGAACGCCGGTGACGCCGCGGACTGGGGCATCGCCGCCTTCACGGGCCGCCGCCCCGACGCGGCCGTGGCACTGGCTGGGCAGGACGGGCTGTTCACCGTGGTTGAACGCGCCGACACCGGCGACTCATTCACCGTGGTGGGCAGCATCGTGGAGGCCGTGGACGGAGCAGACGTCCAGCGCCTTGCTGAGCTGGTGGCGGCCCCCGGCACCGCGGTCATTACCCTGACCATCACCGAGGCTGCCTACCGCATCGGCCCAGACGGGCTGCTGGACGGCAGCGCACCCGACGTCGCAGCTGACCTTGCGGTGCTCGGTTCCGGCCACGGACACCCGACGACGCCGCTGGGCCGGCTGGTCTTCGCCCTCGCCGCCCGCCGGGCTGCCGGAGCCGGACCGCTGGCTGTGGTGTGCTGCGACAATCTCTCCGACAACGGCACCGTGGCGCACCATGCCGTGGCAGGCCTTGCCGGTGGGTGGGATGCCGGGCTCGCCGAATGGATCGAAGCGAACGTCAGTTTCGTCAGCACCTCTGTTGACCGCATCACCCCGCGCACAACGGACGCCGACATCTCCGCCGTCCAGACGGCGTGCGGGTACCGGGACAGTTCGCCGGTGGTCGCTGAGCCTTTCTCCAACTGGGTGCTCAGCGGCCAATTCCCCGCCGGGCGGCCGCGCTGGGAAGACGCCGGCGCGGTCTTCGTGGCCGACATTGAGCCCTACGAGAACCGCAAACTGTGGCTCCTGAACGGCGCGCACTCGCTCCTGGCCTACGCCGGCCAGCTCCGCGGCCACACCACCGTAGCCCAGGCACTGGCGGACCCTCAGTGCCTGGAAGCGGTGGAAAGGTTCTGGGATGAGGCCGAGGTGAACCTGACCGGCGGTGGAACGGGCGGGGCAGACCTGCAGATCCCCGCCTACCGGGCCGCCCTGCTGGAACGCTTCGGCAATGCCCGGATTGCGCACCACCTGGCCCAGATCGCCATGGACGGCAGCACCAAGCTGCGGATGCGCGCCGTCCCTGTGCTGCAGGCAGAGCGGGCGGCCGGCAGGTCCGGGTCCGCCGCAGCACTGATGATTGCCGCCTGGATGGACTACAGCGCCGCGGCCCCCGGTTTCCAGGATCCCTTGGCGGCCGAAGTCGCCGAGGCGAACAGGCTCAGCGGCCCTGACCGCGTCCGGGCACTGCTGGCACTGGTGGATGCTGCCCTTGGCCAGGACCCCGCCATCGTGGAGCTCATCACCAACCAGGGCGGATCCTTCGGCAAACCGGCGGCTTCCGCATAGGTGCTCCAGTCTGCGCCGCTGCCTGGCCCCGGAGCGTAGGGGCCGGGCAGCGGCGGTTCGAATTAACCTTCAACTGTTGGCAACCGCTTGCCATTTGATTGCCAAGTGACTAGGATTACAGGAAGAACGCAGCCGGCGGAACCCCGGGCGTGGTCCCGCCGGTCGCCTCGAGGGCTTCCGCAGCAACACCGCCCCTGGCATTTTTCACACATTTTGACCGACCCCCAGGGGACGGCACCGGGTAAAGGAGCCCAAGCATGAAAAAGCTGAGCAAGCTAAGCATCATCGGCTATGGCGCCGGGGATGCCGCGAACAACCTCGCCTTCACCACGGCCACGATGTTCCTGCTGGTGTATTACACGGATGTTGCCGGTATTTCCGCAGCGGCCGCCGGAACCCTGCTTCTCGTGGTCCGCCTGTTCGACGCCTTTGCTGACGTGTTCGCCGGCAGGATCGTGGACCGCACCTACAGCAAGCGCCTGGGCAAGTTCCGCCCCTTCATCATGTTCGGTTCAATCCCGCTGCTCCTGCTGAGCGTGGCAACCTTCTCCGTCCCGCAGCTCGGCGAATCCGGCACCCTGCTGTACGCCTACGTCACCTATGCCGCGCTCGGCCTGGCCTACAGCCTGGTCAACATCCCGTACGGCTCCCTGGCCGGCGCCATGACGCAGGATCCGGGGGAGCGCGCCAAGCTTGGGTCGGCCCGAATGGTCGGTGCACTGCTGGTGGGCTCTGCCCTGGGCATCTTCGTAGCGCCGCTGATCAAGCCCGGCGCCGACCTCCAGTCCACGTTCACCACCATCACCATTGTCTTTGTTGTCATCGGGACCGCCCTGTATTTCTTCACGGCACTGACCGCCAAGGAACGCGTGCACCGTGCGGTCCCCAACGTGACGTTCAAGCAGAGCATGGACACCCTCAAGACCAACAAACCCCTGATGATGCTGTGCCTGAGCTCCTTCTTCTTCCTCACCGGCTACCTCGCACTGACCTCCGTACAGCTGTACTACCTGCGTGATGTCCTCGGACGCCTGGACCTCTATCCGGTACTCTCCATCATCCAGCTGGTCCTGACCTTCTTCCTCGCCGCTTTCATGCCCAGGCTGGTCCGTGCCATCGGCAAGAAGCGCGTCTACATCCACTCCTCGCTGATCACTGTCGCCGGCGGCGTGATCATCTTCCTCACTCCCGCCAGCCAGGTCTGGATAGGCTTCACCGGCCTGGTGGTCAGCCTTGTCGGCGTCCTCGCAGTGAACATCGTGGTCTGGGCCCTCGAGGCTGACACCGTGGAGTACGGCGAATGGAAGACCGGCGTCCGCACTGAAGGAATCACCTACGCGCTGTTCTCCTTCACCCGAAAGTCCGGCCAGGCTGTCGGCGGCGCCCTCGCGGCGTATGCCCTTGCACTGGGCGGCTACAAGTCCGGTGGAGTCAGCCAGGCCCCGGAAGCGGTGTTCGGTATCCAGGTCGCAGCAGGTGCGCTCCCCGCCGTACTGACCATCCTCGCCGTGCTGGTCATGACCAAGTACACGCTGACCGACGCCAAGCACGCACAGATCCTGACTGAGATCCGTGCCCGCCGGGAGGCAGGGGAGTCCTTCGGGGACACCAACCCGCCCGGAACGGACGCCCGCGGTGACGCCGGAAGCGACGCCGTCCAGCCAGCCGCAAAACCCCTCGCCGCCAACTCGAACTAAAGCCCCGTACCAGCCTCGAACCCGCCCCGCTCGAAAGGAAAAGCTGTGAAAATCATTGCCGCGGAAGTCTTCGTGACCAGCCCGTCCCGCAACTTCGTCACCCTCCGGATCACCACCGAGGACGGGGTGACCGGCATCGGTGACGCCACCCTGAACGGCCGCGAGCTCGCTGTCGCTGCGTACCTGAAGGAACACGTCGCGCAGCTGCTGATCGGCAAGGACCCGCACCGGATCGAGGACACCTGGCAGTTCCTGTACCGGTCCTCCTACTGGCGCCGCGGGCCGGTCACCATGGCCGCGATCGCCGCCGTCGACATGGCCCTGTGGGACATCAAGGGCAAGATGGCGAACATGCCGGTCTACCAGCTCCTCGGCGGCGCTTCCCGCAACGGCCTGCGTGCCTACGGCCACGCCTCCGGCGCGGACCTGCCCTCCCTGTTCGATTCTGTCCGTGAGCACCTGGAACTGGGCTACAAGTCCATCCGCATCCAGACTGCCGTTCCGGGCATTAAGGCCGTCTACGGCGTCGCGGCCCAGGCCCAGGCCTCCGGGGAACGCTACGACTACGAGCCCGCAGGCCGCGGAGCGTTCCCGCTGGAAGAGGACTGGGACACCCGCGCCTACCTGCGCCACCTGCCCACCGTGTTCGAAGCTGTCCGGAATGAGTTCGGCCCGGAAATCCCGCTGCTGCACGACGGCCACCACCGGATGACGCCCATCCAGGCCGCCAAGCTCGGCAAGGCACTTGAACCGTACGACCTGTTCTGGCTTGAGGACTGCACCCCGGCTGAGAACCAGGAAGCCCTGCGCCTGGTCCGCCAGCACACCACCACCCCGCTGGCCATTGGTGAAATCTTCAACACCGTGTACGACTACCAGACCATCATCAAGGAACAGCTGATCGACTACGTCCGGGCAGCCTCCACCCACTTCGGCGGCATCTCGCCGCTGAAGAAGGTCATGGACTTCGCTGCGCAGTACCAGATCAAGTCCGGCTTCCACGGCCCCACCGACATCTCCCCGGTGGGCTTCGCCGCGCAGCTGCACGTAGGCCTGGCCATCCACAACTACGGCATCCAGGAATACATGCAGCATTCGGACAAGACCAACGAGGTCTTCGAGCAGTCCATGACCTTCGTGGACGGCTACCTGCACCCGGGCGACAAGCCCGGCATCGGCGTCGAATTCAACGAGGAAGCCGCCGCCGCCTTCCCGTACCAGCAGGCCTACCTGCCCTACAACCGCCTCGTTGACGGCACCGTCCATGACTGGTGAGGCGGGGAACATGACCACACCATCCAAGGGCCACCGCATCATCGTCATGGGCGTCTCAGGCTGCGGCAAAACCACCATCGGCGACCTCGTAGCCCGCGAACTGGGCGTACCGTTCCTCGACGGCGATTCGCTCCACCCCGTGGACAACGTCGCCAAGATGGCTGCCGGCACGCCCCTGACGGATGAGGACCGCTGGCCCTGGCTGGCTACCGTGGGTGCCGAACTGGCCGCAGCCGGCAACGGCGGCCTGGTGCTGGCCTGCTCTGCGCTCAAGCGCAGCTACCGCGACGCCATCAGGGAACAGGCGCCTGACACCGTGTTCCTGCACCTGCACGGCAGTAAGGAGGTGTTGAGGTCACGGACTGAAGGCCGCTCCGGGCACTTCATGCCGCCCGCCCTGCTGGATTCCCAGCTGGCCACGCTGGAACCACTGGATCCCGACGAAGCCGGCATTGTGGTGGACATCGCCGCCCCGGTAGACGACGTGGTGGCATCCGCGCTCACCGGCGTCGCCGCCGTCGTGGACGCTGACGGCGCCGTGGGCGCTGTCGCCGCCGCCGCTCCGTCCGGAACCGCCGCCGGTGCCGCGGGCACCCAGCCGCGCCAGTTCGACGTCGACCTCCAGGCGGCACCGTTCCACCTGGACCAGGAAGCCATTGCCTGGGTGGAATCCACCATCGACGCGATGACGCTTGAAGAGAAAATCGGGCAGCTGTTCATCAACCACAACAACGACTACTCCCCGGAGTACCTCGACGGCGTGCTGGAGAACTACCACGTGGGCGGCATGCGCTACCGTCCGGGCCCCTCCGCAGCGGTGCAGGAACACATCCGCTACGCGCAGTCCAAGACCCGCATCCCGCTGCTGGTGGCCTCCAACCCGGAAATGGGGGGAGCCGGAAGCTGCGACGACGGAACATTCGTATCGACGCACCTGCAGGCCGGCTCACACCCGGACAAGGCCATCGCCCGCCAAATGGGCCAGGTTGCCGGCGTCGAAACCGCGGCGCTGGGCTGCAACTGGGCGTTCGCGCCGATCGTGGACATCCACTACAACTGGCGGAACACCGTCATTTCCACCCGGTCCTTCGGCAACACACCGGAGATCGTGGTGGAGCGTGCCAAGGAGTACTTCGACGGCATCAGCGAATCCCCCACCGTCTGCGCCATGAAGCACTTCCCCGGCGACGGCATCGACGAACGCGACCAGCACGTGGTCACGTCCTACAACACCCTTGGCTACGAGGACTGGAACCGGACCTACGGGCACGTGTACCGGGAAATGATCGGCCACGGCGTGCAGTCCATCATGATCGGGCACATCGGGGCACCGGAACTGTCCCGGCACTTCCGCCCCGGCCTGGCGGATGCGGAGATCCTGCCCGCCACGTTGTCACCGGAACTGCTCCAGGACCTGCTCCGCGGCGAACTCGGCTTCAACGGGCTGGTCCTCACGGACGCCTCGCAGATGATCGGCCTGACCCAGGCCATGAAGCGCAAGGACCTGGTGCCCGCCACCATCGCGGCAGGCTGCGACATGTTCCTGTTCTTCCGCAATCCCGCGGAGGACTTCGGCTACATGCTGGACGGCTACAAGTCCGGCGTCATCACCGAGCAGCGCCTGCATGACGCGCTGCGCCGGATCCTGGCCCTGAAGGCAAGCCTGGGACTGCACCGGAAGGTGGCCAGCGAGCTGGTCCCGCCGGCGGAAGCCCTGGCACTGATCGGCAGCGACGCCCACCGGGCCGTGGCGGCCGAGATCGCCGACAAGACCGTCACCCTCATCAAGGACACCGCCACCAACCTGCCCATCAGGCCTGAAACGCACCGGCGGATCCGGCTGTACGGCATCTCCGGCGGTTCGGACTTTACCCGCGCAGATCCACTGGCGTACCTGGACACCGTGAAGGAAGAACTGGAAAACGCCGGTTTCGAGGTGCACCTGTTCAAGACGGCGGACCAGCGCGAGGCGGCGGGGGAGACCGGCGTGAACTTCATGTCGGTCATCTCGGAGGAAGCCACCGGCGATTACGCGGACAAGTACGATGCCGCCTTCGTGTTCGCTTGCGTGTTGGGCTTTGCCCAGGAGGCAGCCATCCGCATCAAGTGGTCCACCCCGATGGCCGCGGAGATCCCGTGGTACGTCACCGAGGTCCCCACAGTGTTCGTCTCGCTCAACCAGCCCAACCACCTGATTGACGTGCCGATGGTGAAGACCGCGATCCACGCCCATGCAGGGACCCGGGAGGCCATCCGCGCAACGATCGAGAAGATCATGGGCAGCTCGGAATTCCACGGGACCTTCAATGAGAACGTCTTCTGCGACTCCTTCGACACACGGCTCTGACCCTCCAGCTCCACCGTCAAAGGCCGCACGCGCATCCGTCGCGTGCGGCCTTTGCGCGTACGGCGTAGCGTTGGTGCATGAACCGAACAGGGTGTGCTGTTGTGGGCGGGGGGCCGGCCGGCATGATGCTGGGGCTGCTGCTGGCCCGGGCCGGCGTGGACGTCACTGTCCTCGAAAAGCACAGCGATTTCCTCCGGGATTTCCGCGGCGACACCGTGCACGCCTCAACGATCCGCCTGATCGACGAACTGGGATTGGGCGAGGCCTTCCGCAAACTGCCCCAGAGCAAGCTGGACAACGTGGCCTTCCCCATCCCCGGGGTCGGCCTGGTCACCTTCGGCGATTTCGCTTCCTTGAAGCCGCCGTACAACTACATTGCCATGATGCCGCAGTGGGACTTTTTGGACTTCCTGGCTGGTGAGGCCGCGCGGGAGCCCACGTTTACGCTCCTGATGGAACATGAGGCAACGTCGCTAATGTTCGACGGCGGCCGCGTCGCCGGTGTCCGCTACCGGACGCGTGGGGGCGCAGAACCAGGTGCCGATGGTGCACTCCGCGCAGACCTCGTGGTGGCCACGGACGGACGCCACTCGGTGCTGCGGCGGGCCGCCGGCCTGGAGCCAAAACAGTACCCGGTCCCGTTCGACACCTGGTGGTTCAAGCTTCCCCGCCATGCCTCGGAAAAGGGTGCTGTGGCCGGCATCGTCCCCGCATTCGGGGCCCGGGAAGCCATGATCGCACTGTTCCGTGACGACTACTACCAAATGGGGTATCTCGGCCCGAAAGGGCAGGATGCCCGGATCCGTGCCGATGGTGTTGAACGGTTCAGGGAACGCGTCGCTGCCCTGCGGCCGGACCTGGCTGACCGCGTTGATTCCATCCGGTCGATTGATGACCTCCACTGGCTGGATGTGCGGCTGGACCGGCTGCGGCGCTGGTACGTGGACGGGCTGTTGTGCATCGGCGACGCCGCCCACGCCATGTCCCCTGCGGGCGGCGTAGGCATCAACCTGGCTATCCAGGATGCCGTGGCGGCCGCGGCCAGGCTTGCCCCAGCACTTCTCCGGGGTCACGTAACTGTAAAGGATCTGGCCGCAGTGGAACGCCGCCGCAGGATGCCCACCGTGGTTATCCAGACTGTGCAACGCATCATGCACCGGGCAGTCTTTGTCCCTCTGTTCGCGGGCCGAAGGTCCGGGCCTCCGCCGGTCCTGCTCTTTGTCGTCCGGCATGCGCCCATGGTGCGGCGGCTGATGCCACGGCTCATCGCCTTCGGCCCCCGGCCCGAGCATGCGCCGGCGTTCGCCCGCCGTGGGCCGCGGGACCCAGCCTAAGCCGGCCGTGGGCGCGTCGTCACAAACCCGGAAACCACTAAACTGGAGACCATGACTGCCCCCCTTGATGCCGCCGCTGCTCGTGCCCGCCTCCTTGAACTGATCAAGGAACTTGCCGTGGTGCGCGGCAAAGTGATCCTGTCCAGCGGCGCCGAGGCCGATTACTACATTGACCTGCGCCGCATCACCCTGCACCACGAAGCGTCCAAGCTGGTGGGGCAGGTCATGCTGGCACTGGCGGACGACGCCGGGATCGACTTTGACTGCGCGGGCGGCCTGACCATGGGTGCGGATCCCGTAGGCACCGCTGTGATGCACGCGGCAGTGGACGCTGGCCGGACCGTTGACGCCTTTGTGGTCCGCAAGGCGCAGAAGTCCTACGGCATGGGCCGGCAGGTCGAGGGCCCGTCCGTCGACGGACGCAGGGTCCTTGTCCTTGAGGACACCTCCACCACCGGCGGCTCAGCACTGACCGCCGTTGAAGGAGTCCGCAAGGCCGGCGGAAACGTGGTGGCTGTTGCCGTCATCGTTGACCGCGACACCGGAGCCAAGGAAAAGATCGAAGCTGAAACCGGTGTGCCCTACCTGTTCGCCTTCGGCAAGGACGAGCTGGGCCTGGCCTAGCAGAGACCTGCGGAATCGTCGCGGCGGTACCACGGCGCAATTGTTCCGGGACTGCCGGTGGTGCTTTGCCCCTGTGGCTTTTGCACCCCGCGTGGCAGGCAGGTGTGCCGGTACAATTTTTTCAGGCCCTTTCGCACCCATTGGAGAACGCGCACGATGCTCCCACCGGAAATTCCGTTGAACACCACCGAGCAGGTCCAGAACCTCATCCTGGACAGCGCGGACTTTGAGCAGTTCCTCAACGAGCTGGCCAGGTTCTCTGCCCACCAGATGGCGGGCGACGGCGACGACGCGCTGTGCGGCATCACGCTGCTGCGGGACCGGAAGGCGGCCACTATCGGCTGGAGCAGCGACTCTGCCCGGGAAGTGGACGAAATCCAGTACTCGCTCTCCCAGGGTCCGTGCCTGACCGCGGCGGAGGAAGAACGCGAAGTCAACGTGCCGGACCTGTTCGAGGAGAACCGGTGGGGTCCGGATTACGCCAGTGCCGTAGCGTCCCACGGACTGCGATCGGTTCTGTCCCTGCCGTTCAACCTGCAGGGGGAGGCCAAAGCTGCCCTGAACCTCTACTCGGATGTGCCGCACAAGTTCGACGAACGGGCGGCGGCCAGGGCCCGCGGCTACACCAGGGAAATCTCACAGGCGTTGCGGCTGGCTGTCCGGTTCTCCCTCCACACGGACAGCGCAGCGAACCTTCGTGCCACGTTGGAGTCGCGCACCATTATCGACATCGCCGTGGGAATTGTGATGGCCCAGAACCGCTGCAACCAGGACACGGCAGTCCAGATCCTCACGGAAGCATCCAGCAACAGCAACACCAAACTCCGTGACATTGCCAGGTCCTTGGTGGATTCCGTCGGCGGGACAGGGACACGGACGCACTACCAGGAGCCGGGTCGCGGACAGGCGCAAGCGGGCTGACCTGGCGCGCGTTCCCGGTGGCTTGTGCGGCACCGGTGCGGAGGATACGCTTGGCGAGGTTGAGCCGTCGGCCATAGATACCTTTATTTGGAGTACCTATGGACCGCAAATTGCACGCTCTCGCGACGCGTGACGTTCTGACAGACACTGTCCGGATCGACATTCAGGGAAGCCTCAATGAGGAATCCCGGCCTACCCTCGTTCACATTATCCGCCGCGTCCGCGACATGGGAATCTCCTCCCACATCCGGGTGGACCTCTCCCGCGCCGCATTCGTTGAATCCTCTGCGCTCGCAGGTCTCCGCGCCGATCTGAATGCCATCGACGCCAACACCTTTCCCGGGGCCCCAGGCCACGGTGTGTCCCTGGTTCTGACCCCGGCCGCCGACGCGGCCCCGCCGCAGGCCGCGATCAGCGGGCAGTCTCTGGCCATCACCGATGAGCTCACCGGAGACGTGGAAACCAGCTCGCCCGATGAGCCCCCCAGTCCCGTGGACGCCCTGTTCGGACGAGCCCTGGCAGACTACTCGGACCAGGAGCTCCTCGGAGCCAGTGACTCGATCTTTGCGCTGCTCGACAGCCCGGACTCCTTTGCCGGCTCGGACCTGTTGGCGCGCTACGACGAGATCGGCGAGGAAATCTCCCGCCGGAATCCCCTCAGCGCGATCTACCTCCCTGCCGCGGAGGGCCAGGCCGCAAGCTGACGGGGCGATCCAGCGCGCCGTCCGCTGCGCTGCTGGGGGCGCGGGTTGCGGCGTTGGCTTCCGCTGTGGATACGGTAGTCATGTGCCGTACAGGGGGGAAGCCGATCCGCAAGGACAGCCTGGACAGCCGGGAACCGACCATGCCCGGCTGTTGGCTGGCGCCGCCGCCCTGGAGCAGTTCTCGCGCCGGGGCTTCCTGTGGGGAACGGGAGCCTCGGCCCTGCTGGCCGGGGATATGCTGCTGACGCGCCGTATCCAGTCGGAGCGGAGGGTCAACAGGATCCTCCAAGTGGCAGATGATTTCGCCGACGCCTACTACCCGGACGCCAGCTGGTTCCTCTTCCCCGGGTACAAGACCAGCTGGGAAGAGGCGCAGTGGATCCTGAATGCGCTGCGCGGAGCCCTGAACAAGCGCGGGCGGCTGGCTGCGGTCGGCTATTCCAACCAGGGACTGGACATAGACGAGCTGGTGATCGCGGTCATCGAGCATGTGCGGGCGAACAAACTTACCAAGCTGTTCTTCTACGGCCACAGCTTCGGCGGCATGGTGGCAACCCAGGTTGCAGCCCGGCTCCGCGAACTCCACGGGGTGGAAGTCGCGTTCATCCTGCTCGACTCCAGCCCCTACAGTAAGCACGACGTCCTGGACCAGAGCTGGTTCGACGGCGTCGTCTTCCTGTATGAGCGCGGCTTTCGTGTGCCCTCGGTAATGCGGGGAGGGTACGAACTGGGGGAGCGGGTCATCCACAAGGACGAACGCAGCTGGCGCCAGATCGTCGACCAGACGCTGGAGCAGTTATCGCCCATCGCTCCTTCCAGCGTGCTCATCCAGTCAGAGTCCGCGTACATCTACCACTTCGATGGCAGCCGCTTTGCCGATAAGCTCGGCGGGGCCCGGATGGCCTACCTGGGCAACCCCCGGGACCAGACCGTGCGGTACCAGACCGCCCTGGAAGCCTGGGCGGTGGCCTTTTCCGGCAACATGGTCTCCACGGACCTGCAGACGCTCGACGCCCGTCCCGCGCACGCCAGTCCCGGCTGGAATCCGTTCGTCTACCGTCCGCTGATCGAGCGGCTGATGAACGAGTTCTTCCCGTTGCCCGGCGGAGGATCCCGGGTGACGGTGTTCTAGATCTGGCTCTTCAGGTCCGCCACGGAGTTCAGGACCTGGTTGGGCCGGAACGGGTAGGAGGCAATTTCTTCGCGCTGGGTGATGCCGCTGAGCACCAGGACGGTGTGCAGCCCGGCCTCCATGCCGGCAATGATGTCCGTATCCATGCGGTCCCCGATCATGGCGGTGGTTTCCGAGTGGGCATCGATCTGGTTCATGGCTGAGCGGAACATCATGGGATTCGGTTTGCCCACAACGTACGGTTCCCGGCCGGTGGCCTTGGTGATCAGCGCGGCGATGGCGCCGGTGGCCGGCATGGGGCCGTCCTTGGAGGGCCCCGTGGCGTCCGGGTTGGTGGCAATGAACCGCGCGCCGGCGAGGATGAGGCGGATGGCCATGGTGATGGCCTCGAACGAATAGGTGCGCGTTTCGCCGAGGACAACGAAGTCCGGGTCCTGGTCGGTGAGGATGAAGCCGGCCTCGTGCAGCGCCGTCGTCAGGCCTGCTTCCCCGATGGTGTAGGCACGGTTGCCCGAGCCGGAGCCGTGGACCTGGTCCTTGAGGAACTGTGCCGTAGCCAGTGCGGAGGTCCAGATGTTCTCTTCCGGTACCTCCAGCCCTGATGCCCGCAGCCGGGCGGCAAGGTCACGGGGAGTGAAGATGGAGTTGTTGGTCAGCACCAGGAAGCGCTTGGAGGTGTCCACCCAGCGCTGGATCAGTTCGGCCGCTCCGGGGACGGCCTGGTTCTCGTGCACCAGGACGCCGTCCATGTCTGTGAGCCAGCATTCGATCTCCTGCCCGCTGCGGTACAGGTGTGCCGATTCCCTTGCCTGGTCTGCTTCTGCCATGGTGTCCTCCAACGCTGATGGGCCGGTTGCGGATCCCAGTCTGTCATTTATCGGGCCGGGAGACATCCGTGGGCCGGCAGGTGGCCGCACGCTTCAGGCCCGTGACTGTCCGCACGGTGGGCTACGCTCGTAGCTGGCACCCAGTGCCTGCTGCCGCGGATCGGGGGATGTCCGCGGAGCCTCCTATGCCGGCGTGCGCCGGCAGGCCCCCGACGCCGGACACCACCAGGCATCCCGGGGAACCGCAGGATGCCGCAACGCACCCGAAAGGGCCTGCCATGAGCGACAACTACAGCCCGCCCCCGCCCCCGCCGAGGGATCCGGACGGCAATCCCCTGGCCCCCCAGCCGGGCGGCCCCCAGCAGGGCGGCTACCAGCCGGGCCTGTACCCGCAGGGCCACACCTCCCCCCACGCGCCGCAGGACCAGCAGCACCCGGGAACCCCGCCGTACACCCCGCAGCCGCCGCGCGGCAACCGGACCCTGTTCATCGTGCTGGGTGCCGTGGCCGCCGTCGTCATCATTGCCCTGGTGGCCGTGTTCGCGTGGGTGATCCCCACGCTCGCCACACCGCAGGGGCAGGACACCCCCGCCCCCGTGGCGACGTCTCCCGGGACTGCGGAGGAAAGTGCCGCGCCTGAAGACACAGTGGAGCCCACCGACGCCCCGGCTGCGGACGACGTGCCGGCCGGCGCCATCCCCCTGCCGCCGGGCTGGGACGACCTCAAGGGGCCGGCCAATATCCCGGCCGAAGGCGATCCGCTGTTCAGCAGGTTCGTCACCGGGGAGTCCTCCTTCCAGTACCTCGCGTCCTGGACCGGCGACGATACGTTCGGCATCACCACGGACCCGGTCAGCGGCGCTCCCATGCAGCAGAAAGCCCAGGGCACTGAAGAGCTGGACGGCGACGGCATCGCCCTGGCCTACGCGTTCTTCGCCGAAGCTGAAGAGGGCAAACACGGCAAGGAACCCGCGAAGGTCCAGGCGGCCATCAAGGAGATCGAAGCGAAGTTCACGGCGATGCCCGCGGCCGAACTGCCGCAGAACCTGGTGGGCCACAAGTGCACCAGCAACTTCGAAACAACCACGCCGGAGATCCGCGAATTCCGCCGGACATCCGCCGTGGTGATCGGCTTCACGTGCCTGAATGCCCGCGGTGAGGCGATCCAGGCAATAAACCTGTTCAGCGTCACCCCCTGGGGCACCCCGCAGATGGTGGGCGTCAGCGGCCACGCCACCTACTGGGCGGAAAATCCGGAGTTGCTGGAACAGCTTGGCAACTCCTACCGGGCCAACCGCTGGAAGCTGCAGGGCTGACCCGCAGCTAGAGTTGACGCGTGACTGACCTTCCCCAGACCCCGCCCGTACCCGACCCCGCCGCCGGGGAGGAAGCCGCTCCCAAGGCGGAGGTCGGCGTCGGACCCTGGGAAGGTGAGTTGCCCGCAGGGGACCATTGGGACCCCGAACTGCTCGCCGACGGCGACCGGCGGAACGTTGTGGACCAATACCGCTACTGGAAGCATGACGCGATCGTGGCGGACCTCGATTCCAAACGGCACAACTTCCACATCGCCATCGAGAACTGGCAGCACGACCTCAACATCGGCACTGTGGTGCGGACCGCCAACGCGTTCCTCGCCAAGGAAGTCCACATCATCGGACGACGCCGGTGGAACAGGCGCGGGGCCATGGTCACCGACCGCTACCAGCACGTCCGCCACCACCCCACCGTGGCGGACTTCGTCGCCTGGGCGCAGGGGGAGGGGCTCGCGATTATCGGGATCGACATCTTCCCGGACTCCGTGCCGCTGGAGACCTACGAGCTGCCCAGGAACTGTGTGCTGGTCTTCGGTCAGGAGGGCCCCGGCCTCACGCCGGAGGTCCACGACGCAGCCCTCGCCACGCTGTCCATCGAGCAGTTCGGGAGCACCCGTTCCATCAATGCCGCGTCGGCAGCCGCCATAGCAATGCACGCCTGGGTGCGCCGGCACGTGTTCAACCAGCACGTGTCCTGACCGGACGCACAGGCAAGTGTTACCGGGCCGCGTGAGACGAAACACAGCGCCACGGCAGAAATGGCTAGGATGGTTCCTAGCCGACGAGGTTCACTCCAGGGCCCACGCGGCCCGCAGACGAAATTCACTTTAGGAGTCAGCATGCCCATTGCAACCCCAGAGATCTACTCCGAGATGATCGACCGCGCAAAGGCGGGCGGATACGCGTTTCCTGCCGTCAACGTCACGTCCTCGCAGACGCTGAACGCGGCACTGCGCGGCTTCGCCGAGGCCGAATCAGACGGCATCGTGCAGGTCTCCACGGGCGGCGCCGCCTACTGGTCCGGTGCCTCCACCAAGGACATGGTGGCCGGTTCCCTCGGCTTCGCCGCTTTCGCCCGCGAAGTGGCCAAGAACTACGGCGTGAACATCGCCCTGCACACCGATCACTGCCCCAAGGACAAGCTGGACGGCTTTGTCCTTCCGCTGCTCGCAGCCTCCGAGGCTGAGGTCAAGGCCGGCCGCAACCCGATCTTCAACTCGCACATGTGGGACGGTTCCGCACGAGCCGCTGAACGAAAACCTCAGCACCGCACGGGAACTGCTTGAGCGCACGGCTGCCGCGAAGATGATCCTGGAAGTTGAAATCGGCATTGTCGGCGGCGAGGAAGACGGCGTCGAAAACGCCATCAACGACAAGCTCTACACCACGGTCGAGGACGCCCTGGCCACCATCGAAGCCCTGGGCGCCGGCGAGAACGGCCGTTACATCACCGCCCTGACCTTCGGCAACGTCCACGGCGTGTACAAGCCGGGCGGCGTGAAGCTGCGCCCGGAGATCCTCAAGGACATCCAGGCCCAGGTCGGCGCCAAGCTCGGCAAGGACAGCCCGTTCGACCTCGTCTTCCACGGCGGCTCCGGCTCCTCGGACCAGGAAATCGCCGACGCCGTCTCCTACGGCGTGATCAAGATGAACATCGACACCGACACCCAGTACGCCTACACCCGCCCCGTGGTGGACCACATGTTCAAGAACTACGACGGCGTGCTGAAGGTCGACGGCGAAGTGGGCAACAAGAAGCTCTACGATCCGCGTGTCTGGGGCGCCTCCGCCGAAGCCGGCCTCGCCGCCCGCGTGGTGGAAGCAACCAAGCAGCTCGGCTCGGCCGGAAAGACGTTCTAGTATGTCGGACGAGTTCCGCAAGAACCTGATGGGCCCGGAGCCCACGCTCCTGCCTGCCGAGACCGACGTCTACGCGCAGCTGGACGCCGGGGCTGAGGCGCTGGACCTCGTGGAGAAGCACCCCACGTCCTCACTGTTGTGGGCCGTCCTGGCGGAGGAGGCGTGGGCCGAGGGACGCACCATCGATTCCTATGCGTACTCGCGCGTCGGCTACCACCGCGGACTCGATTCGCTGCGCCGCAACGGCTGGCGCGGCGTGGGCCCCATCCCGTGGGAACACGAGCCCAACCAGGGCTTCCTGCGGGCGCTGTACTCGCTGGGCCGCGCTTCCGCGGCCATCGGTGAAGCGGAAGAGCCGGAACGGATCGAGAAGTTCCTTAACGACTCCGACCCGGCTGCCAAGGCGGCCATCGAAGGCACGAAGTAAAAAGTTAAAGTACGACGGCGGGCGGTTACCTTTCAGTTGAAAGGTAGCCGCCCGCCGTCGTTGTCTGCTGGCCTGTGGGGGAGCGGGCGGGGGCTAGCTGGCCGCTTTGGTCAGTCCGGTGCGGGCCATGGCGTCCGCGTAGGCCACGTGCATTTCCTCGAGGTACTGTTCCTGGCGTGCCGGTGTTCCGGCGAATGCACGGCCGCTGAGGGAACGGACCTTGTACGTCTTCAGGCCGCGGCGCCAGATCATGGGCACCTCGGTCTTCAGGAGCAGGTTGGCGAGGCGGTTCGCCTCGGTGCCGTGGGCCACGATGACCGAGGCGCGGGGCACGAGTGCCAGGAACTTGAGCAGCGGCTTGAGGCCGGCGGAGATCTGGTCCGGCGTGAACTTGCCGTTGACCTCGCCGGGGGTGTGCCACGGGTGGACGTTCCACGGCATCACGAACTCCGGACGCAGGCCCAGCTTCCACTGGACTCCCAGCATGCGGGTGGCGGCGTCATCGTCCCCGGCAGTGATGAATCCGGACTTGTCCGCTTCGCCGATGTTGGAGTACAGGCTGATGATGCGGCACTCGTCCACATCGTGCATGGGATCGACGTATGGGACTTCAGTGTGGGGCTTGACGCTCTGCAGGGAATCGCACAGCTCGTTGACGGCGGCAACGTTGGGTTCGTAACGGCGGCTCAGAAGCTGCTCACGGAAAGATTCGGGTGCCAGGGCTGTCATGTAGTGCTATGTCTCCTGCGGGGCTCGGTGCTGCGCCAATCCGGAAAATGGGCGCAGCGTGGCGCATCCACTCCGGGATGGTTGAAATATTGGTGGACCGATTCCTGGTCGGTCACTACCAGTCTATCAAGCCCCGCGAAACGAAACGCCGGGCCGTCCTCCGGCTATCGAGCTGGAGGACGGCCCGGCGCCGGATGCGACTCTCCAGGAGCTACCAGAGGCGCTTGGTGGCGCGGCGTGCGCCTTCGCCCAGGGCTTCCAGTTTGGCCAGGGCGATCTGCGGGTGGACGCGGCCGCCAAGCCCGCAGTCGGTGGAGGCAATGACACTCTCCCGGCCCACTACCTCGGCGAAACGGACGATGCGGTCCGCCACGAGGTCGGGGTGCTCCACCACGTTCGTTGCGTGGGACACGATGCCGGGGATGATGACCTTGCCCTCGGGCAGCCTGGTGTCCTCCCAGACGCGCCATTCGTGCTCGTGGCGGACGTTGGCTGCCTCGAACGAGTAGCCGCCGGCGTTGATCTTCAGCATGGTGCCCACAAGGTCGGCGAGGGGCAGGTCGGTGGTGTGGGGGCCGTGCCAGGATCCCCAGCACAGGTGGAAACGGACCTGGTCTTCAGGAAGGCCCCGCAGGGCGTAGTTGAGCGCCTCCACCCGGATCTGGGTGAACTTGAGGTAGTCCTCCACCGATGGTTCCGGGCTGATCTGGTCCCAGTTCTCCGCGATGGACGGGTCATCGATCTGCAGTGTCAGCCCGGCGTCGACGATTGCCTTGTACTCCTCGCGCAGCGCGTCGGCGCAGGCATAGATGTACTCCTCCTCGGTGGCGTAGAACTCGTTGGTGATCCGCGAGGCACTGCCCGGGGACAACGCAGCAACGAAGCCCTCCTTCAGTCCGGCCTCGGCCAGGCCCGCCTTGAGGTTCGCGATGTCCGAGGCAACGGCTTCCTGGCCGGTGTAGACCAGCGGTCCGGTGACCTTGGGGAACGGCTTGGGGCCGCCGGTGAAGATGCCGCTGGTGGGGTCGTTGTAGGCCTCGGCGAAGATGGCGCGGTCGCGGCGATGGATGAACCCGGTGAGCTGGACGTTGCCGGGGGTGGACTCCCTGGGCTCAACAGCCCACTTGGCGTCGTTATCCAGTTCCAGCCCGCCGAGGCGGGCGAAGGAATAGGACCACCAGGCGCCGTAGTCAACAGCCGAAGACATGGCGTGGCCGTATTCGCCGTCGTTGGGGATGTCCACGCCGGCGCGCTGCTGGCGGGCAACCAGGTCCACCACCGAGGCGGTGAGCAGCTCGTTGTAGCCGTCAACGTCGCCGGGGTTCGCCTCGCGGGCGGCGTTGGCCGCAATCAGCTCCGGGGTGCGGGGCAACGAACCCGCGTGGGTGACGCGGATGTGGTCTGTGTTCAGGGACATGGTGGAATCTTCCTTTCCATCGGTCCTGGCAGTAGCACCTTCGCGGGCAGGGGTGCCTGCGCGTCGGGGTTGCTGCGGCGTCAACGATCCAGGTCTCTCGGCCGCTCCGGATGGGTTCTCTCACTTAATTCGATCAGGAACCCGCGGGCAAATTGCCGGAGCTTTGTGTCGATTGTGTCGGGCGGCATCCCTGCCTGCACCCCAGCGAGTGGACTAATCCGCGCATCGGCTAAACTTGGGTGGTAAGAGCCCCGGAACTCTTGCGCTGCCAGCCCGCATCACGGACTGGAGGGCTGGTCCATTCGGGGCATTCTCATGAACGGCGTCCGCCTCCGGAGAGCCACCTGGCCAACACCAGGTGCAGGTTACCGGAACGCGGCCCGAACGAATGGGGGAGGATCCCATGCCAGCTATCGTGATCGTAGGAGCCCAGTGGGGCGACGAAGGAAAAGGCAAAGCCACCGATCTTCTCGGCGGCCGTGTTGACTACGTCGTCAAGCCCAACGGCGGCAACAATGCCGGGCACACCGTCGTCGTAGGCGGTGAGAAGTATGAGCTGAAGCTCCTTCCGGCAGGCATCCTCAGCCCCAACGCCGTCCCCATCATCGGCAACGGCTGCGTGGTGAACCTCGAAGCCCTGTTCCAGGAGATCGACGGACTCGAGGCCCGCGGCGCAGACACGTCCAAGCTCCGCGTTTCCGCCAACGCCCACCTCGTTGCCCCGTACCACCAGGTGCTGGACAAGGTCACCGAGCGCTTCCTTGGCAGCCGGGCCATCGGCACCACCGGCCGCGGCATCGGTCCGGCCTACATGGACAAAGTGGCCCGCCTGGGCATCCGCGTCCAGGACGTCTTCGACGAATCAATCCTCCGCCAGAAGGTGGAAGGCTCGCTGCGCCAGAAGAACGAGCTCCTGGTCAAGATCTACAACCGCCGCAGCGTCGTGGTGGACGAGATCGTGGAGTACTTCCTGTCCTTCGCCGAGCGTCTGCGGCCCTTGGTCATCGACAGCACACTGGTCCTCAATACTGCCTTGGACGAGGGCAAAGTGGTGCTGATGGAAGGCGGGCAGGCCACGTTCCTGGACGTGGACCACGGCACGTACCCCTTCGTCACCTCCTCCAACCCGACGGCCGGCGGCGCCTCCGTGGGTTCCGGCATCGGACCTACACGTATCTCGCGGTCGATCGGCATCATCAAGGCGTACACCACCCGCGTCGGGGCCGGCCCGTTCCCCACCGAACTCTTTGACGAGATGGGCATGTACCTGCAGAAGACCGGCGGCGAATTCGGCGTCAACACCGGCCGGCCGCGCCGCTGCGGCTGGTACGACGCCGTCCTGGCCCGCCACGCTTCCCGTGTCAACGGCTTCACGGACTACTTCGTCACGAAGCTGGACGTCCTGACCGGCATCGAACAGATCCCGGTCTGCGTGGCCTACGACGTCGACGGCGTCCGGCACGACGAAATGCCCATGACGCAGACGGAATTCCACCATGCTGTCCCCATCTTCGAGTACTTCGACGGCTGGACCGAGGACATCACCGGCGCCCGCACCCTCGCTGACCTGCCCGAGAACGCGCGCAACTACGTGCTGGCCCTGGAAAAGCTCTCGGGCACGCGGTTCTCCGCGATCGGTGTGGGACCGGACCGGGACCAGACCATCGTGGTGAACGACCTCATCAACGACTGACGCCTGCGGCGCAAGCGGCATAGTCCGACGGCGGCGGGTCACCTTTGGGGGCCCGCCGCTGTTGCTTTTGGAGGGTGGCAGTGGACAGGTACGAGCCTCACCACGCGGGGTGGCACGCAATTTACACAGGGTTAACCCGGACGGTCTTGTAAGGCTGCGGCCCCGGCCAGCAGACTCTTAAGCACACGCTGAACTGATCAACAGATCGTTCGACCAGACCCGCGGGAGATGAACGCCTTGGTGCGTTCAGGGCAGGCCGGTGGCGAAGACGTTGCCGGAGTCCACCCGCAGACCGGAAGGATTCTGCCATGGCCGGGATGTTTGAAGTTTTCGTCGATTCGGATTCACTGTTCAGGTTCCGGCTTAAGGCGCCTGACGGAACCGAGATGGCTGTGTCAGGGCCGTTCAGGGACAAGGCGGCCGTTGCTGCCGGCATCACCGCTGTCCGGGAGTGCGCCGGGACAGGCCTGGTCACCGATCTTTCGGCCGTTGCTGCCCAGGCGTTCCCCAGTCCGGCGCCGGCGGCCGTGCCCGCCCCCGCGCAGCAGCCCGCCTGCGACGACCAACGGATACCGGTGGAAAGGCTCCGCGCGTTCCAGCATGCCAAGACGCCCCGCCGGCAGGTGGCAAGGCCGCGATGGACGGGCGCCGCCTAGGCGCAACCGGGTAGAAACCGGGCCAAAAATTTCCCATAGTTTTTTGGCGCATTGCGTAACCCTCCCGCCTGACCCGGCGATTACCCCTTTGAAGCGCCGGACTGGAACCTGTCCCCCATCATGTTCCAGTCCGGCTCTTTTGCGTTCTGGAAGCGTTCCCGGGCAACAGGCTGAAACGGCCGGTTGCCTGTGAGGCTGATCCGCGGACCATGGTTACCGAGGGTAAAGTTAGTTGGGCAAGGGCATTCCACACGCGTGGGAAACGCCTGGACTGAGCAAGCCAACTCCCCTCCACCGAAAGCCTTACGTCCGTGACAGACGCGCTGACAGACGATGTATTCAGGGCTGGTTCCGGCAATCCGGACCTGTTCAGCCTCGTGTACCGGACGTACGCGTCACAGGTCCTGGGCTACCTCACAGCCCGCGGGGTAGAGGATCCGGAGGCCCTGATGCAGGAAGTATTCCTGGCAGTGCTTCCGCGTCTTGAGACGGTCAGCGGCGGACTTTCCGGCCTGCGTACGTTCATCTTTTCCGTGGCACACGCCCGTATGGTGGACGATCACCGCCGCCAGAGCCGGACGCCCACAAAGCTTCCCTTTGACGCCGACCTGGACCGGCGCGAGGAGACGTCGGCAGAGGCTGCGGCGCTGGAGCGGGTTGCCCCGCAGGAAGTCCTCGGCCTCATGCAGGGGCTGCTCGAGGAGCAGAAGGAAGTCCTGACCCTCAGGATCATCGGCGGGCTTACGGTGGAGCAGACGGCCGAGGTCATGGGAAAGAGCCCTGGAGCAGTCAAACAGCTCCAACGCCGTGCGTTGAACCGACTCCGTACCGACTCCGCAGTGAAGGAATATGTAGCGCCATGACGCCCGACGACAGCCACCACCGGGACACCGTTGACCACATGCTGCTCGACGCCGGCCACGGAGAAGATGACACCCTCCGCGCGGCACTGCTGTCGCTCGGGAGCCTTGCATCGCTCCCGGCGCCCACCCCCGGCCCGGAGTTGGCTGCCCTGCTCGGAGCTCCCCAGGACCAGCTGTCGCGCAGGCGCAGGCCGGGCCGGCACAGGCCCACCATTGTGGGGCTCGCGGTGGTGGCCGGCATGGGCCTTGGCGTCACCGGCGTGGCCGCCAGTTCTTCCCAGCAGGGGCCGCAGGCCATCGCCTCGGTCCAGCACCTGCTGGAGCGCTGGGCGCCGTCGTGGAGCATGGCCGGTCAGCCGGCAGCCGGACCGCCAGCCGAACCGGGACAGGGCGCGGGAACGGCGCCCGCGGCCGTGACGGCTCCGGCTTCCGGAGACAACCAGGGACAGCCGCCCCTCCCGTCCGCAGGCAAGCCCGCCTCGCCCGCGAGCCCTTCTACGGGGCAGTCGGCTCAGGCAGCGGACGACGCCGGCGCTGCCGACGAAGCAGGGACTCCCGTGGGTGGCCGGGAGGGCACGGCAGGGTCAGGGCTCATGCCTGAGTCGGCCAGGGCCCAGGGCCAGGCGGGTGCAGCAGGGGAGTCCTCTGGCACAGCCGGCACCACCCGGAAAAACGCTGGGGATTCACCGGAGCCACCCGCCGCCGGCGACCCCGGCAACGGGTCTGCGGACCAAGCCTCCGGTCAGGCCGGGATGCCAGTTGGTGCCGGCACGGCGTCCGGGACCGGCAAGACCGGCACCGGCCCAAAGGCCGGTGCCGGTGACGACCGGCTGAAGAAGCAGAGCCGCTGAGAGTTGCCGGGGCTGCTGGCAGCCACAGCGTAGGCTTTGATGATGGGCCACACCAACGATCCTGCAGTCATCGAACGCCTCATGCGGAACAAAGGGCGGTGGGCCATCGTGGGCCTGACCACCAATGAGTGGCGTGCGGCCTACGACACGTCGCTGTTTGTCCGGGACCGTTTGGGCATGGAGATTATCCCCGTAAACCTGCAGGGCGATGCGGTCCACGGCGAACCCGGCTACCGCAGCCTCAGTGACATACCGGCGGAAAAGCAGCCCATCGACGTCGTTGACTGCTTTGTGAATTCACAGAAAGTGGGCGCCGTCGTGGACGAGGCCATCGCGGTGGGCGCCAAAGCCGTGTGGCTTCAACTGGGGGTCATTGATGAAGCGGCGGCCGGTCGAGCCAAAGCCGCCGGCCTTGATGTGGTCATGAATACCTGCCCCGCCCAACAGGCGTGGAAGTACAACCTGTGAGTCGCTGCTGACTGACGGGATGTGAGGGCGTTCAGCGTTTCATGAGGCCAGGGTGCTGCCGCTCGGTCACGTCGGGGTGGGCCCGCATCCGGCCCTTGAGCATGTTCATGCCGAACGATGCAAGCATCGGGTTTGACGGGTCATCCGAGATTCCGCGTGCCTGTGCCTTCAGCTCCGGCGGCAACGGGACGGGGTCAATCACGGCGTCAAGCCTCGGCGACCAGAAAAAGGGAACCGAGTAGCGGTCGACGCCGGGCGGCGGCGCCTGGACGCGGTGGATGGTGGCTGCGAGGTACCCTTCAGTGGCCACCTCAAGCATCTCGCCCAGGTTCACCACGAGGGCGCCCGGGATCGGCTCCACCGCTGCCCAGGCGCTGGCGCCGGGTGGCAATACCTCCAGTCCGCCGACGTCATCCTGCAGCAGGAGCGTCACGAACCCATAGTCCGCGTGGGAGCCCACCCCTTGGTCGCCGGCAGCCTCCACCACGCCGCCGACGTAATGCACCAGCTTTCCCATCCAGGCCGGGGCATCCGCGAACGGCTCGTCAAAGTGGTCTTCGGGGAGCTGCAGCGAAACGGCGATGGCCCGCAGCACTTCCATACCCACCCGGGACATCAGGTCCGCCCAGTCCATGGCGGCCTCCCTGAGCTCCGGCAGCGCCGTGTCCGGCCAGATGTTGTGGCCCTGCAGCAGCCAGTAGGGCTGGTCCGGCGGGTAGTTGCTGACCGGGTCACGTTCGGGGGAGTAGTCGATCTGTTCCCGCGCGTCCGCCCGGCCCTGGGTGACTTCAGTCCCCATCCGGGTGTAGCCACGGAAATGCGGTGAAAGCCGGTTGTCCAGCTTCATCCGCTCGTCCAGCGGAAGCTCGAAGAAGCGCCGGACGGTGGCCAGGAGGTCCGCGGCCTGGCCCGGTGCCGCTCCATAACCCGTGAGCTGGAAGAACCCCACATTGTGCGTGGCGTACCGCAACTCTTCAATGAATTCCGGACTGAACGAACCGTAGGGAAGCCGAGCGGTGCTGAGGTCCAGAACAGGAATGGTTCCCTGGACTTGTGACATCTTCGCAGACTAGCACCGGCGGAGTCCGCTTTGTAGGCTCGTCGTATGGACCCAGCTGAACTCCGCGAGATCTGCCTTTCATTTCCGGGCTCCTTCGAGGACTTCCCCTTCGGCCCGGAGACCTCCGTGTTCAAAGTGCGGGCTGCCGTAGCCGGCGGTTCCCGGCACGAGGCAAAACTGTTCGCGATGTCCGCCCTGGAATCTCCCGAGTTCTCAGTCAGCCTCAAATGCGAGCCCGCCCTGGCCGAACAGCTGCGCGCCGCCCATCCTGAAATCACCGGCGCCTGGCATATGAACAAGACCCACTGGAACGGTGTCCGCCTCGACGGTGCCCTGCCGGACGGAATGGTGCGGGACATGGTGGAGGATTCGTACGACCTCGTGGTGTCAACGCTGAACCGCAAACAGCAGGAGCAGCTGGGCTGGGCACGGCTGTCCGGGTCCCGAGGCCCACGGTTGTGAAGGGAAGGCCGCTGGCCCGTGGTGAGCTCAACTACCCCGCCATAGGCTCCACAGAGCGTGGCACGCCGCCTGCCGGCTATACGTATGTCGAATCGCAGGACCACATCGGGGACGGAATTGAGGCCTACCGCCGCGTGGCAGCCGGAATCCTCCGTTGGGAGCTGCAACGACGTTCAGGACTGCGTGTCCGGACCGACGCTCCGGGCGTTGTTCCCGGCGCGCGCGTGGTGAGCGGATTCGGCGTCGGCCCTTTCCGGATCAACGCACCCTGCGAAGTGGTGTGGATGCGCCCGCCGGTCCCCGGCGACGGACCGCAGTCGGCGGGCTTCGGTTACGGGACGCTGCCCGGCCACCCGGAACGCGGTGAGGAGGCCTTCGAGGTTGAACTTGACGGGCAGGGGCGGGTCCTGCTGAGCATCAGGGCATTCAGCAGGCACGCGAACTGGTTCTACCGGGCAGGTGGGCTGGTGGCCAGGGCGGCGCAAAGACACATCACTTCCCGATACATTGAAGGGGCACGCCAACTCGCCGCAGGTGAAAGCTGATCAGGAGAGAACATACATGCTGGACCAAGTGACCCTTGACCGCCTTTGGAACTTTGAGGATCCCGAGCTGTCCGAGCAGCGCTTTCGGGACGCCCTTGCAGACCCGGCCTACACCACGGATGAAAAGGCTGAACTCGCCACCCAGCTGGGACGGGCCATTGGCCTGCAGGGACGGTTTGAGGAAGCCGATGCGTTGCTCGACTCGGTGGACGGCGAGGAGGAGCCCACCGTCGGGGTGCGGATCCTGCTCGAACGCGGCCGTGTCCTGAATTCCAGCGGCCACGCCGCCATGGCGGTTCCACTGTTCGAGCAGGCCGCTGAACTGGGCGACCACCTGGGTGAGGAGTTCCTGGCAGTGGACGCACTGCACATGCTCGCCATCGCCGACTCAGCCCATGCCGAGCCCTGGACCCGCAGTGCCCTCGAGTACGCCTCCACCGCCCACGATCCGCAGACCCGGCGGTGGATGCCGGTGCTGCACCACAATCTTGGCTGGACGCTGCACGACGCCGGACGGTTTACGCAGGCCCTGGTGGAGTTCCAGCTGGCCGAACAGTGGGCGGAGCGGACCGGTTCCCCGGCGCAGCAGCAAGAAGCCCGTGACGCCATCGGGGCCTGTGAACTTTCACTGGCCGCCGGCTGAGCACATATATCCAACAACGGAAGGAAGACCCCATGATTTTCATCGTGGTCAAGTTCAAGGTGAAGCCCGACTGGTCGGAGCGCTGGCTCGGCCTCGTCGAGGACTTTACGAAGTCAACGCGCGAGGAACCCGGCAACCTGTGGTTCGACTGGTCCCGCAGCGTGGATGATCCCCACGAGTTCGTTCTGGTGGAAGCCTTCAAGGACGATGCCGCCGGGGACCACGTCAACAGTGCCCACTTCAAGAAAGCCATGGCGGACATGCCCCAGGCCCTGGCGGAGACCCCCCGGATCATCAGCCGCCAGCTCGACGGCGACGGCTGGGACGCGATGGGCGAACTCACCATCTGACCCCCATCGATTGCTCCGTAGCGGCCCTTTTGACGTTTCATAACGGCGGTTACGGAGCAATCGATACGATGACTGCATGTGGATCGGCTGGATTGAATTCGACCTCCTCCTGGGCGACGTCCAAAGCCTGAAGGAAAAACGCTCCCTCATCAGGCCGCTGCTCGCCGAGGTCAAGCGCCGGTTCGAGGTATCCGTTGCCGAGGTGGGGGACCACGACCAGTACCGGCGCTCGCAGGTGGGCGCAGGCCTGGTGGCAGCTGACCGGGCGCACATCGTGGAGGTGCTTGACGCCGTCGAACGTCTTGTAGCCGCCCGGCCCGAGTTCGAGCTGCTCAGTTCACGGCAGCGGGAGCTGCACAGCGAGGACTGACCCCATCCATTGCTCCGCAACTGTCGTTGTGAGCCGGGAAAACGTCCGCTACGGAGCAATCGGTGAGGGGTGTGGATAACTTCTGCAGCCGGCGCTGGGTTCTGGTCTGATGAGTTCATGAAGACCCCTCGCCCGTTGCCGGCGGAGCTCAAGGACCACCCGTTCACAGTGGCTGAGGCGATGCGAGCCGGAGTGTCACCGAGGCGGCTGCGACACCGATCCCTGAAACGCCTCGGTAAGGGGATTCGGTCGGAAAGCCCGACGGCGGAGCTCGCCGTGAGCACCAGGGTTCGGCCCTTCATAGAGGTCAACGAGCGATGCGCTGCTTCGCACCTCACCGCGGCGGAGATGCTTGTGCTGCCGCGGCGTCAGCAGAAGGGGACCGCGGATATGTTTCATGTCATCAGGCCTGAGGGCTCCGCACACCTGAACCGGCCGCATGTCATCGTGCACCGGATGAAACTGTTCAGTGACGAGGTCACTACGGTCGACGGGATCCCCGTAACCACTCCGGAACGGACCTGGCTGGATATGGCGGAAATGCTCACGGTGGACGAGTTGGTGGCCATGGGGGACAGCTGTGTCCGGGTGCCGCGGCCGGACTTCGAGGACAGGGATATACCGCTGTGCGGCCTGGATGACCTTCAACGGATGATCGATCGGCACAAGGGTAAGCGCGGGCTGCGAAAGGCGAAGGAATCGATCAAACTCATCCGGGTCGGCTCCGACTCGCCGCAGGAAACACTGCTTCGCTTGGCGATCGTTAGGGCCGGGCTGCCGGAACCGGAGCTGAACGTGCCTATCATCGGCGATGACGGTCTCCGTCATCACGAGCCGGACCTCTCGTACCGCAAGTACCGGATCGGCATCGAGTATGAAGGCGACCATCACGGAGACGAAGGGCAAATCGTCCGTGACATCACGCGTTCTGAAAGCTACCAGGCCCTTGGCTGGACGGAGGTCCGCATCTCCAAGCGGCACATGCTCAACGAAGCCAAGCCTGCCGTGGCCAAGATCCGAACGGCTTTGATTCAGGCTGGTTGGCGCAGAGGCAATGAGACGTCGGAGGCGGCCACGGCCAGGCATTAGTCTGATGCCATGACGCAGAAGATGACCCCGGACGAGTACTTCAGATTCGCCTCTCAGCCGAATGACGAAGACCCGGCGACGGAGTTTGCCGCGTGGCCCACTTTCCCGTTCGCCGGGCCACTGACCACCAAGGCGCTTACTTCCCCGGAACTGCCGGAGCCGCCTCGACGTGGCGAGAAGGGAAAGGAGTGCTCTGACTGCGGGGGCGGAGCGAGCAGCCAGCTTCAGATGCGCGGCAGCCTGGGCATCTTGTGGGCAGACCTCGGCCGGGCACTGCCCCAACACATCCTGGACGCCAACCACCGGCTGGTCCTCACGAATTTCGTTGCCCGGGTTGGCGGCGAGCTGTCGGGTTAAGACTCGATTGCTCCGTAACTGCCGTTCTGAGGGTTCAAAACGGCAGGCACGGAGCAATCGATGAGAGGTGTTATCCGAAGTACTTCGGCAGGGTTGCCTCGTGGGCTTCGCGGAGGGCGTCAAGGGACAGGGTGTCCACGCCGTTGATCTCCAGCTGGCCGCTTGCCGCGTCCACCACGCCGATCCGGGTGTGGGCGAAGCCGCGGGCCGTGCACATGTCCGTGAAGCGGACTTCCTCGGACCGGGGCACGCCAACAACCGCGCGGCCCTGGGTTTCGGAGAACAGCGCCGTGAACAGGTCCACGCCGTCGCGGTCCATGACGTCCTGCAGGGCGATCCGGGCACCCACGCCGTAGCGCAGCGAGGACTCCACCAGGGCTGCTGCGAGGCCGCCTTCGGAGAGGTCGTGCGCGGAATCAACCATGCCGTCGCGGGAGGCGTTGATCAGGATTTCACCCAGCGCCCGCTCGGCCGCGAGGTCAACCTTTGGCGGCTGCCCGCCGAGGTGGCCGCGCAGGTTGGCCCATTCCGAGCCGTCCAGCTCGGCCGCCGTCGTGCCCAGCAGATAGATGGCCTGGCCATCTTCCTTCCAGCCGGACGGCGTGCGGCGGGCGACGTCGTCGAGCTTGCCCAGCACGGCCACCACAGGGGAGGGGTGGATGGGCGTGGTGCCCGTCTGGTTGTACAGCGAGACGTTGCCGCCGGTGACCGGGATGCCCAGCACCATGCAGGCGTCGGACAGGCCGCGGATGGCCTCGGCCAGCTGCCACATCACGTCCGGGTCCTCGGGGGAGCCGAAGTTCAGGCAGTCGCTGACGGCCATCGGCACGGCGCCGGAGGTGGCCACGTTGCGGTACGCCTCAGCCAGGGCGAGCTGGGCGCCGTGGTAAGGATCGAGGTAGGTGTACCGGCCGTTGGCGTCGGTGGCCAGGGCAACGCCCAGGCCGGTCTCCTCGTCAACGCGGACCACACCGGCATCGTCCGGGAACGCCATGGCGGTGTTGCCGCCGACGTAGCGGTCGTACTGGTTGGTGATCCAGTCCTTGCTGCACATGTTCGGTGAGGCAATGAGCTCGGTGACGGCTGCTGCCAGTTCCGAGGGCCCGGCGGGCCGGCCCGCGTCCTGGACCGAACCGGTGAAGGTGTCGGCCTGGAGCGAATCCTGCCAGTCAGGGCGGGCAAACGGGCGGTCGTAGACCGGTCCGTCATGGGCCACGGTGCGCGGGTCAACGTCCACGATGACCGCGCCGTCCCAGGTGATGATCAGGCGGCCGGTGTCGGTGACCTCGCCGAGCCAGGAGTACTCAACGGCCCATTTGTCCATCACGGCTTCGAAAGCAGCGATGTTCTCCGGGGTGACCACGGCCATCATGCGTTCCTGCGACTCGGACATCAGGATTTCGCCCGGGGTCAGGGTGGGGTCGCGGAGCAGGACGGAGGTCAGCTCAACTTCCATGCCGCCGTCGCCGTTGGAGGCGAGTTCGGAGGTGGCGCAGGAGATTCCGGCCGCGCCGAGGTCCTGGATGCCTTCAACCAGGGAACCCTTGAACAGCTCCAGGCAGCACTCGATGAGCACCTTCTCCGCGAACGGGTCGCCCACCTGGACGGCCGGACGCTTGGACGGCTTGGTGTCGTCAAAGGACTCGGAGGCCAGCACCGAGGCGCCGCCGATGCCGTCGCCGCCGGTGCGTGCACCGAACAGGACCACCTTGTTGCCCTTGCCGGAGGCGTTGGCGAGGCGGATGTCCTCATGGCGCATGACGCCGACAGCCAGCGCGTTCACCAGCGGGTTGCCCTGGTAGACGGAGTCGAACACCATTTCGCCGCCGATGTTCGGCAGGCCCAGCGAGTTGCCGTAGCCGCCGATGCCGGCAACGGCACCGTGCATGACGCGGGCGGTGTCCGGGTGGTCGATGGCGCCGAAGCGCAGCGGATCCATCACGGCTACGGGGCGTGCACCCATGGAGATGATGTCCCGGACAATGCCGCCGATCCCGGTGGCTGCACCCTGGTAGGGCTCAACGAACGACGGCGAGTTGTGCGATTCGATCTTGAAGGTGACGGCCCAGCCGTCCCCGAGGTTGGTCACGCCGGCGTTTTCGCCGATGCCCACCAGCATGTCCTTCTTCATTTCCTCGGTCACCTTGTCGCCGAACTGGCGCAGGTGGTTCTTCGAGGACTTGTAGGAGCAGTGCTCGCTCCACATCACGGAGTACATGGCCAGTTCGGCGCCGGTGGGGCGGCGGCCCAGGACCTTGACGACTTCCTCGAACTCGTTCTGCTTCAGGCCCAGCTCTGCCCAGGGCAGTTCGGTGTCCGGGGTCTTGGCGGCGTTCTCGACGGTGTCGATGTTGAACTTCTTGGTGGTTTCCGTGGTCACTTGGCGCCTCCCACAATCTTGTTCAATACGGAGGTGAAGAAACCGAGGCCGTCGGTGTCTGAAGTGCCGTTACCGGCCCCGCCGGACAAAACAGTCTGGGGACCGAAGCCGGCCTCCACCGCATGCTCCGGGTGCGGCATGAGTCCCACCACGTTGCCGGCGGCGTTGGAGATACCGGCGATGTCGCGGCGTGAGCCGTTCGGGTTGAAGCCCACATAGCGGAAGACCACGCGGCCTTCGGCTTCGAGCGCGTCCAGGACCTTCTCGTCGGCGATGTACTGGCCGTCCTGGTTCTTCAGCGGCACGGTAATTTCCTGGCCTGCCTCATAGTCCAGGGTCCAGGCGGTGTTGCTGTTCTCAACACGCAGGACCTGGTCGCGGCACATGAATTTCAGGTGGTCGTTCTTGATCATGGAGCCAGGCAGAAGGTGCGACTCGGTCAGGATCTGGAAGCCGTTGCAGATACCCAGCACGGGCAGCTTGGCATCGGAGTTGGCGGCGTCGATGATCCTGGACATCAGCGGCGCGAAACGGGCGATGGCGCCGGCACGGAGGTAGTCACCATAGGAGAAGCCGCCGGGAATCACGACGGCGTCCACGTCACCGAGGTTGGTGTCGGCGTGCCAGAGCGGCACTGCGGTGCCGCCAGCCAGCCGGACGGCACGGGCGGCGTCGCGGTCATCAAGCGTGCCGGGGAAGGTGACCACGCCGATCTTCGCGCCCGCGAGGCGCGGCTCAGCGGCGACGGCGATTGCCTCGCCGATCAAGGGAAGTTCAGTCATCTCAGGCCTCGACGACCTCGACGTTGACGACGTCTTCAATCACGGGGTTGGACAGCAGGGTCTCGGCTGCCTCACGGGCCTGGGCCAGGATTGCGTCGGTCACCTCGCCGTCAACCGTCAGTTCAAAACGCTTGCCCTGGCGGACAGAGCTAAAGCTGGTGAAGCCCAGACGGGGGAGTGCACCCACGATGGCCTTCCCCTGCGGGTCCAGAATCTCGGGCTTGGGCATGACGTCAACAACGATCCGGGGCATCCGGCAACTCCTGTGCATGAGCATTGGGTAAGGGCGCAGCGGAGTGGTGCCGTCTCACGCCGTTCCGCTGTTGTGGGCTGTGCTTTGGACAGCTTTTCAGAACAGTGTGGACGGGCGCTCCGCGAGCTTGCTAGCCCATTCTACCGGGCGCGGGGCGGCAGCCTGAATTCTGCAGGAAAGGCGGCAGCCCTAGCCCTGCGCTGACACCGTCACTAGGATTGCAGAATGGCTGAGAACTCGAAATCCGTGCTGTTGCCCGTGGTTGCCGTTGCCGTTTTTGCGGGCCTGGGGCGAATGGTCCTGCAGAAGATCAAGGCTGACAGGGCGGCAAGGGAAACCCGCGTGGCCGGCCCCGTGGATGAAAAGACCCGACAGTGGATCAGCGAAGTTGTACGCACACCCCGGCAGTAGGCGGTGGAACCAGCTCCTGAAGGGGCGTCCCCTCGCGGGGGCGCCCCTTTTTTATCGCATTCCTGTCGCAGCAACGGGCAGCCGAGGGTTCCCCAGCCAGCGGGCATGACAGGAAATGACAGAAATAAAAAAGCGCTCTGTGTCTTATGTCATATTCGTCTCTCAGTCTGTACTGTTTGAAGCGGCTGGTCTCCCCGGATTACAAGATCTGTAATTTCGGTTGTCGTCTTCCAGCTGCTTCGGGCACGGGCACGTTCCGCGCCCGTGCCTCATGAAAGGTGTAGTCGCTCGTGAAATCAACTGGAAAAGGCCCCATCCGGGGCGGGGGATTCCGGAAAGCGACGGCGTTGGCCGTAGGTTTGCCGCTTCTCCTCACTTCGATGGCCTTGAGCCCCGCTACCGCGGCGCCCCTCGCACCCGATGCCGTTGTATCCCCAAAAACCGTCAACCCCCTCGACTACCCGGCGGGCCGCTACATCGTGGTCCTGGCCGAGAAGCCCGCCGCCACCTATGACGGCAGCACTCCGGGGCTGGCAGCGACAAAACCCCAGAACGGCCGCAAACTTGACGCTGACCGACCCGAAGTCCGGCAGTACCAGGCGCACCTCGAAAACAGGCAGAACGCCGTCGCCGGGTCGGAGAGCATCCAGATCAAGCGCCAGTACACCGCCGCCATCAATGGTTTTTCCGCAGACCTGACCGCTGAACAGGCTGTCAAGCTTGCCAAGGATCCGGCCGTCCTGGTGGTGGCACCGGACACAGAGAATGCGCCTGACTACTCCACGACTGACTTCCTCAAGCTCAGCGGCGAGAACGGCCTGTGGAACACCGCGTTCGGCGGCCAGGAGAATGCCGGCAAGGGCGTCGTAGTGGGCGTCATTGACTCCGGCTACACGCCCTCGAACCCGTTCTTTGCCGGCAACGATGTCCAGCCGCTCACCGGCGACGCCCAGGTGGGCGTCCCCTACCGCACCGGTGACGGCAAGATCGCCATGCTCAAGTCCGACGGCGACACGTTCGTTGGCGAATGCCAGAAGGGGCAGGGGACCGGCGCGGCGTTCGACGGCAGCGCCTGCAACTCGAAGGTCCTCAGTGCACGGTATTTCGCTGACGACTTCATGAAGTACGTGGCGCCGGAAAACCGGGCGCCCGAAGAAGTGATTTCACCCGTCGACGTCGGAAGCCACGGCACGCACACGGCCAGCACGGCAGCAGGCAACGCCAACGTCCGGGCCAACCTTGGCGCCACCGACATGGGCATCACCAGCGGCGTGGCACCGGCGGCCAAGCTTTCCGTCTACAAGGTCTGCTGGGAGGACGACAACCCGGACACGGGCGGCTGCTACAGCTCAGCCTCCGTGGCAGCGATCAACCAGGCCATCCTCGATGGCGTGGACGTGCTGAACTACTCCATCTCCGGCAGCACCTCAACCACCACTGATCCGGTCTCTCTGGCCTTCCTCTCCGCGGCCTCTGCCGGCATCTTTGTGGCAGCCTCGGCCGGAAACTCCGGACCCACGGCGAGCACCGTTAACCACGGGGCGCCGTGGCTGACCACGGTGGCCGCCAGCTCCTTCTCCACGGAGCTGCAGGGGACCGTCGAATTCGAGGACGGCAGCAAGTACCGGGGTGCCAGCCTCATGGCCGCCCCTGTTGCTGCCAGCAACGTTGTGCTCGCGGCAGGCGCAGCGGCAGCCGGTGCAGCAAGCCCTGAACTGTGCGGCCCCAACGTCCTCGACCCTGCCAAGGTGGCCGGCAAGATTGTTGTCTGCGACCGCGGTGTTGTTGACAGGGTTGCCAAGAGCGCCGAGGTGCAGCGGGCCGGCGGGATCGGCATGATCCTGGTCAACCTGGCCACATCGTCCGAAGACCTCGACCGGCACGCCGTACCCACAGTGCACGTGAACCCGCCGGCGACACAGCAGATCAAGGACAAGATCACTGCCAACCCCGGCATCAAGGTGGCCCTGGTCAACAAGGACACCACCGGCCTTCCCGTTGCCCCGCAGCCGCAGATCGCAGGGTTCTCCTCACGTGGTCCGCTCCTCGCCACCGGCTCCGACCTGCTCAAGCCGGACGTGGCCGCGCCGGGCGTGGCAGTGCTGGCCGGCGTCTCACCCATCGGGTCCGGCGGCGACCAGTTCGGGATGATGTCCGGAACGTCCATGGCCGCACCGCATGTGGCAGGCTTCGGCGCGCTGGTCCTGGCCAAGAATCCCACGTGGTCTCCGGCAACCGTCAAATCCGCCATGATGACCACCGCATCCGACGTCGTGAACGCGGACGGCAGCAGGAACGGCGATGTCTTCGCCACCGGAGCCGGCCAAGTGGACGTAGCCCGGGTTCTCGATCCCGGCCTGGTCTATGACAACACTGAAGACGACTACCTGAAATTCATCCAGGGAACCGGCCTCGACCTGGGCATTCCCGGGCTGGGAACCACAGCGCCGCGGGATATGAACGTGGCATCCTTCGCGCTGGGCGCGCTTACCGGCAAGACCGAGGTTACCCGCACCGTCACCGCACTGACGCCGGGCATTTACCGGGCCACGGCCAACGTACCCGGCGTCAAGGTGACGGTCACACCGTCCATCCTCAACTTCAGCGCCGCCGGCGAAAAGCGGACGTTCAAAGTGAAGTTCGAGAACTCCAGCGCCGCCTTGGGCAAGTTCGCCATGGGCAGCCTGGTCTGGCAGGGCTCCGGCAAGAACGTGTCTTCCCCGGTAGCCGTGCGGCCACAGTCGGTGGTTGCCCCCGCCAACCTGTCGTTCAGTTCTGTTGGCGGCACAGGGCAGGGCACCATCCCGGTGGTTTCAGGAACTGACGCACCGGTAAACGTCACCCTGGACGGACTGTCCAAGGCGGACTCCTCGGCGATCGAACTGGTCCCCGGGCCGCTTGCCCTGGAAACGGACGGCTCCAACTTCGCCAAGGAGGTCACCGTTCCGGCGGGGGCACCGTTGGCAAAGTTCTCCGTATTCTCCTCCGATGAGGCGGCCGACTTTGACATGGTGGTCTTCACCCCGGCGGGACAGCCACTCCTGGCCCAGACGGCGTCCGCCAGCGAATCCCTGTCGGTCCCGAACCCGGCTCCCGGCGTTTACACGGTTTTCGTGAACCTGTACGCCAGCCCCAACGGACAACCCACCAAGGCGTCGGTTGACGCTGCCGTGCTGGGTGCCAACGTGGGGAATGCGGCCGTAACGCCCAACCCGCTGCGGCTCGCCAACGGCAAGGCCGGGGACCTGACGCTCCAATGGAAGGACCTCGCAGAGGGCTCCTACATTGGCCGGGTTACGTTCGCAGGCTCCAGTGTGCCCACGTTCGTCTCCGTAGTGGTGACGCCCGGCAGTGCAGTGGTGGTACCTGACGACGAAACGTCGGACGAGGGCAAAAAAGAAAAGAAGGACAAGGTGAAGAAGGAGAAAAAGAAGCAGGAATTGCCGGAATTCTCCGGTAACCGCAACATGAACCTCTGATTCACCGCGGATAAGGAACGCCGTCGGATCCCACCCGGGTCCGGCGGCGTTCCTTACGTTAAGGGCGGTGTCCGGCCGCGGCGGGTCAGGTGTCGCCGCGCGATCCTGGTGTGCCCCCGAACAGCGGCGCCATGGCCCGCCAACGGGCGATTTCGCAGCCGTCGGTCCGGCGGAAAGTCAGGCTGACGGGACGGCTGCCGATGACGCCTGTCACTACTGCCACCTGCGGTCCGCCATATTGCTGGGTACAAAGTTTCGGGGGACCGGGCTTGGGGAAGAAGATGTCCTCGCCGTAGCGTTCAACCGCCGCCACAGCGGCTGCGGGATCAGGCACCGTGCAGCCCGCTGCGGGCTTGCCATCCAAGGCAACCAGCCGGAACTCGTGTTCGGGGGCGTCAGGGCCTTCCCGAAGACTGATCGTGAGGTCAAGCCGCGTCATGGCCGCCCCACAGAGTCGAGGGGTGCAAGCTCCAGGGCCAGCCGGTTCCGCAGTTCCGCAGCTTCGGCAGCAAAAGCACGCTGATGCTCCACGTAGGAAGCTTTGCCGTCCGCCGTTTCAATCCGGATTGCAGGATAGCCCCATGCGGCGAGATCGTACGGGGAGGCCTGCATATCCATCGCCCTGATCCGCCAGGACAGCTCAAAGCAGTCCATCACCAGTTCGCTGGGCAGAGCGGGCAGCAGCTTGTAGGCCCACTTATAGAGGTCCATGTTGGCGTGCAGGCATCCGGGCTGTTCCATGTGCCGCTGGTTTTCCCGGGTGGGGACAAGCTCGTTCCGGCCGACGGCATCGGGAGTATAGAAACGGAAAGCGTCAAAATGCGAGCAGCGGATCCGGTTATCCTCCACGACCCTGTCGGTCCCTTCGGAACCCAGCCTCAGCCGGAGGTACTCGTGGCGCAGGTCGAACTTGTCCTGGCGGTAGACCATGGCCCATTCGTGCAGGCCAAAGCAGCCGAACTGGGCCGGCCGCGCCGAAGTACCGCGGAGGATGACCTCGGCGAAGGTGACTGCATCCCTCCTGTCGGCCAGGAACGCGTCACGGTCGAACGTGACCGCAGTGCTTCCCGCCGGCAGGCCGACCAGGGCCAGTTCGCCGTCGTCGAGCGTCCTGTAGTGCTTCCAGCCTCTGCGCGCCTCGGCCGGCCCGCCGGCGATGACGACGCCGGCACCCGGGTGCCAGCGCAGGAGCTGGCCCGGCTTCTGGGTGTAGTAGGTGAACAGGAAGTCCTCAACGGGGTGCTTCCGGCCGGCGGAGCGGCGGGCAAGGTAGGGGTCGGCGTAGCGGCGGACGCGTGCTTGGTGCGAGGCCTCGCGGGCCAGGCATACGTCCGGCGCCAGCAGGCTAAACTGTTCCGCCATCGGAACCCAGGACCGCCTGCGCGGCATTCCAGGCACCTATCTCACAGCCGTTGGTCCGCGTGAACGTGGCATCCACGGGCGCCCCGTCCACCATCCCGGTGACGGTGGCCTGCTGTGGTCCGCCATACTGCTCAGTGCACACCTGGCCAGGACCCGGAGGCGACGGGCTCAGCAGCGCAGCATTGTCCATCAGTGCGGCGCAGGCGGCTTCCGGCGCAGGATGTTGGCTTTCGGCCGACGGCGCCCCGCCCTGGCAGACCAGCGTGTAACTGACGGCCGCCCCGGCCTCGGAGGGCTTTACCACGATGGAGAGTTCGGCAGTTCCGGCCCCGGGGCCGGTGGCGGGCCGGGTGGTGGCCGGCGCCGGAGCGGGGACTGACGTTTCGGTGTCGGGTGACGGGGATGCGGACGGCGCAGCTGTGGCGGACGGACTGGGCGTCGAGGGTGACGCTGTGGGCTGGCCTGACCCGTTCCCTGCCGAGCAGGACACCAGCAAGCCGGCGGAGACCACCACGGTCAATACCTGGAACAGCGTTTTACGCACGCCACCGACCTCCTCGGATCGTTCCCATTCTACTGCCGGGCTGCCGTCTCTCCACCAGGGACGCCGGATGTGGCACTGATGAGTCCCATCATTGCCCCGTGCAGTTGCTGCACCTGTGCGCGGGTCAGGCCCAGGCGCTCCATCATGGTGCCCGGGACGGCCAGCGCTTCCTTCCGCAGTTCCGCCCCCGCCGGTGTGAGTTCCACGGCAAGGGCGCGTTCGTTGCCGTCCGCGCGGCGCCGGGTGATCAGGCCTGCGGACTCCAGCCGCCGCAACAGCGGGGAAATGGTAGCCGGTTCCTGGGCCAAGGCTGCACTGATGTTGCGTACCGTGCGGGGGCTGGCTTCCCAAAGGCACAGCATGACGAGGTATTGCGGGTGAGTCAGCCCGAGCTTTTCGAGGACGGGCTTATACGCCCCGACGACGCTGCGGGAAGCGACGGTCAACGCGAAGCAAAGCTGGTGCTCCAGCAGCAGGTCTTCATCCTGGTACTGCGGAGCCTTGTCCGTGGATGCAGCGGCTGCGGTGGTGGTCGTCACGGGGCCTCCAATAGTTAGTGCACTAACAATTAGCGTACACTGACTGAACGGATATCGGTTCTGTTGAAGGAGTCAGCTCAGTGGTCAAGGACAACGCTTCACAGCGGTTCATGCGGGCAACGGGAAAGCTCCGGGCAATCTTTGGCCCGGCGAACCGCAGTTCACTGGTGCATGACATGACCGAGGAAAACCGCCGGCTGCTGAGCCAGCGTGAAGCGGAAACCCAGCAATGGGAGACCATCCGCCGCCCGGACGGCAGCACGTACGTCGTACCCAGGAATCCGGAGGACAAGTCCCTGCGCTGAGCCCCACCGTCCTGCGCCAAGGTCCGGCGATCCGGGGCCTTTTCGGAGTCGCCGGGCGTAAAATGAGCTCACTGGCCCAACGCCGGGGCAGTGCACTTTTCGCCCGGGATGTGGGAAGGGGGTGGAAACCATGGCACATGCACTCACACGCTTCATCAACGTCACTGACCGGCTCCGCTTCGTCTTCGGACCGGCGACGCGCCTCGACTCAGATGCTCCGGTGGTCCACAAGCATGACGCGTTCGAGCAGGCTTCAGACGAGGAGCTTGCACACTTCGAAGTGGAGACAGATTCGGAAGGCCACCACTACGCTGTGCGCCGTGAAGAGCTCGGCAAGTAGGCGGTACTGCGGTCCGGCCGGCCAAGGGTAAACGCCAACAACGAGCGCGAGGCACGGGCCAGGGCAGCAGCCCTTACCCGTGCCTCGCCGCCGGAGGTGGGACCCTAGCGCCCTGTGCCGCCGTAGACCGTCGCTTCGCTTTCGCTGTCGAGGTCAAAAGCCTTGTGGATGGCGCGCACGGCGTCATCCAGCAGGTCAGCGTGGGTTACTACCGAAATCCGGATCTCCGACGTTGAGATCATGTTGATGTTGATGCCGGCAGCAGACAAGGCCTTGAAGAACGTCGCGGAGACGCCCGGGTGTGAACGCATGCCTGCGCCGATCAGGGACAGCTTGCCGATCTGTTCGTTGTATTCGATGTTTTCGAACCCGATCTCCGGCTGCGCCGCCTTCAGTGCAGCCAGTGCATCCGCACCCTCCACGATGGGCAGGGTGAAGGAGATGTCCGTCCGGCCGGTGCCGTGCGTTGACACGTTCTGGACGATCATGTCGATGTTTGAGTGGGCATCGGCGATGACCTGGAAGATGGCAGCGGCCTTGCCGGGGATGTCCGGAACACCCACCACGGTGACCTTGGCTTCGGACCGGTCGTGTGCAACGCCGGAGATGATTGGCTGCTCCAAGGCAACTCCCTCTTGAGTGGTGATCTTGTCTTCGGCGCTGGGAATGACCCACGTGCCTTCGTGCTGGCTGAATGAGGACCTGACGTGCAGGGGAACGCCGAACCGGCGGGCGTACTCGACGCACCGCAGGTGCAGGATCTTCGCGCCCGAAGCGGCCAGCTCCAGCATCTCCTCGCTGGAGATGGTGTCGATTTTCTGGGCTGACGGGACCACCCGGGGATCTGCGGTGTAGATGCCGTCCACATCCGTGTAGATCTCGCAGACATCAGCTTCGAGGGCGGCGGCCAGCGCAACCGCCGTGGTGTCCGAGCCGCCGCGGCCCAGGGTGGTGATCTCGTTGGTGGTCCTGCTCATGCCCTGGAACCCGGCCACGATGGCGATATGTCCCTTGTCCAGGGAGGTGCGGATGCGGTGGGGGTCGACGTCGATGATCCGGGCCTTGCCGTGGATCCCGTCGGTGATCATGCCTGCCTGTGACCCCGTGAACGACTGGGCCGATGCGCCGAACTTGTTGATGGCCATGGCCAGCAGTGCCATGGAAATCCGCTCACCCGCGGAAAGGAGCATGTCCATCTCGCGGGCCGGTGCAGAATCGGTCACCTGCCCCGCGAGGTCCAGCAGTTCGTCGGTGGTGTCGCCCATGGCCGAAACCACCACAACAACTTCGTTGCCGGCCCGCTGGGCATCCACCACACGCTTGGCCACCCGCTTGATGCCCTCGGCGTCAGCTACGGAAGAACCGCCGAACTTCTGGACGATCAGCTGCTTGGTGACGGCACCGGCGTCGGGCCGGTCCTGCGGCTGGGCTGCTGTGTGCACTTCGGTAGTGGGCGTACTCATGCGCGTACCTTCACTGAATCAATCGGAGTTCTGGCGGCCAGGCGGCCTTGCGGCGCGACGGCGTGACTTGGTCAGCCCAGTTTATCGCCGCGGCAGCCCGGCGTTGAATTGTGACCGAATCTCAGCCTTTGGGTGGACTCCGGACGCAATGCAGCGGGTTTAGGCTCATATAGTCAGTATGCATTCAGAGGCTTGGGGGACAGGTGCGCAGGACATGGCAACCATAGGGGAATCGGCCGGGGAGCCGCTACTGCCCGAGGGCCGGGCCGCTGACGGAATAGCGGCCATCGCGGTGAGCCGGAAGTTTGGCCCGGTGCACGCCGTCGAGCACATGGATTTCCACGCTCCGGCCGGCAAAGTGACGGCACTGATCGGCCCCAACGGTGCCGGCAAAACTACCCTGCTGCTGATGCTGGCATCACTGCTGGCTCCGGACTCAGGCAGCATCAGCGTGGGCGGCCTCGATCCGCAACATCATCGGGCTGAGGTCCGCCGCCGGATCGGCTGGATGCCGGACACCCTGGGCGTGTGGGAGTCCCTGACAGCACGGGAAATCCTCACGCAGATGGCCAGGTTCTACCGCCTCCCAGCCGGCGGGATCGGGCCGCGGGTCACCGACATGCTGGACCGTGTCCGGCTCGCAGACCTTGCCGACCAGCCGGCACGGGTACTGTCCCGCGGCCAGCAGCAGCGGCTCAGCCTGGCCCGCGCCCTGATCCACGATCCGTCGGTGCTGCTCCTGGATGAGCCGGCGTCCGGGCTTGACCCTGGTTCCCGCGTTGAGCTCAGGATCATGCTGCGGCAACTGGCGCAGGAGGGCAAAGCAGTGGTGGTTTCCTCGCATGTCCTGAGCGAGCTCGACGAAATCGCCGACGGCGCCGTCTTCGTCAACAAGGGCCGGACCGTCAGGCAGCAGACTACCGAAGAGGCCGCCGCCGCAGGGAGGCGGTACGCCATCTCGGCCGCCAACGGCGACGCGCTGGCCGCGAAGCTGACCGAACTGGGGCTTGAGTTCCGCCGGGAAGACGGCAGGCGGCCTGCCGTCAGCCTCATGCTGCTCAACGATGACGACGCCGCGCGGCTGCTGCGGGATCTCGTCCTGGCCGGCGTCCCCATCAGCTCCTTCGCGCCTGCCTCGGGTGCCCTGGAAGAGACCTACATGAACCTCGAGGGGGAGCGGCGATGAGCCAGGTGACCGATACACAACAGCACGCTGCCGGCTCCGGCCGCGCCGGGGGTTACGCCGCCGGAGTCAAGGACGTTGTGGTGCTGGAACTGAAGCAGCGCCTCCGCTCCCGCGGCTGGTACATCATGCTGGCCATCTGGTTCCTCCTGACCGGGCTTGTCACCTGGCTGACGTGGGCCAGCTGGGACGCCTCGCAGGCCGCCCAGCGAGCTTACTCAGGATTCACGCCTGAGCAGACCGGCCCTGGGTCAATGATCTTTGAAGTGGTGCTGGCATTCGTCCTGCTCTTCGCGTTGCTGGTGGCCCCTGCATTGTCCGCCAACGCCGTCAATGGCGACCGCGCGGGCGGAACCCTGGCCATCCTGCAGGTGACGCTGCTCCAACCAGGGCAGATTCTGTGGGGCAAGTTCTTTGCCGCATGGTTCGCAGCACTGGGGTTCCTCGTTGCCAGTACGCCGTTCCTGGTGATCGGGGTGGCCCTTGGCGGCATGACACCAGGACATGTCCTGGTAGCCCTGCTGATGCTCGCCGTGGAAGTGGGCATTGTCTGCGCCGTTGGCGTCGGGATCTCCGCCCTGGCCGGCCGGCCCCTGTTCTCCATCGTGGTCACCTACCTTGCCGTGGCGGGACTGGTGTTCGGAACGCTGATCTCCTTCGGCCTGGGGACCGGCCTCACCCAGGGCACCATCATGGCCAACCAGGCCCAGTACCGTGAGTACCAGCCGCTGAGGGAGGGGCCGGTGGAGCCGGCGTATACCTGCTCCGGGCCGCTCAGGGAGCAGCCAGTCATGCGTACCGAGCGGGTGGCATGGCTATTGGCCATGAACCCGTATGTGGTGGTGGCCGATGCCATTCCGTATCCCGACCGGACGGGCCAGCAGGGCTTCTCATCAGTGGGGGCCATTGAGAGCATCAGCCAGGGCGCGCGCTATGCGATGGCGGGTCCGGAGGGCACATATCCGTGTGCCAATGGCGAGGCCAAACCGCAGTATCTAGCTCAGACCACTCCGCTGTGGCCTCTTGGGCTGGGCCTTCAATTCGTACTGGCGGGCCTGCTGATGTGGCTGGGCTGGCGCTCGCTGCGCACCCCCGCCCACAGGCTCGCGCGCGGAACCCGCATCGCCTAGCGAAAGCTCTGGACAGTCCCCCTCCGGTGGAACAGCATTGGAGTAGCCGGCGAACACGCCGGTGACCGCCGGGGCTGGGGCTGTCCATCGGATGGGGGGCTTGCCCTGTGGCTGAGGAAGTGAAGCGGCCAAAGCCCGGTCCCGTCGAAGAACCTGTCTACGAGATCATCGATGCGGGCCGGATCAACAGGCCTGCCGCCGAGGACGGCGATACGCCGCCTGCGGGTCCCGGTACGGCACGGATTCTCCTGGGCAGGGCCGGGCAGGAGGCGCTTGGTGCCATCCGCTCCGGACGGTTCTGGTGGCAGGCTGCGGCGGTGTTCCTGGGCTCCCCCTGCGTCGGACTCCTGCTGGCCATCGTCGTGGTGACCGGGGGTGATTTTCCGCCGGAAGCGCTTGGATGGGCGTTCCTCCTGACGGCGGCGACGATCATCGTCGCTTCCTGCGTGCTGGCGGTCAAGTGGACCAGCAGGCCCCCTGAAGGTGCACCCCTGCCCCGGGAACCCCGGGGGTCGCCGGACGCAACAGGGCATCCGGACCCGGAAGAATCCCTGGACGGCGGATTCCACGTGGACGCCACGGCCGACCCTGCGGAAGGCCCGTTTTGGCCCTGGGCAGGTGCGGGCGGCAGGGGACTGGTGTTCGCGGCCCTGTCCGCTGTGTTCCTGCTCATCGTTTCGTCCGCGACGGAGTCCTCCCCTGCGGTCGCCGTCGTGGCGGGAGTCATCGTCTTCCTTGAGTTCCTGGTTTTCGGTGGAATTGGGGCAGGCGCGTCGTTCTGCTTCAGCCCCCAGGCGGGACGGGTCATAGCCTGGAGCGCCGCCACCCTGCTTCTGGTGGGAAACCTGATGGCGGTGGTGGCCCTGTTTCCGACGGTCAGGGCTTACGAGCGGACAGTCGTTGCTGTCAATATCGAGCGGGACGACCTTGGGCGTGTGGTGTCGTACCAGTGCCTGCCGGAATTCCGGGGTATTGCGGAGGTCTATCACACTGAACGGATCGTATGGCTGGCCGCAGGCAATCCCATCGTGATCTTTGCCTTGCTGACGGGGGAAGCCGATCCGCGCGAGGATGCGCTCGCGTGGTTGCCCGGAGAATTGCAGAACGCCGCCGAGGGATCACAGGTGCCGTGCGTGGAGGGCCAGGAAACTGCCGAGACAGGTGCCGAGTTGCCGTTGGCCGCGGCTGGAATCGCAATGCAGCTGGGCGTGGCCGGTGCGTGCCTTGCCGGCGGGCAGGTTGCAGCGGGGCGGAAGGTGTCCTCAGCCGGCTGAGGGCATTCTGTCGAGTGTGAACGTCAGCAGCGGGAAGCCTTTTCCGGCGGTCTCCTGCTCTGCGGAAAGTACCGGGTCCTGCGTGAATCCAAGGCTTCGGAGGAGGTTGATGGAGGGACTGTTTGGTTCGTAGGCTGTCGCCACGACTGTAGTGACTGCGCGCACTTCAAAGAGCCAATTGACCAGGGCTGCGGCGGCCTCGCGGGCGTACCCCCGGTGCCGGTAGTGAGACTGCAGGACGTAGCCCAACGCGGCCTGCCGGACCGGATGGCGGCCAGGGGAGAGGGCGCCCGTGGACCCCAGGTCCTCGCTGTTCCACGTCCGGGCGTCGCCGATGAGCAGCCCTGACTCCCGCAACGTGATGGCCCAGTTGTAGTTGAACCAGTCCCCGTTCGAAGCCGTACTCAGCTCCAACGACTTCACCAGCCTCTGGCTGGTGGCCTGTTCGCTAAGCGGGCCATGGGAGAGATAACGGGTGGTCTCCGGGTCGCTCCGGTATCGGTGGATGGCGGCGGCGTCCGTGACGTCAGCCAGGCGGAGCACCAGCCGTTCAGTGACAAGCGGAGGGATGTGGTCCGGGACTGTCATACGCTTGTCCCCGGCCGTCGACTCAGCTAAGGGCA
This sequence comes from uncultured Actinomycetota bacterium, assembly GCA_963807805.1. Classification (GTDB taxonomy): domain Bacteria; phylum Actinomycetota; class Actinomycetes; order Actinomycetales; family Micrococcaceae; genus Arthrobacter. The sequence goes on along the minus strand of CAWECX010000016.1, from coordinate 171,826 downwards.
TTGCGGCGGCCCTCAAAGGCGCGTCCCAGTGTGACCTCATCGGCGTACTCGAGGTCGCCGCCCACCGGAAGGCCGGACGCGAGGCGGGTGACGACGATCCCGATGGTCTGCAGCATGCGGGCAAGGTAGGTGGCCGTTGCTTCGCCTTCGAGGTTTGGATCGGTGGCGATGATGACCTCCTGGATGGCGCCGTCGTTCAGCCGGGTCAGCAACTCCCGGATCCGCAGCTGCTCTGGCCCTACGCCGGCGATGGGATTGATGGCCCCTCCCAGTACGTGGTAGCGCCCGCGGAAGGAGCGGGTACGCTCGACGGCAAGGACGTCCTTGGACTCCTCCACAACGCAGATCACCGTCGGATCCCGGCGGGTATCGCGGCAGATGTTGCACAGCTCCTGCTCGGTGACGTTGCCGCAGACCGTGCAGAACTTGACCCGTTCCTTCACAGTGGTGATCGCCTCCACCAGGCGCTTCATGTCCTGGGGGTCGGCTTCAAGGATGTGGAATGCCAGCCGCTGCGCGGACTTGGGACCTACACCGGGAAGGCGTCCGAGCTCATCGATCAGCTCCTGGACGGCACCTTCGTACACTGTTTCCTCTTTAACTTGGCTTGGTTAGCGGGTTGGCGGGGCTGACATCAGTACCTGGAAGGCAGGGGGCTGCCGTCCAGGGAACGTTCTTCGATCAGTTTCCCGCCAAGGATACGCTCGATGGCGGCACGCCCGAACACTCCGGATTCCTCAATGGTTTCGTCGTCCGCGCTGGGAATGTCCTGCACATCGGGGACGCTGGCGGCGACCGCGCGGGACGGTGCTTTGGCACGGCCGGCCTCGGCCTCGGGGCTGTTGGACAACCGTTGGTAGAGGCTTTGCCGGGCAGCCGCAGCAGACGGGGTGGCGGCCGGAGCCGGCTGCGGTGGGGCTGTCTGGGGTGCAGTGGCCATGGCGTACACAGGTTCCCTGGCCGGCTCCCTGACAGGTTCCGGTGAAGGAGTCTTGACTGGCTCCGGTCCGGGGCCTCCTGCCTGCGGGGGACCGGCAGGGGGAGTGGCTACCGGCAGACCCCAATCATCCAGGGGTGCAGGGGTGGCTTGAGCGGCTGGCTCAGCGGTGGCATCCTGCGGGGTGGCGGGCTGGGCTGCCGCCTGCTGGGGCATCTGGGCGGTTGCCGGCTCATAGTGCGGCGCTGGCTTTTCCGGGCCGGTCGCTTCGAGGGCCTCGGTGGGTACCGTGTCCTTGCCGATGTTGCTTTCTGTCCCGACAACCCAGACGCCTGGAGCCTGTTCCACCGCACGGGTCCACGGATCGTGGGGGGCAGCAGACGCTGTACCGGCGGGCTGGTTGACCGCGCTGATCCTGGTGCCGGGAACGGAGCCAGACTGGCCTGCCGGCGCGGCGGTGCGTTGTGCCGCCGGGCGGCGCGCCGCCGCTGCCGCCGCAGCTGTGGCGGAGCTGCGACGTGATTCAGTTCGTGGTTCGGATGGGGCGGACGGTTCCCAGTCCATGGGCGGTTCTTCGTCCAGCGGCGGAGCATCCTCGTCGCGGGGCGGACCCCAGTCATCGTCTGAGTAGGCGTAAGTGCCCGCAGTATCGGTGTCGAGGGCCGGAGAGGCTGTCCCGGCAGAGGCCGGCGCGGCAGTGGTTGGCCCGGGAACTGCGGGGGCAGTGGCAACGGCCGGCGGGGCGGTTGCCGGCGCGGCAGGGACAGGTGCGGCAGGCTCGTCCACGGTGGCACCTGCCGGCGCGGCAGGGACAGGTGCGGCAGGCTCAACGTCGGTGGAAACTGCCGGTGCGGCAAGCACAGGGGTGGCCGGCGTCGGTCTGATGCCGGCATCACTGCCGTGTGCCGACCCGGTACGGGGTGCTGGAGTGGCGGGCGCCTGAGCGGCGGGGCCGGCGCCGGCAGGAGCGAGGCCCCAGGCGACGTCGGCGGACGTGGCCGGAGCTTCGGTACTAGCCCGCGCTTTTGGGTTTGGCTCAGAGCTCGCTGGACTGTTGCTGTTGCTGTTGCTGTTGCTTCAGTGCCGGGGCTGCTGTTGCCGCCCGCAATAGCCGTGATCTGGCAATCAATGCCCACGGTCTTGTGGATCGCCTGGCGGAGGTTCTCTGAATGGTCAGCGCGGCCGAACGCACCTGCCAGGCCGGAGGTGGTGAAGGCGAGGGTGAGCCCGTGGCCGTCGAATGCAGCCACCTGCGCGTTAGGTTCCACCAGCGCCCAGGTGCTGCGCTTGATCTTGGACAGGGTCTGCAGGATTTCCGGCCAGGCACGGCGCAGGACTTCGACGTCGCCCCCGGGTCCGGCCACTGCCGGGCCCTGCGCTGCGACGGGCTGCTGCGCAGGCGGGGCTTCCTGCACCGGGGCAGGCCGGCGTGCATCGGCAGCCGGAACGGGTGGCGGACTGGCTGCACCAGGTTCGTCAACGGGCCAGTCGTTGGTGCTGACCCGCGGCGCTGTCAGTGGCTGGCGCCCTTCGCCTGCAGGCTGCTGGGCCTCCGCTGGGTTTCCGGGGAAGCCGCCGAAGGATGGGCGGACCCAGGGGTGGATGCCACAGGTGCTGTTGTCCCATCCACAGGCGCCGGGGGCGGCGGGACAGTGGGTCCTGAAGCGGGCTGGCCCGACCCGCCCTGGGGCATCGTTGGTTTTGGGGCAGTAGTATGGGCCGGAACAGGGGCATCGCCGGATGCCGTCGCCGGTGAGGACGCAGCATGCGGCGGGAGGACCGGTGAAGATGGTGGCGCAGAGACAGACGCGGCCGCGGGGACCGGGCCGGCCGGCGTTGAAGGGGCCGCGACGGAAGCAGCCCGGACGGCAGGGCCGCCGGTTTCGGCGGGGGCGGGAGCTGCGACGTCGTTCCCTGCATAGTTGAGGCGACGTTCCACGCGGTCGATCCGGGCGGCGATGCCGCGCTCAGTCTGTTCTGAACTGGGGAGCAGGATCCGTGCACAGAGGAGCTCAAGGTGCAGCCGCGGGGACGTGGCACCGGTCATCTCCGTCAGTGCGGTGTTGGTGACGTCCGCAGCCCGCGACAGTTCAGCGGCGCCCAGGTTGTGCGCCTGGTTCTGGAGGCGTGGCGATCTGGTCCGCGGGCATGCCGCGAAGGATGGTCTGGGCGCTTTCGGGCATGGCCTGGACAATGATGAGGTCGCGGAAACGCTCCAGCAGGTCCTCGACGAAGCGGCGCGGATCATGGCCGGTCTGGATGACGCGGTCCACGGCACGGAAAACGGTGGCGGCGTCGGACGCGGCCACGGCTTCGACGACGTCGTCCAGGAGGGACGCGTGTGTGTAGCCCAGCAAGGCGACAGCCAGTTCGTAGTCCAGGCCGTTTTGGCCGGCTCCGGCCATCAGCTGGTCCAGCACGGACAAGGAGTCACGGACCGAGCCGGCACCCGCGCGGATCACCAGGGACAGCACGCCCGGGGCTACCGGAACGTCCTCCTGCCGGCACAACAGTTCCAGGTACGCCATGAGGGGCTCCGGGGGGACCAGCCGGAACGGGTAGTGATGCGTGCGGGACCGGATGGTGCCAATGACTTTGTCCGGCTCGGTGGTGGCAAAGATGAACTTGATGTGCTCGGGCGGCTCTTCGACAATCTTCAGCAGTGCGTTGAAGCCCGCTGACGTGACCATGTGGGCCTCGTCGATGATGAAGATTTTGTAGCGGTCGCGGACAGGAGCGTAGGTTGCGCGCTCACGGAGGTCGCGGGCGTCATCGACGCCGCCGTGGCTGGCGGCGTCGATCTCGATGACATCCAGGGAACCGGAGCCTCCCCGCGCAAGTTCGACGCAGCTGGGGCAGGTGCCGCAAGGGGTATCAGTGGGGCCCTGCGCGCAGTTGAGGCAGCGGGCCAGGATTCGGGCGGACGTCGTCTTTCCGCAGCCGCGCGGACCGGAGAAGAGGTACGCGTGATTGACCCGGTTCTTTCGCAGGGCCGTCATGAGCGGCTCCGTGACATGTTCCTGCCCGATAACGTCTGCGAAGGAATCGGGACGGTACCTGCGGTAAAGGGCGGTTGTAACAGTCACAGAGAAACCCTACCAATCCGGGCTGACAATCAGGATGCCTGGCGGGAGGCCGCCCTGAGGGGGAATAGTAAAGACCCCCCATGCACCCGCCAGAGCCCGTTTACCCTTGCTACCTTCCGGTCCTGGGGGAGTTCAACAGGATGACGCCACATGAGGGGCCGCAGACAAGTTTACCCGAACTTTTGTTATGCCCCGAACCGGCGCCGTCGACAGACGTTCAGGGGCTGCCTCAGCGGGGCCAGCCATTGACGGGCCAGGTCATCACCGCCGGTTCCTCATAGGGGTGGGCTGTCCGGAGGGCCCGCACCACGGTGTCGAGCTGATCCTGCTGCACCACGCATTCGATCCTGTCCTCCGCCACTTCGGTTGGCTGGTGGCGTTGCCCGAGGAAGGGCTGCGCTCCGCTCAGTGGCGTAAAGCGGCCGATTCCGGAACTGACATAAGCGCAGTGCGAGTATTGGCCGATCCGGCCGGCACCCGCATCGCCGATGGCGGCCAAGACCGCTTGCGTATGGGTGTTGGGTACATAAACCACCAGGGCGTGGAGCTGCATCATGCCCCAATCCTGCCAAGGACCACGGCAGGACGGCAGTGATTTCCATTGCTTATCGGTCAGCGAACCCCGATCATGGGTATGTACACCGATTGGGGCAATCTCAAGGTTGTGAGCTGCGTGGCCTGGCTGGCGGGCCGGACCCGGCAGCTCAACGGTGTTCCGGAGGAATGGACGCATTGGGGGCGTCCATTTTGACGTTAAGCGGGCGTTAAAGGCCGGTGCGACCGGCTGCCCGTCTCACGCCGGCACAGGGCAATGAGGACCACGGCAGGACGAAGCAAGGCGTGGCGTCCCGCCCTCAATTGGGCGATGCCGGAATGTTCAGGTATTCTAGTATCTGCTTTTGATTCGAAAGCAGCTGGAGAATTCGCCTAGCGGCCTATGGCGCACGCCTGGAACGCGTGTTGGGTTAACGCCCTCGGGGGTTCAAATCCCCCATTCTCCGCCAACCAAAAGCCCGGCCCTGACACTGTCAGGGCCGGGCTTTTGTGTTCTTGCACCCCCTGCACCTGAGGACCCCGCCCATCGTTGCGGGCGTCAGCTTCCCGTCAACCCCAGTCGGCGAAGCCGTCGCATCGCCGCCTGCTCGCTGGGACCGGGGCCGCGGCCGAGTGCGAGATGCACGACGGCGAGGGCTGCGCTGGTTGCCGTCCTCACCGGAAGCGGCAGCGGCCCCAGCCGCGGCACCCGGAGTCCCAGCATGCTGCGGTACTTCGGCTCAAGGCTGTACACGGCTCCGGCGAACATGATCCGGTAGCCGGGACGAAGGAACGGATGCAGCGGAGGGTTCCGGATGAACTCGACCGTTTCGGCAACCCGGTCATCCGCCTTCAGTTCCCCGTTGTCATACCAGCGGTCAAGCTGCTGCTGCATCTCAGCTTCAGTGAGGGGAGGATCCACTACGCCCATCAGACGCCCCGCTTGGGCCCACTCCCGCACGTAGGCGTCCGGACCGCCGGGGATGGCGCCGCCCCAGATTTTGTGGGCGGCGAGGAACCCGTCCAGGAAGGCGATGTGGACCCAGCGGGCAAGCTCCGGATCGTTGGCGGAGTAGCCCCGCACCGCACCAGTCGCGTCACTGTAATGGCCAGTGACAGGGCCATGCAGGCGGCGGACCCGTGAGGAGGCCTCTTCGGCGGCTGCGGTGGAGCCGTAGGTAACGGTGAAGATCCACTGGATGGTCCTGGCGAGCCTGCTGAGGGGGTCTGCGCGGAAATCGGAATGCTCATGGACGCCGGCCAATGCCGCCGGGTGCAACGCCTGCATCAGCAGCGTCCGGATACCCGCAACGATGGTGGGCATGGAGCCGTGGACGGCCCAGACAGCTGAACCCGGGGCGTGGTACCCGGCGTCATCTCCCTCTGCCAACCGTGGAACCCACGCCGGCACGGCGTCGGGCGAGCCGGTGAATACCCGCTTGATTTCCCCTTGCCATTCCTTCAGGAGGTTGCGCATGTCACCATTGTCGCCCATCCGTTTGAGCGCATCCCCTGCCCGGGTCCGCAGAACCACAAAATGTCCGCAGTCCTGCCGGTCCAGGGTTCCCAAGCTCTGCGGGTTCGTGGTCCCATGAGAAGGCAAGCCAGTCCGGATTTGGGGTCCGACGGGCCAACCTGGGAGTCAACGAGTGGGCAATCATCGGGGATCAGGCCGGAACAAGGAGCCTGCGGGCCCCTGCGCCGTGGCGGTGCGTGCCTTGGCCGCCAGCTCCGCTGTCGCGGCGTCCATTTTCGCCGTTGGACTGCCGTGGTCCCCTCCGGTCCCGCAGGATTCGGGGGTGTCGGCCGAGACGACGACGAAGGCGCCAGGCAAGGCAACTGGCCCAGCCCCGGCCGGCGGCTTCCTGAACGTGGCCACTGACTCGGACCTGGCCGGGAACTTCCCGAGCGAGGCCGCCGACCCATCCCTTGCCGGCGGCTTCCTGACGGAGGCCACCGCCTTGGTCCCGTTCAACCGGACCATCGTCCGGACCATCGCCAAGGACGGCCACGCCCGGCTCGACGTTGCCTCGGCAGCGCTCAAACGCCCACCTGCTGGGTTCCTGATGGCGCCGCTCGAAGTGCTCCGGTCAAGCTCACCGTTCGGTTACCGCATCAGCCCCATCACGGGAACGGCTGGGGATTTCCATCTTGGCCAGGACTACGGCGCGAGTTGCGGCACAAGGGTCTATTCGGCCGACTCGGGGGTGGTCCGCGCTGCGGGCTGGCATCCCTGGGGCGGGGGTAACCGGGTGGAGATCGACCACGGTAATGGCCTCATCACCACCTATAACCACCTCGCGGCCATCGCCGTCCGCGCGGGGGACTCCGTACAGGTCGGGCAGGTCATAGCCCGGGTGGGCACTACCGGATGGTCCACGGGCTGCCACCTGCATTTCGAGACCATCCTGAATGGCAAACACACCAGTCCTATGAACTGGACGCTTCTTCCCACCCGCCAGGTGGACAGTTTGGAAGACATCGCCATGGTCAGCTACGACGGCAATGACCCCGCTCCGCAGCGGTGGGCCATCCCGGTAGCTGACGACCAGAGCCACACTGTCATGAACGGTGAAGCGGAGCTGTCCGAGGTTCCCGTCCCGGGGACAGCGATCCCACGTGCTTCCACCCGGGCGCCGCAGCCCACCGAAGAGCGGTCGACAGGCCCCGCCCTGACCGCCGCGGCCTCGGCCACCGCAGAGCCGAGACCAACGTCCGCCGACCCATCGTCTCCAACATCCGCATCCTCCACGGCAACGCCTTCGCCTACGGACACCTCGGCTGAGCCGGCGGACACTTCAACTGCGCCCGCGCCGTCGGATGATCCCACCTCAGCGCCCGCTCCTGAGTCCCCGGAGCCGACGCCGGTCACGCCGGTGCCGGAAGAGCCGTCGCCCGTGCCGACCCTTGAACCGCTGCCGGTCACCCCTGCGCCGGAAGAGCCGTCGCCCGTGCCGACCCTGGAACCGCCACCGTCCTACGAACCGCCACCGTCCTACGAACCGCCGCCGTCCTACGAACCGCCACCGTTCACTCCTGTGCCGGAAGTGCCGTCGCCGCCGCCGTCCTATGAACCGGTGCCTTCGTTTGAACCGGTACCGTCCTATGAACCGGTGCCCTCCTATGAACCACCACCGGTCATCCCTGCGCCGGAAGAGCCGCTACCTGTCCCGGTCCCCGTTTCTCCGGACCCCCTCCCTGTCACCACGGAGGCCATCCCGACGGAGCCTGCGCCCCATGGACCCTGACAGAAAACTCCCAGACTGCACCAGTACCGTGGTTGGTTGGCAACGAATCACTTGCACAACCAACCTTCAAGGACGGCGCCGTGACCTCTCTCTACACCATTCCGCTCACGCTCAACGATGGCACCGAAACGGACTTTGCCAGGTTTCAGGGAGACGTGGTGATGGTGGTTAACGTTGCGTCCAAGTGCGGTTTCACACCCCAGTACACGGGCCTCGAAACGGTATACGAAAAATTCCGGGACCGCGGCTTCACCGTCCTCGGGGTTCCATGCAACCAGTTCGCCGGCCAGGAACCCGGCACCGATTCAGAGATCTCCGAGTTCTGTGAGCGGAACTTCGGGGTGACGTTTCCCCTCACCAGGAAAGCCAACGTGCGGGGCAAGGACCAGCACCCGCTCTACGCGGAGCTGACCAAGTTCAAGACCAGCGTGCTCCCCGGACTGGTCAAGTGGAACTTTGAGAAGTTCCTGGTAAACCGCGACGGCGAAGTAGTGGCACGCTTCGCCCCCACCGTCGAGCCGGATTCAGCCGAAGTGATCGAAGCGATCGAATCGGCCCTGGCTGACACTGACGCCCCACGGAATGACGGCGGGAATTCCGTGGCGTAATTCTTTTAGCTTTTTCCAACTTGGCCGCGGCAATTTACCCAAAATTTGCCGAATGTCTGATTGGATAATAGTTACTGAAGGGTAGAAGGGAAACGCCGTTTCCCACCGACCACAAAGGCAGCAATGGAGCACATCGAGGCCGAACACCCCCGGCCACGCCACTTCCTACTCCACCTGAGCGACCCCCACCTGATGGGAGGTCCGGATCCCCTCTACGGCGCTGTAGACAGCGAAGCCAAGCTCATTCAGCTTTTCGATGAAGTGAGGGCCTCCGGTGCGCGTCCGGAAGCCGTCATTTTTACCGGTGACCTTGCGGACAAGGGCGACCCCGAGGCTTACGCGAAACTGCGGGCCATCGTGGATCCTGCCTGTGAAAGCATGGGCGCCAAGGTCATCTGGGCCATGGGCAACCATGACAACCGGGCAAATTTCCGGTCGGGGCTGTTGGACGAGCCGGCCAGCGACGCGCCCGTGGATCGCAGCTACTTCATTAACGGCCTGCGCGTGATCACCCTGGACACGTCAGTTCCGGGTTTCCACCACGGCGAGCTGTCCGCGGCCCAGCTGAAATGGCTGGCCCGGGAACTGGACACCCCTGCGCCGGACGGCACCATCCTTGCGCTTCACCACCCGCCGATCCCTTCCGTACTGGACCTGTCCGTGCTGGTGGAACTGCGGGACCAGGCGAGCCTGGAGGCTGTGGTGCGGAACTCGGATGTCCGGACGATCCTTGCCGGGCACCTGCATTACTCGACGACAGCGAGTTTCGGCGGAATTCCCGTATCAGTTGCCTCGGCGACGTGCTACACCCAGGACCTCAACGTGGCCGTCGGCGGTACCCGGGGCCGTGATGGCAGCCAGGCCTTCAACCTGGTCCACGTCTATGAACACACCATCGTCCACTCGGTGGTTCCGCTGGGCAGCGCGCCCACCGTGGGGGAGCACGTCACTGCTGAGGAGACGGAGGCCCGGCTTGCCGCGGCCGGGATCACCATCCCGGACAGGGCCAAGGCCGTGGCCGGTACCAAGATCGGGCTCGGGTCCAGCATCTAGCCGATCCGGCGTCCCGGGGGATCGGTCAGATCTCCCAGGGCGCCTTGATCGGGTAGTACTTCTCCAGGAAATCTGTCACCAGCTGTGCCCGCTCATCCGCGGGGACTTCGGGGAAACTGCCGTCGTTGAGGCAGAAGAAGTCCATGTTGCGCTTGGCCAGCAGCTTGGGCAGGTAATTCAGACCGGCCCGCATCGTGGTGTCCACGTAGCGCACCTTGGCCGCGGTCTGGGTGACTGCGCGGCCTGTGAGCAGGGCGTAGTAGTGGTAGAACGAGTTGGTCACCGAGATGTTGTCCGCTGCGCGGAAGCGGCTGGCGGCCGTCTTCCGGAACTCTTCCGGGAATTCGCGCTCCATCCGGGAAACAACGCTGCGCCGCAACGGGGCAGCAGTGTGCTCAAGGTGCCGGGTGGTGATCCGCCCGAACCGGGTCCAGAGGAGTTTGCGGTTCACCCGGGCGGCGTTCTCGAATCCGCTGCGCTCCGCAGCGTTGTCGCCGAGGCCGATCCGTGTTTCGGCTTCGATGAACTTGGTGATGCCTCCGGGAGTGAAGAACATGTCCGGCCCTACCGGCCGGCCAAAGAACATGTCGTCATTGGAGTAGAGGAAGTGCTCCGAGAGGCCCTCGATGTTGTGGAGCTGGCATTCAACGGCCTGTGAGTTGTGCGTCGGCAACACGGAGGGGTCCGAGAAGAACTCCTCGCTCCGGACTATGGTCACCGACGGATGGTTTGCGAGCCATTCGGGTGCCGGGGAGTCGGTGGCGATGAAGATGCGGCGGATCCAGGGGGCGAACATGTACACCGAGCGGAGGGCGTACTTGAGTTCATTGATCTGCCGGAAACGGGCCTCATGGTCATCGCCTTCGCCGAGGACCACACCCTGCTGCTGGGAGCGGCGGGCAGCGATGTACTCGGGCGAGCTTCCGTCAACCCAGGAGAACACCAGGTCAATGTCAAAGCTGATGTCGCTGGCGTGGTCGGCGAACATGTTCTCGATGGTGGGCCAGGTGTGACCGTACCGTTCCACGGTTCCCCGGACGGCGTCCTGGGTCAGCATGGTTCGTCGCGTCAGGGAATTTTCAATCGGCAGGATCAGCTGGTCGCCTTCGAAGCTCCACAGCTCAATCTGGACACCCGCCGATGACCCGAATTCGAAGCCGCCCTCGGGTTCAACCCGGGGACGGTACAGGCGGAAGATGCGGGCCTGCCGGTTCGGGGAGAGCTCGCCGTCAGCCACCAGCACCGAGGACTTCTTCTTGGCGTCCACCGTCATGGAGTAGACGGGTTCGTTGCGGCAGGCCTGGACGAGGGCGGACCGCAGCTTCTTGCGGTCCTTCCAGTCCAGCGCGATGACGGGACGGTCGCTGTTGCCCCGCACCAGGAGGTAGTCCAGGCCAGCGCCCGCAAGGACGTTGCGCAGGAACAGCAGGTCTTCCACCATTGCCTGGTACGGCGTGCGGTTGTGGTTGATCAGGGCGTACCTGCCCTTGTGCCGGACAACGTCCGGCCGGTGCTTGAGGCGTGCCTCGGCAGCGGGAGATGTGACCTCCGCGTGGGCGCCTGCTTCTACGGACGCCTGGCCGCCGTAGTAAATCTCATCCTGAACCGGTGTCTCTGTAATGGTTGTCTCCGTGCCGATATAAAGTAAGCGTTCTTAGTTGCATGATAGCGGTGCCAACAAAACGGCAGGTTTCGCGTCCGCCGCCCGGCAGGGGCTCAATCGCCCAGTGCTTCCCTCCAGCGCCGCAGGAAAGCTCCACCGGCGTCGTCGTGGATCACATCCTCGCCCAGCCCCAGATCCGCGGCCGTCAGAACGGTGTACGGCTTCTCAGGGACTCCGTCCGCCGGGCGGACATCCACGTGTTTTACGGCGTGGTCGTTGTGGTGCAGCCAGTCTGCCATGGCATAGTCCGTGCGGGAATCCCCAACGGTGCGCCAGGCTTGGGGCGTGATGCCCTGGGCGGCGAGCAGTTCCACCGCGCGGCTGGCGCCCAGGTCCTTGCCGAGCCGGACCGATTCGATATCCGTGGAGATGATGGTGGGGTCCACCCGGTAGTCCACCTCGTCGTCGGAATTGGGGGCGTGGTGTTCCAGCCGGACCACTCCCAGCCCATGCCGGGCCATCAGTTCCATGGCGTCGGCGTCAAAGAGTTTCTGTTCGGCCAGGTAGTCGGCGGAAGGGACCTCGATATGCTGCTCCACCGAGACCATGGCCCTTTTGGTCTCGTCAAAGAACATGTGGGCGGAGTAGTCCTCTGCCACCAGCCTGCGGATATCGTCGCCATACGCGGAAGGCACCGCGAGCCCGTGGTCCACGTGGACAGGACCGGGCCCTGCAGCGGTGTAGCTGAACCAGACCGCGCCTTTCTCGCAAATGGCATGGATGACGGTGCCGGTGGGGATCCCCGCAGTGATCATCGGCTCCATGACCTGCTCGCGGATGAACGCGTCGGAGCGGCCCGTGTTGAAGATGACGGGAATTCCGGCGGCGGCCAGCGCGACGAGGTCGGCAATGATGCCGGGCTGGACGTTCCTGGTGACAGGGCTGGCCACAGGGCCGTCGACGTCGAGCAGGAGGGCAAGCGGCGGGGCGGACGGCAGGCGGACACCGTGCAGTGCGGCGGCAGGGGATTCGGGTGCAGTCATTTCTCCATTGTGTCAGCCGGACGCTTCATGGCAGGCGGCGGAGGACGAAGATCACCGCATGTGACTCATGGTCACTGTTTGGCTACAACCTACGGATGCCGCGGGCCAGACACTTCTCTTGAGCTTCCAAGGTGCCTAGGGTGGCATGGTGATATTCAAAGCTGTGGGCGAGGGACGCCCTTACCCCGACCATGGTTTCAACACGCCCAAGGAATGGGCGTCGCTTCCTCCGCGCCCCGTCCGCCTCGACGAGCTGGTGACCACCAAACGGACCCTGGACCTGGAAGCGCTCCTGGCTGAGGACTCCACGTTCTTCGGCGACCTGTTCCCGCACGTGGTGCAGTACCAGGGGACGCTGTACCTGGAGGACGGACTCCACCGCGCTGTCCGCACCGCGCTGCACCAGCGCACCGCCATCCACGCCCGCGTGCTGGTCATTGATGGCTAGGAAGCCCAAGGACGTCAGCGTCCTGCACGGCCACCACGTGGTTACCGGCCCTGAACTGCGGGCAACGTTCGAAGCAGCAGGCGATCCGGACAACCCTGTACGTCTGCGCCGGCGCGTGGTGCACGGCGTGGTCCTGGTGATCCTGCTGGGGCTCATCGTGGCATCGATCATCACAGCCCTGGCCATCATTGACGGACAAATCAAGATTCCCTCCACCGACGCCGGCGACGCGCCGGCGTCCGTCTGCCCCGCAGCGACCTTCGACTACACTCCCAACGACCAGATCAACCTCAACGTCTATAACTCCACCAGCCGTCCCGGGCTGGCCAGGTCAGTGGCGGATGAACTCCTCGGCCGTAAATTCATCGTCGGGGCGGTTGCCAATACCGACGCCGGCTACCGGGGTGTTGCGGCGGTTGTATCCGGGGCTGCGGGACAGTCTGCGGCGTTCAGTGTCCAGCGGAACCTGCCCGGGTCCGACTACTTCCAGGACGGCCGGACGGACGCCAGCGTGGACGTGATCCTTGCCGGGGACTACAAGGAACTGACCGCCCCGGACCTGGTGGACCAGACCCCCGGCACGTTGAGCTGTCCCCGCGAAAGCCGCCGGATCGCCGACGACGACAAGTGGCCGGTCATTCCGACAGCCGGCCCCTGAGCCTTACTGGCCGGGCAGTGTCAGCCGGCCACCGCCGGAAGCTGAGCGACGCGGACGGGCTGGCCGCCGTCGTCAAACCTTGCCCCGGCGCCGAGCTGGATGAAGCGCACCGTGCGGGCAATCCGGGCCTCGAGCTCGGCGGGCTCGTCGCTTCCGCGGGCGGCGCTTGAGGACAGCGTGCCATGGATCAGCTGCGCCTGCTGCGGGATGTCGGCGGCAGGCAGGTAGCCCTGGTCCATCGCATCGCGGAGGATGCCCTGCAGCAGGACGCTGAGCTCGCTCACGTGGTCGGCCAGTTTGGCAAAGGACGACGGCGACAGCACCGCCGCCATGGCAGGTCCCGGGGGGAGGTGGCGGCGGCTGAGGTCCTCCACTTGGGCGCGGACGTACAGGGCGAGGCGTTGCACCGGATTTTCCAGCCGGTCCAGTGATTCACGCAGCTCTGTAATGAACCGCTCGGTCTCGTCCAGCGCGTAGGAGATCAGGAGTTCTTCGATGTCGGCGTAGTAGTTGTAGACGGCGGTGCGGCCCACCCCGGCATGACGGGCGACGTCAGTCATGGTCAGCCCGGGAAGGCCGTGGGTGAAGAGGAGCTCACCGAACGCAGTGAGGACACGGTGCTGCGTTTCTGCGCGTTGCGCGGCGTTGCTGGCCGCCGAAATCCTGGGCATGCAGACACTTTACCGCGAAGTGTCAGTAAACATCGCGCCGTGCAAGTGTCCGGTTCAGACCGCGCAGCCGTCGGGGCCGCACGCTTCGCCGTTTGCGCTGTTGACCAGTACCAGCGGGTTGGTCTCCTGCCAGGCCTGGTTCAGCGCCGCTGTGAAGGTGGCAACCGGCTGGGCACCGGACAGTCCGAACTTCCGGTCGATGACAAAGAACGGCACGCCGCTGATGCCAAGGGCACGGGCCTCCTCAAAATCGAAGCGGACGTCGTCGGCGTACTTGTCGGTCGTGAAAAGCGCGGCCACCTCAGCTGCGTCAATGCCCAGCTCACGGCCCAGGCCGGTGAGGTATTCCGTGCTGCCGATGTCCTTGCCGTGCTCGAAATGGTCGCTGAGCAGCCGTTCCTTCGCAGCATCCTGTTGTCCGTGTGCGGCGGCCAGGTGGATGAGGCGGTGTGCGGTGAAGCTGTTGGCTACGACTACTTTGTCGAAGCTGTAGTCCAGGCCTTCGCCCTTGGCTTCGGCGGTGACGTGGTCGAACATCTGCGAGACCTGCTCCGGGGCAAGGCCCTTCCGGGTGCTCAGGTATTCCAGTTCGGTACCGTCGTAGTGTTCCGGCAGGCTGGGGTCCAGCTGGTAGCTGCGCCACTTCACCTCCACGGCGTCGCGGTGCGGGAACTCCGAAAGTGCGGCCTCGAACCGGCGCTTGCCGATGAAGCACCAGGGGCACGCGACGTCTGACCAGATCTCAATCTTCATGCCTGCCACAACCGTTCCCGTCTGTTAGCCATTCCCGGGCGCAGATGTCGGATTTATCACACCGGGGCTTGTCAGGGGCCGCCGGGAGGGCGATAGTCGGATAAGCAGGTTAAGCAGACGCCTCGGAATACCAGTCGGCAGGTCGGGGGGGCCGGACTGACGTCCGCCCGGAGGCAAGCATGCGGATTGGACTTATTGCAGCACCCTGGATTCCGGTTCCCCCAGCCGGGTATGGCGGCATCGAGAGGGTGGTGGACTCCCTTGCCCGCGGGTTCGTTGCCGAAGGGCACGAGGTGGTGCTGGCCGCAGCGTCGGACAGCACCTGTCCGGTGGAGCTGGTGCCGGGGATGCGGCCGGCGGAACCGGAAGGGCTCGGCTTCTCACTGTCGGAGCTCAGCCACGTCGTCAGGGCCTACCAAGGCCTCCGGAACGTGGACATCATCCATGACCACACCCTGGCCGGTCCCCTCGCTGGGCACCGTACGGGCAACGCCCCGGTGGTAACGACGATCCACGGCCCGCTCGTGCCGGCCTCGGCCGACGTCTACCGCGCCATGGCGGCGGATACCGCCATCATCGGCATCTCGCGCGACCAGACCTCCCACGTGCCGGACGTCCCGGTCACACGCGTCATCCACCATGGGATGGACGTAGCTGCCGTGCCGGTGGGGTCCGGGCAGGGCGGTTACGTCTGCTTTGTGGGCAGGATGTGCCCGGACAAGGGCGTCCTTGAGGCCATCCGGATCGCGCGCCGGGCGGGCATGCCGCTGCGCCTCGCCGCGAAGATGCGCGAACCCGGGGAGGTTGAGTACTTCCGGACCGTCGTTGAGCCGCTGCTGGGCAGCAACGAGGAGTTCCTGGGGGAGCTGCGGGACGCCGAGAAGTATGACCTCATGGGTGGTGCCACAGCGTTCCTGAACCCCATCCAATGGTCTGAACCGTTTGGCCTGGTGATGATCGAATCCCTGTCCACGGGCACCCCGGTGGTGGGCACCCGGATCGGTTCCGCACCGGAGATTGTGGACCACGGCCGTACCGGGTACCTCGGGCCCACGGATCAGCTGCACGGCTACCTGCCCCTGGCGGCAACGCTGGACCGTACCGTGTGCAGGGACCGGGCATTGAAACTCTTCAGCACTGAAAGGATGGTCGGCAACCATCTGGACCTCTATGCAGACCTGTTGGACATGAGGCAGCTTCCGGGGGTTCCGGATGCATCCCGCGTGCACCAGAATCGAGTACGGGGAACTGTCAACCTGGCGCCCGGAAGCAGCGCCGGTCCGGTCCGGAGGCCATAACAAAGGAGTGCTGCCATGACTGCCTGGAATGCCGACACGGAAGCCGATGTCGGCGGAGCAGAAGCCGTAACCGTTGTGGAGGGTTCGTCCTTCTGCATCTCTGCCCGGAGCGGGGACATCATCGCCGATGGTGAAACAAACGGCGCCTTCTACCAGGACACCCGGATTGTTTCCCGCTGGATTCTGCGGATCAACGGTGCGCTGCGGGAGCCGCTGGTGGCCCACCGTCCCAACGCCTACGAGGCGACGTTCGTGGGCCGCGCCCATTGGCCTGACGGCCGGTTCGACAGCCCGCTGGTGGTCCGGCAGGTCCGCCACATCGGACCGGGGCTGCAGGACGACATCACCCTTGAAAACTATTCCGCCGAGGACGTCGACTGCGAGATCGAACTGCTGGTCGACGCCGACCAGGCCGACCTCTTCGACGTCAAGGGCGGCCGCACCTCTGCCGGAGCGCAGGCCGCCCGCACCATCCACAACGGCGAACTGCTGATCGAAGTCCTCAGCAGCGGCCAACGGCGCGGCTCCGCGATCCGGGCCGCCGGGGCCGAGCTCACCGATGACTCCCTCCGGTTCCGGGTATCCATCCCTGCACGCGGCAAGTGGTCCACAAGCGTCATTGTGGTGCCGCTGATCAACGGCGTGCGTCCCGAGGAGCCTTTTTCCGAGGAGGGCGTGCCCCGGCACCGCACCGGAGTGCAGCGGCACCTGGCCTGGGAAGAAAACGTACCGCGCATCTCGGTCGCAGACAGCAATATCGAAGCCACGCTGCTCCGGAGCCAGGCCGACCTGGGCTCGCTGCGGATTTTCGACGCCGAGCACCCCGACCGGGCGGCCGTCGCGGCCGGCGCACCCTGGTTCATGGCCCTTTTCGGGCGGGATTCGCTCCTGTCCTCCTATATGTCGCTGCTGGTGGACCCGACACTGGCGGTGGGCACCCTCCAGACCCTGGCCGCGATCCAGGGCACCAAGGTCGACGACGACTCCGAGGAACAGCCGGGCCGCATCCCCCACGAGGTGCGGCTGGGTGTCACGGCGGGCCTGTCGCTGGGCGGAACCGCGTATTACGGCACCGCAGATGCCACGCCTTTGTTCGTCAGCCTCCTGGGCGAGCTCAGCCGGTGGGGCCTGTCCGATGACGTCATAGACGCCCTGCTGCCGCATGCGGACCGGGCGCTCGAGTGGATCGGGACATACGGCGACCGTGATGGCGACGGTTTTGTGGAATACCTCCGTCCAAACCCGCATGGCCTGGTCAACCAGGGCTGGAAGGACTCCTGGGACGGCATCAACTTCGCCGATGGCCGGATGGCCGAGGCTCCGATCGCGCTCTGCGAGGTTCAGGGCTATGTCTATGCCGCATACGTGGCGCGCTCGCTGCTGGCCCGCTCGGCCGGGGATGCCGGGAAGGAACAGCTGTGGGCTGAGCGCGCTGCGGCGCTGAAGAAGGCCTTTAACGAGAAGTTCTGGCTGCCGGACAAGGGTTACTTCGCGATCGCGCTGGACAAGGACAAGAACCCCGTAGATGCGTGCACCTCCAACATGGGCCACTGCCTGTGGGTGGGCATAGTTGATGAGGACAAGGCGCCGGCAGTGGTGGAGCGGCTGATGTCACCGGAGATGTTCACCGGCTGGGGCATCCGTACCCTGGCCACAGACATGGGCGCCTACAACCCGGTGAGCTACCACAACGGTTCAGTGTGGCCGCACGATTCGGCGATCGTGGCCACCGGCCTCATGCGTTACGGATTCGTCGCGGAGGCCAAACGGCTGGCCCGCGGAATCTTCGACGCCGCCTCACACTTCGACGGGCAGCTTCCCGAACTGTTCTGCGGCTTTGACCGTTCAGAGTTCTATGGCCCCGTGCCGTATCCCACGGCCTGTTCGCCGCAGGCCTGGTCCGCCGCAGCTCCCATCCAGCTGGCCCGGATCCTGCTGCGCTTCGACCCGGACTTCACCCGCGGCGTTGTCCACCTGGCTCCCATCCTTGCCGAGGACAAGGGGGACTTCCGGGCGGACAACGTGCGGTTGGGCCATGCCAGGATTTCCATCAGTGCGAACCGGACCGATGGGAACATCGAGGGCCTGCCACCCGGGCTGAAGCTGCTGAAGGAACCCCGTCCACCTTTGGATGACCGCCTGGCGGGCCGGTCGGGCAGCTAGGGAACCGCACGCTCCAGCACAAAGTCGTGCTCCACCGTGGTTCCCAGCCTGAATGACTTGGAGCCCACCTTCCGGAAACCCGACTTCTCATAGAACCGGATGGCGCGGGCGTTCTGGCTGTTGACGCCCAGCCATACCCCCGCCCCGCCGGACTCAGCGGCGGCCCCAAGGCTGGCGTGCATCAGTTCGGCCGCGGCACCCAACCCGTGGTGGTCCGGGTGGACATAGCACTTGCTGAGCTCCACCGAAGGCAGGAGGGCCAGCGCCCCCGCCACATCCGGATCCGTGGCCGGCCGGTCCACCAGGAGGCTGTAGCCGCGCAGGTCGCCGCCGGCGTCGATCACGAGGATGGTGATGGCAGGGTCCGCCAGGTATGCGGCGAAGTGCCGTTCGCTGAGCGTGTTCGCCAGGTGCGCGGCAATGTCCTCCGGTGACGACGACGGCGGGCAGGCCAGCGGGAAGGTGACGGCCGCCAGCGCGGCGAGCCGGCCGGCGTCGTCCGCTGTTGCTTTTCTGATGGTGGAGGTCATGCAGGAATTCTATGCCGCGGCGGCGCGGTCAGTCCTTGCTGCTGAAGGCGGCGTCGAAAGACGTCTGCGACGCGGGGAAGTCGAACTTCTTCAGGGCGGCGAGGGCCTCGGGGGCGCCGTGGAGGCGGTCCATGCCGGCGTCTTCCCATTCCACCGAGATGGGTCCGTCGTAGCCGATCGCGGTGAGCGCGCGGAAGGACGACTCCCAGGGGACGTCGCCGCGTCCGGCGGAGACGAAGTCCCAGCCGCGGCGGGGGTCGCCCCAGGGCAGGTGGGAGCCCATGACGGTGTTCCTGCCGGTGGGGCGGAGCTTGGTGTCCTTGCAGTCCACGTGGTAGATCCGGTCCTTGAAGTCCCAGATGAAGGACACCGGGTCGATGCCCTGCCACATGAAGTGGGAGGGGTCCCAGTTCAGGCCGAACGCTTCGCGGTGGCCGATCGCTTCGAGGGTGCGGACGGTGGTCCAGTAGTCGTAGGCGATTTCGGAGGGGTGGACTTCGTGGGCGAAGCGGACGCCGCATTCGTCGAAGACGTCCAGGATGGGGTTCCAGCGGTCCGCGAAGTCCTGGTAGCCGGCCTCGATCACGGCAGCGGGGACGGGCGGGAACATGGCCACGTACTGCCAGATGGAGGAGCCGGTGAACCCGACGACGGTGTCCACGCCCAGTGCCTTGGCGAGCCGGGCGGTGTGCTTCATTTCCTCGGCGGCGCGCTGGCGGACGCCTTCGGGGCTGCCGTCGCCCCAGACTTTCGCGCCCACGATCGCTTCGTGGCGGAAGTCGATGGGGTCATCACACACGGCCTGGCCCTTGAGGTGGTTGGAGATGGCCCAGACCTTCAGGTTGTACTTCTCCAGCACGGCGAGTTTGGACTCGACGTAGCCGGGTTCGTCCCAGCGCCAGGCGTCCAGGTGGTCCCCGGAGACGGCGATTTCCAGGCCGTCGTAGCCCCAGCCGGAGGCCAGACGGGCCACTTCCTCGAACGGGAGGTCGGCCCACTGGCCGGTGAAGAGGGTATAGGGGCGGGGCATGTCAGGCTCCTTCAGAAGCGGCAGGGGCGGCAGGGCGGCTGCGGGTGTGGTGGCCAGCTGGATGGTGGTGCTGTGGGCGGCGGCGGACTGCTCGATGGCGTCCAGGATCCGCTGGACTTCCAGGCCGTCCTCGAACGACGGCGAGGGCGCGGTTCCGCCATCCACCGCCAGGAGGAAGTCCCGGATCTCGTGCGTGAACGTATGCTCCCAGCCGATGATGTGGCCTTGGGGCCACCACGCATCGAGGTAGGGGTGGTCTGGTTCGCTGACGAGGATCCGGCGGAAGCCCTGTTCCCGGGCGGGCGCCGTGGCGTCCAGGAAACGCAGTTCGTTCAGGTTTTCGAGGTCGAACAGGATGGACCCCGCGTCGCCGTAGATTTCGAGCTGCAGGGAGTTCTTGCGCCCGGTTGCGACCCGGGAGGCTTCCACTGACGCAATCGCCCCTGAGGCGAGGGACAGTGTGGCCCAGGCGGCGTCGTCGACCGTTACCTCCTCCATCCTGCCCCCGGGACCATCGGCGCCGGGTCGGCGGGTGGTGAACGTGTGGGTGCGGCCGGAGACCCCGGTGACCTGGTCCCCGAGCAGGAACAGGACCTGGTCAATGGCGTGCGAGGCGATATCCCCGAGGGCCCCGGAACCGGCGGTGTCCTTGGTCAGGCGCCACGACATGGGTGCGGTTTCGTCGGCGAGCCAGTCCTGCAGGTACGCGGCGCGGACGTGCCTGACCGTTCCCACCCGGCCTTCGGAGATCAGCTCTTTGGCGAGCGCCAGGGCGGGGACACGGCGGTAGTTGAACCCCACCATCGACTGCACACCCAACGCCCGGGCCGCCTGCGCCGCACGGGTCATGGCCTCAGCTTCCGCGAGCGTGTTGGCCAGCGGCTTCTCCAGGAGCACATGCTTGCCGGCCCCGAGGGCGGCGGTGGCGATCTCGGCGTGCATCCAGCCCGGGGCGCAGATGTCCACGATGTCGATGTCATCCCGGTCCAGGACGGTGCGCCAGTCCGTGGCAGTTTCCGCCCAGCCGTACTTCGCTGCTGCGTCCTTGACCCCGGCGGCGTTGCGGCCCACCAGGACTTTCCGCTCGAAGGAGGGGACCTCGAAGTAGCTGGCCACGTTCCGCCACGCGTTGGAGTGGGCCTTGCCCATGAAGGCGTAGCCGATCATTGCGACGCCGAGGGGGCGGGCCGGCTTTCCGTGGGTTTCCTGTGTCATCTGCGTCTCCTAGAGCGTGGCAGTTTCGGGAGCCCAGTCCTCGGGGAGGGCCGCGGACGCGGGTGCTGAGCTTGCAACGTCCACAAAGGTGCCGGATTCCATGGATTCGGAGATGGAGACCATGCTGTCCAGTACGTGGTAGGCGAGGCTGCCGGTGGCACGGTGCGGGACTCCGGCGCGGATGGACCTGGCCATATCCAGGACACCCATGCCGCGGCCATTGGCCGGACCGGTGGCCGGGACGGTGGTCCAGTCCTTGTCACCCGCCCGCCAGAGCCTCAGGTCGCCGTCGAAATTGTTGGGGTCCGGGAGCGAGAGGGTGGCTTCGGTGCCGGTGATCTCCACGAAGCCCATCCGGGCGCGGGGAGACTCAAAGGAGAAAACGCTGTGCGATGACGCGCCGCCCTCGAACTGTGCCATCGCGGAAACGTGGGTGGGCACTTCCACGGTGAACTCCTCGCCGGCCTTGGGCCCGGAGCCGATGACGCGGATGTCCTTGGCCTTGGAACCGACGGCGGCGACTTTCCGGATGGACCCGAAGGTCTGGACCAGTGCCGTGAGGTAGTACGGGCCCATATCGAAGAGGGGGCCGGCGCCGTGCTGGAAGAGGAATGCGGGATTCGGGTGCCAGGACTCAGGGCCCGGGGTCTGGAACGTGGTCATCGCGGTCAGGGGCGTGCCGATGTCACCGCGCTCGATGATGCGGCGCGCCGTCTGCAGCCCGGCGCCGAGGAACGTGTCCGGTGCGCAGCCGAGGCGGATCCCGGCGGCGTCGGCGGTCCTGAGCAGGCCGAGGCCGGATTCACGGTCCAGTGAGAAGGGCTTCTCGGTCCAGACGTGCTTGCCCGCGGTGACGGCAGCCGTTGCCACTTCCACGTGGGCTGCCGGGATGGTCAGGTTGACGATGATTTCGACGTCGGGATGGTTCAGTGCCGCGTCCACGCCGCCCCACTGGGGGATGCCGTATTCCTTGGCACGGGCCTCGGCCGCCTCTTCGAAGAGGTCGGCGATGACGTGGACCGTGAGGTCCGGGAAGGCAGTGAGGTTGTCCAGGTATGCCTTCGAGATGTTGCCTGCACCGATGACGGCGACGCCCACCGGGCCGTGGCCCGTGGCTGCGCCGCTCATGCCTTGGCGCCTTCGGTCGCTCCGGCGGCGTCGGCTGCGTTCAGGTAGGCGAGGCTTTCTGCGATGCCTTCGAAGATGTCCCCGGCGTAGTCGTCGAACTCGACGACGCCGACTTCGAGGGATTTCGCGGCGGCGACAACGTCAAGGACCGCCACCTTGCCCTTGCCTGCCGGCAGCTGGGCTTTGGTGTCCGTGTTAAGCGGGCCGTCCTTGATGTGGATGAGCTTCACGCGGTCGCCGAGTTTGGTGAGGATGTCCACGGGGTCCTGGCCGCCGACGGCCACCCAGTAGGTGTCCACTTCGAGGACGAGTGCGGGGTCGAGGAGGTCCGCGAAGTACTCGAGGGCGGTGCGGCCCCCGATGGTGGATTCCAGCTCCCAGGCGTGGTTGTGGTAGCCAACCCGGATGCCGTATTCGGCGCCTTTCCTGGCGGCTGCATTGAGTGCGGCGGCGGTGGCCTGGATGTCCTCCTCGGACTGCCACCGGTCGGCCGCGATGAAGGGATCAATCACCGTGGTGATCCCCAGGCCCTGGGCGGCGGTAAAGATTTCGTCCTGGTCCTGGCTGAGCAGGGGTGCATGGCCCGACGGGGCGGTCAGGCCGTTTTCCTTCAGTGCGGCGCCGAGCTCTGCAGCCGTGGCAACGAAGTTGTAGGGCTCAACCTGGGTGAAGCCGATCTCCGCGACCCGGCGGATGGTGCCGGGCAGGTCATCCTCGATGGCGTTGCGGAGGGTGTAGAGCTGGATCGAGTAGTTCATGGGTTCTCCTGGACTGAAGACGGTTTCCTCTCAAACTAGGACCACTTTTGTCGATGGTCAAGCAAAAGTTGCAGAATGCCCGGTGTTCTTTGGTCGGCGTGACAGTCAGAAGCGGGTGTGTTATTCATGATCCATGACCCTAATCCCCGGCACCGCGCCCGCCGGCTTCGAAGGAGGCGGCTCCCTGGCGCGCGCCGGAGACCTGTTCCAGCTGCTGCGGGATGGGAAAGCGCGCACCCGTGCAGAACTCGCGCTGACAACGGGCCTGGCACGCTCCACTGTTGCGGCCCGTATCGACGCCCTCATTGCCTCCGGCCTGGTGGGCCCCGCCGGGGAGGCGAATTCCAGCGGCGGCAGGCCGCCGTCGCGCTTCGCCTTCAATCCCGCCGCGCGTGCCGTGCTCGCCGTGGACGTCGGAGCCACGCACGTGATTGTTGCGCTGACGGACCTCAACGGGCAGGTGCTGTCCGAGCAGCGGCTGGCCCAGGATGTGGCCGCCGGCCCGGAGCTGGTGCTGGATGCGCGTGGTCAGAGAGGGCCTCGCGTTGCTGCGCCAGGCGGGGCGCGAACTGCGCGGGCTGGCCGGGGTCGGGATCGGCCTGCCCGGTCCGGTTGAACATGCCACCGGAAAACCCGTCAAGCCACCCATCATGCCTGGCTGGGATGGCTTCGACGTGGTCCGCCATGTGCAGCGCTCGCTGCCTGTTCCGGTCCTGGTGGACAACGACGTGAACATCATGGCACTGGGGGAGCGGACGGCACACTGGCCGGACCACGAAAACTTCCTGTTCATCAAGGTGGCCACCGGCATCGGCGCCGGAATCATCAGCAATGGCGAACTGCAGCGCGGTGCCAGCGGAACGGCCGGCGACCTTGGCCACGTCCGGGTCCCCCGCGGTGACGAGGTCCTGTGCCGGTGCGGCAACTACGGCTGTCTCGAAGCGCTGGCCTCGGGCCCGGCCCTGGCCGCAGCCCTGGACCGTCAGGGGCTGCCCGCTTCGAAGGGCAGCGATGTGCTCCGGCTGGTGGCCGCCGGTAACCCGCAGGCCGTCCACGCCCTGCGGCAGGCCGGACGCGATGTGGGCGACGTCCTGGCCACCGTGGTGAACCTGCTCAATCCGTCCATGATCGTCCTCGGTGGCAGCCTCGGCCAGGCGGGTGAACACCTGATGGCAGGTGTCCGCGAGGTGGTATACCGGCGGTCCCTTCCGCTGGCCACCTCCCACCTGCGGATTGCTTTGTCGCTGGCCGGGGACCGCGCCGGCATCCTCGGCGCGAGCCAGCTGGTCACCCAGCATGTGCTCTCACCCGCTGTCATCGAGGCCAGCGTCACGGCCGCGCAGTAGCTTCAGTGACCGGCTTGAGGCTGGGAGTGCTGCCCGGATGCCGGACGGCGTGAGGCTAGGGCTTCATCAGCACATCGATGAACCGTGACAGGCCATCGGCCACGTCCACGTCTTTGTCGTAGAGCCATTGCAGCTGCAGTCCGTCGGAAACGGCAACCACCATCCGCGCCAGGTCCGTGGCCTGCAGATCGGACCGTGCCTCGCCGGCAGCCTGCTTCCGTCCGATGTCCACGGCCAGGCTTTGGACCACGTGGGCATAACGCTCCGGAAGTACGCATGCGAATCGTGCCCGGGGTCATTGGCGGTGGCTGATGCGACGGCGTACAGGGTGGTCAGCCCCGGCTCGTGGCGGTTGCGCTCGGCGGAGCGGACCATCAGCGCCAGGCCGGAGTCCTTCTCCTCCATGGCTGCAAGGCTGCGCCGGTCCCTTTCGGCCAGCACCGCCGTCAGCAGCTCCTGCTTCCCCCGGAAGTAGTGGAAAAGCGTGGCTTCCTTGACCCCCACCAGTTCTGCCACCCGTTTGAGGGCGGTGCCTTCGAAGCCTTCAGTGGCAAAAACGTCCGTTGCCGTCTGGATGATCTGCTCGCGGCGTTCCGCGCCCTTGGCGTACTGGCCGCGCGGCTTTGATGGGGACATCAGGCCAGTGTATTTCACGCCCACGACAGAAAAACCTAGTAAGACTTGGTTTTTGTCGTTATCCTCTTTGAGATGAACCCCACCCCTTCCTCCGCCGTCACGGCGCCGGCCGCCGGTACCCCCGATGCCGAGGCCCGCATCCGTGAACTCGCCGAAAGCCTCCCCCTTGAACAGCAGATCCAGCTCCTGACCGGTGCCGATGTGTGGGCCACCCATGCGCTGCCCTCCATCGGCCTCTCCCGCATTGTCCTCTCCGACGGACCCTCAGGCGTCCGTGGCGAAGACTTCGACGAACGGCACGACTCAGTGTCCCTGCCGTCGTCGTCCGCCTTGTCCGCTACCTGGAGCGTCGAAACGGCACGCCGTTACGGGCAGATCCTCGGCCAGGAGGCACGCCGCAAGGGCGTGCACGCCGTCCTGGGCCCCACGATCAACCTGCACCGTTCCCCGCTGGGCGGCCGGCACTTCGAATGCATGAGCGAGGACCCGCGGCTGACCGCAACCATGGCCGCCGGGTATGTAGCCGGCGTGCAGTCCATGGGTGTAGGCGCCACCCCTAAGCACTACCTGGCCAACGAGGCCGAAACTGACCGCTTCACCGCGGACTCCGTAGTTGACCGAGCGCCCGCTGCGTGAGCTCTACCTGGCGGCCTTCGAGGACGCCATCACCGAGGCCCGGGCCTGGCTGGTCATGAGTTCCTACAACTCGATCAACGGCACAACGGCCAGTGAGAACGAGCTCCTGAAGACGCCGCTGTCCACCGAATGGGGCTTCGACGGTGTGGTGGTCTCGGACTGGACCGGGGTCCGGTCCGTGGAGGCGGCGAACGCCAACCAGGACCTGGAGATGCCGGGCCCGGTAGGCCACTGGGGTCCGAAACTGCTGGCCGCCGTGAACGACGGCCGCGTCAGCCGGGCCGCCATCCTCGAAAAAGTCATCCGCATCCTCCGCCTCGCGGCCCGGGTGGGTTCCCTCGACGGGGTGGCCCCGGCCGTTACCGAGGGTCCGGCGCCCCTGAACGCCGCCGCCGTCGCCCGGGAAGTGGCAGTCCGCGGCGCAGTCCTGGTCCGCAACAAGGACCAGCTGCTGCCCCTGAACCCGGCAACCCTGGGCAGCGTCGCGGTCAGCGGGCACAACGCGGATGAAGCCCGCACCCAGGGCGGGGGCAGCGCCACCGTCATGCCCAAATACACCGTTTCCCCCCTCGAAGGGCTGCGCGAAGCGCTGCCCGAAACCGTCAGCCTCAGCTACGCCCGCGGGGCCAAGGTGGCTGACGGACTGCAGGCGTTCCAGCGCACCGCCCTCCACAACCCGGTGTCCGGCGTTCCCGGCATGCGGGTGACCTTCCTGGCGGAAGACGGCTCCGAAATCTCCGGCGAGGACCGGTTGGCGTCGCACCTGATCTGGTTCGGCGTCGGAATTCCCGAGGGCGCTGCCGCCATCCGCATGGAGACGGACTGGACGGCGCCGACGGCGGGCATCCACCACGTGGGCGTGGGCACGGTAGGCCACATCAGCCTGTCGCTGCAGGGAGTGGAAGTGTTCAACGCGACGATCGAGGACGACACCAATGTGCTCGGCGCCGCCCTCTTCGACCCGCCCTCCACCGTCCACACCGTGGAAACAGCTGCAGGCGAAAGCGTCCGGATCGAGGCAGTCTACAAACTGCCGGCGGAGCAGGTCATCCCCCTAACCGCCATCCTGCTGGGGGAGGAAACCGTCGTGGCGGACCCGCAGGCCGAGATCGACGCCGCGGTGGAAGCGGCACAGGCAGCGGAGGTGGCCATCGTGGTGGTGGGAACCAGCGCCGCCGTCGAATCCGAGGGCTTCGACCGCAAGGACCTGGACCTCCCGGGCCTGCAGAACCAGCTGGTGGAGGCGGTGGCGGCGGCCAACCCGCGCACCATCGTGGTGGTGAACTCCGGCTCGCCGGTCCTCATGCCGTGGCTGGACAACGTGGGCGCAGTCCTGCTGGGCTGGTTCGGCGGCCAGGAATTCGGCCGGGCCATCGCGGACATCCTGTTGGGTGTGGAGGAGCCGGGCGGCCGCCTCCCCACCACCTGGCCTGCCGCACTTGAGGATGTGCCGGTGCTGGTCACCACCCCCGTGGACGGCAAGGTTGCCTATTCTGAGGGCATCCACGTGGGCTACCGGGCCTGGCTTAAGCAGCAGGCCGAAGGCGGTGCCGCTCCGGCCCTTCCCTTTGGTTTCGGGCTGGGCTACACCACGTTCGAGCTGGCGGCGCCGCACGCCCCGCAGTCAGTCCTTGCCGGCAACGACGTGGTGGTGCATGTCCCGGTCCGCAACACCGGCAGCCGCTCCGGACGCGAAGTGGTCCAGGTGTACCTGGAGCGTGCGGAGTCGGCAGTGGAGCGCCCGGTGCGTTGGCTGGCAGGATACGCGGGCACACACCTTGCACCCGGGGGGACGGACAGCGTGGAAGTCAGGATTCCGGCACGGTCCCTTGGGCATTACGACGGCGGCTGGCAGTTTGAGCCTGGCCCCTTCCGGATCCTGGTGGGCCGCCACTCCGACGACGACTTCCAGGCGCTGGACATCGATATCCGCTGACCCATCACGGCGACATCGGCCGGGCCGGCTCCTTCGCACGGAGCGGGTCCGGCCATTTCGAGGGCAGTACGCAGCCCGTCAGGCGTTGATGGTCCGCACGGGCGAACCCGCAAGCCACGCTTTTACGTCCTCGAACGCGCCGCCGTAAAACTGCCGGTAGCTTTCCGCCGTCACATAGCCGAGGTGCGGGGACAGCACGGTATTGGGGGCGGTGAGGAGCGGGTGCCCTGCGGGGACCGGTTCGTGGTCGAAAACGTCCAGGGCGGCTCCCCGGATCCAGCCCTCCGCCAGCGCACGGACCAGCGCGTCCTGGTCAACCAGCGGCCCCCGCGCAGTGTTCACCAGGATGCCCTCCGGCCCCAGCAGCCGCAGCTCGCGTTCGCCGACGATGCCTTCGGAACGGGGAGAGAGCCGCAGGTGCAGGGTTGCCACGTCGGCGTTCCTGAACAGCTCTTCCTTGGAGACTCTCCGGACGCCGGATTCCTCGGCCGCCTCATCGGTCAGGTTCTGGCTCCAGGCGAGGACTTCCATCCCGAATGCTTGCCCGTAGGTGGCGATCCGGCGTCCGATCTTGCCCAGCCCCACGATGCCCAGTGTCTTGCCGGCCAGCTCAAAGCCTACGGAGGACTGCCAGGTCCCGGCGCGCAGCGAGTTCTCTTCTCCTGGAAGGTTGCGGGCGGCGGCAAGCAGCAGGGCCCACGTCAGCTCCGGGGCGGCAGCAGGGGAGCCGGGGGTGCCGCACACCGTGATGCCAAGGTCTGAGGCAGCGGCGACGTCGATGGACGCGTTGGCCATCCCGGTGGTTACCAGGAGCTTCAGCGCAGGCAGCTTCTCCAGCACGGAGCGGGGAAAGGGTGTCCGTTCGCGCATGGCAATGACGATCTGGAAGTCAGCCAACGCCGAGGCAAGCGCGTCTCCGTTCTGGAACGGATCGCGGAAGACCGACGTCGACACGCCATCCTTCTCCAGTGAGCTCCAGTCGGCGAAGCCGTGGGCCACGCCCTGGTAGTCGTCCAGGATGGCAAGCCGGTGCAACATGTCTGTACCTTCGTCCCGTGTTCGGCGTGATGTTCAGGGCTTGGGCTTTATCGTAGCCTCGCCCCCGCAGACTGTGGACGAAGCGAAGGACGCGGCGTGATAGCAATGGGAGTGATGAAATCACTTTTTACGGCCGGGGGCACCCGATGAACGGCCGGCTGCTGGCCAGGGTCCCGAACGGCTGGATCCTCCTCGCCTGCATCGGTTTGCTGGCACTGAACCTCCGCGGACCGTTTGTGGCTGTTGCCCCGGTGGTGGACATCATGCAGGTGGATCTCGGCTTTTCCCCCGTGGTCCTGGGGCTCCTGACCAGCATCCCGGTGCTGTGCTTCTCCCTGTCTGCGCCGCTGGCTTCCCTGGCCGCACGGAAATTTGGTGCTGAGTTCGCTGTCACCCTGACCATCCTTGGCGTGCTCGCGGGTGTGATCGTGCGCTCATCGGGTGGCCCGGCCATGGTCGTGGCCGGCACGGTCCTGATCGGCCTGGCCATCACGGTGGGTAACATTGCCGTCCCGCTGATCATCCGGCGGGACTTCTCGCCGCAGCGGCAGGGGACCGCCATGGGCGTCTATACCGCTGCTTTGAACATCGGTTCGTTCCTGACATCCGTGGTGACTGCCCCGCTCGCCGAGGTGGCCGGCTGGCGGACTGCACTGGCCGCCGTCGGAGTCCTGGCCGTGACCGCCATTGCCTTCTGGACTGTCGCGGTCGGACCGCGGAGTGCTTTTGTGCCCTCCAGTGTTGAAGTGCCCGGCGGCCAGGACAGTCCGGCTGTCAAAGGCTCCGGGTGGATCACGGCCGGGCTGACGCTCGGGTTCGCCGGACAGGCCTTCTCTTACTACGCTGTGACCGCCTGGCTGCCGAGCTACCTCAACGACGAACTGGGGATGTCGGCCTCTGCGGCGGGCGCAGGATCGTCAATTTTCCAGATCCTCGCCATCGTCGGCGGCCTCGGGGTGCCTCTGGCGGCCCGGTATTTCAGTACGACGACGGCGGCCGTCACCTTGGGCCTTTTATGGACGGCCGTGCCGGCCGGATTGCTGCTGGCCCCGGGGCTGTGGTGGCTGTGGTCGGTGTGCGGCGGAATCGCCCAGGGCGGCGGAATCACCCTGATTTTCATTGCCATCATCAAGCTGGCCCGCGACCAGGTGTCAGCGGGCCGGATGTCCGCCACCGTCCAGGGAGTGGGCTACTGCTTCGCGGCGGTGGCCCCGCCGCTGGTGGGATTCGTCCACGACGCCGCGGATTCCTGGACCCCCGCGCTGCTGGTGGTTATGGCGTCCGTGCTGACGTTCTTCCTCTGCACTACCCTTGCCGTGCGGCTGGTGCCCAAGGGACGCTGACCGGCCACGCCGCCGTCGTCCGTTCCCCTGCCCAACCCATCGAGACGCTCTCTCACTCCCTGCAACGAACAGAGGAACCCTCTCTCACTTCCTTGAGGAGAGTGATAGAGGGTTCCTGATGTTATTGCGTTAAGTGATAGAGCGTCGGGGGATACGCGGGGTGTTCCGTCGCCGGGCCGGCTCCCCGGATCTCGGGGTGCCTGTTGCGAAGGGCGTGCCGGCCCGGCGGACGGAAATCTATGCGGACCTACGCCGCGGCGAGCTCCTCCACGGTTGCCTTTTCCCGTGCCTCGGTGAGGTAGCGGGCGTAGGCGGGGAGGGTCAGGAACGAGGGGAAGTCCTGGCTGAGGGTGACCTCTTCGAAGATGTCGCGGGCGTCTTCAAAGCGGTCACCGTCGAAGCGTTCCAGGCGTGCGAACTCCTCGTCCAGGAGCTCCTCGATCCAGTGGTGGGTGACGATCTCGCCGTGGTCGGTGATGGCCGACGCGAACATCCACTGCCAGAGCTGGGAGCGGGAGATTTCGGCGGTTGCGGCGTCTTCCATGAGGTTGTGGATGGCGACGGCGCCGTTACCGCGCAGCCAGGATTCGATGTAGCGGATGCCCACCTCGATGTTGTTCCTGATGCCCTGCTCCGTGATGGTGCCCTCGGTGGCGGCCACGTTGATGAGCGCACGGTCATCGGGGGTGACGTCCTCGCGGCTGCGGTCCAGCTGGTTGGGGCGCTCCCCGAGGACGCCGTCGAACACCTCGCGGCATACCGGAACGAGGTCCGGGTGGGCCACCCAGGAACCGTCGAAGCCGTCGTTGGCTTCGCGGGTCTTGTCCGCACGGACCTTTTCGAAAGCGTTGGTGTTGGCAGCCTCGTCCTTGCGGTTGGGCACGGCCGCTGCCATCCCGCCGATGGCCATGGCGCCGCGCCTGTGGCAGGCCCGGACCAGCTGTTCGGTGTAGGCGCGCATGAACGGTGCGGTCATGGTCACCTGGGCGCGGTCCGGCAGGACGAACCGGGGGCCGCGGGTGCGGAAGTTCTTGATCAGGGAGAAGATGTAGTCCCAGCGGCCGGCATTCAGGCCGGAGGCGTGGTCGCGCAGTTCGTAGAGGATCTCCTCCATTTCGAACGCCGCGGTGATGGTCTCGATCAGGACGGTGGCGCGGATGGTGCCCTGGGGGATGCCCAGCAGGTCCTGGGCCAGGATGAAGATATCGTTCCACAGGCGTGCTTCGAGGTGGTTCTCGATCTTGGGGAGGTAGAAGTACGGGCCTTTGCCCTGGGCCAGCAGGCGGCGGGCGTTGTGGAAGAAGTACAGGCCGAAGTCCACGATCCCGCCGGCAACCGGGGTTCCGTCGATGAGCATGTGCTTCTCGGGCAGGTGCCAGCCGCGGGGGCGGACCACGATGGTGGGCAGTTCGCCGGCAGGGCGGAGCTTGTACTCCTTGCCTTCGGGGGAGGTGAAGTCGATCCGGCGTTCCAGGGCGTCGGTGAGGTTCAGCTGGCCCTTGATGACGTTGCGCCACGTGGGGGTGGAGGAGTCCTCCATGTCCGCGAGCCAGACCTTCGCTCCGGAATTCAGGGCGTTGATGGTCATTTTCTGGTCCACCGGCCCGGTAATTTCCACGCGGCGGTCCTCCAGGCCGGGGGCCGGGGGAGCAACGCGCCAGGACGGGTCGTTGCGGATGTCCTCGGTCTCCCGGAGGAACCGCGGATCCTGGCCGCCGGCGATCTCGGCCCGGCGGGTCCGGCGGGCCTGCAGCAGCTCCTGCCTGCGCTCGGCGGTGGCCCGGTGCAGCTTTGCGACGAACTCCAAAGCATCCGGAGTCAGAACCTCGTTCTGCCGGCAGATAGGCTGCGCGGTCAAAGTGATTCCGTTGATCGTGAAGTTGTCTGTGAAGCTGTTCATTTCTGTCTCCTTAAAGACGAAAGGGAAGTTCGACGGCGGGTGGTGACTTACCTGAGATAGGCCGGTGAACCGGACATCCGGCAGCGTGCGTAAAAGGGGCCCTGTGGCCGGCTTCGTCCTCGCTCAGCGAGGTCAGAAGCCGGCCATGGGGAATAGCACGCCGAGCGATCGTCCGGTTCACCGGCGGAGGGGTTTGGGCGAACTCAAAGACCACCGCCGTCGGGAGTTTTAGTGGAACTGGCCCTCTTCGGTCGATCCGACCAGGGCGAGGGTGGATGCGTTCGGGTTGAGCGCAGTTGCGATGTCGTCGAAGTAGCCGGTGCCGACTTCGCGCTGGTGCTTGGTTGCGGTGTAGCCGCGGGACTCGGAGGCGAATTCCTTTTCCTGGAGCTCGACGTAAGCGCTCATGCCTTCACGGGCGTAGCCGTGGGCGAGGTCGAACATCGAGTAGTTCAGGGCGTGGAAGCCGGCCAGGGTGATGAACTGGAACGTGAAGCCCATGGCGCCGAGTTCACGCTGGAACTTGGCGATGGTGGCGTCGTCCAGGTGCTTGCGCCAGTTGAACGACGGCGAGCAGTTGTAGGAGAGCATCTGGTCCGGGAAGTCGGCCTTGACCGCTTCGGCGAACTTCCTGGCCAGTTCCAGGTCCGGGGTGCCCGTCTCCATCCAGATCAGGTCGGAGTAGGGGGCGTAGGCCTTGGCGCGGGCGATGCAGGGTTCGATGCCGTTGCGGACCTTGTAGAAGCCCTCAGGGGTGCGCTCGCCGGTGACGAATTCCTGGTCGCGGGGATCAACGTCCGAGGTGATCAGGGTTGCGGCTTCCGCGTCGGTGCGGGCGATGACCACGGAGGGGGTACCGGCGACGTCGGCCGCGAGGCGGGCGGCGTTCAGGGTGCGGACGTGCTGCTGGGTGGGGATGAGCACCTTGCCGCCGAGGTGGCCGCACTTCTTCTCCGAGGCGAGCTGGTCCTCCCAGTGCACGCCTGCGGCGCCGGCCTGGATCATGGACTTCATGAGTTCGTAGGCGTTCAGCGGCCCGCCGAAGCCGGCCTCGGCGTCGGCGATGATCGGCACCATCCAGTCCTCAACGGTCTGGACACCCTCGGAGAACTCGATCTGGTCGGCCCGCAGGAGGGCGTTGTTGATGCGGCGGACTACGGTGGGCACCGAGTTGGCCGGGTAGAGCGACTGGTCCGGGTAGGTGTGGCCGGAGTTGTTGGCGTCTGCGGCAACCTGCCAACCCGACAGGTAGATGGCACGGAGGCCGGCCTTGACCTGCTGCACGGCCTGGTTGCCGGTCAGGGCGCCGAGGGCGTTGGTGTAGCCGCCGGTCCTGTGCTCGTCTGTGAGCTGCTTCCACAGCTTCTCGGAGCCGCGGCGGGCGAGGGTGTGTTCCTCGGAGACACGGCCGCGGAGCTTGACGACGTCGGTAGCCGAGTAGTCCCGGGTCACACCTTCCCAGCGGGGGTTGGCGGACCACTCAAGCTCCAGTGCGGCGGCCTGCTGCTCGGGCGTCTGCTGGGTGGGCTCAAATGCTGCAGTCATCGTTGTCTCCTTGATTGAGCTCCGGAGTGGTATCCGCCGGCCGGGCCTGCTTCGTTGCAGTCCCGGCCAGCTACCCCGGTGCGGTGTTTCTTTCCGTGTTCACTACTTTTCAGCACTTCCAACCCCCTCGCTAGATAAAAAGTCTGGAAAGAAATGCACTTCTTCGCGTATCCTCAATAAATGTCGCCTACGAGCTGGAACCGCAAAGCCGCCGCACCGCCGTCGTCCCCTTCTTCCCCCGAGCTGGACGTGATCAGCCTGGGCCGCCGCGTCCGGCACCTGCGCAAAGCGGCAAGCATGACCCTCGATGACCTGAGCGCCGCCGTCGGCACCGCGCCCAGCCAGCTGAGCCTGATCGAGAACGGCAAGCGGGAACCCAAACTGGGACTGCTGCAACAGCTGGCGGCAGCCTTGGGCGTCAGCATCGACCAGCTGCTGGGGGCAGAGCCGCCCAACCGCCGGGCCGCCCTGGAGATCGAGCTGGAACGGTACCAGCGAAGCCCCTTGTACGAATCCCTGAACCTGCCCAAAATCCGCATCAGCTCGCGGCTGCCGATGGATGTGCTGGAGTCCATGGTGGGCCTGCAGCATGAGCTGGAGCGCCGGCTCAACGAGCAGACCGCGACGCCGGAGGAAGCCCGCCGTGCCAACGGTGCGCTGCGTGCCATGATGCGCGAGCGGAACAACTACTTTCCGGAGTACGAGGCGGAGGCCCAGAAGGTCCTCGCGTCCGTGGGCCACACCAGCGGTCCGCTGTCCCACCACGTCATCGCCGATATCGCCGGCCACCTCGGTTTCAGCCTCCACCACGTGGGCGACCTGCCGCATTCAACCCGTTCCGTGACGGATCTTAAGAACCGCCGAATTTACCTCACCCAGAACCAGCGCACCGATCACGACCCCCGTTCGGTCCTGCTGCAGGCGCTGGGGCACTACGTCCTGGGCCACCAGACGCCGTCAAACTACGGCGACTTCCTGATGCAGCGCGTTGCCACGAACTACTTCGCCGCCGCGTTGATGCTGCCCGAGCAGGCCACCGTGGAGTTCCTGCAGAAGGCCAAGCAGGCCAAGGAGATTGCCGTCGAGGACATCCGGGACGCCTTCGCGGTGTCCTACGAAACGGCGGCGCACCGGTTCACCAACCTGGCCACCCAGCACCTGGATATCCGCACGCACTTCCAGAAAACCCACAAGAGCGGCATCATCTACAAGGCCTACGAGAACGACGGCGTGACGTTTCCGCAGGATCACACCGGAGCCATTGAGGGCCAGCCGTCATGCAAGAACTGGACGTCCCGGGTGGTCTTCGACGTTCCGGACAAGTTCAGCGCCTACAGCCAGTACACCGACACGCCGTCGGGGACCTACTGGTGCACCGCACGGACGGAACGTTCCGCCACCGGCGAGTTTTCGCTGTCCGTGGGCGTCCCGTACGCACAGGTGAAGTGGTTCCGCGGCCGCGAGACCACGGAGCGGTCCAAGTCCACGTGCCCGGACGAGAACTGCTGCCGCCGGCCCCCTGCCGCCCTGACCACGGAGTGGGCGGGCAACGCCTGGCCCTCCGCGCGGGCGCACTCGCACCTGCTGGCGGCCATGCCGCCGGGCGCATTCCCGGGCGTGGACGAGACCGAGGTGTACAGCTTCCTGCAGGCGCACTCGGGGAGCTGAACAAAGCACGACGGCGGCCGGGGCGCCGCCGTCGTCGGTTCCGTACGGGCCTGAGGCGGGTCACCGCCGTCGCCCCTCCCCGGACGCTCTCGCACTTCCTGCAGGCTTTTGGCCAAGGCTCTCTCACTCGCTTGGGGAAAGTGATGGAGCGTTCCGGTATTTGTTGCAGGATCTGCGAGAGCGTCGCCCTACCCGTGGAGTTCGCGGTAGGCGGCAGCAGCTGCCGGGTGCAAGGGCAGCCCGGCAGTGTTGATCAGCGACTCCGGGCTCAGGAACTGGACGCCCAGGCTGGATTGGGGGATCAGTTCCTCGGCATGGCCCACCAGCAGTTCGACCGTCCTCTTCACGGTCCGCTCATCCAGGTCATTGCGGCACAGGAGCAGATTTGCCACGCCCACCGCCCAGACAGCCGGGATACCCTCGTAGGCGCCGTCCGGGATCAGCACCCGGTCATAGAACGCGCCGTACCGGCCGCGCAGCCCCGGGAGCAGCGGGGACAAGTCCAGGAGCCCAAGTCCGATCCGGGCGTGGGCCGCAGCGATGGCGGCCGTGGGCACACCGCCGGACCAGAACAGGGCGTCCACAGAGCCGTCCTGCAGCGCGGCCAGTCCGGCGTTGAGCCCGAGGTTGAGTACCCGTGACGGTTTTTCCGGCGCCGGCAGCAGGTGCCGGCCCCGCTGGCAACGGAGCTCAGCCCGGCTGCCTCAATCAGGCGTGGAGTAGTCAGGGAGGTCCCTGATCCTGGCTCGCCCACAGCCACGGTCCGGCCCGCCAGGCCTGCCACGTCCCGGATATCGCCGTCCTGCCGGACCACGCAGTGCACATAGTTTTCGTACACGCGTCCGAGGGCTGAGATTCCGGCGCCGGCAGGACCGCCCGCCGTATGTTTCTGGGCCGCGGCATCTGCCAGCGCGACGGCGAAGCGTGGCCTGCCCGGTCAGGAGCTGCTCAAGGTTGTCCAGGCTGCCGCCGGTTGTCAGGGCCGCCGCGCTGTCCGCCACGCCATGGCGCTGGAGGGACCCTGCCAGCAGCGTCGCGAACTCGAGGTAGAAGCCTCCCGGCTCACCGCCGGCAACCGTCACGGTGTCCAGGCTTGTCCTCGGGAGTGCAGGCACTGAGGGCCGGGATAAGCAATCCCGCCAGCCCGGCGGCCAGGCCGGCTTTGAGGGCGGCCCTCCTTCCCGGCAGGGCCGCTGCCAGGTCAGTCTTGCCGGTCATGACGGGCCTCCCGGGCCGTGGGCGCGCGGCGTGCGGAAACTCGATGCGCGCGATCAGTCCGTGCGGCGAGGCCTCTGCCAGCAGCAGGCGGCCGCCGTTGGCTCCCGCCAGTTTGTCCACAATGGTCATGCCCAGGCCGTTGCCGCGGATGTCACGGTGCTTCGGGGAACGCCAGAACCGGCCTGTGGCGGCTGCCCGCTCGGTCGGCGGAAAGCCCGGGGCCGTCGTCGGCGATTTCGACGACGACCGTGTCCGGACGTGCGCGGACTGCCACGGATATCCGGGCGCCAGGCTGCGTATTTGATGGCGTTGTTGATCAGCTCCCCCACCATCTGGGCGAGCTCGGCGGCATTGCAGGCAACGTGCGCCGCCGGGTCCGGCGGGTCCGCCAACAGGATGCGGTGCCCCGTTGCGCCGTGCAGCAGGTCCGGCCCGTTCGGCTTCTTCCTGGAGGACCGGGTACGGATCAATGACGGCCTGGAGCGCCATGCGGACGCGGGCTGCGCCGGGCCTCCGGCAGAGTCTTCGAAGGCCCGGTGCTCCGCGGCGGCCAGCCGCAGGACTCCGTCCAGGATCTCTTCCACGCGTTCGAGCTCCGCCAGCACTCCGGCAGCCGCCTGGTGCTCCCGGGCGGTCTGAAGTTCCAGCTGCAGCAGGTCGATCCTCAACCGCAGCGCGCCCACGGGATTACGCAGCTGATGCGAGGTGTCGGCGATCAGCTGCCGCTGCGAATCGACGCTTGCACTGACCGTCCGCGCCATCGCGGTGAAGGAACGGCCCAGTTCCCGCAGTTCCGGCGGTCCGTCCTCCGGGAGCCGTCCGGTCCGGCCCGTTGCCTCGAGTTCAGTCACCGCAGAATTCAGGCGGTGGACCGGGCGCAGCACCCATCCTGTAACCCGGGCGGCCCCGAGGAGGAGCACCGCTGTCAGTCCGGCCGCGGCCAGTCCGACGACCAGCCACCGTTCCCGCAGTTTCTGCCGGGCCGCATCCGGATCCACTTCCAGGACAGCTTCCCCCAGCACCTGGCTGGCGCTGCCAAAGGAACGGGAGATCACCTCGGACCGGTCCCGAAGGGCTGAAGCGGAGCGAGCGTGGTGTCGCTGAGGTTCAGGTTCGCCCGGGAAATTGCTTCGCGGACGTCCGGCCTGTCCTCGCTCAGGCCGCCGGAGCGCAAGGTGCCCTGCTGGAGGCGGATCAGGACTCCCTCCCCGTACAGTTCCGAGTATCTGTCGATTTCGGCCTGCAGTTGGGCAGGGTCTGCATCGGTTGCTGCGTCAAAGGCCACCTGCGCGAACCGGTTGAGGGCGGCCGCCCGGTTGATCTGGAGTTCCTGGGTGAGCTCCCGGCTGGCCGAGCTCAGGATGGCGGTGGAGGCGAAGACGACGATGAGGACGGACAGCACACTCAGGATTCCGAGGACACGCAGCTTCACGCCGGATCCGCCTCGACCCGGTAGCCCACGCCGCGTACGTTGATGATGAAACCGGGGAGCTGGAGCTTGGCCCGAAGCCCGGTCAGATGCACGTCCAGGGACCGCGACGAGGCCACGAAGGCGTCCCCCCAGAGCGCGTCCAGGATCTGTTCCCGGGTGACCACCGACCCTGCGTGCTTGGCCAGAAGGGCCAGGAGGTCGAACTCGGTGGCCGTCAGGGGCAGGACGTTGGTGCCGACGGCGGCCACGCGCCGATCGAGGTCCACCTCGAGTTCCCCCAGCACGAGGCTGTGCTGCCGGCCGTCCTTGGCTCGGCCTGAACGCCGCGTCACCGCCTCGATGCGGGCCAGGAGCTCCACCAGCTTCACCGGCTTGACGAGGTAGTCATCGGCTCCGGACCGCAGGCCCAGGACAACGCTCCGCTCGTCGTCACGGGCGGTGAGGATCAGGATCGGGACCGGAGTGACCTGGCGGAGCTTCCGCAGCACGTCAAGGCCGTCCATGTCCGGGAGTCCCAGATCCAGCAGGATGACCTCGAAGCGGCGGTGCTCAAGGAGTGCGTCAGCCCCGCGGGCAACCCGGGAGGCCGTGTGTCCGGCCGAAACCACGGCCGCGTCGAGGGCGGACGCCATGGCGTCGTCGTCCTCGACGATGAGCACATCCATTGCCTGGTCCTGTCCGTTGAAGAGGGCATCTTCAGTCTGCCCGCTGTGGAAATTATCCCTTGTCCCGGCGAAACCTAAGGAAGTGTTAGGAATTCCCCCTTCACGTAGGCAGTGGGGTGGATCACCCATAGCGTGGATGGGTCCTCGGCTTTCGGAGGACCGTCAATGTCGAGGAGGAACCATGAGCAATGTTGCCATGGACAGCACAGGAATAAGCCCGGAACGGTTCCCGGGAGCACCGTCAAGCGAGGTTCAGCGATGAGCACCCAGCACGCCGAAATCCAGAGTGAGTCAGCCCAGACCCGCCGCGCCGTGAGCAACATCCTCAAGGGCTCGGCCGGCAACCTGGTGGAGTGGTACGACCTCTACGTCTACACCGTCTTTGCCGCCTACTTCCAGTCCCACTTCTTCAACTCCAAGGACGAGCTGCAGGCCGGCCTGGAAGCGATGGCCGTCTTCTCGACGTCGTTCCTGATGCGCCCCATCGGAGCCTGGTTCTTCGGACGCTACGCGGACCGCAAGGGCCGCAAGGCCGCGCTGACGCTCAGTGTCACGCTGATGTCGGCCGGTTCCTTCGCCATCGCGCTCCTGCCCACAACGCAGCAGGTCGGCGTCTGGGCGCTGGTGCTGCTGATCCTCATCCGCCTGGTCCAGGGCTTCTCCGTCGGCGGCGAATACGGCACCAGTGCCACCTACATGTCCGAGGCCGCCACGTCCAAGCGCCGCGGCTTCTTCTCCAGCTTCCAGTACGTCACCCTGATCGGCGGCCAGATGATGGCCCTGCTGGTCCTGGTCATCCTGCAGAACGTCATGCCCAAGGACGACCTGACCGAGTGGGGCTGGCGTATTCCGTTTGCGATCGGCGGCGTAGCTGCGCTGGTGGTCCTGTGGCTGCGGCGCTCCATGGAGGAAACCGTGTCGGCCGAGCAGGTCGAGGCCGCCAAGATCCCGGCCGTGGCGGGCGTGGCACAGCCTGGCACCATGAAGCTGCTGTTCACGCAGTACTGGAAGCCCCTGCTGATCTGCATCGGCGTCACCCTCGGCGGCACCGTGGCGTTCTACACGTACACCAACTTCATCCTGAAGTTCATGAACGATACGTCCGGCATCGCCAAGACCGACACCTCGGTGATCAATTTCTGGGCACTGTTCATCTTCATGCTGCTCCAGCCTGTCTACGGCATGATCTCGGACAAGGTGGGCCGCAAGCCGCTGCTGCTCTGGTTCGGCATCACCGGTGTCCTGTTCACCTGGCCGCTGCTCTCCACGCTGTCCAACACCAAGGACCCGTTCACGGCATTCCTGCTCATGATGGGCGGCCTGCTCATCGTCGGCGGCTACACCTCCATCAACGCCCTGGTGAAGGCGGAGCTGTTCCCGGCGTCCATCCGCGCACTCGGCGTCGGGCTGGGCTACGCGATCGCCAACTCGCTGTTCGGCGGCACCGTCCCCCTGATCGGCGCCGCGTTCCAGAAGGCCGAGCGGGTGGACCTGTTCTTCACCTACGTCACCGTGGCTATCGCCATCTCGCTGGTGGTCTACATCTTCGCGCTGAAGAACAAGAAGTCCACCCACCTTGACCACGAACAGGGCCACGCCTGGTCGCAGACCCGCAAGGATGACGACAAGGACAAGGACCTCCTGAACGTCTGATCCAGGCGGGAGCACGCCGGCGGTCAAAGCGCGACGGCGGTGAAAGTACGACGGCGGGAGGCCGGTGCAGGCGGTTCCTTCCGGGACCGGGCCGGGCACCCGCCGTCGTACCCGCCACAGCCCCCCAGGACGCTCTCTCAGGTCCTGCAGGAATTCCCCGGGCGCTCTCTCACTTTCCCTAAGGAAGTGAGAGAGCGCCACAGGATTTTCTGCGTTAAGTGAGAGAGGGTCCTGGGGGTGGGGCGCAATCTGGGAGGCCCGCCGAGGTGCGCGGACTATATTGGCCCTGTCAGTTGAGCAACCTCTCAGCCCATCAACCTGATCGCAGGAGCGTGCAGTCATGGCCAAGGAACTCGCCACCCAGCTCGTAGAACAACTCCAGGCTGCCGGTGTGCAGCGGATTTACGGGATAGTGGGCGACAGCCTCAACCCGATCGTCGATGCCGTCCGCAAGACCGGCGGCTCCCGGCAGGGCGGCATCGACTGGATCCACGTCCGGCACGAGGAGGCGGCAGCTTTCGCCGCCGCTGCCGAAGCGCAGCTCACCGGCAAGCTGGCTGTCTGCGCCGGTTCCTGCGGCCCGGGCAACCTGCACCTGATCAACGGCCTCTACGACGCTAACCGCTCCGGCGCGCCCGTGCTGGCGATCGCGTCGCACATCCCCAGCAAGCAGATCGGCAGCGGGTTCTTCCAGGAAACCCATCCGGACCGGATCTTCAACGAATGTTCCGTGTACTCGGAACTGGTCAGCACGGCGGAACAGGCGCCGCGGGTCATGCACAGTGCCATCCAGCACGCCGTCGCCCTGCGCGGAGTCGCCGTCGTCACCCTTCCCGGTGACATCGCCGGCCTCGAAGCCACGGCCGAAACCCCGTTGCCCGCCACGTTCCGGCCAGCGGGCCTTGTCCCCGATCCCGCGAGCGTCCGGCAGCTGGCCGACGCCATCAACGACGCCGGCAAGGTGGCCATCTTCGCCGGTGCCGGCGTTGAGGGGGCCCACGACCGAGCTGATATCGCTGGCTGAACTCATCCAGGCGCCGATCGGCCATTCGCTGCGGGGCAAGGACTTTGTCCAGTACAACAACCCGTACGACATCGGCATGACCGGCCTGCTGGGCTACGGTGCCGCTGCGGAGGGCATCGAGGACGCCGATCTGCTGGTCCTGCTCGGCACCGATTTTCCCTATGACCAGTTCCTGCCGGACACCCGCACCGCGCAGGTGGACCGTGCCGCCCACCGGCTGGGCCGGCGGACCGACGTCGACATCGCCGTCCACGGCGACGTGCTGCCCACCCTGGCAGCGCTGATGCCCCTCCTGAAGCCGAAGAAGAGCCGCCGGTTCCTTGACCAGATGCTCAAGAAGCACGACCGGCTGATGAACAAGTCCGTGGGCGCCTACACCCGCAAGGTGGAAAAGAAGACGCCGATCCACCCCGAATACGCGGCCTCCCTGCTGGACCAGGTGGCGGCGGAGGACGCCGTCTTCACAGCCGACACGGGCATGTGCAACGTCTGGACCGCGCGGTACATCAACCCGCTGGGAACCCGCCGGCTGATCGGGTCCTACCTGCACGGCTCCATGGCCAATGCCCTTCCGCATGCGATCGGCGCCCAGCTGGCCTATCCCGGCCGCCAGGTCATCTCCGTGTCGGGCGACGGCGGGCTGTCCATGCTCCTCGGTGAGCTCATCACCGTGGCCGCCCACAAGCTTCCGGTCAACGTGGTGGTCTTCAACAACTCGACGCTGGGCATGGTCAAGCTGGAGATGCTGGTGGACGGGCTGCCGGACTTCGGTGTGGACGTGCCCGACGCCGACTACGCGGCCGTTGCCCGCGCGCTCGGCTTCCACGCCGTCCGGGTCACCGATCCTGCACGGATCGAGGACGCCTACCGGGAAGCCTTCGCTCATCCGGGGCCGTCGCTGGTGGAGCTCATCACGGATCCGAAGGCCCTGTCGATTCCGCCGAAGATTTCCGGGTCACAGGTGCTCGGCTTCGCCACTGCCATGTCCAAGGTGGTCCTGAACCGCGGAGCCGGCGAAGCGGTCAGCATGGCGCGGAGCAACCTGCGGAACATTCCCCGGCGCTAGGAAGCCGGCGGGACGGCGCGGTGCGCCACGAGACCAAAACGAGTGCAAAGCGTGACCGTCCAGGCATCGCGCACGGCCGTCGTCGCTGATTGAGTGGAAGCAGGCGGATGACCGCCGACGTATGCCGGGGGAGGCAACAGACGTGTTTCGATTGCAGCGGATGATGGTGTTCGGCGCGGTGCTGGCGGTGGCAGGGTGCGCGGCGCCGCCGCCGCCGAAACTCCTCACGGCCGACGGCGTCGAACGGGTGGCCGTGGAGCGTGCGGCGTATTCGGACCAGCTGGAGGCGTTCCGGGATTCTGCCCTCGGGCTCGGTGATGCCCTCCTGGAGGCGGGGAGCGGGCAACGTGGTGTCCTCACCCGGCAGCCTGCTCATTGCCCTTGCCATGCTGCGGGCCGGGGCGTCCGGGGACGCCGCCGCGGAGATGGACGAGGTGCTGGGACTGCCGGCAGCGGAGCGGGACGAGGCCATGAACGCCCTGCTTGCGACGCTGGCGCAGTATGACGGCGATCCGGGCAGCGTGGACGAGGACAAACCGCCGCGCCAGGCCGGTGATGCATTCCGCCAATGCACTGTTCCTTGATAACGGCGTCCCCGCCGGTGAGGGCTACCTGGCGACGCTGGCCGGCCACTACGGAACAGGTGTGTATCCGGTGGACTTCGGTGATGCTGCCGTCACCAAACCTGCGATCGACGCGTGGGTCAACAAGAACACCGGCGGCCGGATCGAGGAAGCCCCCGCCCGATACGATCCCAACAACACGTTCAGCCTCCTCAACAGCCTCTACTTCGCCGCAGCCTGGGACGTTCCGTTCGAGTGCCAACGCCACGTCCGACTGAACCGTTCACCACCGCCGCGGGCGACGGTGGAGGTGCCCATGATGCACAGCCTGCAGGACATGGCCTACGCCGAGGGCCCGGGCTGGCAGGCGTGTGGACCTGCCGTACGCTGAGGGTTTCGTCATGCGGCTGGTCCTTCCGGCGTGAGGATTCCGACGGCGGTGCTGGCTCCCTCAAGTGCGGACCGGCTGGCGGACATGGCGCGGGCACTTGGATGGTGCGGAACCAGAAGACGTGCAATCCAGCCCTTCCCACGCTGGGACCACCGGAGCAGCTTCGACGTTCGGGAGGTCCTTGAGAGCTTGGGGCTGGAGAAAACGCTCAGGACCAACCGCGACTTCGATGCATCCAGCAGGGACTGATGATCACCCAGGCGGCCCAGGACGCCAACATCACCGTTGCGGAGAAGGGGACGGTGGCCGCTGCCGTCACCCAGATCAACGGCATGGCCACCAGTGCCCGGCCGGAACCCGCACGGTCCATCGCTTTCGACCGGCCCTTCCAGTACCAGATTGTGCACGTGGAGACCGGGTTCCCGTTGTTCATGGGGAAGGTTGCTAGACCCGCGCTGACCGCGGGTACCGGCCGGACGTGAGGGCGTTGCGGCGCCGCAGCCTGGCAGCTCCTAGCGCGGGCCGCCCTGCCACAGTGCATCGAAGGGAGCCCCGGACGCCACCCTGTTCCTGATTCCTGCCGTGACAAACTCCTTGGCCGTCCGGGCAGCCTCAAGCGGCGTGGCCCCCTTGGCCAGTTCAGCCGTGACTGCCGCGGCCAGTGAGCAGCCGGCACCGGATACTGCCACCTCGCCCACCTTGGGGGCGCTGAGGACTTCGAGGGTCTCGCCGTCGTAGTAAACGTCGACGGCGTCCGGCCCGTCCAGCCGCACCCCGCCCTTGGCCAGGACTGCGGCTCCGCTGAGCTCATGGATGCGGACAGCGGCGGCCTTCAGGGACTCGACGTCGGTGATGGCCAGGCCGGACAGCGACTCGGCTTCGAAGTGGTTGGGCGTGACGAACGTGGCCAGCGGCAGGATCTGCGCCTTCAGGGCCAGGTCGGTGTCCAGCGCATGGCCGGGCTCCTGGCCCTTGCAGATGAGCACCGGATCCAGCACCACGTGGCGGAATCCTGCCGCCTGTCAGTGCCGTGGCGACGGTGTCGATGGTGGCCGGGCTGCCCAGCATGCCGATC
The DNA here is from genome assembly GCA_963807805.1 of uncultured Actinomycetota bacterium. Lineage (GTDB taxonomy): Bacteria > Actinomycetota > Actinomycetes > Actinomycetales > Micrococcaceae > Arthrobacter. The sequence continues at coordinate 127,927 of CAWECX010000016.1, read as the reverse complement.
TTCACTGCGTCCAGGACCGGGCCGTACGCCGCCGTCGTGGCTTCCAGCTGGTCCGCGATCACCTGCTGGTCCACCGGCACAAAGCGGTGGTTCCAGTTGTCGTTCGGGTTGAACGACACGATGCACGTCAGGTTGGCGATGCCAAAGACGCCCAACTCCTGGAACGTCTTCAGATCGGCCTGGGCGCCGGCGCCGCCCGTGGCTTCGGACCCCGCAATGGTCAGGACGACGGCGGGAGCGGTGGCGGGGGACTGGAGGTCGGCGGGAGCGGAAGTCATGGCACTATCCTGCCATCCGGCGCCGATTGTCCGCCTTGTGTTGCTGAACAGGGTCATCCCGCCGTCAGTGTTCAGGGTCACAGGCCGGCTTCACCGGACTCAATGTCATGGCGCGCGGCGGTGCCGAAAACGTAGCCTGTGGCCCCGAGCGGAATACCAAACAGTGCCACGGTGATTCCGGCTCCAAGGACGAAGGCCCCGGGACCGAAAGTCACGCGGTGCGTGCCTGTTCATGGCGTCCCCTTGGCGATTGCGAGCAGCGCTCGCCCCAGTTCAGGGTGTTGGAACGTGAACCCCGCATCGAGCAGTTTCTGCGGCCGGACCCAGCGGCTTTTCAGCACGAGTTCGGTGTCGGTTCGGATCAGCACGGCCCCCAGCCGCAGGAGCCAGGCCGGAGTGGGGATACCCAGCCGCGCCCCATAGGCACGCCGGACCAGCTGCATCAATTCTCGGTTGTCCACCACGTCCGGGGAGGCCACGTTTACCGGACCGGAAATGTCCGTCCGTGAGTGGAGGAAGAGGATGCTGCGGTACACGTCCTCCACGTGGATCCAGCTGAACTTCTGCCGGCCGGAGCCCATGTGGCCGCCCAGGCCAAGCCGCGCCAGGACGGCGAATGGGCGCAAGGCGCCGCCGCCCGGGCCCAGGACGATGGCGATCCTCAACGCGATTTTCCGCACCCCGGGCGTGGGGGCAGCTTCCAGTGCGCCTTCCCAGGCACGCGCCACGTCCACCGAGAAACCGGTGCCCAGTTCGCCTTCGGACTCTGTCTGGGGCCGGTCGTCCGCATGCCGGTAGATGGTTCCGGTGCTGGCGTTAAGCCAGGCCGACGGCGGCGCTTGGCATCGTGCGAGAGCGCGGCCAAGTGCCTCAGTGGTGGAGACACGGGAACCAAGGATGACCGCCCTGTTCCGGGCGTTGTAGCGGCAGTTCACGGACCGTCCCGCGAGGTTCACGAGGAGGTCGGCGCCGTCCAGCACCCCGGTGAGGGCGCCGTCGTCGTTCCAGTCCGCGGATCCACCCGAACCTGTGGCGGGCCGGCGGCCGATGGTGCGCACAGTCCAGCCGTCCCGCTCGAAGCGGTCCCGGAGGTAGGTGCCGATGAAGCCCGAAGCCCCGGCGAGCACCACGGTGTTTGTTGTGGTCATCTCTTTCCCCATGATGTTCAGTTCCGGATGCTGCGGCTCAGGGTGAGGACGTCGTCCAGGATTTTGCTGACGCCGGGGATCCGTGCCAGCGACAGCCCGCGCGCGACCAGCGGGACTGCTCCATCCACCAGTTTCCGGGTGCGGTGCTGGCCCTCCGAGGTGTCGTACACCCAGAACAGGGCGATGCCCATGTAGCCCAGCCAGAGCAGTTCCGGCAGCTCCGCACGGAGTTTCTTCGGCGCCGGTGGACGGGCCCCATCCACTGCTGCCCTGAAGATGTCCAGGGCCGCCTCGCGGGCGGCCGTTGACTCTCCCGCGAAGGGGCTCACAGGAGACGTCGGCCGGATGGCGGTGGCCACGAAGTCGGAACCGAAACGGTGGTACGGAGCCATGACGTCCAGGCCGGCGTGCAGCGTTGCCTTGAGACGGCCCGCCAGGTCGGTGACCCCTTCCACAGCCTCGGCTGCCCTGGCTGCATGCTCGGTCTGGACCTGCACGTAGAGTTCCTGGACAAGGTCGTCCTTGGAAGCGAAGTAGTAGTAGGCGTTGCCCACGGATACTCCCACCTCGGCTGCAATGGCCCGCATGGTGGTCTTCTCAAAGCCGATCTCGCGGAACATCCGAAGGGCCACGGCCACCAGCTGTTGCCGCGTCTGCCCGCTCTTGGCCGCCATGTGTCTCCCATCAATTTTGAACGTGTTCAGAAATGAGTATGGCAGAAAACTGAACATGTTCAAAAAGGGAGTTGGCGGTGCTTGGTGGGACAATGGCGTGACAGTGCTAATACAGCCGGTTCCCTTCCACCCGCCCCTCCGGCGGGGTGGTGGGGCCGAGCGAACCACTCTGAACGGACCCCCTATGCCTTCCCCCTCAGGCCCGAGCGCCTCGCCGATCTCCAGGCCGGCCACCACGCCGCCGAAATTCGCCTCCATCGGCTCGCCCTATTTCGGCATCATGCTGGCCTTCATGGCGGTGGTGCTCATCCTGTCCAACATCGGCGCCTCCAAGGGTGTGGCCATCGGCCCGGTCATTACCGACGGCGGCTTCTTCCTCTTCCCGCTGGCCTACATCCTGGGCGACGTGATCAGCGAGGTCTACGGCTTCAAGGTGGCCCGGAAGGCCATCCTCACCACGTTCGCCCTTTCGGTGTTCGCGTCCGCCTGCTACTGGGTGATCATCGCCCTGCCAGGTTTCGATGACGAGTTCGGCACTTCCAAACAGGCAGCCCTTGAAGGCGCGCTCGGCCCCGTGCCGCAGATCGTGCTGGCCTCCCTGCTGGCCTTCCTTGCCGGCCAGACCATCAACTCCTGGATCCTCGTGAAGATGAAGGCCCGCTCCGGGGAGAAGTCCCTCTGGGCACGCCTCATGGGCTCTTCCGGCGCCGGCGAATTCGTGGACACCCTCATCTTCTGCAGCATCGCCGCGTCCGTCATCGGCATCACCGACTTCGGCACGTTCGTGAACTACGTGGTGGTGGGCTTTGTCTACAAGACCCTCGTGGAGTTCCTGTTCGTCCCGGTGACATCCCTTGTGATCGGCTGGATCAAGAAGCGCGAACCAAGCTACGGGGCGTAAGCCGCCGCGATGGCACCGGTGGCGAACCCCGCGTGGCCGCCGCCCGTCGTCGGACTGGGGTTGGCCGGTCAGGCCTTCAGCGTCCCGTCGAGGAGGGCCCGGAGTTCGCGGAAGTGCCGCTCCGTGGCCTCTTCGTGGAAGGCTGCGGTGTCCGCCATCGAATACCCGTGGGACGCTCCGGGGTAGATCCCGTTGGACGACTCAAGGCCTGCAGCATCAAGCGCCTCACCCAGCCTCGCCACCGCGTCGCTATCCATGCCCGGGTCATGGTCGGCGTGGCCGAAGACAAACCGTGCCTTCGCATGGCCCAGTCCCAGGTGCGGGCTGTCCGGAGCATCCGTGGCAAGCCCGCCGCCATGGAAGCCGCCGCAGGCTGCCACCTCCGGGTGGGCGGTGGCCGTGCGTACCGCAAGCCGCGCGCCCATGCAGTAGCCGAACGCGCCGATCAGGCCGGGCGCAACGCCGTCGAGCGTTCCCAGCGCCTTGACCCAGGCGTCAATGTCCGGCAGCGCCTTGTCGGTGGTGAGGCGTCCTACCCGGGGGAATGCCGCCTTGCCGGCAGCCTCCCGGCCCTCCGGGGTTCCCATGTCCCCCTTGGGTGCGAGCCCGGCGGCTTTCCCCTCGCGGTAAAAGACGTTCGGGGCCAGGACCACATAGCCCCAGTCGGCGATGCGCTGCGCCATCTCCTCGATGCGTGGGCGCAGGCCGAAGGCGTCCATGTACAGGATGACGCCCGGGAAGGGGCCCGTGCCGGTGGAGGGGCGGGCTACCAGGGCCTCGGCGGTGCCGTCGGCGGCGGGGATCTCGATGAGCATTGGGTCAGGATATCCGAGGACGACGGCGGGGCAGGCCTTCGGGGCCCCTGGCGGCCGCCGCGGCGGCCGGCTCAGGAGTAGTACTGTGCCAGGGTCTCGGCCTTGAACTCGAAGAACGAGCCTGCCTCGATGGCCAGCCGGGCGTCGTCCACCATCTTCACCACAAAACGCTCATTGTGGATGGAGATCAGGGTGGCGGACAGCATCTCCTTTGCCTTGAACAGGTGGTGGATGTAGGCGCGGGAGTAGTTCAGGCAGGCGTAACAGTCGCAGCCGTCCTGCAGCGGCCCGAAATCGCGCTTGTACCTGGCGCCGGAGAGGTTGTACCGGCCGGTGGGGGTGTAGAACGCGGAGTTCCGGGCCACCCGGGTGGGGGAGACGCAGTCGAAGGTGTCCGCGCCGTTCTCGATGGCCGTGAAGATGTCGTCCGGTTCGGAGATGCCCAGCAGGTGGCGCGGCTTGTCCTCCGGCAGTTCCTCGTTGCACCAGCGCACAATGGTGCCCAGGTTCTCCTTCTCCAGGGCGCCGCCGATGCCGTAGCCGTCGAAGTTCATGGCGCCGAGGTCCCGGCAGGCCTTCCTGCGCAGGTCCTCGTACTGGGCGCCCTGGATGACGCCGAACAGGGCCTGGTAGGGCTTGCCTGCCCTGGATTCGGTAAGCCGGAAGTGCTCGTCCAGGCAGCGAAGGGCCCACAGCCTGGTCCGTTCCAGCGACTCCTCCTGGTAGCCGCGGGAATTCTGCAGGGTGGTCAGCTCGTCGAAGGCGAACATGATGTCCGCGCCGATCTGGTGCTGGACACGCATGGAGATCTCGGGGGAGAAACGGTGCCGGTCCCCGTTGAGGTGGCTCTTGAACCACACGCCGTCATCGTCAATGTGGGCCAGCCGCTCCTTGCCGGGCGCCACGGCGTCGTCAGGGCCGGGGGCGCCCGCGGCAGCAATGGTCTTCATGTCGATGACCTTCTTGAACCCCGAGCCCAGGCTCATCACCTGGAACCCGCCGGAGTCCGTGAAGGTGGGCCCGGACCAGTTCATGAACGCGCCCAGTCCGCCGGCCTCGTCCAGGATGTCCGCCCCCGGCTGGAGGTACAGGTGGTACGCGTTAGCCAGCAATGCCTGTGCCCCGAGCTCCGCCATGGATTCCGGCAGCACGGACTTCACGGTGGCCTTGGTCCCGACGGCGATGAACGCCGGCGTCCGGATCTCGCCATGAGGGGTGGTGATGGTGCCGGTACGGCCCAGGAACTCTCCGCCGTTTGCCGATTCCTGGGCGGCCGACGGCGCACAGCTCTCAGCCAGGCGCGTGCCGACCGTGAAGGAAAACTGCGACTGGGCAGCCTCCGCGGTCAGAGGCGGGGCGGAGGCTGGCAGGGCGGAGGCAGGGTTGGCTGGCACGGTTCCAGTGTGCCAGCTATCGCAGCTGTTGCCTTAGTGCACCGGCTCGGATGTGGGGTAGTTCTCAGCACGCCAGCCGTCCCACAGTGCACGGATGGACTCAAGCTTGGACGCACCAAGGTCATAGGTGGAGATGATGACCAGGGACCCGCCGTCGGGCCTGATCTCCTCGATGACAGGCTGGTCGGCCACAACAAGCAGGCCGTCCCCGTGTTCCGCGTAGCCGTGGACGGTGAGGCCCACCTGGTGGTTGCTGCGGTACCAGACCTTGCCGGCGATCTCCTCGCCGGTGCCGAGCGTCAGCTCGTAGTTTTCACCCTTGGCGGGCACATCCGTGAGGCCCAGTTTTTCGATGGCTGAGCCGCCGTCCCCGGGAACCTGGAAGAAGGTGGTGTGCCGTTTGCCGTGGGGGTGGCGTTCCAGGGCGAAGCGGAGCTGCTGCAGGAACGTCAGCCAGCCCTGGGTGATGTCCTCGTCCCAGGCGGCCCACTCCGAGTTGTGGTCCATCGCGGCCCGGGTGACGCTGACCTGGGTCCCGTCGGGTACGGGCTTGAGGTCGAACACATCGCCGCCATGGGTGGTCAGGCTGGTGTGGTCCGGGGATTCCACGACGTCGGAGGAGAAGTAGATCTCCTGGATCTCGGCGTCCAGGTCCTCGGCTTCCCAGCCATGCCACTGGGCCACCCTGGACGGTTCGCGCAGCATGGTCCAGACCTGCGGCGCGTCGGCATTGATCACCACGCTCAGATTGTTCGTCATAGCCCGAATGTACAACCCGGGCGCGGCCCCGGGTAGGGGTTAATTGCTCTAGCCCCGGACCGCCTCAAGCTCGTTGCTGATCCGGCGCTGCAGCTCGCCGGCGCCTATGGTCTCCGAGCCGCCGTGGGCGCGCAGGAAGAGCAGCGATTCCAGGCGCAGGAGCCGCCATTCACGCTCGGCTTCATGGTTGGAGTTGTCGATCGACCGGAAGATTTCCTTGTCGTACAGGTTGGGCTCGTTGAGCGAACGCTGGCGCACCTTGGCGTTCATCCGCGCCTTGAACGGGTCAGTCTCCTGGTTCTCCGGCGTGCGCAACAGTTTCTCGTACACTTCCGCGCGGTCCGTCTGGCCGTCCTGGCGGCAGATATAGCTGGACAGGGCGAGCGACGCCTCCACGGAAGCCCACCGGCCGGGGTTGCCGTCGTAGGGCAGGACGTTGAGCAGGTCCGCCACGGCCAGTGATCCGTCGGAGTCCTTGAGGGTGATGAAGAGTTCGTGGGCGAGGTCGCTGAGGTCCTTGAGGCAGCTGCCGGATTTGACGTTGATGCCCTTGGCCAGCCTGTCGGCCAGCAGCAGTACTCCCACGGCGTCCGGGTGGGACTCGGCTGCGGCCTCCACCACGGCCTCAGGGGTTCCCTGCGGGGCGGGGATGAGCGCAAGCTCCTCCTCGGAGGGTCCGCTCGCCGTCGGCGGGATGGGCGGCAGGGGCGGTACGACGACGGCGGGAGCTGCCGGGGCTGCCTCCGCCTTCGCGGGAGGTTCGGTTGCCACGGCAAGGGTGGTGACGGCGTCGGGTGCGGCGTCCACAATCCGTACTGACGAGCCGGCCGCGATGCGCACAGTGCCGCCGCCGGACAGGCTGGCCAGGACAATCGCGGGCGTGCCGAAATCGTCTGACTCAATCTCCACCTGGTGGATTTCGGCGGTGCGTTGGCCGTCGGGGAGCAGGAGCACATCGCCGGTGGTCAGTGATCCAGCCTGCTGTTCGCTGTAGTGCCGGGAGGCTGGTGTTTCGGTCATGGGGGTCCTTAGGTTCTCTTGCGGTCCGCCCTACAGTCTACAAAGGCGGGCACGGGAATTCTGGGACGCCGGGGTGGCCGGTGGGGTCAGAAGCCGACGCCGGCGAAGGCAAGGGCCTGCCGGATCAGGGCCCCGCGGCCGCCGCTGAACTCCAGCTGGACGCCGGGGCTGAGTACTTCCTCGGGAGTCATCCAGGTCAGCTCAAGGGCGTCCTGCCGCGGCTCGCACTCACCGGTCACGGGGATGACGTAGGCCAAGGACACGGCGTGTTGGCGCTCATCGGTAAAACCGGTCTGGGACGGCGCAGGAAAGTATTCGGCCACGGTGAAAGGCACCGGGCTGATGGGCAGCTGCGGGAAGGCCAACGGGCCAAGGTCCTTCTCCATGTGGCGGAGCAGCGCAGCGCGGATGGTTTCGCGGTAGATCACGCGGCCGGAAACGAGCGAACGGATCATGGTGCCGTCCTCGTCCGCCTGCAGCAGGGTTCCCACTTCGTTCACGAATCCCAGCGGATCCAGCCTGACCGGAACGGCTTCCACGTAAACCATGGGAAGCCTCCCGCGGGCCTCAAAAAGGTCTTCTTCAGAGAGCCAGCCGGGATTGGGGTCAGGTGTGCGAACGTTCATGGTTAAGTTCTACCCCATCGGAGCGCCGCAGACCGGTGAGGAGTGAGCTCTCGGCGTAAAGCGTCGTCCGAAGCGCCGAAACCCCACGCCTCGATTCAGCGCTTTGAGATCCAGATGGTGCCGGGCACGCCGGCCGGGCCGCCGGCACCCGACGCGTCAGGGTGCGGCACGTGCAGGGTCCGGCCGAACGCCTCCTCGGTGAGGTTGACGTCGATCCCCGCAGCGGTGAGGCGGCGGCCCAGGTCGTCCAGGTCGCCGTCGTACTCGAAGCCCAGGCCCGCCCGTGGCGCTCCCGTCGCGGGGCGCACCATCAGCACCCCGCCGTTCTTGCCGGTGAAGTCCGCGGTTTCGTCATCATCAGGGAAGGGACGGAACCGGGCGCCGATGTCGCGCAGCGTCTGCGCGGCGGAGCCGGGATCTTCGGTGAACCAGACTTCCACCACGGTGAGCGCGGGATCTGCCTCCGATGAGGTGGACCAACTCCCGTCAGGGGCCTTGGTGGCGGGATCTGCGAGGAAACTGAAGCCGTCCGGGCCCGTGATCCGGCAGGACCGGCCATGGTCGGCCTGGATCAGCTCGGCCGGTGTGTTCCCGGCATCCTCGGCGGATTCGTTGGTGCGGCGGGCGAACTCGGCGGCGTCGCCCACCTCGACGCCGAAACTGGTGGCGCCGTCTTCGGGCGTGCCGGGCTCGGCCGCGTGGAGCGCCAGCCGGCCGGAAGCGGCATCAAACTCCAGCCACGAGCCGTGATCGGCCGTCTTGACCAGGCCCAGCCCCGTCAGCAGCTGCTCCCATGCCTGCAGCCGGGAGGTGAAATGGACGGGACGGGCACGCAGCATGGTGTTCTCCTCGGGGGAAGGAAACGGCGTAGGTATGGCTATCATGCCACGACTTGAATCGCTGGACACCGGGGGGAGAATAGGCTCCATGGCCATTGAACTGGAGGAACTGCTGGTGCCCGATGCTGCGGCCTGGCGGTCCTGGCTGGAGGCCCACCACGCAGACAGCCCGGGGGTGTGGCTGGTCCTCCACAAGAAGGGCGGCGAGGTCACGCAGCTGGACTACGACGCCGCCCTGGACGAGGCCTTGTGCTTCGGCTGGATCGACGGGCAGGTCAACAAGCGCGACGCCGGCAGCTACTCCCAGCGCATGACGCGCCGGGTTCCCAAGAGCCCTTGGTCCGCCCGCAACGTGGGGCACATTGCCCGGCTGGAGGCCGCCGGGAAGATGACCGCCGCCGGCCGGGCCGCCGTCGAAAGTGCCAAGGCCGACGGCCGGTGGGAAGTGGCCTACGGCGGCCAGGCGACGGCCGAGCTGCCGGAGGACCTGGCGGCCGCCATAGCGGCCGTACCCCAGGCGCAGGCGATGTTCGACGTCCTCACGTCAGTGAACCGCTACGCCATGATCTACCGGACCATCTCTGCCAAACGCCCGGAGACCCGGCAGCGCAGGATCGCCGGTTTCGTCGACATGCTGGCCAGGGGCGAGACGCCGTATCCGCAGAAGAGGCGTCCGCCAGCCAGTCAATGACGGCTCATCGCGGCCGTGAGGTGCACGCCACTGTTTTAGGACGGCATGCCGGGAGCCGGTAAGATTGATGGTTCCGTAGCGCTGGTGCCGTTCCCCACTGGGGGGACGGCACTCGTGCGTTTACCCACTGATTGGCTCAAACATGGTCCGCATGTTCCCCACAACCAGCCCCTTGACCGATCTGCGCCGCCCGCTCCCGTGGGTGGTGGCGGCTGCAGTGGCCGCCCTCGCGCTGGTGGTTTGCCTCCTGGTTGCCGCGAACAGCCGGCCCGCATCCGAGGTCACAGCCGACGGAGTCCTGGACCGGGTTGCGGCCGCGCAGGAATCAGCCCGAGAGGATCACGGGGCCTACGCATCCTGGTGGCTGAAGGGAAGCGACCGGACGCTGGAGCAGCAGGGCGGCTCCGTCAGTGCCGAGGGCGCGGAGGACGTCCGGGCCATCGAATGCGGAACCGGCTGGCTCGCCGGAACGCGAGTGGACGGGCGCGTGTACCTCCGCAGCAGCGCCCGCGACGCCGTCGAACAGGACACGGCCAAGGTCCAGCTGCCCGCATGCATCAGCGCCGAAGCCCGTGACGGCCTCCTCGCCGACCTGGGCGTGCAGCGGGACTGGCCGGAACCGGACGCGGCGCGGCTGGCCCCGCCCGCGGGGGACCCGGGATACCGGCCCGCCTACCACCTCACCCCGGAGCAGCGTTGGATGAATGATCCGCAGAAGCCCTTCCTCCTGGACGGCGTGTGGCACTACTACTACCTCTACAACGCCGACTACCCGGAAGGTAACGGCACCGAGTGGTTCCACGCCACCAGCACCGACCTGGTGCACTGGAAGGACGAGGGCGTGGCCATCGAAAAGTTCCGCAACGGCCTGGGCGACATCGAAACCGGTACCGCCGTAGTGGACACTGAAGGGACTGCCGGCTTCGGCAAGGGGGCCGTGATCGCCGTCCTCACCCAGCAGGACGACGGAATCCAACGGCAGTCACTCTTCTACTCCACGGACCAGGGACACACGTTCCGGAGCTATGAAAAAAACCCCGTCATGGACAATCCCGGCGAGGAACACTGGCGGGACCCCCGCATCATCCGGGACGAGGCGCGCAACCAGTGGGTGATGCTGCTCGCAGAGGGACACAAGATCGGCTTCTACACCTCCAGCGACCTCAAGGCCTGGACGTATGCCTCCAGCTTCGAACGGGACGGCCTGGGCATCCTCGAATGCCCCGACTTCTTCGAGCTCGACGTCGACGGCGATCCCGCGAAGCGCACCTGGGTGCTGGCAGCAAGTGCCAACGGTTCCGAGGAGGGACGCACTACCGGCCTGGCGTACTGGACAGGGTCCTGGGACGGCAGGGCCTTCACAGCGTCAGGGGATGACCATCAGTGGCTCGACGCCGGCGCGGACTTCTACGCCGGCGTGACCTGGGATGACCCGCGCCTCACCGATGGCCAGCGGAAAGCTTCCCGGCATGCCATGGGCTGGATGAACAACTGGGCCTACGCCCGCCAGTTGCCCACCGACGGCTGGCACGGAGCGGACTCGATAGTCCGCGACCTCCGCCTGGAGTCCGACGGCGGCCGGCCCGCCCTGGTCTCCACGCCCACCCCGGCCCTGCGCTCGCTGGAGGGAACCCCCGGTCAGGTGCCCGGGCAGGACCTGCGCGATGAGGCGGGAGTGCCGCTTCCAGTCCCCGGCACCGGGGCTTACAAGGTCGATGTTGAATTTGATCAGGCATCCGACGGCGAGGCCCGTGTCCTGCTGCAAAGCGGCGGGAAAACCTACGCCACAGTCGGGTACGACTTCACGGCAGGGACGGCATTTGTGGTCCGGGACGGCGATGCTGCGGCCACAGGCGGCGGGAGAGGGGCGGACCCGGCTGGGCGATGAGTACCGGCAGGCAAGGTCCGTGGCAGCCCCTGCCGTTGAGGGCAAGGTGACGCTGACGGTCTATGTTGACCGGTCCTCGGTCGAGGTCTTCGCCAACGGCGGGAGGCAGACGCTGACGTCGCTGGTGTTCCCGCCGGAGGGCGCCGCCGGGGCCCGGATAGCGGGCGCCGGGGGAACGGTTTCCCTGGCAGCGGCCACGGTCACTCCGCTGGCTGCAACCAGCTGATCCCCCGCGGGAAAGGTCAGTCCTCTACTGGGAAGGCCACTGCCTCGCCCACCACGCGCAGGCACAGCTCCATGCCGGGCCGCGCGATGGAGGCGTTCCAGTGCCGGATGGTGATGACCTCGCCGCCGCCGGGGTAGCGGTGGTCCTTCCCTGCGGCCAGTTCCGGCGGGACCGCCAGTTTGAGGCGGACCGTGGTCTCGGGGCCGAAGTAGTCGGTGTCGACCACCACGCCGCGGATGGGGCCGTCCTCGGCAATACGGATCTGCTCGGGCCGCAGCATGAGCTGCACCCGGCCCTGGGCCGGAGGCCTGCGGACGGGGATTCCGCCCAGCGAACAGGTGGCCAGCGACCCCTCCATCCATGCGTCCAGGATCACCGCGTCGCCGAGGAATTCCGCCGTGGCCCGGTCGGCCGGGCGCGTGTACACCACAAACGGGTTTCCGATCTGGGCCAGTTTGCCGCCCCGCATCACGGCCACCTGGTCGGCGAAGGACAGCGCTTCTGCCTGGTCGTGGGTGACCAGGATGGTGGTGACGCCGGCGCGGCTCAGGACTTTGGCTACGGCCCGTCGCGTTGCTACGCGCAGGCCCGCGTCCAGCGCGGAGAACGGCTCGTCCAGCAGCATCAGTTCAGGCTCCCGGGCAAGGGCGCGGGCCAAGGCCACGCGCTGTTGCTGGCCGCCGGACAGCTGGTGCGGCCGCCGCTTGGCCATGCCCGGATCCAGGGACACCATCTCCAGCAGCTCGCTGACCCGGGCACCCACCGCTCGCCGGCCGCCGGCAAGCTTCGCAGTGTCCAGCCCGAACGCGACGTTCTGTCCCACCGTGAGGTGGGGGAAGAGGGCTCCGTCCTGCGCCACGTATCCCACGTGGCGCTTGTGCGCCGGCACCCAGACGCCGTCGCCGGCCACTTTGGCGCCGTTGAGGGAGATGCTTCCCGTCGCCGGATGCTCGAAGCCGGCGATGAGGCGCAGCAGCGTGGTCTTGCCCGAGCCGGAGGGGCCCACGATGGCAGTGGTTCCCCCCTTGGCCACGGAAAGGTTGACGCCTTTGAGGACGGCCTGTGATCCGAAGTTCTTGGTGACGTCCGTGACCTGCAGGTGGCTGTTGGTGGTTGGCGCCACCGACGGCGCGACCCGTGGTGCCGGAAGCCGTGAGGGGGATTGTTCGGTCACTGTCCGGCCACTTTCTTGGACTGCTGGAAGAGGAGGTAGGTCATGGGTGCTGAGAGCAGGATCATCAGCAGCGCGTAGGGTGCCGCACCGGCATAGTCGATTTCACTGCTTTTGCTCCAGAATTCGGTGGCGAGCGTCCTCGTGCCGTTCGGCGACAGCAGCAGGGTGGCTGTCAGCTCGTTGACGATGGCCAGGAAAACCAGGGCAGCACCGCCGGCTGCGGCGGGAGCGGTGAGCCTCAGGGTCACCCGGATGAAGGACAGGAGCGGAGGTTTGCCCAGGGCCTGGGCTGCTTCGTCCAGCTCCTTCGGCGCCTGTGACAGTCCGGCCCGCAGGTTTACCAGCGCGCGCGGCAGGAACAGCAGGACATAGGCGGCGATCAGGACCCCGCTGGTCTGGTAGATGCCCGGGACCACCCGGATGCTGACCGTGACGAAGGCAAGCCCCACCACGATGCCCGGCAGTGAGCTGGTGATGTAGTTGGAGAGCTCCAGCGCCTTGCTGAACCAGCCCGGGTGCCGGACGGCGAGATAGGCCATGGGGAACGCGACGGCGGTGGTTGCCACAGCGCCGGCCAGGCCATACCCGAGGGTGGCCAGGAGGGCCGGCAGGAATTCGTGCGCCGCCCAGATGTCGGTGCCGCCGGCAGCGATCCAGCGGATGACGAAAAACAGGGGCAGCCCGAAGGCGAGGGCCGTCAGCGTGATGAGGAAGAGCTGGGCCGGGACCTGGTACGCGTGCAGGGGCAGGCGAAGCGCCTTGGCCTGGGCGCCGGAGCCCACCCGGGCGTAGCGGGCTGTTCCACGGCTGCGGACCTCCAGGAGGAGCAGGATGAGGCAGAAGAACACCAGGACGCTGGCCAGCATGTTTCCCGCTGTGCCGTTGAAGGTGGACTGGTACTGGACCATGATCGCCGTGGTGAAGGTGTCGAACCGGATCATGGCGAATGCGCCGTATTCGGCCAGCAGGTGCAGGCCCACCAGCAGGGCGCCGCCGGTCATGGCGATCCGGAGCTGGGGCAGCACCACCCGGAAAAAGACCCGCCACGCCCCGAGCCCCAGGGCCGCGGCAGACTGCTCAATTGCCGGGTCCAGCCGGCTGAGCGTCGCCGCGGCCGGGATGTACACCAAGGGGAAGTAGGACAGGGTGGCGATCAGCACCCCTGAGCCGAGCCCTTCCAGGGATGGCACGGCAGATACCCATGCGTAGCTGTTCACAAAGGCCGGGATGGCCAGGGGCGCGGCGAGCAGCACGGCCCAGGTCCGGCGGCCGCGGAGGCGCGTGCGTTCCACCAGCCAGGCGCCGCCGACCCCCAGGATGAGGCAGAGGGGAATGGTGACCAGCATGAGCAGGACCGTGTTGAGCAGGAGTTCGCCCACCCTGGGACGGAAGATCAGCCCGGCTGCAGTGTCCCAGCCCGTGGCAGCTGTCATGTAGACGACGTACCCCAGCGGCACAAGCGAGAACAACGCGATGAGCACTGCCAGGACGGACACCGCGGAAACGCCGAAAGGCGGGCGGGGGCTGTTGCCCCGGCCCGCCGTCGTCGTGCTCCCCTCGGAGGGGGGAGCCGATTGGTCTGTCGTCACCGAATTACAGGAGTCCTGCCTTGGTCATCAGCTCGGTGACCTTTTCGGAGTTCAGCTTGGCCGGGTCCACCGTGGGAGCCTGCAGTTCCTCAAGGGGAACCAGCTTGTCGTTGGCGGGGACGTCCGAGGCGATGGCGTATTCAAAGGACGTGCCGTCCTTGAGGACTTCCTGGCCCTTTTTGCCGGTGATGAATTTCAGGAACGCCTGGGCTGCGGCTTCGTTCTTGGACGTCTTGAGCACACCGCCGCCGGACACCGAGACAAAGGCGCCCGGATCCTGGTTCTTGAAGTAGTACGGGGTGACGTTATTGGAGTTCTCGCCGGTCTTGGCCTGGTCGCCGTAGTAGTAGTAGTGGTAGATCAGGGCGGCATCAACCTCACCGGCGTTGACTGCCTTCATGGCGGTGCTGTTGCCCTTGTAGGCCTTGAAGTTTTCCTTCATGCCGTTGAGCCATTCCTCGGTCGCCGCTTCGCCCTTGAGTTCCAGCAGTGCCGAAACGATGGCCTGGAAGTCGGCGCCGGACGGAGATGCGGCCCACTTGCCCTTCCACTCCGGGTTTGCCAGGTCCAGCATGGACTTGGGCAGCTGGTCTTCAGTCAGCTTGGCCTTGTCATAGACCAGGACCGTGGAGCGGGCGGCGATGCCGGTCCACTTTCCGGTGGACGGACGGAACTCTTCGGGCACCTGGCCGATGGTGGCCTGGTCAACGTCGGCGAAGAGGCCGGCGTTTTCCACCTGCGCCATCGCAGGGGAGTTTTCGGTGAGGAAGACGTCGGCCGGGGAGGCAGCGGCTTCCTGGACAAGCTGGTTGGAGAGCTCGGTGTCGGAGCCCTGGCGCATGGTCACCTTGACGCCGGTCTCCGCCGTGAAGGCGTCGATCCATTCTTTGGTGAGGCTCTCGTGCTGGGCGTTGTACACGGTGATTTCGCCGGACACGGCGTCTGCGGAGGCCGAAGCGGAGCCGCTGGCGGCGGGGGTGGTGGCGCCGCCACAGGCGGTCAGTCCGAGGGCTGCGGTGGCGGCGAGTGCGATGCCTGCCAGCGCGTGGTTGCGGATCTTCATTGAGGGCTGCTTTCTGGGGAAAAGTCCTGTTGGACCGCAGGGTCCGTGTGGGCCGGGATGGGGGGATGCCCACTGGAAAAACTGTAGGTTAGCCAAACCTAAGCATCCAAACGGCAGGCCACTTAAGTGATCAGGATCACATCAATTACGGAACTGTTGCGTGACCTAATTGGCGGCCATGGGTGCGCTTCCGGCCTTCGCGGCCGCTTCCAACACCATCCACGCCTGCAGTTGGGTGGAGAGCTCGACGGTGCTTCCCTCAGGGTAGGTCGTGCCCGCCGGGGTCTCCGGGTATACGGAAAAAAGCGGCATGCCTTGATGGCGGGCCAGCGGCTCTGCGGCGGTGATCAGCCGGCGGCCGGTCCAGAAGGCCTCCGCGGTATCCAGGACCAGCCGGCCGGCGGTTCCGCGTGTGGTGGCGGGGAGCCGGGGGTCGGACGCGGCGAGTGCCAGGTAGCGGGACAGGATCCCGGTGAAGAGCCCGCCGTCGCCGGTTCCGTCGCACCGCAGGACCCGCGTCCCGGCAGCGTCACCGAGCGGCCGGGTCAGGCTGCGGGCCACCGCGTCCACCACCGCGGCCGCCCTGGCCAGGTTTGCCTCGCCGCCCAGTTCCAGCAGGGCGCCCAGCACCGGCCCCTGGTTGTAGGTGTAAATGCCTCGCTCCACCACGGCTTCTCCGGTGGCGCTGATCCGCAGGCCGTCGAGGTAGAGCGCCTGGTCCGGGTCGAAGAGCCTGGCGTCCAGCCAGTCCAGCAGTGCCTGGGCCTTCGCAGGGTTCCCGGTCCGGGCGTAGTACAAAGCCACCGGAGCGGTGGCCGGGGTGTTCTTGAAGTCGCGCTTTTTGCTCCAGAACGTTCCGCCCCCGAGGTCATCCGTCGTGGCGGAATCGAACTGCAGGGTCAGGGTTTTGCGCACCCGGGCGTTGCGCCGGGCGCCGGGCCGCCTGGTGTCACGGGCGAGGTCTTCCAGGCGGAGGGTGGCGAGGGCCAGCCAGGCCATGTCGTCGTAGTAGCTGTTGACGACGGTGAAAAGGTTGCGCAGCCGGATGCCCGTCACCAGGCGGGAGGCCAGCCTGCCGGCACTGGGCTTGTCCGGTCCGTTGTAGCGCGCCGCAGGGGTGGCGCCGTTGCCCAGTTCCCGGCGGCCGGCATCCACCAGGCAGTCCACATAGTGTGCCTGCCACCAGTAATGCCAGGGCCGGAACAGGTTCTGCACGCGGCGTGAGGGCCGGTGTGTGGCGCCGATGTGGGTGCCGGGGAGGAAGAACAGCGACTGGCCGAAGACGGCGGTGACTGAACGTGCGGCTTCGTTGGCCCGGGTTTGCCAGTCTGCGGGCGTGGGCTTGGCGTGCTGCGGGGTCATGCGCTCCAGCCTAACGGGCCGGGTGGCTGCGGATTGTCGCGGCGGGATGGTGCGCAGCGGCCGGATTTCAGTTAACATTCACTAACTAATGTTCCGGGCCGGGACTTTCTCCGGGCCGTCATCAAGGAGGATGGATGGACATCAACGGTACTGTCGCGCTGGTCACGGGCGGCGCGTCCGGACTGGGGGCGGCCACGGCCCGGCGCCTGTTCGACGCCGGGGCCTCGGTGGTGCTGGTCGATCTGCCATCCTCAGCCGGCGCAGCATTCGCGGCCGAGCTCAACGGTGCGGACACTGCCGGTTCCGGCAGCGCCACCGGGCGGACCGCCATCTTCGTCCCCGCCGACGTGACCAACGAAGCAGACGTGCAGGCCGCCGTCGACACCGCTGTTGCCCTGGGGCCGCTGCGGATCCTGGTGAACTGCGCGGGGATCGCAACCCCGGGCAGGGTGCTGGGGCGCGAAGGTGTCCTGCCGTTGGATGCGTTCAGCAAGGTGGTCCAGGTGAACCTGATCGGCACCTTCAACGTGCTCCGCCTGGCCGCGGCCGCCATGGCCGCCACGGAACCTGCCGTCACGGAACCCGGCGGACCTGAGCGGGGCGTCATCATCAACACGGCGTCCGTGGCCGCCTACGACGGGCAGATCGGCCAGCCGGCCTACGCCGCCTCCAAAGGTGCCGTCGCCGCCATGACCCTGCCGATCGCCCGGGAACTGGCACGCTCGCTGGTGCGGGTGGTGACCATTGCCCCCGGTATCTTCGAGACGCCCATGATGGCCGGGCTGCCACAGGATGCACAGGACTCACTGGGCAAGCAGGTCCCGCATCCCTCCCGGCTGGGCAAGCCCGCCGAATACGCGGCCCTCGTAGCCCATATCGTGGAGAACGCCATGCTTAACGGCGAAACCATCCGGCTGGACGGCGCCATCAGGATGGGCCCCAAATGACCCTGGCCACTCCAGCACAGGCGGCCCCGGGCGCCGGCGACCTGCCCGGGGCCGACTTCTTCGACGTCGAATCGCTCCTTAGCCCGGCTGAACGGGCCAAGCTCGCGCAGTTGCGGGAATTTTTGGCCACCGAGATTGCTCCGTTCGCAGCGGACTGGTGGAACAACGCCGAATTCCCTGCACACATCCTCCCCAAACTCGCTGCACTGGAACTGAGCACCCCCGCGCAGCGTGGCTACAGCCACCTCTTTGCCGGCCTGGTCATCGCGGAAATGACCCGGGTGGACACCTCGATCGCCACGTTCTTCCTGGTCCACCACGATCTCTTTGTGGAATCCCTCTACGCCTTCGGTTCGCAGGACCAGCAGGGCCGGCTGCTCGCGGACGCTGCAAGCCTCCGCACCACCGGTGCGTTTGCGCTCACCGAGCCGGGGCACGGTTCGGATGTGGCCGGCGGCATGGAGACGCGGGTACGGCGTATTTCGCGGGCCACCGGAGAGCCCGACGGCGACGGCGACGCGTGGGTCCTCAACGGCGCCAAGCGCTGGATCGGCAACGGGACGTTCTGTGACTACTTGCTGGTGTGGGCGAAGGACGAGGCCGACGGTGCCGTGCGCGGCTTTATCGTGGACGCATCCTTGCCGGGCGTCAGCCGGAGCCGGATCGAACACAAAATCGCCCTCCGGACCGTCCAGAACGCCGACATCGTCTTCAACGGCGTCGTTGTGGCGGAAGCTGACCGCTTCGCCGGCATCACGGGGTTCGAGGACACCAATCTTCTCCTGAAAGGGTCCCGGATCATGGTGGCCTGGCAGGCCGTGGGGCAGCAACTGGCTGCCTTCGACGTCGCCCGGCAGTACGCCGTCGAACGCCGACAGTTTGGCAGGCCGCTGGCGAAGTTCCAGCTGATCCAGCAGCAGCTGGTCACCATGCTGGGCAACACCGTGGCCAGCATGGGCATGATGGCCCGCCTCGCCCAGCTGCAGGAGGACGGCACGGCGGACATGGCCCAGGTGGCGCTCGCGAAGTCGTACTGCAGTGCCAGGATGCGCGAGACCGTGGCGCTGGGCAGGTCAATCCTGGGCGGGAACGGCATTGTCACCGACTACCGGATGGCGAAGATCTTCGCGGACGCAGAGGCCATCTATACCTACGAAGGCTCGTTCGAGATCAACACCCTGATCGTGGGCAGGGCCATTACCGGGGTCTCCGCGATCGTCTGAGTCAGCGGTCCTGGAGGGCCGGCTGCTTCTCGCCGGCTTCGATCCGGTAGTCCAGGCTGTTGTTCTTCACCGGCATGGGGCAGGTTCCGTACGGGGTGAAGGCACTGGGATAGTTGATGGCCCGGTTGAAATCCAGGACCACCGACGCCTTGCCTGAGGGATCCACCCGCGGCCGGGTGGTGGAGACCTTCCGCCACTCGTCGGTCGAATCCCCGTTGGTTTCATCGTGGAATGTCACGGTCAGGGCACCGAGCTTCTCTTCCTCGGCCTGCAGGTGGAACTCGTGGTCCTTTCCGGGAAGCCGGAAGACGAGCTCGCCCACGGAACGGTGCACCCCGTCAACCAGCGGGTTGGCGGTACCGATCGGAACGTCCACCGGTTCGGCATACGCGCGGAACTCGGCGTCAACCACCAGGTCGGGGCGGTAGCCGAACGTGGGTACTGACTCGAATTCCGTGAACACCGGCGAACGGGAATCCCTGGTGCGGATGGCGTACCTGTCCGCGCGCATGGCCAGTTCAACCACCACCTGCGATCCGTCGTCGCCGCCGAACCGCACCCACAGCAGGGATTCCTCGTCCGCCAGGGTGGCCGAAATGGTTCCGTCGACGGGTTCCCCTGTCTCCACCAGCCGCAGTCCGTCCGCCGCAGCGGCGGTGAGGAACGCCGTCGTGCCGTCCGTTGACCAGAGGCCCGGAACGAGGTCGACGCCGGAGGGCTGGCCGTCCAGCCACTGGAAGGATGTGACGGTCAGCCAGCCGTGGTCCGCTGCGAGCGCCCGGTTCCGGTTGGCGCGGAAGCGTTGCCAGCGTTCCAGCAGGGCGGGATCGGGTGTGCTCAAGGTTCCTCCAGGCGTTTCGGTGTGCCCCGGCTACAACCCGGCAGACGCCGGGTTCATTCCGGCGCCGGTTCAGGGGCGGTGGCGGTTCCCGGGTGGCGGTTCACGGGTGCCGACGGCCGGCCCTTGCCATGCGGCGCCGGCGGAGTAACGTCGGACTGGCAGCACCCTTGTTCCCGCACCGTATGAAGGAGCCAACCGTGAAGATCGCCGTCCTCGGTACAGGATCAGCCGGCCGGACTGTCGCCGCGGGTTTGGCGAAGCTGGGGCATGAGGTGGTGATCGGCACCCGGGATCCGAAGTCCACGCTCTCGCAGCAGGAACCAAGCGCCATGGGAACTCCGCCGTTCGCGCAATGGCATGCCCAGCACGTTGACGTTGCGCTCGCGGGCTACTCCGAGGCTGCCGCCGCAGCGGAACTGGTGGTCAACCTGACCAACGGTCTCCGCTCCCTGGAGGCCCTTGCTGCCGCGGGGGCAGGCAACCTCTCCGGAAAGATCCTGATGGATATCGCCAACCCGCTGGACTTTTCCAAAGGTTACCCGCCGTCGCTGAATCCGGTGGATACCGACAGCCTGGGTGAGCAGATCCAGAGGGCCTTCCCGGACGCCAAGGTGGTCAAGACCCTTAACACCATGAACGCCGGGATGATGGTCAACCCCGGACGGCTGGCCGGCGGAGAGCATTCCGCCTTCGTCTCAGGCAACGACCCGGATGCCAAAAAGGCTGTCACATCCCTGCTGCAAAGCCTCGGCCACCGTGACGTCATCGACCTGGGCGACATCACCACGGCACGTGGCGCAGAGATGATGATGCCCGTCTGGCTGCGTCTTGCCGGGACGCTGGGGACCTACGACTTCAACTTCAAGATCGTCCGCTGAGGACCGCCGGATCCGCCCTGACACTATCTGAGACGGATTCCCCCGAGGCGGCCCCCGGCGGGTAGCATCTTTAGCTAGTAACGTGGCTCACAGTATCCAGCGCAGTGTACGAGCCAAGTCCGAACCCTCGAAAGATAGTTTCCATGGCTGACACTGCAACAAATTCCGCAACCGACCTTGCCTCCGAACTGAGGGCCGACGTCCGGCGCGTTTCCACCCTCCTGGGGGAATCCCTCGTGCGCCAGCACGGGCCCGAACTCCTGGACCTCGTAGAGCAGGTCCGCCTCCTGACGAAGGAGTCCAAGGAGGCCGCGCGGGGCGGCGCAGACGCCACCGGCCCCTGGAGCGCCCACGACGTCGTCGAGCAGGTCCGTGAGCTGCTGGGCTCCCTGCCCATCGAACAGGCCACTGACCTGGTCCGTGCCTTTGCGTTCTACTTCCACCTCGCCAACGCTGCCGAGCAGGTGCACCGCGTCCGGGGCCTGCGGACCCGGCAGGAGAAGGACGGCTGGCTGGCGAAGGCCGTCAGCGACATCGCCGCGCAGGCCGGCCCTGCCGTCCTCCAGGAGGTGGTGAACGGGCTGGATGTCCGGCCCATTTTCACCGCCCATCCCACCGAGGCGTCCCGCCGCTCCGTGCTGGACAAGGTCCGCAAGCTCTCCGATGTGCTGGCGCAGCCCACCCGGGAGGGCACCACCTCCCGGCGGCGGCAGGACCGCCAGCTGGCCGAAATCATCGACCAGATGTGGCAGACGGATGAACTCCGCCAGGTCAGGCCCACCCCGGTGGATGAGGCGCGCAACGCCATCTACTACCTTGGGGGGATCCTGACCGACGCCATGCCGGAGATGCTCACTGAACTCTCGGACCTCCTCGGCGAGCACGGGGTCACCCTTGCGTCCCAGAACGCTCCCATCCGTTTCGGCTCCTGGATCGGCGGGGACCGGGACGGCAACCCCAATGTCACCGCCGCCGTGACGCGGGAAATCCTGCAGATCCAGAACCAGCACGCCGTACGGATCAGCATCGGGATGATCGATGACCTGATCTCCATCCTCTCCAACTCCACGGCGCTCGCCGGAGCGGACCGGGAACTGCTCGAATCCATCGATGCTGACCTGAAGAAGCTGCCCGGCCTGGACCGGCGGGTGCTCGAGCTCAATGCGCAGGAGCCCTACCGGCTCAAGCTCACCTGCATCAAGGCGAAGCTGATCAACACCGGCAAGCGGGTGGCCGCGGGTTCCAACCATGAACACGGCCGTGACTACAACGCCACCGATGAGCTCCTGACCGACCTCGAACTGCTCGAACTCTCGCTCCGGAACCATTCGGCTTCGCTTGCCGCCGACGGTGCTCTGGCGCGTGTCCGCCGGGCAGTGGCATCCTTCGGCCTGCACCTGGCCACCCTGGACATCCGCGAACACGCCGACCACCACCACGACGCCGTCGGGCAGCTGATGGACCGGCTGGGCGGCCCGGGGCTCCGGTACGCCGAGCTCAGCCGGGAGGAACGCTTCGAGGTCCTGGGCTCGGAGCTGGCGTCCCGCCGGCCGCTGTCCGGGCACCCGATTAAGCTCGACGGCGTTGCTGACGGCACGTACGACGTCTTCCGGGAGATCCGGCGTGCCTTGCGCACCTACGGCCCGGACGTCATCGAGACCTACATCATCTCGATGACCCGCGGCGCCGACGACGTCCTGGCGGCAGCGGTCCTGGCCCGTGAAGCCGGGCTGGTGAACCTCTTCGGCGAGGCCCCCTATGCCAGGATCGGCTTCGCGCCCCTGCTGGAAACCGTGGAGGAACTGCGCGCCTCGGCCGAGATTGTGGACCGGCTGCTGTCCGTTCCGTCGTACCGTGACCTGGTCCGGCTGAGGGGCGATGTCCAGGAGATCATGCTCGGCTACTCGGACTCCAACAAGGAATCCGGGGTGATGACCAGCCAGTGGGAAATCCACAAGACCCAGCGCAAGCTCCGGGACGTCGCAGCGAAGCACGGGGTCCGGGTGCGCCTGTTCCACGGCCGTGGCGGGTCCGTGGGCCGCGGCGGCGGACCGACCTACGACGCCATCATGGCCCAGCCCAATGGCGTGTTGGAGGGCGAGATCAAGTTCACCGAACAGGGTGAGGTCATCTCGGACAAGTACTCGCTGCCCGAGCTGGCCCGCGAAAACCTGGAGCTCTCCCTCGCGGCCGTGCTCCAGGGCTCGGCCCTGCACCGCAGCCCCGCGCACCTCCGAAGACCAGCGCGAGCGGTACGCACACGTGATGGAAACCATCTCCGACTCCGCCTTTGAGCGGTACCGGAAGCTCATCGACGACCCGGACCTGCCGGCGTACTTCATGGCATCCACGCCCGTGGAGCAGCTGGGTTCGCTGAATATCGGCTCCCGCCCGTCCAAGCGCCCGGATTCGGGCGCGGGCCTCGAGGGCCTGCGCGCTATTCCCGTGGGTCTTTGGCTGGACCCAGTCCCGGCAGATCGTCCCTGGCTGGTTCGGCGTTGGTTCCGGCCTGAAAGCCGCCCGCGAGGCCGGGAACTCGGACCAGCTGAAGGACATGATCGAGAACTGGCATTTTTTCCGGTCGGTGCTCTCCAACGTGGAAATGACGCTGGCAAAGACGGACCTGGACATTGCCGGCTACTACGTTGCCACCCTGGTGCCGGAGGAGCTGCACCGGATTTTCCGGACCATCCGTGAGGAGTACGACCTCACGGTGGCCGAGATCCAGAACCTCACCGGCGAGAACCTGCTCCTGGACGCCCAGCCCACGCTCAAGCGTTCGTTGGAGATCCGCGACCAGTACCTGGACCCCATCAGCTACCTGCAGGTGGAGTTGCTCCGCCGCGTCCGGGCCCAGGGCTCAGAAGGCTGCGGCGGACGGCAGCATCAGCAACGCCGAGATCGACGAACGGCTCCAGCGTGCCATGCTGATCACCGTCAACGGGGTGGCCGCCGGCCTGCGCAACACGGGCTAAGCCCCACCACTCCCCGGGACGCTCTCTCACTTACTGCAGGTTTTCCCCAGACGCTCGCTCGCTTTCCTCGGGAAAGTGAGCGAGCGTTTGTTCATTTCCTGCATCAAGTGAGAGAGCGTTTCAGGCCTTGGGGGACGCAGGCGCGGCCGGGATATGGTTGACGGCATGCCTTCTTTCCAGACGCGACTGAAAATCACCGGACTGAAGCCCGGCAACCCGCCGGAGGCCGTCATGGAAGCTGCGGTTGAAGCGCTGGAAACCCGTCACCATGTGGAGTCCAACCAGCTGGATATCGCCGGCGGCGTCCCGCAGCTGAACCTGCGCTTCCTCGTGGAACCCACCGAGTACAACGGTGAGAACCAGCAGGCGCGGGAATCGGCGGCGATGATGCGCGACGCCGTCGAACGCGTTGCGCTGACCGGCTCCCTGATGGTGCTCCGCCGCAGCCGCGGCCGCTGGGCCCCTGTCTAGGCTGCGTCAGTCGCCGGGAGCCGGCTCGTCCACCGGCGAGCGCGTGCCGCGCCGGCGCGTGACGATGACGCCGACGACGGCGCCGATCACCAGGCCCACGGCTACCCCGATCAGCGAACTGGCCCAGAACGGCAGGCGGGTTGCGGAGCCGGTGAAGTAGCCGAGCCCCACGAGCCAGCAGGCCCAGAGGACCGCGCCGAGGCCGGCACAGAGGCTGAAGCCGCGGACCGAGACGTCGGCAATGCCGGCAGCTGCCGACGTCGCCAGCCTTCCGCCCGGAATGAACCGGACGCCGATGATGGCCCCGTACGTGGTGGAGCGGCCCGCTTTGGCAATGGCCGTGTGGATTCCGGCGTGGAACTTTCGTCCCCAGCGCCAGCGGTCCAGGACGTGGCTGAGCCGGCGTTTGAACAGCTGGAACACCACCATGTCGCCGATCCAGGATGCCAAAGCGGACAGGGCGCCCACCAGGAAGACGTTGGCCCGGCCGTCCGCGGAGAGGGCTCCGCCGGTGATGACCACCATTTCGGACGGAATCGGGGGGAAGATGGCATCGCCGAGGACCACGGGGATGATCCAGAAGTAGATCGCCGCCCCCCAGCTGTCCGCGCTGCCAAAGTCCATGGCCACAAAGTACCGCACTTTGGTGGCCCGGGACGGCCCGGTCCGGCCCAGTGGTCAGCGCGGGCCGCTGAAAAGCCGGGAGACCGGGCGACGGCCAGGATTCCCAGCCGCGTCAGGGACGTGGCTGAGGTGCCGTGCGGCCAGAAAGTACCAGTACGGCCAAGCGATCCAGGCGACGGATCCGACGGCCAGTCCCGCCCCGCCGATGCCCCACCGGAACCATGTTGGTGCCCGCCCGACGACGGCGAGTCCGGCCACCGGGAGGGCAGCAACGAGGGCTCCGCCGATGGACTGTCCGAGTTTCGCGAGGTCCTGCGGGTAGCCGCCGGCCTTGTACAGCGCGCGGTTGGCCAGCAGGAACCAGATGGCCTGGACTGCCATTGCCCCCACGCTGATGCCGGTGGAAACGGTGAAACCAAGCCTTTTGAAGACCAGCAGGAAAGAACTGGCAGAACCTGCGGCGCTGGCGCCGATGACCAGCAACAGGCCCGCGTCGGAGCCCGGGGTGCGGCGAAGGCGGCGGTGGACCTGGACGATCACGGGGATGGCCACCAGGTTGAACACGCCACCGGTGGCATCGTTGATGGTGCCGAAGATGTAGGGCCCTCCCTCGGAACTTCAAGGGCGTACATGGCACCGAGCGAGGCAACACCGGCCGCGCCAAGGCCGGCCGCAGCATAGGCGAAGGCGGCCGCGGTCCTGTCCCCGGGAATCTCGCTGAACGTGTCCATGGGTTCCTCACACAGGGCTTGCTGTGAGCTCCTCACCGACAGGATATTCCTGCCCGGACCTGTCTTCCAGAGGCAACCGGTGGGACACTGGCCGCATGCGTATGCAGGTCCTCCAGGGAGATATCACCACCCGTTCCGTGGACGCGATCGTCAACGCGGCGAATTCCTCCTTGCTGGGTGGCGGGGGAGTGGACGGGGCCATCCACCGGGCCGCCGGGCCCGCGCTGCTGGCGGCCTGCCGGACTCTCCGGGACACCGGTCTGCCGCATGGACTCGCC
This sequence comes from uncultured Actinomycetota bacterium, assembly GCA_963807805.1. GTDB lineage: Bacteria > Actinomycetota > Actinomycetes > Actinomycetales > Micrococcaceae > Arthrobacter. The sequence continues at coordinate 102,512 of CAWECX010000016.1, read as the reverse complement.
CCGGGAGCCGCCATCGCCACTCCAGGCTTCAGGCTCCAGGCCCGCTGGGTGATCCATACCGTTGGACCGAACCGCCGGGCGGGGCAGACAAACCAGGCGCTGCTGGTCTCTTGCTTCAGCGAGAGCCTTCGCGTGGCCGATGCCTTGGGCGTGCAGTCCCTCGCCTTCCCTGCCGTGGGCGGCGGAGTCTACGGCTGGCATGGGCGGGCCGTCGCCACCGCTGCGCACGACGCCGTCAGCGGGTTTGGTGCCTCACATCCGTCCAGCACGCTCGAGTTGGTGGAGTTCGTCCTGTTCAGCCCCGAGATGGAGGAGCTGTTCAACGCCGTGTTCGAGCGGCCTCACTGAGTTCGAGCCGGCTGCGGTATTCCACCGGTTGACCGCTGATGGGGTCCACGAAGCGTATGCCGCGGGCCAGGAGCTGAAGCGGTTTGGTGTAGTCGTCCGGGGCCTTGTCCAGCAGGTCGGGGTAGAACGCGTCGTTGACAATGCCCAGGCCGAGCGACGCCATATGGACCCGGAGCTGGTGCGTCTTTCCGGAGTGTGGTTCCAGCCGGTAGCGGGCGAGGCGTGTGCCGGCAGTGGTGCCGTCGGCACCTGGGCGGACGCCGCCGTCGAACGTTTCCAGCCGCTCGATGCGGGTCTCGGCGTTGGGCTCTCCGTCGATCACTTCGGCGAGCAGGTAGGTGCGGGACTTGGTCATCCGGTTGCGGACCACTGCGGGAAAGTCGACGGCGGGATACCCGTCAGCAGGCTCGGCTGCGGAGACGCACTCGTATTCCTTCTGGACCTGGCGCTTTTCGAACAGCACCTGGTACTTGCCGCGGGTTTCCGGGTTGGTGGAGAGCAGGAGCACGCCGGCGGTCATCCGGTCCAGGCGGTGCATGGGGATCAGGTCCGGGAGGTCCAGCTGGTTCCGGAGGCGGACGAGGGCGGATTCCTGGATATAAGTGCCGCCGGGGGTGGTGGGCAGGAAGTGCGGCTTATCCACCACCAGGAGGTGCTCGTCCTGGTGCAGGATGGCCAGTTCCACGGGGATGCGGGTCTCCGGCGGGAGCGTGCGGTAGTACCAGATGAAGGTGTGGTCCTCGAGCCTGGTGGTCCTGTCCAGCGGGGTGCCGCCTTCGCCGACGATCTCGCCGGCGTCGAACCTGTCCTCGATGCCCTGCGGATCGATGTGGCCCCAGCGGTGCATCATGTAGTCCATCGCGGTGGTCCATGGCCCCTCCTCCGGCAGGCGCAGGCGGGTGGCGTTGACGCCGTCGCGCACGGGGAGGGGGGATTGCATCACCGGTCTATTCTACTTTGCGTTGTGTGGCCCGCTCTGCGTGCCTGAAGCAGGCTCAGGGGCGTAAAGCGGGCCACGCAACGCTACCGAACCGACGGAAAAAAAGTTCTTGACAATAAAAACTGTCGGTTGGCATGATGGAACCATGTTGGACATCGAAGTGATCGAGGACCCGGCCGCTGCGGAGGCGTCGCTGGATCCGACCCGGACACGCATTCTCATGGAACTCGCGGAACCCGGCTCGGCCACCCAGCTCGCCGCCAAGGTGGGCCTGCCGCGGCAGAAGGTCAACTACCACCTCAAAGCCCTGGAACGGCACGGGCTGGTGCAACTCGTCGAGGAGCGGCGCAAGGGCAACGTCACCGAACGCGTGCTCCAGGCAACGGCTGCCTCCTACCTGATCTCACCGGTCGCCCTGGCCTCCGTCGCCCCGGACCCGCACCGCTTCTCCGACCGCTTCTCGGCCTTCTGGCTGCTGGCGCTCGCAGGGCGGATGGTCCAGGAGGTGGGCAAGCTGATCGCCGGAGCGGCCGCGGCCCGGCAGCCGCTGGCAACCTTCGCAATCGACGGTGAAATACTCTTCCGCACAGCCGCGGACCGTGCCGCCTTCGCCGAGGAGCTCGGCGAGGCAGTGACCCGGCTGGTGGACAAATACCACGACGGCGGCGGCCCGCCCGGGAGTGCGACTGGCGCCCCCGCGGCTGGCGGCACTCCGGCCCGTGGCGGCAGGAAGCACCGGATCGTCGTCGCGCTTCATCCTGCACTCAAAAACCCCACCACATCCCTTTCACCGAAGGAGCAGGACAATGACTGACAAACGCGAATTCGAGATCGTCTACGACACCGAACTGCCGGGCACCCCCGAGCGGGTCTGGGAAGCCGTGACCAGCGGGACGCCGGCATGGATGTTCCCCACGGACCAGTGGCCGGACGTGAAGACCGTGCAGGAGTACCCCACGCACCTGGTTTCGAGGATGGACGGCCCGGACGGCTGGTTCAACCAACTGGAGCACGTCCTCGAACCGCTGGACGGCGGCCGCGCCAGGCTCCATTACGTACACAGCGGGATCTTCGCGGACAACTGGGACGGTCAGTACGACGGCGCCAGCAAGCACACCGAGTTCTACCTTCACACCCTGGGCCAGTACCTGCAGTATTTCGACGGCAGGCCTGTGGTGTTCACGGACATCCAGGCGCCTGCGGCCTCCCAGTCTCCGGACGGGTTCGAGCGCCTGAAGAAGGCCTTGGGCGTGGAGGCTGCGGCGCAGGGGTCTGCGGTGGACGTAACGCTCGACGGCGTCGGGCGGCTTGCCGGGGAAGTGGACTTCTCCAATGAGAACTTCCTGGGGCTGCGGACCGCGGACACGCTGTACCGGTTCTTCGGCCGCAATGCCTTCGGCGCACCGGTGGGCATGACCGTGCACGACTTCAGCGGCAGCGGGAATTCCGAGGCCACCACCGCGGCCTGGAGCGGGTTCCTGGGCAAGGTCTTCGCCTGAGCGGCCAAACCACCCCAAGAACACCAGCCGACTCGCACATTTCCCTGGCGCTGACCATATACCGGCCGCGCCAGGGAAGCTGTGCGTCGAAAACCGGAGTGTGTGTTTCAGGCGATGGCCACTTGTGGGGCGTTCCTTCGGGGCCGGAGGAGCTGGGGCGCCGCATCCAGCCGGTCTTGGGCTGAGCGGAGGGCCAGGACGGCGGTCTCGAGTTGGGCCGGTGGCAACGTAAACGGAATCCGCAGAAACTGCTCAAACGCCCCTCCGGCGCCGAAGCGAGGGCCGGCGGCCAGCCGGAGGCCGAACTCGGGCGCGATCACGGCCAGGGCCGTACTTGATGCAGCCGGCAGCCGGATCCATACGGTGAGGCCTCCGGCCGGGTGCTCCGGCCGCCAGTCCGGAAGATGCCTGGCCAGCAGATCCAGGAGGACCGCACGGTTCTCCCGAAGGGTGGCGAGACGGGCTCCAAGGGGATCTGCCAGCGAGCGCACCAGGCCCGCCGCGGCCAACTGCTCAACCACCGGCCCGCCCAGGTCCATGGTGGTCCTGGTGGCGATCAAGCGGCCCAGCATTTCCTCGTCGGCCCGGATCCAGCCCGTGCGCAGGCCCGCCCAGTGCGACTTGCTCAACGATCCTATCGACACCACTGCCGGACTGAAGGCTGCCATCGGGGTGCTGGCTCCGCCGTCGAGGTTGAGCTCCCTCAGTGTTTCGTCCACTACCAGTACGGTGCCGGCCGACGCCGCGGCCCGCACCAGGCGGCGGCGCTGGAGATCGGACATCAGCCGGCCGGTGGGGTTGTGGAAGTCCGGAACCACGTAGGCCATGGCGGGGCGTTGCTCCAACAGGGCGGCCTCCATCGCATCCATGTCCCAGCCGGGGTTTCCGCCCTCCTCGCGGGCCGGCGGAAGCGGCACCGGGATGATCCGTGAGCCGGAGGCGCGGATGGCGTCGAGTGCGTTGGGGTACGTGGGATGGTCCACGAGGACCTTCTCCTGCCGGCCGGCGAGGGTACGCAAGACAATGTTCAGTGCATGCTGCGCGCCGGATGTCACCAGGATCTGGCCGGCAGTGGTGGGAACGCCTGCGGCGGTGTATCGCTCTGCTATGGCTTCCCGGAGCGCGGGAAAGCCCACCGCGTCATAACCGAAGCCGGGAAGCAGGGCCGGCAAATCCGACAGGGCGTCCGCAAAAGCGCGGTGCACCACCTCGCCGGTAGCGGGGAGGGAGGCGTAGGCCAGGTCCAGGATTCCGTCGGGGGGCGCAATGCCGGGTGCGCTTACCGGTACGGTGCGGCGCGGAATCTGCGTCCGCCCACGGCTGCCCTGCCCGCTGCTGAGGAAGCCCTGTTCGCGTAGATGGGTGTAGGCCGCCGTGACCGTGGTCCGGCTGATTCCGAGGGATTCCGCCAGTGACCGCTCGCTGGGCAGGGCGGTGTCCAGCGCAACCCGTCCGTCCAGGACCAGGAGGCGTACGACGTCGGCGAGCTCGCGGTAGGCGGGGGCGGCGCCGAGGTTCCAGTCGCCCAGCAGGCGGGCCAAAGCGGAAGGGTTGAGAGAAGTGGACATAAAGCCAGTATCTCAAACTGGCTATGTATTTCAATGCCAGTTCTCTGGCAGGGTGATAGTCATGTTGTTGACCCGCAGACTCCTCCAGCTCTTTATGGGCCTCGCCATGTACGGCATTTCGCTGGCCATGTTCATTCGCGCAGGGCTGGGCCTGGATCCATGGGATGTGTTCCATCAGGGGGTGGCCGGCCGCACCGGGCTCAGCATTGGCGTGGTGGTCATCATTGTCAGCTTCCTCGTGCTGCTCCTGTGGATTCCGCTGAGGCAATGGCCAGGGTTCGGGACGCTCTGCAACGCGGTGCTGGTGGGCGTGTTCGCAGACGTCGGCCTCGCCTTGATCCCCGCGATCACTCACCTCGGCGGGCAAGCCGGGATGCTGGCCGGCGCAGTGCTGCTGAACGGCATCGCCTCTGCCTGCTACATCGGCGCCCGGTTCGGCCCCGGCGCCCGGGACGGCCTGATGACCGGCCTCGCCCGGCGTACCGGCTGGTCGGTCCGGGTGTCACGGACGCTGATTGAAGTAGTGGTGCTGGGTGCCGGCTGGCTCCTGGGCGGCTCGGTGGGCGTCGGCACGGTGCTCTATGCACTGGCCATCGGACCGCTGGTCCAGGTCCTGCTTCCCTGGTTCATGGTTCCTGCAGGGCTTCCTGCACGGACTTTGCCGGAACTCACCGCGGAGGCATCGGATGCCGGCTCGCCCGAGACTGCACTGACGGGCAAGGCGTAGGGGGTACGCCCTACTGCGGGGCTGGCTGGCACTTCGGACAGAAGTAGATGTCCCGTTCCTCTTCGCCGTTGGGTTTTCCCAAGACACCGCGGCGGATGGGGGTCCGGCATTTGAGGCATGGCTGGTGTTCGCGCCCGTAGACCCAGTACCCGGGCCGCCCCGCCATCCGTCCGACGGGCATCCCGCGGGCATTAAGGATAGTGACCCTTCGTCCCGGGCCAAGGTTGGCCTCCAGCAGTTGTTTGGCGTCCGTCATGAGGGGGCGGACGTCCTCGATGGCCGCAACGGGAGATGCCGGGTGGACCCCGGAGAGGAAGCAGGCTTCGCAGCGGTAGATGTTGCCGATGCCAGCCAGGTTGCGCTGGTCCAGCAGGGCGACGCCGATGGGAACCCCGGGTGCCGCCAGGATCCTCCGTTCGGCTTCGGCCACATCCCAGTCCGGACCGAGGAGGTCTGGCCCGAGGTGCCCCACGATGGAGTCCTCATCTGCGGTGCGGACCACTTCAACGATGCCCAGGGAGAAGCCGACGGCGTCCGCAACAGCGGTCCGGAGCACGCACCGAGCGGTGAAGCCCGGCTTACGCCAGCGGCCCCCGGGCTCGTAAACCTGCCAGGTACCCTCCATTTTCAGGTGGGAATGGATGGTGAGCTTACGGTCGTCGGGTCCGGTGACGCGCATCAGCAGGTGTTTTCCGCGGGGGACGACTTCATCCACGGTCCATCCGGCCAGGTTGAGGGTGGCGAACCGGGGTACGCGGAAGTCCGAGGCGGTGAGGGTCTGCCCCGCCAGTGCTTTGTGGAGCTGGCTTGCGGCCCGCCAGACCGAATCCCCCTCAGGCACGGATCCTCAGTCCCTTGGGCGTGGAGTAGGCACCTGCAGCCGACAGGGCGGCCGCCACAGGGGTATCCAGGATGCCGTGGCCGTTGACTTTCTCCATGATCAGTTTGTCCACGGCACCCCGGGTCACCACCCCGGCCAGGGCCGCCCCGGCGGCCGACAGTATGGCGTCGTCCCCGGTGAACGCCAGGAGGGTCTTCCCGCCGCGCTCCACGTAGAGGACCAGCGCCCCGTCCACGAGCACCACCAGGGCCCCCGCTTTCCGGCCGGGTCGGTGGCCGGTGCCGGCTTCCACATCCAAGGCGGGCCACGGCAGCGCCGCACCATACGGGTTGGCCGGGTCGGTGGCCGCGAGGGCCAGGGCCACAGGCTCAGCCTTGGCCAGCTGGGTGTCCTCGGAGTAGGAGCGCAACCTGTCCACGGTGGCAGGGACGGCGAACTGCGCGGCGCCAAGGTGCTCAATGAAGTATCCGCGGCGGCAGCGGCCGGCTTCCTCCAACCGGGCCAGTACCTTGTACATCAGGCCGAAACCGCCAAGGATCTGTTCGGACATCACCGAGCCCCGGGTTACCACGCCGTAGCGGTCCAGCAGCAGTTCGGCGGTGGCGCGGGCGTGGATGGTGGCATCGAGTTCAGGCAGCGGCAGCGCGGACCAGCGGCCCGCCGCTGTGGGTGGAGTGGATGCGGCCGACGACGATGTTCCGTACCGCCCGCCACTGAGGCCGGGGGACCCCAGCAGCCCGGTGCCGTGGGACCGGCCCAGCCTGCTCAACCGTGGAGCACGCGAACGGGGAGCTTTGGCTACCTGGCGGTGCGCGGTGTGGCCGCCGGCGATCAGGGACCGGACCGGGGCGAAGGTGTCGCCGGTGATCCGCCCGGCCCATGCCAGGTCCCAGAGTGCGGAGACCACGTCCTGGTCGCTCAGCACCGAGTCCATGCCCCCTGCAACGTCCGTCAGCTGGCGGAAGAAATACCCGCCGCCGTTGTTCCGGAGATGGTCCAGCAGCCGCTGCTGGGCGTCGCCGGGCTCGTACTCGATGGCGGGATTCAAGGTCAGCTCGGCGGAATCGGCCAGGTGCAGGCTGACCCAACCGTCGTTTCCGGGCAGCGCGCCGGCGCCGGACCACAGGACTTCGCCGGCAGCCATCAGCTCGTCCAGCATCGCAGGCTGGTAGTTGGAGACCCGGCTTGCCAGGACCAGGGGTTCCCAGGCGGAGGCCGGAACCGGGACGCCCGAGAGCTGGTCGATGGCGGTCACAATGCCATCGAGCCCCCGCAGGGACGGCTGGCCGCGGCCGGCACCGGGTGTCCTGACGTGTTGCCAGGCCGGAAGGAACCGTCCGTAGGCGGCCGCGTCCACTGGTTCCACTTCGGCGCGCAGGGCCGCCAGGGAGCGGCGGCGCAGCTTCCGCAGCACCTCGGCGTCGCACCATTCGCTGCTGCTGGCGGGCAGCCGCACCTGGGCGGCCGGCGCGGGAGCGGCGGGGTGGGCCAGGTCTGCCGGGTCTTCGTCCTGGGACCGATCGGGGAAAGGACCATCTGCGGGAAGGGTTTCTGCGGGGGGCTGGGCGGCATGCGGCCGGAACTCGCCTTCCACGACACGGCCGTCCGCAGCCAGCCGTTTCAGGGCTGTGCCGACCACGGCCACGCCGAGTCCCAGCCGTGATGCCGCTTCGTCAGCGGTGAAGGGGCCGTGGGTGCGGGCGTACCGCGAGACCAGGTCGCCGAGCGGATCCGCCACAGGTTCGATGAACGCCAGCGGGACACCCATGGGCAGCGGGACTCCGATGGCATCACGCAGGCGCGCCGCGTCCTCGACTGCCGCGAACCGTTCCGCCCCGCCGATGTTGACCTTGATGGCCCGGTTGGCACGCTGCAAGGCCGCCAGGTGGGTGGCGGCGAGCGCTGTGTCAGCGTGCGGGGTTTCGGCTCGAACAGGCTCGGCGGTCGTTCGTTCGGCTTCAGCTGATTCAGCAGGGTCGGGCGCTCCGTTGCCGGTCGGCCCGGTGGTGCCCTCCGTCACAGCAACCCCTGCGTCAGCGGGCCCAGCCACCGCGGCGGGTTCCAGGCGGGCAGCGACCTCGTCGGGGGCGAGCGGGCCCAGGAGACGCAGGAGGTCAGCCACGCCTTCCAGGCCGCGTGCCCGGCGGTCTGTGGCGAGGCGCTGGAGCTCGAGCTCCGTGGCGTCGATGACCTTGGCATCGAGCAGTTCACGGAGCTCCACTCTGCCCAGCAGCTCGTTCAGGAGTGTCGAATCCAGTGCCAGCGCGGCGGCCCGGCGCTCGGCCAGCGGGGAGTCGCCCTCATACAGGAACTGCGCTACGTAGCCGAAAAGCAAGGACTTGGCGAACGGCGACGGTTGCTGGGTGGTGGTTTGCACGATGCGCAGTTCCCGGCGCTCCACGGACGCTGTGATGTCCTTCAGGGCGGGGAGGTCGTACACGTCCTGGAGGCATTCCCGGACAGTTTCCAGGACGATCGGGAAGGTGGGGTACTTCCGTGCCACGTCCAGGAGCTGGGCGGACCGCTGGCGCTGCTGCCACAACGGCTGACGTTTGCCGGGCGTCTGGCGGGGGAGCAGCAGGGCACGGGCGGCGCACTCGCGGAACCGGGAGGCAAACAGTGCGCTCCCGCCCACTTCGGCTGTGACAATCTGTTCCAGCTCTTCGGGGTCAAAAAGGAAAAGTTCGGCCCCGGGTGGCTCGTCCTCCATCATCGGCACGCGCAGGACAATGCCGTCGTCGGCAGCCATCGCCGACCCGTCCAGGCCGTAGCGCTGGTGCAGCCGCTGCCCGACGGCGAGGGCCCATGGTGCGTGCACCGGCATCCCGAAGGGACTGTGCAGGATCACCCGCCAATCACCGAGTTCGTCGTGGAACCGCTCCACCACCAGGGTGGTGTCGTTGGGAACCACCTCGGTGGCAAGTTTTTGTTCGGTCAGATACTGGATCAGGTTGTTCGCCGCGTAGTCGTCCAGCCCGCTGGCCTTGCAGCGCTCAATGGCAGGGCCGGCGTCGGACGCTGAAAGTTCACGGACGAAGGCGCCCAGCGCGCGGCCGAGGTCCACGGGCCGGCCCAGTGAGTCACCCTTCCAGAACGGCAGCTTCCCGGGCTGGCCGAACGCGGGGGAGACCAGGACGCGGTCGTGCGTGATGTCCTCGATTTTCCAGCTTGTGGCGCCGAGCGCGAAGACGTCGCCCACCCTGGACTCGTAGACCATTTCCTCGTCCAGTTCACCGACGCGGCGGCCGCCCTTGGCGGGCGACGGAGCCGGTTTGCCGTCACCGGCAGGGGATGCCGAGCCCTCCACCTCGGTGCCGATGATGTAGACGCCGAAGAGGCCGCGGTCAGGGATGGTGCCGCCCGACGTGACGGCCAGGCGCTGGGCGCCGGGCCTGCCCTCGATGGTGCCGGCGTTGCGGTCCCAGATGATCCGGGGCCGCAGTTCGGCGAATTCGTCGGACGGGTAGCGTCCGGCCAGGAGGTCCAGGGTGGCTTCGAAGGCGGAGCGGGGGAGGGAAGCGAACGGTGCGGACCGGCGGACTGTGGCGAACCACTCTTCCACGTCGATGCTGCCCAGCGCGGTGGCGGCCACCGTCTGCTGGGCAAGGATATCGAGGGGGTTCGCGGGGACGCTGAGCCGCTCGATTTTCCCCTCCAGCATCCGCTCTACTGTGATGGCGGTGTGGACCAGGTCCGCGCGGTGCTTGGGAAAGAGCACGCCCTGGGAGATCTCCCCCACCTGGTGGCCGGCGCGGCCCACCCGCTGCAGGCCACTGGCCACTGAGGGAGGGGACTCCACCTGCACCACCAGGTCCACGGCTCCCATGTCGATGCCCAGTTCCAGCGACGAGGTGGCCACGACGCAGCGCAGCCGCCCGGACTTGAGGTCGTCTTCAATCAGGGCACGCTGGTCCTTGGAGACGGAGCCGTGGTGTGCCCTGGCGAGTACAGGGTCCGCGCCGGCGGTACTGCCCGCCTGCGCCATCATGTGGGCAGGGGTGGCCGTGGACGCCGGGACTGCAGGTGAGCCGGCCGAGACTCCAGAGGCGCCAGCACTGCCCGGAACCGCAGGAGCGTCAGCCGGGCCCGGCTCAAAATCGCCCCAGCCGCCGCCCACAGCCACGAGCTGCCGTTCTGCGTAGATCTCATTCAGCCTGGCCGTCAGCCGTTCGGAAAGCCGGCGTGAGTTGGCGAAGACGATGGTGGACTGGTTGGCCAGCACCAGGTCCACGATCTTTTCTTCCACGTGCGGCCAGATGGAGGCCTGGGGCTGCAGCCCCGACGCCGGTCCGGAGTCGAAGGCCCCGGCCGCGCCCTGGAGGTCCGACATGTCCTCCACCGGGACAGAAACGGTGAGGTCCCAGTTCTTGCGCGACGGCGGAGCCACGATCTCCACCGGCGCAGTACCGGCCAGGAACTGGGCCACGAGCTCCCTCGGCTCCACCGTTGCCGAGAGGCCGATCCGCTGGGCAGGCTTCGGCAGCAGCGCATCGAGCCGCTCAAGGGAAACCGCCAGGTGTGCGCCCCGCTTGGTCCCTGCCACTGCGTGGACCTCGTCAATGATGATGGTGTCCACTTCCGTCAAGGTTTCACGGGCACGGGACGTGAGCATCAGGAACAGCGATTCCGGCGTGGTGATGAGGATGTCCGGCGGGTTGCTGAGCAGCGAGCGGCGGTCCGCCGTCGTGGTGTCCCCGGACCTGACCCCCACGGTGATCAGCGGTGCAGCAAGGCCTAACCGCTTGGCTGTCTGGGTGATGCCGATCAGGGGGGAGCGGAGGTTGCGTTCGACGTCCACACCGAGGGCTTTCAGCGGCGAAATGTACAGGACCCGGGTTTTCCGCTTGGGCGCACGCGGGCGCCGGCCTTTCCCCTTCGGTGCGTCCAGCCCAGGCAATTCCGGTGCGGGCTCCGGCGCCGAGGCCAGCAGCCGGTCAATGGCCCAGAGGAAGGCAGCCAGCGTTTTTCCAGAGCCTGTGGGAGCAACCACCAGGGCGTGCGAGCCGGATGAGATCGCGTTCCAGGCACCCTCCTGCGCCGGTGTGGGCTCGGAAAAGGCGCCGAGGAACCAGTCCCGGGTGGGGCGGCTGAACCGGCCCATGGGCGTGCCGGGAAGGGCGTCCGGAAGCGCTCCCGGCGGCTGCTGCTCCTGCATTCCTCCATCATGCCCTACCCCACTGACAGGATCGGCAGCCCGGGCGGCTGGGGAGCTCCGGAGCCAGCGTCCAGGCTTCCGGACACGGCCTTAAAGCGTCAAGCGACGCCTGCCCACACTGCTTGTGCTGCGGAGCGCAGTCCTAGGAAGCCTGGAACGTTCCGATGGTCAGCACGCTGATTGCGGGGTTGCTGCACGCCTGGGTGGGCTGCGCCAAAAAGAGTGAGGCGGTGTCCTCCGGCGGATAAATGCGGTAGCCGGCCGCTGCCACAAGGCTGCAGTCAACGAAGTTGGCCGCCTGGGTGTAGCGGAGGACGGCCGCTCCGCCTTGACCGGGCGCCAGGAGGACGTCCGCGGCCGGAGTGGCCTCATCCCGTGCCGCTGGTGCCCCGATGGGTTCGCCGTTGGCGTCCGCAACCAGGGAGACACCGGCGTAGCCCTTGAGCAGGCACGGTTCGGTGCCGGTGTTGGTGAGTGTGAGCGTCATGTAGACGCTTCCGGCTGCCCCGCCTCCCGTGGCGTCGGTGGCGGCGGACAGGGAGGCGGCCTTGCACAGTCCGGGGCTCGCCGGCGACGGTAGCGACGCTGGTGGCGAGGCGGCGGCGGAGCCGAGGTGGTCGGCTCCGGTGAGGACGTGGTGGGGCTGGCCGCGGGAGTGGCCGGGTTGCGTCGTTTCCTGGGTTTGCGGCCTGGCTAGGACCGCACGCGGTCAGCAGCAGCGTCACTGCGGCAGCCGCCGTCGTCATGGCAAACCCCTGGGACAAAAGTTGAGACCTCATGGCATAACCATTGTGGCTGGTATGACAGGAGTCAATGATGCCGTGGCTTTACCAAGCGCCATTTGATGCCCGGATCGTGATGATCCGGGCATCAACAGGGGCGGCGAAGGCTCAGCGCCGGGGAAGCATGACGGGGCTGTTACCGGAGCGGTGTGCCGGCTTCCTGCTTGCGCTTCGCCCCGCTCCGCGCCAGTGCCACGCCACCCAAGGCGAGTCCGCCGACGCCCGCAGCCAGGCCCGCCCAGCTGCGTGCATCTGCACCGCTGTCCGTCACCGCGGACGCCTGCTCCGTGGAGTGGCCCGCTGTGTCGGCCGCCGCACTGTGGCCGTCAGCTTCCGCGGCCTCCGTGATGGTGATGGACGGAGCCGGGGCCTTCAGCGAGTGCGGGTCCTGGCCGTCCTCGGCGATCTCCGACCAGTCGGTCTGGCCCGTTTCGCAGGTCTGCAGGGTGGGGAAATGGAGCGTTGTGCCGGCGGCGTCGGGCAGCTTCAGGAGAGCACCAGTGCGTCGCGCAGTTCGTGGGGCAGGGGTTCCTTGGCGGTGTAGACGATCTGGCTGGTGCGTTTGGTGATGGAGCTGCCGTCGGCAAGTTTCTTCGGCTCGGCCAGCTGTTCGGTCACCTTTTCCACTGTCCAGTTGGGGTTCACGGTGGGCTGGGCGTCGTTGAGCTCCTGCCGGCAGGGTGATGGCCACCTTGGTGGTTCCGGATTCCTCGCAGCCGTGCGGGATGCCGAAGGTCAGCAGGGCGTAGGAATTTGCCGACGTCTTGTCCGGTGTGACGCCGACGTGGGCGGAGGCGCCGCCGGCGCCCGCCAGCAGCAGGGCGGCAGTGGCGGCAGCAGCGGCGGCGGAGGTAAGGGTACGGCGGAGGGTGGACGATTTCATGGGTTGCCTTTCAGGCGCACGCGCCTGGGTCCGGGCGTGCGGAAGTACGGGAATTTAGGCCCGTCACCTGGTGATGGTCCGGGCAGGTCAGGGGAGCACGACGGCGGAAGGCGGGCCGCGGCGGCTGTCTTGCCTGAGGTTCCGCCAGGGACGGAACGGGGAAACGGAAGGGGGGCCGGGAACCAGAGGTGCCGTGGCGGCGTCGGGCGCTGTTGCCTCCGGAAGCCGGACCAGTGGCCTCAGCCACGCGGCAAGGGCCCACAGCGCGTCCTCGCCTCCGGCGAGCAGCACAGCGCATGCTGCTGTGGCGAGGACATGGGCCAGCAGCATGGGCATCCCACCCGCAGAGTCCACCACGTGAACGTGCGTCGAGGCCGCCACCACCGGGGCGCCCGCACCTGCAAGGTGGTGTGTACCCATGGGGGCCGCGCTGGCTGCCAGGGCCGGAGCGCTGAACGCAGTGAATACGCCGTGGAGTGCAAACTGTCCGGCGCCCAGCAATGCTGCCATCGCGGCGGCGTTGAGTTTGAACCGTGTGGCCGTGGTGCTGGCCAGTGCGGTGAGCGCCAGCACGGCCAGGAGGATTCCGGGGGTGGGGAGGTCTCCGCCGCCGAGGAGGTGGGCCCCGCCCGCCAACGTGAGGATTCCGGTGGAAACCGCAGCAGCCCGAAGGGGATGGAAGGGAGTCCGGCGGTGGTGCGGCTGCACGGGTCCTCCCTCGTTTTATGGGCGCCGGGCAGTCGGCGCGGCCCCTGTGATTCTACCGGGGATCGGGGGCACCCGCGGCTGGTCCGGGAGTGCCGGCGAGGAGTTCGGCGAGGACGCTGGCGGCTGAGTCATGGCGTATCAGCGGCGACGCCTGCCCTGCCCACAACGACATGAGCTCCGTGTTGCCCTGGCTGGCAGCCTCTGGCCGGAAACGGCCGGTGAGCCAGTTCTGGGCGGGGAAGGGGGCTATGCGTCCGGACTGCGTGAGTTCGGTGACGATGCGGTTGGGGATGCCCCGTGCCAGCCGGCCGCTCAGGACGCGGGTCAGGACCGTGTCGGCTGCCGCGGGACTGTGGAGGATTGCGCGGTAGGCCGGAACAGCCGCGGATTCCCGGGTGGCCAGGAAGGCCGAACCCACCTGGACGCCGTCTGCGCCGAGCGCCCGCGCCGCTGCGTACCCGCGGCGGTCCGCGATTCCGCCGGCAGCAATTACCGGCACACTGACGGCGTCGGAAACCTGCGGCACAAGGGCGAAGGTGCCGATCAGGGACTCCTCGGCGGGCTTGAGGAATGAGACACGGTGGCCGCCGGATTCCATGCCGCTGGCAACGACGGCGTCCACACCGCCGGCTTCCAGGGCAACGGCTTCGGCCACGGTGGTGGCTGTGCCCACCAGGACGATCCCGCGCCGGTGTGCCTCGTCAACCAGCTCCGGGGCGGGCACCCCGAAGACAAAGCTGACGACGGCGGGACGCGCCTGGAGTGTGGCCTCCACCTGCTCGTTGTAGTCCGGGAGGTAGCGCTCCGGCATGTCCGGGAGGGGCAGCCCTACTTCTTCGAAATAGGGCTTGAGGGTTTCGGTGTAGGCGTCGAATTCCTGCTGGGGCAGGGACATGGCTTCATCTCCGGTGGGCACCCAGAGGTTGAGGGCGAAGGGTTTGGCAGTCGCCTTCCTGAGCTTTGCGGCGGTGTCCCGGATGGCGTCGGCGCCGTAACCGTACAGGCCGTAGGAACCCAGCCCGCCGCCGTCGCTCACGGCTGCCGTCAGCTCTATGGACGACACGCCCCCGAACGGGCCCAGGACCACGGGCACCTCTGTACCGAAGAGGGCCGTGACGCGGTTCTTGCCGATGTGTTCCGGTGCCATGCACGGCTCCTTTGGGTCGCGGGGGTGGTTCCGGACCAGTCTTCCAGTCCCGGCCGCCGCAGCGCATCCTGGGGCTATGTACCGGGACTGGGGGCGGAGCTAGACTGCTGGCGTAACTCGCCAACAACCTCAGGGAGCACACGATGAACTACTCAGGGACTGGCAATGAGAAGGCAACGCCTGCCAGCGAACTCAACCGCACGCACATCGGGCACACCGTCAGCTTTGAGCCCGATGACTTCACTGTCGTCTTCGGGAAGATCGCCGCGATCGCCCGCAAGGAAGGCGGGGTGACCATCGCTTTGGATGGCGTGGAAAACAGTGGAGGCCTGCAATCGAGCTACAGCATCCCAGGAAGCCAGCACGTGTATCTGCAGCCGGACATGCTTACCAACACCGAATCCACCATCAAGGATCTCTTCGGTAAGGTCCAGGAGAATCTGCGCGGCACCGGCCACAAGGGTGACGACAAAAACGACAGGCTGTGATGGGCGGGGTCTGCTGTGGCACCCCTGTCCAGGCGTAGCCGTCCGAAACCAGGCTGGGCGTAGGGTGGACGTCAGACGAAAGGAACTTCATGAAGAAAATCCTCATGGTACTGACCAGCGTTTCCGAGATCGGCGATACCGGCGAAAAGACCGGGTACAACGTGGCCGAGGCTGCCCATCCCTGGAAGGTCTTCAAGGATTCCGGGCATTTCGTCGATTTCGCGTCCATCAAGGGCGGGCAGCCCCCGCGCGACGAGGTGGACTCGAAGGATCCCATCCAGGTCGCCTTCACCGAAGACGAAACAACACGTGCCGGCCTTTACAACACGGCCCGCGTCGACGTTGTTGATCCGGAACAGTACGACGCCGTCTACCTCGTAGGCGGCCACGGCACCATGTGGGACTTCCCGGACAGCGAGGGCCTGCAGAAGCTGGTGGCCAGCGTCTACAACGCCGGCGGCCTGGTGGGGGCGGTCTGCCACGGACCGGCCGGCCTGCTCAACGTGGAACTGGCCAACGGGCTTCGCCTCGTGGAGGGCCGTAAGGTGGCGGCCTTCACCAACGACGAAGAGGTTGCCGCAGGGAAGGACAAAGTTATCCCGTTCTTCCTGGCGGACCGGCTCGAGGAACAGGGTGCCACCCACGTCTTCGCGGACGTCTTCGAGGAGAAGGTCGTGGTTGACGACCGTCTGGTAACCGGCCAGAACCCCGCCTCAGCCGCCGGTGTAGCCAAGGAGATGGAGAAGCTCTTCGCGGCGGTCATCCACCAGGAAAAGGCTGAGGAACAGCACGAGACTGAGGCCTTGCGCGCAGAGAAGGATGCCGAGAAGGACGCCAAAAAGGCGGCCGCAGCAGGCGCCGACCACTGACGCCGGCGCGCTGAAAAAACAAAACCCCGGCTTCCCCTCAATAAGGGGAAGCCGGGGTTTTGCTATATGGCGGTGACGGTGGGATTTGAACCCACGTTGGCTTTGACACCAAACAACATTTCGAGTGTTGCACCTTCGGCCGCTCGGACACGTCACCAACCTGAATAGATTACCGGAGCATGCCGTGCTTCCCCAAAACGGGCGCGGAGAGGGTCCGATCCGGTCTTCCGAAGCACCGGGAGGGCACAAGGTCCAGCCAGGGCGCGGAAGGACCAGCGGCAGCATGAGACGGGGCGTGCGCAGACGGCCGGACTTCCGCCGCCCACCACTTCCCGGCTAGATTCATAAGCAAGATGACTAATTCAGGCAAAGAAGCGCAGGCAACCGCATATTGGACCACAGGACCGGAACAGGGCGAGCTTCGGCCTGAGGCCCTCCCGGCGCCAGGACCCGGCGAAGCGTTGGTCCGCACGCTCTACTCCGGGATCAGCAAGGGCACTGAGATCGTGGTCCACACCGGCTCCGTACCGCCGCGCGTGGCGCAGGAAATGCGCGCACCGCACCAGGAAGGCTCCTTCCCGTCCCCGGTGAAGTTCGGCTACCTCTCCGTCGGGGTGGTCGAGCAAGGTCCCGAGGGCTGGGAGGGGCAGAAGGTGTTCTGCCTCAACCCGCACCAGGACCGCTACATTGTCGCCACTGATGCGCTGACCAGGATTCCCGACGGCGTTCCACCCCGCCGTGCTGTCCTCACGGGGACAGTTGAGACGGCTGTGAACGCACTGTGGGAAGCCGGGCCACGGCTGGGTGACCGGATCGCTGTGGTCGGGTCGGGCCTCGTGGGCGGCATGGTTGCCACCCTCCTGCGGACCTTCCCCCTGGCCCGGCTCCAACTCGTGGACCTGGACCCCGAGCGCAGGCACCTTGCGGACAGGCTTGGCGTGGACTTCGCACTCCCGGATGAAGCACAGGACGACTGCGACATCGTTTTCCACTGCTCCGCGTCGCAGGAGGGGCTGGAGCGGAGCCTGCAGCTGACAGGGGATGAGGGGGACGTCATCGAGATGTCCTGGTATGCAAACCACAGCGTCACGCTGCCTCTCGGCGAAGACTTCCACGCCCGCCGGCTCTCCATCCGGGCAAGCCAGGTAGGCGTGGTGGCCAGGGCCCGGAGGCATCGGCGCACCAACGCTGACCGCCTGGATCTGGCAGTGTCCCTCCTGAAGGACCCGGTCTTCGATGCATTCCTTACCGGGGCGTCCCCCTTCAGCGAGCTTCCCGATGTTGTCCAGAACCTGGCCGACGGCAAGCTCGAGGCTCTCTGCCATGTGATCGAATACCCCGGCGCCGACGGGACCCGCCCAGGCGGTGGTACTAACGACGACAGTCCCAGCGGCGACACCGCCGGCGAAGACACCGCCAACCAAGACAGTGCCAAGGAAGTGCTTGCCAACGAAGGCAGCGCCCTGCAGACCCATCCCGAAGACAAGAGGTAGCCAGTGTTCAGCCTGACCGTCCGACGCCATTTCATGATTGCCCACAGCCTCCCCCGGGAGGCCTTCGGCCCAGCCCAGGCCCTGCACGGGGCAACATTTGTGGCGGAGGTGACCTTCCGCCGTCGTGCGTTGAACGAGGACGCCATAGTGCTGGACATCGGTGCCGCCGGTGAAGTCATCGACGACGTTCTGGCCGGATTGAACTACAAGAACCTTGACGACCACCCCGACTTCGCCAACAAGCTCACCACCACAGAAGCTCTGGCCGAGTACGTCGCCCACGCCGTCGCCGCGGAGCTCACGGACCACAGCGACGGCCGCGAACTGGCCGGGATCGATGTCACCCTCCGCGAAAATCCCGACGCCTGGGCCACGTACACCATGGACCTGCCTGCCTGACCGTGCGCGTCCGGTTCCTGGTGCCCGCCAACATCCGCCACAGCTCGGGCGGAAACGTCTACAACGCCCGGCTCGCCCAGGGCCTGCAGGACCTGGGTGTCGAGGTGGAGGTGGTCCCGGTTGATGGTTCCTGGCCGCTGGCAAGCGCCAAAGAGCGACGCCGGCTGGGCAGCCTTCTTGGCGCCTGGTCGCCCCAGGCAGAAACGGCTCACGGAACGGTCACCCTGGTCGACGGGCTGATCGCCGTCGGCGCTCCCGATGAGCTGGAGTACGCCGCCGCTGCACGCCAGCACACGTGGGTCCTGCTGCATATGCTTTCACCAGGCCACCCCGACGCGGCTACCCACCCCGACGCGGAGCGGCGTGCGCTGCGCGCAGCATCGGGCGTGATCTGCACCAGCTCGTCGGCCGCGGCATCCATGAAGGAACGTCATGGGGTGTCCGGCACGGTGGCACTACCGGGAACTGATACAGCGGTGGTGGCAGCAGGATCGGACCCGCCACACATCATCGCGGTGGCCGCGCTCCTGCCCAACAAGGACCAGCTGCTGACGGTGTCTGCCCTCGCCCGCCTGAAGGACCTTGCGTGGACGGCTTCCCTGGTGGGAGCTGACGACGCCGATCCCGCCTACGCCGCGTCGGTGCGGGCAGCGATCTCCTCCCACGGCATGGAAGAACGGGTGCGTGTGACCGGGGAACTGTCGGGGCCGGCGTTGGAGGCTGCCTGGCATCGGGCGGACCTGAGCCTGCTGGTTTCCCGGGCGGAAACGTTTGGTCTGGTGGTGACGGAATCGCTGGCGCGGGGCATCCCGGTGATAGTGAGAGGCGGAACCGGGGCGGTTGAGGCGCTGGCCCTGGCCCGCGGCGGGGATGGCGCCAACGAAGGGGCGACGCACGCCCTGCCGGGTGCCGCCGTCGCACTCGCAGGGCCGGAGGACAGCTGTGCCGAACAACTCTCGGCGGCGTTGGGCCAGTGGCTGTCACAACCTCCGCTCCGCGCCGCCTGGCGCGACGCCGCGCTGGAGGCACGGCTGCGTCTGCCCGGATGGGACTCTACCGCGCAGACCGTCTTCCAGGTTCTGGGCGGATCGGAAGGGGTAGCCACGGCCGCCGGCCAGGACCATGGCCAACCGTGAGCTGTGCGCCAGGACCAGGGGGGCCCAGGATAGTGCCCAGCAGACCCTAGGCGCGGCTGCGGTGCGTGGCGAAGAAATCCCTGAGCAGCGAGCCGCATTCCTCTTCCCGGACACCGCCGTACACCTCCACCCAGTGGTTGAGGCGCCGTTCCCGCAGGACATCGAACACGGAACCGGCTGCGCCGGCCTTCTCATCCCAGGCGCCGAAGACAACCCGGGGAATCCTGGCCAGGACAATGGCACCTGCGCACATGGCGCACGGCTCCAGCGTCACCACGAGCGTGCAGTCCGCCAGCCTCCAACCGTCGCCGGCGCCGCCGTCGGGCTTGGACAAGTCACGCAACCTGTCCGCGGCCTGGCGGATGGCCACCACCTCCGCGTGGGCAGTAGGGTCGCCCAGTTCCTCACGCTGGTTTCGGCCGGAACCCAGCACGGCGCCGTCGGGCCCGATCACGACGGCGCCGATCGGCACGTCGTCGGTGGCCAGCGCACGCCGGGCCTCGTCCAGGGCAAGACCCATCCAGTCGCGGTGGTTCTTTTCAGCGGGGACCATGGCTCAATGATAGTTTCGATGGATATGCAGCCTTGAAAAGCTCTGACGCCGGGGAGGCACCGTGGACGCGAACACGCTAGAGGACCGTCTGGGCCGGTGGTTCAAACCGTATGCCGCCCTGTGGATCACCATGCTGGTGGGCGGCGCGCTGGTCATCACCATGGCGCTGCTGGGTGCCGAGGTCTACGACAACGTTGTGGACGAAGAGGGCCTCGCGTCCCTTGACCTCCCCGCCCTGGAGTTCGCCCAGGACCTCGCGGACACCCGGAGCTGGATGCCGGGGTCACGGCCTTCACCAACGTCGGCGGCGGCATCGGCATGCCCATCCTGGCCAGCATCCTGACCGCCTGGCTCACGTTCCTGAGCAGGACCTGGCGGCCCATCATCCTGGTGGGCGGTGCCGCCGCCGTCTCCACCCTGGCCACCACTGTTGGCAAGCGCCTGGTGGGCCGGACCCGGCCGGACCACTCGGAAGCCGTGCCGCCCTACGAAACCTCACCCTCCTTTCCCAGCGGCCACACCCTGAACACCACGGTGGTGATCGGCGTGCTGGTGTATATGATGTGCCTCCAGTTCGAAATGCTCTGGGTACGAATCACGGCCATCACCGCCGGGGTGGTCTTCATCATCGCCATGGGCCTGAGCCGGGTCTTCCTGGGCCACCACTGGCTGACCGACGTCATGGCGGGCTGGTTCCTGGGTCTGGCCTGGGTGGGCATCGTCATCCTGGCCCACCGGCTGTTCCATGTGCTCAGGAAACGCGAGCACGCCGGCCCCGCCCCCACGTTCGAACACCCGGTCCTCCGGGACGACCAGACGCCGGCTGAATCGGCGCCGGATCCGGGCCCGCCCGGATGATAGTTTTGACCCATGCGCACTCTCGTTGTGGACCACCCGCTGGTCGCCCATAAGCTCACCGTCCTGCGGGACAAGAACACCCCGTCCCCGGTTTTCCGGCAGCTGACGGAGGAGCTGGTGACGCTCCTGGCGTACGAGGCCACCCGTGATGTCCGCACCCAGCCGGTCACCATCGAGACACCGGTCAGCACGACGGTGGGCACCGCCTTCACCAAGCCCACACCGCTGGTGGTCCCCATCCTTCGCGCCGGCCTCGGCATGCTCGAAGGCATGACCAAGCTGGTGCCCACAGCCGAAGTGGGCTTCCTGGGCATGGCCCGGGATGAGGAAACCCTCGACATCATCACGTACGCCGAGCGCCTCCCCGAGGACCTGACGGACCGCCAGATCTTTGTGCTCGATCCCATGCTGGCCACCGGCGGCACCCTCCGCGAAGCCATCAAGTTCCTGTTCAAACGCGGCGCGTCGGACGTGACCTGCATCTGCCTCCTGGCCGCCCCGGAGGGACTTGGCCAAGCTGGAGGAAGAACTTTCCGGCGCCAACGTCACCATCGTCCTGGCCTCCATCGACGAGAAACTCAACGAGAAGTCCTACATCGTCCCCGGACTGGGCGACGCCGGCGACCGCCTGTACGGCATCGCGGGCTGACCGGAGCGCAGCACCGCACCGGGCTGGGAAGGCCTTCCGGTTTTGGCTGGCCGACGTTAGCCTGTGCGGATGGACTGGAAACTTGAGCTTGTTTTTGTGCCTGTGTCCGACGTCGACCGTGCCAAGGACTTCTACGTCAACAAGGTGGGGTTCAACGCCGATTTCGATGAGCGTCCCATGGACGGCATCCGATTTGTCCAGCTGACGCCGCCTGGCTCGGCGTGTTCCATCAGCATCGGCGAAGGGCTCACCGATGCCCCTCCCGGAAGCGCTCCGAACCTGCAGCTCGTGGTCAGTGACATCCAGGCCGCCCACGACCACCTCAAGGACAACGGTGTGGAGGTCAGCGACATCGACGTCCAGGACTGGGGACACTTCGTGTACTTTGCCGATCCCGACGGCAACAAGTGGGCTGTGCAGTACATCCCGGGACGTGACACGTAGGGCGGCAGGCTCCTCAGGCACAATGGGGACCATGAACATCCCCGCCACAGACACGTTCACCTGCCACGCCGTCCTCTTCGACATGGACGGCACCCTGGTGGATTCCACCGCCGTAGTGGAGGAGGTGTGGGGCGAGTTCGCTGGCCGCTACAGCCTTGATATCGAGGAGATCATCCGCACCTCGCACGGCGTCCAGGCCGTCGACACGGTGCGGCGGTTTGCCCCTGAGGGCGCCGACGTCCTTGCCTTGACCGAGGAACTCGGTGCCATGGAACGTGTCCGCACCGGCGGCATCGTCGCGTTGCCCGGCGCCGCACGGCTGCTGCATGCACTGCCCCGCGACGCCGTCGCGCTGGTAACTTCCGCGGACCGGATCCTGGCGGAGATCCGCATGGCGGCCGCAGGACTGGCAATGCCGGCAACGGCTGTAACCGCTGACCAGGTCACCCGCGGCAAGCCGCATCCTGAGGGCTACCTGACCGCGGCCAGCCTGCTGGGCGTGGCGCCGGAGGACGCCGTCGTGTTCGAGGACGCACCTGCCGGCATTGCGGCCGGCGTGGCTGCCGGCATCCGGACCGTGGCGGTGGGCCCCAACGCAGGCCCCCTGCCCGCCGGCGTCCGCCACGTCCCGGACTACAGTGCGGTAACGGCCTCAATGGAGACCGACGGCGACGGTCGCAGGATCATTTCCTTCCGGCTTTAAGCTCTGCCAACACCCTGGCGATCCTGCGGGAGCGGGTTTCCGCGCAATCCGTTCGGCACCCGCTGGGTCCGGGTGTAGCTGCCGTGGAACCTGCGTTATGCAGCGAGGCCCCGGACCGTGTGGTCCAGGGCCTCGCTGATGTCTGACGACGTCGATGGTGGCTTAGTACCAGTTGTTCGACAGGTGGAAGTTCAAGGCGCCGCACGGCGACTGGTAACGCTCCTTGATGTAGTTCAGGCCCCAGTTGATCTGGGTGCGGTAGTTGGTGAGGTAATCGGCGCCGGCGCTCGCCATTTTTTCGGCGGGCAGCGACTGGACGATGCCGTAGGCGCCGCTGCTGGGGTTGGTGGCCGTTGTGGTCCAGTCTGATTCCTTGGTCCAGAGCGTCTGCAGGCACTGCATCTGGTCGGCGGACCAGCCATAACTGGCCAGCTGGCCGGCCGCATAGGCCTGGGCTCCGGCAGGATCATTGACCGCTACCACCGGGGCAGGCTCGGGGCGGGTGCCGGTGCGGGAGCGGGTGCCGGCTCAGGAGCTGGAGCCGGGGCCGGCTCGGCTGCCTGCGGGGCCACGCTGATGTCGGCCGGCGCGGCTGCCGGTGCCGGCTGCGCCTTGATCTCGGCCTTTTCGAAGCTCAGCTTGGCTTCACTGTCGGCGGTGGCCTCGGCCGACGGCTGGATGTCGCTGACCGCCGCCGAGATGATCGGCTCGGAGGCCTGGCCTGCCGCTCCTACTCCAATCAGGAGGGCGCAGGCTGCCGTCAGCGCGCCCGCACGCTTGCCCAGAAGGGAATGCGTGCCAGCCGGGAGGGCTGCGGTGCTGACGTGGCGGCCTCGGTTTCGGCTGCCTTGTGGCGGCCGTGGGCCTGGCTGGACCCGCGTTGCGGGCGCTGTTCTAGCTTAAATTCAGACATGATGGATCGCCTCTCACACCTGCGGAGTTAGCTGTCGGGTTCGGATGAGGGCATCCGGCCACACGGAAAGATCACGTGCTGGCTTCACCCCGAGGGCAAGTACTAAGTGCCCGGGACTCTGGGTCCCCCGCCTCTGCCTGGTCAAGCGGAATCCGGGAAGCGGCAGAGCTTGGCGTCATCCGGATATGCGGCCCGCTGGGGGAACCACACTTAATCGACGGTACAGGAGCGCAACGGTTAAGTCACATTTTGGTAACAGAGATCACGACGCCGGTGTGGTGCCTTGCGCAGCGGTGCCGATTGCTGGGAGCCGCAGGGCGAACTCGGTGCGCCCCGGCCGCGAGGTTACCTCGACACTGCCTCCGTGCGCTTCCACGATGGACTGGACGATGGACAGGCCAAGCCCGCTGGTTCCTTCGGACGCGGCGGCACCCGGCGGCCGCTGCCTTCCCGGTGCGGGCCGCGTCTGCGCGGGCGAACCGGGAAAAAACGTGGTCCACGAACTCCGGCGGGATGCCCGCCGCCGTCGTCCGTCACCGTCACAAGCGCGCTGCCGTCGGGGGACTTCATCACAGCGGTGACCACAGTGGTTCCGGGCACGGTGTGTTTCCGCGCATTGGACAGCAGGTTCACCAGCACCTGCCGCAGCTGCGAGACGTCGCCGCTGACGGATAACGGCTCGTCCGGCAGTTCCAGTCGCCAGTGATGTCCGGGGGCGATCACTTTTTCGTCGCTGACGGTCTCAACCACCAGCTGGGTGAGGTCCACTTCGCTGAGTTTGAGCGGCTGGCCCTCGTCCAGCCTCGCCAGCAGGAGCAGGTCCTCCACCAGGGTGGTCATGCGTTCGGACTGGCTTTGTACCCGTGGCCAGGGACTTCTGGCCGTCCGGGGTAAAGTCCTCGGTCATGCGCATCAGCTCGGTGTAGCCGCGGATGGCGGTCAGCGGGGTGCGCAGTTCGTGCGATGCGTCGGCCACGAACTGCCGCACTTTGGTCTCGCTCTGCTGCCGTGCCTCCAGCGCGTTGGCCACGTTGTCCAGCATCAGGTTCAGTGCATGCCCCACGCTGCCCACCTCGGTTCCCGGATTGGAGTTCGACGGCGGGACCCGGACTGCGAGTGCCACCTCGCCGGCGTCCAGCGGGAGCCGGGACACCCGCGTAGCCACCTCGGAGAGCTGCTCCAGCGGTTTCATGGTTCGCCGGATCAGCACCGTCCCCACCAGGCCGATCAGCGCCAGGCCGCCGAGGGAAACGAACACGAACGTCCATACCAGCGACGTGAGGGTGCTTTCCTTCGCCTGCGAGCGGCAGCCCGGTGACCAATGCGTCGCCGTAGCTGGTTTCCACTGCGATCAGGCCGGTAGTCGCCATTGGACAGGGTCCGGTCCACCGGGGCCGCGCCGTCCTGGCAGGGCCAGCAGGATCTC
The DNA here is from genome assembly GCA_963807805.1 of uncultured Actinomycetota bacterium. Classification (GTDB taxonomy): domain Bacteria; phylum Actinomycetota; class Actinomycetes; order Actinomycetales; family Micrococcaceae; genus Arthrobacter. The sequence goes on along the minus strand of CAWECX010000016.1, from coordinate 77,983 downwards.
CTTGTCCGCGGACGAGAGTGCGGAGCGGGTGGTGTCCGAGGCCGAGGAAGCCGCCGCTGTTGACCTGGCCGTTCAGTATCCGCGCGTTGAGGGTTCCGACGCTCTGGCCGCGGGCGTCCAGCGGGTCCGGGCGTCCGTTGAAGCCACCCAGGGGAGGCCGGCCGGGATCGTTGGAGCGGGACGCCGCCTGGCTGAGCTGTTCATCCAGCTGCCGGGTGAGGAAGGAATCCATGGAGGCATAAGCTGAACAGCCCTACGGCGCCGCAGATGGCCACCAGCAGGGCCATGGCCAGCAGGACCAGGCGTGTGCGCAGGTGCCAGGTGGCTGGCCTGCAGCCAGCTCCGGGCCTGTCTGCGCGACCACTCCGGATAGGGCATGGACACGCTACTCCGCCGGCTTGATGACGTAGCCGGCGCCACGCACGGTATGGATCATCGGCGGGTGCACGGCATCCACCTTTTTGCGCAGGTAGGAGATGTAGAGCTCCACGATGTTGGCCTGGCCGCCGAAGTCGTAGTCCCAGACACGGTCCAGGATCTGGGCCTTGCTGATGACCCGCTTGGGGTTCTCCATCAGGTAGCGGAGCAGCTCGAACTGGGTGGCGGTCAGCTGCAGCCCCTCGCCGGCCCGGGTCACCTCGCGGGTATCGACGTTGAGGACGAGATCGCCCACCACAAGTTCCGCGGTATCCATCGCGGCCACGCCTGAGCGCTGCACCAGCCGGTGAAGCCGGAGCAGGACTTCCTCCATGCTGAAAGGCTTGGTGACGTAATCGTCGCCGCCGGCGGCCAGGCCCAGAATCCGGTCCTGGACTGCGTCCTTGGCTGTCAGGAACAGAGCGGGAACCTCCGGGGCGAACGCGCGGATCCGGGCCAGCAGCTCCACGCCGTCGAAGCCCGGGAGCATCACGTCCAGGACCAGGACGTCCGGGCGGAAGTCCTTGGCCAGCTTCACTGCCTCGGGGCCGTCCGCGGCTACGGCAACGGACCAGCCGGCCATGCGCAGTCCCATGCTCATCAGCTCGGAAAGGCTCGGCTCGTCGTCCACCACCAGGGCACGGATGGGGGAGCCGTCCGGGTGGGTGAGCTGGGGAAGGTTGTTGGTCATGGAGTGCGAGGTGGCCATGGGACAACTCTCCGTTCCTTCGGTTAGCCCGCGCTATGGGCTTCCTGTGCGCAGGCTGTGAATCCCAGCCTAGCGAGCTGGAGGTCATTGCACGGGCTCTTCCGGCTGCGCCGGCCAGGCCCCAGCAGAGGATAGGCGGTGGGGAACCAAAGATCAGCCAGGGCCTGATCGGGGCGGCGGGACCTCTCCGAGGGGCCGGGACCGGAAAAACTTTTGTCCGGATGGCGGCGGGACTGGACATGGCGCAGCACCGGGTTCCGAGTTTCAGCAATTCCCCTACTGGTGAATCGCAGGGGAAATAAAGGCAATGTCGGCGAAGATAATTCGGGAAAAGGAGTTTTCCAACCAATCGTTCTGGAAAACAAGTGTTATTTTATTCCCTGTCCAGAATTGTGATGTGAAGCACATCTGCTGAATTTGTCTCATTATGTGGACGGTTCCGTCCATTGTTACTTGCAAGTTTTCATTGTTACGTTGCACACTTCAATTGTGAACAAGAACTCAACAGCACCTGCAGCCGCAGAATATTGGCCCAGCACACCCGCTGCTGCCGACATGCGCTGTTGTCGAATGCACGCCTGACCTTCAGACCCCACGAAGTTCTTAGGCATTCGCCCCCAGCCCAGCGTCGGGCGCCCTCCCCAGTTTCATTGCGGGGAACCAAGCATTCGAGCCGCGATGACGGCCATTCACATTGAGGTAAGCACCATGTCAGTTGCATCCGGATACGTCCACATCTCTGTCCGTAACGCCAGCAAAGCCGGCCAGCCATCCGGCCTCCGCCAGGGGTTCGGCGCCCGCCCGGCATTCTCCCCTGCTGCCCCCGGAACCAGCTTCCCGGCCCCCGGCTACGCTCCCCAGGGCTACAACCCCAATTCCTATGGTCAGCTCCGGGCCGTTCAGCCGGCCGAGCCGGCACCCGCAACGGCGCCGACCCCCGTCGTGGCCGGTCCCAACACAGTGCGTCCGGTCGCCAATGACAACGTTGCCCGCGGTTTCGTCCTGTACATGGGCATCGACGAGGAGACCGCAGCGGCTGCCGGAACCTCTATTGCCAAGCTGGCCCAGGAGATCCGGGCCTACGCCCAGTCCTTGGTCTCCGGCGCAGAAAGCTACGCGGCGGTAGCCGTGGCACCTTCCAGCACCCCCGGTTCGGCGCTCGACGTCGTACGCTCCACCTTTGGTGACCCTACGGTCAACGCCCGGCAGCGCACCGAAACGGCCCGCCAGCAGCAGGTCCAGGATCCCCGTCCCTCCGGCGTATTGATTGACCTGGCCCGGCGCGAGGTCCACCTTGATGGCGAATCCCTGAACCTGACCTTCAAGGAGTTCGAACTCCTGAACTACCTCGTCGAGAACGGAACCCGCACCGTGGGCCGCGACGAACTGCTCGAGGGCCTGTGGCGCAACGCCGAAGAAGTCCCCAACGAGCGGACCATCGACGTCCATATCCGGCGCCTCCGCTCGAAGTTGGGACGCCTCGCCAACACCGTCCGCACCGTCCGCGGACAGGGCTACCGTTTCTACGAGCACCCGGAAGTTGTTGTCTGGGCCGCTCCGGAATACTCGATCTAGCCTTACTCGCGCACGAAAGCGCCTGTCCCACTGGGGCGGGCGCTTTCGCTTTCGCGGGCCATCCTTCGGCGCCTGCGCTCGTTCCTCGCGCAACAACGGCGCTTTCAGGATGCACCGCTGCGCTGCAGCGCCCTCACTCACCGACGCCGCTTTCGTGCGTCCGGGGCCCGCCAGTATTGGCCTCCGCGGCTGATGGGGAAGCCTGCACCCGCAGATTTGTCACGCTGGGCACTCTTTTGGGTTCGCTTTCCTCGGCCTGGCCTGCCTTTGCCCGTGTCCGGCCCTGGAGTGCGGCCCAAGACCGTGCTCCCCGTGACGCGTGAGCTGATGGTCGACGGCGGCGCGGCCGGAGGGTGTGGGCGCTAGGCTTGGGGGATGAGTGACCACCACATCAAGCGCCTGGTACTGATGCGGCATGCCAAGGCTGATTGGCCGGGCGGGGTTGCTGACCATGAGCGTCCGCTGGAAGAGCGGGGCCACCGGGAAGCGCCGCTTGCCGGCAGGTGGCTGGTCAAGCACGGCATTGTGCCGGACTTCATCCTCTGCTCCAGCGCGCTGCGGACGCGGCAGACCTGCACCTGGGTGTGCTCTGAACTGGGGGACAAAGCGCCGACGCCGAAGCTTGAGGACGGCCTGTACGCCGCCTCCGCCCTGCGTATGCTGACGGTGGTCAACCACGTGCCGGATACTGTCACCACGCTGATGCTTATTTCCCACCTGCCCGGTGTCCAGGACCTCGCCATGCACCTCGCTTCCCGCGACTCGGACCACGACGCCTATATGGACGCCGCGAGCCGGTATCCCACCAGCGCGCTCACAGTCCTGGAAACCGAGAAATCCTGGGCTGAGCTTGACGGGCAGGACGCCAGGCTCACCAGGTTCAAGGTGCCACGAGCCCACTGAAACCCGTGCTAACCGGGAGAGGCAATCTCCCGTAGAAGCCCTGCGACATGCCTGATTCCCGGGCTGGCAGTCATGGTCCGCCGATGCACCATCCCCACCTGGCGCACCTGGACCGGGTTGACTACCGGAACAGACACCACGTCCGCGGGCAGGGCGGGCCGGCCGAGCCGCGGAACCAGCGCCACCACAGCCCCCTGCTCCACCAGGGCAATATGGGTGGCGAAGTCGGGGTCATACACCCTGATGTCGGGTACCCGGCCAAGGTCGGCGAAGATGCGGAGCAGGGCCTCGTTGCAGATGGCTCCGTGGGGTGTGCTGATCCATCGCTCATCCTGCAGGTCGGCAGGTTCCACCTGGCTGCGACCGGCCAGCGGGTGGCCCCGGTGGACCAGCAGGTCGGCGACGTCCTCGCACAGCCATTCGAGCGTCAGGTGCTCCGGGATCACCAAGGGAACGGAGTTCCAGTTGTGGACCACGCCCAGTTCGGCCTCCCCGTTCGCCACCCTTGCCACCGCTTCACGCGGGTCTTCCGCCAGAACGCTGATATCCAGGCCTGAGCCGGACGAAGCCAGCTTTCCCAGCAGCGGGCCGACCAGGCCGCGGCATGCGGTGGAGAAGGAAACAACCCTGAGGTGCCCGCCAGGTTTGGCGGGGTCAGCCAGCAGGGTGGATTCCAGTTCTTCCAGTTCGGACAGGATGCGCCTGCCGTAGGCGGCAAGGGTAAGGCCGCGCTCCGTCAGCAGCACGCCGCGCCCCCGGCGCTCCAACACGGCAAAGCCGGCCTGCTTCTCCAGCTTCTTGATCTGCTGCGAGACCGCCGACGGGCTGAATCCCATGATTTCCGAGGCGGCGATCACCGACCCGTGCTGTTCAACGGCTGCCAGGGCCCGGAGCGACCCGATATCAATCATGAAGCAAAAGTACACGGTGCTGTGCGTAAAGCAACGCTGGTCCTTCATCCGTCCGTCTGCGACAGTAGTTCCGTGAACCTACGCCACTCTCTCCTCGCCGTCCTCGTCGCCGTTTTGTGGGGCCTGAACTTTGTGGCGATCGACTTTGGCCTCCATGCCAATGGACGCGAGGTACCGCCGCTGCTGTTTGTGGCGATGCGCTTTGTCCTGGTGGTCTTCCCCTGGATCCTTTTCATCCGAAAACCCGCCGTCAGCTGGAAGGCGATCGCCGGCGTCGGGCTGTTCATGAGTGCTGGCCAGTTTGGCCTCCTGTACCTGGCCATGGCGCTGGGTATGCCGGCGGGCCTGGCTTCGCTGGTGCTGCAGGCGCAGGTGCTCCTCACCGTGCTGCTGGCCGCGGGATTCCTGGGGGAGCGTCCCACCGGCCGCCAGTTGGCCGGCGTCGTCCTGGGAGTAGCGGGCCTTGCCGTGGTTGCCGTGGGGCGCAGTGCCGTTGCCCCCGTCCTGCCGCTCATCATCGTCCTGGCAGCGGCGCTGTCGTGGGCGGCTGGAAATGTGATTGCCCGCCGGGCCAGGGCTGCCTCCGGGCTGGGACTGGTGGTCTGGTCCGGCGCCGTGGTGCCGCTGCCCCTTGCCGGGCTGTCCCTCCTGGTGGACGGCCCTGGCGTGGTGATGGCGACGCTGTCGGACCTGCAGCCGGCAACGATCCTCAGCGCCCTGTACACCGCTGTCTTCGCATCCCTGGTGGGGTACGGCATCTGGAACCGGCTGCTGGCCAGTTACCCGTCCTCGGCGGTGGTTCCGTTTACGCTCCTGGTGCCCGTCGTCGGGATGAGCGCGGCCTTCCTTGCCTTGGGGGAAGTGCCGACGCCGGCCGAACTGTTGGGCGGGCTGCTCCTCCTTGGAGGGGTGGCGACGGCGGTGCTCACGGGCGCTGGAATTCCGCATCAGCGGCGGGGTGCTGCCTTGGCGCCTGAACTGGGCGCCGGTTTGGGTGCAGGCTTCCGGGCAGGCACTGACGACGGCCGTTGGTCCGCACCTGCCGGCAGGCGCGCCGGTGCCCGCGGGCCGGAGTCCTGAGCGGACGGCCGCGGGGCGGGCGGCGGGGCGGCCGGCTGCCTGGAGGGCGACCGCTGGGCGGCGGGACGCCGGGGTGATGATTTTGGGGTGGCCGGCCGCCCGCCGGTTCCCTTGCCCGCCGTTCCCGGGCCCGCAGTTACACGGCCCGCAGTCCGCCCGGTTGCCGGTCTGCGGCCGCCGGATGCGGGACCACGCGTCGACCGTGGGATTCGCCGCCGGGATCCAGGTCCGGAACGGGCGCCCGACGGCCAGGCCGCGCCGAGGAACAGGACTGCCAGCGTGGCCACGGCTCCGGCAGCTGCCCAATAAAAGTAGTTGTCCGGATCCCCAGTGGGAAGCGGCGTCCCCAGGACCGACCTCTGGCCGGCGAAGGCAAACTCCCACGTGCTGATGAATGCCAGGGCGAACGCAACAGTGAGGCTTGTCCCCGCAGCAGTGGCTACGAGGACCACGCGGCGACGCCGGACAAACACCTCGGCGACCGCTGACAGATACGCCAGCGCCACCAGACCCAGGAAAGAGATCATGACCGCTTCTTCCAGGGTGATGGCGGTCAGCACCAGCATGCCCGCAGCAGCGATGGCTGCTATCACGGCAAGCTTCCCGCTGTTACCCATGTGACGCATGGGACCCATCATCCCCGAGCGGGCGGCTGGTTCACCACGTAGCCGCGCATGATGGCCATGATTGCTGCAACGCTTTGGTCACGGGTGCGCTCGGGGTTGTAGGTCTGCCGGTCCAGCCCCACCACAAAACAGGCCCCGAAGATTGCCGTTTCAAGGCTGCCGCGGGAGATGGACCGGTCCACCGGGTACTTTGCTGCCACGGCCTCGATGGCACCGCCTATGACGGCGAGGAGTTCTTCACGGAGGACTGTGAAGGTGTCGCGCCATTCGCTGGGGGTGCGCCAGTTTTCGCTGACCCACAGCCGGGCGAACGACGGGTACTCGGCCATGAAATCCATAGCCTGGCCGATCATCTCCTCCATCGCCCGGAGCGGATCGGTGGCGGGCGCTTCGGCAGTTCCCGCCGCGACGTCGCCACCGGCGCCTGCGCTGAGCAGGCGTGCCTTGAGGATGTCCACGCCGTGCCTGAGCAGTTGCGCAATGAGATCGGACTTGCTCCCGAAGTTGTAATACACGGTGCCCTTCGAGACGCCCGCTGCGGCGGCGATCTCATCCACCGTGACGCCTGCGGCGCCCCGCTCGCCGATCAGCTCCATGGAGGCGTCGAAGAGTTTCTGCTTCGTTGCGTTGGTGCGGGCCGGACGCAGCTTCTTTTCGGTCTGGAGCTGCGCCTGGTGGGCGATGACAGTCATACTGCTATCTCCGGTTTCAGGGTTTTCAGCGTCCAGTACTTGTGCTTGCGGACGGCCAATGTGGACATCGCTGCGCCCAGTACGGTGTAGCCGATCAGCCCCAGCACCGTGGGCATGATCATGGACAGGTCCGCGCCGTAGATGAGGTGGCGCATGCCCGTCACCACGTAGCCCATGGGCAGGACCTCATGGACCACATGCAGTGGCTGCGGGGTGGTTTGCCAGGGAAAGGTGCCGCCGGAGGAGACCAGCTGCAGGACCAGGAGGATGAGGACTACCAGCTTCCCGGGCGACCCCAGCAGTGCAACCACCCCTTGGATGATGGCACTGAAGGCCATCGCGGCGGCAAGCATGAACAGCCACATCAGCACGGGGTGTGCAGGGTTAAGCCCCAGGCCGAGGTCCACCACCAGGGTCAGCAGGCTTGCCTGCACCACGGATACCGCGAGGAAGGGGAGCCAGCCGCCAACTGCGATCTTCCACGAGGGGGCGTTGGAGGCAAGCGCACGCTGGGTGACCGGGCGCATCGCCTGGATCAGCATGAAGATCCCGATCCACAGGGCCAGCGTCAGGAAGAAGGGTGCCAGGCCGGCTCCGTAGGAATCAGCCTTGGCCTGCGAGACGTTGCTGACGGCCACGGGATCGGCGATGACCTCGGAGAGGCTGCTCTTCTGCTGGTCATCGGGGTTGGGGACCTGCCCCGCTCCCTTCGAAATTTCATCGGCAAGGGTGCGGGAACCTGCTGCGGCTGAGCCGGCGCCGGCCTCGAGCTGCCCGGCGCCGCCGTCGAGCGTTCTTGCCCCCTCAGAAAGCTTCCCGGCCCCGTCGAGAGCAGCCTGCTGGCCGGTTGCGAGGGTCGCTGCCCCGGTATGGAGCCGGTCAGCTCCTCCGGACGCCTGCGCAACCGCATCCTTCAAGGCGGGGGTGCCGGCTGCGAGTTGGGCCGCGCCCACGCTGACCGCTTCGGCGCCGTCGGCAAGTTGCTGGATCTGTGCAGCGTCGGTCTGGATCTTCGTTTTGGCTGCCCCCACCTGGCTGGAAGCTGCCGCGGCGTCGAAATCTGCCATGATGCTGTCCGCCTGGACCTGGGTCAGCACACCCGAGGCGACCAGCCGGGTATTCGATTCGACAACCCGGGTCCGGAGTCCCTGGTCCGCGGCATCCAGCTGGGCCACCATCTCCTGCACCCGGGTGTTCAGCTGCGCGTTTCCGGCGGCCACCTGGGCCGCGCCGTCCGCAAGGGTCTGCGAGTCAGTGGGCAGGGTTGCTGTCTTGTCCTTCAGGAGGGACAGCCCGCTGCTCAGCTGGCCGGCCCCGTCCGTGAGCTGGTTGGCACCATCACGCAGTTTCAGCTGGCCGGCGTACAGTTCGGCTGCGCCGGCACTCAGCTCGGTGGTGCCGGTGTGGAGGGTGACGGTTCCGTCCCGCAGCGATGCCACGCCGTCGGCAAGCTGGCCCGCGCCATCGGCTGCCTTAATCATCTGCGAGTGGATGGTACCGAAGCCCGTCAGCAGCTGGTTGGCGGTTTCTTCGCCCACTTCCTTGGCCACCGTGGTGTGGACCGAGGTGGTCAGCTTGTCCACGATGGTGCTGAGCAGGTAGTTGTTGGCATCGTTGGTGGTGACGTTGAGCATCGCCTGGCTGGCCGAGTCAAAGCTGCCCGGGGACACCAGGTTGGCCGAGAAATCTTTGGGGATCTTCAGCGCGAAGGCGTACTTGCCGTCGCTGACCCCTTCATCAGCCTCCTGCGCGCTGGCGACTGGCTGCCAGTGGAACACGTGGCCTTCCACCAGGCTGTCGGCTACTTTGGTTCCCGCCTGCAGCTCAGAGCCGTCACTGGAGGTGGCTCCTGTGTCCTCAACCACCAAGGCGGCGTCGATCTGGTTGAGGTTGCCGTAGGGATCCCAGTTGGCGTAGAGGTAGACGGCCCCGTAAAGCAGCGGAACCATGATCAGGGCGAGGATGGTCAGCTTGGGCAGCAGCCCGCCTGTCATCCGCTTGAGTTCGGAGCGGGCGAGCCGCAGCACAGTCACTTGGCATCCTCGGTTTCGAGTTGGCGGTCCATTTCTTCCAGTCCGGCGGCGTTCTCCGCTTCCGGGTCTTCCGGCGCGCCTGTGCCGCGCGGTTCGGCGGCCACGGGCCCGGCGGCCACCGGTTGGCGGTGCTCAACGGCGTTGCCGACGAAGGCTGTGGGTCCCGTCCACCCGGCCGGGATGGCAGTGACGGTGGCGATGATGGCCAGCGGCCGGCCGCCGTCGTGCGCCAGCTGCTCCAGCCGCGGCAGCCAGTCAGCCACGTGCGCGCCGTGCCGGTCCGGGGAATCGACCACCAGGAGGTCTGTATGCGGGTTGGCAAGGGCCAGCGACGTGAGCAGCTCCAGCCGGCGGTCCGGAGCAAGCTGCTCCGTCCAGAGATCGGCGATGTCCTCAAAGCGGTTGACCTTCAGCCACGGTTTGCTGAGCAGCGCGCCCCGGTAGCGGCGCGGGATCAGGGCGAGGTCCTCGGTGACGAGGTCGCGGACGCTCAGATGCTGCTCGGGCTCGTTGACGCCGGGGGAGTCAACCAGGGCGCTGGCGAGGCGGCGGGGCTTGAGCCGCGGGTTGCCGTCCCAGCTGATGGCGCCGGCAGTGGGCTTCATGCGGCCGCTCAGGGTGAGTGCCAGGGCGGTCCGCTGGTCCTGGCGTTCGCCGGAGACCAGGAGGATTCCGCCCCTTGCTGCCTGCAGGGACGTAGGCGGAAGAAGATCGCTCCCGCCGGCCTTTGACGTGGAGCTGCTGTACGGAGAGCACAGGTGGCCTTTCGCCGGAAATGTCTGCGCTCAGTCTAACTGAACTGACCGGTCAGTTCAAATAGCCAGCCGGTGTCAGCAACCGTACTTCTCCAGCAGCCGGAGCCAGACCTCGCTGATGGTGGGGTAGGACGGGACCGCATGCCACAGCCTGTCCAGCGGGACCTCGCCCACCACGGCAATGGTGGCGGCGTGCAGCAGCTCAGCGACGTCGGGACCGGCGAAGGTGGCACCCAGGAGCACCTTGCGGTCCTCGTCCACCACCAGCTGCGCCCAGCCTTCGTAGCGCTCGGAGTGCAGGGAGGATCCGGCAACCTGGATGGGAAGCTCAACGGATGACACGTTGTAGCCGTCCTCCCTCGCCCGCTCCACAGTCCGGCCCACCGATGCAAGTTCCGGGTCCGTGAAGACCACGTTCGGGACGGCGTGGATCGTTGGCCGTCTGCGCATAGCGGCTCCAGGCCGCCGGTGTCGCCGTCGAGTTCACCCTTGGCCCGGGCAGCGATGGCGTCACCGGTGGCACGGGCCTCGTACTTGCCCTGGTGGGTGAGCAGGTTGTTCCCGGCGGCATCGCCTGCGGCATACAGCCAGGTTCCGCCGTCGGGCATTCCGGCCACCAGGCCGGTGGCGTCGGTGGCCAGCGACAGCGGCTTTCCGTCGTCGGCACCCAAGCCGACGCTTTCCAGCCCCAGGCCTTCGAGGGAGGGGTGGCGGCCCGTGGACACCAGGACCTGATCGGCTGAGACGGAGGTCCCGCCGTCCAGGGTCAGCGTGAAGGTGCCGTCGTCGTTTTCGCTGATGCTTCGGGTGGGTGTGTGCAGGTGGACTTCCACTCCGTCCGCGCGCAGTCCGGCCAGCACCAGGTCTGCTGCTTCTTCCGGGAAGTTGCCAAGCAGCCTGCTCCGGGCCACGAGGGTGACGGCGGAGCCGAGCCTGGCAAAAGCCTGCGCCAACTCCACTCCCGCTGTGCCCCCACCGAGGACGGCCAGGCGTTCCGGGATCTCCCGGGCCGACGTTGCTTCCCGTGTTCCCCACACCTGAACTTCCGACAGCCCGTCAATGGGAGGCTGGTTCGGTGTTGAGCCGGTGGCAAGGACGACGGCGTGCCGCGCCGTCAGGAGGTACGTGTTGCCGTCCAGGCCGGCCACTTCCACGGTGCGGGGGGCGGTGATCCAGCCGTGGCCGCGGACCAGCCCGATCCCGGTCTCCTCCACCCATTTCGCCTGGCCGTCGTCCTGCCAGTTCGAGGTGAAGTAGTCCCGCCGTCTGAGGACTGCGGCTGTGTCGAGCGTGCGGGTGACAGCTTCCCCGGCGCCGGGCACTGTCTGTGCCCCGTGGAGTGCAGTGCCGGGCCGGAGCAAGGCCTTCGATGGCATGCAGGCCCAGTAGGAGCACTCGCCGCCCACCAATTCGGCCTCCACCAGCACTGCAGTCAGTCCGCCCTGGACCACCCTGTCGGCGACGTTTTCACCGACCGCTCCGGCGCCGATCACAATGACATCGAATTCGCGTTGCAGGGGATCAGGCGTCATGGGACCAGCCTACGCCGGGCTGTCCGCTGAGTCGGGTAAAGAAAAAGGTCCGCACCGGCGAGCCGGTGCGGACCTTGTTGGTGCGCCCAAAGGGATTCGAACCCCTGACCTTCTGTTCCGTAGACAGACGCTCTATCCAGCTGAGCTATGGGCGCATCTTGCGCTTCGCGGCGTATCGCTTGCCCCGAACCTCGAATAACTTTACGCGAGGGTTGGGGTTACTGCCAAATCGAAACACGTGTAATCTAGCTGACTAGACCGGTCTAGGTGACCTTCGTCACTTAAATACGCTGCTTTTGCGCGTCTTTTTGTTGAATTTACGCGGTTTCTGTCCCAAATGCTCACCTCCGAGCACTCCGGGCCCAAAAACCTGGGCCCTCGTGGCCCATAGCATTTAGCTCACACCGATGAACCCGAGGAAGGGAACCACAATGGGCGATCTGGCACAACAGCCGCTGCTTGAGAAAGCACCCACCACGCATGCTGCCCTGCTGGCATGGGTCGAAGAGGTTGCTGAGCTTACGCAGCCGGACCGCATCCACTGGGTTGACGGGTCCGAAGCAGAAAACACACGTCTTACTGATGAGCTGGTGGCAGCGGGTACCCTCACCCGGCTGAACCAGGAGCTCTTCCCCAACTCCTTCGCCGCTTTCTCCGATCCGGCCGATGTGGCCCGCGTGGAAGAGCAGACCTTCATCTGCTCCGAGAAAGAACGTGACGCCGGCTTCACCAACAACTGGATGGCTCCGGCGGAGATGAAGCAAAAGCTGCGCGGACTGTTCGCAGGCAGCATGCGTGGCCGGACCATGTACGTCATCCCGTTCGTCATGGGGCACCTCGACGCTGAGGACCCCAAGTTCGGCGTGGAGATCACCGACAGCGCCTACGTTGTTGCCTCGATGCGCATCATGGCCCGTATCGGCACCGATGTCCTGAACCGCATCACGGAGACCAACGCGTTCTTCGTCCCGGCACTGCACTCCCTGGGCGCTCCGCTGGAAGCCGGCCAGGCCGATGTGCCGTGGCCGTGCAACCCGGACAAGTGGATTGTCCACTTCCCCGAGGAACGCTCCATCTGGTCCTTCGGATCGGGCTACGGCGGAAACGCATTGCTGGGCAAGAAGTGCTACGCCCTCCGCATCGCCTCAGTAATGGCACGGGATGAGGGCTGGCTGGCCGAGCACATGCTCATCCTGAAGCTGACCTCCCCGGAGCAGAAGAAGTACTACATCTCCGCCGCTTTCCCGTCAGCCTGCGGCAAGACCAACCTCGCGCTGCTCGACCCCACCATCGAGGGCTGGAAAGTGGAGACCCTGGGTGACGACATCACCTGGATGCGCTTCGGCAAGGAAGGCGAACTCCGCGCCGTCAACCCGGAAGCCGGCCTCTTCGGGGTGGCACCGGGCACCGGTTGGGGCACCAACCCCAACGCCATGCGCGCCATCGCCAAGGGCCACAGCATCTTCACCAACGTCGCACTCACCGACGACGGCGGCGTGTGGTGGGAAGGCATGACCGAGGAAGTCCCCGCACACCTGACTGACTGGCAGGGGAATTCGTGGACGCCGGATTCGGACAAGCCTGCCGCCCACCCCAACTCCCGGTTCTGCACGCCGATCGACCAGATCGACATGCTGGCAGAGGAATACAACAGCCCTGACGGCGTGGAACTTTCCGCGATCCTCTTCGGCGGCCGCCGCAAGACCACCATCCCGCTGGTCACCGAGGCCCGCAGCTGGTCCAACGGCATCTTCATGGGTTCCACCCTCTCCTCGGAGACCACTGCCGCGGCCGCCGGCCAGGTGGGCGTGGTGCGCCGCGACCCCATGGCCATGCTGCCCTTCATTGGCTACGACGCAGGCGACTACCTGAACCACTGGGTCAACCTCTCGGCCAAGGCCAATCCGGAAAGGCTGCCCAGGATCTTCCTGGTCAACTGGTTCCGCCGCAACTCCGAGGGCGGCTTTGCCTGGCCTGGCTTTGGCGACAACGCCCGGGTGCTGAAGTGGGCCATCGAGCGCCTCGAAGGCAAGGCTGACGCGGTGGAGACACCCATCGGCTTCGTGCCCACCGGCGACTCCCTGGACCTCAAGGGCCTCGACATGACCCCCGCGCAGGTCGAGGAGGCTGTCCGCGTGGACCCGGCTGAGTGGGCCACGGAACTGGCATCGATCGAGGAATGGTTCGCCAACTTCGGCGGCTCCCTCCCGGAGGCACTGCAGTCTGAACTGGCCGGGCTGAAGTCCCGGCTCGCATAAAGCGCACAAGTACGACGGCGGCCCCGCACCTTTGAAAGCAAAAGGTGCGGGGCCGCCGCCGTCCTCAACAGGGGCCTCGCCGCCGAGGGTTCCCTGGCTGAGCGGAGCGAAGCGAGGGAGGCGGCGGGGATTTAGCTGGCGAGCCAAATGTCCGGGCCGAAGACCTCGTAATGGATCTTCGTGGCGGGGATGCCCGCGTTGATGGCTTCGTTGCGGATGTGCTTCATGAACGGCAGCGGCCCGCAGAGGTACAGGGACGCGTTCGCCGGCAGGTCCACTTCGCGCAAAGACATGAAGCCCTCCCGGGTTCCCGGCTCGGGCTGCTCCAGCCAGAGCTGGAGATCAGCACCCGGGAGCCGTTCGACGTCGTCCGTCATCTGGCCCCGCAGGGCCCAGCTGTCCAGTGTGCTCTCCGCGTGCAATACCAGGACCTGCCGCTCCGAGCCCGCCGCTGCGAGGGAGCGGAGGATGGAGGCGGTGGGGGTGCAGCCGATTCCGGCCGACGCCAGGACAACGGGGCCCTCGCCGTCCTTCAGCGTGATCTCGCCGTAAGGGTTGGAAATCTCCAGGACGTCGCCCACCTCGACGGTGGCGTGCAGGACGGGTGAGACCTCGCCGCCGTCGTCGAGTTTGGTGGTGAAGCTGCGGCCTGTGCCGGCGTCGCCCGACAGCGAGTACTGGCGGACCTGTCGCAGTCCGTCCGGCAGGGCCACCTTGACGCTGACGTACTGGCCCGGCAGGGCTGGGGTGATCGGGGTGTCGTCCGCCGGTTCCAAGGTAAAGGTCATGGATCCTGTGCCGGCCGGGGTCTTGGCGGCGACCTTCCAGGCGGTCCACATCCTGTCATTGGCCTGGGCTGCGTAGAGGCCCTTTTCGAGCTTGATCAGGGCGTCCGCCATGAGCCAGTAGACCTCGGTCCAGGCCTCGGCGATTTCCGGCGTAATGACCTCCGCCAGGTCTTCGGCAATGGCGGCGAAGAGGTGCTCGTAGACCACCTGGTACTGGGGTTCGGTGATACCCAGGGAGGCGTGGCGGTGGGCGATGCGGGACAGGACGGTTTCGGGCAGGGTCCCCGGGTTGTTCACCAGATGGGTGGCGAAGGCGGCGATGCTGCCGGCCAGCGCCTGCTGCTGGTTCCCGGAGCGCTGGTTGGAGCGGCTGAACAGCCCGTCCATCAGCTCCGGGTGGGCGGTGAACAGCCGCGAATAGAAATTGGGCGTAATGGCGCCGATCCGCGATCCGACCAGCGGCAGCGTGGCCTCAATGACGGGGCGGGATTTGTCCGACAGCATATGTACTCCTGGGGTAGGGGACCGGGGCCTTCGTCCGGCCGGAGAAATACTTATATTTGAAATACAAGTATTTATGCCTCAGTTCTACACCCTGTAGAAATCGGAATCAAATTGGTTTGGCTCAGAGTCCCGGGCGCAGGCCGATCATCTGGAACACGGGCGCCATCTGCGCAGATCCGGGCAGGTCCGCCACCACTACGGTGTCGAGTTCCCTGTAGAAAGCTTCGCGGGCGCGGGCAAGGGCGGCCCGGAGTTTGCATTCATTGATCAGCGGGCAGGGGCCCCCGGGTCCCACGCATTCCGCTGCGTCCGTCCTGGTATCCAGCTGGCGCAGCACCTGGCCCACCGTAGCCTGCCTGCCGGCCGGGCTCAGCCGGGAACCGCCGGTGCGGCCCCGCTCAACGTCGATCAGCCCCAGTACGCGAAGCTTGGCCATGGCCTTGCTGACGTGGTTGTAGGGCGTGCCCACGGCGTCGGCGATGTTCTGGGTGGTCAGGAGGTCGCCGCCAGGTGCGGCGGCGAGCACCATCAGCGCCCGGAGGCTGACATCTGCGAAAGCGTTGATTTTCATGGCACGGTAGCCGGTCTAGTCCACCCAGATAGATGGTTCGTTGGTGTCGGCAGCAAGCTGGCCGAACTCCCATTCACGGGTTTGGGCGTTGGCTGTGTAGGGGAGGACCGCGGCGAAAACCGACCCGTCCCGGTGTTCGGCCGCAACATGGATGGCGTCCGAGTCCTCCTCCACAAGCAGGATGTCGCAGACGATAGCCGTGGCCCGGAAGTCGTCGCGGTTCTGGCGCAGGGCCGCCGTGAGGTCGCTGATCATCACGTCTGCGTCAAAGTCTGCGCCGGAATTTTCCTCGGCATCCGCCGGGCTGACTGCCACCAGGCGGACTTCGCCATCGTTCTCCACTACGAGGGCAAACGGCAGGAAGCCACCGTTTCGCTGTAGTTGCTCCTGCGCTGCCCCGACGCCTGTTCCCAACAGGTTTTCAAGGTCGGTGGCGGAGGCCTCCGGAACGGAGTCCCGCCAGGAGCCTGCCGGCTCAGCCTGTGCGTCCAAACCACTGACCACCTTTGACTAGCCCCGCACGAGGGACAGGACGCGGTCCCGGACACGTTCCATGGTTGCCTGGTCCGTGGCTTCGGCGTTGAGCCGCAGGAAGGGCTCGGTGTTGGACGGACGGAGGTTGAACCAGTAGCTGCCGTCGTTTGCGGTGAAGGTGCTGCCGTCCATGGTGTCGATGGTGATGTCCTCAGCGGCGAAGTCAGCGCGGACGCGCTCAACGGCTCCGGCCTTGTCCTCGATTTCCGAGTTGATCTCCCCGGAGGAAACGTAGGGCTCGTACTCGCGGCCAAGCTCGGACAGCGGGCCCTCCTGCTCGCCGAGCGCGGCCAGCACGTGCATGGCTGCCAGCATGCCGGTGTCAGCGTTCCAGAAATCGCGGAAGTAGAAGTGGGCGGAGTGCTCCCCGCCGAACACCGCGCCTTCCTCGGCCATAACGGCCTTGATGAAGGAATGGCCCACGCGGGTGCGGACTGCGCGTCCGCCGTCGTGCTCTACCAGTTCCGGCACGGCACGGGAGGTGAGCAGGTTGTGGATGATCGTGGGCGTGGCCTCGCCCTGGGCCTGGGCGCGGGCGATCTCCCGGCGCGCCACCATGCCGGTGATGGCCGACGGCGAGACGGGCTCGCCCTTTTCGTCGATCACGAAGCAGCGGTCGGCGTCGCCATCGAAAGCCAGGCCGATATCCGCGCCGTGCTTGATGACTGCCGCCTGCAGGTCGCGGAGGTTTTCCGGCTCCAGGGGGTTGGCGGGGTGGTTCGGGAAGGAGCCGTCCAGCTCGAAGTACAGCGGAATGATCTCGAACGGCAGTTTGGGAAGCAGGGTGTCGCCCAGGACAGCCGGGGTGGTGAGGCCGGCCATGCCGTTGCCGGCGTCAACGACGACCTTCAGCGGCCGGGATCCCGAGAGGTCCACCAGTTTGCGCAGGTACTCGGCGTAGTCCTTGAGGACGTCGTGCACTCCGATCAGGCCTCGCGTGGGGGCTGCCGGGATGGCGCCGGCATTGAGGTACTGCTCGGCGAGGGCCTGGATTTCCTTCAGCCCGGACTCGGACGAGATAGGCTGCGCTCCCGGCTTGGACATCTTGATCCCGTTGTATTCGGCCGGGTTGTGGCTGGCGGTAAAGGTGGCACCGGCGGCGTTGAGGGAGCCGCAGGCGAAGTAGAGTTCGTCGGTGGAGATCAGGTCCAGCAGCTGGACGTTTGCACCGCGGGTGGCGGCGCCGTCGGCGAAGGCCTTGCTGAATTCGGGCGAGGACGGGCGCATGTCGCCGCCGACCAGTACGGTCTGGCCTTCCAGCCCGAGGACGTCAACGAACGCGGCACCGACGGCCTCGACGATTTCCGCGGTGATGGAATCACCCACGATGCCCCTGACGTCATAGGCCTTGAAGGATGCCGAAAGGTCAAAAGTCTGAGTCTGTTCGCTAGTCACGGGTCCTATCTTACGTCGAGGCACAGCATCCCTGTGGAGGGGAAGACCCTGGCCCGGATGTGGCGGAAGTGACGGGTGTGCAGACGCAGCGGCCCCGGGACCGTCCACATGCGCCGGATGCGGCTCCGGACTGTCAGTGGCGGCTGGGATACTGGATCAATGGTCGATAACCAGAACGCAGCAGTTCTTACCGATACCCAGCCGTCCGCCCGCTTCCGCCACCCGGTCCCAGGCCCTGGAGGTGCTCCGCGAACTGGTGGGGCACCCGGAAGCGGATTTCCATGACGGGCAGTATGAGGCCATCGAAGCACTGGTCGACGGCGGCCGGCGGGCCCTGGTGGTCCAGCGCACCGGCTGGGGCAAATCCGCGGTCTACTTTGTGGCCTCCCTGCTCCTGCGCCGCCGCGGTGCCGGACCCACCCTGATCGTTTCGCCGCTCCTGGCCCTGATGCGGGACCAGGTGGCCGCTGCGGCGCGGGCCGGTGTCCGGGCCGTGGCCATCAACTCAGCCAACCAGCTGGAGTGGGACACCGTGCGGGAACAGCTGGCGGCCGATGAAGTGGATGTGCTGCTGGTTTCCCCCGAGCGGCTGACCAACCCCTCGTTCCGGGAGAACCAGTTGCCGGAGCTCATCCGGCGGACCGGCCTCCTGGTCATCGACGAGGCACACTGCATCTCCGACTGGGGCCACGATTTCCGGCCGGACTACCGCCGGATAGCCGACCTGATCACGCAGCTGCCGGCACCGTCCCGGTCCTTGCCACCACGGCAACGGCCAACTCGCGGGTGGTCCACGATATCGAGGAGCAGTTGGGCGCCGGCGTCCTGACCATCCGCGGAGCCCTGGGCCGGGACTCCCTGCGGCTGGGCGTGCTGGCACTGCCCGATTCGCGCCAGCGGCTGGGCTGGCTCCTGACCCACCTGGCTGACCTTCCTGGCAGCGGCATCATCTACACCCTCACCGTTTCCGCCGCAGAGGACACCGCCCGGCTGCTGGCGGAGG
Source organism: uncultured Actinomycetota bacterium (assembly GCA_963807805.1). GTDB lineage: Bacteria > Actinomycetota > Actinomycetes > Actinomycetales > Micrococcaceae > Arthrobacter. Next base: position 59,697 of record CAWECX010000016.1, on the reverse strand, counting down.
CAGGGCACAAAGTCCTGGCCTACACCGGCCGGACCGACCCCGCGGACCGGGAACGGGCCGAGCAGCTCCTGAAGGACAACGAGGTCAAGGCGCTGGTGGCCACCTCGGCGTTGGGGATGGGCTTCGACAAGCCGGACCTGGGCTTTGTGGTCCACCTCGGGGCACCGTCGTCCCCGGTGGCCTATTACCAGCAGGTGGGCCGTGCCGGCCGTGGCGCGGCGAACGCCGATGTCCTGCTGCTGCCGGGATCGGAAGACCGTGACATCTGGCAGTACTTCGCCACCGCCTCGATGCCCTCGGAGGAAAAAGCCAGCGGCGTCCTGACAGCCCTCGCCGAAGCAGGCACAGCCGTTTCAACGGTGGCCCTGGAAGCACGCGTGGACCTCCGCCGGACCCCGCTGGAGCTGCTGCTCAAGGTCCTGGCAGTGGACGGTGCGGTGGAACGGGTGGGCGGCGGCTGGCGGTCCACCGGCCAGCCGTGGATCTACGATGCCGAGCGATACGGGCGGATCGCTGAGGCCCGGGTGGATGAGCAGGACTCCATGGTGATCTACCAGGACACGGCCGGCTGCCGGATGGAATACATCACCTCTGTCCTCGACGACGAAACCGCGCACGCCTGCGGCCGCTGTGACAACTGCGCCGGGCGTTGGTTCCCCGCCGACATTGCCGAACACGCAACTGAAGCCGCCGGCCAGACGCTCAGCCGGGCCGGCGGCGTCCTGGAGGCACGGATGCAGTGGCCCAGCGGCATGGACCGTCTGGGTGTGCCGGTCAAAGGGAAGATCAAACCGGCCGAGGCCCTTGCGGACGGCAGGATCCTCGCCCGGCTCACCGACCTCGGCTGGGGCGGCGCCCTGCGGGAAGTTTTCGCCGCCGGGGCGGCGGACCGTCCGGTGGATCCGGGCATGCTGCAGGCCTGCGTCCAGGTGCTTCGCGAGTGGGGGACCGGAGACGCCCGAACGCCCGGCTGGAGCGGCGTCGGGCGGCCGGCCGCAATCGTCAGCATTCCCTCCCGGAGCAGGCCGGAACTGGTCCAGTCCCTGGCCAGGGGTATTTCGGACATCGGCAGGATCCCCTACCTGGGCCAGCTCGACCTCGGCCACGGCGGACCCACCGGAGGCCGCGGGGGTAACAGCGCCTACCGGCTGGCGGGGGTCTGGGACCGGTTGGTGGTCGGGCCGGAGCTTGAATCGGCCTTGTCATCCATCCAGGGCCAGGGCGTGATGCTGATCGATGACCTCGTGGACAGCCGGTGGACCCTCACGGTTGCCGGGCGGGCCCTGCGGCAGGCGGGTGCGGGCGCTGTGCTTCCGTTGGTGCTCGGCCAGGCCGGCTGACCTCCGCGCCGGCCTGCCGGTGCAGTGTGAGGCTGTCTGCGGTGCTGAGCAGCATCAGGGCAGCCATGGCAAGGAACGCCCCACGGTAGGGGCCGGCGGGATCCTGTGGGAAGAGGGCAACGCCGTCGAAGATCCGGATCAGCAGCGCCCCCACGGCGATCCCGGCGCCCGCTGCGAGCTGGACCAGGGTTGCCGAAACGGCGTTCGCGCGCGTCAGCTGGGCCGGGACGATGTCGGCGTACTGCACCGAGGCGTAGGCGGAGAACCCGACGGAGCGGAAGGCACCGCTGCAGACCAGCAGGGCAAATGTGACGGGCTTGCGGTGTATCCGGGGTCAGCAGGGCACACAGCGCGAACGTCACCGACGAGGCCAAGGATGCGAAGACAAGCATTGGCTTGAATCCGAACCGGCGGATCAACGGGGTAGTGGCGGGCTTGATGCCAATGTTTCCGATGAACACGGCCGCCACCATAACCCCGGCGTGAAGGGGCGACCAGCCGAACCCCGCCTGGAACATCAGCGGCAGGAGGAACGGCACGGAACTGATGGTCAGGCGGTAGACAAACCCGCCGGTTGCCATGGCCCGGAACGTGCGCGCCGAAAAGACGCTGAGGTCGAACAGCGGCGTCCTGGCCCGGAGCATCCAGAGCACTGCGCCGGCCAGGGCTGCAGCCCCGGCCGCTGCGGCCACGGCGGCCCAGGGCCCGTCGGGGTGGCCGGTGGCGAGTTCGAGGCCCACCACCAAGGCACCCACGCCGGCGGTGGTGAGGAAAAGGCCCAGCCAGTCCAGCCTTCGGTGGCGGTCGCCGGGGCTGGCCGGGACCAGCCTTAAGGCAGCGATGAACGCGGCAAGGCCCAGCGGCAGGTTGATCAGGAAGATCCAGTGCCAGGACAGATACGTCGTCAGGGCACCGCCCACCAGGGGTGCCAGCACGGGGGCCAGCAGGCCCGGCCACACCAGGTAGGCGGTGGCACGAAGCAACTCTGATTTAGGTGTTCCACGGAGGACCACCAGCGTACCCACGGGCACCATCATGGCCCCGCCCGCACCCTGCAGGATGCGGCTGAGGGTCAGCACCGTAAGGTCCTGGCTCAGGGCGCACGCCAACGAGGCGATGGTGAACACGGCGATGGCGATGCAGAACACCTGCCGGGCGCCCAGCCGTTCCGCCAGCCACCCGCTGAAAGGGATGCCCATCGCCACCGTCATGAGGTAGGCGGTCATGGTGATGTTGACGTCGGCCGCGGGGACGCCGAAGTCCCCGGCGATGCTGGGAATGGCGGTGGTGAGGATGGTGCCGTCGAGGAACTCCATAAAGAACGTGGCTGCCACCAGCAGGGCCAGCCGGGGGTTCCATGCCTGTCCGCGGGCCGGGTCCGCGTCCACCGCGTTGCTTGTAGCCATCCGTTTATCCTGCCACCGGTGGCGGCCGCACGGCCTGCGGTGTCCGCACCGCGGATACTGCGGTTAACGCAAAAGGCCCCGGTTCGGGGACCGGGGCCAAACGCGGAGACGGGGGGATTTGAACCCCCGGTGGAGTTGTGCCCCACACTTCATTAGCAGTGAAGCCCATTCGGCCGCTCTGGCACGTCTCCAATTGCTATTCCTAGCCCACCAAGGATACGCAGAACGGGGCATGCAGCGCAAAACGGCCGTCCTGGGCCCCGGCAGGTGCCGAAAGCAGTAAGGCTACGAGTCCTCCCCGGCCAGCGTGCGCCAGAGGAAATGCTGGCTCCGCGCCTGCAGGGCTGCTGCCTGCCGGTTGTCCGAGGCACCTGCGTGGCCCCCTTCGAGGGCTTCATGGAACCATACGTTGGGGATGCCCATGGCTTGCATCCGGGCAGCCATCTTCCTGGCCTGTACCGGGCCCACCCTGTCATCGGACGTGGCGGTCCAGATAAAGGTTTCCGGGTACTCCACCCCGTCCTTGAGCAGGTGGTAGGGAGAGAACGTCCTGATGAAGTCCCATTGTTCGGGCACGTCGGGGTCTCCGTACTCGGCAATCCACGAATGCCCGGCGGAGAGCCTGGTGTAGCGGCGCATGTCCAGCAGCGGGACACCGCAGGACACCGCGCCGAACAGTTCCGGGTACGTGGTGAGCATGTTGCCCACCAGCAGTCCACCGTTGGAGCCGCCCACGCAGCCGAGGCGCTCCCTGGACGTGACGCCGCGGGAAATCAGGTCGCGGGCCACCGCAGCGAAGTCCTCATACGCGCGGTGCCGGTTTTCGTGCAGCGCGGCGCGGTGCCAGCCGGGGCCGTATTCCCCGCCGCCTCGGATATTCGCCACCACGTAGACGCCGCCGCGGGAATGCGCTGCCCCGCCGGGCGCACCTGACGGCGAGGTGCGACGTTCCAGCCACGCCCTGCCAACGGTTCCGCTGTAGGCCGGAGTGCGGGAAACCTCGAATCCGCCGTAGCCGGAGAGCTGCGTGGGGTTCTGCCCGTCCAGGACGAGGTCGCGGGAGGCCACCTGGAAGTAGGGGACGCGGGTGCCGTCGGCGGACACGGCGAAGTGCTGCTGCACGTCATACCGGGAGTCTGCAAAGAACGACGGCGATGCCTTGACTGCCGCATGGCTGCTCACCACGCGTGCAGTCCCGGCGCTGTCCGAGGTCCGTTCCAGGGTGCCCCGCAGCAGCGTGCTCGGGGTGGTGAACCCGGTGGCGACCAACCAGAAGTCGTCGCCCGCACCGCCGTCGGACGGGCCTTCGTCTTCGTCGTCCACAGCGTAGGCGTTGACATCGTGGAGAGGCGGGCAGGCGTCAAGCACCGAGGAGGCCCAGGCGGTGGCGTCGCCTGGAACTGATGGATCGAGCACCCTGATCTCCGAGGAAACGTCGCGCAGGAGGTTCAGCAGCAAGTAGTTCCGGGTCCAGCTCCAGGACTGCAGCGAGGTGTGCGCGTCCGGGGCGAAGAGGACCGACAGGTCCCGGGAACCGGCAAGGTAGTCCTCAAACGGTGCGGCCAGGAGTGCTCCGGCCGGATACGTGTCCCCGCCAACCGTCCAGTCCTCGCGGGGACGGAACAGCAGCCATTCGCGGTGCGCGCTGATGTTGACGTTGGTGGGGACATCGATCTCCACCCACGACCCGTCCCTCAGGATCGAGGTGCTTTGGTTGAAGAAATCGATGTAATCCACCGCGAACGTCCGCTCAAAGCCCGGGGTGGAATCGTGCGCCACCACGGCGAGCATGTGGTTCTCCGGCACGTCGAACAGGCGGGGCGCGCCGGCGAGCGGCTGGCCGCGTCGCAGGGTCACAGCGGTGCGGGCGTACGAGGAGGCGGTGCGGGGCAGTCCCTCGGCTGTGGAAGCGACCAGCAGCGTGTCCTTATCCAGCCAGGAGGCATTGCCCTTCGCGGTCGGCAGGTCGAAGCCGCCGTCGACCGGGGGAACGAAGCCGCGCGCCTCGACGTCGTATTCGCGGTACCGGTTTGCGTCTCCGCCGTCGGGGGAGAGTGCCAGCAAAGCGAGCCGGTGCGGCTCTCCGGCCGGAGGACGCAGGAAGGTGGCTCCGTGGAACACCCACTCAACGCCCTCGGCGGCGGCAAGGGCGTCCACATCGAGCAGGACCTCCCACTCAGGGCTGTCCGTAAGGTAGCTGTCCCAGGTAGTGCGGCGCCACAGGCCTTTGGGGTTCGCCTGGTCCTTCCAGAAGTTGTAGTACCAGTCGCCACGCTTGGCGACCATGGCGATCCTGTCCGTGGAATCGAGGATCTCCAGGATGCTGCCTTCCAGCGCCGCGTAGTCCGCATCCTCCAGCAGGTCCTCCGTGCGCGCATTCTGCTCCCGGACCCAGGCCAGTTGCTCCTCGCCGTAGATCTCCTCGAGCCAGATGTTCTCGTCGGTTGGTTCGGGGGCGGTCTCTGGAGGGGTGGAACCGGGCGCTGAGTCAGCTGCAGTGGTGGTCATGCGCCCCATCCAAACAACATCGGTGTGCACCTAGCAAGTCAAGGACCCGTGCCCAAGCCGATACTCTGGATGCCGTGGGTACATCGCAGCCAATCCGGACCGCCATCATCGGCGCTGGTCCCCGGGGTACCAGCGTGCTGGAACGGCTCCTGGCACACGCGGCCGCGCTTCCCGGCCAGGTGGCCCTCGAGGTCGAGCTGATTGACCCCTACCCGGCGGGACCGGGGCATGTCTGGCAGCCTGGCCAGTCCCGCCTGTACCTCATGAACACCCAGTCGTTCTATCCCACGATCATCCCGGAGGATCCCGGGCTGGCCCCTCCACTGACGGGCACCACGTTCAACGGCTGGCGTGCCCGGCAGCAGCACAACCCCCTGCCATCGCTTACGGCCGAGGAAACATCCGAGCTGGCGACGCTGGGCCCGGGGGACTTCCCCAGCCGCGCCCTGTACGGCCGCTACCTTCGGTGCATCTTTGAGGACCTTGCCGGACGGCTGCCCGACGGCGTCGCCGTGCGTCAGCACCAGACCTCTGCACTGTCGGTGGTCCCGGCAGGCGACGGACAGTACGACGTCGGCCTCGCCGGCGGCGGTACGTTGCGGGTTGATTCGGTGGTCCTGGCGCTGGGCCATGTACCGTCCCGTCTCAATCCCGAACAGCGGGACCTGCAGTCATCCGCCGGACGGCTGGGCCTGCGGTACCTGCCGCCGGCGGTTCCCGCGGACGTCGACTGGGACGCCGTTCCGGCAGGGGAGCCTGTGCTGGTCAGGGGCATGGGATTGAACTTCTTCGATGCGATGGGCCAGCTCACCGAGGGGCGGGGCGGAACGTTCACCCGGGACGGCGCCCAGCTGGAATACCAGCCCTCGGGGCAGGAACCCCTGCTCATCGCCGCGTCACGGCGGGGCACCCCGTACCGCACCAAAGCGGAGCTGGATGCGTATTACCCGGCGTCTGTGAGCCTGCGGTACCTGACCCCGGCCGCCCTGGAGCGGCTGGCGGCGACAGGCGTCCGTCCCGGGTTCGACCACGACCTCTGGCCACTGCTCCACCGGGACGCCCTCTGGGCCTACTACTCAACCCTGGTGCGCGTCCAGCCAGGGGCGGTGACGGAACCGGCGTCGTTCCTGGCGGACTTTGAGCTGGCGCTGCACCCACACGCCCACAGCGCCGCCAACTGGGAGGACACGGTGGCAAGCGTCCTCGCAGTCCACGTCCCGCCACGGCACCGGCTGGACCTTCGCGGGTTGGCCGCTCCGTTGGCGGGCCAATCCTTCGCCTCCCGCGCCGGACTGGACGCCGCCGTCGTCGACTACCTGATGGATGACGCCCGCCGCTCCGCGCTGGGGGAGGACGACCCCGTCAAAATGGCCATCGGGGCGCTCCATCACGGCCGCGCCGTCCTGAAGACGGCAGTGGCCGACGGCGGCATCACCGACGAGTCATGGGTGGCCGGGCTGCGGGGATGGTTCGAGTCCTTCGTCGAGGGTCTTGCCAGCGGACCGCCGGCACTCCGGGCAGAGCAGCTGGCAGCACTCGCCCGAGCCGGGGTGGTCAGCTTCGTGGGGCCGGACCCCAAGTTCGGGATCGACCGGCGGACGGGAAGGTTCACCGCCACGTCCCCCTGGGTGGCAGGACCGCCGGCAACGGCGAAGACGCTGGTGGAAGCACTCGCGCCGGCCAACCGTGTAGCTGCCAACGATTCTCCGCTCCTGGCACAGCTGCTGGCCGACGGCCTGGTCCGGCCCCGGCTGATGATGACGGCGGAGGGGACACCCGTGCAGGCAACGGGCCTGGATGTGAGCCCGCACCCGTACCGGCCCATCGCGGCCAATGGCTCCGTCCACGGGAATCTCTTCGTCCTGGGCCTTCAGCTCTCGGCCACCCAATGGGGCACCGCCATCGCGGCGGAGGCACTCCAGCCGGGCGGGCCGACATATCCCAGCGGACAACGGACCCTCCGCGACGCCGACGAAATCGCGCAGGCCATCCTGGCCCGCTGACGCTGGACCCACTCAACCCGCCTGCAACGCTCGCTCACTTGCTGCGGGTTTTCCCGCAACGCTCGCTCACTCCCTGCGGGTTTTCCCGGCACGCTCTCTCACAGCACAAACATGCCCCGCTGGCCGGGGCCGGAAATCCGAGGGAGTTCCGGCCCCGGAGCGGGGCATGGTCATTGCGTGGCAGGCCGGGGGATCAGCCCCGCAGGCACTGCTGGTACTGGACCCAGGCGATCCCGTAGCGGATCCACCCGAGGAAGTCGTACCACTTGGTGGGCGGTACCGGCCTGGTGCAGACCGGCGGTAGGGGATCGCTGGCTGCCACGGTCACGTCGGTCCGCACCACGGTCCCGGACTCGCCGGCCGTGAGGACCAGCGTCCCTGTGCCCGCGGCCGCACCGGCAGGAACCGCAAGGGTGACCGAAGCGCTGCCGGCGGACACCGGCACGGCGCCGAGGTCCGTAGCCTTCCCGGTGCTGTCGGTGAACACTGCAGCCAGTGAGGTGTTAACCGGGCTGCCCAGCGACGTCAGGTCGAGCTTGGAGACGGCAAGGGTGATGGCGTCCCCGGACTTGACCTCGGCAGCAGTGGTGTTGGCAACGGCCACGGTGCGGCGCGCGAAATCGGGCGAGACCGGGTTGTTTGCCTGGAGGTACGTGATCCAGGCATCGCGGTCCACCAGTCCGGAATCCTTGGTACCGGTTCCTTCCTTGAAGACCCGGAAGTTGTCGCCCCCGGTGGCCAGGAAGCTGAAGGTTCCGATCCTGTAGGACCTGGCCGGATCGATCAGGACACCGCCCACCCGGATCGAGGTGATCCGGTCACCTGCGGCGCGGGCTGCGTCATAGGTGTAGTTGATGTTCTTTGACAATCCCAGCTGCTGGTAGGCGCGGCTGGGAACCGTGCCGTCAGGGTTGGTCTGCCACTGCTGTTCCAGGAGCGTCTTGAACTGGGCGCCGGTAAGGGATGTGGTCCAGAGGTTGTTCACGAACGGCAGCACCGAGTTGGCCTCTGCGTAGGTGATGGTCCCGTCCGGCGCGTAGTACAGCTCGTTGCGGAGGCCGCCAGGGTTGACCACGCCGATTTCGGCGCCGCCAAGGTCGGCAGGCTTCAGCGAATCCAACAGCGAGTCCGCCACCAGGTTCCCCAGGGTGGATTCGCTGGAACGGTCATCGCGTTTGGCCGGACCACCGGCGGGGTCCGGGCTGAAGGCGGTGGTGATATCCGCCGTCACCGCGCCCACCGGCTGGTTGCCGATGACGGCTGCGTCTGCAAGGGCCTGCTTTACGATGGCGTCGACAGCGGCCACCCGCGGATACGCGGCCACCAGGCCGGCGGCAGCGTCCGTGGTCCGTTTGACGTTTCCAGCCTTGGAAGCGGTGACTTCCTTGGTGGCGGTGTCCACGGTGAGCTGGATCTGGCCGATGTTCTCGCCGTAGTTCCCGGTCTGGACAATCGGCCGGGTCTTGCCGGCGTCGCCCGGGACGGGTGCGTTCCACGCGTACTCCTTGTGCGTGTGGCCCGTGAAGATGGCGTCAACGTCAGGGGAGGTTTCGGTGACCAGTTTCGCGAACGGGCCGCCTGCTGCAACTTCCTGCTCCAGGGTGGAGCCGTCGGGGCTGCCGGCGCCGGCGCCGTCGTGGTTTTCAGCAACGATCACGTCTGCGAGGTTCCCGGCCGTGATTTTGGCAGCCACACGGTTGATCGCGTCCACCGGGTCGCCGAACTCCAGGTCCGCAATGCCGGCCGGAGTCACCAGGGAGGGGACTTCCTGGGTGACGGTGCCGATGACGGCCACCTTGATCCCGTCCATCTCCAGCACGGTGTACTCCGGAAGGACCGGTTCGGTGGTGCCCTTCCGGTACACGTTCGCGCCGAGGTACGGGAACGTGGCGTTGCTGCCGTCCGCGATGACGCGGTCGCGCAGGTCAGCCCAGCCGCCGTCGAACTCGTGGTTGCCCACTGCCGAGGCCTTCAGTTCAAGGGCGTTCAGCACGTCGATGGTGGGCTGGTCCTTGGCAACAGCCGAGGCGAACAGGGAAGCGCCGATGTTGTCACCGGCTGACAGGAAGGCCGTGGCGCCCGGTGCGGCTGCGCGCAGCTTTTCGATGGTCCCGGCGAACAGGACCGTGTTGGCATCGATGCGGCCGTGGAAATCGTTGATGCCCAGGAAGTTCAGCTCAACGCTGGCGGGCGTGACCGGACCGGCCTGAAGGTCCAGGCCCACCACCACGGGATCGTGGTCGCTTGCCCGGAACTGGTCCGGAGCGTAGTAGTCGGTCACATTGCTGTTATACCTGCTGTACTCCAGCGCCACTGACTCCACCGAGTTGATGTTCCAGATGTCTGCGCCGGTCACTGTGGCATCCGCGCCCGGCGAGGCCAGGATGTGGTCCAGGGAACCGACGAGGCCGCCGAAGAGGTAGGAGTGCTTGGCGGAGCCGTCGGCGTTGGTGGCTTTGGCGTCCTGGTTGACGTAGCCGGCATCCGTGAGGACGTTCAGCGGGTCTTCCTGTGCGTAGGCGTTGAAATCGCCGATCAGGAAGACTTTGTCGGTGCCTTTGGCTTCCTGCAGCTCGGTGGCGAAGCCCAGAAGGGACTTGGCCTGGGCGGTACGGGCGAGATTGGACGCGCCCTGGCCCTTGTCGGTGTCCGTTGGATCGGCAGGAGGCGGCGAACCCTTGGACTTGAAGTGGTTGGCGATGGCGATGAACTTCTTGTCGTCCCCTGCCCCAACGGGCTTGAACACCTGGGCCAGTGGCTTGCGTGCACTGGCGAAGGCCACGGTGTCGTTGTGGATGACGGATTCACCGACAGGCTCAGCCACGGCTTTCTTATAGATGAAGGCAGTGCGGATCATGTCCTCGTCAGCCAGCGGGGGAGCGTTGGCGGGAGTGCGGACGTAGTCCCAGATGCCGGGAGTGGCAATGTTCAGCGCGTCCACCAGGTTGGCCAGGGCGTCATCGCGGTTTTTGCCGAATTTCGCAGAGTTTTCGATCTCCATGAGGGTGACCACGTCGGCGCCGGACTTCGTGATGGCGGCGACGATCTTGTCCTGCTGCCGCTTGAAGTTTTCGGCATTGGCGGCACCGCGGGCATCGCACCCGCCCCGGACGGTGACGGGGTTGCCGTCACGGTCGTCGTAGTAGGTGCAGCCGGTGAGCTGGTCGCCGGTGGTGGGGAAATAGTTCAGGACGTTGAAGGAGGCAAGCTTCAGGTTGCCGCCGACAGCTGCCGGCGCGTCGGACCGGGTGGCGCCGAAGTCCGCCGGCTGGACGGTGGCCCTGTTGGACGCCGTCAGATGGGTCAGCGGCTGGAACTTCCAGGCATCGTTGGCGTAGCTGAGCACCACGTTCGTCTTGAACGTCACAGGGGAGCCGACGCGGACAGGATCCGTGCCGGTCAGGTACGGCAGTACCTGGGCCTTGGTGGCGGCGTCCCTGAGGAAGTTGGTGGAGGAGCCGTCGTCGAGCTTGATGCCCCGTGCGGCGTTCTCTGCCACAGCGGCCTGGTATTCGGCGGAGCCGTACCGGGCGACGGCCGTGGGCTGCACCAGCGTGGTGGTCCCGCCCGACAGCCCGACTTCGCCGTACTGGTTCAGCGAATAGTTGTCCGTCACGGTGGCGGGCCCCTGGGGAGCCAGGAGCATTCCTTCCAGTGATTCGCGGAAAGCTTCATCGGCCGGCAGGGCAAACCCGGTTGCCTTGACCTCCGGTGCCGCCTCGGCCAGTTTGGCCACGCCGGCCGCCCCGGGCACGTTCACCTGGGTCATGCCGTAGTACTCGGCCACAGTTCCGGAGACCTCAACGAAATCGCCGATCTGTACGGTGCCGGCGGTGGCCGGGGAGTACACAAAAACAGCGTCCGACGACGTGTGGTTGGCAGGGCTGAGTTCCCCGCCGGTTCCGGGGGTCTGCAGGTAGAAGCCGCCGAAACCGCCGGTGGGGAAGGATGCGGTGACCTTGCCGCGCGTGGTCACGGCGGTGCCCACGAGGGGGCTTGCGGTACCGGTCCCCTGGATTTCAGCGATGGTTTTGGCTACGGGGTCCGGCGCCGGTTCAGGGTCAGGGGTCGGGTCCGGACCGGGTCCGCCCGATCCTGCCGAGCCGGTGGGGGAGATCGTGGCATTCAGGGCAAAGTCAGCGGCGTTGCTGTTGGTGTCGGCGCCGGCAGAGCGGTTCAGGCTCCTGACATCGCCATTGTTGGCGGGGCCCGTGGCGGCCTTTGTTTCAAACGTGTTGGAGGTGCCATAGCCGAGGAGGTCCGCAACGCCGGCCGGTTCAACAACGGAACCGGTGGCGAGGCCGACGGCGGTGGCCTGCTTCGCCAGGACGATGGTTCCGTTGGTGCCGCTGAGGTTGAGGTTGGTGGCCACGAGGTCCGGGACGGGCAGGTCCGCGCCCGCCGTGCCGTTGCTGCTGCCCTGGACCAGGTAATGGCTCTTGGCAGGAATGATCCCTGTGAGTGGAGCCACGCTGGTGGGCGCACCCGTACCTCCGGCCGAGCGGTACTGGACTGACCAGCCGTCCAGCGGCACCGGCGCATCGGAGGTGTTGTAAAGCTCGACGAACTTGCTCTTATAGGCTGCTCCGGCACTGCCGCCGTTCAGGTAGGCCTCGTTGATGACGACGGGCGAGCTGCCTGCCGCGGCTGAGACCTCCGCGGCCGTGCTTTCCGCTGCGGCGGGCACGGCTGACAGCGGGGCGGCGATAAGCCCCGCGGACAGCGCTGTGCCCAGCGCTACTTTCCAAGGTGTATGGTGCATCCGCTCTAACTTTCATAGGGGTGTCCCGGATAGGGGACCCGATGGAATATGCCCGGGTTGTACCGACGGACGGGGGCCGGACTCCGCTCCTGGTCAATTGGTGTCCGGCACAGCAAAACAGCACCGAATGAACGCAGGGTTGATAGCGCGTGCATTCGGCGGAACGTCCCCCAGCGAGACGTGCCGCCTACCGGCCGGGGCCACGCTAGGCCCGGTCCGGAGGATGATGTTTTCAGTGCTTGATGGGTCGGCCAGCGCTCCCCATGTGCCGGCCATCACAAAAGAATACCGGCCGGTAGCTTTAATGAAAGCTGCTGGCCGGTATTTGTTCGGAGAATTTACTTAAGGGAAACAGCGGGCCGCCCGGCCCCGGAATGATTGGGCCCTCGCTAGCGCAGGCCTGTCGTCGGCGGTGATTTCTTACCCTGCCCGCCGCGGGCTGGTCCCTGCCCGCGTGCTGTGCCGGCGGACGTGGTGCCGCTTAAAACGAAGAACCCCGGATCGCCAGTACTGGTGATCCGGGGTTCCCTCGCGGAAGGTAAGAGATTCGAACTCTTGGTACGGGGTTACCGCACACTAGTTTTCAAGACTAGCTCCTTCGGCCGCTCGGACAACCTTCCCTAACGAGTAGTGTTTCATAGGCAGTTGGCTGCAACAAAACAGAGCCTGGCGTGCGTCCGGTGCACACTGGTTCTTGGGCACGAATCAGCTAGAAACGGGAGTTCTCCATGAAAGCCGTCTACATAACAGAGCCCGGCGGTCCGGAGGTGCTGGAAGTCCGTGACGTGGACGCTCCGGTTCCGGGCCACGGCGAGGTGCTGATCGACGTCGTCGCTGCGGGCCTCAACCGCGCGGACGTCCAGCAGCGGCGGGGTTTCTATCCGCCTCCGCCCGGCGCGTCCGAGGTGCCGGGGCTCGAAGTTTCCGGCAGGATTGCCGGCTTCGGTCCCGGCGTGGCCGTGCCCTTTTCCGTCGGTGACAAAGTGGTGGCGCTCCTGTCCGGCGGCGGCTACGCGCAGCAGGTGGCGGTGCCCGCGGAGCAGGTCCTGCGGATCCCGGACGGCGTGGACCTGGTCACCGCCGCGTCCCTGCCCGAGGTTGCTGCCACGGTCTACTCAAACCTCGTGATGACCGCGCAGCTCCAGGCCGGCGAGACCGTCCTCATCCACGGCGCAACGGGCGGTATCGGCACCATGGCCATCCAGCTTGCCAAGGCCCTGGGTGCCAAAGTGGCCACCACTGCCGGGACGGACGAAAAGGTCAGTACTGCAAAAGCCTTCCTGGGCGCGGACATCGCCATCAACTACGCCGAGGAGGATTTTCCGGAGAGCCTTCGGCGGCAGAACGGCGGCCAAGGGGCGGACGTGATCCTCGACGTTGTGGGAGCCAGGTACCTGCCTCAGAACGTGGATGCTCTGGCTGACTACGGACGGCTGATCGTGATCGGGCTGCAGGGTGGTGCCAAAGGCGAACTGGACCTCGGCCAGCTGCTGAGGAAGCGTGCCGCGGTGGTGGCCACCGCGCTGCGCCCGCGTCCCGTGGCGGAGAAGGGAGCCATCATGGGCGCCGTCAAGGATTCCGTCTGGCCGCTGGTCACCGACGGACAGATCAGGCCCCTGGTGGCCAAGACCTTCCCCCTGGACCAGGTCCGGGCCGCCCACCGGTACTTCGACAGCGGTGACCACGTGGGAAAGATCCTCCTCATCATGTAGGGCCCGCCACCCCACGGAGGTATAGATACTCAGTATTGCTTCATGGCCTGAAGTCGGTTAGGGTCGCTCTATACGCGGTATGCACGGGTCTTGGGGGTCCGTGCATACCGACGCTGACGCCACCGCTAGGAGCACCATGTCGATCCGCCACAGCCTCCTCGCCCTGCTGCAGGACCAGCCACGTTACGGCTACCAGCTCAGGGTCGAGTTCGAGAACCGCACCGGGGCCACCTGGCCGCTCAACATCGGGCAGGTCTACACCACGCTGGACCGGCTGGAGCGGGACGGGCTGGTCAGCAATGACGGCGGCGACGGCGAAGGCCACGTGGTCTACAGCATCACTCCCGCGGGCAAGGCCGAGGTGCGGGGCTGGTTCGCGGCGCCTGTTGAACGCAACAACCCCCCGCGGAATGAACTGGCGATCAAGCTGGCGCTCGCTGTGACACTCCCGGGCGTTGACGTCCAGGCCATCATCCAGGCCCAGCGCGTCGCCTCCATCAGGGCCCTGCAGGACTACACGAAGGCCCGGCGGGACACCGCAGCCAACCAGCGCAGCGCAGACACGGCCTGGCTGCTGGTCCTGGATTCGCTGATCTTCCAGACGGAAGCGGAAGTCCGCTGGCTCGATCTCTGCGAGGCCAGGATGGTCCAGCAGGCGCAGGCTGCCGGCCACGGTCCCGTGGCTCACGGAGCAGCACGTAAACCGTCCAACGGGGTCACTGTGGAAGAGGCCGCCCCGCTCATCACGGACAGCCGCCGGTGAGCGTCCGGGGACCGCAGCAGGTCCTGGAACTCGCCAAGGTCAGCAGGACGTTCGGTGAAGGCGCGACGGCGGTCGCGGCCCTGCGGGAGATTGACCTCACCATTGGTGCCGGTGAATTCGTTGCCGTGATGGGTCCGTCCGGTTCGGGAAAGTCATCCCTGCTGGCGCTCGCCGGGGGACTGGACCGGCCGACGTCGGGCAGTGTCTTCGTCGAATCGACGCCCCTGGGCGGCCTGGGACTGAACGAACTGGCGCGGCTGCGCCGCCGCGCCGTCGGCTACGTCTTCCAGGATTTCAACCTCGTGCCCACCCTCAGTGCAATCGAGAACGTGGCGCTGCCGCTGGAGTTGGACGGCGCGGCCGCGAAGAAGGCGCACCGGCAGGCCCTGGACGCCCTCCGGCAGGTCGGGATCCCGGAACTCGCCGACCGCTTCATGGACCAGATGTCCGGCGGCCAGCAGCAGCGGGTGGCCATCGCCCGTGCCATCGTGGGTGAGCGCCGGCTGATCCTTGCCGATGAACCCACAGGGGCGCTGGACTCAACCACCGGCCAGGGCGTGATGGAGGTCCTGCGTGCCCGGGCTGATGCCGGGGCAGCGGTGATGCTGGTGACCCACGAGGCCCGGCATGCCGCCTGGGCAGACAAAGTGGTGTTCCTCCGGGACGGCCGGATCGTGGACGAGGCAGCTGCCATGCACGATCCCGCCATCCTGTTGGCCCAGGCCGGATACTGACGTGGCGCTGGACCTGAAGCCGGCGCCGGGTGGCCGCCGGCAGGCTTTCCGTGTGGCCCTGCGCATGGCCCGGCGCGACATCAGCGCGCCACAGGGGGCGTTCCTTCCTCATCATCCTGCTGATCATGCTCCCGGTTGCAGGCATGACCGGTGCCGTGACGCTGTTCCAGAGCAGCCAGGAGACTGCGTCCGAACGCGTCCAGTACCAGTTGGGCGCAGCACAGGCCCGTTTCCGGGCGGTGCCCACGGTAAACGGCACCATGGTGCAGGACCCCGTGGACGACACCCGTGTTTCCCCCACCAACTGGGACCGTGATCCTGAGTTCACGCCGAAGGACCCCCGGGACCTGCTGCCGGCGGGATCCACAGTGCTGACAGAGTCCACCCTGGACCTGACCGCCGAGTCAGGCGCCGCTGAAGTTCCGCTCGTGGGGCGGGCCGTGGACGCATTGGCGCCGGCATTTGCCGGCAAGTACACCCTGCTGGACGGCCGTGAACCCCGGACCGACGCGGAAGTGCTGGTCTCCCCGGGCTTGCTGGACCGCTTCGGGCTGGTGCTCGGAGACGACCTCGCAACGTCGGCGGGGACACTCGTGCTGGTGGGAACCTTGCGTGACGCTGCGTATTCGGACAGCAACTCCATCGTGTATCTCAAGCCCGGACAGAGCGGAACGGAAGGTCAGGTGCCGGCCGGTTCAGCCCCAGGGGCCGGCGCCGCGGCAGTCGAGCCGACGCTGTACTACCTCGTCGGGGGCAGGCCCGTCACCTGGAGCCAGGTCCGTGAAGCCAACGCAGCGGGGGTAGCAGTCCTGTCCAGGACCGTGGCGTTGAATCCGCCGCCGGAGGACCAGCGCGGAACGAAAGGCACCCCGGTGGAGTACAGCGGCTCGACGCCGGTCTCCGCCTACGTCACAGGGGCATTCCTTGGTGCGCTGGCGCTGCTTGAGGTGGGACTGCTCGCGGGCGCCGCCTTCGCCGTCGGAGCCAAAGGACAGGTCCGCGAGCTGGCACTGCTGGCCGCCTCCGGGGCCGAAACCCCCACCATCCGTTCGGTCGTGATGGCCGCCGCCCTGTGGCTGGGCGGCATTGCTGTCGCCGCCGGCGCGGCCACCGGACTGGCAGCGGCCGCCGTCGTGGTCTTCGTGGCGCGGCTGAATGGCTCAGTCCGGTTTCCTGGCTTCCACCCGGACACGCTGCTGACTGTTGCTGCCATGGCCATGGGCTTCGCTGCCTGCGTGCTGGCCGCTACGGGACCGTCGCGGCAGGTGGCACGCCAGGCTGTCCTGGGCGCGCTCAAATCGGGACGGGCACCCGCCACAGCCGGCAGGGTGCCGGCAGTCCTCGGCATTGTCCTGCTGGGCGGAGCCACCGCGGCCCTGGTGGCCGGCAGCTGGCTTGCGGCCTCCAGCGAGGATCCGGACGTCTTCGTCTCGCGGACACCCGCCATTGCCTGGTTCCTGCTCGGCGGCGCCATTCTCGGCGTTGTAGCCTTGGTCCTGCTCACCGGGAACGTGGTGGCATTCCTCGCCCGGCGGGCAGGACGGTTGCCGCTCGCCGCCCGCATGGCCGCCCGGGATTCCGCCCGAAACCGCAGCCGGACGGTGCCGGCAGTTGCCGCTGTCCTGGCAGCCGCCACGCTGGCCAGCGCGAGCATGGTCCTCGCGTCCAGCCAGCAGGCGAATGAGCAGGAGAACCATTATTGGTCCGCGCTGAAGAACCAGGCCACCGTGCCCCTGCTCGCCGGGCAGCCCATGCTGGCCGACGGAACCATGCCGGAACCACAGGAAGTCGACCCCGCCGCGGTGGCCGCAGCGCTGGACGGCGCCATGGACACCGTTGAATGGACCCGGGTGCTCCGCACCCCCGCTATCCGCAACTGTGAGATGCGCCCCGAACTCGCAGACGCATCCCCGGCACAGACAGCAACCTCCAGCTGCCTGCAGTATTCGCTCGCCGTCCCGGCCGGAAACGAGTGCCCGAAGACGGCGGGCCAGCGGGTCCTCGACCCCGAGGACTGGCGCTGCCAAGGTGCCATGCGCCCCTACGCAAACAGCGGAAGTGCCGGGTCCATTGTCGTAGGGACCGTTGACGACGTTGAGCACCTCCTGGGCAAGCGCCCGACCGCCGAGGTGCGGGAGGCACTGGCCGACGGCGGGATGGTGGTGACCAACCCCGTCTTCGTCCGCGACGGCCGGGTTGACCTGGTGGCGCAGGACGTCCGGAAACCATTGACGGGGGTCGCCAACGCCGAGGCCTTCCAGGGGTACCAGGAGGAAGGCCGGACGAATCTGCCGGCAGCCGTCCTGGAACCGGACGTTGAGGTGCCTTATTACGGCATCGTGTCCCCGGCTGCCGCTGCCGGCGCCGGCATGCGCACCGAAGACGGGGCACTGCTCGTCCAACTCAGCGACTATCCGGATGCCGCCACTGCCGACAAGGCGTCGTCGGCGCTCGCCACTGTCTACGGGAACCAGTACACGTCCCTGTATGTGGAGCGCGGAGCGGAACGCGATTCGTCACTCATGCTCTGGTCCATCGTGGGGCTCGGTGCGCTGATCACCCTCAGCGCGGCGGGGATCACCACCGGACTGTCCATGGCCGACGCGCGGAAGGACCACGTGACCCTTGCCGGCGTCGGCGCGGCGCCGCGGCTGCGGAAGGCGCTCGCGGGTTCGCAGGCGCTGATGACGGCGGGGATCGGGACGGTGCTGGGAAGTGCCGCAGGCGTAATCCCGGCCGTGCTGGTGGTGACCGGAACCGGCCTGGCGCAGGCCGCCGTCGTTCCCTGGCTCCAGCTCGGCGCGCTGCTGCTCGCAGTACCGCTGACCGGGGCTGTCCTCGCCTGGCTGTTCACGCGGGCAAAGCTCCCGGTCTCCCGCCGCGAAGTGGGGACCTGACCAGCACCGGGACCCTGACGGGGCCTCAAGACGTTACCTAGTTGGGCCTTTTGCAATCGCTGCAGCGCGCCTACGGTGGGAGGGACGGGATCCGACACTGGGCGCGCCAGGCCCGCCGCTCACCGCAAGGTGCAGCGGCACGGGCACGGTGCAGCAGGCACGGCGGTGCCGCGTTGGTAGGGTGCCTTGGAGCAACCACTGAAGCAGGACATCTCAAGGAGGAGACATGGCCGGAACGCCCGATGAATCTAGGGGCACCACGCCCGGGGACGGCCGGCTGGCTACGGACCCCAGGCTGCCCGCAACGGCGGTGGATGAAGCCGTCCGTGAGGCCGAGGAGAAAAAGTGGACCCCCGCCAAGATCGCCCTGTGGGCAGCGATCGCCCTCCTGGGAGGCGTGGCCTGGTTCATGTTGGCCATCATCCGCGGCGAAACAGTCAACGCTATCTGGTTCGTTTTCGCCTCTGTCTGCACCTACCTGATCGGGTACCGCTTCTACTCCAAGGTGATCGAGCGGTACATCACCAAGCCTGACGACCGGCGCGCAACACCCGCCGAGTACAAAGCCGACGGCAAGGACTACGTCCGTACCGACCGCAACGTCCTTTTCGGGCACCACTTCGCCGCCATCGCCGGCGCCGGTCCCTTGGTGGGGCCGATCCTCGCCGCCCAGATGGGCTACCTCCCCGGAACCATCTGGATCATCATCGGCGTGGTGCTCGCCGGTGCAGTCCAGGACTACGTGGTGATGTTCTTCTCCATGCGACGCGGCGGCCGTTCACTCGGCCAGATGGCCCGTGAGGAACTCGGCGTCGTAGGCGGCACGGCAGCGCTGATCGCCACCCTGTTGATTATGGTCATCATCGTCGCGATCCTCGCGCTCGTCGTCGTCAACGCCCTGGCCGAGAGCCCCTGGGGTGTCTTCTCCGTCGGCATGACAATCCCCATCGCCCTGTTCATGGGCGTCTACCTGCGCTTCCTGCGGCCCGGCAAGGTCATGGAAGTATCCCTCATCGGCTTCGTGCTGCTGATGGCGGCCATCATCGGCGGCGGCATTGTGGCAGAGACGGAGTGGGGCGCAGCGTTCTTCACCCTCGACAAGGTCACCATTGCGTGGGGCCTGATCATTTACGGCTTCATCGCCGCCATCCTCCCGGTCTGGCTCCTGCTGGCACCCCGTGACTACCTGTCGACGTTCATGAAGATCGGCGTGATCGTGATGCTCGCCCTGGCCATCATCGTGGTGCGTCCGGAAATCACGGTCCCGGCCTTCAGCGAATTCGCCAGCAGGGACAACGGGCCGGTCTTCCCCGGTGCCCTGTTCCCGTTCCTCTTCGTCACCATTGCCTGCGGCGCGCTGTCCGGATTCCATGCCCTGATCTCCTCGGGCACCACGCCGAAGCTCATTGAGAAGGAGCGGCAGACCCGCTACATCGGCTACGGCGGAATGCTGATGGAGTCCTTTGTGGCCATCATGGCCCTCGTGGCGGCGATCTCCATTGACCGCGGCCTCTACTTCGCCATGAACGCCCCCGCCGCACTGACCGGCGGCACCGTGGAAACGGCCGCCACCTGGGTGAACAGCCTGGGTCTGGCCGGGGTCAACATCGGTCCCGAACTGCTCGCCGAAACGGCCAGGAACGTCGGTGAGGAAAGCATCGTCTCCCGCACCGGCGGCGCGCCCACCCTCGCAGTCGGCCTGGCCCACATCATGCAGCAATTCATCGGCGGCACGGCCATGATGGCGTTCTGGTACCACTTCGCCATCATGTTCGAGGCACTGTTCATCCTGACCGCCGTCGACGCCGGAACCCGGGTTGCGCGCTTCATGCTCCAGGATTCCATCGGCAACTTCGCACCGAAATTCAAGGAGCACTCCTGGCGTCCCGGTGCGTGGCTCTGCACGGCGATCATGGTGGCCGCCTGGGGCCTGGTCCTCCTGATGGGCGTGACGGATCCGCTGGGCGGGATCAACACGCTGTTCCCGCTGTTCGGGATCGCGAACCAGCTGCTCGCGGCCATCGCGCTTTCCGTCTGCCTGGCGATCGTCGCCCGTCGCGGCACATTCAAGTACCTCTGGATCGTGGCGCTGCCGCTGGCCTTTGCTGCGGTGGTGACCATCACCGCCAGTTACCAGAAGATCTTCTCGTCCACGCCCGCTGTGGGCTATTTCGCCAACAACGCGGCCTTCTCCAAGGCACTCGCGGACGGCAAGACCGAGTTCGGCACCGCCAAGAGCGTTGCAGCCATGGAAGCAGTGGTGCGCAACACGGCCATCCAGGGCTGGCTGTCCGTCATCTTCGTGGTGCTGAGCATCATCGTCATTGCCACCGCGGTGATGGCCACCATCCGGGCCTTCCGCAACCAGCAAGCGGGAACGCCGAACCCGAACAATGAGGACCCGGCCCGCCCGTCGAAGGTTTTCGCACCTTCGGGCCTGGTTCCCACGCCGGCAGAGAAGGAACTGCAGGCTGAATGGAACAAACTGCCGGCAGAGGTCCGGTTCGAAAGGGCACGGAACCACTGATGAGTACGGGACTGGACTCCCTGGCCACAGGACTCCGCGGGATCACCCGGTATCTTGGCGGCGTTATGGGTGCGGATGCCTATGCCAAGTATGTGGAGTACCACCAAGCAGCCGGACATCCTGAGCCGGCCCTGACCGAGCGGGAGTTCTGGCGGGACCGGACGGACCGCCAGGATGCGAACCCGCAGGGCAGGTGTTGCTGAACCGATGGTCATTCCGCCGGACGTGGCCATCCGCAGGCTCAGTGCCGGGGATGCGGAACTTTTCAACAGATTGTCCGACGCCGACAACCTGTTTGATGAAGATCCGTCCGTGGCGTCGTCGAGGGCCTTGACCCTCGACGGCGCCCGCGCCTTCCTTGCGGATCCGACGGTGCTGTTCTGGGTGGCCGAGTCTGGCACCCACACGGTCGGCTTCCTGCACGCCTGCGTGCAGCGCAGGCGTACTGCCGGGCCCTGGGCGGAGCTATTGCTCATGGAAATGGGTGTCCACGTCCAGTGGCGGCGCAGCGGGGTAGGCACGGCCCTCGTGGCGGCGATGGAAGCCTGGATGCGGGAAAACGACGTGGCCGACGTCTGGGTTCCGGCCAACACCTATGCGGTGGGCTTCTACCTCAAAACCGGCTTCACACCGGACGAGGGAGCGATTCTGGTCAAGGAGCTTCATTGACTCGCTGGCGTACCTCCGGCTCGTGAGAGTATGAACGCATGAGCGATCCGAAAGACACTCAGCTATCTGACGAAGCCCCCGTCGAGGGCACAACCATCGACTCCCCGGCACCGCACGCCCCTGACAGCGCGCCCAAGGGTGCCGGCGCAAAACCTAAAACAACCAATCTCCAGGACCTCGTGGATGAACCCGCGAAGGTGATGCGGATCGGCACCATGATCCGCCAGCTCCTCGAGGAAGTGAAGGCCGCCCCACTCGACGAGGCCGCCCGCGGACGCCTTGCCGAAATCCACGAGCGTTCCATCAAGGAACTCGAGGACGGGCTGGCGCCGGAGCTCGTTGCCGAACTGGAGCGGATCAGCCTGCCCTTCCCCGAGGACACCCCGCCGACCGACGCGGAACTCCGCGTGGCGCAGGCGCAGCTGGTGGGATGGCTCGAAGGACTCTTCCACGGTATCCAGGCTGCCGTTGCCGCCCAACACGCGGCGAGGGAGCATGCGGCGGCCCAGCTCCAGCTGAGGCAGCTCCCGCCTGGGACCGTGATCGCACCCGGCGTGGTGATCGGGGAGAACGGCGAACCGCAGCGCGCCTCAGCAGGGTCCCCGGGCCACACGCCGGGCAAGCCCGGACAGCCGCAGGACCCTGACCACGGTCCTGGCCAGTACCTGTAGGCCGTCCTTGGGATTCTTCACCGCCGCCCGCCAAGGGCGCAAAGACGACGCCGAACTCGGCAAGGGGCTATGGCGCCGCGCCCACGACCGCTTTCACCGCGGCCTGGACCGTTACCACCAGGTCCTTGAAGGTGTGGAGGACGACCAGCTGTACGGCGAACTGGTGGAGATCGCCAACGAACTGGCCGAGCTCCTGGAGCGGGTGCGCGTGGTCTGCGTCGAGGCCCAGCACCGGTCACCGAGCGACGGCCTGGACATTCCGGGGCCGCTCGCCGGTGTGCACCGTTCCTTGTCCAAAGCTGGAAATTCGTTGGCCACCACCGCCGAGGCTGCAGCCATGCTGCGGCTCGCCGTGGGCCCGGTCCCGGTAGGGGCTGCGTCGGTGCGGAGGCGGGCGGAATCCGTGGTGGAACAGGTAGCTGACGCCGAACGCCGCCTTGCTGCGGAAGCTGCAGGCCAATAATTCCGGCACTATTCCCGGTTACGCGTGTGGCTTAGCCGAGGCCTTTAGCGGGCCATCCGGCCCGTTTCTTTGGCAGGATGGACGGATGACACTTTCACCCACACTGACATTCAACGACGGCCACACCATTCCCCAGCTCGGATACGGCGTGTGGCAGGTTGAGGACGGCGTCGCTGAGAAGGTGGTCCGCCAGGCGTTCGAAGCCGGTTTCCGCCACATCGATACTGCCAAGATCTACGGCAACGAGGCGGGCGTAGGCCGTGCCATTGCCAGCTCAGGGCTGAAGCCTGAGGAACTCTTCATCACCACCAAGCTGTGGAACGCTGACCAGGGCTTCGAATCCACCTTGGCCGCCTTCGAGGAATCCCTTGACCGGTTGGGCCTCGAGACGCTGGACCTGTACCTGATCCATTGGATGCAGCCCAAGCAGGACAAGTACGTGGACACCTGGAAGGCGCTCATCGAGCTCCAGAAGCGTGGCCGCGTCCGTTCCATCGGTGTCTCGAACTTCACGGCGGAGGGCATCGGGCGCCTCATCGAGGAAACCGGCGTGGCCCCGGCCATCCACCAGATTGAACTGCACCCGTACTTCAGCCAGCGGGAACTGCGCGAGTTCGGTGCCGCTCAGGGAATCCTCACCCAGGCGTGGTCGCCGCTCGGCCAGGGCGGCGAGTTGCTGGAAGATTCAACAGTGACGGCCATTGCTGCCAAGCACCAGGCCACTCCCGCGCAGGTAGTAATCGCGTGGCACCTGGCGGTCGGCAACGTGGTCATTCCCAAGTCGGTGACGGAGTCGCGGATCCGGGAAAACTACGCTGCCCTGGAGGTCACCCTCGACGCCGGTGATATCGAAGCCATCAACGGCCTCGACCGGACCGCCGCAGGTGAAGGCCGCATCGGCCCTGATCCGGCGGTCTCCGACTTCGCCTGAGCCGCAATGCCCGCCCGGGCTGCCCTCCCTCAGGGCACTGCCGCAATGCCTCCCGCAGGCACGGCCCGGCGGCCGGCAGCCAGCTGACAGCCCCGCACATCCCCTGGAAACAGGCAGGTTGTGCGGGGCTTCCGCTTTAAGCTGCGATCCGCACCGTTTCCACTGCGACGGCGTCGACGACCGCCCAGGAGTCCTCAACGGAGCAGCTGCGGCTGGCGAAGCGTTCGGCCTCCGCCAGGGTATCGAAGTGTTCCGCCCGGATCCGGCCGCATTCGGCGTCGAAGTACGTGACGTGAAATTCCTGAACTGGTTGGTTTTCCATAATTCCAGTGTGCAACCGGGGTCTGACATTCACGGTCCATCAGCTCCGCGTGTTGCCCAGGCGGAGCACACGCTCGTGGGCTAGATCGGCTGAACGTTGGGCTTTGCCGGCCGCCCGGGCCGCCTGTTTTGTTTCTGCCGCCAGGGTGATCCGCAGCTTGCGGGTTCGTTCCAAGGCTTCCTCGGTGGATTTGAGCTGGGCCCGTAGCTCCTGAACTTTGTCTGTGAGCCGGGCAAAGTCGGCCTCCGCGGCGGCCAGCCCGGTGGTCCGGTCCTGCGCCACGTCGGCTGCCTCCTTGGCGGCCGCTGCCGCTTCCCTTTCCGCAGCCTTGGCCTTGTGCAGGGCCGACGGCGAGGCTGGCCTCGGCGTTTGCCGCACTGCCTGCAGGCGCGGTTTTTCGTCCTCTTCTCCGGGCTTACCGGCCTCGGGCGGCGCCTCGGCCTGTGCGTCCGAGGCGCCCGCCGCCGTCGGCCGTTCCGTTGCGGCAAGGGCCGGTCCCGCGGCCCGCGGCACGGCTGCGGCCCTGGGAACTGCCGCGGCTCCGGGAACCGCCACGGCGCCGTCGAGCTCCACCGAGTCCACGCCGTCGGCGGAGATGGCCTGCAGCAGGCGGCCGCTCTGGACAGCCGCAGCCGCTCCGGGGTCCGCCGTCACGGCGCGCAGAGTTTCTTCGACGGCGGTCGCCACAGCGCCGCTGATCCGCCGCCCATGCCGTTCGGCGACGGAAGCAGCGGTGTCGACGGCGGTTGCCAGCAGGGTGCGGCGCTCCCGGCCCAACTCGCGCAGCAAGGCCGCATCGAGGGATGACTGGGCGGTCCGCATACGTCCGCCCAGCTCGTCGAGCTGCACCAGGACGTCCGGCTCGTGCGCGGCCAGCATGTTGACGGCCCAAGCCGCCACGGACGGCTTGGGGAGCAGGCGCACGGCGGCAGGAAGGTCCTTGCCGGCGCTGCCGGCCTCTTTGGCCGCGGCAGTGCGCGCCGCCACGAATTCTTCGAGCGGGAGGGCGTACAGCGCGTTGGCGATGCCCGCCAGCTCCTTGTCGTCCATGACGCCATCATAGGGCGCTGCCGGGGGATGCACTCTGGCAGGAGGAACCAGATCCCGGGCGGTGAGCCGCGCCTGGGCCGGCTGCCGGGCCGGCGGGTCAGCCCTGCCCTTGCCTGCGCACCATCTCGTTGATCCAGCTGGGTGCGAACGGGGAGGTACAGTTCGGCGGCGTCGGGTAATCCTTGAGAACCTGGAGGCGCTCCCCGATGTCGAGGGCGCGGGCGCGCAGCGCGGCGTGCTCTATCCCGATCTGGGCCAGGCAATGGTTCATCGCCCATTGCAGCCGGTCCGGCGCCTCTTTCATCCCGGCCTCGATGATGTCCAGCAGGCCCGGCAGGTCGAGTCCCTCCGGCTTCTTCACTACCCGCTCTGAGGTCAACGCCCACCCGGCGCTGGCCACCACAGGGTCGGGATCGGAGAACCAGGCCAGCCGAAGGTCCTCGGCGTGCGGGTTCTTCTTCACCACGTAGTTCACCAGCCAGTCCTGCACCTTGGGTGTGCGTGCCTCGCGCAGCATCGCGTCCAGTTCAACGCGCTCGAATGCCTTGGGCCTGCAGATGAGGAGGGCCAGAAGCCGGGCAGCGGTATCACCGGTGGCCCAGAGGTTCCGGGCCAGATCGGGTTGAGTCTTCAGCTGCTTGGCCAAGGTACGCAGCTTGCTGAGGTTCACGCCGTGGTCATCGCCGTGCCGGGCGTTGATTTCCCGCGCCTTCGGGTCCTCAAGCGCGGCCAGCGCCGCCAAGACTTCGCCTGCAGCCGTCCCTGCCGTGGTTCGGGCCACCTCAGCCTCCTGTCGATCGCTTGTGCGACTCAGCCTACGGTCATTTTCCGCGGAGCCCGGCATCGCCCGACGGTGAAACAGAGGACCCGGCCCATCAGCGTTCAAGCGGCAGGACCATGGCGCACCTGGAACCCGGTCCACGAGGTCTTTATCAGTCTGAGAATAAGTCTGGTAACTTCTTTATTGTCAGCTTGATAATAAAGAATGGAAACATGATGACTGCCCTCCTCGACTGGATGAACTCCGCGGCAATCCCCAATCTTCTTGGCGCCCCTGTGAGCTGGATAGAAATCATCGGCTTCGTCACCGGTGCCGCCTGTGTCTACGGAGTGGCGAAGCAGAAGCTGTGGAACTGGCCCGTCGGCATCCTGAACAACATCGCGTTCATCATCCTGTTCCTGGGCGCCGGCCTCTACGGCGAAACGGTCCTTCAAGTCATCTTCGCTGCCGTGGCCGTCTATGGCTGGTTCAACTGGGTCCGCGGAAAGGCAGCCACCGAGGACAGGAACGACCTTCCGATCCGGGACGCCGTCCGCAGGGAAATCCTGCTCTGCATCGCCGCAACACTGGCAGGCACCGCAGCAGTTGCGATGATCCTCACCCACGGCACCGACTCCGAAGTACCTTGGCCCGACGCCTTCGTGCTGACCGCCTCACTGGCTGCCACCTACGGGCAGGCCAAGAAGATCTTCCAGCACTGGTACGTCTGGATCCTCATCGACGTCGTCTCCATACCGCTGTACGTCAGCCGCGGCCTGACACTGACCGCGGTCCTCTACGCCGGCTTCCTCGCCCTGTGCGTCTACGGCCTCATTGACTGGAAGCGCACCCGGGTACCGGAAACCCGCACCACCCCCGCAACCGTCAGCGCAGGAGCCTGAGATGTTCAACCAGTCCATGGTCATCGGCAAGTTCTACCCGCCGCACGCAGGCCACGCCCACCTGATCAGCGCCGCCGCCACCCAGTCCCGGAAGGTCGCCGTCCTCGTCCTCGGCAACCGCTTCGAATCCATCACCGTCAAGGAACGGGCCGCATGGTTGGCCGCCGAGTTCACCGACACCAACGTGCAGGTCATCGGCATGCGCAACGATTGCCCGGAGGACTACCACTCTGACGAAATCTGGACGGCCCAGAATGAACTGATGCGCCTGGCCCTGAAGACCCACGGGATCACCCGCGTCGATGCCGTCTTCACCTCCGAGGAGTACGGCGCCCGGCTCGCCGGGGCCTTCGGCGCCGAGCACGTCCTCGTTGACCAGTCCCGGACCGTCTACCCCATCAGCGGAACGCTGTGCCGGGACGACCTCGGCGCTGCCTGGCCGCACATCATCGCCCCCGCCCGGCAGGAAATGGCCACCAGGATCATCGTCGTCGGCTCCGAATCCACCGGCACCACCACGCTGGCCAAAGCCCTCGTGGACCACTACCGGCCGCGGTTCCCGCAAGCTGTCCGCTGTGCCTGAGTACGGGCGGGACTACACCTACGGGAAGTTCGATGCCCTGCGTCAGAACACGCCGGACGCCGTGCTGGCCGAGATGACCTGGGACGCCCGGGACTTCAGTCACATCGCTGCCCGGCAGACCGTCATGGAGAACGCCGCCGCCGACACCTGCCCCCTGGTCATCGCCGACACTGATGCCCTCGCCACGACACTCTGGGAGCGTTTCTACGTCGGCGAACGCAGCTACGGCTCCTACCATGCGATGGATGCCCTGCCCCGCAGGGACCTGTACCTGATCACCGATCATGACGGGGTGGACTTCGAAGACGACGGCTGGCGTGAAGGCGAACACCGCCGGGCTGAAATGACCGAGTGGTTCAAGGAGACCCTGACCGGGGAAGGCCACTCATGGATCCTGGTCACCGGCGACCACGAACGGCGCATGAAAACCGCCGTCGACATCATCGACCCGATCCTCGCCCAACGGGCCGGCTTCGCCTCCCCACCGTGGGCCACCCGCACCATCCTGGAAGGAGCCAGGCGATGACCCCGGGATCGACGGCAGAAAAGGACTTCCTGGAGTCCTACACGCCCAAGGACTACCCCTCCATTGCGCTCACCGCCGACCTGGTGGTCTTCGCCGTCAGCGGGGGAGTGTTGCAGACGGCCCTGATCCGGCGGGGCGGGCACCCGTTCAAGGACGCCCTGGCCCTCCCTGGCGGATTCGTCGGCCCCCACGAATCCGCCGGGCAGGCCGCCTACCGGGAGCTCGTGGAGGAAACCGGCCTGGACCTTGGAGAACTGCCGGTCCACGTAGAGCAGCTGGCCACCTACAGCGACCCGGACCGTGACCCCCGCATGAGGGTGGTCACCGTCGCCCACCTGGTCCTGCTCGCAACCGACGGCCAGGCCCTTCCGGAGATCGCACCCGGCACTGACGCCGCCGCCGGCGCCTGGCATCCCGTCCACGACATCCTGGGGACCAACGGCCTGGCCTTCGACCACGCAGCCATCCTCTCCGACGGGCTGCAACGGCTTTCCGGCAAGATGGAGTACTCGACCGTCGCCACCCGGTTGCTCACCGCTGAGTTCACCATGACGCAGCTGCGCACCGTGTACGAGGCGGTCTGGAACGTCGCCCTCGCCCCCGGAAATTTCATCCGCAAGATGACGCCCCATCTGGACGACACCGGCCGGAAGGCCCGTGCCGCAGCCGGGGGAGCACCGGCTGCCCTGTTTACTGCCACTGAACGGCACATCCACCCGCCCCTGACCAAGCCCAGGACGGGATGACTTTGCGTGGATCCAAGGCGACGGCGCCGACAGATCCCCTTGAGGCTGTAATTCAGCGGCACCTTCCATCGAAAGGACGCATCGCCCATATGACAACACTTAATGGCAGCCAGCCCGCGCATCCACTGGACTACTGGCTGTCCCCGGAGCTTGCAAGGGTCAGCCCACCGAACGCACCTTCACGGCTGCGCCAACTCGCGGATGCCCAAGGCACCCTGGCAGCCGCCTGGAGCAGCGCAGTCAGCGGCGGACCGGTCCTCACCGTGGCGGGTGCATTCATCTCGGCCATGTCGGGCAGCCTCGCCTGGATGCTGGTCCTGGGACTGGTCGGTGCCGTCCTGACTATCCTCGGTGTGCTCGGCTGGAAGCGCGTGCGGGGCGGATTGCCCAATACGAACCAGTCACTCATCACCCGCGGCCCTGGCAACGCCCGTGGCGGCATCACCATGGTGGCCGTACTGGCTGGCCTCATGGGTGCAGCCATGGCCACGACCCTCCCTGCAGCCGCCGAACGCGGCACAACCTTGGCGCTGATCGGTGCGTATCTGCTCATTGTGGCCCTCTTGGTGGCCTGTATCCTCGTCCCCTCGACCGTGATGGGCCGTGGCCGTCAATCCTTCCGCCGGCGCGTCCAGGCCAACCCGGAGCTCCGAAGAGCAGTCGAGGACGATCTGGCCACCTGGCGCGATCCCTACGGCAACGGCACCTACGGGCCGCTCTGACCCGGGGAGGGGCAAGGTGATGTGGCGTGCCGTGGACTCGAAGCGGAAAGCGGCTTAACCAGCGAACCCCCTAAGCCCTAGAATTAGGGGCTGTCCGGGGTTTATCCCGAGCTTCCACATAGGATGCCAATGCCGTCCCCGATAGAAAGACCCTCGTGAAGCAGAGTATTTTCGCCCGTGTTGCCCAGCTCGCCAAGGCCAACATCAACGCCGTCCTGGACTCCGCGGAAGACCCGCAGAAGATGCTGGACCAGATGGTCCGGGACTACTCGGCCAACATCCGTGAAGCTGAGGCCGCCGTCGCGCAGACGATCGGCAATGTCCGCATGGCCGAAGAGGACTACCGTCGGGCCGTGAACGACGCCAACTCCTGGGGCAGCAAGGCCATCGCCGCATCCCGCAAAGCCGACGAATTCCGGGCCGCCGGGAACGGTGTCGACGCCGACAAATTCGATGCCCTGGCCAAGCTTGCGCTTCAGCGACAGATGACCGCCGAGACCACCGCCAAGGGTCAGGAGCCGGGCCTGGCCGCCCAGAACGAAATCGTCGACAAGCTCAAGGGCGGCCTCGACCAGATGAAGGGCAAGCTGCACGAGCTGACCGCCAAACGCAACCAGCTGGTCGCCAGGTCCCGGACAGCCGCCGCCCAGTCCCAGGTCCACGATGCACTCAAGTCCCTGGACGCGGGTGACCCGACCTCAGCCATTGGCCGGTACGAGGAGCGCATCCGCCGCCAGGAAGCCACCGTCCGCGGCCAGCAGGAACTCGCTGCCGCATCCCTGGATGCCCAGTTCGCCTCCCTGGAGGACCTCGGCGAGCAGACCGAAGTTGAGGCACGCCTCGCAGCGCTCAAGTCCATCGACCGGAAGGCCATCGACGACTAGCACGTACCGCACAGAGGCCCTGAACCTCCCCGGTCCTGTTGCGGCCAAAGGATTGACAGTTCCCCTGGGAGGACATGACGGCCATGATCATGAGTACAGAGCGCTGCGATTTGAATCGGAGGCTGCCATGATCAAGGCCCTGCTGTGCAAACTCAACATCCGGCACGAATGGCATCTCGAACACGCCGACGACGGGTTGGTCTATTAACGCTGTCGGCGGTGCGGCAAAGACGATGATGAACGCACCACAGGTGGCGGCAACTTCAGCGCGTGGGGCGTGGGCGGGGGATGATCTGCGCCGCGGGAAAGCCAGGTAGCCGACTCGGCCCACCATAGGCAGGCTTAGTTTCGGCAAGCCCGTCGAGTGTCCGTAACAGACCGCGGCTATATCTTTACTTTTCTTCTCCCTCGATGGGCTGCCAACCTCCAGGCAGCACCGAAGTTTGTGCCGGCGACAAAGGATCCAATCCAGGCGATCCCCGCGGACCCGACCGTGTCAGCAGCCATGAACAGCACCACGCAAACCACCAGCGCCCCGAACAGGCACAGCTGAGACACCCACGCGCGGCGCGAGCCGAAGCGGAAGAGCCAGATACCCAGCGCCGCCCCGGCACCCACAGCGGCAAATGCCTGCCACGGCGCCGCAAGACGTCCGAAGACGAGGAAGGCAATCGTCGCGCAAAGGAGTATGAGGCCAAAAACCAGGTAAGGCGTCCCCGACCCGCGCTTTGACGGATGTCTCTTTCGCACCTTCGTTGCAGGTCCCCCTTCGCCGGCAGGCATCAGGACTCCACCGTCGCGAGGCGTTCGGCGATGCTACTGCCGGCCCGGCGGGACTTGGGCGTATTGGTCAGCGACCTCTTCAGCACAGCGATCTCCTCTTCCTTCTGCCCCAGTTCCCTGTGCACGATGGCTGCCTGCTCTGTGTACCAGGGTGCGGGCTCCCGGCTGTCCCTGGCCCGTTCGAAGTGCGAGCAGTCCTCGTGATGCCTCCGTCGCAGAGGTGCTGGTTAGAGGGGGGGGCTCCGCTCCTGAAAAATGTTCCCATAACCCGACCGGGGACGTGTCTGCTTCCGGACTGGAATCGCCTCGTGGTTGAAGCTCAATACTGCTCCGAAGGAGATTAACGTGTGCCCTGGCCCGAACCGAGGGTCACAGCTTAACCAGCGAAAAACCCCCCAAAGCCCTCAAACCATGGGCAATAGGGGGTTTATCCCGAGCTTCCTATCAGAATCGAACTGATGACCTTTTCATTACGAGTGAAACGCTCTACCGACTGAGCTAAGGAAGCACCGCACGAAATCTCCGGTGAACCGGGCGGATCATGCAAGATTCAACTGTAATAGAGTCCCGGCGTCCGGGTCAAAATGGAGCGTTCGGAGGCTCCGTCTACGGGGTGCCGGGAGATCTCAGCAGAGCGTGTTGTCGGCCGGGACTTTGCCGCTCGGTGAGGTAGCTGTCCACGGCGTCTTCGATGCAGCTGTTGGAGCGGCCGTATGCTGTGTGGCCCTCGCCCTGCCAGGTCATCAGCGACGCGTTCCCGAGCTGCTTACGCAGGGAACGCCGCCCATTCCACGGGGGTGGCCGGATCGCCGGTGGTGCCTATGACCACGATGGGCGACTCGCCGGTGTACTCCACCGGCGCCGGTGTACGCACATTGGGGTAGGGCCAGTCAACGCAGTTCGTGCCGCCGTAGGCGAAGAAGTAACCCAGGGTGGGGGAGTCTTCCATCAGACGCTGCTGTTCCGCACGCATTCCGGCGGTGTCCGAGACCATCGGGTAGTCCAGGCAGTTGATCGCGTTGAAGGCGAAGGTGGAGTTCGACGAGTAGGTGCCGTTGGACATCCTGTCGGCGCCAAGGTCTGCAAGGCGCAGCATCAGGCTGACGTCGCCGGTCATGGCGGCATCGAGGGCCTGGGTCAGCGCAGGCCAGCTGGCGTCGTTGTACAGGGGGGTGATGAGGCCGCTGACGAACATGTTGGCGTTGACCAGACGGCCGTCATTGGCCGTCCTGGGCGTTTGCTGGATGGCGCTGATGAGGTCGCGGATCTGCTGGACCCCGCTGTCCACGTCCCCGCTCAGAGGGCAGCCGTCCTGTTCAAGGCAGTCCGCCACATACGCCCTGATGGCCTTCTCGAAGGCCCGGCCTGGCCGCTGGTCAGCTCCTCGTTGCTGATGGAGGGGTCCAGTGCGCCGTCCAGGACCATGCGGCCCACGTTGTCGGGGAACAGCGAGGCGTAGGTGGACCCGAGGAAGGTGCCGTAGGAGTAGCCAAGGTAGTTCAGCTTGCTGTCGTTAACCACGGCCCGCAGGATGTCCA
Organism: uncultured Actinomycetota bacterium; assembly: GCA_963807805.1. Lineage (GTDB taxonomy): Bacteria > Actinomycetota > Actinomycetes > Actinomycetales > Micrococcaceae > Arthrobacter. The sequence goes on along the minus strand of CAWECX010000016.1, from coordinate 27,495 downwards.
GGTCCTTGGCTGCGCTGACGGTGTCGATGTGTCCCAGGACAGGGCCCGGTCTGCTCGGCGCATTGGGCGGCGATGGCCTTGTTGTCGGCCAGGGCGGCGGCCAGGCCCGGCGTCGGTTTCCAGGGCGTAGATCTTGGCGCGGGCGGCGTCCCGTTCCGCGTCAGTCATGCAGGTCACCGGGGCGGAGCGTTTCACGCCGCGGGGATCGAAGCCCACCAGGTCGTAGGCTGTCCCGCACGGACTGGGAGAAGTGTGTTCCGGCAGCATCCTTGACGAAGTCATAGCCGGACGCGCCCGGCCCGCCCGGGTTGACCAGCAGGCTTCCGGTCTTCTTGCCGGTGCTGGGAGCCCGCAGGGCGGCAATCTGGATCGTTTCGCCGTCGGGATCGTCGTAGTTCACGCGGCACAGTCACCTTGGCGCACTGGAAGCCGTTTTCGCACGGTTCCCAGACGACCTCCTGCGAGTAGAAGGCGTCGAGCCCTGCCGGCGCAGACGCCACGATCGAGGGATCCGCCTTGGCGGTTGCGGGTGTCCTGCTGCCGGTTCCCGCCGTCGAGGAGGCTGCACGATGCCAGCACCATGGCCAGGACCAGGGCTCCGGCGGCCCGCACCCCAATCACCAGGGATCGGGCGCGTGCGGGCAGGGGGCGAGCAGTCATCGAGAGGTCTCCTTGTGAGGGGCTAGATCAGGCTGGCTGCCATGGACTCAATGGTCAACAGCGGGGCAACGTTGGTGGTGGTGATGCGTTGGCGGGCTTTGTTGATGGCATCCATGCGGGCGAGGGTGGTTTCCGGAGAGGACCGGGAGGCAAATTCCTCCAGTTCACCCCTCAGCTCAACGTTCACGAGCTCCACAGCATTCCCGAGCTGGATAATCAGCACATCCCGGTAGAAGGACAGCAAGTCCGTCAGGGTCCGGTCCAGGGAATCGGTGATGGACCTTTTGGCCCGCCGTTTCTGGTCGTCTTCAAGCTGTTTGACCTGGCTGCGCATGGCCGGCGGCAGGGTGCCCGGATTCGGGTGCGCCGAGGGTTGCCAGCAGCGCAGCCTTCTCCGCGGCGTCGCGTTCCTCGTTGGAACTGTTCGCCTCCGCAGTGGCGATTTTCACCAGCTTGTTCCGCCATCATCACGGCGGCGGTGACGCCCCGCAATGCCAAGCGGGAACCTCACGGTTTCCAGCCGGCGCTCCCTGGCCTCAGGGTCCCGCGCCAGCCGGCGGGCTATCCCTACGTGGCTTTGTGCCGCACGGGCGGCCCGTTCGGCCAGCGCAGGATCGACGCCGTCACGCTTAACCAGCAGGGCGGCGACGTCGGCGGCCGGTGGAAGCCGGAGGGCGACCGCGCGGCAGCGGGAGCGGATGGTCACCAGGACATCAGCGGGGACGGCGCGCAGAGCATCCAGATGGTGCGCGGTGTGGGCTCTTCGATGGCTTTGAGCAGGACGTTGGTGGTGCGCTCGGCCATCCGGTCAGCATCCTCCACCACGATGATCCGCCACCGGCCGGACGACGGCCGGTTGCCCGCCGTCGACACCAGCTCCCGGGCCTCATCAATGGTGATGGTGACCTTTTCGGTCCGGACGAACGTCACGTCCGAATGTGTCTCGCCGAGGATGGTCAGGCAGGCCGGACACGTCGCCGCAGCCGCGCCGTTGCACGTCTTCCTGGTCGCAGTTCAGCGCCGCCGCAAACGCCTTGGCGGCGTTGGAACGCCCTGAACCGGGCGGGCCGGTGAACAGCCAGGCGTGCGTCAGTCCCTCACCGAGGGACGCCTAACGCAGCTGTTCGACGACGGCGGGCTGGCCCTGCAGGTCGTCCCAGACGCTCACGCGGCACCCAGGCTGCGGGAGGCCAGCAGCGCCTCGACCCTTGCCAGGATCCGGTCGGCCATGTCGCCGACCCCGAGGTGTGCGGGCAGGACAAGGTACGTGTCCGGCCGGCAGGCGGCGAGCTGGAGGAACGCGTCCCGGATGGTGGGAATGGAAGTCGTCCGCCTCGGATTCCAGCCGGTCTTCGGCGGCATCGCCGGCGGTGCGGCGGCGGCGGCCGTCGGCGGGATCCACGTCCAGCAGGACGGTGAGGTCAGGCTGCAGCCCGTAGGTAGCCCATTCATTGAGGGACCGTACGGCCTCTGTTCCAAGGTTCCTGCCGGCACCCTGGTATGCCACGGAGGAATCGATGTAGCGGTCGGTCAGGACCACCTCGCCGCGCTCCAGGGCGGGCCGGATCACCTGGCTGGCGTGGGCCGCGCGCGAGGCGGCAAAGATCAGGGCCTCGGTGTGGGCATCGATGTGGCCGTGGCCATGGTCCAGGACCAGGGACCGCAGTTTCTCGCCGATGGGCGTACCGCCGGGTTCGCGTGTCCGCAGGACGGTCAGGCCGCGGGATTCGAGGGCTTCGGCCAGCCGGGCAGCCTGCGTGGACTTGCCGGCGCCGTCGCCGCCTTCAAACGCGATGAAAAGCCCGGGGCTCTGGTTAGTCACTGCCCAAGCCTACCGACCACGCAGACATTCACCCATTGGCGCCCGGGCGCACGGCCGGATGCCCATGGTTCCCGAACCAACACAGCAGCCACGGCCCGTCAGCTCCCCGTCAGCTTTCCGGCCGGGCGGGGGCGCCAAAGTACGCTTTCCCCATGAGCCTCTCGGAGCAGCACGCTGCGTCCCTGTCTGCCGAGACGGTGGTGGTTGCCGCGGGCCGGCCGCCGCGCGAACATGACGAACCGGTGAATCCGCCCATTGTGCTGTCCTCCACCTATTTCGGTACCGGACGCTGGCCGACGGCGACCGCGGCTACGGCCGGTACGCCAACCCCACCTGGGACCCTTTCGAAGAGGCGCTCGGCCAGCTCGAAGGCGCCGAGCTGCCCGGCCTGCTGTACGCGTCCGGCCTTGCGGCGGTCAGCTCCGCGTTGTCCCTGATTCCCGCCGGCGGCGTCCTGGTCATGCCCTCGCACAGCTACTCCGGGTCCCTGGTGATGGCCACCGAGCTGGCGCAGAAAGGCTTCCTGGAACTCCGGACCGTGGACATCGCGGATACCGGGGCGGTCAAGGAACAGCTCGCCCCGCAGGGACCGGACGCCAAGGCCGGCCAGCATGCTGTGGCTGGAGAGCCCCACCAACCCCATGCTGGGCATCGCGGACATTCCGGGAGCTGACCGCGGCCGCGCACGCGGCCGGGGCCATCGTTGTCACGGACAACACCTTCTCCACCCCGCTGGTCCAGCAGCCGCTGTCCCTGGGTTCCGACGTCGTCCTGCACTCCGTGACCAAGTACCTCGCGGGCCATTCCGACGTGGTCCTCGGCGCCCTGGTTACCTCCAACCCGGATATCCGTGCGGCCCTGCTGCACCACCGGATCATCCATGGCGGCATCGCCGGGCCGTTCGAGGCGTGGCTCGCCCTCCGGGGCCTGCGGACACTGGCGCTGCGGATTGCCCGCTCACAGGCATCGGCCGCTGTCCTCGCGGAACGGCTCGCGCACGCACCCCCGGATCGAAGAGCATCCGCTTTCCCGGGCTTCCGGACGATCCGGGCCATCGAACTCGCCAAGACCCAGATGAAGGGCTTCGGTTCCATCGTCTGCATCCAGATTGCCCCGGGGAGCGGGCCTCAGCGGCGCTGAGGCGGCGGACAAGCTGGTCCGGGCGCTGCAGCTTTGGCTGCCTGCCACGTCGCTGGGCGGGGTCGAGTCGCTGATCGAACGCCGCCGCCGGCACAGCGCCGAACCGGCCAGCGTTCCGGAGAACCTGGTGCGCCTCAGCGTCGGAATCGAGAATGTTGAGGACCTCTGGGCCGATTTGAAGCAGGCGCTGGACACGCTGGACCGCTAGGCTGGGATGGTGGACGGTGAACTGATTATTCGGTCTGTTGAGCAGGCAGTGTTCCTTATCCTTGCGCTGGTGGCACTAGGGCTTGAACTGTGGGCGCTGCTGGATTGCGCGCGGCACAAGGCCAATGCCTTTGAGGCCACCGGCAAGCGGACCAAAACCTTCTGGCTCGCCCTCACCGGCGGCGCCACCCTGGTGGGTGTCATCTCGCTGTTCGGCAGCGGCGGCGGCCTGTTCGGCACTCTTGGGCTGTTCGGCCTGGCCGCCGTGGTGGCAGCCTCGGTCTACCTCGCCGACGTACGTCCCGCCGTCAAGGACGCCGGCCGGGGCGGCAAGCCGCAACACCGGCCCCTACGGTCCCTGGTGACCCGCTGACGGCGCCACGGCGTCCCAGTCCACTGTCAGTTCGCCCAGGCGCCACCGCGCGGCCCGTCACTGGACCGGCCAGCCGCCGTCGCGCAATGCCCTGCACATGGCCTGCCACCGCTGCCGGTTTCCGAACGACGCCAGCGGTGCCGATTCCAGCCAAGCCCGGTCCATGGCCGGCCATCAGGTCGATGGATTCGGTTCGCCCGGGACATTGCGGTGGATCAGGGCCTTAGGCAGCCGCTCGGCAACCTCCGAAGGCAGCACAAAACTGCCGAACCGCACGGACATGCTCAATGTCAGGGGGCGTTCGCGGTCGAGGGCAATCCACGTCACCCGCCGCCCGATCTCGTCGCAGGTGCCGTCAATGAACAGGCCATCGGCGGAAAGCCGGCCCTGCACCAGCCGCCAGATCCGAGTGCACGTCAGCTTCCTCGTACTGGCGCAGGACGTTGAAGGCACGGACCAGGACCGGGTTTCCGGCCACCGGCAGTTCGAATCCGCCCACAACGAATTCTCAGCCCGGGCCGTTCCAGCGCCTTGGCTGCGCGCACCCGCCCGGGCTCGATCTCGATGCCGCAGACCCGCACGTCCGGTCGGACGGCGCGCAGCCGCTCGAAAAGCTCGACGGCGGTGGCAGGCGTTGCGCCGTAGCCCAGGTCAACCACCAGCGGGTCCGCCGACGTGCCGGAGGCGCCAGGCCTGGGGGCCGGTGAGCCAGCGGTCCACGCGGCGCATCCGGTTGGGGTTGGTGGTGCCGCGGGTGACGTTTCCCACCGGTTTGCCCGGCCGGATCCTGCCGGAGATCTGCGGGGCGGCCACCCGTTCAGCTTTTTGCACCACTGCCCAAATCCCTATCGGCTGTAACGCTGGGCGGGCGGGAGCACGCCTCAGCTAGGATGAAAATCATGACTTACAAGCTGATTCTGCTGCGCCACGGCCACAGCGAATGGAACGCCAAGAACCTGTTCACCGGCTGGGTGGATGTTGACCTCAACGATCAGGGCCGCCAGGAAGCAGCACGCGGCGGTGAGCTTCTGGTTGAGCACGACGTGCTCCCGGACATCCTCTACACCTCGCTGCTGAAGCGGGCCATCAACACGGCCAACATCGCCCTGGACAAGGCGGACCGCGGCTGGATCCCCGTCAAGCGCGACTGGCGCCTGAACGAGCGCCACTACGGCGCACTGCAGGGCAAGGACAAGGCCCAGACCCTGGCCGAGTACGGCGAGGAGCAGTTCATGGAATGGCGCCGGTCCTACGACACCCCGCCGCCGCCCCTCGACGACGACAGCGAGTTCTCCCAGGCCCACGACCCCCGTTACGCGGACCTGGGCGACGCCCTCCCGCGCACCGAGTGCCTCAAGGATGTCCTGGTCCGCCTCCTCCCGTACTGGGAATCCGATATCAAGGCAGACCTCAAAGCCGGCAAGACCGTCCTGGTCACAGCGCATGGCAACTCGCTGCGCGCCCTCGTCAAGCACCTCGACGGCATCAGCGACGAAGCCATCGCCGGCCTGAACATCCCCACCGGAATCCCGCTGGTCTATGACCTGGACGAGGACTTCCAGCCGATCAAGCCGGGCGGCACCTACCTGGACCCTGACGCCGCTGCCGCAGCCATCCTGGCCGTGGCCAACCAAGGCAAGAAGTAGCGCAAGAAGTAGCGCACGACGGCGGGCCGGTCACCTCAAGGTGACCGGCCCGCCGTCGTGCGTGCTGCTGGACGTCAGGGTCAGCTGTGCTCGATGCCGTTCGGCTGCCATGCGCCGGTGACGAGGTAGGTGACCTTCTGGGCAACGGAGACACCATGGTCCGCGAAACGCTCGAAGTAGCGGCTCGCCAGGGCCACATCCACGGTGGTGGCGGGGGATTCGTGCCCAGTCGGGGCAGGCGATCGCCTTGAAGACGCTCAGGTGCAGGTCGTTGATGGCGGTGTTTGCCTTCAGGATGTCGCGGGCCACTTCGAGGTCCCGGGTCTCCAGCAGTTCGGTGAGCTTGTCCGCGATCTCCTGGTCCAGGTCGGCCATGTTGCGTTGAACGTTTCCGTCATCGACGCCGGAATCACTGTGGACGGGAAACGCAGGCGCGCGAGCTGGGCAATGTGCCGGGCGAGGTCGCCCATGCGCTCCAGGGACGCGCTCATGCGGAGGGAGCCCACAATCATGCGCAGGTCGCTGGCAACAGGGCCCTGCAGGGCCAGGATGTCGATGGCCCGCTCATCGAGGCTGTTCTGGAGGAAATCGATGCGGGCATCTGCCGCAATGACGTCCTGGGCCAGATCCACGTCCGCCACCTGGAAGGAGGTGGTTGCCTTCCCGATTGCTTCGCTGACCAGCCGGGAAATCTCCACCAGCTGTTCACCGACCTGGGTCAGCTCTTCCTGAAAAACCTTACGCACGTGGGCGTCCTTTCCTTGGAACTACCGCCCGCGCATGCGGCAGCCGGAATTCATGTCGCCGTTCGGCAGTCCAACTGCATACTCTGCCAGCGGCCGGTGAACGGTTGCCCGTCTCCAGATGAACGTTAGTTGAACCGTCGTGCGGAATGGCCCCGGATCCGCTATCCGGCCGGCCATTTCCCACAGCATAAGCTGGAGCTGTGGATCCTATGCTTATCGGTGTTATCGCAGGCCTCGTCGGCCTGTCGTTCGGCACTTTCGGCGTGCTCGCCTTCAGGGTCAGCGAAAAGCAGCGGCAACTGGTGGACATCGACGTCGACGAGCTCGCGCTGCCGGCCGGCGCAGCAGAGGTGCTGGCCGTCGTCGGGCGGGCCTTTGTGGTGGTGGATGCCGTGGACGGCGTTGTCCGGGCCAGCCCGGCAGCCTACGCCTACGGCCTGGTACGCGGCCACACCGTGGTCCACAAGCAGCTGCTGGACATGACGGCCGGCGTCCGGCGCGACGGCGTGATCCTGGAAAAGACAACTGGAGCTGCCCCGCGGGCCGCTGGGCCAGGGGACCATCATCGTGCAGGTCCGCGCAGCCATGCTCGGTGAGGAATACATCCTGCTGCTGGCCGATGACCGCACAGAGATCACCCGGACCGAAGAGATCCGCAACGACTTCGTCGCCAACGTTTCCCACGAGCTGAAGACCCCGGTAGGAGCCATTTCCCTGCTCGCCGAGGCGCTGGAATCCTCGGCGGATGACGAAGAAGCCGTCCGCCGGTTCGCCAAGCGCATGCATAAGGAGTCCGGCCGGCTGGCCGCACTGGTCCAGGACATCATCGAACTGTCCCGCCTCCAGGGCGCCAGTGTGGCCCAGCAGGGCACGGCCGTGGACATCAACGCCGTCATCGCCGAAGCCGTGGACCGGTCCCAGCTGCCCGGCCGAAAGCAAGAACATCCAGATCGTGGTGGGCGGCCGTGTGGACGGCCAAGGTCTTCGGTGACCCGGACCTGCTGGTCACCGCGCTGCGGAACCTGATCGACAACGCCATCCGCTACTCGCCGGAGAACACCAGGGTGGGCGTGGGCGTCCGCGCCAAGGAAGGACTCGATCGCCGTCTCGGTCACCGACCAGGGCGAAGGGCTCACCCCGGAGGACCAGGAGCGCGTGTTTGAGCGCTTCTACCGGGTGGATTCGGCACGGTCGCGCCATACCGGCGGCACTGGCCTGGGCCTGAGCATCGTCAAGCACGTGGCCTCCAACCACGGCGGCGAAGTGACCGTGTGGTCCCGGCCCGGCCAGGGGTCCACCTTCACGCTGCGGCTTCCCGAGATGGAAGGGCAGGACGCCGAGGACGACGCCGTTGCTCCCGGATCGGCGTCGAGGAAACGGCCAGCCGTACCACGCAGCGACCCACGAATCCCGCGCCGCCGGCGTACATGAACAAGGAGCTAGCGCTTGAGCAGGATTTTGATTGTCGAGGATGAAGAATCGTTCAGCGACCCGTTGTCCTATTTGCTGGGCAAGGAAGGGTTCGAGGTGGAGGTCGTGGACAACGGCCTGGACGCCATCACGGAGTTCGACCGCAACGGCGCGGACCTGGTGCTGCTGGACCTGCAGCTCCCGGGTCTGTCCGGCACCGAGGTCTGCCGCCAGCTCCGGCAGCGGTCCAGCGTCCCGGTGATCATGCTGACGGCCAAGGACTCCGAGATCGACAAGGTGGTAGGCCTGGAGCTCGGCGCCGATGACTACGTCACCAAGCCGTACTCCTCCCGCGAGCTGGTGGCCCGGGTCCGGGCGGTGCTCCGCCGCCAGGGTGAGCCCGAGGAACTGATCTCATCCACCGTCCAGGCCGGGCCTGTCCGGATGGACATCGAACGGCACGTGGTCAGCGTCGGCGGCGAGCAGGTGCTGCTGCCGCTGAAGGAGTTCGAGCTCCTGGAGATGCTGCTGCGGAACTCCGGCCGGGTCCTGACCCGCGGCCAGCTGATCGACCGGGTCTGGGGTTCCGACTACGTTGGCGACACCAAGACCCTCGACGTCCACGTCAAGCGGCTGCGCAGCAAGATCGAACCCGACCCGTCCGCCCCGCGGTTCCTGGTGACCGTCCGCGGGCTGGGCTACAAGTTCGAACCGTAAGCCAACCGGCATGCCGTACCAAGCGCAGCGAACATACAAAAGGAGGGGCTCCCGACGGGGAGCCCCTCCTTTTGTGTTTGCCCAGGTTGCGGGCCAGCGTTCGGCGTGGGTCAGTGGCCCGCGCCGCTCGCGGAAGCCGACGGGGACGGGCTGGCCGAGGTGCTCGGCGACGGCGTCGCTGCCGGCAGGCAGGTATTCCTTGTACTCCGTGCAGCGTGGCGTCCAGGACGGGCACCTGCACGGTGTTGTTGACGTTGGTGCCGTCCTCGCGTGACCTTGACGTCAACCAGGGAGCCGGCGATGCCGCCGGTGGTGCTCAGGATGGCCTCATCGGTGGAGTCGTTGAGCAGGGTGTAGGAGTTGGCCTTGACCGGCACCTCGGTCTGGGAGCCCTCGGCACCGTTGACCGTCAGCTTCACGTCCTGGGAAGAAGAGTTGTACACGGCGCCGAGCAGGCGGCCGGGCTCGTCCTCGCCGGCGGAGACGATCAGAATGTTCCGCAGCTGCAGCGGGCCGAGGTCGGCGCGGATGCCGTCCGAGGCTGCGTACTGGTGAGTGGTCTGCTGGGGGTTGATGTAGCCGCAGCCGGTCACAGTCAGCAGGCCGAGGCCCAGGGCAGCTGCCGTCAGTGCCATTTTGCCGCTCTGGGCCCGGTTCATCGCAGTGAAACGCACGTCACGTACTCCTTGAGAGTCTTGAAACATTATTCAGCCATAGCCTATCCGCAAACAGGCCCAAACGCGGATTCCGGGCGGTCACATAGTCCTTGGCAGCGGCCTTCAGATGCACTATTATCTGCATCCGTCAAGGGGTCGAGGGGTGCGGATTCGGCCCATTTTCCGCGTATTTACGCGGTTCGGGGCCCGGTTCCGCGGCCAGTCATATGCCTGAATCGTGATAAACTGGTCTGCGGGAAAGGGGAATGTTTACATGGTATTTGAGGTCGGCGAGACAGTAGTTTACCCTCACCACGGTGCTGCAAAAATTGAAGAAATCAAGATGCGCACTGTCAAGGGCGAAGAGAAAATGTATCTCAAGCTCAAGGTGGCCCAGGGTGATCTGACCATTGAAGTTCCAGCAGAAAACGTTGACCTTGTTGGGGTCCGCGACGTAGTGGGCAAGGAAGGCCTGGAGCACGTTTTTGATGTGCTCCGCGCCGAGTTCACTGAAGAGCCCACCAACTGGTCGCGCAGATACAAGGCAAATCTGGAGAAGCTTGCTTCCGGTGACGTCATCAAGGTAGCAGAGGTCGTCCGCGACCTGTGGCGCCGCGATCACGATCGGGGCCTTTCCGCAGGCGAGAAGCGAATGCTGGCCAAGGCCCGGCAGATTCTGATTTCAGAACTGGCGCTGGCTGAGAAGACCGACGAAGAGAAGGCCGCAAGCGTTCTCGACGAGGTCCTGGCTTCCTGAGAATTGAACCCCGGGGGCACACTATGTGCCGCCGGGGTTTCTTTTTGCCCAAATCCCGAACGTTCCGCCACCATCGACGCCGCTGGGCTGCGGCGGAGACGTAGGCTAGTGCGCATGAGTAACGGACTGCCCCGCCCTGTCACCGCCGTCATCCTGGTGGCCGCCGGTTCCGGCGAGCGGCTGGGCTACGGCATCCCGAAGGCAGCAGTGCCGCTTGGCGGTGAACCCATCCTCATGCACGCCCTGCGCGGGATCGTGGCCTCGGGTGTAGGCAGCCAGATCTGCATCGCCCTGCCTGCCGGCCACGAAGCGCTGCGCCGGCTGGTCGAGGACTTCAGGGTGGAACTTGCCGACGGCCGGCCCGGTCATAACAGTCGTCGACGGCGGCACCACCAGGGCCGCATCGGTCCGTTCGGCGCTGGCCGCCCTGGAGGACGGAACAGAGGCTGTACTGGTGCACGACGCCGCCCGTGCCCTGACCCCTGAACATGTCTTCCACCGGGTGGTCGATTCCCTCGCCGCAGGGGCCGTGGCCGTGATTCCCGCAGTGCCGGTGGTGGATACCGTCAAGACGGTGGCAGCGACTACCGGAGCGGACAGCGCAGTGGCACCCGAGCTGGTCACCGGCACGGCGCCCCGGGAGGCACTGCGCGCAGTGCAGACACCGCAGGGCTTCGAGCTGGCCACCCTGCTGAGGGCCCATAAGGCGGCCCAGGACCTCAACGACGGCCAGTCCGCTGCCGTGACGGACGACGCCATGCTCGTGGAGATGCTCGGCGTCCCCGTCCACGCAGTCCGCGGATCAACGCAGTCCTTGAAAATCACCACCCCCCTTGACCTCATCTTCGCCGAAGGGCTGTTGGAGGGTCCCCTCGGTGCGCGTTGGGTGGAGGGCTAGACATGAGTGAGGGCACCATGGTCATTCCCCGGACGGGAATCGGATTCGACGTCCACGCCTACGCAGCCCATGACGCGCCGCGGCCGCTGTGGCTCGGTGGACTCCACTGGGAGGGTGAGCGTGGCCTTGCCGGGCATTCGGACGGCGACACGGTGGCTCACGCGGCAGCCGACGCCCTGTTCTCGGCCGCCGGAATCGGTGACCTGGGTACCCACTTCGGCACGGACCGGCCGGAGTTTGCCGGGCGCCTCCGGCATCACCCTCCTGGCGGAAGCAGCAAGGATTGTCCGGTCGGCAGGATTTGAGATCGGCAACGTAGCCGTTCAGTTTGTCGCCAACCGGCCCAAGTTCGGACCCCGGCGGGAAGAATCGCAGCGGGTCCTGAGCCAAGCCGCCGGCGCTCCGGTCAGTGTTACCGCCACGACCAGCGACGGTTTGGGCTTCACCGGCAGGGGCGAAGGGATCTCGGCCATGGCCACCGCCCTGGTCTATCCGGCCGGCGGCGGGCACACTTCGGCTAATCTGGAGCGGTGACCCTCCGCTTTTACGACACCGCATCCGCCGAAGTCCGGAACTTCGTCCCCCTCGCAAGCGGGCAGGGCGAGCCTCTACTACTGCGGCGCAACCGTCCAGGGCATGCCCCATGTGGGCCACATCCGTTCCGCCATCGCCTTTGACCAGCTCACCCGCTGGCTGGAGCACAGCGGATACCGGGTCACGGTGGTCCGCAACGTCACCGACATCGATGACAAGATCCTGGCCAAGTCTGCCGAGTCTTTCGAAACAGGATTCGTTCCCGGACCGGATACCGTCCGGGAAGAGGAATGGTGGGCCCTGGCCTACCGTTACGAGCAGGAATTCCTGAAGGCCTACGACGCCCTTGGCGTGTCCCGCCCCACCTATGAGCCGCGGGCCACCGGCCACATCCCCGAGATGCACGCCCTGATCCAGCTGCTGATCGACCGCGGCCACGCCTATCCGGCATTGGACGATTCCGGTGACGTCTACTTCGATGTGCGGTCCTGGGACAGGTACGGGTCACTCACGCGCCAGAACATCGATGACATGCAGGGTGCCCAGGATGCGGATCCGCGCGGTAAAAAAGACCCCCGCGACTTTGCCCTGTGGAAGGGCTCAAAAGACGGAGAGCCGGCGACGGCGGGCTGGGCATCGCCCTGGGGTACCGGCCGCCCCGGCTGGCACCTGGAATGCTCCGCGATGGTCACCAAATACCTCGGCACCGAGTTTGATATCCACGGCGGCGGACTGGACCTGCGGTTCCCGCACCACGAGAACGAAATGGCCCAGTCCCAGGCGGCCGGCCATGGCTTCGCGAACTTCTGGATGCACAACGGCATGGTCACCTACCAGGGCGAAAAGATGTCCAAGTCCATCGGCAACACCATCAGCCCGTCCGAAATGCTGCAGCTCGCGTCCCCACGGGTTGTCCGCTACTACCTGGGCCAGGCGCACTACCGCTCCGTGCTGGACTACCGTCCCACCTCACTGGAGGAGGCTGCCGCCGCCGTCGAACGCATTGACGGATTCCTGGCGAAGGCTGTTGCCCGTTTCGGCGCCGACTCCGGCTTTGTTGCCGGAAACTTCGGACCGTCCACCGAAGCTGTGCAGGCTTTCGCTGCGGCCATGGACGACGACCTGAACGTTCCGCGAGCCCTGGCGGCGCTGCACGAAACGGTGCGGGCAGGAAACACGGCGCTTGCAGCCGGGGACGACGAAGCAGGCACGGCAGCGATGAACGCGGTCTTGGTCATGACCAGCGTCCTGGGCCTGAACGCCGTGGCCTCCGGCCCGGACGGCGGACTCCCGGGAAGCGGCCGCGCTTGAGGTGCTGGTGCAAGCTCAGCTTGCCGCCCGCGCCCAGGCCCGGGCCACCAAGGACTGGGCAGCCTCGGACGCCATCCGGGACACGCTCAAGGCGGCCGGCATCGCCGTCGAGGACGGTCCCGACGGCGCCACCTGGAGCCTGCAGCGGGACTGAACCGGCGATTTTACTTGATTCAGTAGACTGGTAAGCAGACTCAGTCAAACAATCAAGGGTGGAACACAATGGCCAACAATGGTCGCCGATCGGTTAAAGCGAAGAAGGGCCCAACCATCGGAACCGGTGGTCATGGCCGTAAGGCCCTCGAAGGCAAGGGCCCCACGCCCAAGGCGGAGGACCGCCCGTACCACAAGGCCCACAAGAGCAAGCAGCTCTCGGAGCGGTCCGCCGCCAAGCGCGGCACCGGTGCACGCAGCGCCGGGGCAGCCCGCACGGGCCCCAAGGGACGGGCCACCGAGGAGGTCGTCACCGGCCGGAACTCCGTAGTGGAGGCACTGCGCGCCGGCATCCCCGCCAAGGCCCTGCACATCGCCATCCGGATCGAAATGGACGACCGCGTCAAGGAGTCGCTCAAGATCGCGGCCGAACGCGGCATCCCGCTGCTCGAGACCGGCAAGCCCGAACTTGACCGCATGACCGACGACGCCGTCCACCAGGGCCTGGTCCTGCAGATCCCGCCCTACGAGTACCAGGACGCGTATGACCTGGCCGAGGAAACAGTGGACCGCTGGAAGAAGGGCCACGTCGCCAACGCACCGCTGTTCGTGGCACTGGACGGCATCACCGATCCCCGCAACCTGGGCGCGATCATCCGCTCCGTCTCGGCTTTCAGCGGCCACGGCGTGATCGTACCGGAGCGCCGCTCCGTCGGCGTCACGGCATCGGCCTGGAAGACCAGCGCCGGCGCGGCAGTGCGCGTTCCCGTGGCACGCGCGGCCAACCTGAACAGTGCCCTGAAGCAGTTCAAGAACATGGGCATCTTCGTCCTTGGGCTCGACGGCGACGGCGACGTCTCGCTGCCGGACCTGACCCTCGCCACGGAACCCGTCTGCATCGTGGTGGGCTCCGAGGGCAAGGGCCTGAGCCGCCTGGTCCGCGAGAACTGCGACCAGATTGTCTCCATCCCGATCGACTCCGCCATGGAGTCCCTCAACGCCTCCATGGCCGTGGGCATCTCCCTCTACGAAGTCTCGCGGCAGCGCGCCACCAAGTAACCCGTCCGCGCGCCGCACGTGGATCATCCATGCCTGCGGCGCGCGGTCGGCTGCTGTCTGCACTGCCGGTGGCGTCATAAAACCGGAATCACTGGCGTTTGCCCGCTGGCGGCTAATATTTAGGTGATGGTCATGCCGCTTTTCGACACCGCATCCACCATGGACGCTTCCTCGGCGCTTCCCCTTGGTGTCAGCGTTCCGCGCCCGGACAAAAGCGGTTCCGGTCAGTCGTGGCAGGCCCGTGCAAATGTGGCTGTGTATGCGCCCGGCGTGGCCAGCCTTGAAATCGCTTACGAGGCTCCGGGCGGCGAGTGGCGGCTGAAGGCGCTGCCCAACGTTACCCACGGCGTCCACCACGGCATCGTGGACGACTTCCCGTACGGCTCCCGCTATGGCTTCCGGGCCACGTCCAGGGAAGAGTCACTGCCGCTTTCCGTTCCCACACTTGACCTGGATGACGACGGCGGCCAGCCCCTGCTCCTGGACCCCTACGGCCGTGCGGTGGACCAGCGGGCGGGATTCCTGACGAACGTCCGGATGGCCAGCGACTTTGACTGGGGCTCCGACGAACGGCCCAGGACCCACTGGCGGAACACGATCATCTACGAAGCCCACGTCCGGGGACAAAGCATGCTGCACCCGGATGTGCCGCAGGAGCTTCGTGGAACCTACGCCGGGATGGCGCACCCTGCGATCATCGAGCACCTCAAGAGCCTGGGCATCACCGCCGTGCAGCTGCTCCCGGTCCACTTCCACCTGGACGAGCCCCACCTGCAGAACCTCGGCCTGACCAACTACTGGGGCTACAACACGGCAGCGTTCTTCGCCCCGCACCCCGACTACGCGTCAGCCACCGCCCAGGCAGCAGGACCCCAGGCCATCCAGGACGAGTTCAAGGGAATGGTCAAACTGCTCCACGCCGCCGGGCTGGAAGTGATCCTTGACGTCGTCTATAACCACACCGCCGAGGGTGGACCCGACCGGCCCGCCCTGAGCTTCCGGGGCCTGGGTGAGGACACGTATTACCGGACGGACGGCCACGGTAAGTATGTGGACACCACCGGCTGCGGGAACAGCCTGAACTTCGGCGAACCGCGGGTGGTGCAGCTGGTCCTGGACTCGCTTCGGTACTGGGTGGACGAATTCCATATCGACGGCTTCCGCTTCGACCTTGCCGTGACTCTCTGCCGGAACGCAGCCAACGAGTTCGATCCCAGGCATCCGTTTCTGGTGGCCATTGCCGCGGATCCTGTCCTGTCCGACGTCAAACTCATTGCCGAACCCTGGGACGTGGGCTACGGCGGGTGGCAGACCGGGCGCTTCCCCGGCGGTTGGGTGGACTGGAACGATCACTTCCGCGACGGTGTGCGTTCATTCTGGCTCTCCGACCGCGCCGCCATCGAAGCCGGTGGCCAGGGCGGATCGGTGGCCAGGCTTGCGGACGCGCTGTCCGGTTCGGCCGGCCTGTTCGCGGGGTCCGGCCGTTCCCGGCTCGCCTCCGTCAACCTCATCACGGCGCACGACGGTTTCACTCTGAACGACCTCGTCTCCTACGACCGCAAGCACAACGAGGCCAACGGGGAGCAGAACCGGGACGGCCACGGCGATAACCGCAGCTACAACCACGGTTTCGAGGGCCGGACCGAGGACGAGGCCATCCTTGCCCAGCGCGCACAGTCGCGGCGCAACCTCATGGCCTCGCTGATGATCTCGCTTGGCGTCCCCATGATCACCGCCGGCGATGAACTCGGACGCACACAGCAGGGAAACAACAACGCCTACTGCCAGGACAACCCCATTGCCTGGCTCGACTGGACGCGGACCAGCGAATCGCATGAGATGCTGCGCAGCACCAAGAGGTTCATCCGGCTCCGCAAGGAATTCCTCGCCGGCCAGCCGCATGACTTCCCCGTGCGGGACGAGCAGTCCTACCTCTTCTGGTTCGACCACGCCGGCCAGCCGATGTCCATGGACCGCTGGAACGACCCCCGGCACCGCGTCATGCAACTGCTTCTGGGTTCCGACGACGGCGCCCTTGCCGGCCTGGTGGTGGTCAACGGCAGCGGCGAGGATGTGAAGATCACCCTGCCGCAGCTCACCAACGACGACGGCACACCGCACCGGATGTTTGAGTTGAGGCTGACCACCTCGCCACTGCATGAACTGCGGCAAGGCGGCATGGTTGCCTCCGGTGAGACCGACCTTGTGGAAGCCAACTCCATCAATATCTACCGCACGTAGGTCCGGGGGACGAAGGATGCGCAACCGTTCGGCAGGGGCCCTGCTGCTTGTTGCCGTGCTGGCAGCTGCCTTGTTGGCGCTGAGTTTTTCGGGCCTGCTGGAGCCGGTGACGGGGAGTCCGACGCCGGAAACTGCGTCCAGTGCGGCGGCCGGCCCGTCCGCGGTTCCCGAACCAGGCAGCAAGGCTGCCGTGAATCCTTCAGGGCTGCCCCCGGTCCGGGAGTCGGACCTGCCAGTGGAAGCCCGGAAAACCCTTGACCTGATCCGGGCCGGAGGCCCTTACCGCTTCACCCAGGATGACAGGACGTTCGGCAACCTCGAGCGCATCCTGCCGCTGCGGGCCAGAGGCTACTACCGCGAGTACACCGTTCCCACCCCCGGTGAGTCGGACAGGGGAGCCCGCCGGATAGTTGCCGGTACCGAAGGCGAAAAGTACTACACCGCAGACCATTACGATTCGTTCTCGTTCATAGCAGAAGGCAGCTGACCATACCCATGAAGATCTACTCCGCCGACACCTGGACCCTGGAAGAACTGCAGGAACAGGTTGCCGACGCCGGGCGCCGCAGCCTGGTGGTGCCGGCAGCAGACAGCAAAAAGGCCGTCCTTGAGACCTTTGGCGAAGTCCTCAACTTCCCGGAGCACTACGGCGTCAACCTCGATGCCCTCAACGACTCGCTCCACGACTTCGCTGACAGCATCAGCGACGACGGAAAGACTCCGGTCACGGTGCTGTGGCAGGTCGCCGCGCCCTTCCGGGCTGACAGGTCGTTCGGCATCATCTGTGAGATCCTGCAGGACGCCGAAGGCTACGCCGGCAAAGACCTCACCGTCACAGCCATCCTCCTCTGACCATCCACGGCACCGGCCAAGGGCGGTGTCCCCGGGGCGGTGGGAATCAGGCGTTGACGATCAATCCGAGTTCCGCTTTCGAAGCCAGGGCATCGTGCTTCGGCAGCACACGCACCGTGTAACCAAAGGAACCAGCCCGGTCGATCAGGAGGGACCCGCTGAAGAGATGCCGGCCGTGGCCAAGGTCCTCCTGGGCCTTGAGTTCCATGACGGTGACGTCGGCGAGCGTGTCGCTCTCCTCGGCCCTGCCGTAGGCGACTTCAACCCACACGTCCTCGGGGGAGAGGCTGTGCAGGGCCACGTAGGCGTTCACCTGGAGGGTGTCCCCGATCTGGGGATCCTCGGAGACCCCGACGGAGTCCACATGCTCCACGTGGATCTGCGGCCAGGCTGCCCGGACTTTGGCGGTCCACGCTGAGAGGGAACGGGCCTGGGAATACGAGTTCGCCACGGCACGGCGCCCCGCCTCGGCTGCAGGACGGTAGAGGATGTTCACGTAATCGTGGAGCATGCGCTCGGCCGAGACTGCCGGGCCCAGGTGCGAGAGGGTGTGCTTGATCATCGATACCCAATGCGTGGGTACCTTCTCCATCCCTGACTCGGAGGGCCCCGCTGCGCCGGCGCCTTCGGATACGGTGCTGCCGTAGAAGCGCGGTGCCACCTGGGTTTCCAGCAGTTCGTAGAGTGCAGCGGCCTCGATATCGTCGCGTTCCTCGGGGGAGGCATCGTTATTGGCGGTGGGGATCGCCCAGCCGTTTTCGCCGTCGTACATCTCGTCCCACCAGCCGTCCAGGACCGAAAGATTCAGCGACCCGTTGATGGCGGCCTTCATCCCGGAGGTGCCGCAGGCTTCGAGCGGCCGGAGGGGATTGTTGAGCCAGACGTCGCAGCCCGGGAAAAGCGTCCGGGCCATCGCGATATCGTAGTTCGGCAGGAATGCGATCCGGTGCCGGACTTCGGGATCGTCAGTGAAGCGGACCAGGTCCTGGATCATCTTTTTGCCCGCGTCATCGGCGGGGTGGGACTTGCCGGCAATGACCAGCTGGATGGGGTGCTCCTTGTGCAGGAGCAGCGCCTTGAGCCGGGCAGGCTCGCGCAGCATCAGCGTCAGGCGCTTGTAGGTGGGGACGCGCCGGGCGAAGCCGATGGTCAGGACATCGGGATCCAGCACCTTGTCGGTCCAGCGGAGTTCCGCATCCGCGGCGCCGCGCTTCTTCCAGGCAGCGCGCAGGCGGCGGCGGACGTCGTCCACCAAGGCCGACCGCATCTCGCGGCGCAGGGCCCACACATCGGCGTCACTGACGTTGTAGGCGAGGTCCCAGCGGCCATTGGCCTCGGCCTCCGAGCCGAACTGTTCCCGGGCGAGCTTGGAGATCCGGCCGTCAACCCACGTGGGGACGTGGACGCCGTTGGTCACGGAAGTGATGGGAACTTCGGAGTGGTCGAAGCCGGGCCAGAGGGCGGAAAACATGCCCCGGGACACTTCGCCATGCAGTTTGGCCACGCCGTTGGCCCGTTGCGCGAGCCGGAGGCCCATCACGGCCATGTTGAACACTGAGGGGTTTCCGTCGGCGTAGTTCTCCCGGCCAAGTTCCAGGATCCGGTCCACCGGGACAGCCGGGGCAAGGCCCGCCTGGAAGAAGTGCTGGATCTGGGAAACCTCGAAGCGGTCGATGCCGGCCGGAACCGGTGTGTGCGTGGTGAAGACGGTGGACGCCCGGCCCGCGGCGAGGGCCTCATCGAAGCTCAGGGAGTCGTCCCCGGACATCAGCTCCTGGATGCGTTCGATCCCCAGGAATCCCGCGTGGCCTTCATTTGTATGGAATACCTCGGGGGCAGCCCGGCCGGTCAGCCGCTGGAAGGCGCGGAGCGCCTTGACCCCGCCCATGCCCAGGAGGAGCTCCTGCTGGAGCCTGTGATCGCCGCCACCGCCGTACAGGCGGTCGGTGATGCCCCGGGCGGCGTCGTCGTTGCCTGGCACGTTGGAGTCAAGGAGGAGCAACGGGACCCGCCCGACGTCGGCACGCCAGATGTGGGCCAGCAACCGCCGGCCGTTGGGAAGGGGCAACGAGATCTGGATCGGCCGGCCGTTGCCGTCGCCGGAGGGCTCCCGCAGGAGGGTCAGGGGGAGGCCGTCAGGGTCCAGTACCGGATACGTCTCCTGCTGCCACGCGTCCCGGGAGAGGGACTGCTTGAAGTACCCCGCCTGGTAGAGCAGGCCAACACCGATCAGCGGCACGCCGAGGTCCGAGGCGGCCTTGAGGTGGTCCCCGGCCAGGATCCCCAGGCCGCCTGAGTACTGGGGCAGCACTTCGGTGATGCCGAACTCGGGCGAGAAATAAGCGATCGACGTCGGCGCGTCATCGCCCAGTCCCTGGTACCAGCGGGGCTCCTCAAGGTAGCGGTTGAGGTCCTCCTCGGCCGCGTGGACCCGCTGCACCACGGACTGGTCGGCTGCCAGGCGTTGGAAGTCTTCGCGGCTGACCAGGCCAAGGAAGCTGATGGGATCCTGCCCGCACTCTTCCCACACCCGGGGATTCAGCCCGGCGAAAAGTTCACGGGTGGGCCGGTGCCAGGACCAGCGCAGGTTGGTCGCCAACCGGGCCAGCGGCCTGATCGGTTCCGGGAGAACGGTTCGGACGGTAAATCTGCGGATTGCCTTCACCTGCGTCACACTAACCGACAACATGGGCGGCTGGAACAGGTTTAGCTTTCTTTTAGGTAAATGACAGGTGAGCTGCGGGAAATGTGGAATCGATGCGGAAAAAAGTGCGCAGGCTTAGCAATCTCGGTGATTTCTCGCTAACGTCGAGGCTGTGACGACTAACTCAGGAACCAGTGCCGCATCCAAGCAAAAGCCGAAGGGCCGCATCACTGACGGTCTGCGTTTTGGCCGTTTTCCCATCACCGCGGTGCAGCCCGTGGTGGAAGGCGGGAAATTCCCCGCCAAGGCCCTGCCGGGCGAGGGAATCGTAGTGGGCGCCACCGCCTTCCGGGAAGGCCACGACCAACTGGGCGTCAGCGCAGTACTCCTTGACCCCAAGGGGAAGGAACGCCAGCGCGTCAGGCTGGCGCCACCCCCTGGGGAACGCGGAATGGGGACCGACCGCTGGGAAGGAATCCTCACGCCGTCGGGAACGGGCAACTGGTCCTTCCTCATTGAGGCCTGGCACGACCGCTACGGAACGTGGCACCACAATGCCGAGGTGAAGGTCGCGGCAGGGATAGACGTCGAGCTGATGCTGGCCGAAGGCGCGGCACTGCTGTCGGAGGCGGCCGACGACGTCTCCCGCAACTCCTCGGACCGGCGCACCCTGCGCATGGCTGCTTCAATGCTGGCCAACACGTCCCTGACCGACGAGGAGCGCCTCGCTGCCGGATTCAGCCCGGAAATTGCGGACGTTGTCCGGCGGCAGCCCATCAGGGAACTCGTCTCCACCACCGACCGTTACCCCCTCTTCGTCGAACGTGACCTCGCCGGACGCGGCGCCTGGTACGAATTTTTTCCGCGCTCCGAAGGGGCAGTCCGCGACCACACCACCGGCGCGTGGACGTCCGGAAACTTCCGGACCGCTGCGAAGAGGCTGGACGCCGTAGCCGCCATGGGCTTTGACGTGCTCTACATGCCGCCTATCCACCCCATCGGCGTGCAGCACCGCAAGGGGCCGAACAACACCCTGATCGCAGGCCCGCACGATCCCGGATCCCCGTGGGCCATCGGCGCCAAGGAGGGCGGCCACGACGCCATCCACCCGGACCTGGGCACGTTCGAGGACTTCGACGCCTTTGTGGCACGCGCGAACGAGCTGGGGCTGGAAGTGGCGCTGGACCTCGCCCTGCAGGCAGCGCCGGACCACCCCTGGGTAGGCACCAATCCGGAATGGTTCACGACGCGTGTGGACGGAAGCATCGCCTACGCAGAAAACCCGCCGAAAAAATACCAGGATATTTACCCGCTCAATTTCGACAATGACCCCGAGGGTCTCTCAAAGGAAATCCTCCGCATTGTATTGCTGTGGGTAAGCCACGGCGTGAAAATTTTCCGCGTGGATAATCCGCATACCAAGCCTGTCTGGTTCTGGGAATGGCTCATTGGGCAGGTGAACAAAAAGGCGCCCGGTGTGGTGTTCCTCGCGGAAGCGTTCACCCGGCCTGCCATGATGCACGCCCTGGGCAGGGCAGGATTCCAGCAGTCCTACACCTACTTCACCTGGCGGAACACCAAGAAGGAACTGGAAACCTACTTCCAGGAAGTCAGCCACGAATCCAGTGCCTTCTTCCGTCCGAACTTCTTCGTCAACACCCCGGACATCCTCACCGAGTACCTTCAGTTCGGCGGGCCTGCAGCGTTCAAGATCCGTGCTGCGCTGGCCTCCACGGCCAGCCCGCTGTGGGGCGTGTACGCCGGCTATGAGCTGTACGAGCACGTGGCCCGGCCCGGCGCCGAGGAATACATCGACAACGAGAAATTCGAATACAAGGCCCGAGACTGGGACGCAGCCGCCGAGTCCGGGAGGACCCTTGCTCCGTACCTGACCAGGCTCAACGGGATCCGGCACGCACATCCCGCCCTGCAGGACCTGCAGAACCTGACGGTCCATCACAGCACCGATGACGCCACGGTGGTGTACTCCAAGCACAAGACCCTCGCGGACGGCTCGAAGGACACTCTCATCATCGTGGTCAACGTCGACCCGCACGGCACCAGGGAAAGCACCGTCTCGCTCGACCTCGCAGCCCTGGAACTGGACCCCGAGGACCTCTCACCCAATGGCGGCTTCCGGGTGGATGACCTCATTTCCGGCGAGAGCTGGGAATGGGGCGAATACAACTATGTCCGCCTGGACCCGCACGTCGAACCCGCCCACATCCTGAGCGTGAGGAGAACGCAGCAGTGAGTTTCAACCCCCAAAGCTCTGGCCATCACTTCACCCCAAAAAGCACGTTTGAACTGAATGCGCCCGGCCTGCAGCATGACCCGTTGTGGTACCGGAAAGCGGTGTTCTATGAGGTGCTGGTCAGGGCCTTTGCGGATGCGAACGGCGACGGTTCCGGTGACTTCAGCGGACTGATCGACCGGCTGGACTACCTCCAGTGGCTGGGCGTCGACTGCCTGTGGCTCCCGCCGTTCTTCCAGTCACCGCTCCGCGACGGCGGGTACGACATCTCGGACTACAACTCCGTCCTGGACGAATTCGGCACCATCAGCGACTTCAAGCGCCTGGTGGCCGAGGCCCACGCCCGTGGCGTCAGGGTCATCATCGACCTGCCGCTGAACCACACGTCGGACCAGCACCCGTGGTTCCAGGAGTCACGGAAGGATCCCGACGGACCCTTCGGCGACTTCTACGTGTGGAGTGACACCGACGAAAAGTACCAGGACGCGCGCATCATCTTCGTGGACACCGAAGAGTCGAACTGGACCTTCGATCCCATCCGCCGGCAGTTCTTCTGGCACCGGTTCTTCGGCCACCAGCCGGACTTGAACTTCGAGAACCCCAAGGTCATCGACGCGCTCTTCGACGTCGTCCGTTTCTGGCTTGACCAGGGCATTGACGGTTTCCGGGCCGACGCCATTCCCTACCTCTTCGAAGAGGAGGGAACCAACTGCGAGAACCTTCCCGCAACCCATGACTTCCTCCGCAAATTGCGGACCATGGTGGACGAGAGCTACCCCGGCCGGGTCATCATCGCCGAGGCCAACCAGCCGCCCAATGAGGTGGTGGAATACTTCGGAACCGAGGAAGAGCCCGAATGCCACATGGCCTTCCACTTCCCGATCATGCCCCGCCTGTACTACGCGCTCCGCGACCAAAAAGCGGCGCCGATCATCGAGACCATGCACGATACCCCGGAGATCCCGGACGGTGCGCAGTGGGGGACCTTCCTGCGGAACCACGATGAACTGACGCTGGAGATGGTGACGGCCGATGAACGCGCCGCCATGCTCGGCTGGTACGCGCCGGACCCGCGGATGCGTGCCAACATCGGTATCCGGCGCAGGCTTGCCCCCTTGCTGGACAACTCGCGGGCCGAGATCGAACTGATCAACGCCCTCCTTCTGTCACTGCCCGGCAGCCCTTTCCTGTACTACGGGGACGAGATCGGCATGGGTGACAACATCTGGCTCGAAGACCGTGACGCAGTCCGTACACCGATGCAGTGGAACCCGGACCGCAACGCCGGGTTCTCGAACGCCGACCCCGGCAAGCTGTACCTTCCGGTGATCCAGTCGCTGGTGTACAACTACGGCATGGCCAACGTTGAAGCAGAGGCAGCCCACTCCGGGTCCCTGCTCCGCTGGACCCGGCAGATCCTCAGCGTGCGCAAAAACCACCCCGCCTTCGGACTGGGCGGCTTCAAGCACGTCGAGGCGGACCACGACGCCGTCCTGGCCTACCTGCGGGAGCTTCCGGATGACAATGCTGCGGGGGAGAAAGGCGAATCAGTGCTGTGCGCCTTCAACCTTTCGCAGCACCCGGTGGCTGCCAAACTGCGGATCCCGCAATACGCAGGCAGGGGGCTTCGCGACGTCTTCGGCGGGCAGCCGTTCCCGGGCATCGATGAGGACGGCACCCTGACACTGACCCTGGGCAGCCACGACTTCTTCTGGCTGCGGATCCGGTCGGCGGCATCCAACCCGACGTCCCCGTTCACGCAGGCGCTTCCCATCCTGTCCATCGAGAACTGATATGAGCGAGCCAATCCTCACCCCCACGCTGACCGGGCTGTTGCGCGACTGGTTGCCCGGGCAGCGCTGGTTTCCGGTCAAGTCAGGCGATTTCTCCCTTGAGCTCGTGGGCGGCCTCGGCCTGGAAGACCCGGCGGGCCTTGCCACCCTGGAAGTCTTCCTCCTCGCCGTCACGTCAGTGGCAGCCGACGGCGGACGGCGGACTGACGTGGTCCAGGTACCGCTCAGCAGGCGTGCTGCCCCCGCAGGCGAAGTTGAGCGCGCACTGATTGGTCACGACGCCGCTGACCCTGACCGGTCCTGGATTTACGACGCCGTCCACGATCCCGACTTTGTCGCTGCCTGGCTGGAACTGATCCGTGGCGAAGGTAAGGCGGCAACCGGGACGGCTGCCGGCCACCGTTCGCCCTCGGACTACCGCCTGCCCACCGCCCACGGTGTGGTCAAGGTGCTTTCCAGCGAGCAGTCCAACAGTTCCGTGATTGTGGACGACGGCGAGTCGGCAGCAATCGTGAAGTTCTTCCGTGTGCTCTCCACCGGGACCAACCCGGAAGTCGAGGTGGGTGAGGCGCTCACCGCAGCTGGTACCGCGGAGGTTCCCGCCACCCTCGGGTGGGTACGGGGTCAATGGCATGTTCCAGATGGCCAGCCCGGCTCCGCGTCGGGTCCCGGCACGGCCAGGGGTGAACTTGCGGTGGCGCACGAGTTCCTCGCCGGCGGTCGTGACGCGTGGCGGCTCGCTGTGGATGCCGCCCGCACCGGCACCGACTTTACGGCCGAGGCGCGTGCCTTGGGCGCGGCCACCGCCATGGTCCACCGGCGCCTTGCCGAAACACTCGGCGTATCTGCCGAGGAAATCCCCGGCAAGGTCATCGCACCGGGAGTAGCACAGCGGGTCCGGCAGACATGGGCTGAGGCCGGTGCCGCCGTCGGCCCTTACGATCCCGCGCTCGGCGCCCTCCTCAGCGCCCTCGACGGCGTCCCTGCCGGTCCGCTGCAGCGGATCCATGGCGACCTCCATCTCGGGCAGATCCTCCAGGTACCGGGGCACGCCGGGGAACCGGCCCGCTGGGCAATCCTCGACTTTGAAGGCGAACCGCTCCGGCCCATTGCCGAACGCAATTTTCCTGACGTCCCCCTGCGCGACGTGGTGGGGATGCTGCGCTCGTTCGACTACGCCGCCGGTGCAGCTGAACGCGAACAGGAGAACGCGCACGTGCCTGACGGCTGGGTGGATGACTGCGCCGAGGCTTTCCTCGCCGGTTATGCGGCCGTCACGCCCGGAACAATCAACCGCCACTCGCCCCTGTTTGTGGCATTGTGGCTGGACAAAGCACTCTACGAAGTGGTGTACGAACTGCGGAACAGGCCCGACTGGCTTGCAATCCCGGTCAATGCATCCAGACGGCTGCTCAGCGGCAAAAGCTCCGGCGAACAGGCCGGGGCGGCATCGGAAGGTAACAAAATGACAGGCTCAGAACGTACCGATCGGCCCGGTGTACCGCTCCATGTGGACTCCGACACTTTGGGCAGGCTTGCCAATGGGGAGCACCACGCACCGCACTCCATCCTGGGGGCGCACCTGGATGACCACGGCCATGTCACGGTCAGGACGGTCAAGCACCTCGCAGAAGCGGTTTCGGTGGTGACGGCCGCCGGTACGCTGCCGATGACCCACGAGGCCCACGGCGTCTGGGTGACCGTCCTGGACCCCGAGCAGCCCGGGCATGTTCCCGACTATCGGTTGGAGGTCACCTACCCGGGTGCCGCGCCCCTGACCGTGGATGAGCCCTACCGTTACCTGCCCACCGTCGGTGAAGTCGACCTGCACCTGATCGGCGAAGGCCGCCACGAGAAACTGTGGGAGGTGCTGGGGGCGCACGTCCAGCACTATAAGTCCTCGCTCGGCGACGTTGACGGCGTTTCCTTTGCCGTCTGGGCACCCAACGCGCAGGCAGTCCGCGTCAAAGGCGATTTCAACGCCTGGGACGGCCGGGAAAACTCCCTGCGTTCCCTGGGCTCCTCGGGGGTTTGGGAAGTGTTCCTGCCCGGCGTTTTAGCAGGGGCGTGCTACAAGTTCGAAATCAAGACCAAGGCCGGCCACTGGGTGGAAAAGGCTGACCCCCTGGCGTTCGGAACCGAGGTTCCGCCGCTGACCGCCTCAAGGGTGGTTGAGCCCTCCTATGTGTTCAAGGATGCCGAGTGGATGGACGCCCGGGCTCAACGGGACCCGCATAATTCGCCCATGAGCGTCTACGAGGTGCACCTGGGCTCGTGGCGCCTGGGACTGGGCTACCGCGAGCTCGCCAAGGAGCTTGTTGAGTACGTCAAGTGGCTGGGGTTCACCCATGTTGAGTTCATGCCCGTGGCGGAGCACCCCTTCGGCGGCTCCTGGGGTTACCAGGTCACGTCCTACTTTGCTCCCACCTCGCGCTTCGGCCATCCGGATGAGTTCCGGTTCCTGGTGGACACCCTCCACCAGGCCGGCATCGGCGTGCTCCTGGACTGGGTGCCTGCGCACTTCCCGAAGGACGCATGGGCCCTGGCCCAGTTCGACGGCGAACCGCTATATGAACACGCGGACCCCAACCTGGGCGAACACCCTGACTGGGGAACCCTGATCTTCGACTTCGGCCGCACCGAAGTCCGGAACTTCCTGGTAGCCAATGCCCTCTACTGGCTGGACGAGTTCCATATTGACGGGCTCCGGGTGGATGCCGTGGCGTCGATGCTTTACCTGGACTACTCACGGGAAGAAGGGCAGTGGTCGCCCAACCGCTTCGGCGGCCGAGAGAACCTGGAAGCGATGTCGTTCCTCCAGGAAGTCAATGCCACCGTCTACAAGACCCACCCCGGCGCAGTGATGATTGCGGAGGAGTCAACCGCCTTCCCGGGTGTCACTGCACCCACGAGCCACGGCGGCCTCGGGTTCGGGCTGAAGTGGAACATGGGCTGGATGCATGACTCCCTGAAGTACGCCTCGGAAGACCCGGTCAACCGCAAGTGGCACCACGGCACGGTGACGTTCTCCCTGGTGTACGCATTCACCGAAAACTTCCTGCTCCCCATCAGCCATGACGAAGTGGTGCACGGAAAGGGTTCCATGCTGCGGAAGATGCCCGGGGACCGCTGGCAGCAGCTGGCCAACCTGCGTACCTTCCTCGCATACCAGTGGGCGCATCCGGGCAAGCAGCTCATCTTCATGGGAACCGAATTTGGCCAGGAAGCGGAATGGTCCGAACAGCACGGCCTGGACTGGTGGCTGGCCGATATCCCGGCGCACCGTGGAATGCAGCTGCTGACCAAGGACCTGAATGAGTTGTACAGCGCCACCCCGGCGCTCTACACCCGGGACAACGAACCCGGCGGATTCCAGTGGATCAACGGTGGCGACGCCGACCGCAATGTCCTGAGTTTTGTCCGGTGGGACAATGACGGCAATCCCCTGGTGGTGGCCATCAACTTCTCCGGGGGACCACATGCCGGCTTCAACCTCGGCGTTCCCTCCGCCGGTGCTTGGCGCGAAGTGCTCAACACCGACTCATCCGCCTATGGGGGATCAGGGGTGCTCAATGCGGGCGAGCTGACGGCAAAGCCCGAAGCCCTCGATGGCCAGCCTGCC
>CAWECX010000015.1:0-152903 GCA_963807805.1 uncultured Actinomycetota bacterium | reverse complement strand
GCCGCCTTCCATGCCCGACTGGGCCATGCCGTCGCGTGCCTCGAGGCTGGGGTACACGGAGTGGCCCCCGCAGGCGGTGCGTCCGTTGCCGAGGTCCTCGAACGTCATGAATTCGAGGCTGACAATGTCCGGGTAGCCGCCGAATTCGAAGGTCTGGATGGCGAACTCGTTTTCGCGGACGGTGTGGAAGATGCCTTTGAACTCGTAGGGTCGACCCCTTCGGGACCGGTGTGCAGGTAGCTGTAGCTGCCGCCGGTGCGGAAATCGTAGTGGCCGATGTCCATCTTTAGCCGCGCGGGCCGAGCCACTGGACGATCAGGTCCGGGCTCCTTGTGGGCGCGGAATACTCTGCGACGGGGAAATCGAACTCGCGGTCGTAGTCGATGAAGGGGAGGCCCTCCGGAACGCTGAGGTTCAGTGGATTGCTCATGATGATTCCTTGGGTTTTGCCATTGGGGGTGCCGCCGGTGCGGCGGCTCTGGACTGGAGCACGGCGTCCAGGCTGCGGAACTGATCTTCGTGGACCAGTCGGTACTGGTCGATCCAGGCTGTGAGTGCCTCCAGCCGTGCGGGATTCAGGTGGACGGGCCGGCGCTGGGCGTCCCGCGTACGGGTGACCAGCCCTGCCTGCTCGAGGACCTGGATGTGCTTCGAGACCGCCTGTTTGGTGATCGCGAAGGGTTCCGCCAATTCGTTCACTGTGGCCGGGCCCCGGCTGAGCCGGGCAATGATACGGCGACGGACCGGATCGGCCAGGGCCATAAAGGCCTGGTCCAGCGATCCGTCTTCCGCTTCCATTGTGGCTCCGCCTTTCGCACTGACAACTCGTTTTTGATCAACGTTTTGATTGATCAACCATCTAGTTGTTTAAGATTAAATCCTTACAGCCTCAGTGGTCAAGAGTCCGGAGCTTTGTCAGGAGCACGAGTGTTAGGCGGCTGCGTGTAGTCCCGGGAGAGCGTGCACCAGCGCGGCCAGTTCCGGAACGTCCTGCGCCTCGGCGAGGGCGCGTTCCAGGGTGGCGTCGTGGACCGGCCGGGCTTCTTCGAGCAGTGCGACGCCGTTGGCCGTGAGTTCGGTGTAGATCCCGCGGCGGTCGTCGGCGCAGAGGATCCGGGTCAGCAGCCCCCGGTCCTCCAGCCGGTTGACCAGCCGGGTGGTGGCGCTGGCGCTCAAGGCGGTGGCGCGGGCCAGCTGCTGCATGCGCATGTGCCAGCCGTCCTGCCGGCTGAGGGCGTCCAGGACGGTGTACTCCACCACGGACAGCTTCGACTCGGCCTGGAGCGAGCGTTCCAGCTCGCCCTCGATCAGGCCGTGCAGTGCCGCCAGTGTGCGCCAGCCCTGTGCGCGGACCTCCACGGCGTCGTCCTTGATGCCCATCGTCTGTTCCTTTTCCGGTGTGCCACCCGACGCCGCGGGCGTGAGGGCAGACACAACCACTGATAGTTGCTTGCGCGGGGTATCTGCGTGTGCAACAATAAATAACGCGTCTGCAACTACTAGCTTACGCGCACTACCTCATTCCGTACAGTTTCAAAGGAGCACTCCCATGCCCATCGGCCTGATAGCCCTCGCCCTCGGCGGGTTCGGCATCGGACTCACCGAGTTCGTCATCATGGGCCTGCTGCCCGAGGTCGCCGCCGACTTCCGGGTCAGCGAGGCCACCGCCGGCTGGCTGATCTCCGGCTACGCCCTCGGCCGTCGTGGTCGGCGCCCTGCTGCTGACCGCGCCGTGACCCGCTTCGAACGCAAGCCCGTCCTGGCCGTCCTGATGGTCCTGTTCATCGCCGGCAACCTGATCTCCGCCCTCGCCCCCGACTACGGCATGATGATGGTCGGCCGCATTGTTGCCGCCCTGGCCCATGGCGCCTTCTTCGGCATCGGCGCGGTGGTGGCCGCCGACATGGTGGCGCCCACCAAGAAGGCCGGCGCCATCGCCATCATGTTCACCGGCCTGACCGCCGCCAATGTCCTGGGCGTGCCGTTCGGCACCATGCTGGGCCAGGCGGCCGGGCTGGCGCTCCACCTTCTGGGCCATCACCGTCATCGGCGTCATCGCCCTCGTCGGAATCCTGGCCCTGGTGCCGAAAACCGGCCACGGGGACACCGCGCCAGGAACCCTGCGCACGCGAACTGCGGGCCTTCCGCTCCGGCCAGGTCTGGCTCTCCATCCTGGTCACCGATCCTTGGCTACGGCGGGATGTTCGGCGCCTTCACCTACATCGCCTTCACGCTCACCGAGGTCACCGGCTTCGCGGCGTCCACCGTGCCGTGGCTGCTGATCGTCTTCGGTGTCGGCCTCTTCATCGGCAACACCATCGGCGGCAAGGCGGCGGACCGCAACGTGGACCGCACCCTCGTCGTGGTGCTCGCCGTGCTGGTGGTGGTCCTCGCGGCCTTCGCCCTCACGGCCAGCAACCAGGTCGCTCACCGTGGCCTCCCTCGTCCTGATGGGCGGCTTCGGCTTCGCCACCGTGCCCGGCCTGCAGATGCGGGTGATGAAGTACGCCGCCGGCGCACCCACCCTCGCCTCCGGCGCCAACATCGGCGCCTTCAACGTGGGCAACGCGCTCGGCGCCTGGCTCGGCGGCGTGACCATCACCGCCGGACTCGGCTACACCTCGCCCATCTGGGCCGGTGCCGGCATCACCCTGCTCGGGCTCGCCGTCATGCTCATCGCCGCTGCCGCGTGCCCGGCGGTCGGCTGCGCAGCAACCGTCCCGGGCGCATCCGCCCGGAACGCCGCCGCCGGCAGGTGCCGCCGCACGCCGCCCTCCGCTGAACCAGCCGACGCTCCTCAACCAGGAGCACCGCCATGACTTCCACCACCCAGGATCACCATGACCTCCATCCCCACCGTCACCCTCAACAACGGCGTCCGCATGCCGCAGCTCGGCTTCGGCGTCTTCCAGGTGTCCGACGACGACACCACCGCCGCCGTCAGCCGCGCCCTGGCTGCCGGTTACCGCAGCATCGATACCGCCGCCATCTACGGCAACGAAGCCGGCACCGGCCGTGCCATCGCCGACTCGGGCATCGACCGCGACGAGCTGTTCATCACCACCAAGCTCTGGATCGCCGACCTCGGCTACGACGCCACCCTGGCCGCCTTCGACGCCAGCCTGGCGAAGCTGGGCCTGGACTACCTCGACCTGTACCTGATCCACTGGCCGGCGCCCGCCACCGACCTCTACCTCGACTCCTGGCGGGCCCTGGAGAAGCTGCTCGCCGACGGCCGGGTCCGGGCCATCGGCGTGTCCAACTTCCTGCCCGAGCACCTGCAGAAACTGATCGGCCTGGGCGGGACGGTCCCGGCGGTCAACCAGATCGAGCTGCACCCGGCCCTCCAGCAGCGGGACATCGCCGCGTTCAACGCCGCGCACGGCATCGCCACCGAGGCCTGGAGCCCGCTCGCCCAGGGCGCGGTGCTCGCACGACCCGGCCGTCACGGACATCGCCGCACGGCACGGCGTGACCCCCGCGCAGGTCATCCTGCGCTGGCACCTGCAGCAGGGACGGATCATCATCCCCAAGTCCGTCACCCCGGCAGCGCATCCGCGAAAACCTGGACGTCTTCGGCTTCGACCTGGCCGCGGACGAGCTCGCGGTCATCGACGGCCTTGAGCGCGACGGGCGCACGGGCCCGCACCCCGCAGACTTCAACGGCTGACAGCTTCAGGTTTGTGAAGCACGACGACGGATGGTCACCATCGCCACGATGGTGACCATCCGTCGTCGTACTTGTTTAAGGCCTGCCGTGGGGATGGTCCCTCCGCGGCGCCGGTCGCGGGCATTGCATTGTTCCTCACAGCTTTGTTAGTATGTCAGGACAAACTTTTTGAAGGAGAATCGAAATGCCACTGGTTCGAATTGATGTCAATGAAGGCCGCAGCCCCGAGGAACTGCAGCGCCTCAGCCGCGGAATCCATGATGCCATTCTCGCCGAGTATGGCATTCCGGAGCGCGACTACTTCCATGTCCTCACGCGAACATCCGCAGGGGCCAGATCTTCGCCCAGGATGCGGGCCTGGGGTTTGAGCGCACGGCTGATGTGGTGATGATCCAGATCTTCACGCAGGGCGGCCGCACCCAGGAGGCCAAGCAGATCCCTCTTCGCGGCCATCGCAGGCAGCTCTGCCGAAGTTGGGCGTCGCCGGCGAGGATGTCTTCATCGGCTATGTGGAAAATACGGCCGGCGACTGGTCCTTCGGCTTCGGGCGCGCCCAGTATGTCACGGGTGAACTGGCTGTTCCCAAATAGCATGCAGCGGCAGCCGGAGTCCAATCAGCCTGGTTTCGCCGCTAACGCATGTTGTAAGTATGTCAGTACAAACCTTTGACAGGACATTGATCTAGGGCAAAGTAGTGCGTGTGGCCCCGCTCACGGGCCTCCAGGCACCGGAGCTCCAGCCTTCCGAAGGTACCGAGTTCCACACCAGAAAGGTCCGCGATCACCGTGACCCATGAACTTCTTACGATCGGGCGCATCAGCGTTGATATCTACCCGAACGACATCGGGGTGGACCTGGAGGACGTCACGTCCTTCGGCAAGTACCTCGGTGGTTCCCCCTCGAACGTTGCCGTTGCCGCCGCCCGGCATGGCCGCCGGACCGGTGTTATCACCCGCACCGGCGATGACGCGTTCGGCACCTACCTGCACCGCGAACTGCACAAGTTCAACGTCGATGACTCCTTCGTCACCCCGGTTAAGGACTGGCCCACCGCTGTGACCTTCTGCGCCATCAAGCCCGCCACGGACGAATTCCCGCTCTACTTCTACGGCCGCTTCCCCACGGCTCCGGACCTGCAGATCAAGGCCGAAGAGCTGGACCTGGACGCGATCCGCGAACGCGCGGATCTTCTGGTCCACTGTCACCGGCCTGTGCCAGGAGCCCAGCCGCAGTGCCCACCTCGCCGCGCACGAGGCCCGCCCGCGTACCGGGCTCGACGAGGGCCAGTTCACCATCCTGGACCTGGACTACCGGCCCATGTTCTGGGCCTCCGAAGAGGAAGCCCGGGCCGAGGTCGCCAAAATCCTGCCGCACGTCACCGTCGCGATCGGCAACGACAAGGAATGCGCCGTCGCGGTGGGGGAGGGAACCCCGGACGAGCAGGCGGACCGGCTGCTGGCCGCCGGCGTCGAGATCGCCGTCGTCAAGCTCGGCCCCGAAGGCGTGATGGCCAAGACCCGCACCGAGCGCGTGGTCTCCGCCCCGGTTCCGGTGGAGACCCTCAACGGACTGGGCGCCGGGGATTCCTTCGGCGGCGCCTTCTGCCACGGCCTGCTCTCCGGCTGGCCGCTCGGCACAGGTCCTGGACTACGCCAACGCCGCCGGCGCCATCGTCGCCTCCCGCCTGTCCTGCGCTGACGCGATGCCGACGCCGGAGGAGGTCACCTCGCTGCTGGCCGAACGCGGCCGCCTGGTGCCCGGCGCAGTTTCCGGCGCCTCCATTCCCGAAGGAGCAGCACTGTGACCCTCACCCCTGTCACCACCGCCCTGCCGTCGACGATGATCCCCGCCGCTATGAGCACCTGAGCACCATCCGGCTGGAAGACCCGGACGCTGTTGCCCGGGCAGCCAAGTCCCGCCGCCGCCATCCCGGCCTGAAGTCCGGCCGGCAGAACTTCATTGTCGCCGCCGACCACCCGGCCCGCGGCGCCCTGGCCGTCGGATCGGACCCGGTGGCCATGGCGGACCGCCGCCAGCTGCTGGACCGGCTGCAGATCGCGCTGGCCAACCCGGCCGTTGACGGCGTCCTGGCCTCCCCGGACATCATGGATGACCTGCTCCTGCTGGGTGCCCTGGAGGGCAAGCTGGTCTTCGGGTCCATGAACCGCGGCGGCCTGTCCGGCCTGGTCAATGAGTTCGATGACCGGTTCACCGGCCACACCGCCGCCGCGCTGGAAGCACTGGGGGCCGACGGCGGCAAGATGCTGACCCGCATCTGCCTGGGCGACCCGGACACCGTCGCCATGCTCGAAGCCACGGCCAAGGCCATCGATTCGCTGGCGGAGCGCAAGCTGATCGCCATGGTGGAGCCCTTCCTGTCCGTCCGTGAAAACGGCAGGGTCCGCAACGACCTGTCCACCAACGCGGTGATCAAGTCCATCGCGCATCGCCGAAGGCCTGGGCTCCACCAGCGCCTACACCTGGATGAAGCTGCCGGTCGTTGCGGACATGGAACGCGTCATGGCTGCGACCACCATGCCCACCGTCCTGCTTGGGCGGGGATCCGGCAGGGCACCCAGGACGAAGTCTTCGCCACCTGGGAAGCTGCCCTGTCCCTGCCAGGCGTCCAGGGCCTCACCGTAGGCCGGACGCTGCTCTACCCGGCGGACGGCGACGTTGCCGGCGCCGTCGCCACCGCCGCCTCCCTCCTGCACCACACCACGCATCAAGCAGAAGTATCGGAGTAAACTCGCCATGGGAACAACAACTCACGGGAACACGCAGGATGACGGTGGCCCAGGCCGTCGTCGAATACCTTTCCAAGCAGTACACCGTCGACTCCATCAACGGGGTGGAGTACCGCGAACGGCTGATCCCGGGCACGTTCGGGATCTTCGGGCACGGCAACGTGGCCGGTGTGGGCCAGGCGCTGAAGCAGTACCAGCAGCTGGACCCGGCCGATCATGCCGTACTACCAGGGCCGGAACGAGCAGGCCCAGGTCGCACCAGGCCGTGGGCTACGCCCGGCACACCCGCCGCCGCCAGACCTTCGCGATCAGCACCTCGATCGGCCCGGGTTCCTCGAACCTGCTGACCGGTGCCGCGTTGGCCACCACCAACCGCCTGCCGGTGCTGCTGCTGCCGAGTGACACGTTCGCCACGCGCGCCGCGGACCCGGTCCTGCAGCAGCTGGAGCAGCCCTACGCGTACGACATCACGGTCAATGACGCGTTCCGGCCGCTGTCGAAGTTCTTTGACCGGGTCAACCGGCCCGGAGCAGCTGTTCTCCGCGTTCCACCACGGCCTGCGCGTCCTGACGGACCCGGCCGAGACCGGCGCGGTGACCATCTCGCTGCCGCAGGATGTCCAGGCCGAGGCCTTCGATGTCCCCGAGGAGTTCCTGGCCGAGCGGGAGTGGCGGATCCGCCGCCCCGACGCTGACGATGACGACATCGCCCGCGCCGCCGCAGCCATCCGCGCCGCGAAGCGTCCGCTGATCATTGCCGGCGGCGGCGTCCTCTACGCCTACGCCAACGAGGAACTGGCGAAGTTCGCCGAGCTGACCGGCATCCCGGTGGGCAACACGCAGGCCGGCGTCGGCGTCCTGCCCTGGGACCACACGTTCATCCCTCGGCGCGATCGGCTCCACGGGCACGACGGCGGCGAACGCCATCGCTGCCGAAGCGGACCTGATCATCGGGATCGGCACCCGCTACGAGGACTTCACCACCGCGTCCCGGACCGCGTTCCAGAACCCGGACGTGCGCTTCATCAACATCAACGTCGCCGCCGATCGACGCGTACAAGCACGGCACCACGCTGCCGATCGTGGCCGACGCCCGCAAGGCCCTGGTCAAACTCAACGCAGCCCTGGGCGGCTACCGCGTCGGCGCCGACCTCGAAGCAGCAGGTCGCCGCGGAGAAGAAGCGCTGGGACGCCACGGTGGACGAGGCCTTCGATACCCGGTTACACGCCGCTGCCGGCGCAGAACGAGATCATCGGCGCCACCTCCCGGGCCATGGACGCCCGCCGACGTCGTGATCTGCGCCGCCGGGTCGCTGCCCGGGGACCTGCACAAGATGTGGCGCGTCCGGGACCCGTTCGGCTACCACGTCGAATACGCCTACTCCTGCATGGGCTACGAAATCCCCGGCGGCCTCGGCGTCAAGCGCGCGGCGCTGGCCGAAGCCGGCAGCGGGCGGCGCGGCAGCGCGACGTCGTCGTGATGGTGGGGGACGGCTCCTACCTGATGATGCACACCGAACTGGTCACCGCCGTCGCCGAACGCATCAAACTGATCGTGGTCCTGATCCAGAACCACGGCTACGCCTCCATCGGCTCGCTCTCCGAGATCGCTCGGTTCGCAGCGCTTCGGCACCCAGTACCGGGCCCTGAACGAGGAGCAGCACAGCTTCGACGAAGGCGAAACCCTCCCCGTGGACCTGGCCCTGAACGCCGAGTCCCTCGGCGTGAAGGTCATCCGGATCGAACCGGGGGAGAAGGTCATCGCCGAACTCGAACAGGCCATCCGGGACGCCAAGGCCGCCCCGGAACGCGGCGGGCCCATCCTGATCCACGTCGAATCCGACCCGCTGCTGGACGCCCCGTGCTCCGAATCCTGGTGGGACGTTCCCGTCTCCCAGGTCTCCGAACTGGAGTCCACCCAGCAGGCCTTCCAGACCTACACCGACCACAAGACCCGCCAGCGCAAACTGCTCGGCTGAACCCTGCACCTCCATCCCCTTCGAACTACTCAAGGAAGAGTCCCATGACTGCCACCACCACCGAGACCACCACCATCAACCACTTCATCAACGGCGCCGAAACCGCCGGCGAGGGCACCCGCACCCAGCCCGGTCTACAACCCGGCCACCGGCGCCGTCTCCGCCGAGCTGCGCCTGGCCAACCGGGCCGACCTGGACGCCACCGTCGCCGCCGCCCGCAACGCCGCCGACACCTGGGGCGATATTTCCCTGGCCAAGCGCACCGCTGTGCTGTTCAAGTTCCGTGAACTCGTCGCCGCCCACGTGGACGACCTCGCCGAGCTGATCACCGCCGAGCACGGCAAGGTCCTCTCCGACGCGAAGGGCGAGATCGGCCGCGGCCTGGAAGTCATCGAGTTCGCCTGCGGCATCCCGCAGCCTGCTCAAGGGCGACTACTCCGACCAGGTCTCCACCGGCATCGACGTGTTCTCCTTCCGCGAACCGCTCGGCGTGGTCGCCGGCATCACCCCGTTCAACTTCCCCGTCATGGTGCCGCTGTGGATGGCCCCGATGGCGATCGCCACCGGCAACGCGTTCATCCTCAAGCCCTCCGAACGCGACCCCTCCGCCTCGATGCTGCTGGCCAAGCTCTGGAAGCAGGCCGGCCTGCCCGGACGGCGTGTTCCAGGTCCTGCACGGCGACAAGGAAACCGTCGACGGCCTGCTGACCCACCCGGACGTGGACGGCATCTCGCTTCGTCGGCTCCACCCCGATCGCCCAGTACGTCCACGAGACCGCCACCAAGCACGGCAAGCGCGTCCAGGCCCTGGGCGGGGCGAAGAACCACGCCATCGTCATGCCCGACGCCGACCTCGACAACGCCGCCGACCACCTCGCCGCCGCCGCGTTCGGCTCCGCCGGGGAACGCTGCATGGCCATCTCCGTCGCCGTCGCCGTCGGTGACGCCGCCGACCTGATCGTCAAAAAGGTCGAAGAACGCGCCCTCGCCGTGAAGGTCAACAACGGCACCGCGCCCGACGCCGAAATGGGCCCGGTCATCACCCCCGCCTCCAAGGAACGCATCGTCAGGATCGTCACCGAAGCCGAAACCGCAGGCGCGGCCATGGTGGTGGACGGCCGCGACCTCGTGGTCCCCGGCCACGAAGACGGCTTCTGGGTCGGCCCCACCGTCCTCGACCACGTCAAGACCGAAATGACCGCCTACAGCGAGGAAATCTTCGGCCCCGTCCTCGTCGTGGTCCGCGTCGACGACCCTCGAAGACGGCATCGACCTGATCAACGCCAACCCCTACGGCAACGGCACCGCCATCTTCACCTCCTCCGGCGCCGAACGCCCGCAAGTTCCAGCGCTCCGTCACCGTGGGCATGATCGGCATCAACGTGCCCCTGCCCGTCCCGGTGGCCTACCACTCCTTCGGCGGCTGGAAGGCCTCGCTCTTCGGCGACAAGCACATCTACGGCCCCGAAGGCGTCTCCTTCTACACCCGCGGCAAAGTCGTCACCTCCCGCTGGCCCGAACCCACCCACGCCTCCGGCGCCTGCTACAACTTCCCCTCCAACTAACCAGGCCCAGCAGAAAGACAACGCTGTCATGACTGAGAACAAGCTGATCATCGGCACCGCACCGGACTCCTGGGGTGTCTGGTTCGCGGACGACCCCAAGCAGACCCCGTGGGAGCGCTTCCTCGACGAGGTGGCCGAATCCGGCTACAAGTGGATCGAACTGGGCCCCTACGGCTACCTGCCCAACGACCCCACCCGGCTGGCCGAAGAACTGAAGGCACGCGACCTGCAAGGTCACCGCGGGAACGGTGTTCACCGCCTTCCACCGCGGCCTGGACCAGTGGGAGACCGCCTGGGAGCCGGCCCGCAAGGTCGCCGAACTCACGGCGGCCATGGGCGGCGAGCACATCGTGGTCATCCCGGCCATGTGGCGCGATGACGTCACCGGCGAAGCCGTGGAAAGCGGCCAGCTCACCGAGAAGGCCTGGAGCGACCTGTTCGCAGGCCACAACCGGCTGGGCAAGACCCTGCTGGAGGACTTCGGCCTGAAGCAGCAGTTCCACTCGCACGCAGATTCCCACGTCGGCGCCCAGGAGGACATCGAAACCCTGCTCGGCCGCCACGGACCCGAAGTACCTGAACCTGTGCCTGGACACCGGCCACGCCGAATACTGCGGTGCCTCCAGCCTGGAGCTGATCAAGAACTACCCGGACCGGATCGGCTACCTGCACCTGAAGCAGATCAACCCGGAGATCCTCAAGAAGGTCAACGAGGAAAACATGACCTGGGCCGCAGCCAACCTCGCCGGCGTGATGACCGAGCCGCCGAACGGGCTGCCGGACCTGCGCGCCGTCATCGAAGCCGTGGAGGCACTGAACCGCCCCATCTTCGGCATCGTGGAGCAGGACATGTACCCGGTAGCCTTCGACGTCCCCATGCCGATCGCCAAGCGCACCCGCAACTACCTGCTGTCCTGCGGTTCCCGCACCGCCGTCAACTGACGCCGCACAGACCACACCACCACGCAAAGGACAGAACAATGACTGAAACCCTCCGCGTCGCCGTCATCGGCGCCGGCCGCATGGGCGCGGACCACATCCAGCGCCTCAACAAGCGCATCCACGGCGCTGAAGTTGCCGCCGTCGTCGACGTTGACCTGGCCCGCGCGCAGGCCGCCATCGAAGGCATTCCGGGCGCCGTGGCCCTGGCCGACGCCGAGGAAGCCCTGAACAACGGCGACGTCAACGCCGTCCTCATCGCCACCCCGGGCTTCCTGCACGAGGACATCCTGTACAAGGCCCTGGCGAAGGACATCCCCATCCTCTGCGAAAAGCCGCTGACCCCGGACGCGGAAAGCGCCTGGAAGGTCGTCCAGGCCGAAGCCGCGCTCGGCCACAAGCGCATCCAGGTGGGCTTCATGCGCCGCTTCGACGCCGAATACGCCGCGCTTGGCTCCATCATCCGCAACGGCGAACTGGGCGAGCTGCTGATGCTCCACCACCAGCACCGCAACCCCACCACCCCGGCAGGCTTCACCAACGAGATGCTGATCAACGACTCCGTGGTCCACGAGTTCGACGCCATCCGCTTCTTCACCGGCGAGGAAATCACCTCCGTCCAGGTCCGGCTGGGCAAGGCCACGAAGAACGCGCCCGGCCGGCCAGCACGACCCCCAGCACGTCCTGCTGGAAACCGAGTCCGGTGTCCTGGCCGACGTCGAAATCTACGTCAACGCCAAGTTCGGCTACGAAGTGGCCACCCAGGCCTCCTTCGAGGACGGCATCGTCAGCATCGGCGGCGACAAGGGCCCGTACACCCGCAGTGCCGGCCGCTGGGGCGGCAACGTCACCCCCGGGTTCGAGGAGCGCTTCGGTGCGGCGTACGACGTCGAAATCCAGTCCTGGGTGGACGCTGCGCTTCGCGGGCGAAATCGGCGGCCCCACCGCCTGGGACGGCTACGCCACCGCAGCGTGCTGCGAGGCCGGCGTCGAGGCCCAGAAGTCCGGCGAAAAGGTCAAAGTGCAGCTCAACGCCAAGCCCGCCCTGTACAGCTAAGCGCCACCTCCGACCGCCTGACCCACAATGGAGTGTCCTTCCGTGAAAATCGCCCTTGACCCCACCCCGTACCACCACAGCCACAGCCTGCTGGATTTTCCGCGCGTGGCGGCTGATCTGGGCTACAAATACCTGCAGACTGACGCCGCACGCGGACATGATCCCCTTCTACAACCATCCAAAGGCCGACGACGAGCTCGTGGCGCAGATGAACAAGGCCTGCAAGGACGCCGGCGTCGAAATCGCCTCGGTGCTGCCGGTGCTGCGCTGGTCCGGCCCGGACGAAGATGCCCGCGAAGCAGCCGTCCGCTACTGGAAGCGCGCCATCCAGATCACAGTGGACCTCGGCGTCAGCACCATGAACACTGAATTCAGCGGCCGCCCCGAAAAGGCCGAGGAATCCGAACGCGCCTTCTACCGCTCCATGGAGGAGCTGCTCCCGATCATCGAGCGTGAGGGGCTCGATGTCCTGATCGACCCGCACCCGGACGACTTCGTCGAAGACGGCCTTGCCGCCATCAGGGTGATCCGCGGTGTCAACTCGCCCAACATCGGCATGGTCTACGTCGCCTCGCATTCCTTCCACATGGGCAACAGGCCCCTGGACATCATGCGGGCAGCGGGGGATAAGCTGCGCCTGGTCCACGTCTCGGACACCATGGACCACCACGCTTCCCACGGCCTGCGGTACATCACCAACCCGCCCGGAAACGCGGTCCGGGTGCACCAGCACCTGAAGATCGGCGACGGCGACGTCAACTGGGACGAGTTCTTCGGCGGCCTCAAGGAGATCGGCTTCCTGGACAAGGACAACACCGTGATGGTCTCCAGCGTCTTCGCCGAGGACGAGAACGCCGACGACGTCTCCCGCTACCAGCTGGAGACGATGAAGCAGTACGTCCACAAGGTGCAGCGTATGAGTGACGCCCGTTCCCCGCGGACACCAACCAACCGCAGCCGGGCAACCACAAACGAAGGCGCTCCGGACGGTCACCATCATCTCCACGTTCGGCGGACTGCTCTTCGGCTACGACACCGGCGTGATCAACGGCGCGCTGCCGTTACATGCAGGAAGACCTGGGGCTGACGCCGCTGACCGAGGGGCTAGTGACGTCCTCCCTGCTGTTCGGTGCAGCCTTCGGTGCACTGTTCGGCGGACGCCTCGCCGACCGCAACGGCCGCCGCAAGATGATCATGGTCCTGGCGCTGATCTTCCTCGTGGGCACACTGGCCTGCACATTCGCGCCGAGCACAGAGATGCATGATCGCGGCCCGGTTCCTCCTGGGCCTGGCCGTGGGCGGCGCCTCCGTGACCGTCCCGGTGTACCTGGCGGAAGTGTCGCCGAGCGCCCGGCGGGGCCGGATCGTCACCCAGAACGAACTGATGATCGTCACCGGCCAGCTCCTGGCCTTCATCTTCAACGCGTACCTCGGCAACACCTTCGGGGAAGCCGGCGGCATCTGGCGCTGGATGCTGGTTATCGCCACCCTCCCCGCCATTGCGCTGTGGATCGGCATGAATTTCATGCCGGAGAGCCCGCGCTGGCTTGCTTCGATGGGAAGCTTCGGCGAAACGCTCAGCGTGCTGCAGCGGATCCGGTCCCAGGCCGATGCCCGGACCGAGTTCGAAGAAGTCAAGGCCATGGCCGTGGAGGACTACAAGTCCAAGATGGGATCGTGGAAAGACCTAGGTGTTCCCTGGCTCCGGCACATTTTCGTCGTCGGCATAGGCCTGGCGGTCATCCAGCAGATCACCGGCGTCAACTCGATCATGTACTACGGAACCCAGATTCTGGCCGAGTCCGGTTTCGGCCGCGAGGCCGCATTGACGGCAAATATCGCCAACGGCGTCATCTCGGTGCTGGCCACCTTCGTGGGCATCTGGCTGCTCGGTAAGGTGGGCCGCCGCCGCATGCTCATCACCGGACAGGTCGGTACGACGTCGGCACTGCTCCTGATTGGCCTCTTTTCGCTGATCATGCCGGAGGGCGCTG
This sequence comes from uncultured Actinomycetota bacterium, assembly GCA_963807805.1. Taxonomy (GTDB): domain Bacteria; phylum Actinomycetota; class Actinomycetes; order Actinomycetales; family Micrococcaceae; genus Arthrobacter. The sequence goes on along the minus strand of CAWECX010000015.1, from coordinate 138,953 downwards.
CCCGAGGCTTTGTCATCCTGACGCTGACGGTCACCTTCCTTGCCTTCCAGCAGGGGGCTATTTCGCCAGTCACCTGGCTGATGCTTTCCGAGATCTTCCCGCTGAAGATGCGCGGACTGGGCATGGGGGCGTCGGCGTTCGTGCTGTGGATCGTGAACTTCCTGGTGGGGTTTGGCTTCCCGCAACTCCTGGCCGGGATTGGACTCTCCAACACGTTCTTCGTATTTGCCGTGCTCGGCGTCGGCGCCATCGCTTTCGCCACAAAGTATGTTCCGGAAACCAAGAACAAGAGTCTTGAGGACCTGGAGCACTATTTCAAGAACATCGCCCGGGTGAGGCCGGAGAACGCAGTAACGGAACGCACGGGAACGCCGTAGAAGCCTGCAATCACTCAGACGGTCAAAAGGCAGTACCACTGGATGCAGCGGTACTGCCTTTGGCGTTCCTGGCTGTAATCGAAAGACCGTGTGGCCCGTTTCGAGGCCAGAAAAAAGGCAATTTAGGTATTTACATCCTAATGTCAGGACAAACTATTGACATGTGTGCCCCAAGTCACCATGATCGTTGTAGGCGTTCTTCCGGAGGCTGCAAAGTAGCAGCCCGGAGCTGAAATCAAAGGAGATTCACGGTGGTTAAATTTTCTTGGCGCAAGGTGGCCTTGGTATCTGCGGTAGTCCCAATGCTGGCATTGAGTGCATGTTCAAGTTCGGGCGGACGGACTGAGGAGTCGGGCAACGGATCCGGCGGTGGACAAGTGGCCACAACCGAACGGATCAAGGTTGCGTTGATCACCCACGCCGCTCCAGGCGACACGTTCTGGGACATCCTCCGCAAGGGTGCCGAGGAAGCAGCCGCCAAGGACAACGTGGAACTGCTCTACACCTCGGATCCGGAAGGTGGCCGTCAAGCCCAGCTGATCCAGCAGGCCATCGACCAGAAGGTGGGCGGCATCGCCGTCACCCTGGCCAAACCGGACGCGCTCAAGGACGTCCTGAAGAAAGCAACTGATGCAGGCATCCCCGTGGTCAGCCTCAACTCCGGCGCGGATGTCTGGCAGCAAGTGGGCGCGTTTACCCACTTCGGCTCCGACGAGAACCTGGCAGGCGCCGCGGTCGGTGAAAAGCTCTCCTCGCTTGGTGCGAAGCGCCCGATTTGCGTGATCATGGAGCAGGGCAACGTGGCACTGGATTCCCGGTGCGCCGGCGTCAAGTCGAAAATCCCCGCTACCGAGAACCTGTTTGTCCAGGGAACCGACATGACCCAGGTGTCCTCCACCGTCACCGCTAAACTGCAGGCAACACCTGACGCGGACGCCATCATCGGCCTCGGCGCTCCGTTCACCCTGACCATCAATAAGGCAGTGGAGTCCCTCGGACTGCAGGACAAAGTCAAGGTTGCCTCCTTCGACATGAACGGTGACCTGGCCCAGGCAATCATCGACGGCAAGGTGGCTTTCACCGTTGACCAGCAGCCCTGGCTCCAGGGCTACGGAGCCATCGACGCGTTGTGGCAGGTCAAGCGCGGCGGCTACCACGTGGGTGGCGGACTTCCGGTTCTCACAGGTCCGTCGATCATTGACCAGGCAGCAGCTCCTGACGTCCTCAAATTCGCCAAGGAAGGCATCCGCTAAGGATGCTCGGAGCCGGGTTCCGGAGCAGCCCTTTACGGCTCCGGAACCCGCCCTAGCAGGAGAAACCCCATGACCCAGACCTTATCCAAATCCCCCCTCCCCGTAGCCGACGAACGTATCGGCAAACGCAATCCCCTCCAAAAACTACTCGGCCGCCCGGAGGTTGGCGCCTTGGTGGGCGCAATCGTCCTCTTCATTTTCTTCTCGGTGGTGTCCCAGACGTTCCTGCAGCCGGCGTCGTTCGCGACCGTCCTATACGGCAGTTCCACCATTGGCATCATGGCCGTCGGGGTCTCGCTGCTCATGATTGGCGGTGAGTTCGACCTCTCCACCGGTGTCGCCGTAATCAGTTCGGCGCTGACGGCGTCGATGTTCAGCTGGTTCTTCAGCACTAACGTCTGGGTGGGTGTGGCGCTGGCCTTGCTGGTTTCCCTGGCTATCGGATACATCAATGGCTGGATTCTGATGAAGACCAAGCTGCCAAGCTTCATCGTTACGCTTGCTACCTTCCTGATGCTGACCGGCCTGAACCTTGGCCTAACCCGTATGATCGGCGGCGGCGTGTCTTCCCCCTCGATTTCCGAAATGGACGGCTTCGACTCTGCCCGCGCCGTATTCGCGTCTTCGGTGACGATCGCCGGCGTCGACGTCAAGATCACGGTGTTCATCTGGATCGCGCTCGTCGCGGCCGCCACCTGGATCCTGATGCGGACCCGGATAGGAAACTGGATCTTCGCCGTCGGCGGGGACGAAAACGCTGCCCGCGCCGTGGGTGTCCCCGTCAAGGCAACCAAGATCGGGCTGTTCATGGGCGTTGGCTTCTGCGGCTGGATCCTGGGCATGCACAACCTCTTTGCCTTCGACACCGTTCAGTCAGGCGAGGGTGTGGGCAACGAATTCCTCTACATCATCGCTGCGGTCATCGGCGGCTGCCTCCTCACCGGCGGCTACGGTTCCGCGATCGGCGGCGCCATCGGCGCGTTCATCTTCGGCATGGCCAACAAGGGCATCGTGTACGCGCAGTGGAACCCGGACTGGTTCAAGTTCTTCCTGGGCCTGATGCTGCTGCTGGCCACCATCGTGAACCTGATCGTCAAACGCCGCGCGGAACTCAAGTAAAGGGGCCGGGAATGAACGCCAACCAGATCGACCAGCAAACCCTGCTGCAAAATGAAAAGGACCCGCTCACGCACACCCCGGTGCACCTGCTTTCCCTGGACGGGGTGGGCAAGCACTACGGCAACATCATCGCCCTGTCTGATGTGACGATGGCCGTGGACAACGGCCGCGTCACCTGCGTCCTGGGCGACAACGGCGCCGGCAAGTCCACCCTGATCAAGATCATCGCCGGGCTGCACCAGCACGACGCCGGGGTGCTGAACATCATGGGTGAGGAACGCAAGTTCAGCTCCCCCCGTGACGCCCTGGACGCCGGGATAGCCACCGTCTACCAGGACCTGGCGGTAGTGCCGCTGATGCCGATCTGGCGGAACTTCTTCCTCGGTTCGGAACTGACGAGCGGGTTCGGTCCGTTCAAGAGCATGGACGTTGAGAAGATGAAAGCGATCACGCTCAAGGAACTCGCCGAGATGGGCATCGACCTGCGAGATGTCGAACAGCCGATCGGGCAGCTCTCCGGCGGTGAGCGCCAGTGCGTCGCGATCGCCCGGGCCGTGTACTTCGGTGCGAAGGTCCTGATCCTGGACGAACCGACGGCGGCGCTGGGCGTGAAGCAGTCCGGTGTGGTGCTGCGCTACATCCTGCAGGCCCGCGACCGCGGCCTCGGGGTCATCTTCATCACCCACAACCCGCACCACGCTTTCCCCGTCGGTGACCGGTTCCTGCTGCTCAAACGCGGCAAGTCGATCGGCTACTACGACAAAAAAGACATCACCCTCGACGAACTCACCGCCCAGATGGCCGGCGGCGCCGAACTCGCCGAACTCGCCCACGAACTCGAACAGCTCGGCGGACACGGCGACATCGTCAAGGAAGTCCAGGCCGAAGTCGCCGGTGTCGCGGACACTGCACAGGCGAGCGGCCCGAAACACGCCTAGCGGCAGCACCGGCGGGGTGCTCCGGAATCACTTCGGAGCACCCCGCCATGCCTGTGCGCACTGTCCGGCCAAGCCACACACGCACACAAAACGTCCACGAAGGGAAGACCATGCCGATCCGGGTAGGCGTCATCGGCGCCGGAATCATGGGCGCGGACCACATCAGGAACCTGTCCACCACCATCGGCGGTGCCGAAGTCACTTTTGTGGCAGATCTCGACGCCGGTCGCGCCGCCGCGGCAGCACCGCCGTCGGCCCGCATCACCACTGATCCATCGGAGCTGATCAACTCCAGCGAGGTGGACGCCGTCGTGGTTGCCTCGCACGATTCCACGCACGCCGGGCTGGTCCTGGAGTGCTTCGAGGCGATGACGCCGGTCCTGTGCGAAAAGCCGCTGGCACCCACCGTGTTGGAAAGCCTGGAGGTGGTGGCCGCCGACGCCGACATGGTGGCCGCGACCGGAGCATCCCTGCTCTCGCTGGGCTTTATGCGGCGCTTCGACCCGGGCTACGTTGCACTGCGGCAGGCCGTGCAGGACCGGGCGCAGGGCGAGCCCCTGATGGTCCACTGCATCAGCCGCAATGCCGCCGCAGCTCCCGGTGCCACGTCCGAATCGGCCATCACCAATTCCGCCATCCACGAGCTGGACATCATTCCCTGGCTGCTGGACTCTCCCGTCACGGAGGTGTCGTGGCAGGCCGGAAAGAGTACGCGGAACGCCGGGGCCGGACTGCGGGATCCCGCCTTGATGACGCTCCGCACCGCTGACGGAACCCTCACCACCCTGGAGCTGTACCTGAATGCGCAGTACGGCTACACCACGCGCTGCGAGGTCGTTTCGGAGCTAGGGACCACTGCCCTGCAGGAAGCGGCGCTGCTGGGAATCGAGCAGGAGGGAAGCCGCCAGGAGCAGATCCCGGCGGACTGGCGCCCCAGGTTCGCCGACGCGTACCGGCTGCAGCTGCAAGCCTGGATATCCGCACTCTCCGACGGAGGAAAGCCCACCCTTGCCGGCGCTCAGGACGGACTCAACGCCTCGCTGGTTGCCCAGGCCATGATCCAGTCGCTCCACAGCGACGGTGCGTCCACGAAAGTGAGCTACTCATGACCGCGGCACCCCTCCCACAGTCCCGGGTGCCCCCGTCCCTGGATGCCCCCGTGCTGCGATGGGGCATCATGGGCCCGGGCTGGATTGCCGAACGCTTCACCGAATCCATCCAGGCGCACACCGGGCAGGTGATAGCCGCCGTCGGATCCCGTTCGCTGGGCCGCGCCAAAGCCTTTGCGGAAACCTATGACGTGGCTGCCGCCTATGGCAGCTATGAGGAACTGGCCGCCGCCCCGGACATCGACATTGTCTACGTCTGCACGCCGCACACCGGCCACCACGCAGCCGCTGCGCTGGCGATCGACGCCGGCAAGCACGTCCTGGTCGAAAAGCCGATCGGGCTCAACGCAGGCCAGGCGCGGGATATCGCCGCCCGGGCAGAGGCCGCAGGCGTCTTCGCCGCCGAGGCCATGTGGACGTTCTTCCTGCCGAAGTTCGATGTGATCCGGCAGATCCTCGACGCCGGGACCCTGGGGACCATCACCACCGTTATTGCGGAATACGGCGAGCACTTCGACCGCTCCCACCGCATCTTCAACGCGAAACTGGCCGGCGGTCCGCTGCTTGACCTCGGCACCTACCCGCTGGCCCTGGTCACCGAGGTGCTGGGCAGCCCGCAGTCGCTGCTGGCCATCGGGCAACCCCACGAATCCGGGGTCAACGCCCAGCTGTCCGCCGTCATGCAGTTCGACGGCGGCGCCCATGCCGTAGTGAACACGCACGTCCACAACTTCACGCCCACCGCCGCCACGGTGGTCGGTTCCGAGGCCACCCTGACCATCGATGGCCCGTTCAACATGCCCGGCGGGTTTGAGGTCCGTTTCCCTGACGGAAGACGCCTCCGCCACGACGAACCGGCCGGCGGCCATTTCGAAGGCCTGCACTATGAGGCGGCGGCGGTGGCGCGGGCCATTGCCGCAGGCAACACGCAGGCCAGCCAGCGGACGCTCGCAGCGTCCATCCGCACCCTGGACGTGGCTGATGAAATCCGCCGCCAGCTCGGTGTGGTGTTCCCTGGCGAAGCCGGCGCTGCGGCGGCGTGAGACACTCCCGCAGCACCCCACATACTGATCCACCTCCACGTCACAACCAGCGAAAGGGACCAGCCCATGGCCTACCTCACCCAGAACCCCGCTCCCGTCCAGGAACCCGTCCGGATCGGACTCATCGGCTCCGGCTGGATGGGCGCGTTCCACGCCGACAGCATCGCACGCCGCGTCCCGGGCGCCGTCCTGGCCGCCATCGCCGACCCCAACCTGGACTCCGCGCAGGCCCTCGCCCAGGAGCTCGGCACTGCAAAGGTGACGGCCAACGCAGACGACATCCTGGCTGATCCGGAGATCGACGCCGTGCTGATTGCCAGCCCGGCGCGCTTCCACTCATCACTGATTGCCCTGGCCGCGGCCGCGGGAAAGCACGTCTTCTGCGAAAAGCCGGCGGGCCAGGGGCTCGAGGAACTCGACGCAGCCCTCGCCGCCGTTGAGGAAGCCGGCGTGCACTTCCAGGTCGGCTTCAACCGGCGCTACGCGGACGACTTCCAGGCCGCCAAGAAGGACCTCGCGGCGGGTACCGTCGGCACCCCCCAACTGCTCCGCTCATTGACCCGGGATCCCGGGAACGGCAGCATCCCGAACGCGGCCAGGGTACCGGCATGGACCATCTTCCTGGAGACCCTCATCCACGATTTCGACACCCTCAACTGGTTCAACGAGGGGGCCGAGCCCGTGGAGGTCTACGCCGTGGCGGACGCCCTGGTGGAGCCCGCCCTGCGGGAGGAGGGTTTCCTGGACACCGCGGTGGTGACCATCCGCTACAGCAACGGCGCGGTGGCCGTGGCCGAGGCAAACTTCAGCGCACTGTACGGGTACGACATCCGCGGCGAAGTCTTCGGCTCCAAGGGCATGGTCCAGGCCGGCCGCGCCACGGAAACGGCGGCCCGGCGCTACACCGCTGACGGACTTTCGGCCGACACCCCGCGGCTCAACGTTGAACTGTTCCGCCAGGCCTACACGGACGAGCTGGCCGACTTCGCCGGCGCGGTGCGTGCACGGCGCGACGGCGTGCCGCCGTCGTCGTCGCGGCTTCACCCTTACCCCCGGCGCCGCGGATGCCCGCCGCGCGCTGGCCATGGCGCTGGCGTGCATCGAGTCCGTCAAGCGCGGTGCCCCGGTGGCGGTCAACGAGACGGCCGGCGTCTGATGCGCCTGGCGGTCTGCGCGGAAATGGTCTTCACGGACCTTCCGTTTGTGGAACGGGTGCGCCGGGTCCACGAGTCCGGCTTCGACGTCGAACTGTGGGATTCGCGGACGAAGGACGTTGCTGCGCTCAAGGCAACGGGTGCGGTGTTTTCCTCCATGACGGGGTACTCCTCGGGCAGCCTGGTGGACCCCGGCACGGCCGACGACGTGGTGCGGACGGCCGAGGCGCTGATTCCCACCGCCCTCGAGCTCGGCGTCAGCCGCATGGTGGTGCACTCCGCGGAGCTCATCGATGGCCACGCGGCCCGGCCTCTCTATCGTTCCACCGGCAGTATGTGGAGCACCGGCGCGCGGACGCTGGAGCGCCTCGGCAGGCTGGGGGAGAAGCACGGTGTGACGTTCTGCCTGGAAAACCTCAACACGGTCCTGGACCATCCCGGCATTCCGCTGGCCCGGGCAAAGGACACACTGGCACTCGTCGAGGCTGCCGGGCACCCCAACGTGAAGCTCATGCTGGACCTCTACCACGCCCAGCTGGGCGAGGGAAACCTCATTGAGCTGGTGCGGACGGCCCTGCCCCACATCGGCGAGATCCAGGTGGCAGACGTCCCCGGGCGATGCGAACCCGGAACCGGGGAGATCAACTATGCGGCCGTCGCCAGGGCGCTTGCCGAGGCCGGATACCAGGGCACGGTGGGCATGGAAGCCTGGGCCCAGCGGCGACGACGAGGCGGCCCTGGCGGCGTTCCGGGCGCGCGTTCACCATCGTACATGGAGGACAGACTCATGAAAGACGTCATTTTGGGCCTGGTAGGCGTGGGCCGGATCGGCGTGATGCACGCGAACAACATCGCCGCGCTCAACAGGGTACTCAACCCCGAAGGCATCAACGTCCGGCTGCGGCTGACGGATGTGGCCGAAGAACACGCCCGGACAGTGGCGGCCGGCCTCGGCGCCGAATTCCTCCCCTCCGTGGAGGCGCTGCTCGCCTCCGGGCTGGACGGCCTGGTGGTGGCCACCGGGACGGGCACCCACCCTGAGCTGATCAGGGCCGGCGTGGACGCCGGAATCCCGGTCTTCTGCGAAAAACCGGTGGCCATGAACGTGGCTGACGCCCTGCCGGTGCTGGAGTACGTCCGGGAACGGAACGGCGTGGTGCAGATCGGCCACCAGCGCCGCTTTGACACCGGCTACCTCGAGGCGCGGCGCGCCTACCAGGCGGGCGAACTGGGCTGGATCCATTCACTGCGGGCGGTTACCTGCGACATGGCGCCACCGCCCGTGGAGTTCCTGGCCGGCTCCGGCGGCCTGTTCCGGGACTGCTCCGTCCATGATTTCGACATCCTTCGCTGGCTCACCGGCCGCGAGATCGTCGAGGTCTATGCGAAGGGTTCCAACAACGGGGACCCGGCCATCGGCGCGGTGGGGGACGTGGACACCGCGCTCGCCCTGGTGACGTTCGACGACGGCACTGTCGGCACGGTCTCGGCCACCCGCTACAACGGGGCGGGCCACGACGTCCGCCTGGAAATCCAGGGATCCGAACGGTCGCTGATGGTGGGGCTGGATGACAAAACTGCGCTGGCTTCGGCCGAACCGGGCATCGGATTCCCCGCGGGGAATCCGCACCGGACCTTTGCCGAGCGGTTCGACCAGGCGTACCGATCCGAGATAGCCGCCTTCGTGGAGCTGATCCTGGGCAGGCGGGAGAATCCCTGCCCGCCGGAGGACGCGGTGGCGGCTTCACGCGTAGCGGACGCTGCCCAGGAGTCGCTAGCCACGGGCGTCCCGGTCAAGGTTGCCGTCAGTGTAGCCAGCTGAGCCCACCGTTGCACGCAAAAATGCCCCTCCGGAATCTTCTCCGGAGGGGCATTCCTTCTGAATTACCTAAGCCGTGAACGGCAGCCGCGGGTCGACCTCCTGGCCGTCCCAGCTTTGCCGCACCCAGCCGTGGTGGGGGTCGTCGCTGATGAGCCATTGCCGGACAGGGCCCGGGCCGGCCATCACGTTCAGGTAGTAGAGGTCGTAACCGGGCGCGGCCATGGCGGGGCCGTGCCAGCCGTAGGGGACCAGGACGACGTCGCCGGTGCGGACCTCCGCCGCGACGTCGATGGGCCGCTCGTCCGAGGCGTAAACGCGCTGATAGCCGATGGCGTCCGCGTCGGCAGGCGCCGCGGAATTGGCCGCAACCTGGGTTTCGAAGTAGTAGATCTCCTCCAGGTTCGTCTCGCCGTCCTTTTCCTCATCGTGCTTGTGGGGAGGGTAGGAGGACCAGTTCCCGGCGGGTGTGAGCACCTCGCAGACGATGAAACGGTCGGCCTCGAGGGCTGCGGGCGTGCCGAAGTTATGGACCTGGCGGGAGCAGTTGCCGGCTCCACGCAGCTCCACGGGCGTTTCTGCCCCGGTGACCAGGCGGGTGGGATAGGACGCCTGGGCCGGAGCGGTGGCAACCGCGAACCTGCCGCCGTCATCGGAGCGGACGGTGACGGCACGGTCCGTGCCCGAGTACAGGACATCGCTGGGACCGTGGAACACCGAAGCGCGGCCCTTCAGCACGTAGTCGTCGCCGTCGACGGTGACAGTGAAGGAACCGTTGAGCGGAACCACTATCCGCTCTTCGCCGGCGGCCGGCAGGCTGATGGCGGCACCGGCCGCGAGCGTGGCGACCTTCAGCCCGGTGTGGGCCCAGCCATCCACGGGCAGGGATGAATCGGAGGTGCCCAGCGAGATATCCCAGCCGCCGTCGGTGGCGCTGCCAAGAGGGTAGACCCAGTCAGTCATTGATGTGTATTCCTTGTGCTATCGCTGTACGAGTGTCATTTCAAAGCTGTAGGAGTCCGCCCGGTAAACGTGGTGCCCGGTCTCCACGTTGCGGCCGGTATCGTCCACGGCGGTCCGTTCCATGGTGACCAACGCGGAACCCGGGACTGCGTCCAACTGTGTGGCCTGGTATTCGTTGGCCACCACGGCGCCGATCCGCTGGGTGGCGAGCCGGAAATTCACGCCTCCGTTCCGCAGGACGGAGTACAGGCCTTGGCTTCCCAGAAGTTCCTCGGTGAGGGGAGTGATGTCGTCGCGGACCCAGTTCTCCATCAGCGCCAACGGTTTCCCGCCCACTTTCCGCAGGCGGGTGAAGTGGTAGACCGTGGCACCTGGCGGGAGGTGGAGTGCTTCCCGGGTGGCGTCGTCGGCCTCGTCATGGCTGAAGGTCAGTACTTCGGTGGTCGGTTTTGCGCCATTGTTGCTGAGGTCATCAAAGAGGCTGGAAAGCTCCAGTGGGCGCCGGACCTGGCTGGAGACCACCTGCGTGCCTACGCCCCGCTTGCGCACCAGGAGGCCGGAGCGCACCAGCTCGTCCATGGCCTTGCGCATGGTGGGCCGAGACAGGTTCAACTGTGCGGCAAGGTCGATTTCGTTGTCCAGCCGGCTCCCGGGCTCCAGGAGTCCGGTGTGGATGGCGGCTTCTATGCCCTGCACCACCTGATGGTAAAGGGGCACGGGTGAGGAGCGGTCGATGCTGAGGTTGAGCTGGTTCGCCATGGAGATGTTTCCTTCGCGCCGCCTGGGTTGCCGCCGGAGCAGACCCTGCTTGTTCTGTATATGTTCGCTTGATAGGACATACTGCCTTTGTTGTCGATAGTAACAGGGCGGGCCCGCGTGTCCAAGAAGCCCCCGCACCGCAGTTCCCGGCACCGGCGCGGCGCACCTGACTAGGCTGGGGGAATGACCAACCGATACCTTGTCTCCCGTGAGCGCTTTATTGCAGCCCCGCCTGAGGTGATCTTCGAACTCCTGGCGACTCCCGCGATGCACAGCGTGATTGACGGCTCGGGCACTGTTAAAGGTGCCCAGCCACGCGGGCCGGAGCGGCTGTCCGCCGGCGCCAGGTTCGGCATGGAGATGAACGTCAAAGTGGACTACAAGATCCTCAACACGGTCTGCGAATTCGAGGAAGGGCGGCGCATCGGCTGGCGCCACTTCTACGGGCACATCTGGCGGTACGTGCTGGAGCCAGCGGTCGACGCCGATGGCCGGCAGGGCACGCTGGTCACCGAACAATGGGACGCCCGCGCAGTCAGGGGCAAGTTCTTCCTTCGGCTCGCCGGGTACCTGCGCCGGCACCCCGTCAGTATCGAACAGACCCTTGCACGGCTGGACAAGCATCTGACCGGTGCGGCAGGCGTGGCAGGCTAGGGCTGGCATGACACCGTCGGGCGGACTGCGCCGCAGCCCGCGGACCCTTGAAGTCGAGAGCCTGGACAGCTTCGACGCCCTGGTGTCCGCGGGCGCGGTGGGCATGCATGGCTGGCACGCACAGTCCTTGGACCTGAGGGGCCGGACACCGGCCCTGGAAACCCTGGACGTGGAGGGCGCCATCTTCCTCGGCTGCACCTTCGGTCCGGGTGTTGAGGACGGCCTGCGGCGGCGCGGCGCGCTGATCTTCCCACGGCTTGAAGGTGTGCCTTTCGATCCTTACCGGGCCCGGCTGTACACACCCCAGGAGCTGTACACGGGGCTTGCCGCCGCACCGTACGAGGACCTGCCCGACGCCCTCATCTACTCATGGAGCATCCGGCCCGGCCAGCGGCACCGGCTCGACGCCACGCTGGCTTCGGCGCTGCATGACCACTCAATCGGCGACGCCCTGGACGAAGTGGTCCGCCAACATTCCGGCGAAAAGCGACCCATCGTGGGTGTGATGGGAGGGCACGGGGCAGAACGCGGCACCTCGGACTTCCGCCAGGCCGCCATTCTGGGACGCCTTCTCGCACGCAGCGGGCGGCTGGTGGCAACAGGGGGAGGCCCGGGTGCCATGGAAGCTGCCAACCTGGGTGCCTATCTCAGCCGCCTGCCGGAAACGGATTTCGAAGCCGCGCTCACGCAGGTGGCCGCTGTCCCTGGCTTCCGACCGTCCGTGTCCGCCTGGGCACGTGCAGCGGCCGCCGTCGTCGAACGCTTTCCGGACGGAACGGCGTCGCTGGGAATCCCCACCTGGTTCTACGGGCATGAACCGCCCAACTATTTCGCCACCCACATCGCCAAATACTTCGCCAACGCCGTGCGCGAGGCAGTCCTGCTGGAGCTCTGCGGCGGCGGTATCGTCTTCCTTCCCGGGGCGGCCGGAACCCTGCAGGAACTGTTCCAGGACGCGTGCGAGAACTACTACAGCACCCGTGAAGCGGTGACGCCGATGGTCCTGGTGGGTGCCCGCTACTGGACGGAGGAGTACCCGGCGTGGCCGTTGCTCCAGCGGCTGGCGTCGGGGCGGCCCATGGACGGGCGGATATCCCTCGTGGACAGCGTTGAGGAGGCGCTCGCGGTGCTCGCCGCCTGACGGCGCTGCGCAGAACTGCTAGAGGTCCTTGCGGCAGAGGGCGCTTGCCAGTTCGTGCAGTCCGTTGAGGTCACCGGCGGCCAGGCCTTCCGGCGTCCCGATTTCGGGGTACATCAGCTGCTGCGGGTCATCGACGTGCTCCAGGCCCATGACATGGCTGAGTTCGTGCAGGAGGACGGCGGTGGCATAAAGCTTGCCATCCGGCTCCTCCAGCTCAGCGCTGATCTGCGGTGCGTCCAGTTCCAGGCTGCCGGTGACGAAGGTCTTCGGGCCGTCCCCGTAGCTGAAGTGCGTGCTCCCGCCGGTGCCGATCACTTTGCCCTTGAGCTGCGGTGCTGCGTCGGGAGTGGTCCAGGAGACCAGCAGGGGAGCCCAACGGTCACCGTAGACGTCCGGCTGGTAGGGGGCGCGCTGGGCCGACGGTTGCTCCGTGGTGGCGCCGTCGTAGACAAAACGTATGCCGGTGGCTGCCGACACTGTGTCCATGGCCTCAGGAACCAGGTCCTGGGCGCCGGCCGGGACCAGGTCGGCGTTCACCACATAGTGCAGCGGCCGGCAGGGCGAATAACCCACCGGGGTACCGTCGTCGTTCGTGGCCAGGAACTGGTACGAGTCGCTCGCCACAGCGGGCGGTTCCGGCGTTCCCAGCGGTTCGCCGGACTCTTCGCGACCCGGCGGCGGTGCCACCGGGCGGCCCTCGGCGGCCGGCCGGATCTCCGGTTCACCCGACTGGAACGCGTCCGGGCCGATGCGGACGTCCAGCATCTCCCCAAAGCGAAATCCGCCGAAAACAAGGCCTGCAAGGAGAAGGCCGGCGGCGACGGCGGCCATCCCCAGCAGCAGCGTCCTGGCCGGCCGCGGCATGGCACGGCGTCCGGGGGCCTGCGAATGACGCGGGGGAAGGCCGTCCACCTACCCCACCACGGTGCCGAAGGCCAGGCCCAGCACGTAGGTGACAGCGGCGGCTCCCAGCCCGATGGCCAACTGCCGGAGTCCGCGGCTCAGCGGGGACGTACCGGAAAGGAGTCCCACAATCCCGCCGGTCACCAGGAGCGCAACTCCCACCAGTACCCCGGCCACCACGAGGGCGGCAACGCCCGTCATGCCAAACAGGAACGGCAGGATGGGCACGATTGCTCCGGAGGCAAAGAAGCAGAAGCTGGACATCGACGCACCCCACGCGGTGCCTACGGCCTCGTGCTGGTCTTCGGCCTCCGGCAGTTCCGGCTGCAGGGACAGGCTTGGGTCACAGTCGCAGGAGAGCAGTCCCATCCGTTCGGCTACCCGGTGCTCCGCGGCCTCGTGCGACATTCCGCGGGCCAGGTAGACAAGGAGCAATTCGTTGTGTTCGATGTCCAGCTGCGGCGCCGCGGCGAGGGTGATCTGGGTGGGACGCGTCGCGGCCAGGAGTTCGCGCTGTGAACGTACGGAGACGAATTCCCCCGCGCCCATGGACAAGGCGCCGGCCAGGAGGCCGGCCACGCCGCTCAGGAGGACCACGCTGCTGGCAACACCCGATGCGGCCATGCCCATGACCAGCGACAGGTTGCTCACCAGGCCGTCGTTCGCACCGAACACGGCCGCGCGGAACGTTCCAGCCAGCCTGTTGCGGCCCCGGGTAGCCAGGCCGCGCACCACTTCCTCGTGGATCTGCTCGTCGGCGGCCATGGCGGCAGTGGCGGACGGTTCCTTGGCGTAGGGGGAGCGGCCTTCGGCGCGCTGGGCCAGGGCCAGGACGAAGACAGAGCCGAAGTGGCGGGCGAGGAAGCCCAGCAGCTGGCTGCGCAGCGACGCTTGCCGGGACTTCTCGGCGTGCTCGCCCAGCAGGGCCAGCCAGTGGGCTTCGTGGCGCCCTTCTGCCTCGGCCAGTGCAAGGAGGATCTCCCGTTCTTCGCCCTGCCGGTTCTGTGCGAGGTCGCGGTAGACCGCCGCTTCAGCACGTTCATCGGCCAGGTATTGCCGCCAGCGCCGGATGTCCGCGGACGTCGGCGGGGGATCTGTGGGGGCGGAATCCGGGGTCACGGGATCGGAGGGGCCGGCGTGGCGCTGGCCGGGGTTGGCGTGGTGAGGCACGGAGGCTCCTGAGCTTGATGGGACATGGTTCGGCCCCATTGCAACGTCCAGCTTACCGCGGAAACAAGCGGATTTTCGGCTGGCAAGCCTCACTCCGGAGTTTAGGGGGGCCTCAAAAAGAGCGGTCCCGGGACGCCGTCGGGGTTCCTGTCCTTTGACCCTTGACCGGGCCCACTGGCGGTGTTGTGATGAACGTGTGGCGCCCCCGGCGCCCGCTGGAAGCGCACGTCAGCCGCGAACAAACGGAGGTTGCAGGATGAACACCACCGGACAGCACCCAGACATGCCGCACCTTGATGCAGTGGAAGCAGATCCCCAATATGACTATGCCGAGGACACTCCCGTTGATGAAGACTGGGATACAGAGGACGAATTCCTGGACGCCGAGGAGCCGGTGGTCCCACCCGCCCGGCCGCTGGTCGACGCAGAGGAGCGCGTAGTTCCGCTGGATCCCGACGAGTTCCGCGAAACCGAGTAGGACGGACGACGGCGGCACCTCCGGATCGCTGGAAAGCGAACGGAGGTGCCGCCGTCGTACTTTGTCCTGGGAGGGCGGGGCCTGCTCCTACGGGGCCGTCGTGGCCGGAACCGGAGTCTGCTCGTTGTCCTGGCCGGCTACGCGCCGCACCCAGTTCCGCATGACCTGCGGATCGGTGGGCTTGGTGAGCAGCGAGACCACAACGTACACCACGGCTGAGCTGGCCAGCCCGAAGTAGATGGGCTCGTTGGCGAAGACGCCGTCAAGCGGGGCCTTGGCATTGATCTCCAGCACGATCATGGTGCCGAGCGTCACCACTGACCCCACGGCCATGGACGCTGCGGCAGCCAGGCCGGTTCCACGCTTCCAGACCAGTCCGCCGAGGATTGCCACGAGGAGCCCGCCTACAAGGATGTCGTAGGCGATGGTCAGCGCAGCCACCACGTCTTTGGTGATGATGGCGATCAGGATGGCCAGGACGCCAAGGCCCAGGACCCACATGCGGTTGGCCCTGACGTCATGCTCGGGGTTGTCCGAGTCGTCTGTGTTGACGTCCTTGCCGAACCAGCCGGCAACGAACGGCAGGACGTCGGCACGCGCCACGGTAGCGGCTGCGATCAGGGCGCCGGACGCGGTGGACATCATGGCTGCGACTGCTGCTGCGAGCACCAGGCCCCCGATGCCCACCGGAAGGAGGGTCTGGGCGACTTCGGCGTAGACGTCGTCCTTTGCCGCGATGTCCATGCCTGCCAGGGCAACGCTGGCCGCCATGCCGATCAGGGCGCCGGCAACACCGTAGAGGATGCAGTAGATGCCTGCGGTGGCACCGCCCCAACGGGCCACGCCGGGGGTTTTGGCGGTGAATACCCGCTGCCAGATGTCCTGGCCGATCAGCAGGCCCAGGGTGTACACCACGAAGTAGGTGATGATGGTCTGCACGCCGATGCCGTCCATCTGGAAGAAGCTCTCGTCAACGCGGCTGCGGATGCCGTCAAGGCCGCCGGCAGCGTTGAGGGTGAACGGGAGCATCAGGGCGAAGATGCCGATGGTCTTGATGACGAACTGGACCTGGTCTGCGAGGGTGATGGACCACATGCCGCCGATCGTGGAGTACACCAGGACGATGGCGCCGCCGATGGCGATGGCGAGCCAGCGCTCCCAGCCGAACAGCACCACAAAGATGGTGGCGTAGGCGCTGGTGGAGGTGGCGCACAGCATCAGCGTGTAGGCCAGCATGACGATGCCCGAAGTCTGCGTTGCCTTGCTGCCGTAGCGCAGGGTGAGCATCTGGGAGACCGTGTAGATCTTCAGTTTCTGGATGGTTCCGGCGAACAGGAGGCTCAGCAGCAGCACGCCGGCGCCGATGGCCACCACCAGCCACATGCCCGAGATGCCGAACTTGTAGCCGAGCCCTACGCCGCCCACGGTTGACGCGCCGCCAAGGACGACGGCGGCCATGGTGCCGGTGTACAGGAAGGGGCCGAGGCGGCGGCCGGCCACCAGGAAGTCGCTGTTGTTCTTGGTGCGGGACTTGCCCCACCAGCCGAACGCGAGCATTGCGATGAGGTACACCACCACGATGGCGATGTTGACGAAGTTAGCGTCCATGTTGAGGCTCCTTGGAGCTGATCTGCAGCGTTGCTGGAACCCGGAGCTGCTGGGAGGCCGGTGTTCCGCTGCTCTGACGAGGTGGGGATGAGGGGATCCTCGGATACTGCCTGCCAACTGTATTTCAACGAATTTTGCTTGGGAGGCAACACTTGTTGCCCGAAAGCGTATGCTGTGACCGTGGTAACAGTCAAGGTCGCAACCCCGCGGCGTCGCGCTGTTGCGTTGCGCGGTCACATGGTGGTGTGGCCACTAGTATTGCTCCAGAGATGGGGCCGGGTTGCCGGTCATGAAAGGTCCGCACATGAAGGCACTGCCAGTTGAGCCGAGCAACGTACCGGTTGCCATCGGGTCCCGCATCCGCGCCGCCAGGCAGTCTCAGCGGCTCACCATCGAGCAGGTCGCGGACGCCACCGGCCTGACCAAGGGCTTCCTGAGCCGCGTGGAGCGGGACCTGACCTCCCCCTCCGTGGCCTCGCTGGTGACCTTGTGCCAGGTCCTCTCCATTTCCATCGGGGATCTTTTCGCGGCTCCCGAAACGCATCTGACCAAACGTAATGACGGGCCACGGATCTCCCTCGGCGGGGAAGGGATCGTGGAGCGCCTTCTCACGGCACGCTCGGAGCGCCGGATCCAGATGATCCAGGCGGTCATTGAACCCCACGGCCGGGGTGAGTCCGAACTCTACGCCGTGGACTGCGACGTCGACGTGCTTCACGTGATCAAGGGCAGCATCCGGCTGGTCCTGACCAATGAGGAATATGAGCTCAACACGGGCGACACGGTGACGTTCCCCGGACGCGAACCCCATACCTGGGTGAACCCCACCGACAAGGCTGTTGAAGTCCTCTGGGTCCTGGTCCCCGCAGCGAGCCGCTAACTTCTTCCATCACCTGCTTCCGGGCAAAATCGGTACGCGCCGGCCGGTCTGCTGCCCTTGAGCATGTCCGCACATTGTGAATGGAACGCGAAACCGTCGATGTCAACCATGAGGAACCCGGCAAGCAGGAGTCCACCCGCCGACGCCGGGCAGGAACATCTGGGCCTTGAAGTCGATGCCGATGCAACCAGGGAGATGGTGGGCGTCTACCTCGCGGGCAATTCCGGATGACCGTCGGAGCTGGGCAGGAGGGGCCTGGAACGTGGCCGACCGGGTGGTTTTTGTAAACAGCTGATGCGCATTAGGAAACTCGGAGGTATGATGGCAGTCACACATCGCCGACAGATCTCCGAAGGAAAGGCTCACCGTGAAAGAGCTCCGCATCGAAGCCAATGGCAACCTTGGCCCGATCGATTCATCCCGTATCCCGCGTTACGCCGGGGCCGCCACTTATGCCCGCCTGCCCCGCCTGGACCAGGTAGCGAAAGCTGACGTGACCCTGGTCGGCGTGCCCTTCGATTCCGGCGTGTCCTACCGCCCCGGTGCCCGCTTCGGCTCCAACCACATCCGCGAAGCCAGCCGCCTGCTCCGCCCGTACAACCCGGCCTGGGACGTCAGCCCGTTCGAAAACATCCAGGTGGCCGACGCCGGCGACATGGCGGTCAACCCCTTCAACATCAACGAAGCCATCGAAACCATCCAGCAGAACGCCCTCGACCTGACCGCGGGCGGCAGCAAACTGGTGACCCTCGGCGGTGACCACACCATTGCGCTGCCCCTGCTCCGGGCTGCGGCCGAACGCGCGGGCGGCCCCATCGCCATGCTGCACTTTGATGCCCACCTTGATACCTGGGATACGTACTTCGGTGCCGAATACACGCACGGGACCCCGTTCCGCCGGGCTGTTGAAGAAGGGATCCTGGACACTGAGGCCATCAGCCACATCGGCACCCGCGGTCCGCTCTACGGCAAAAAAGATCTCGACGACGACCACCGCTTTGGGTTTGGGATCGTCACCTCAGCGGATGTCTATTACCAGGGCGTCCTTGAAACTGTGGCCAAGGTCCGCGACCGGATCGGCAACCGCCCGCTCTACATTTCCGTGGACATCGACGTCCTGGACCCGGCCCACGCCCCGGGCACCGGAACCCCAGAGGCCGGCGGCATCACCAGCCGTGAACTCCTGGAAATCATCCGCGGTTTCCGTGGCATGAACCTGGTGGGCGCGGACGTCGTCGAGGTGGCCCCCGCCTACGACCATGCCGAAATCACCGGCGTGGCCGCCAGCCACGTGGCATATGAACTGGTCACCCTGATGGCGGACAATGCAGTTGAAGGCGATCGGTTCGGCGCAGCCACCGGCTACGCAGCCCAGGCCCTCGGCCAGGAGATCCGGCAGCCCGCCGGCTTCGCTGCCGGTTTCGCAGCCGGAATCAAGGAGTAATCACAGTGATCGATTTCGATCCCGGCACGGCGGCCCCGACGAAGGGCACCGGGGTGCGCAACGGCGGGGACCTCGTCGTCGAAACCCTTGAAGCCCTCGGAGCCAAGACGGTCTTCGGCATTCCCGGCCAGCACGCGCTGGGACTGTTTGATGCCATGGGCCGCGGCAACCTCCACTTTGTTTCCTCCCGGGTGGAAAACAATTCGGCGTTCGCTGCGGACGGGTACTCCCGCGCCACCGGTGAAGTCGGCGTCCTTTTCCTGTCCACCGGCCCCGGCGCGCTGACGTCCCTCGCCGGTCTCCAGGAGGCCTACGCCACCGGTGTGCCCATGGTGGTGGTGGCCAGCCAGATCCCGCTGGAAGGGTTGGGGGCCCGCCGCAAGGGCATGCTCCACCAGCTCGATGACCAGAAGGCCTCGGCCGCGAACGTGACCAAGAGCCAGCGGCTGATCCAGCACGCCTCCGGTATCCCGTCGGCCATCCAGGACGCCTGGACCGAGGCGATCTCCTCACCGCAGGGCCCGGTCTGGCTGGAGATCCCGCAAAACGTCCTGCTGGATCCCATCATGGTCCCGCCGGTAGAGGACGCGCTCGCCGAGGCGGCGGACAACCCGCCCCGCGTGGAACTGGTCCGCGAAGCCGTGAAATGGCTCTCGACGGCGGAACGTCCGGCCATCATCGCCGGTGGCGGCACGCGCCGTGGCCGGGCTGAGAAGCCGTTGCTC
Organism: uncultured Actinomycetota bacterium; assembly: GCA_963807805.1. Lineage (GTDB taxonomy): Bacteria > Actinomycetota > Actinomycetes > Actinomycetales > Micrococcaceae > Arthrobacter. The sequence goes on along the minus strand of CAWECX010000015.1, from coordinate 119,416 downwards.
TCGATTGCCGAAAAGCTCCGGGCGCCGGTCATCTGCACCCCCGGCGGCAACGGGGCCTTCCCGTGGAACCACGAGCTTTCTTTGCAGTCCTGGATCGAGGACCGCCATATGACCGATGTCCTGGAGGACGCGGACGTCCTGATTGTGATCGGCTCGTCGCTCGGCGAGGTCACGTCCAACTACTTCACGTTCGAACCTCGCGGCCGGATCATCCAGATCGACGCCGAACCCCGCGTGCTCGAATCCAACCGGCCCGGCCTGGGCATCCGCGCCGACGCCGGCCAGGCGCTCGCGGCCCTCGACGACGCCCTTGCCCTACCTGCGGACACCGTCCGCAGCTGGCATGGGACCGCTCCCGAAGATGTGGTGAAGGAATCCCTGGCCAAGGTCACAGCGAGGCTGGAATCGCAGGACCTGGCCAAGGAACTGAGATTCATGGCCGACATCCGCGATGCCGTCCCGGCTGACATGCAGACGTTCTGGGACATGACGATCTCCGCCTACTGGGCCTGGAGCTGCTGGGACGCCCGCGAGGGCCAGTTCCATTCCGCCCAGGGCGCCGGCGGACTGGGCTTCGGTTTCCCTGCGGCCATCGGCGGGGCCGTAGGACTGGAAACACTGGGCAAACCGGGAAGGGTACTTGCCGTGTCCGGGGACGGGTCCGCGATGTACTCCATCTCCGAACTTGCCACCGCCAGGCAGCACAACATCCCGGTCACCTGGCTGATAGTTGACGACGGCGGCTACGGCATCCTGCGCGAATATATGGTGGGCGCCTTCGGCAAGGCCACCGCCACCGAACTGGCGCGCCCCGACTTCGTCAAACTCGCCGAAGCGTTCGGCGTGCCAGCCACCCGGGTGGCCCCCGAGGAGGTCGGGAACGCGCTGAGGGCTGGGTTCGCGGCTGACGGCCCCAACGTCGTCGTCGTCGAAACACTGCTGAAAATGTTCGGCCCCACCCACCTGGACGACTGACCACCCGCTTCCACCTGGCGCGAACGCCGGCGAGGCCTCTGATCCCTCCGGATCCGGGGCCTTGCCGGCGTTTGCGCCTTAGTGGTTTAACTGCCCTGAGCCTTATTAGTTTCCCAAAGCAACCTTAATAGGTATATAGTTGCCTCAGGCAAACAATCAAGGAGTATCCACAGCATGTCAGTTGCGCCCGATACTGCGGCAGACCTCGTCTACCAGATATTCGACCTCCAGCGCGCCGTCCGGTGCGTGGCCCAGGCCAGCCTCCGCGGCCAGGGTACGGGGGTTGCGTTGCAGGGCGTGCTCCGCTTCGTGGGGGAGGGGGAGTCCCGTGCCACACACCTCGCCGAACGCCTCGGGGTCAGTGCGCCCGTCCTGAGCCGCCATATCGCCGAACTCGAGGAACAGGGCTACGTCATCCGGCGGCCGGATCCCGACGACGGCAGGGCCCAGCTGGTTGCCCTGACCACCGAGGGTGCGGACAAGCTCCGCCAGTTCGAGGAACAACGCACCGTGGCTTTGCAGGACTACCTCCGCGGATGGAGCCAGGAGGACGCCGAAGAAACGGCACGGAGCCTGCGGAAGCTCACCGAATCCCTTTCATATTCAGCCCGGGCAAAGGCGGCCGGACACATCACTACGACCCACGCCCCTTAGGAGCAGACCTATGGCAAGCCACGCCGCCGCCCCGGCATCATCGCCCACCTCACCCCAACTACCACCCGCGCCGCCGTCGCCTCCCGCCCACGGAGCCGGCCCCGCCCGCCACCATGGGGCCCCGCCGCAGCCGGAAATGTCGCACCGCCAGATCATGGAAGCCCTGACCGGGCTCCTGGCAGCGTTCTTCACCGCAATCCTGAGCAGCACCATCGTGGCGAATGCGCTGCCCACCATCATGTCCGAGCTCAAGGGCACCCAGACCGACTTCGCCTGGGTCATTACCGCTGCCCTTCTGGCCAACGCCGCCACCACCCCCATCTGGGGAAAACTCGCGGACCTCTTCGACAAGAAACTGCTGGTCCAGATCAGCATCGTAGTGTTCGTGGCCGGTTCGGTCATGGCCGGCCTGTCCGAAACCATCCCGCTGCTGCTGACCGCCCGCGTGATCCAGGGCGTGGCGATGGGCGGCCTCACGGCCCTGGCCCAAGCCATCATCGGGTCCATGATTCCGCCCAGGGACCGCGGCAAGTACTCCGGCTACATGGGCGGCGTCATGGCCGTGGGCACGGCCGGCGGCCCGCTCCTGGGCGGCTTCATCGTGGACAGCCCGCTCGGCTGGCGCTGGACGTTCTTCGTCTGCGTGCCGCTGGCTGTCGTTGCCCTGATCCTGCTCCAGATCACGCTCAAGATCCCGCACATCAAGCGTCCGGCCAAGATTGACTGGCTGGGATCGATCCTGTTGACCTCCGGCGTCAGCCTGCTCCTGATCTGGGTTTCCTTCGCCGGCAACCCCGACTACTACGACTGGTGGTCCTGGCAGTCGGCGCTGATGGTAGGTGGCGGCGTGCTGCTGCTGGCCCTGCTGGTACTCGTCGAATCCAAGGTGGAGCAGCCCATCATCCCGCTCAAAATCATCTCCGAGCGGACCACTGCACTGGCTATCCTCGCGTCAGTGGCTGTCGGCGTAGCCATGTTCGGCTCGTCGACCTTCCTGGGCCAGTACTTCCAGGTGGCCCGCGGCGCCACGCCCACAGAAGCCGGCCTGCTGACGCTGCCCATGATCGCCGGAAACCTGATCGGCTCGGTCGTTTCGGGCCAGCTCATCAGCCGCACCGGCAAGTGGAAGCGCTACCTCGTGGCCGGGTCCGCCCTGCTGATCATCGGCCTTGGCCTGGCCGGCACCGTGGACCACACCACCGAGCTGTGGCTGACCGGCGTCTACACCGCAATCCTCGGCCTTGGGCTGGGCATGGTGATGCAGAACCTGGTCCTCGCAGTCCAGAACACGGTCAAGGCCACGGACATCGGCACAGCCAGCGCATCGGTGGCGTTCTTCCGCTCGGTCGGCGGCGCCATCGGAGTCTCGGTGCTGGGCGCAATCCTTGGCACCCGTGTCACCCAGCTGGCCAACGAGGGACTGGCAGCAGCCAACATCCCGGTCCAGGGCGGTGGAGGAGCCAGCATGGATTTGGTGGACCTCCCGGAACCCGTCCGCGAGATCATGCGGGCGGCCTACGGTGACGCGACGGCGCAGATCTTCCTGATCTCGGCCATCATCGGTGTGGTTGCCCTGGTAGCTGTCCTCTTCATCAAGGAAAAGCCGCTGCGCCGCACCGTCGATATCCGGCCTGAAGCGGACACCGCGGAACCTCTCGCGTCGGCTGCCGCGGCCCGGACGGCCAGCGTACCCGAACTGCAGACGCCGGCCCGCACCACGGCGGTACCCGCGGTACGTACGACGGCGGTGCGTACGACGGCGGCACCTGCGGCACGCACGACGGCGGTACCTGCGCCGGCGGCACCTGCGCCGGATGCCGACGTCGACGACATCGACCGCGAGTTCGTCGAGGTGCTGCGGCGCCAGCGCAACAGTGAAGCCGGCAGTGCTGCGGCAGCCGCGGAAATGGTGCCCATGATCCAGGAGACACAGAAACTGCTCGCCGAGCAGCAGCTGCAGCTCTCCGCAGCATTGTCGGCCGTGCACCAGCAGGCCGCAGTGCAGCAGGAGATCGCCGCCGAACAGGCGAAGGCGGCGTCCATGCTGAAGGCAATAGCCAAGGAACTCGGCAAGGAACGGAAACTGCAGAAGGCGGCCGCGCACTACCTCGCCGTCGGCGGAAAGCACCAGGGCCCGGCAGACGGCACCCAGGTGGACTAAGCCAGGACCAACGTTTCCGGCACCAAACAGCGCGGACGCACCCGGAAGCCCCGACGAACAGGGGCCACGGGTGCGTCCGCGCTGTTGTGTGACCGCTGGCGGCCATCGTCCATACCCCGAGCGGATGATCTTTCCCGCAGATGTTTCGCCCGGGCAACGGATTTCGTAGAGTAGGAAGGCTCCAGAATGTCAGCCCCGGCTGCTACTACTTATCCTCACCACTTCGCGCTCTCTTCCTAAGGACCCGTGGGCATGCTCCTCACCCTCATACGGCGGTATTCCAAGCCGTATATGCCGTACATTGTCGCCGTTTTAGCCTTCCAGCTGGCGTCCACCATCGCAGCGCTCTACCTCCCCAGCCTCAACGCCCAGATCATCGACGAGGGCGTCTCCCGAGGGGACACAGATTTCATCTGGCGCACCGGCGGGGTGATGCTCCTGGTCGCCTTCGTACAGGTTGGAACCGCCATCGCGGGCGTTTACTACGGCTCCAAGACGGCCATGGCCGTGGGACGCGACCTCCGGCGCGGCGTGTTCCGAAAAGTCACCAGCTTCTCCGCAAAAGACGTGAACACGTTCGGCGCGCCCACCCTGATCACGCGCGGTACCAACGACGTCCAGCAGGTCCAGATGCTGGTGCTGATGGGTCTGAATTTCATGGTGGCCACCCCCATCATGTGCATCGGCGGCATCATCATGGCGCTGCGGGAGGACATCAGCCTGTCCTGGCTCGTCTGGGTCTCGGTGCCGGTCCTGATTGTGGTGGTGGGCTACCTGGTAGTCCGCCTGATGCCGCTCTTCCGCGCCATGCAGAAGAAGATCGACCGCATCAACGGCGTCCTCCGGGAGCAGATCATCGGCATCCGGGTGGTCCGGGCCTTCGTCCGGGAACCCTATGAAACCGGCAGGTTCGGTGAGGCCAACAAGGACCTGACCGACGTCTCGCTGAAAATCGGTGCCCTGTTTGTGCTGATGTTCCCGGCCATTGGCATGATCCTTCACCTGTCCACGGCGGCGGTCCTGTGGTTCGGCGGACAGCGGGTGGATTCGGGCGAGATGCAGGTGGGCGCCCTGACCGCCTTCCTGCAGTACCTGCTGCAGATCCTCGTGGCCGTCATGATGGGCACGTTCATGGCCATGATGATTCCCCGCGCCTCAGTGTGTGCGGACCGCATCGGCGAAGTCCTCGACGTCGAACCCTCCATCCACGACCCCGAACGGCCGGAAACGCCTGCCACCCTTGCCGGAGTGGTGGAATACCGGAACGTGACCTTCGCCTACCCGGGCGCCGAGTCGCCGGTGTTGAGCAACATCAGCTTCACGGCGAAACCGGGGGAGACCGTGGCGATCATCGGGTCCACCGGCGCCGGGAAAACTTCCCTGCTGTCCCTGCTCCCGCGCCTCTACGACATCGCCGAGGGCGAAGTCCTCCTCGATGGCGTGTCCGTGAGCAACCTGGACCGCGCCGAAATCACCAAACGCGTGGCGCTGGTTCCCCAACGGCCCTACCTTTTCTCCGGCACCATCGAGCACAACCTGCGTTTCGGCAAGACCGAAGCCACGGACCAGGAACTCTGGGACGCCCTTCAGGTTGCGCAGGGCGAGGACTTTGTCCGCGAGAAGAAGAACGGCTTGAACGCCCGCATTTCCCAGGGCGGAACGAACGTTTCCGGCGGACAGCGGCAGCGGCTCTGCATTGCGCGTGCCCTCGTGACCAAGCCCAGGGTTTACCTTTTTGACGACTCCTTCTCGGCCTTGGACGTAGCCACCGACGCCAGGCTCCGCGCGGCACTGAAGCGCACCACCGCGGACGCAACGGTGATCATTGTGGCCCAGCGCATCTCCACCATCACCGAAGCGGACCAGATCCTCGTCCTGGACAACGGGCGGATCGTGGACCGCGGCACCCATGAAGAACTCCTGGAAACCTCGCCCACGTACCAGGAAATTGTCGAATCCCAGCTGAGCGTGGAGGAAATGGCATGAGCAGCCACAAGAAAGACTCAACGCGGGATGCCGCCCACGCCGTGGAACCGAAGACAGGCCACGCAGCGACTCCCGACGAGCTGGAAGACGACGAATTCTTCGAGGAGGAGTTCAAGCCCTCGGAGGCTGACGGCGACATGTTCGGCGGCATGCCGGCCAAGAAGGCGGAACACTTCTGGCCCTCCGCCAAACGCCTGATGGGACTGCTGAAGCCCGAGGCCGCAGGCATCTACGCGGTGGTTGCCCTGGTGGTGGTGGCCGTGGTCCTGAACGTGGTTGCCCCGAAGATCCTTGGCCAGGCCATGGATGTGATCTTCGGCGGCGTCGTGGGCAAGCAGCTACCGGCCGGTGCCAGCAAGGAGGAGTTCATCGAAGGGCTGCGCCAGCAGGGGCAGGACAACTTCGCGGACATGATCGCCAAGATGGAGCTGGTGCCCGGGAGCGGGATCGACTTCCAAAAGCTGTCCTTCCTCATCGCAGTGGTCCTCCTGATGTACTTCGTGGCCAACATTTTCCTGTGGCTGCAGGGGTACGTCCTGAACCGGATCGTCATGAAGGTCATCCGCCAGCTCCGCGATGACACCGAGAAAAAGCTGAACAGGCTTCCGCTGAACTACTTCGACACCCGCCAGCGCGGTGACGTCCTTTCCCGGGTGACGAACGACGTCGACAACATCCAGCAGGCACTGCAGCAGGCCTTCGCGCAGCTGATCAACTCGCTCCTGACGGTGCTCGGCATTGTGATCATGATGTTCATCGTGTCCTGGCAGCTGGCCCTGATTGCCCTGGTGGCGCTCCCGCTTTCGGGTGTGGCCGCCGGAATCATCGGCTCGCGCAGCCAGAAGCTCTTCGCCGCGCAGTGGAAGAATACCGGCGCGCTGAACGGCCAGATCGAGGAGTCGTTCTCCGGCCACGACCTCGTACGGGTCTTCGGCCGCGACGCCGACATGCTGGAGCGCTTCGAGGAACGCAACGAGGAACTGTACAAGGCCAGCTTCGGCGCCCAGTTCGTGTCCGGCATCATCTTCCCGGTGATGCAGTTTGTCTCCTACCTCAGCTACGTCGGCATCGCCGTGGTGGGCGGCCTCCGCGTCGCGTCCGGGTCGATGTCACTCGGCGACGCCACAGCCTTCATCCAGTACTCACGCGAGTTCACCCAGCCGCTGGGCCAGATGGCGGGCATGGCCAACATGCTCCAGTCAGGCGTTGCTTCCTCCGAACGCGTCTTCGAGTTCCTGGACGCCGATGAGCAGGACGCCGAAACGGCCACGGACCACCTGCCGGCCAAGACCGACGGGCATGTGGAATTCCGGGACGTCACCTTCAGCTACACCGAGGACAAGCCGCTGATCGAGCACCTGTCGTTCACCGCCGAGCCCGGGCACACGGTAGCAATCGTTGGTCCCACCGGTGCCGGCAAGACCACCCTGGTGAACCTGGTGATGCGCTTCTACGAGCTCAACTCCGGGTCCATCACCCTGGACGGCGTGGAAATCACCAGCCTCAGCCGGTCCGAGCTGAGGTCCAAGGTGGGCATGGTCCTGCAGGACGCCTGGCTGTTCGGCGGATCCATTTACGACAACATCCGGTACGGCAATCTGGAAGCCACCGAGGAACAGGTCATGGCCGCTGCGAAGGCCACCTTCGTGGACAGGTTCGTCCGAGCCTTGCCGGATGGCTACCAGACAGTCATCGACGAGGAAGGCAACAACGTCAGCGCCGGTGAAAAGCAGCTCATCACCATTGCCCGCGCGTTTGTGGCCAACCCGTCGCTGCTCATCCTCGACGAAGCCACCAGTTCCGTGGATACCCGCACCGAACTGCTCGTCCAGAAGGCCATGGCGGCGCTGCGGACCGACCGCACCAGCTTTGTGATCGCCCACCGGCTCTCCACCATCCGCGATGCAGACACCATCCTGGTGATGGAGAACGGCAAGATCGTGGAACAGGGCAACCACAAGACGCTGCTTGCCGCTGAAGGGGCGTACCACCGGCTCTACATGTCGCAGTTCGCAGGGGCCACCGTGGAGGAAACCACGGTGGATGACTCGACGGCGGTGCACAGCTGAGCGGGGAGGGCACCGCGTCCGACCCCCGTCGCATCGACGTGCTGGTTCCCATGCGCTGGGGTGACATGGATGCCTACGGGCACATCAACAACGTCCAGATAGTACGGATGCTGGAGGAGGCCCGGATAGGAGCGTTCGGGCCGCCCCGCGGTCCAGGACTGCCGGGGATCGAGCCTGAGGTCCCGCTGTTCAGCGACGTTCCGGACGGCATCATGGCGCTGGTGGTGGACCACCGGATCCGCTACGTCAGGACCTTGGAGTACCGGAACATCCCGGCCGTGGTCCAGGTGTGGATCGGAGCAGTAAAGGGTGCCAGTTTCGACATCCACTACCTGGTTAAGGACCCCGTCACCGGTGAGGAGTGTGTCCGCGCCAGCAGCCACCTGGCCTTCGTGGACGAGTCCACGGGACGGGTGGTCCGCCTGACGCAGGAGCAAAAGGACCGGATGGCGCCGTACGCTGTGTGAGCCGTTGCGTTCGATCTGTCCGCGCCGGAAACTGAAAACCTGGGCTACAAAAACCTGGACTAAGGAGATTGGCCATGGCCAAGAAGAAAGACCTGGAAAGAAATGTCGCCCGCTGGCCGCACAGGGATTGTGGTGGTGGGAATCGTGCAGATGGCCATGATGCTGGCTGCGCAGCGCGATATTTCGAAGCGCCCGGCAGAGCTGATCAACGGGCCCAAGGCTGCCTGGCGGATGGCGGCCCTGATCAACTTCATCGGCCCCATGGGGTACTACGTGTTCGGCCGGAAGCGGGTCCTTCCGGCCAAGTAGGATCACCCCGCGGAAGGTCTGGGGCACGAGGCCGCCGCTGGGCCGCACGGACGCCTGGCGGCCCCCGGGGCGCCTAAACCTGCGCCGGGGACCCTAGACCGGGAGGCGGAAGGTGAACGTGGTTCCCTTGCCCAGCACGGACTCCACCTCGATGGTCCCGCCGTGGGCCTCCACGATCGACTTGCTGATGGGAAGCCCCAGGCCCACGCCCGGGATGGCGGTCCTGCGGACGTGGCTGGTCCTGAAGAATTTCGTGAAGACTTCGGACTGGTCCTCGGCGCTCATCCCCATGCCAGTGTCCGTGACCCTGCATGCCAGGTAGCCGTCCTGCCGCTCCAGGGACACCACCACGTTGCCGCCGTCGGGGGAGTACTTGATGGCGTTGGATACAAGGTTGTCCAGCACCTGGGAGATGCGGGGGCCATCCACGCGGGCGTCCAGCCTGGCGGGTGTATCAGCCTTCAGGACTACCCGGGAACCGTCTGCCTTAGGTTGGGCTGCCGAGACGCTCGCACGGACAAGTTCCGCCACATCGACCACGTGAGGCGTGACGATCAGCTGGCCCTGCCGGCTGGCGAGAAGGTCCGACACCAACGTCAGCAGACGCTCCGAATTGCGCTTGATGATGTTCAGCGGCTCCAGCTGGTCTGCCGCAGCGCCGTCTTCCAGCAGGATCTCCACGTAGCCCAGGATTGACGTCAGCGGAGTCCGGAATTCGTGGGACACGCTGGAGACAAACTCGTCCTTGGCCGTCAACGCGTTCACCAGGTCCGTCACATCGCCGAAGACGATCACCGAGCCGGCAAACTTCCCGTCGACGTCGGTCATGGCACGGGCGCTGGTGGTGAAAGCCCGCTGGTTACTGCCGGAGCCCAGCCAGACCAGGTAATCGGTGAAGGTTTCGCCAAGAACGGCACGCCGCACTGGCCGGTCCTCCACCGGGACGGGGGTGGTGCGGTCCGGGCCGAACACCAGCAGCTGGGATTCATTGGGGTCGGCAACGTCCTTCGGCCGGGCCAGTTCATGGTTGGCCCGCTGTTTCCGGTTCATGAGGATGTCGTGGCCGTCAGCATCCACGGCGAGTACTCCGAGATGGACGGTTTCCAGGACAGTATTGAGCAGGGCTTCCTGCTGTTTGGTGCTGCGCAGGGTGGCCCGGAGCAGATCGTCCTTTTCTTCGAGGCTGCGCTGTTGCCGCATCATGCTCAGGGTCAGGACGCTGACGGACACGCCAATCCCCAGCATCATCAGGGGCAGGAGCAGGGACCGGGCGAGGTTGGGGCCTGACACGTCTCCATGGATGAAGAGCGGCACCCAGATGATGGCAAGCGGTGCAAAGAATGAAAGCCACAGGGATGCCCGCGGGTAATAGCCGGACGCGCAGAGCCAGATGACGGGGAAGACCGCCAGCAGGCTGATGCCGGTGAGGCTCTCCTGGCCCCCTTCCCTGCCCACGGCGATGGAGACAAAGTCCAGGAGTGGGATCACCAGGAAGCTTGTGTACGGCAGCCGGTCCCAGGGCACTAGGTAGCACAGCGCCATCAGCACCAGTTGGGAGATGAGGAACGCCACGAAAAGCGGGTTGTTCATGGTTCCCGGAAAGAACGCCGCCATAAGAAACGCGGTAAAGAGGGTAGTGACGAACAGCGGCGCCTGACTCAAGGCAACGCGGTCGGTCAGCCGGTACTCGTGGAAAGGTCGCCGGAAAAACCTCAGGCGGCCCGTGGCCCATGCAACAGGCTTACTCATGGTCGCGTGCCGGGACCGCGGTTATGTCAAGACGCATGACAGCAGGATAGCGGCAGCCGGAGATATACTTCAGACGGTGTCAAGCAGGCTGAGGGGGCTGTAATGAGTGATCCACGTGTGGGCCTGGTCATCGAAGATGACCAGGATATCCGTGAACTGGTACGAACGGTCCTAACGCAGGCCGGTTTTGAGGTCTCTGTTGCCTCGAGCGGTGCCGAAGGCGTCCTGGCGGCAAAGACGTTGAACCCGGACGTGATTACCCTTGACCTCGGGTTGCCGGACATCGACGGTTTTGAGGTCTCACGCCAGATCCGGGAGTTTTCCGACGCCTACATTGTGATGCTCACAGCCCGCACTGACGAGCTGGACACCCTGATCGGCCTGGAATCCGGTGCCGACGACTACCTCACAAAACCCTTCCGCCCCCGGGAACTGCGAGCCCGCATTGCGGCCATGATGCGGCGGCCCCGCGCCGCAACCGAACCGCACGAGGCCGCAGGCACGCCGGACTCCGGTTCCGGAACGAGTGCCGGCGGGGAAGCCCCCGCAAACGGCGGTGGCAATTTCAGCCACAACGGGCTGGAGCTCAGCTACGCCTCCCGTTCGGTCACGGTGGAAGGTCAGGAACTGAACCTGACCCGCACTGAATTCGAACTCCTGTACGCCCTCCTTGAGGCGGGGCGGACCGTCCGGAGCAAGTCCGATCTTGTGCGGCGCCTGCGGGACGAGGACTACGACGTCGGAAGTTACATCAGTGAGGCGGACGAACGTTCCGTGGAAGTCCATATGGGGAACCTGCGGAAGAAGCTCGGCGATTCGCCACAGCGGCCACGCTGGCTCCAGACCGTGCGCGGGGTGGGCTACAGGTTGGCACCGGCCGAGCGCTGAGCCTGGAGGCGGTGCAGGGTCTGCCGGCTGCACTGGTTGATGGGTTTGAGGTATGTCGCGGCCAAGCGTGGCAGGGCTACTGCGATATCGGCATGCGCAGAGTCATTCCGGATGGCGCTCTCCAGATCGATGGCCAGGCCTGCCAGGCGCTCTGCCCCCACCATCTGGCTGGAGGTCTTGAGGCTGAGGACGGCGTCCACTGCGCCATCGAGATCCCCTGTGGTCAGGGCCAGCCGCAGCCTTCCTATCCGGTGCGGAAGATATTCGATGAAATTCCCCACGAAGACCGTGCAATAGCCTTCATCGTCCGCGAGTTCCTCACGCAACCTGGCAAGGACCGACTGGTCAACCAGCGGCCGTCCGGCATCGTCTGATTGCGTCACGGCGGTCCTTTCCGCTGGGGCCTCCCGCTCCGGAAAGGTGGCGGCGACTTGAGGCATTTGTTCCCTTTCAGGTTAGGTCTGTTCCAGAGCCGGGTAAGGGTTTTGGAAAAGAATTGTGGCTTTCTTGATGCGATTGCGGGTTTTACATTTAGGATCGGAGCCAGTGCGGCCAGCACGGATCGTTTGTGGCGTCGGCCACTTCTCGTTTGGGGGACTGATTGCTTTGCTTCGTACCTTGAAAACCGTGGTTCTTGCGCTTGGCGCGGGACTGGTCCTGGCATTGGCGGGGATCCAGCCGGCCCAGGCAGCACCGCCGGCAGCGGCGGCCGCCGCCCCGCAGATCCTCTTGAACCCAGCGCAGGGACCGGCCGGCTCCGCGGTCACCGTCACCGGCTCCGGCTTCAAAGCGTCCACCACGGGGACCGTTGTTGCCGGCTCCACCACGTTCTCGTTCCGGACCACGGCCTCCGGGGGTTTCACCGCCGGTATTACCATTCCGGCCGCAGCGCCTGGCAACCTGGCCATCACGGCCAAGACCTCCTCGGTGAAGGCTTCTGCCGTTTTCGCTGTTGCGGCTACCCCAGCGCCTCAACCGCCCACCGTCAGCACGGACCCGCTCCGCTTCGGAGTTGCAACCCCCGGCGGGCCGCTCGCCGGCGCAGAGCTCGATGCCGTGGCCCAGCTCGCCGGCGAAAGCCCGTCCATGGTGCTGTTCTATAAGGACTTTCTCCAGGCGCCGCCCATCGCCGAACTGAACGCCGTCCGTGCGCGCGGGGCGGTTTCCCTCGTCACGTGGGAACCGTGGTCCTGGAGCGGCGGCGGGCTGGAGCAGCCTGCCTTCTCGCTGGACCGGATCACAGCCGGCGACTTCGATGCCCGGATCCTTGAGTGGGGGCAAGCCCTGGCCAGCTGGGGCCAGCCGGTCATGCTCCGGTTTGCCCACGAGATGAACGGCAACTGGTACCCGTGGGCGGAGGGTGTCAACGGAAACCAAAGCGGCGATTACGTTCAGGCGTGGCGGCACGTCCACGACGTCGTCGCCTCCACGGGAGCAAGCAACGTCCAATGGGTGTGGTCGCCGAATGTCCCGTACTGGGGTTCCACTGACTTGGCTGGGCTTTACCCGGGTGCAGGGTACGTGGATATCGTGGCCCTCGATGGCTACAACTGGGGTACGTCCGCCGCCTGGAGCGGCTGGATTTCGGCACAGGACCTGTTTGCTCCGGGAATCGCGGAGCTTCGTAACCTCGCCCCCGGCAAGCCGGTGCTGATTGCCGAGACAGCATCCAGCGAGGCGGGCGGCTCCAAGGCGGCCTGGAATACGGACCTGGTGTCCTACCTTGCGGCCCAGCCGGACGTGATGGGCTTCGTATGGTTCCACTTCCAGAAAGAGGCGGACTGGCGCATCAACAGCAGCGCATCCTCCGCCTCCGCTTTCAGCTCCGCCCTGCTGGCAAGGCGCAGTTAGCCGGGAAGGGAAGGCCACGCATTCCTCCCCGGTCCTGGTTCCGTTGGCCGCCTGGTGTGGGCCAACGGAACCAATCCTTGCCGGACCTTATCAATTTGGGCGGCGGCTAACGCTCAAGATCGCCTCAAGTTCTGGACCGCGCTGGTTCTGGGCCGCGCTGCGCCAGGGACTGAAGGCCCGCCAAGGAACGTGATCAACCGTGCCTCCAGGGCCGAGCCATCCTTCATCTCACATTCCCACACCGTCAGGACCTGCCAGCCGGCGTCCTGGAGAAGCCGGAGCTGGTCAGCGTCACGGCTGCGGGTGCGGGTCCGTTTAGCATCCCAGAACTCCGCGTTGGCCTTGGGTGCGTGCCGGCCCACCCGGCAGTCGTGGAAATGCCAGAAGCAGCCGTTGACGAAGATGACTTTGCGCCGTCCCGCGAAGACAAGGTCCGGGCTGCCGGGAAGCCGGGTGCCGCCGGACTTGCCATGCAGGCGGTAGCGGTATCCCTTGGCGTGGAGAAGCCGTCGCACCAGCAACTCGGGCTTGGTGTTCTTGCCCCTGATCCGGGACATGTTCCAACTGCGCTGCTCCCGCGTCAGCCCGTCAGCCATAGCTCCAGTCTAGGAGGCCCTAGATCTCGCGTTCCGGCTGTTCGCCGAATTGGAAGTGCCGGCCGCTGACCGACGTGGGAACGATCTCCACATAGAAGTCCTTCAGTGTGGGAACCCAGGTTTTGAGTCCCAGTCCTTCAGCTTCGGCCAGTTCCGCAGAATTGCTGAGGACCCGGGCGGTTCCCCGGAGGACGACGGACCAGGCTTCGTCAGAGAGAATGCCATCCGCCTCCAGCAGCACCTTGGAGTTGATGGTCAGCTGGGCCAGCTTGTTGCCCGGCGCCGTCCGCAAATACACCTTGCGGTTGGACGTCAGGTAGTTGACGGGGAAGATGTCAGGCTCTCCAGCGACCGAGACCACCAGCCGGCCGTGTTTGGTGTCATCCAGAAGCTTCCAGCTCTGCTCGTCGTCGAGTTCCAGGACAGGGTTGCCATCGGCGTGATTGAACATCATGGCCCCATTGTTCTACCATCCGTAGAAAATGGCTAGGGGTATACGGATTTCTCCTGTCAGGCCGCCGTGAGGAGTCCATGTCGCGAGCAGGTTGCCCACCATCCCAGCGGCGAGACCTGTACTTTGAGCCGCCGCCCGCAGGGATGGCAATACCGCGGCGGTTCCAGCTGCAGCAGCTCCCGGCACCGCAGATGCGGGTCCGACGGCGGTGCGGCGCCGCCGTCGGCCGCTGTTCCTGCCTGCGTGCCGCCGCAATGCCCGCAAAACCCGCCGCCGACCGTGACTGCGGCCGGTGCCCCGTTCACAGCGTCTTCTGGAGTTCCCTGATGGGCATGTTGAGTTCCACCAGGAGGTTCAGGTCAGCGGTTGCAGGGCGGCCCAGGGTGGTCAGGTAGTTGCCCACGATGACGGCGTTGATGCCGCCCAGGAGGCCCTCCCGGGTGCCGAGGTCGCCGAGGGTCAGTTCGCGGCCGCCGGCGTAGCGCAGCACGGTACGGGGCATGGCCAGGCGGAAGGCCGCGATGGCGCGGAGGGCGTCCTTGCCGTCCATGATGCCCTGATGCTCCAGAGGGGTTCCCGGTCGGGGGTTCAGGAAATTCAGCGGTACTTCGTGCGGCTCGAGGGCGGCAAGCTGGGCGGCAAGTTCGGCGCGCTGTTCAACGCTTTCACCCATGCCGATCAGGGCTCCGCAGCAGAGTTCCATGCCGGCGTCCTTGACCATGGTGCAGGTTTCCAGACGTTCGTCGTAGCTGTGGGTGGTGACGACCTCGGGGAAGTAGCTGCGGGCCGTTTCGACATTGTGGTTGTAGCGGTGCACGCCCCACTCTTTGAGCTGTTCCACCTGCCGTTGGGTGAGCATTCCAAGGGAGCAGGCGATGTTGATGTCCACTTCTTCGTTGATGCGGTCGATCGCGAACTTGATCTGGTTCATGAGCTTGATGTCGGGGCCCCGGACGGCCGCGACGATGCAGAACTCGGTGGCTCCGGTGGCTGCGGTTTCCTTCGCAGCCTTGACCAGTTCGGGGATGTCCAGCCAGACGCCGCGCACGGGGGAGTCAAAAAGTCCGGACTGGCTGCAGAAATGGCAGTCCTCAGGGCAGCCACCGGTCTTGATGGAGATGATCCCTTCGACTTCGACGTCTTCGCCGCAGTGCTTCAGGCGGACTTCGTGCGCGAGCTGGAGGGCGGCCGGGAGGTGGCGGTCGGGAAGCCTGAGTACTTCCAGGAGCTGTTCCTCGGAGAGCCCGATTCCTTGCTCCAGGACCTGGGCCCGGGCGGTGTCGAGGATCGAGGCGGTGGCTCCGCTGCCGGCCTTGTTTCTGGGGGCGGGCTGGATCGTCATTGATGGTCCTTCGCTGTGGTTGTGCAACTCCTGTCGACGCTAGTTGGGCGCCGGGGGCGGGTTTTTGTGGAATGGCTACAAAGCGGGCACGGGCGCCGCTGTTGACATCCGCCGTCAATGCTTCACAACCCGGTCAAGGTGTAACCGTGCCGAAACAACGTCGTGACGAGTCTGTCTTTCCTGCTGGCTACGGTCGCAGGAGACGTAAAACCAACCACGTTCCTAAAGGAAAGAGACAGACTCAGTGAGTAACGATCTGGAGAGCACCCGGCTCTTGGAGCCGACGACGGCGGGCAGTGCCGCCGTCGTGCCCGGGCCTGGGCACAGCACGACGGCGGGTAACGCTGCCGCCCTCAACGCCACCAAGGAGAGCCTCGAGGATTACACCCTCCGGTTCGCGCCCCGCTCCTACCGGAAATGGAGCGCAGGGGTGGTGGCCACGAGTGCGCTGGGCGGCATCGCGTACTTGGCGGACTTCTCCATCGGGGCGAACATCGGGATCGCGTACGGCACCACCAACGCGATTTTTGGGATTCTGGTGGCGGCTGTGATCATCTTCGCCACGGGCTTCCCGCTGGCGTACTACGCGGCGCGTTACAACATCGACCTGGACCTGATCACCCGCGGCTCCGGCTTCGGGTATTACGGATCCGTGGTCACCAACGTCATTTTTGCCACCTTCACGTTCATCTTTTTTGCGCTCGAAGGGTCCATCATGGCCCAGGGGCTGGAACTCGGCCTCGGCATCCCGCAGTGGCTGGGGTATGCGGCGTCAACCGTGATCATCATCCCGCTGGTGATCTACGGGATGAACACCCTGGCCAAACTTCAGGTCTGGACCACTCCGCTGTGGCTGCTGCTGATGGTCATTCCCGTGGGGTACCTGGTGATTTCCCACCCGGAGAGCATCGACAGCTTCTTTGCCTACGCCGGCGAATCCGGTTCCGAAGGGCCCAACCTTGCCTCGGTGATGCTTGCCGCGGGTGTCTGCCTGTCGCTGATGGCGCAGATCGCGGAGCAGATCGACTACCTGCGGTTCATGCCGCCGCGCACCGCTGCGAACAAGGGTGCCTGGTGGCGGGCTGTGATCCTGGCCGGACCGGGCTGGGTCATCTTCGGCGCCATCAAGCAGATTGTGGGGATGTTCATTGCGGTCTACCTGATCGCCACGCTGGACCCTGCCGCGTCCGTCCACGCGAATGAGCCCGTCCACCAGTTCCTCGGCGTGTATCAGGAGATGATGCCGGCGTGGCTGGCCATGACTCTGGCCGTGGTGCTGGTGGTCATCTCGCAGATCAAGATCAACGTGACCAATGCCTACTCGGGCTCCCTCGCCTGGACCAACAGCTTCACCCGCGTTACCAAGACCTACCCGGGCCGCATGGTCTTCGTAGTGGTGAACCTGCTCATCGCGCTGATCCTGATGGAAGCCAACATGTTTGATTTCCTGAACACGATCCTGGGCTTCTACGCGAACTGCGCCATGGCCTGGGTAGTGACCGTTGCGTCCGACATCGCCATCAACAAGTACCTGCTCAAGATTTCGCCTAAGACCGCCGAGTTCCGCAGGGGCATGCTGTACGCAGTGAACCCGGTAGGATTCGTCTCCATGCTGGTGTCGGCGGGGGTGTCCATTGCCGTGTTCTTCGGAGCGTTTGGCTCTGCCATCCAGCCGTTCTCACCAATCTTTGCGGTGGGGCTGGCGTTAGTCCTTCCGCCGGTACTGGCGCTGGCGACCAAGGGAAAGTACTACCTCCGGCGGACGGACGACGGCATTGATCTGCCGATGTTCGACGCCGACGGGAACCCCAGTGACCACAAGCTTCTCTGCCATGTCACGGGGCTGGAATTTGAGCGCCCGGACATGATCCGTTCGGCTCAGGACGGGCCCGACGGAGAACCGCAATACGTCTCGTCCCTTGCCCTTTCGACAGACAAGACAGGGAAGCTGGTGCTGCCAGCCCAGAGGTAGATCTTTCTCGTCTGGTTGGGGGCGGCCCGTGCATTCGTGCGCGGGCCGCCCCTTTTGACTTTGCCGGTGCGAGTCCCGCTGATAGACCCGGACCCGGGTGGCTGTGGATAACTCTTAGCGGTCAAATGTGACCTGGGCTACCCTTAAGTCATTGTTCGGAGCGAGGCGTCTTGAAACTATCGGGGGATTAGCTGCCCATGACATCGCACTACTTGTTTAATGCCCGGCGCCTGCGCGTGGCTGCCATTTCTGGTTCTCTAGCTGCCGCCTTGGCGCTCTCCGGCTGCAACAGCGGTGGCGAGCCCAACACCGGGGGTAGCCAGACGGCCTCAGCAACTGCGACGGAGCAGGCCACCCCATCGCCGACTGTGACGCCCACGCCGACCGCAGCCTACAAGCCCGCCGACGCTTCAGGGCCCGCGCAGAACGTCCCCGTTCCGGTCCTCCCAGAGGTGGCTAAGACGGAGACGAAGGAAGGTGCTTGAGGCTTTTGCCAAGTACTGGTTTAGCGTTCTTAGCTACGCCTACGAGACGGGTGATGTCACCACAGTTCAGGCTAACGAATCTGTCCAATGCCTGAGTGCTCCTTTTGTCAAGGGCTACGTCAACGATATTCGGACTGCGCTGATTCTGAACGGCCAGTGGATGGCGGGTGGGAAAATAGACATTGCCAGTCGCAACCGCACAGTTCACCAGACGGTAATCTATGCAGGTCATCGTCCAGGTCCTGCAGAGAGCACGTAATTACATACTACCAAGACGGAAGCTCCGATATCAAGACTAAGACGACAGCCCACAAATTCGGGAAGTGTTGCGACTGGTGGTTCTTCGACGCTGGTTGGCGTGGTCAGCGATCTAGCGTTTGATTCGGCTAAGCCATGGGTTGCAGCGATCAAGGCACTGCAATCCTTGCCTCCTTGCATGTGTTCTTCATGATGTCTTCGTTAACTGCCTTCGCGCATGAGCTTCGAACCGAAGATGCCACATCTGGTGGAGGCTTTGTGGACAGCTGGCGTCAACGTTGGTGCCGACGACTGGGTATCTGATCCGAACACAGGCGGAATTAGTCGCGCCGAGCCCGGGCAAGTAAGCACCGACCCGAACGAATACAAGTACGAACTCCAGTGCCACCTTGGCGGCGGCGACTTCGACACGGGTTGTCTTTCCCGGCAGATCGAGTGCACAGACGGTCCCGAAGGCGAGGAAGGCATCCCGGTCATCTGGCTGTCCAAGCCAAGGGGAGTCCCTGGCGCAGTCTGGGCCATACACTCCGGGCCAACCTGCTTGTACGATGCGAAGCCCGAGGACCTCTTGCCCCGAATCGCCGCGGAGATCCAGCGCCAGTTTGAGAGCCTTCCCGTCAATGCCGGCGCAGTCGTGGCCCAGCCGAGCCCGCACACATTGCGCGGAGCCGAAACAAACTTCTACGCCGATGCGACTGAGCAACAGTTCGACGTCACGATGTTCGGCCAAAAAGTGCATGTGGTGGCAACACCGGTCCAGTACACCTGGAACTACGGCGATGGCGTGGTCTTCGGGCCGCAACCATCCATGGGCGGACCCCTGCCCCAGGAGCGGTGGGGCGAGAAAACACGGACCAGCCACGCTTACGCGGATACCGGCGACTTCCAGGTTGTCCTCACCACCTCTTTCCAAGGAACCTACTCCGTGAACAACGGCCCTCCGCTGCCCATCCCGGGTCAGGGCCAGTTCAGCGCGCCCCCGCAGACCGTCAGCGTCTGGCGCTCCATCACCCGGAACTATGCCGATGACTGCAACCAGAACCCGCAGGGCCAAGGCTGCCCAGGCGCGCCACCGGCCCGCTGAACCGAGGAGCGTGCTGCTTGCCCCCGAACGAGCTGCTCTGCCGGAGGGCGTGTGGACCCAGGCCCCTGAACAGCTGGGCGGGTGCCACCGGCCGCCAGTGACTCCCATCTCATTCGGAATAGTTGCAGACGCCAGTCAGTTGCGGATAGCAGAACCATTTCATTTCTGAAAGGAATTGCGCATGCTGTTTTCCCCCCTGACTCTTGGTGAGCTCGAACTGCCCAACCGCCTGGTGATGGCGCCACTCACGCGCCTCCGTTCCGGCGAGGCCGGCGTACCGGGACCACTCGTCGCCGAGCATTACCGCCAGCGTGCCTCCCTGGGCCTCATTGTCAGCGAAGGCACCTACCCCACGCCCGCCGGCCGCGCCTACCCAGGCCAGCCCGGACTGGTCACCGAGGAGCAGATCGCAGGCTGGAAGAAGGTTACCGACGCCGTTCACGCTGAGGGCGGCCGGATCTTCGCGCAGGTCATGCATGGGGGACGCGTCTCCCACGAAGACATCACCGGTGGCCACCGCATCGTAGCGCCGAGCGCCATCGCCATAGAGGGCGACGTCCGGACCCCTGCGGGGAAAAAGCCGTACCCTGTGCCGCACGCCCTGACCACTGACGAGCTGCCCGTCGTCATGGAGCAGATCGTCACCGCTTCACGGAACGCTATTGAAGCTGGCTTCGACGGCGTGGAGCTTCACTCCGCAAACGGCTACCTGCTCCACGAATTCCTGGCACCGAACGCCAATGTCCGTAACGACAGCTACGGCGGTGCTCCGGAAAACCGAGCACGCTTCGTCATCGAGACGGTCAACGCCGTCGTCGCCGCAATCGGTGCAAACCGCGTTGGCATCCGCCTATCTCCCGAGCACAACGTCCAAGGCATCGCCGAAACCGGCCTGGCCGACATCCGCGCTACCTACGAGGTGCTGGTGGACAGCATTTCGCCGCTGAACCTGGCCTACCTCAGCATCCTCCACCACGATCCCGCCGGCGAACTGGTCCAGGATCTCCGCGCCCGCTTCGACGGTACATTCCTGGTGAACTCCGGGTTCGGAGTCATCACTACCCGTGACGAAGCGGTGGCCCTGGTCGAAGACGGACATGCCGACGCAGTGGTGGTTGGCCGTCCGGCCATCGCCAACCCGGACCTGGCGCGCCGCTGGAAGGAAAGCCTGCCGCTGAACGAACCTGACGCATCGACCTTCTACGCAGACGGCGCCGAAGGCTACACCGACTACCCCGTTTACCAGGCCTAGCCCGGGACATAACGACGACGGCGGCACCCACTTGGGTGCCGCCGTCGTCGGCTGCTCGGTGTGCTGTCCCGGCAGCGCCGCCAGAAAGCCATCCGACGGCTTTCTGGCTCATTGTGCGTTTGGCCCGCCACGGTCCACGGGAACCCCGGCGGTAGGAAGTACGATACTCCAGCGAATGGACAATCGCTAGGGGCCTATGGCACTTGCGCCGCCGCCTGGAGTCACCGGGGTTAGGCTGGGGCGATGACAGATCCCGCTTTTGAAGCAGCATTCCAGGCCGCGCAGAAGAGCCTCAGGGAGGGCGGCATCCCCATCGGAGCTGCGCTGGCACGCGGCGGCGAAGTCATCGCAGCCGGCCATAACAAGCGGGTCCAGCACGGCGACCCGATAGCCCATGGCGAAATGTCGGCCCTGCGCAGTGCCGGACGCCAGCTCAGCTACCGGGATACCGTGCTCTACACAACGCTGGCGCCGTGCGCCATGTGCACGGGAACCATCATTCAGTTCAAGATTCCCAAGGTGGTAGTGGGTGAGGCGCAGACCTTCCCGGGCGAATTCGATCTTCTCAAGTCCCGCGGAGTTGAAGTGGTGGTCCTTGATGACCAGCGCTGCGTCGACATGATGCAGACCTTCCAACGCGACAACGCCGAACTCTGGGCCGAGGACATCGCCGAATAGCAGCGCCCCGCCAACCGGTTACAGGAAGGCCTCGCGGCCGGTTCCCTCCCGCATCACCAGCTTGCCGTCCTCGATGGAAACCAGCACACTCTTGGGCTTTCCGCTGACTTTCAGGATGGCCTTCAGCCCCTTGTTGGTGACCTCCACGCCAACCTGCGCACCTTTGGCCGGCAGCTCCACCGAAGCCTCGAACGCCTCGCCCAGCAGTGGATTGGTGGATACGCCAACGTCGCGGCGGACTTCCTTGCCATTGACCATTACGGTGATGTTGGCCTCGTCGAATCCCTCCTGAAACACGATGAGCAGTTCCCGCATGGCGCCCTCTTCCTCGAGAAATGGTTACCGGTGACGGCATCTCAACTACAGCACTTCGCGGGCCGGAGCGGAATACCCCGGACTGCTGGACCGGCCCGGGCGCGGCTGGAGACCACAGGAGGGGTAAGGCAAAATGTTCTGGTGACCCAACTCCCGCACGCTCCGTCCGCATCCCCAGCCGTCCATGTCCCGGACAGTGCCATTCACGCGCAGATCGCAGCCGAACTCGGCGTGAAGACCTGGCAGGTCAAGGCTGCCGTGGAACTGCTCGACGGCGGGTCAACGGTCCCGTTCATCGCCCGGTACCGCAAGGAGGCCACGGGGACGCTGGATGACACCCAGCTTCGCGACCTCGACGAGCGCCTGCGCTACCTCCGCGAACTGGAGGACCGCCGTCGTTCTGTCCTTGACGCAATCGCCTCTCAGGGGCAACTGACACCCGAGCTGCAGAAAGCGATCCTGGCTGCGGACACGAAATCCCGGCTGGAGGACATCTACCTCCCGTTCAAATCCAAGCGGCGCACCAAAGCCCAGATCGCGCGCGAAGCCGGCCTTGAGCCGCTCGCGGAGTCGCTGCTGCAGCGGCCGGACCTCGATCCCCAACGCGAGGCAGCCAGATACCTGAACGCTGAGCATTCAATCGGCGATGCCGCGGCCGCCCTCTCCGGCGCACGCTCAATCCTCGTAGAGCGGGTGGCCCAGGATCCGGACCTCGCCGCGACGCTCCGTGAACGGCTCTGGACCCAGGGCCGGATGGTCTCGCGGGTGAAGAAGGGCAAGGAGACCGAAGGGCAGAAGTTCAAGGACTACTTCGAGTTCGCCCAGGCGCCGTCGGGGATGCCTTCGCATCGCGTGCTGGCGTTGCTCCGCGGAGAGAAGGACGGGGTCCTTGAGCTTGACCTCGCCGAGGCAGATCCCGCCAACGACGACGCCCTCGCCGCCTCCCGTGCCCGCTACGAGGCCGCCGTGGCCAAGTGCCTCGGAGTTGCCGACCGTGGCCGGCCCGCCGATGCCTGGCTGATGCAGACTGCCCAGCTCGCGTGGCGTTCACGGGTGCTCGCCCGGCTGACCGCAGACCTTCGCAGCCGCATGTTCGCTGCAGCCGAAGACGAAGCTGTCAGGGTCTTTGCCGCGAACCTGCGCGACGTCCTGCTCGCGGCACCCGCCGGCAACCGCGCCACCTTGGGCCTGGACCCTGGACTGCGGACTGGAGTGAAAGTCGCGGTGGTGGACGGGACCGGCAAAGTGGTGGCGACGGACACGGTCTACCCGCACGCTCCGGCGCGGAAGTGGGACGACGCCCTGTCCACGTTGGTCCGGCTGGCCCAGGAACACAACGTCGAGCTGGTTGCCATCGGCAACGGCACGGCGTCGCGCGAGACGGACAAGCTGGCCGCTGAACTCATCAAGCTGCTGCCCGCCGGGGAACATAAGCCACAAAAACTCGTGGTCTCGGAGGCTGGCGCCTCCGTATACTCGGCGTCCGCCTTGGCCGCGGCCGAGCTGCCCGGCATGGATGTTTCCCTCCGCGGCGCCGTCTCGATTGCCCGGCGCCTGCAGGATCCGCTCGCGGAACTGGTGAAGATCGACCCCAAATCCATCGGCGTCGGGCAGTACCAGCACGACGTGACTGCGTCGAAGCTGGACCGCAGCCTGGACGCTGTGGTGGAGGACTGCGTGAACGCTGTGGGAGTAGATGTCAACACTGCCTCGCCGGCGCTCCTGAGCCGTGTTGCCGGCGTCGGACCCTTGCTGAGCGAGAACATTGTGGCCTATCGGAACGAGCACGGGCCGTTCGCCAAACGCAGCGACCTCAAGAAGGTTCCACGGCTGGGGGCGAAGGCTTTTGAGCAGTGCGCCGGCTTCCTGCGGATTACCGGGGGAGCGGAGCCTTTGGACGCGTCCAGTGTCCACCCGGAAGCCTACGCCGTGGCCCGGAAGATCCTCGTGGCTGCCGGTTCTGCACCGGCGTCGTCCCTTGACCCGCGAAGTTTCGTGGACGGCAGCTTTGGGCTGCCCACGGTCCAGGACATTCTGGCCGAACTGGACAAGCCTGGCCGCGATCCCCGACCGGCCTTTGCCGCGGCAACGTTCTCGGAGGGGATCGAAAAAATCTCCGACCTCAGACCTGGCATGGTGCTTGAAGGAACTGTCACCAACGTGGCCGCGTTCGGAGCGTTCGTCGACGTCGGTGTCCATCAGGACGGACTGGTCCACGTGTCGGCGCTGGCCAACCGCTTCGTCTCCGATCCCCGTGAAGTGGTGAAGTCCGGGCAGGTGGTCCGTGTGAAAGTGCTCGAGGCCGACCCGGAGCGCAAACGGATATCGCTGACCTTGCGGCTCGACGACGACCCGTCAACCTCCACGGCAGGCGACGGCGGCAGGCGTGGTTCAGGGAATGGCGGGCGCAGCCCCGGTGGTGAGGGACGAGGCGGTGCGGCTGCAAGCAAAACTGGTGGCCAAGGCAGAGGTCCAACAAACCCGCAGCGGCAGAACCCGCAGCGGCAGAACCCGCAGGGCCAGAACCCGCAGGGCAGAACCCGCAGCGGCATGACGCTGAAGCGGTCAGGGGTTCGGCGAGCAAGCCCTCCGCTAACAGGCCTCCGGCGCCACGGCCAGCTCCGGCCGACACCGCCATGGCTGAAGCGCTCCGTAAGGCTGGACTCGGAAAGTAATCGGTTCGGGGTCATAGCCAGCTTGCTCGAGGGCTTCTGGCGTCAGCGGGCAAGCCATGGTTTGGGGCCCTGTTACAGATCGAGTAGTCGTGGACGACCGAACTGTGTTTGAACTCCGGGGGAGAAGACCACTGACTCCGGCGGACCGAACACCGTGATGCCGGCAGCGTGGATGAGTCCGTCGTCGAGGCGTGTGATCTCTGCCTGGTGGAGTGGCCACGCCGTGTGCGTGTTGGGTATGTAGAGGGTGCGGCCGCGGAATCGGGTGTGCAGGCCGAACCGGGCCGTGAGATGAATGGACAGAGGATCGGTCTCGACATTCTCCAGGTCGGGAACAGCCGAGAACTCGCTCCGGGCACCCTTCCGCAACCTGTGGACAGAATATCCGGTTGCGTTGTCTGTGGGCGACCGGAGGAACTTCGCCCGAGACCAGACATACGGGATTCCGGCCGCCCTGGCTGCCAGGACCACTGCCAATCGGTTAGCGTCCAGGCTCAGGAACACCACACCACGGGTCCCATCCGGTTCCCGGGAGTACAGACGAACGTTGACCTCATTGAAATCCCCGAAATAGGGTATGGCCGGGCCACGGCCGAAGCCAGCTTTGCTCATGCGGAAACCTATCAGCCCCACCCATGCCGAGCCGTCGAAGGTGTCGGGCACTACGCCGGGTGGCATGAACCGTTTGGCCGTGGCTATGGGTACGCGCCAATGGAGGAACAGCGCATCAGCCCAGCGCTGATCCATGATGACGGGGTCCGGCAACGGCGGGGCGTCGGGCCACTGACCGGGCCCGTTCAGCGTGGAATCCATTCAAGGCCTCCTTCGCTCGCTTGTTGAGTGTCATTGGTCGGCACCGTTGGCTTGGATCTGGGACCCGCGTCGAACCAACGCTTGCGTACTGGGCCGTCGAGATCCGAGCCGGTCCGCTTCGAAGCAAACCTGCGAGGCTGGTGGTGTCCTGGTGTTAGTCGCTGCGTGGTCATGCCCGGAAGGCAAGCGTAACCGGATGCCGGGGCAAACGGGTCGCACCCAGTCCAGCAGTCAATTCTCTGAGGCGGGGAAGAGGGTCCTGCCCGGAACGAAGTACTCATCCGGGCAGGAGCGGTCTCATCATTGCGGTCAGGCGCGGTTTTCAACTGGGGCGAGATCCGGCTATCCCGAATTCCAGATCGCAAAGTGCTTAGAGGGCCGGCTGGTCCGCCGCATGCCTAGTCTTTTGGTCCACTTCACGGGCCGCGGCGATGATTAGCTGTTCCGGCATGATGGGTGGTTCCCAGTTTTGGTGTTCGCTGTTGTAGTGGCGGCCGGTGGGTGAGGTCCAGCCGGGTGGGTGGTTTGTGGTGGCTGGGGTGGGTGTCCAGGTGGTGGTGTGTTTGAGTGTGTGGTGTTTGCGGCAGGGTTGGGCGAGGTTGGTGATGCCGGTGGTGCCGCCGTGGGCCCAGGCGAGGAGGTGGTCTGCTTCGTTGTCGAGGGAGTGGTTGGTGCAGCCGGGGAAGGGGCATTTGCCGTCTCTGAGGCGGAGCCATTGGCGCATGGTGGCGGGGATGCGGTAGCTGGTGCGGCCGATTTCCAGGGGTGCGCCGTTGCGGGGGTCGGTCAGGACGCGGTGGAAGGAGGTGGCGCCGTCGGCGACGAGGGTCCGGGCGATGGAGGCGGGGATGGGTCCGTATCCGTCGAGGAGGGCTGGTTCGTCGGTGAGTCCCATGAGGGCGAAGACGGGCACCGTGACCAGGACCTGGGCTGCACGGTGAGGGCACCTGGGCGGCACTGTCGGATGAGTCAGCAGCTCTGTCTGTTTCCCGGGCTTTGCCGTCAGGTTGGCCGGTGTCGCTTCGGAGGAGCCAGGTGGCGGTGAGGTCGGCGCGGAGTTGGGTGATGGTCCGGGTTTCGCCGGGGTGTTGGAGGGTGCGGGCGGCGGTGGTGGTGCGGTTCCAGATCCCGGCGGCCTGTTCGGCGGGGAGGTAGGCGGAGAGCCAGGCCATCCCGTCGTTGTCCGGACGGTATTCCAGGCGCCGGTCCGCGGCGGAGCGGGCACGGCGTTTTTCGATGCTTTCGGTGTGGTGGCGTTCGCGCCAGGTCCGGGCTTTGTGCCGGAACCTGCCCGGGACCAACTCCCCGGCCGGACAGCCCTGGCCCGAACCCGCAGCCCCCGGAGCCGCAGCCGCCGGACCCGCATCGTCCGCCGGGTCGGTGCCGAGGAAGTGGGTTTCCATGGCCGCTGCCCCTGCGGGGTCAAGGGAGGCTGTTTCGTCGACCATGATCCGGGCGTGCTGCCAGGAGAGGTCCCCGGCCTGCAGCGCGGCCAGGGTCCGGGGCAGGGTGGTGGTGAGTTCCCGGGCCTGCCCGAGCAGTGCAGCAGCCGACCGCTCCGAAACCGTCAGAACACACGCGACTTCGGCGATGACGGACATTTCCTGCGCCGTGCATTCCCGGGGTGAGGCAGCCGGGCCGGCCAGCGCCGTCGAACATTCCGCAAATCCGGCAGCGAGGTGCACCTTCAGGGCGGCCAGCATGGCGTCGGCGCGGGCTGATGCGGCGAGCCCGTCCAGGCACGCATCAGCCTGGTCCCGCAAAGGATCGGCACCATCCTGGTGCGGGCTGGTCAGCCCGCGACGCACATACTCAGCGAGCCCGGCAGCGGATGCGATCAGGGCCTCGACAGCCGCCAGGACCCCAACCGGGCCCGGCCCAGCCACTCCCGTGCCGGCAATCCCTGCGCTTTCCATACCCCCATCATCCCGCCAGGCACCGACAAAAACGGGTGACCAGAAGCCCTATGTGGATAACCCTGAAAGTCACCGCAGGGGGCAGCGGAATCCATACGGAAAACGAGCGCCGGTGAGCAGTTCGAATGCGGAGTACGCCGTCCCGCGCCGTTCTCCAGCAGGTTGTGCCGCACGGTCTGTAGTCTGGGCCGGAGAAGACCAGCTGCTCAGACATGACTGAGCCGGCCCGGAAAGGATCATGGTGGACTTCCAGCACATTATCGAGGCCGTAGGCCGGTTCATGGACTTCGCCGGGGTGGCCGTGATGGTCATCGGCGCCGCGGTGTCCATTCCGATGGCCTTGCGCGGTTACCAGCCGCGCAAGCTTCCCGAGGGGGCGGAGAAGCTGACTGTCTACCGCTCGTACCGTCAACTGCTGGGCCGGTCCATACTGCTTGGACTGGAGCTGCTGGTGGCCGCGGACATCATCCGAACCGTGGCGGTGACGCCCACGTTTGAGAGCGTTGGCGTGCTGGCCATCATTGTCCTGATCCGGACGTTCCTGAGCTTCTCACTGGAGCTGGAGATCACGGGTCGTTGGCCGTGGCAAAAAGAGTCCGCTGAGCCTGCACCGGCGGCCAGCTGACACCCCGGGCCAAGCTGCGCCTGTCTGCCGGGCCAAGGCCAACCAAGCCCACGCCAGGAACTCCCAAGCCACTGAAGCCGCCTGAAACCTAGGGGTGGCGCACGCCTTCCCCGGCAAGGATGGCGCGGTACCCTTCGCGGAATGACGGATAGCCAAAAGCGAATCCCGTCTGCCGTAGAAGGGCGTTGCTGCAGCGCTTGTTCCCTCCACGCGCCGCTCCGGCTGCGCCAACAGGTGGTTCCGGCTGTCCCATCTCCGCGGCCAGGAACCGCAGGACGTCACCCAAATCTGCGGGATCATCGTCCACGCCGATGTATACCGGAGCAGGCATGGGCTCCATGGTGGCGAGGTGAACGATCGCGGCAGCGGCGTCGTCCCTGTGGATCCGATTTGTGTACCGGGGCTCATCCGGGATGACGGCAGCCCCACTGGTGACCTGGTCGATCAGCCTGGTCCGCCCCGGACCATAGATCCCGCCCAAGCGCAGGGCAACCGATGCGGTGGGGGAGCCCTGCAGCCGCGAACGCAGAAGTTCCTCCGCCTCGCGGATGATGCGCCCGGAGAAGCCGCCAGGTGCCGGCGTCGTGCTTTCATCAACCCAGCCCCCTGACGCGTCACCGTAAACGGCAGTGGAGGAGACAAACAGCACCCGGCTGGGAACCACGCCATCGCGCTGCAACGCGTCAAGGACGTGCGAAAGTCCGTCCACATAGGCGGCCCGGTAGGCCGTCTCACTGGGTTCGTCAGCGGCAACAGCGACGACGACGGCGGTGGTGTCGGCCGGGATTACCGGAAGATCCGGGCGGCCCAGGTCAGCGGCGACGCCTTCGATTTCCGGCGGCAGTTTCCCGGGCGAGCGCCGCCAGCCCACGACCCGGTGACCGGCCGCAGCGAAACGCAGGCCTGCTTCGGTACCAAGGTCGCCGCAGCCGGCGAGGAGGATGGTCACGCGGTCAGGGTGCAGGAACCGGGAAAAACACCCGCGGATCCTGCAGGAGGGCGGGGTAATCGAACGCGGACCGGTCAATCACCTCGGTGACGGTGAAGTTGCGGCCGAACCGCCCGTCGTCGAGCGTAATGGGGCGGCCCACTACCTGCCCCACGGCGAATCTTGCACCGTCTTCCAGCGAGACAGCGACGGCGGTCTTGCCGGGCAGGGTGGCGAACGCCGCTTCCTGTGCCTGGCGCTTCCGTGTGGGCTTCTTGACCAGTTGCTTTGGCGGAAGTTTCCGGGGCTGCTTTGAAGGGCGGCGCGACCCGTCGTCAACATAGACGGGGGAGTAGTCGTCCGTGTGCCGGCGAAGTGCCGCGGCGGACCGGAGGGAGTGCCACGGTGTCGAGGGTCTCAAGGTCGATGTCCTCATGAGGTCGAACGAAGAATCCAGAGGAAGTCCTCCTCCGGGTCCACCGGGATGAACTCGTGCTTCGGCTCGGGCCAGATGTAGTCCAGGTCGGGTTCGGCATCCGGGAACACCGCCGTGTAGAACTTCGGTTCCTTCCTGAGCAGCTTGGACCGGTGGCTCAGGTGGAAATCCGGGTCGCCCAGCCATGGCGGCATGGGAATCTTGGCGGCGTAGTCCGGGTGAGCTGCCTGCGGCGCGAACTCCGTGATGTTGGCACGGGTGTTGTCAGCGTGGCCGCGCTCGGTCCATTCATCCACCATGGCCAGGCCGTACATGGTGAGGGCCGGGACGTAGCCCATCCACATGCTGATGGCTGGGTGGGTCTGCCAGCCGTACTCGGGGATCACCAGGGCGCGCAGGGTCTGCAGCGCCTCGACGCGCTGCTTGCCAAGCCTGGCGGTGTCCAGCGCTGCGGCGCTCTGCCGGAAATCGGGGTACGGAAGGAAGGTTTGCATCCCTTCAGTCTGACGGCCGCAGGCTGATGTGCCAATTGCAGTGCCCGCCGCCACACGGGGCACGCGCAGCGGATGTTCACATAGTGGACCGATGCATACATCGAATGCCGCCACCCACTAAGATCACCGAAACCACCCCAGCGTCCTGGAAGCCTTCACATGACAACTACACCTCAGATGACCCCCGGCAGCACGCAGCCTTTCACGCCCAAGTTCGGGCAAATGCTCAGTCCGGAGGCCAAGGGCATCCTGGTCCTTGACGAATTTACGATCGACCCCGCCGCTGCCCGCAGCGACCAGCATGGCTTCCGCGCCGCCTTGGCCTCGGTTGCGCTGACCCTCCGCCGGATCGCCGCCCTCCGCGTCGTGATCGCCATTGTGGCCATCGGAAACCTTCCCCTGTTCCTGCTTTCGAGCGGCTGGTGGATCTATGCCGTTTCGCTCACCCTTGTTGTGGCCGTGCACGCGGCTGTGTCCTGGCTCAACAAGCACGAACCCAAGGTCCGTCAGCGCCAGACGCTGGAGCTGCACATGCACCGGGAACGGAGCGCGAACTACCGCAAGGTCCGCGACGCCGTGAAATACATGATCGATACGCCGAGCCGCATGAACGAGCACCTTTACCTTGAACTCCTGGCCGCCAAGCGCGTGGCCCTGAACGTTGCGCACGGCACCGTGGCGCTTCTGGACACCAGCGACGACGCCGCCTGGAAGGTGCGCATCGTCCGCGAAATCGGCGCAGCAGCCTAGCAGCGCAGCACCATCAGTCGCCGCACACGTAGCAGCACCCCACCCCAGGCAACTGCCAACAGAGCCAAACAAAGAACGACGCCGGAACTCCCCGCTGGGGGGACGCTCCGGCGTCGTTCTTGTTCAGGACGCGGTGGTTGGCGGCAGCTGCTCACGCGCTGTCAGTGCCGCCAACCGTTCCGGCACTTTAGGCCGGAAGCTGCAGGACCTGGCCAGCGAACACCAGGTCCGGATTGGCGATGGTGTCCACGTTGGCGTCGGCCAGCCTCTGCCAGCCGCCTTCAATGCCAAGCTTCTCGGCGGCGCTGCTCAGGGTGTCCCCGGCCTGCAGCGTGTACGTCTCGCCGCTCAGGGCAACGGGTGCAGCGTGCTGGGGAGCGGCGACGGCGTCCGACGGGGCCTGGGCGGCCGGTGCCTGGACCGGGACGCTTTGGACCGGGACGCTCTGCACGGGAGCCGCCTGCACGGGAGCCTGGACCGGAACGCTCTGGGGGGCGACCGCCGTCGCGCCGCCACCGCCGCTCAGGCCCAGCTGGGCGGCGCAGGATGGCCAGGCACCCCAGCCCTGGGCGGCCTGGACCTGCTCAGCCACGGCAATCTGCTGCTCGCGGGAGGCGTCCGCGGCGGAACCGGTTCCGCCGTAGGCTGCCCAGGTGGTGGGGCTGAACTGCAGGCCGCCGGTGTAGCCGTTGCCTGTGTTGGTGGACCAGTTCCCGCCGCTCTCGCACTGCGCCAGGGCGTCCCACGTGGAGGCAGGGGTGGCTGCGTTGGCGGCGGTTGCGGAGAGCGCAAGCCCGGCCGCTGAGACGGCGGCGATGGTGACTCCGCGACGTGCGGCATGACGGATGGTGGTGTTTTTCATGTGGTGATGCTCCTGAAGGCCACCTGCGCTCGATCCGTCCCCGGAGGTCGTCGCGCCACTGCCCGCCCCTGACGAATAGAGGTCAACTTCGGTGTCTGCCGGCCGGGCAGTTCTGGTGGAGGCAGCACCGGGCATTCATGTCGCCCGTTGAGCGGGCTTGTATTTCACGCTAGGACATCCGGTGGCCGTTATCAAACCGAGATGGTCCTTGATCTGTCAGTTGGGGACCGGGCGGGGGAGAGCCGAGGCCAGGTAGGGGGCGGTCCGGCTGTGAGGGGAACGCGCGACGTCGGCCGCGGTACCGGCGGCGACAATCCTGCCGCCGGCGTCGCCGCCGGAGGGGCCGAGGTCGATGACCCAGTCCGCTGCCGCCACCACGGCCATTTCATGCTCCACCACAACCACGGTGTTGCCGCTGTCCACCAAGCCGTGGAGCTGTGCCATCAGCAGCTGGACGTCGGCTGGGTGCAGCCCGGTGGTGGGCTCGTCCAGCAGATAGAGCGTATGGCCGCGCCTGGCGCGCTGGAGCTCGGTGGCGAGCTTGATGCGCTGGGCTTCGCCGCCGGACAGCTCAGTGGCAGGCTGGCCCAGGCGGAGGTAGCCCAGCCCAACGTCGCGCAGGCTCTTCAGGCTGCGTGCTGCGGCCGGAATATCGGCCAGGAACTCCGCAGCAGTGTCCACCGTCAGGCGCAGCACCTCAGCCACGTTCTTGCCGCGGTACGTCACTTCAAGGGTCTCAGGGTTGTACCGTGACCCGGCGCACTCCGGGCACGGTCCGTAGCTGCCCGGGAGGAAGAGCAGCTCCACCGCCACGAATCCCTCGCCCTGGCAGGTCTCGCAGCGGCCTCCGGCCACGTTGAAGGAGAACCTCCCTGCGCCGAACCCACGTGCGCGGGCCTGGTCTGTAGCGGCGAACTCCTTGCGCACGGCGTCGAAAAGACCCGTGTAGGTGGCCAGGTTGGAACGCGGGGTCCGCCCGATGGGCTTCTGGTCCACGGTGACCAGCCGGTCGATCCTGTCCGTGCCGCTGACTGGTCCCACTGTGAGGGGTGTCGGCTGCGGTTCGGCCCCCTCAGCTTCGCCTGGGCTCCGCTGCCTGATGGTTCGTCAGGCTGGAACCCACCACTTCGCCGAGGACGTGGCTCACCAGCGTGGACTTGCCGGAGCCCGATACCCCGGTGACTGCCGTCAGCACGCCCAACGGGAACCGGGCGTCAAGGTCTTTGAGGTTGTGCCTGCTGATGCCGGCCAGTTCCAGCCAGCCATCGGGTTCGCGGGTGTCCGCACGTGGCGCGGTCCCGCCGTCGGCCGCGGTGCCGCCGTCGCGCCGCGGTGCCGCCGTCGAAAAGGAACGGGCGCGTCACTGACTCTTCAATGTCCGCCAAACCGGCGACCGGTCCGCTGTAGAGCACCTCGCCGCCGCCTTCGCCGGCGCGTGGGCCGACGTCCACCAGCCAGTCGGCCCGCCGGACCACGTCCATGTTGTGTTCCACCACGAACACCGAGTTGCCCGAAGCCTTGAGCTGGTCCAGCACCGCCAGGAGCGGCTCGGCATCGGCAGGGTGGAGGCCCGCGGAGGGCTCATCCAGCACGTAGATCACGCCGAACAGCCCCGACCGGAGCTGGGTGGCGATCCGCAGCCGCTGCATTTCGCCGGGGGAAAGGGTGGGGGTGGCGCGGCCCAGGGCGAGGTAGCCCAAACCCAGGTCCAGCAGCACGGTGATGCGGTGCAGGAGGTCGGCGGTGATGGCCACGGCAACCTCGTTCTCCTCTCCCGAGGACAGCCGGCGGGACGCGGTGGAGGCATCCTTCAGCCCCGCCGTGGGGCGGATGATCTCGGCAAGTTCCACCATCGGAGTGGCATTGAGTTCGGCGATGTTCATTCCGGCGAAGGACACCGCAAGGGCCTCGGCCCTGCAGCCCGGTGCCGGCACACAGCGGGCACGGCCCGGACTCCATAAACGCCAGGACGCGTTCACGCATGGCGGCGCTCTGCGAGTCCGCCAACGTGTGCAGGACGTAACTCTTCGCGCTCCAGAACCGGCCCTTGTACGGCTTGGCCACGCGGTCGCGCTCGGGGGTGACTTCGACGACGGGCTGTTCCTCGGTGAACAGGATCCAGTCGCGCTGTTTCTTGGGCAGCTTCCGCCAGGGCACGTCCACGTCGTAGCCGAGGTGGCTGAGGATGTCGCGGAGGTTCTTGCCCTGCCAGGCACCAGGCCACGCAGCGATGGCGCCCTCGCGGATGGTCAGGCCGGTGTCCGGCACCAGGGACGCCTCGCTGACGGCGTGCGCAACCCCCAGCCCGTGGCATTGCGGGCAGGCGCCGGCCGCGGTATTCGGTGAGAAGGCGTCCGAGTCCAGCTGCGCCGCCCCCGCCGGGTACGTGCCCGCCCTGGAGAACAGCATGCGGAGCGAGTTGGAGAGCGTGGTCACCGTGCCCACGGTGGAGCGGCTGCTGGGCGCGCCGCGGCGCTGTTGGAGTGCGACGGCGGGAGGCAGCCCGGAGATCGACTCCACCTTGGGATTGTGGCCCTGCTGGATCAGGCGGCGGGCGTACGGGGCAACGGATTCAAAGTAGCGGCGCTGGGCTTCGGCGTAGATGGTCCCGAAGGCGAGGGAGGACTTGCCCGATCCGGAGACCCCCGTGAACGCCACGATGGAGTCGCGCGGAACGTCCACGTCCACGTTCCGCAGGTTGTTCTCCCGGGCGCCGCGGACGCGGACAAAGCTGTCCGAGAGGTGGTGGGAGGGAGGAAGGGGGAGATCGTAAGCCTGCTGATGGTTCCGCATTGATCCGACTCTAGCCGCGAACGGCGCAGCGGGCGATATCCTGACCCGATGGACAATTTCCCCCACACCGCCGCTGAATCGCTTCCAGGGTCCGATCTTCCCGAATCTGACCTGGCCGGGACCGAGGCGGTGGTGCGGCTTCTCCCTGTTGCTGAACTGCATCTGCACATCGAAGGAACGCTGCAGCCGGAGCTGATTTTTGAACTGGCTGAACGGAACGGCATTGAGCTTCCCGTATTCCGGCCTGGACGAGCTTCGCGCGCTCTACGAGTTCACCGACCTGCAGTCCTTCCTGAACCTTTACTACGCCAACATGGCAGTGCTGCAGACCGAGCAGGACTTCGCAGACATGACCCGTGCATACCTGGGCAGGGCCGCTGCCGCAGGCGTCCGCCACGCGGAAATCATGATGGACCCCCAGGCCCACCTGTCCCGCGGCATCAGCCTCGAAACCTGCGTCAACGGCGTCGCCTCCGCCCTGGCCACCTCGGTGGAGGAGTTCGGCATCTCCACCCTGCTGATCGCCGCGTTCCTGCGGGACCTGTCCGAGGAATCCGCGCTGGAGGTCCTGGACGGGCTGCTGGCCATGGACGCGCCGATCGGCGCCATCGGACTGGATTCGGCGGAGGTGGGCAACCCGCCCGCGAAATTTGAGCGCCTCTTCGCCAAGGCCCGCGAAGCCGGCCTGCGTCTGACTGCCCACGCGGGCGAGGAAGGGCCGGCGTCAGTACATCGTCGAAGCTTTGGATGTCCTGGGCGTGGAGCGGATTGACCACGGCATCCGGTGCATGGACGACCCGGACCTGGTGGAGCGGCTCGTGGAGGACCGCACACCGCTGACCGTGTGCCCGTTGTCCAACGTACGGCTCCGCGCCGTGGACACGCTGGCGGACCACCCCCTGCCGGCCATGCTTGCTGCCGGGCTGAACGTCTCCGTCAACTCCGATGACCCCGCCTATTTCGGGGGCTACGTCGACGACAACTTCGCCCAGCTGCAGGCTGTCTTCGAACTGTCGGAGTTTGACCGCGCCCGGCTCGCGGCGAACTCCATCCACTCGTCGTTTGCCTCCGAGGAGCGCAAAGCCGAGCTCCTGGACGAGCTGAACCGCGCCTGACGCGAGGCTCACGGCGCCGCAGTCCGCAAGCGGCTAAACTTGGGGCACGAGCGTGGGTGGGCAGGGATCGGCGGTGCCGATGCCTGCGCTTACGGGTTGAGCAGACAGCCCTGAACCCGAGACTCCCGCCTCACTTCCGGTGTAACCCGCGTCATAGTCGGTCACGACACGCAGTGTTAACCAATTCAAGTCGTGCGATTTAACAGGCTGTTGGCAAGATGCCTAGAGACAGATCGCTTCATACAAGGGGAATCATGGCCAAGTCCACCGCAGAAAACACCTACCTTCGACTCAAGACCGTGTTGGATGTCCTGACAGAGGGCACCTGGACGGGCGATCCCCTGAACGCAGGCGAAGTCCTCGCCGAGGCCACGGCCCGCGTGCCCTTCAGCGAGTTCGAAGCCCAACTGCTCAGCGGTGGGATTCCCCGGGGCCACAAGACCCTCACCTCCGCCACAGCCAAACTGGTGAAGGCCGGCTGGCTGGTCAAAGGCCGCTCCGGCTGGACCATCACCGACGACGGCATGCGCGCCACGGTAGCGTTCCCCGATGCTGCCTCTTTCGCGGCAGCCCTCGACGCCGGGACCCCCGTCCCCGGTGACACTCCGCTTCCGGTGGCACCCGCTGCACCCCCCGCCAAAGTGGCTGCGGCGAGGACAACAGGGAAGTCCACAGTAGTGAAGGCAGCCGGATCACCGGAAAGCCCGGCCGAGGAGGACACCGTGAAAAAAGCCCCCGCCAAGAAGGCCGCGGCCAAGAAGGCTCCGGCCAAGAAGGCTGCCGAAGCCGTCGGTAAGGCCGCGAAGCTGATCGAAGACGCCGTGGAGCCCGTGGTGAAGGCGGTCCGTTCCCGCAAGGCAGCTCCGAAAGCCGCGCCGGCAGCCGCCGTTGCCGAACCGCTGGAAGGCCCCGACGAGGAGACCTTCCCGCAGCCCGAGGCCGTTGCGGTGGCCGGCGATTTCAACACCCTCCTGGGCGCCCCGGAGAACTGGGCGCCGCAGTACGACGCGGCGCAGATGGCCTTTGATTTCGCCGCCCAGCTGTGGACAAAGAGCGCGGACCTGCCGGCCGGCTTCTACACGTTCAAAATCGCGCTGAACCGTTCATGGGAAGAGAACTACGGAGCCTTCGGCACGTTCGACGGTCCCAACCACGAGCTGCACCACGACGGCGGCACCGTCACCATCCGGTACGACCACCGGACTCGGGATATCACCATCGGCTGATGGTGCTTTCTCTGGACAAATTCTCCTGAGTGAAGCAGTGTGGGAACCGGCCGTACTGGCCGGTTCCCACACTGCTTTCCAGCACTAAGGAGATACGACAGTGACCCTTCCCTCAGGCCTTACTCCAGGGGTTTGGACCCTGGACATGTCGCACAGCGAGATCGGCTTCACGGTCCGGCACGCGGGCATCAGCAAGGTCCGCGGCCGCTTCACGGATGCTTCGGCCGAAGCCCGGGTCGGTGAGTCGTTGGCGGATGCGTCCCTGCACGCCACGGTCAAGACCACAAGTTTTGAGTCCGGCGATGCCAACCGGGACGGCCACGTCAAGGGGCCGGATTTCTTCGACGTCGAAGAATTTCCCGAGATGACGTTCCGGGCCACCTCCGTTGAGGGCGACGGCGAGGACTACACATTGACCGGCGACCTCACCATCCGTGGAATTACCAAGCCCGTGGAACTGGAAGTCGAGTTCACCGGAGTTGCCGTCGACCCGTTCGGTGCCACCCGGGCCGGTTTCTCTGCGGAGACCGACATCAGCCGCAAAGAGTTCGGCCTGACCTGGAACGCGGCCCTGGAAGCCGGCGGCCTGCTGGTCAGCGACAAGGTCAAGATCAACGTGGACGCTGCGCTGGTCAAGCAGGCCTGAGTGACATGACGGACGGGGCCTCCCTGCCGGGCGACATCCGGCTCACTGCCAGGGTGTCCGGCGTGGTGCAGGGAGTGGGGTTCCGGTTCTGGACCATGGGCAAGGCCGAAGACCTCGGGCTCACCGGCGTTGTGGAGAACCTCGGCGACGGCTCGGTGTCAGTCATTGCCGAAGGACCGCAGCGCAGGGTCCAGGAGTTGTTGGACTGGTTGAAGTCAGACCGGACCCCCGGCCGGGTTGAGCGGGTTGAAGAGGCAGTTTCTGCCGCTGACGGCGGCTTCCGTGGCTTCACGGCCCGCTGACGGGTTTCCGGTTCCGGAGCCGGGCCGAGGAGCTGTCAGGAAGTCTGGCTTCTGCGCGCGCTGGGCCCCGGGCTGAGGCCGATGAAGGCTCCGAGCTCCTCCAACGCCGCAGGTTTGGTGGGCATGTAGTTGGTGAGGTCGGGGGAACGGACAACCACTGCCCGCCACTGGCCCCGGGACACCGCTACATTGATCCGGTTCCGGTTCAGCAGGAATTCGGCTCCGCGCGGCGCCTCGGCCACGGCGGAGCAGGCCATGGAAACCAGCACCACCGGTGCCTCCTGGCCCTGGAACTTGTCCACGGTGCCCACCCGGACGCCGTCCAGGCCTGCCTGCTGGAGGGTGTGCCGGATCAGCTGGACCTGGGCGTTGTAGGCGGCGACGACCAGGAGGTCCTCCGGCCGCCAGCGGCCGGGCCGGTTTGTCGCCGCCGGGGGTCCACTTCAGCCCGATGTGGCGCTGCGCCTGCCGGACCACTTCGGCTGCCTCTTCGGGGGAGGACGTGGTGTTCCCGCTGTGTTGCATGAGCACGGTTTCCACCCCGGCTGGCAGTTCCGGCCAGGCTGCGGAGGGAGGCCGCCGGCGCCGATTCGAGCTTGCCGTCGTAGCTCAGGACGGACACGGCACGGCACAGCTCGGGATGCATGCGCCAGCTGTCCGCCAGGAAGTAGCCCAAGTTCTGCGGGCAGCGTGGCGTGCCCGGCGGCGAGCCAGCCCAGGGCCGACTCGTCCACCGGCTCCGGATGGGAACCCTGGGTGACCTGCGGCAGCTGCTGCGGGATCGCCCAGCAGCAGGAGCCGGTTGGCGGACCGCGCCACGGCCAGGGTGTTGGCCAGCGAGAACTGTCCGGCCTCGTCAATCACCAGCAGGTCCAGCGAACCGGCGGGAACGGACTTGCCGGTCATGGTCCAGGCCGTACCGCCCACCAGACAGCCACCCGGCGACGCCAGCAGGGCGGCGACGTCGTCATCGGACGTGCGGCGCCACGGCACCGGGTGCGGGTTGCGACGAGTTTCTTGGCGACCCGGGCCGGATCCACCCCTGCGGTTTCGATGGCCGTGCACAGCATGTTCTCCACCACGGCGTGCGACTGCCCCACCACGCCGATCTTCCAGCCCTCCTGCACCAATGTGGCAATGACGTGCGAACCGACGTAGGTCTTGCCGGTCCCCGGCGGGCCCTGGACGGCGAGGTAGGAACTGGTCAAGGTCCAGCAGCGAGGTGGTGATCGCTGTGACGTAGTCCGCCGCGCCCTGGGAGTCGTGGCCGACGGCGGCGGGGCCAGGCAGCGCACGGAACCGCGGCGGGCCTTGCGCAGGATGTCCAGGCCGGGGTGTTCCGGCAGCGACGGGGAGGGAGGCTCCGACGGAGTGGGCAAGTTCCGCCAGGGCTGCCTCGATGCTGGCGGTCCGGATGGGCTGGTCCTCCGTCAGGGCCACCGGGATGTGCGGGTAGGCGGGGACTCTTGCCAGTCTCTCTTTCCTCGATGGTGATGATGGTTTTGCCGGGTGCGCTGGGGTGGTCCTCGACGGCAGTAACCAAGGTTCCGAAGGCGAAACCCCGTGCCGGCAGGCTTCCCTGCGCATCCTCCAGTCCCGCCGGAACGGGAGAATCGTAAAGCCTGCACCAGGTGGTCCCGGGTTTGAAGTCCGAGCCTTCGCTCATGGTTCCGCCCAGTTGCAGGACCCGGGTGCGCATCCGGGCCTTAGGCTTGGCCAGCACCCAGTCCGTGAGTACCTCGGCGGAGTCCACTACAAACACGTTCCGGTGGTCCGACCAGTGGTCGACCTCGGACTCTGTGCGGTCAAAGTGCTCCCACCAGAACTGCTTCCGCTCCCGCCGGTGATAGCCCGTGGCAGCCGCCACCATGGCGATGGCACGTTCGTCAGGGGTCCACGGACGGGTGTCGGGCAGGCCCGCCAGATACTCCGTGAGCGTGGCTTCCTCAGGGGTTGGATCGGCCTCCGGAACGCCGGGCCTCGGCGGCAGGTGCGCTCCGGCCTCTTCCGTTTCTGGCGTCACGGCTTCCGCCGGGGACAGGCGCTGTTCCGGATCCCGATGCCCGGAGTCCCAGCAGCCAATCGCGGAGCCGGAGCGTGGAAAGGCAGTCGTACTCGTTGTAGTCGGAGATCGAGGCCAGGATCCCTGCGGCCGCCGCGGCATCGCCGTCATCACGGGCTGCGCAATATGCGGCATAGGCCACCACCGAGGCGCCGGCGTCCTTCACATCGCCTGAGCGGAGGTTCTCACCCATGTAGAGCGGCTCAAGCTTCTTGATGGAGTACGAAGGTTCGGAGATCCGGAGCGAATGGCGCGCCGTGGCGTAGAGGTCAACGAGCACGCCTTCGCGGAGCCAGTTGTCCACGATGTCCTCCCCTGCCAGGTGCGTGACGGACAGGTGCCGCAGGGCCGATTTCTCGTAGGCGGCGTAGTGGTAGACGTGCATGTCCGGGTACCGGGTGCGGCGTTCCTCCACGTAGGCAAGGAAATCCAGGAACGCCTGCCGTTCCTCCGAGCGTGAGTGTGCCCAGAACGGGCGGAAGACCGGCTTTCCCGCAGCGGCGGCCGCGGCGTCGGGAGCCTCCACCACGCCGAACAGGTACTCGAGGCCCCATTGGCTGGTGGCGGGGTCCTGCCACAGCGGATCGCCCTTCGAAGTCGAAGAAGATATCGCCCGGACTGGGAGGCGGAATGGTTGCCAGGGCGTTCTGCGGCAGCACTTTGAACGCCACCGTGTGGTCTTCGCCGTCCTTGGCAAAGGTGCGGGAACCGTCGGAGGCGTCGCGGCCCAACTGCATGCGCGCCTGGTCCCGGAGCCGGGCCAGTGAGCCGGTGGCCTGTGTCGGGCGGGAGGTCAGCCAGGGCGTCGATGGTGCTGATGCCCTGGGCCAAGAGCTTCTTCCGGCGGAGTGTGGACATCCCGCCCACCATCAGGAGGTCCCGGTGGGCCTGGACCTGCTCCGCGCAGTAGTTGCAGCGCCCGCAGTACGTGATGCCGGGTGCCAGCCACTCCACCGCCCCGCCGGCCTCCCGATGAGCCGCCGTCAGGGCGCGGAACCGGTCACGGCGCTCGCGGAAAACGGGCAGGAGATCCGGCAGGGAATGCAGGCTCCGGACGTAGTCGCCGTCCACCACCGCGCCGAGCACCAGTGTGACCGTGGGGGACGGCTCGAAGCCCATCCCGATCAGCTGGTCCCCGTACGCTGCCAGTTGCAGGAGGGCGCCCACCTTGGCGTGCCGGGCCAGCTTGGTGTCCCAGACTTCGTACCGGCCGGGGCTGCCAGTTCCGGCTCCCTCGTTGACGATGAAGTCGGCGTAGCCGAGGAACTCGCCGTCGAAGAAGGTTGCCTGGAACACCACGTCCGCCCCGGCCCGCAGCGCCAGTTCAGTCTCGGCCTGTTTGGCCATCAGGTCAGAGCGCGTGGACTGGCCCCGCTCAATCGAGTACACCCCGGCGCCGCGGCCGGCATCCCATGTGCCGTAGCGCCCGATCAGTCCGGCGAGGACCTTGGCCTCGTGTTGGTCACCCAGGGCACCGGCACGGCGCTGCATTTCGTCGTCGGGAAATTCCGCCTTGGGCGAGCGGCCCAGCTTCTCGTCAAGGATCCGGAGCGTGCGGTACTCACACTCGCTGGCAGCCACGAGGTCGGTGGCGGAAAACACCAGGTCCGGTTCGGCAGAGCGCGGCGGCACCGACCGGATCAAGCAGGAACACGGGGGCCTCCCCATTGAATGGCGTGGCCCGGGGACGGTTCCCCCTGGCCTTGGTCCGAACCTAGCAGGAGGGACCGACAACCAGTCCGCGCTAGCTCTTCGCGTCCGCGCGGACCTGGGCTTTGTCGTGCTCGGTGTGCGCGCTGCGGAGCAGTTCGAGGAACTCGGTCTCGTTGCGGACCAGACGCTTGTACTTCTCCGGCAGCTTGCGGATCTGGTCTTCTTCGCGCACCATCTTCGCGAAGAGCTTGTCCCGCTCGTTCATGTCGGTCTCGTAGTTGAGGTCCAGGTATTCGGTGGCGTGGCGCTTGGCCCCGGAGACGGCGTTCTTGGCCTTGCCCTTGGGGCTGAAAATGGACGCCAGGACGGTGATCACCAGGACACCGAGGATCACGGTCAGGGAGACGCCGGTGCTGACCTCCACCACGTTGACGTGCTCGCCGTCGTTGATGAACGGCAGGGTGTTCTCGTGCAGGGCGTGCAGGATGAGCTTCACGCCGATGAATCCCAGGATGGCCGCCAGGCCGTAGGAGAGGAAGATGAGGCGGTCCAGCAGGCCGTCGATGAGGAAGAACAGCTGGCGCAGCCCCATCAGGGAGAACGCGGTGGCGGTGAAGACGATGAACACGTTCTGGGTCAGGCCGAAGATGGCCGGAATGGAATCCAGGGCGAACAGGATGTCTGTGCCGCCGATGGCCACCATCACCAGGAGCATCGGGGTGAGGACGCGTTTGCCGTTCTCGACGGTGAACAGTTTGTCGCCGTCGTAGTGCTGGGATGCCGGCAGGAACTTCTTGGCGAGACGGACCACCAGGCCCTCGGAATCGTCATCGTGGCTGTCCGGCTTGAGCAGGTTGCCGGCGGTGATCAGCAGGATCAGCCCGAAGATGTAGAACACCCAGGCGAAGCTGTTGATCAGGGCCGCGCCCAGGAAGATGAAGGCGGTGCGGGCAATCAGTGAGAAGACGATGCCGAACAGCAGCACCTTCTGCTGGTCCGCCCGCGGCACTTTGAAGCTGGCCATGATGATCAGGAACACGAAGAGATTGTCCACGGAGAGGGCTTTCTCCGTGACGTAGCCTGCGAAGTATTCGGTGCCCATGGTGGGGCCGCCCAGCCACAGCACGCCAAGGCCGAACAGCAAGGCGATGCCCACGTAGATGGAAGACCAGATGGCCGATTCCTTCAGGGAGGGCGTGTGGGCTTTGCGCACATGGAAGAAGAAGTCGAAGGCCAGCAGGCCCACGATTCCCACAATGGTCAGGATCCAGACAAGGGAAGAAACTTCCACGGTGAGGGCCTTTCGTCGGAGTCTCCCTCAATGCTACCTAAGCGGGCTTGAGCAGTTTGCCCTTCATGACGGCCGTCCTTGAGAGGGTTTTATAGCCTTCCCGCTCGAAAAGGACCGTGATCACATCGCCCTCGCTGCGCATCACCAGCCCGGCACCCCACTTCTTGTGGGTCACGGACGACTGCGGGGAGAAAGGGGCGAGGGCTGTTTCCCCTGAATCAGCCGCATCCCCTGCAGCGCCGGCGTCGTGCTTTTCTGCCGGTGGCGCCGAACGGTGGCCTTCGCGCCGGTCGTCCGTGCAGGCGTCGCAGTTCCCGCATGCCCGCGGAAACTCCTCACCGAAATAGCCCAGCAGGAACTGACGCCGGCAGCCGTCTGTTTCGGCGTAGCCGCGCATCATGTCCAGCCGCGAGCTTTCCACGCGCTGGCGCGCCTCGGCGAGTTCGACGGCGGCGGCCACCAGGGTGGACGGCCTGGCTTTGGAGGTGAGCCGGACGCCGTTCTTGCCGAAGGTGACGGCGCCGGCCTCCTGCAGCTGGTTCAGCAGGCCCGTCACCCGCCGGCGGGTGAGGCCGGTCAGCTCGGCCAGCGAGGAGGCGAAGACGGGGCCATCTGCCCTGCGGAGTGCCTTGGCGATGGCCAGGAGGGATTCGGGATCCGGGCTGTGGGTGCTGAAGAATTTCCGCAGGCCAAGGTCCTCGGAACGGTAGTGCAGGACAGCACGGGCCGGCTGCCCGTCGCGGCCGGCCCGGCCGATCTCCTGGTAGTAGGCATCCAGCGATTCCGGGATGTCGGCGTGGATGACGAACCGGACGTTGGGCTTGTCGATGCCCATCCCGAACGCTGTGGTGGCCGCCACCACGTCCAGCTGGTCGTCCATGAACAGCCCCAGGATCCGCTCCCGGTCGGCGGCGGACCGGCCTGCATGGTAGGCCTCCGCGCGCAGGCCCCGCCCGGCCAGCTTCGCCGCGAACTTTTCGGTGTCCTTGCGGGTGGCTGCGTACAGCAGCCCGTGGTGACGGCCGCCGCCGGCAGCGTTTCCGCCGGCAAGGACCGCGGCCTGCTCCAGGACAGAGCGCCTTTTGTCGCCCGACTCGTGATGCCGGACCACCTCAAGGCTGATGTTGGGCCGGTCGAAACCGTGGACCAGGACCACCGGATCCTCCATCCGCAGCCGTGCCACGATCTCCTCCCGCACCGGAGGGGACGCGGTGGCCGTCAGGGCGGCCACGGGCGGGTTGCCCAGCAGCTCCCGGACCGTGCCGAGGGTCAGGTAGTCGGGCCGGAAGTCGTGGCCCCACGAGGAAACGCAATGGGCCTCGTCCACCACAAGCAGCGCGATGTCCAGGGCGGCAATCCGCTCAACTGTGGCCTGCTTTGCCAGCTGTTCGGGCGCCAGGAAAATGAAGGTGGCCCGGCCGGACTCTGCGCACTGCCAGGCGGCCGCCACTTCCGCCGTTGTGTGGGCCGAATTAATGGCGACGGCGGCATCGCCTCCCAGTGCCTCGGCCAGCCCGTCCAGCTGGTCCTCCTGGAGGGCTATCAGGGGTGAAACCACGACGGCGGGACGTCCGGTGGTGTCGTGGAGGTACCGGGCCGCCACCTGGTAGATGGCGGACTTTCCATAGCCTGTGGGCATGACGGCAAGGACGTCGCGTCCGGCCGCCAGTGCGGTCATTCCCGCAAGCTGGCCGTCGCGGAGCGTGGGAAGGGAGAAAGCGGAGGAGGCCAGCGCACTCAGCGCAGGATTCTCGGGCATGGTGATGGCTCCGGAGGGTGGTTCCTGCGGCCGCTTGCTTCAGCCATGCTGACCAGCCTAGTCCGCCTTGACTTCCGCAGCCGCCTGAACAACTGTGGAAAGCGACCGTTCCGCCGATCCAAACGGCGCGTTTCGGAGACATCCTGGATCTAGGAGAGTGCAGCGTGGCGCGCAAGAACCCAAAGGTGGAAGAGGCCGACGAGTCAGAGCTGGAGGTCAGCGGCCACCCCAAGGAGTGGGCCGCGGGGGTGCCGGGTGTCTACCATTCCATGCAGCCCGCGCTGAAGCACATGGGTGTGGGCAGGGCCGGCAAGACCCTCCTGGCGCTGAACCAGAAGGACGGCTTCGACTGCATGAGCTGCGCGTGGCCGGATCCGGGACACCGCAAGACGTTCGAATTCTGCGAGAACGGCGCCAAGGCGGTCACCTGGGAAGCCACGCCGGTGGTCATCGGGTCCGATTTCTGGGCCGAGCACCCGGTGAGTACGCTGCGGGAGCGGTCTGAGTATTGGCTGGGGATGCAGGGC
Organism: uncultured Actinomycetota bacterium; assembly: GCA_963807805.1. Taxonomy (GTDB): domain Bacteria; phylum Actinomycetota; class Actinomycetes; order Actinomycetales; family Micrococcaceae; genus Arthrobacter. Next base: position 74,998 of record CAWECX010000015.1, on the reverse strand, counting down.
CGCCTCACCGAGCCGGTGCACAAGGCGGCGGGGGAGGACCATTACCGTCCCGTCAGCTGGGAGCGTGCGTTCAGTATTGTCGCGGACAAGCTCAAGGGGCTGCCAAGCCCTGACCAAGCCACCTTCTACACCAGTGGCCGGACCTCCAACGAGGCCGCGTTCCTGTACCAGCTGTTCGTCCGGGGGTACGGCACCAACAACCTGCCTGACTGCTCCAACATGTGCCACGAATCCTCCGGCTGGGCCATGGGACAGACCATCGGGATCGGCAAGGCCACCATCTCCTACGATGACTTCGCCAAGGCTGACCTCATCATCATCATGGGCCAGAACCCGGGCACCAACCACCCCCGGATGCTCACCGCACTGGAGGAGGCCAAGGAGGCCGGGGCCAGCATTGTGGCCGTGAATCCGCTGCCGGAAGCCGGGCTCATGCGTTATAAGAACCCGCAGAAAGTCAAAGGGATCATCGGCCGTGGCACCGACCTCGCGGACCAGTTCCTGCAGGTCCGGCTCGGCGGCGACATGGCCTTGCTGCAGGCCGTGTCCAAGCGCGTCCTCGACGCCGAGGCGGCGGCGCCGGGCACCATCCTGGACCATCAGTTCCTCTCCGAGCACTGCGAGGGGCTGGAGGAATTACGGGCGCACCTGGCCACGCTGGATGAGGCTGCGGTCCTGGCAGCCACCGGCCTGGGGGTGGAGGAGATCAACGAACTGGCCGACCGCTACATCAGGGCGGACAAGGTGATCATCACCTGGGCCATGGGCATCACCCAGCACAAAAAAGGCGTAGCCACCATCAAGGAGATCATCAACCTGCTGCTGCTGCGCGGCAACATCGGCAAGCCCGGGGCAGGGGCCTCTCCGATCCGCGGCCACAGCAACGTCCAGGGCGACAGGACCATGGGCATCTGGGAACAGATGCCGCCCGCGTTCCTGGACGCCCTCGGCCAGGAGTTCAGCTTCGATCCTCCCCGGAAGCACGGGATCGATGCCGTGGAAACCATCCGGCAGATGCGCGATGGCGGGATCAAGGTTTTCGTGGCCATGGGCGGCAACTTCGTCGGCGCCATTTCGGACACCCATGCCGCCGAAGCGGCGATGGAAAACACCGAACTGTCGGTCCAGATTTCCACGAAGCTCAACCGCTCCCACACGGTCACAGGCACTGAAGCGCTGATCCTGCCCACCCTTGGCCGGACCGAAATCGACCTGCAGGACGGCGGGCCCCAGTTTGTGTCGGTCGAAGACACCGTCTGTGCAGTGCATGCCTCGCACGGGACTGTGGATCCGGTGGCGCCGGGCCTGCTGTCCGAAGTGGCCATCGTCAGCCGGCTGGCCCGCAGTGTCCTTGACGGCGCGGTCCAGGCGGACTGGGCCGGTTTTGAAAGGGACTACGACCTGGTCCGGGAACACATTTCCCACGTGGTCTCCGGCTGTGAGGACTACAACCGGAAAATCCGGCAGGACGGCGGCTTCGTGCTGCCCAACGGCCCGCGCGACTCCCGGACGTTCAATACACCCACAGGAAGGGCCATGCTCACTGTCAACGAGCTGGAGCATGTGGAGCGGCCCGCCGGAACGCTGATCCTCCAGAGCATGCGCTCGCATGACCAGTTCAACACCACCATCTACGGCCACAACGACCGCTACCGCGGCATCAAGAAGGGCCGCGATGTGGTGTTCGTCAGTCCCGAGGACCTGGCTGAGCTGGGGCTGGCTGACGGGCAGCACGTGGATGTCCACGGAGTCTACGGGGACAACGCGGAACGGGTGCTGCGGAACTTCCGGCTGGTCTCCTACCCCACGGCCCGGGGATGCGCGGCCGCGTACTACCCCGAGGCGAATGTCCTGGTGCCCCTGGAGAGCGTGGCCGAGGGCAGCCAGACGCCTGTTTCCAAGGCTGTGATCGTGCGGCTGGAGCCGGTGCCTGCCGAATGACGTCCGGCCCTGCCCCCTATCTCAGAAAGGGTAGGCGGCAGGCAAGACAGCTCTGGATGGTCTTGAGGGAGCCTGCTTAGACTGGGCGGATCCTCAACCCAGGAAGCCAAGAGCCGCAGGACTAAGGAGCACAACATGACAGGGAACAAAGCCGTTGCCTACAAGGAACCGGGCAAGGTCGAGCTGATTGACATCGACTACCCCACGTTTGAACTCAAGGACGGCCCGGGGGTCAACCCGGCCAACGTCGGCCGAGCCGTCAACCACGGGGTGATCCTCAAGACGGTGGCCACCAACATCTGCGGCTCCGACCAACACATGGTGCGGGGACGCACCACGGCTCCGCCGAACCTTGTCCTGGGCCATGAGATCACCGGGGAAGTGGTGGAGGTGGGCCGCGACGTTGAATTCATCAAAGTGGGGGACCTCTGTTCGGTGCCCTTCAACATTGCGTGTGGCCGCTGCCGGAACTGCAAGGAGCGCAAGACAGGCATCTGCCTGAACGTCAACCCGGACCGCCCAGGCAGCGCCTACGGCTATGTGGACATGGGCGGCTGGGTAGGAGGGCAGGCCAACTACGTGCTGGTGCCGTACGCAGACTGGAACCTGCTGAAATTCCCGGACAAGGACCGGGCCATGGAGAAGATCCTGGACCTGGCTATGCTGTCAGACATTTTCCCCACCGGATTCCACGGTGCGGTCACGGCCGGAGTGGGTGTGGGCTCCACGGTCTACGTCGCGGGCGCCGGCCCCGTGGGCCTCGCTGCGGCGACCAGCGCACATCTGCTGGGTGCCGCCGTCGTTATTGTGGGTGACCTCAATGAGGACCGGTTGGCGCAGGCCAGAAGCTTCGGCTGCGAGACAGTGGACCTGAGTAAGGGCGGTCCGGCCGAGCAGATCGAACAGATCCTCGGCGTTCCGGAGGTGGACTGCGGCGTGGATGCGGTGGGCTTCGAAGCCCGCGGCCATGGCCACGACGCCAAAGAGGCGCCGGCCACGGTCCTGAACTCGCTGATGGAGCTCACGGCGGCAGGCGGCGCCCTGGGCATCCCGGGCCTTTACGTGACCGGCGACCCCGGCGGCGTGGACGAGGCTGCGAAGAAGGGCGCCCTGAGCCTGAGCCTGGGCACCGGGTGGGCGAAGTCGTTGAGCTTCACCACAGGGCAGTGCCCGGTGATGAAGTACAACCGGCAGCTGATGATGGCCATCCTGAACGACCGGGTGAGCATCGCCAAGAACGTCAACGCCAAGGCAATTCCCCTGGAGGAGGCGCCCGAAGGCTACGCACAGTTCGACGCCGGCGCGGCCACCAAGTACGTGCTCAACCCGAACGGGTACCTGAGCTGAGGCGCTGAAACGCTGACCGGGTGGCCCCGCGCCGGACAACCGGTGCGGGGCCACCTTTCGCTGCCCTAAGCCGACGCTGCCGCTACTGCGCGGTGTCCGCCCAGCCTTTGCCGGCCGGGCCGCCGTCGTGCCCGTCATCGCACAATCGGGACGCGACGTCGGCTGCCTGGGCTACGGCCGACGCGGAGGCTTCCTTGGACCCGGCGGTGCCGTTGCCGGCGGCGAGGCCCGCAGCGTAGCCCACCAGGAAGGTGGTTACGGGGGCCGCGGCGTGGATGACCGAGCCGGCGGATTTCCGGGCCAGGTCCAGGAGCAGTTCCTGGTCCACCTCCAGGTCCAGGATCTGCAGTGCCTGTGCCAGCCGGTGGGTCCACTGGTCCAGGACCTGCGCTTCGTCGTCGTTGACGGCCATGGTTGCTCCTTTGTCGCTGGGGTTGAGCCGGTCAGTCCACAGCTTATGTTCCGATGCCGTACCTGGGCGAGGGCCTCCGGCAGTAGGCTCGAGGAGCGGCGCGTCCAGCCGCCGTCGAAATATTGGCGCCGGTTCCGAGGTTAGTCTTGAGCAGGAGCCGAGCAGAGGAGTCTTTCGTGAATGACGTCACCATCCGCCATAACCCGGACCGTGCGCGATTTGAGGTGCTGGTGGCGGGGAACGTCATCGGCAAGGCCGTGTACAAGGAGTACGACGCCGGCGGGTCACCGCAGCGGATTTTCTACCACACGGTGATCAACGAGGAATACGGCGGACAGGGTCTCGCGGGCCAGCTCATCAAGGCGGCGTTGGACCAGACTGTTGAGGCCGGACGCCAGATCGTGCCGGTATGCCCGTTCGTCAAAAGCTATGTTGCCAAAAACCCCGGGTATGCCCAGGACACGGCTGCCATTGCTCCTGCGCACCTGACCTTCCTCAATGACGCGACGGCCAGGCCCGCCCGCGCCTGAACGTCGCTAGGCCGCTGTGGCCGGCCGTTGTTTTCTCCAGCGCACCGCCGCCACGGTAGTTCTTCATCGTGGTGAACTGGTCCCACACGGTAACGATCCAGATCGCCGCCACCGCCACGGGCTTTATCCACGCCACGCCCGTCAGATCGGTGCCTGCCAACAGTGCGGGATCCAGAATGTCCTGGGTCAGCACCGCGGCGCTGAGGACAACGGCGAACGCCACATCCACCACCAGGCCGGTGACAAGCATCGGAAGGGTCCACTGTCCAAGGACGAGTTTCCAGACTTCCAGCAGGATCAGGCCCGCGACGAGGATGAAATAGGCGGGGATCCACCCCTCCCACAGCTCCGGGTTAAGGAAGCTGCTGGAATTGTTGAGGTGGCCGACGTAGAAGAACGATGACGGAATGACCGGCAAGGCCGCCAGGATGATGAGGAAGATCAGCGCCGCGATCGTCTCGCCGCGGGGTATCCGCCGGGACGGTACGTCTTCGGAGAGGTGGTCCGCGTTCCAGTCGACGTAGCCCACACTCCTGGTCATCTCGGCTTTGTCCTTCTCGGACAGGTAACGTTCCCCGACCGCGAACAACGCCGTGATCACTCCCGTCGTGGTCAGCAGTGCGACGACGGAGTTGCCCACGATGGCGCCGATCATCCCACCGACGGCAGCATCAGGTGAGGTCGCCGCGTACACCACGGCATTGATGACGGCCGCGGCCAGGGCAACCAGCGGAAGCAGCCACTTGATCAGCCGGACGAATGCCGGGTACAGCTCGGGCCCGATCACGTATTGCGGGGTTCCCTGGTACTGGAGGGCGAAGCGGGCGGGGTCGCCGAGTTCTTCCACCGCTGCCCGCTCGGCAGCACGGGAAGCTTCGGCGTCCGACCAGTCGCCCCCGAGGCGTTCCTCCACCATGTCTGCAAGCGTGGTTTTCAGTTCACGGGCAATGTCCGGCCGCGATGCCTCGGGCAGGTGCCTGATGACCTGGGCAACGTACATGTCGATCAAGGAACTCATCGGGATTCTTCCTTCCACAGCGCACTGAGGTTTGCGTTCAGTGACTGCCACTCGTCCCGCAGGAGGTCCGCCATTCCTGCTCCGAGGTCAGTCAGTGTGTAGTACTTGCGGGGGCGTGACTCGTCCGTGGTCCATTCCGCCCTCAGCAGCCCCTGCGTTTCCAAGCGACGCAGGAGGGGGTACAGCGTGTTTGCTTCGACCTGCAGTCCGGCTGCGGAGAGCACAGCCAGGAGGGCGTAGCCGTAGCGGGGAGTGCGGCATGCGGAGAGGGCGGCCAGAACCACCGTGCCCCTGCGCAGTTCTTGCTGATGGCCGGCAAGGAGGGCCTCGTCACCTTCGCTCATGTGACACACGATAGTGTGTGACGCACACTATGACAAGAGGCGGGTGCCACAGAGGGTGGGGCCGGGGTTCTGACCTGTATTCCGCCGCTTAGGAGGAGCTGTCCGCCAGCCAGTCCATGGCATCGGCCCTGGAAGTGAAGAACCGGGTGGGGCAGGGCGGCACGTGCAGGCTGAGGAAGAAGTTGGCCAGCAGGCGGTCAACCGGGCTTGAACCGAGGAGTGCAATCCGCGAGGCCGCGCAGGGAATGGAGAAGACCGCCCTCGCCTGCCTGCTGACTGATTCGGTGGTGGCCATGTCCACGAGCATCGGGTGCTCGTTCCCGTCTGCCACAACATTCACGGCGGCCATGGCTGCCTGGGCGTCCACCGCCTCGATCTTGACGCTGGTTTTCCACGCCAGGTGGATGATTCCGTTGGGCTCCAGTTCTACTGTGCCTTTGCCGCCTTCAACCGTGATCGGTTCCAATGCCATTTCCCCCAGGAGAGTCGGTTGTGCACATCGTATCCTCCGGAGACGTTCCCTTGCAGACGCGGTTCACGAAGTCGCGGATCGGGGCGCGGGTGGGACAGACTGTTTCCGTGAGCAACAAACCCCGGACCGGGCTTGCAATTGCCGGCCTTAGCCTGGGCACGGCCCTGAACCCGTTGAATTCATCGATGATCGCCGTGGCCCTCGTGGTGCTGCGCGCGGACTTCGGGCTCGACGTTGCCACCGTCACCTGGGTCATCACGTCCTTCTACCTGAGCTCTGCCGCCGGCCAGCCGCTGATGGGCAGGCTGGCCGACCGGTTCGGGCCCCGCCGGATGTTTACCGTGGGAATGGCGCTCGTCGCGGCCACCTGTGCACTGGCGCCCTTCTCGCCCAACTTCGCCCTGCTGTGTGTTGCCCGGGCGGTGATGGCCCTGGGTACAGCGGCCGCGTACCCCAGTGCCGTGGTGATGGTTGGTGCCATCGCGCAGCGCGCCGGACAGGAATCCTCCAGGCCGCTGGGCCGCATCCAGATGGCAAACACCTCGGCGGCCGCGGTGGGGCCGGTGGTTGGTGGCCTGCTGGTGGGCCTGGTGGGGTGGGAAGCATTGTTCGTGCTCAACGTTCCGCTGGCCGTGGCCGCGCTGCTGATCGTGCGGCGGATGGCACCGCCGGACCAGGCCCGGGAGCGCGGAACGGTCGGGGAGCTGCTGAAGAGTTCCGATATCCCGGGAATCCTCGGCTTTGTCGGTTCCCTCCTGCTGGTGATGATGGCGTTGCTGGATGTCGCCCCGGGGTACCGGTGGTGGCTGCTGGCAGCGGGGACGGTGATTGCCGGGCTGTTTGTGTGGCGCGAACTCCGCTTCAGCCCGCCGTTCCTGGACCTTCGGCTCCTGGGCCGGAACCGCCCGCTGATGCTGGTCTACCTGGGCTTCGCTGTCTTCAGCAGCGTCTACTACTTTGTGTTCTTCGGCCTGCCGCAGCTGCTCCAGGAAGCCGGCGGCTATGACCCTGGCCTGGTGGGACTCCTCATGCTGCCGCTGGCCACCATGTCCGTCCTGGCGACGCCGTGGGCCGTCCGGGCCATGGGCCGGTTCGGGGTGCGGCGGGTGCTGCTGGCCGGCGTCGTCCTCCTCACTGTGGTGGCCGCGCTGATGTGGCTGCTCACCGGCTCGCTGGCCATTCCCTTGGTTGTGGCGCTGACGGCACTCATGGGTGTCCCCTATGGCGTCGTGGGGATTGCATCGAACCAGGGCATGTTCGTTTCGACGCAGCCGCAGGAGCGGGGCGTGGCCGCTGGCATCTACCAGACGTGCCGGTATGTCGGGGCGATAACGGCCACGGTGCTCATCGGTGTCTTTGCCTCCGACGGCGTGGACCAGGCGGGCTGGGGACTGATGGTGGCCGCGATGCTGCTCCTGAGCGCCGTCGCGTTCGCAGTGACACTCTTCTGGCGGCAGCGGCCGGAGTAGCCGCACATCCCGGGACCGCCGCCGGTGGTGTCCTGCCTTTCTGGCGTCGCGGGGAGTAACCGGGCGGGAGCGGATGGCGTCGCATCCCCGCTAGGATCGCCCTTATGACTCCGGCAGTTGAACCCAGCCATGATCAGACCTCTGCCGCGCGGCTCCGGGTGTGCCTGCCCAGCAAGGAACTCCTGGACGCGGTGCAGCCCCAGGCCGGCGTCGACATCCTGCTCTGGGACCTCGCCGGACCCCCTCCCGCCCGGCAGTTCGACCTCCTGGTGCCGCCCTACATGGGCAAGCCGGATGCCCTCCGGGCGCTGCAGGGCGTCGATGTGGGCCTGGTGCAGAGCCAGTCCATCGGGTACGACGGCGTGGAGGCGGTGCTGCCCGCCGGCAGCACCTTTGCCAATGCCGCGGGAGTCCATGAAACCTCGACGGCGGAACTCGCCGTGGGCATGATGATCGCCAGCCAGCGGGGCATGGCCGACTTTGTCCGGAACCAGGCCTCGGGAACATGGGACAACAGCCAGCGTCCGAGCCTCGCCGACCGCCGTGTCCTGCTGGTGGGATACGGGGGAGTGGGCAAGGCCATCGAGGCCCGTCTCCTTCCGTTCGAAACCCAGGTGACACGGCTGGCCAGCCGGGAACGCTCGGATGACCGGGGCCTGGTCCACGGCATCGATGCCCTCTACGGGCAGCTGCCCCTGCACGACATCGTGGTGGTGAGCGTTCCCCTCAGCGACCGGACCCGCAAGCTGGTGGATGCGCGGTTCCTGGCCGCCATGGCTGACGGTGCGCTGCTGGTCAATGTTGCCAGGGGTGCGGTGGCAGACACCGATGCCCTGCTGAAGGAGACTTTGTCCGGACGGCTGCGTGCTGCCCTCGACGTGACCGACCCCGAGCCCTTGCCTGCCGGGCACCCTTTGTGGACCGCGCCCGGGGTCCTGATCACACCGCACGTGGGCGGCGCCAGCTCGGCGATGCTTCCGCGGATGGCGCGCCTGGTCCGCCGGCAGATCGAGCTGCTCAAGGCCGGGCAGGATCCGGTGAACGTGGTCCTCGGAGGTCCCGACCGGGGCTGAAGCAGGCTCCCGTAGTTCCGATAGTTTCTAAAGAACTCCAGAAACAAGAAGCACGTTACTCACCACAGCCGTGCCTTTAGTGTGCCCAAAACGTAGCCATCACTAGCCCCCTTGCGGCCATGCACGCTCAATCATCCTACTGAAGTGATAGCAAGGTTCAGCTGGAGGGTGTTGTTATTGCGTAAACTTTACGATACTTTCTACATGTGATGCAGGTCGCATGGTTGGGGAACCGCGCGGCCAACGTGCCAACCAAAGGACAATGATGACCAGCGAGCCACACTCCCGCACCGCCGAACACCGTCTCAACGCCCTGCACCAGCGCTTGGGCGGCATCGCCTACGGCGGCGATTACAACCCGGAACAGTGGCCCCGCGAGGTATGGCAGGAGGACGTCCGCCTCATGAAGGAGGCCGGCGTCAACCTGGTGACGCTGGCCGTGTTCTCCTGGAGCCGGCTCGAAACCGCCGACGGCGTCTACGACTTCGGCTGGCTCGATGACGTCATGGACCTCATGCACGCCAACGGCATCGGCGTGGACCTGGCCACCCCGGACGCCGTGCCGCCGGCCTGGTTGATCGCCCAGTACCCGGACATCCTCCCGGTCCTGGCGGACGGCAGCACCTTCGGCTTCGGCTCCCGCCAGCACTTCGACGTCTCCCACCCGGCATACCGCGGGAAGTCCCTGGCGATGGCGGAAAAGATGGGGGAGCGCTACGCCCGGCACCCGGCATTGTGCATGTGGCATGTGAACAACGAATACGGCCCCGTCTCCTACGGCCCGCACGCCGACCGTGCCTTCCGCGAATGGCTCCAGGCCAAATACAGCAGCCTGGACAACCTCAACCGGGCCTGGAGCACCGACGTCTGGGGCCAGGTCTACTCGGAGTGGGCCCAGGTCAACGCCCCCGCCCAGCCCCGCACCTGGTCCAACCCGTCCCGCCGCCTGGACTACCACCGCTTCACCTCGGACAGCATGCTGGAGCACTACAAGGCAGAACGGGACATCCTGCGCCGGCACACCCCGGACCTGCCGGTGGTCACCAACTTCATGCGCTTCTACAAGAACAACGACTACTGGGCCTGGGCAGCCGAGGAGGACGCCGCAGCGCTGGACATCTACCCGGACCCCCGCGAAGCGGACGCCCACGTGGCTGCCGCCCTCAACTTCGACCTGATGCGCTCGCTGAAGAAGGGCCAGCCCTGGCTGGTCATGGAGCAGGCCACGGCCGCTGTCAGCCAATGGTCCGTGAACGTCGCCAAGCTCCCCGGCAAGATGCGGCTGGGCTCTTACCAGGCCATTGCCCAGGGCGCGGATTCAATCCTGTTCTTCCAATGGCGCCAGGCCAAGGGCGGCACCGAGCGCTACCACTCCGGCATGGTCAACCACGCCGGCCCCAACACCCGCGTCTTCCGCGAAGTCTGCCAGCTCGGCCAGGAACTCAAGGCCCTCGGCGGCATCACCGGCACCCGCTCCGCCGCCAAGGTGGCCATCGTCTTCGACTGGGACTGCTGGTGGGCCCTGGAGCTGGGCAACTCCCCGCGCTCGGACCTGAACTACCCGCAGGAAGTCCTCCGCCTTTACCGCCCCTTCTTCGACGCCAACATTCCGGTGGACTTCGTGGATACCAAGAGTGACCTCAGCCAGTACAGCCTGGTGGTCCTGCCGGCGACGTACCTGCTCACCGACGAGTCCGCACAGCGGTTCGAGGACTACGTGTCCGCCGGCGGGCGGCTGGTGGCCAGCTACCTGTCCGGGATCGTGGACCCGGACAACACCATCCGCCTGGGCGGCTACCCGGGAGCCCTCCGCAGCGTGCTGGGCGCCTGGAGTGAGGAACTGCACCCGCTCGCCGGCGAGGGTGAGGAAGTCAGGCTTTCAACGGCCGACGGCGGCACGGCCTCCGCCAGTTACTGGACCGAGCACCTGCACACCGAAACAGCAGACGTCCTCGCCAGCTACGCCTCGGGCCGGCTTGCCGGCTCACCTGCCGTCACCCGGAACACCTTCGGGCGCGGCACCGCCACCTACCTGTCCGCCCGGGTGGACCGCACGTTCCTGGAAGAATTGCTCGCCACCGAGCGTGCCGCGGCGGGGATCCGTCCGGAACTGGACGCGCCGCCGGGAGTGCAGGTCCGCCGTCGTACCGGCAACGGACGCAGCTACCTGCTGGTCCTGAACCACAACGACGCCCCCGCCGCCGTGGACGTCAAGGCCGGCGGCACTGACCAGCTCACCGGCACAGCACTCCAGGGAAGCGTGGAGCTCGCCGCCAACGGCGTCCTGGTCCTGGCGGAAATCCCCGCTGCAGACCGCTCACCGGAACCCGTCCCCGCACTGACCGCCCGCTAGGAGGAAAAAACCATGGCCATGCAACTGGACCTGCCTCCCGAGGCGGTCACCGCGGACCCGCCCGGCACCAAGGACAAGCCGCGCAACAAACCCAACGGCTGGAAACTGGCGCTGAAGCGGGACTGGCGGCTGTACACCCTGATCGCCCTGCCGCTGCTGTATTTCGCGGTGTTCCGCTACCTGCCGATGGCCGGCAACGTGATTGCGTTCCGGCAGTTCCAGCCCGGTGGCAGCATCTTCGGCGAGAAATGGGTGGGGCTGAAGTACGTCACCCTGTTCATCAACGACCCCAGCTTCTGGCAGGCGTTCCAGAACACCATCGTCCTGGGCGTGCTGACCCTGCTGTTCTGCTTCCCGATGCCCATCATCTTTGCACTGATGCTGAACGAACTGCGCTCGCAGAAGTTCAAGAAGTTCGTCCAGACCGTGGCATACCTCCCGCACTTCATGTCCGTGGTGATCATCGCCGGCATGATCCTGCAGAACTTCTCGATGACCGGCACAGTGAACCAGATCGCCAATACGGTGTTCGGCACCACGGTGAACTTCACCCAGGACGCGGCCTGGTTCCGGCCCATGTACATCAGCTCCGAGGTGTGGCAGACCATGGGGTGGGGCGCCATCCTCTACCTTGCCGCGCTGACCCGGGTGGACGAATCGCTGTACGAGGCGGCACGGATCGACGGTGCCAACCGGTGGCAGCAGACCTGGCACGTGACGCTGCCGGCCATCCGGCCCACCATCATCACGCTGCTGATCCTGAACATCGGCACGTTCATGGCCGTGGGCTTCGAGAAGATCCTGCTGATCTACAACCCGCTCAACTACGAAACCTCCGATGTCATCTCCACCTACCTGTACCGGGTGGGCCTGGAGTCGTCCAACTTCAGCTACGCCGCCGCGATCGGAATGTTCGAATCCGTCATCGGCCTCACGCTGATCCTCTCCGCGAACGCCATCTCCAAGCGCCTCGCCGGAACGAGCCTGTGGTGAAAGGGACTGCAATGACTGGAACACTCCAGAAACGGCCGGCCAGGAAAGAAACCGGCGTCCTGGTCAAGGACATGAAAGTCTCCCGCGGCATGAAGGTCTTCCGGGCCGTCAACCTCGTGTTCCTGCTGATGGTGGTGTTCCTGACGGTCTATCCGTTCCTGAACATCGTGGCGCAGAGCTTCTCCAGCGAGGGCTTCATCAACGCCGGGCAGGTGAACCTGTTCCCGTTGGGCTTCAATGTGGAAACCTACAGGCTGATCCTGGCCGACTCCACGTTCTGGAACAACTACGGCAACACGGTCCTCTACACGGTGGTGGCCACGGCCATCTCGATGGTGCTGACCACCTCCTTCGCCTACGCCATCGCCAAGAAGGACCTCAAGGGCCGCAGCGTGTTCATCGGGATCGCCGTGTTCACCATGTTCTTCAACGGCGGGCTCATCCCCAACTACGTGCTCATCAGCTCGCTGGGAATGCGGGATTCCATCTGGGCCGTGGTCCTGCCCAACGCCATCAGCGTCTTCAACCTGCTGATCATGAAGTCGTTCTTCGAGAACATGCCCCGCGAACTGGAAGAGGCTGCCGCCATCGACGGCCTCACCCAGTACGGGGTGCTGTTCAAGGTGGTGCTGCCGCTGAGCAAGGCGATCGTTGCCACCATGGTGCTGTTCTACGCGGTGGCCAACTGGAACTCCTGGTTCCAGGCCTTCCTCTACCTGGACAAGCCGGAGCTGTTCCCGGTGACCATCTACCTCCGGAACATGATCGCCGGGGTGACCACGGCCGGTTCCGCCGGCGGCACCGCGGAAAACGTGGGCCAGATCGCCGCCAACATCCAGTCGGTCACCATCGTCCTCACTGTCATCCCCATCCTGTGCATTTACCCGTTCGTCCAGAAGTACTTCTTCTCGGGCGTCATGCTCGGCTCCGTCAAGGAGTAACCCTTATGAAAGGACACCACATGATCTCCAAACCAGAGTTCCGCAGGCGAGACTTCCTCGGCCTGGCGTCCGTTGTCACCATCGGCCTGATGCTGACCAGCTGCGATTCCGAGTCGGCGGAGGAGGTGGACACCTCCAAGGCCCGCAACGGCGCGATGGACAGCTTCGGGGTGGGGGACACGTTCAAGGCGACGGTGCCGCTGACGTTCAGCTTCCTCTTCAGCGACCAGCCCACGTACCCGTACAAAAAAGACTGGCTGCTGTTCACCAAAATGGCGGGCGAGAACAACGTCACCCTCGAAACCACGGTGGTTCCTGGCAGTGACTACGAGCAGAAGCGCAGCCTGCTCATCAGCTCCGGCAACGCCCCGGAGATCATCGCCAAGACCTACCCCGGCCAGGAGTCCGCCTACGTCTCCTCCGGTGCGGTGCTGCCGGTCAGCGACTATGTGGACCTGATGCCGCATTTCCAGGACAAGGTCAAGAAGTGGAAGCTGGAGCCGGAGATCGAAGGGCTGACCCAGGAGGACGGCAAGTACTACGTGCTGCCGGGCCTGCATGAGGAGCTGTGGCCGGACTACTCGCTGGCGTTCCGCAAGGACGTCCTGCAGAAGGAAGGCATCAAGGAGCCCAAGACCTGGGACGAGTTCCGCGAGGCGCTGCGCTCGCTCAAAAAGGCCTATCCCGACGTCGTGCCGTTCTCCGACCGCTTCAACGGCAACAGCGTGCTGAACATTGCGGGCAACGCGTTCGGTACCGTGGCCGGCTGGGGCCTGGTGGACGGGCTGAACTTCGATGAGTCAAAGAAGGAGTTCGAGTTCGGCGCCGGCACCGCGAAGTTCAAGGAACTGCTCGAGTACTTCAACTCGCTGGTGTCCGAGGGCCTGATGGACCCGGAGAGCTTCACCCAGACGGACGATTCGGCCATCCAGAAGTTCGTCTCCGGCAAGTCGTTCGTGATCAGCGCCAACTCGCAGAACATCATCACGTACCGCACGTCCATGGAGCAGTCCCTGGGCAAGGGCAACTTCGCGGTGGGCAAGATTACGGTCCCCGGTGGCCCGGCCGGTGACATCATCGGCGGCTCCCGGCTGGAAAACGGCATCATGCTGAACTCGTCCGTGAAGGACAAGGACAGCTTCGTGGCGCTGATCCAGTTCATCGACTGGCTCTTCTACAGCGACGCCGGGCAGGAGTTCTCCAAGTGGGGCGTGGAAGGCACCACGTACACGAAGGACGGCGGCAAGCGTGTTTTGGCCAAGGACATCAACTTCCAGGGCCTGAACCCGGCCGGTACCAAGGACCTCCGCATGGAATACGGCTTCTCGGGTGGCAACTTTGCGTACGGCGGCACCACGGACCTGCTGCAGTCCACGTTCAACGAGGAGGAACTGGCCTTCCAGGAGGCCATGAAGTCCAAGAAGCCCAAGGCCGTGGCGCCGCCCGTGCCGTTCAACGATGTGGACCGCGAGCAGGCCACCCTGGTGCTCACACCGCTGAAGGACCACGTCAAGCAGAACACGCTGAAGTTCATCACCGGCCAGCGGAGCCTGAGCGAGTTCGACGCCTACGTCAAGGAACTCGACGCCAAGGGCCAGTCCAAGTACGTAGAGTTGGCCAACAAGGCGTACAAGGCGTACGACAGCAAGAAGTAGGTAACGGACGACGGCGGCACGCCGGGCCGGGTGGGCCAGGTACCGGCACGGCGGGCGCCGCGGAGTCCGTGATGGGAAGGCAGTGCGTGGCACAGAAAAAGGCGGAGTACGGCTCCGGCCCGCTGTTCAGGGCGGCCGGGGTGGTCTACGGCGTGATGGTGGCTGACGTGCTGCTGGTCCTGGCCAACATCGCGCTGGTCCTGGCACCCCTGCTGGTGGCCCTCTCCGCCGGAATGCCTACCGCGTCAGTGGCGCGGTCCGGGCCCGGCTACGGAGCGCAGCTGGGACTTGTCTTCCTGGCGTTCATACCGGTGGGACCGTCCCTGGCGGCGGCGGCCTACGCGGTCAACCGGCTGCTGGCGGGGGAGGAAACCGGAGTGTTCCGGGACTTCATCCGAGGCTACCGCGCAAACTTCCGCCAGGCGCTCGCGGTCTGGCTGCCGTACCTGGCCTTGCTGGCCGTCGTCGTGGTCAATCTCCTGCTGCTGCCCGGATCGTTCGACGCCGCCAGCCCTGCCCCGTCCGCTGCCCGGGTAGGGCTGCTGGGGCTGGGACTTCTCGTGGCTACGGCAGGCGTGACGGCGATGCTGCTGCTGTCCCGGTTCACGTTCCGGACCCGGGACCTTTACCGGCTCTCGCTGTACTGCCTGGGGGCGCAGAAACGGGTCTCGCTGGGCAATGCCGGAATCCTGTTCGTCACCGCGTTCCTGCTCCTGGCCACCACAGCCGGGCTGCTGATCCTCGTCGCCGGGCCCCTGATGTACCTGATCTGCCTGAACTCGCGGCCACTGCTGGCGTTCATCGAGGCGAAGTTCACGGTGCGGGAGTCCGGTACACGGGAGCCGGAGGGCCTGCACTGAGGACCTGTTCGCGCAGGATGTCTGCGTGGCCGCAGTGCTGGGCAAGTTCGCGCAGCATGTGCAGGTAGATCCAGCGCAGCGGCAAGGGGCCGCGGCGGTTGCCGTGGACGACGTCGTCGAGTTCCAGAGCCGAGGCTGCAGACCTGGACGCCGCGCAGGCTTCACGGTAGGCCTGCTGGAGGGAGGCGACGGTGTCTGCGTCGTCGAGGATGAATGATTCGTCCGGTGTGGCCGGGATGCCGATCTCGCTGCGGCTCCGGCCGGTGAACGCCTCATCGAACCACACCTTTTCCACGAAGACCGCGTGCTTCACCAGCCCCAGCAGCGTGGTCCGGGACGGGACCAGACGACGTCGGGCCTGCTCCTCGGTGAGGCCGTCAAGGCAGTTGTGAAGGGCTTCCCGGTGCTGGTCCAGGAAGGCGTCGAACTGGACGCGGGCCGGTTGGCTGATGACATCGTCGGCATGGTGCGGTGGATGAAATGACATGTACGGAGCCTATAACCGGACCTGGGGCAGAATGGACGCGTGACGCCACCCAAAGCCCCCGCAAGAAAGCCCGCTACCTGGAGGGGCGCGCTGGCGAACATCGCCATCGCCCTGGTGTTCCTTGGCCTTGGCCCGGCCATGATCGGCATCGGCGCAGGCTTGGACCATGCGGACGCCGAGCTCGCGCGCACGGGTGAACGCGCCCCGGGAACGATCATTGATTTCGACGACGCGCGGCGGGCTTCGCAGCGCGACATCAGCGTGGAGTTTCAGTCTGCTGACGGCACGGTCCACTACACCTCGGCGTCGGTGGACCATGAGCAGCACCCCGTGGTCAATGACGAGGTCACAGTCGCCTACCGCGAATCCGACCCCGGCCAGGCCACGGTGCTGGGATTCGAGAGCGACGGCACCTTCCTGGCTGGGGCGGGCGGGATCGTGACCCTCATCTCGTGGGCTATCGCGGTTCCGCTCCTGGTCAAGAGCATGCTGGGACGCAGGAGACGCCGGAAGCAGGGCGCCGGCTGAGCACCTTGAGGGGAATTCGGACGGGCCAGGCAGCTCCCCATTGGCTAGGCTGAGCCGATGGATTATCAGCTTCGCCGGGCCGACCCTGAAGATGCCGACGCCGTTGTGCGGTTCCACACGCTGGTGCACGAGGAGGCCTATGCCCACCTGCTCTCGCCGGAGTTTTTCCGCGGCCGCCGGGCCAGCATTCCCGAACGCGTTGAACGGCGCAGGCCGTACCTGGACGTCCCGGATCCGCGGATCATTGCCGTTGATGCCAATAACGAAATCGTGGGCCTGGCGGATGCCGGGCCGGGCCGCGACGACGACGGTCCGGTGGAGCTGGAACTGTATTCGATCTACGCGCTGCGGCGGACCCACGGCAGCGGGCTGGGGGCAGCCCTGCTCAGTGCCGCCGTCGGCGAGTCCCCGGCGTACCTGTGGGTGCTGGAGGACAATCCCCGGGCGTTCGCTTTCTACCGGAAGCATGGTTTCCGGCCTGACGGCACACGCGGGCTGCTGCCGCCGGAGTGGGAAGAGCTGCCTGAAATCCGGATGGTCCGGCCGGCGAAGTAACCCGGCCAGCTGTGGACAGCTAGCCGCTGGAACGGCGGTGGCGCGCCTGCCGTACCAGCCGCACGAACGCGAAGACAAAGACGGCCTCAATCAAAGCCATCAGCGCCAGCATCAGCCACTGGCCTTCCCTGATGAAAAAGAAGGCTCCGAGCAGCACCAGGGTGGTTCCGAGCACCAGTGCATAAATGGCGAACCCCACGGCCACGCGGGCGCTTCGCACGCCGGTCCGGAACCCAAAACCCACCGGCTCGCCGCCGGGATAACCCTCAACACGGTCCGGTGCCGCTGGCTTGAGCTTGTCGAACTCATCCCAGAGTTCACGGTCCGGATCGGTCATGATCCCATTATCCCGCGCCCTGTGGGCAGCGCCGCCACTTCTTACCGTTAGCTGGACCCGGAAACCCGCCGCCCGGCGTCGTCCGCTTCCGTCTGCTCCGGCTGTGCTGACGTAGGCGCCGACGGGTCCTCAGGCTCCCAGCGCAGCAGGTCGCCGGGCTGGCACTCAAGCACCTCGCACAACGCTTCGAGGGTGGTGAAGCGGACCGCTTTGGCCCTGCCGTTCTTCAGCACCGCCAGGTTGGCAGGGGTGATGCCCACCTTGTCGGCGAGGGTGCCCACCGGCATCTTCCGCTTGGCCAGCATGACGTCAATGTCGACGACGATGGGCATCAGATCACCTCGTCCAGTTCATCCCGGAGGTGCTTCGCTTCCGCGTCGCGGGCAACGGCCTGGGCCAGCAGGGTGCGCATCACCAGGACGATCAGGGCGACGCCGGCGATCATCAGGGATGCCCCGCAGACCAGCAGGACCACGCCGGGCGCAATCTCGCCGGGCGCCAGGATGACAGCGATCCCGAACATCAGCAGCGAAGCGGCGGCGACGGCCCCCACGATGATGTCCACGTACCGGAAGGCGCCGTGGGAGAACACCGTTCCGCGGCGCACCATGGTGAGCAGTCGCCACACGCAGAGCGCGGTGAGCTGGACACACGCGATGCCCAGAACCACGATGGCAATCAGCGCGATCCGGGGTCCGTCAGGGGCGCCGGCCTCCACAAGGTCCACCGAAAACAGCGGCACCATCCGGACCTGCACAAACAACGAACCTGCCAGCACCATGCCAATCACGATGCGCAAGGCCAGGACGGTGAGCTTTCCCATGATTCTCCTTGGATGTCGAAAAACAGTTATATACTATCGATAATCGACATGTTGGGCAATCGGTGCCAAGGCATCGTTGCACCCGGGCCGTGGTAGTCTCCCGGCTATGGCCGTGGACCCAACCCTGCTCGACTGGTTGCTCGATTCCGATCCGGCGCTTCGCTGGCAGGTGGAACGCGACCTCGCCGGCGCCCCCCTGGAGGTCTGGGCAGGGACGCGGAACCGCATCGCCACCGACGGGTTCGGAGCACGCCTGCTCGCGCTGCAGGACCCGGACGGGCAATGGGCGGGCGGCGCGTACTTCCCTAAGGATTTCGACTTTGCCGGGCCCGAAGCGGCCAGCGACGCCGGCCAGCCGTATACCGCCACCACGTGGTCCCTGAACTCGCTCCGGGAATGGGGCCTCGATGCTGCCGCACTCGCGGGCACCACGGAACTGCTCCGCGCGAACAGCCGCTGGGAGTACAACCACCTGCCGTACTGGGGCGGCGAAGTGGATGCCTGCATCAACGCGTTCACGCTGGCCAACGGCGTCTGGCTGGGAACGGACGTCTCCGGAATCGCCCAATGGTTCGTGGATCACCGGATGGCCGACGGCGGCTGGAACTGTGAGTGGGTGGAAGGGTCCACCCGTTCGTCCTTCCATTCAACGCTCAATGCCCTGAAGGGCCTGCTGTACTACGAGGCCGCGACAGGCGGCAGCGACGAACTCCTCGCCGCCCGCCGCAGCGGGGAGGAATACCTGCTGGAGCGCCGGCTGCTGTACCGGCGGGCTACGGGAGAGGTGGTGGCGCCGTGGGCAACGCACTTCGCCTATCCGTTCCGGTGGTTCTACAGTGCCCTGAACGCCCTGGAATACTTCCGGTTGGCAGCACTCCACGACGCCATGGCGCCCGATCCGCGGCTGGCCGTCGCCGTCGAGGTGGTGAGGTCAGCCCGCCGGCCTGACGGGACCTGGCTGCAGGAACGCCGCCATCCCGGGAGGGTCTGGTTCGAGGTGGATGCAGCGTCCGGTGAGCCGTCCAAGTGGCTGACCTTCCATGCCAACCGCGTGCTCGCCTGGTGGGATGCCGGCGCCACCCACCGTGGCCTCCACTCCGAGGGATTAGCCGATGACGGCGATCATGGTCATCGGCCCGGGTAGACCACGGCCTTGAGCTGTCCGGCCTGCTTGCCGGCTTTGAGCGCTTCTTCCGAGTCCGCGAGGGCGAACTTTCCGGTGACCAGGATGTCCAGGTCCACCTTTCCGTCGGCGATCAGCTGGATGGCCAGCGGCCACGTGTTGGTGTAGCGGAACACTCCGGAGAGCCAGATCTCGCGGTTCTGGATGAAGGAGACGGGAAGTTCGACGTCGTCCGCCCCCAACCCGACCAGGATGACCCGGCCGGCCGGTCCCACGGCCATGATCCCGGAACGGACCGCCTGCGGTGCGCCGGAAGCGTCAATGAACGCATCGACGTCGAGCCCTTCCACGCTGTCCGTCCTGGCGTTGAGTGCGTGGGTTGCCCCGTGTTTGAGGGCGAAGTCGAGCCGGTCCTCGGCGATGTCAGAAATGTAGATTTCGGTGGCGCCGAACGCGCGGGCGGCCTGGGCGGCGATGATGCCGATGGGGCCTGCGCCGGCGATCAGGACCCGGCTGCCGGGCTTGATCTCCGCGCGTTCGCAGGCCCAAAGGCCCACGGAGAGCGGTTCGATCAGGGCTGCGGCCTCGTCGCTGACGCTGTCCGGGATGTCGTAGGCGAAGTCGGCCTGGATGGTCACGTATTCGGCGAAGGCGCCGTCGACCGGCGGGGTGGCATAGAACTCGATGTCCGGGCACAGGTTGTAGCGGCCGGCCTTGCACTGCTTGCAGGTGCGGCAGGGACGCTGGGGTTCGACGGCGACGCGCTGGCCGATGCGGGCAGGGTCCACGGCGCTTCCGACGGCGGCGATCCGGCCGGACAGTTCGTGGCCCAGGATCAGCGGGTGGTCAACTACGTAGGGGCCGATCCGGCCGTGCTCGTAGTAGTGGACGTCGCTGCCGCAGACGCCGACGGCGGCGACCTGGACCAGGACCTGGTCGGCGTCGAGCTGCGGGAGGGGCAGGGTTTGCATGGCCATGTCCCCCTGGCGCCTCAGGACGGAGGCGCGCATGGTGGCCGGCAGGCCGGGCTGTGCGAGGGGGCGGGACCGGGTGGTGGGGATTGTCATGGGAGCGAACCTTTCGAAAGCGGGGGAGGGTTACTTGACGGCGCCGAGGGACAGGCCTTGGACCAGCTTGTCCTGGGCGGCGAAGCCGGCGAACAGCACCGGCAGGGAGATGATCACGGCGGCGGCGCAGACCTTGGCGAGGAAGAGGCCCTGGCCCGAGACGAAGCCCGTGAGGAACACCGGGGCGGTGCCTGCCACAACGCCGGTGAGGACCCTGGCCAGCAGCAGTTCGTTCCAGCTGAAGATGAAGCAGATCAGGGCTGTGGCGGCGATGCCGGGCATGGCCACGGGCGCAATGATCTTGCGCAGTGTCAGGAGCAGGCCGGCGCCGTCGATCTGGGCGGCCTCCAGCATTTCTTCCGGCACTTCGGCGAGGAAGGACCGCATCATCCAGACGGCGATGGGAAGGTTCATGGAGGTGTACATCAGGATCAGGAACCAGATGTTGTCCAACGCTCCGACGGTCCGGGCGAAGAGGTAGAGCGGCAGGATCGCCGCCACCACGGGCATCATCTTGGTGGAGAGGAAGAAGAACATCACGTCGGTCCACTTCTTCACCGGCCGGATGGACAGGGCATAGGCGGCGGGGATGGCCAGGGCCAGGACGAGGACCGTTGACAGGATCGAGGCGGTGGCGGAGTTGATCAGCGACGGCCACGGGCTGACGCCTGAGGTTTCGCCAAAGAACTCCCGGTACGCGTCCAGGGTGAGGTTCGCGGCGATGGACGGCGGGTTGGTTGCGGCGTCGGTTTCAGAGTGGAAGGACGTCAGGATCATCCACAGGACCGGGGCTACGAACAGCAGCGCCATCAGCCAGGCAGCCATGCCGGCGGCGGTGTTGTTGCGGGTGGGGTCCATACGCGTCTTGCCGCGCCGTGCAGAGCGGCCGGTGGTCTTGGCGGCGGGCCGGGCGGAACGGGTTGGTCCGGGGCTCTGCGGTGCGGCGGGGGTGAGGGTGCTCATCGTGATGCCTCCTTCTTGAAGAGTGAAAAGACGGTGCGGAGTGCGAAGGTGGCCACGATGATGGTGCCGATGACCACCACGACGCCGGCGGCGGACGCCA
Organism: uncultured Actinomycetota bacterium; assembly: GCA_963807805.1. Taxonomy (GTDB): domain Bacteria; phylum Actinomycetota; class Actinomycetes; order Actinomycetales; family Micrococcaceae; genus Arthrobacter. The sequence continues at coordinate 53,607 of CAWECX010000015.1, read as the reverse complement.
GGCCGTACTCGTTGGCGAAGTAGAACGTCTGGTAGATGGCGTAGGGCAGGTTGGCCGTGCCCAGTCCGCCGGCGGTGAGGGTGAAGACGGCGTCGAAGTTCTGCACGATGTAGATCGCGCCGAGCAGGCCGCCCAGTTCCAGGTACTGGCGCAGGTGCGGCAGCGTGAGGTGGCGGAAGATCACCCAGGGCGTGGCGCCGTCCATCTGTGCGGCTTCCACGGTGTCCATGGGGCGGGACTGCAGTCCGGCCAGCAGGATGAGCATCATGAACGGGGTCCATTGCCAGACCAGGGAGACAATCACGGCCATCATCGGCGCCTGGGAGAGCAGGTCCAGCTGCGGTGCGGTGGTGCTGCCGAAGAGGGACCATACCCAGGTCAGGATGCCGTTGATCAGCCCGTAGGTGGGGTTGAGCAGGGCGTGCTTCCAGATGAGGGCTGCTGCCACGGGGACCACCAGGAAGGGGGCGATCAGCAGGGTCCGCGCCAGTCCGCGGCCGATGAATTTCTTGTCCAGCAGCAGGGCCAGCCCCAGGCCGATGAGCAGGCTGGCCAGGACCACTGAGACGGTCAGGAGGATCGTGGTGAAGATCGCCTGGCGCAAGTCCGGGTCGGTGAGGACGGTGGCGTAGTTTTCAAGACCGGCGAAGGCGGTCTTATCCGGGCTGAGGCTGTTCCAGTTCAGGAACGAGATGATCAGGGTCACCACGAACGGGAGCTGGGTGACGATGATGAGGAAGACCAGGGCGGGCAGCAGCGGTGCGCGGCGGGCCCAGGCCAGGGCGCGTTCCCGCGACCGGGCATTGCGGGGGGTGGTGGCTGCATTGCGTCCCGGGCGGGAGATGCGCGCCGTTGCGGTAGTCATGATGTTCTCCTGCGGTTCGGTTAGGGCTGCTTGTACTTATCGGCGACTTTTTGGGCGGCTGCCTGGCCCTTGGCCAGGGCATCTGCCACGGAGCCTTGGCCGGCGATGGCCGAGCTGACGCCCTGGGAGACGTTGGTACCCAGTGCGGCGAACTCGGGGATGCCCACGAACTGGATTCCGACGGCGGGACGTTCCTGGGCGCCGGGGTTCTTCGGGTCTGCGTTTTCGATGGCGAAGCGTTCGGCTTCGAAGAAGGGTGCGGCCTTTTGGAATTCGGCGTTCTCGTAAGTGGAGATGCGCTTGCCGGACGGGACCTTTGCCCAGCCAAGCTCTGAGGCGACCAGTTCCTCGTAGTCCTTGGAACTGGCCCAGGCGATGAACTTCTCCGCTGCGTCCTGCTTCTTGGACGCAGCCTGCATGGCCCAGGACCAGGTCCAGAGCCAGCCGGAGGACGCGGTCTCCTTCACGGGTGCCTGCGCGTAGCCGATCTTCCCCTTCACGGGTGAGGCGTCAGCTTCCAGTGCGCCTGCGGCGGACGTGGCGTCGTACCACATGGCCACTTTGCCCTGGCTCATGTTGTTCAGGCATTCGGTGAAGCCTGCCTGCGCGGCACCTGCTTCGCCGTGCTCGCGGACCAGTTTGGTGTAAAACTCGACGGCGGCGGTGAATTCAGGGCTGTTGACCTGTGCGTTCCAGTCTTTGTCGAACCAGGTGCCGCCGAACGTGTTCACCACGGTGGTCAGCGGAGCGAAGACCTGGCCCCAGCCGGGCTGGCCGCGCAGGCAGATGCCCTTCATGCCCGGGGATGCGCCGTCCACCTGCGCGGCAATCGCAGCGACTTCGTCCCAGGTGGGCTTCGCCGGCATGGTCAGGCCCTTGGCCTCAAGGATGTCCTTCCGGTACATCAGGAAGGACGATTCGCCGTAGAACGGTTCGCCGTAGAGCTTGCCGTCCTCGCCGGTGAGGGAAGCGGTGTAGGCCGGCAGAATGTCGTCCTGGTCGAATGCGGCGTTGCCGGCCACATCGTCGAGGGGGGCCAGCCAGCCGTTGGCTGAATAGAACGGAATCTCGTAATTGGACAACGAGGCGACGTCGTACTGGCCGGCCTGGCTGGAGAACTCCTGGCTGATCTTGGCCCGGACATCGTTCTCCGGCAGGATCGTGTAGTTGACCTGGATGCCGGTTTCCTTGGTGAAGTTATCGGCGGTGAGCCGCTGCAGGTCCTCCATCTGGGGGTTGTTCACCATCAGGACATTGATGCTGTTCGGGTTTCCGGCAGAATTTCCTCCACCGGCCCCTGCGCAGGCCGAGGCACTCAGTGCAACGCACAAGGCGCCGGCGGCCAGGGTTGCAGCACGCATTTTTGGGCGCATTAAGGACTCCTTTGTTCTTCGGGGGTGCGCGGCCGGCGGCCCTCGACTGCTGTGTCGACGGACCGGACCGGGTCCGGGGCAATTGGCCGGAGATCCGGTGTGCCCCGCTGTGTCCCTCAACGATAGGCCTGTGCGCCATGGCACAACTAGCGCCGTGGTTGCCAATTTCTGATACTAATTTTCCCGTTCGGTTCCGGAGCGAAGCGCTAATCTGGGGAAAGGCGCTCGAAGTGTCGTCCATTTTTCATGAAGCCCACAGCAGGGAGAACCAGCATGCGTTCCGCAGACCTTACGGACGGAGCCACCGCACGGCTGGCCGAAAGGCTGCTGGGGATGCGGGCCAACAGGGAGGTTGTCCCGCCGGACCCGGACCACTCGGTCCGCTGGGTGGAGCACAGCTACCCGAGCCCGGTGGCGCGGTGGAACTACCACCCCGAGTACGAGATCCACCTGATCCGCAAGGGCACCGGGAAGTTCATCGTGGGGGACCACATCGGAACGTTCGAGGCCGGGCATGTGGCGCTGGTGGGGTCCGGGCTGCCGCACGACTGGGTCAGCGACCTCGAGCCGGGCGAGGTCCTGGAAAACCGCGACGCCGTCATCCAGTTCGACGCCAAGTGGCTGGAGCAGACCGCCGCCCTGGTTCCCGAGCTGGCCGAGGTCAAGCCGCTGCTGGAGCAGTCAGCGCGGGGAATCGAGTTCCTGGGGCCGTCCGCGGAACGGGCGGCGGCAGCCATCGAAGCGATGGGCGCGTGTACGGGACTGGAACGCCTGCGCCACCTCTTGGAACTTTTCACCGTCCTGGTGAAGGCGCCTGACGGCGAGCGCCGCTACCTTGCTGATGAGTGGTTCCGGCCGCAGCTGGACGGCCAGGCGGCCGCCGTCGTCGACCTTGTCCTCGAATACGTGTTCAGCAACCATGCCGGGACCGTCAAGATGTCGGAGGCCGCGGCGCTGGTGGGGATGCCGGAGCCGACGTTTTCGAAGTACTTCAAGCGCGCCACCGGGCAGAACTTCAGCGACCTGGTCCGCAAGCTACGCCTGGCCCACGCCCGGCGCCTGCTCGAGCACAGCGACAGGGCCATCTCCGAGATCTGCTACGAGGTGGGTTTCTCCAACCTGTCCAACTTCAACCGGCATTTCCTCAACGACGCGGGCGAGACCCCGCGGAACTACCGCCAGCGCGTCCAGGGCTAGCCCGTGTGCTCGGGGCTTTGGGCGGCGTCGGCACGCCCCGGTGCCGCCAAGTCCCGCTGGGTGCTCCAGCTGCTGAGGAAGGCCAGCTTTTCCTGGGCCGGGCTTGCTGTGTGCGGTGAGCTGGAAGCGGACGTTGTGCCGGGCCCAGCGCGTGGCGAAGCCGGCGTTCGTGGAAGGCCTTGATTTCGGCGGCAAGACCCTCCATCCCGTCACCACGCACGCGATGAGCGGCCTCGGCACCACTGAGCGGGATTACGCGCGCTTCTGCCCGGGAGCAACGATCGGCGAAGGGCTCGCGGTGCGCGGCGAGGAAGTCCGCGAATCAGGAACGGACGTGGAAGCCTGGCTGGGACGGACGGGGCTGCTCCAGGGCTGAAACCGGCGCCGGCCCACCACCGCAGGCTCAGCCCAGCGGGGTTACCGCCACCGGCGTGAGCATCTCGCGGTCAAAACCCACCACCCGCCTGGTTCCGTGCAGGATCACCTCGTGCGTGTGCAGGTCTGAGGTGCTCGACGCCGACACGTGCAGCTTCACGAGGCCCGGCGCCACAATGCGTTCCAGGCCCAGTCCGGTGAAGGACGTGCGGTCCGCGTGGACCGTGAACTCCACCGCGGCGGAGGCTCCGGCGGCCAGTTCCACCCGCGCGTAGCCGATGAGTTCGCGCACCGGCCGGACCACCTCTCCCACCGGGTCCGAGAGGTACAGCTGCACCACTTCGGCCCCGTCCACGGGACCGGTGTTGGTGACCGTGCAGCCCACGGTGACCATGTCCGACGTCGACATGGTGGGCGCGCTGGCCACATGGCCGGAGAACTCAAATGACGTGTACGACAGGCCGTGCCCAAAGCCGTACAGCGGCGACGGGTCCAGGGCGCTGACGCCGGTGGGTCCGGCCAGTGCGCTGCGCAGGTACGTGCCGGGCTGGCCGCCGGACGTGCGGGGGATGGAAACCGGCAGCTTGCCGGACGGGGTGACGACGCCGGTCAGCACGTCCCAGAGCGCGTCGGCGCCTTCCTCGCCGGGGAAGAAACCCTGGACGATGGCGTCGGCACGGTCGGCGAAATCGCCAAGCGCGTATGGGCGGCCGCTGAGGACCACCACCACGGTCCGGGTCCCGGCCGCTGCGGCTGCGGTGAGCACCCGGTCCAGCATGGTGTGCTGGTCGCCGGGGAGGCGGAGGTCGGCGGCGTCGTTTCCTTCGCCGGAGGTGCCCCGGCCGAACAGGCCGGCGTTGTCGCCCACCACCACCACGCAGGTGTCCACGTCCGCCGCAATGCCGCAGGCGTGCGCGATCTGCTCCGGGCTGGCAGCTTCGCAGGTCCCGGTCGCCGCAGTGCGGACCGCTCCGAACCTTGCCGCGGCGGCCTCGGCCACGGTGGGCACGGAAATCCCCATCGGCACGTCCGGATGCGAGGCACCCACATGGGCGTCGAACGAGTAGCAGCCCAGCATTGCGAACGGATCCTCGGCGAGCGGTCCCACCACGCCAAGCGACCCCCACGCTCCAGCCGGCAGCGGAAGCGCCGGGCCGCCGTCGTACTCCCGGTTGCTCAGCAGCACCAGCGACTGCACTGCCAGGCGGCGCGCCAGGGAGCGGTTGCCTGCCGGGTCAAGGTCGATGTCGCCGGCGGCGAGCGCAGGCGGCGCGGGGTCGAAGTCCGGGGACAGCAGGCCCGCTTCCAGCTTCTGGGTGAGGACCCGGCGCAGGGCGGTATCGATCACCGATTCGTCCAGCGCGCCGTCGCGGACCCGCTGCAGCAGTGGCGCTCCGAAGCAGTTCACGGTGGGAAGTTCGACGTCGACTCCCGCGGTCAGTGCCAGGACGGCGGCATCGCCGGAATCGGCGGCCACCCCGTGGGTGATGTTGAGGAAGGCGACGCCGAAGTAATCCGCCACCACGGTTCCGGCGAAGCCCCATTTCCCGCGGAGCAGCGTGGTGAGCAGGTCGCGGTTGGCGGCCGACGGCACGCCGTCGGTATCGGTGTAGGCGTGCATCACCGAGCGGGCGCCGCCATGTTTGATGGCCATCTCGAACGGGGGCAGCATGACATCGGCCAGTTCGCGCGGGCCCATGGAGACCGGGGCGTGGTTGCGGCCGGCACGGGACGCCGAGTAGCCCACAAAATGCTTGAGCGTGGCCACAATTCCCTCCGCTTCCAGGCCCTGCACGTAGGCGGAGGCCACGGTGCCCACCAGGTAGGGATCCTCGCCGATGGTCTCCTCAACCCGGCCCCAGCGGAGGTCGCGGACGACGTCGAGCACGGGGGCCAGACCCTGGTGCACTCCCAGTGACCGCATACCGGCGCCGATCCGGCCGGCCATCTCGCGGACCAGTTCCGGGTTGAACGTGGCGCCCCAGGCGAGCGGGACGGGGAACGCGGTGGCTTTCCAGGCGGCGAGTCCGGCCAGGCATTCCTCGTGCACCTGCGCCGGGATGCCGAAGCGGGAGGCTGCCATGATCTGCTCCTGGGCCGCGGCCAGGCGGCGCGCGCCCTCGGCAGGTTCCAGCGGGGTGGTGCCGTACATCCGGGTGATCTGGCCCAGGCCCTGGGAGATCACGTCATCCCAGGACCGGGCGTCGCCGGCCATCTGGCTTTGCAGCGGCGCCACGGAGTCACCGTCGGTGGAGGCGTTCACCCATACGCCCACGAGTTGGGCGGCCTTCTCCTCGAGGGTCATCTCGCGGATGAGCCGTTCGACGGCGCCAGGCCCGGCGTCGCGGGGGAGTACTTGCTTTTCGGCGGCACCGCTGGTCACGGGCTTCTCCTACGGTCGGAAGTCATTTCTTAGAAAGTATCAGAAACTTACATTTACTTTCTAGGGGCTGAATCCGTTGACTTTTCAGTAGTTCACTTTCTACGGTTGAACTAAGACGGCTGGTAGGCCCTATTGCTGTTTACGAAACTTCTGAGAACATCATGAAAGTTTCTGAACGTGGAGCCGGCCCATCAAGAACTGCAAAGGTGGAGAATTTCAGATGCGGACGTACAAAGTGGCCATCGTGGGCACCGGCGGGATCGCCGCCGTCCATGCGGACAACCTGGCCCGGACCGGCGGCCGGGCCGAGCTCGTGGCGGCCTGCGATGTTGACCAGGCCCGGCTGGACGCCTTCGCCGACCTGCACGGCATACCGGGCCGGCACCGGAGCCTCACTGACCTGCTGGCGGAGGCCACGCCGGACATCGTGCACCTGTGCACCCCGCCCATGATGCACATCGACCAGGCCATCGAGTGCCTCGAAGCCGGGGTGAACGTCCTCTCGGAGAAGCCGCCTGCCCTGTCCCTGGCCGACTTCGACCGGCTGCAGACCGCTGAGGCGCGGGGCGGCGCGGAGTTCTCCTGTGTGTTCCAGCACCGCTTCGGCGACGCCGCCGCCGCTGCCCGGAAGCTGATCGGCGGCTCCGGGTTCGGCCGCCCCCTGGTGGCCCGCTGCGACACGCTCTGGTACCGGCCGGACAGCTACTGGGATCTCCCATGGCGCGGCACCTGGACGGCTGAGGGCGGCGGCCCCACCATGGGCCACGGCATCCACCAGTTCGACCTCCTGCTCCACCTGCTCGGACCCTGGGAAGAGGTGACCGCGCTGGCCTCCCGGCAGGCACGGGCCACGTCCACCGAGGACCTCTCGGCCGCGCTGGTCCGCTTTGGCAACGGGACGGTGGCCACGGTCATCAACTCATTGCTGTCCCCGCGGGAAACCTCTGACCTCCGGATCGACTGCGAGTTCGCCACCGTGGAGCTGAGCCACCTCTACGGCTACGGCACGGACAACTGGACCGTCACCCCGGCGCCCGGCCACGGGGAGGCTGTTGCCTCGGCCTGGGAGGGAGAACCGCTCGAACGCGGCAGCGGCCACTCCGCCCAGTTCCTGGCCATGTATGACGCGCTCGACGCCGGCAGGCCGCTCCCAGCCGGCGCGGACTCCGCGCGGCAGACCCTGGAGTTCGCTGCCGCAGTGTACGCCTCCGCCTTTACCGGTAAACCCGTGCGCCGTGGCGACATTGTGCCCGGCCACCCCTTCTATTCGGGGATGGACGGGGAGGGCCTCGGAAGCGAGATCCTGGAATCCACCGCCCTTGCCGCCCCATCCGGCTGGGCAACCTCCACCTGACCGGCCGCCCCTGAGCCACCGCTGCTTGACCAACCACTGCTTGACCAACCACCCCACAACCTCCTGGAGAGACCCTTGACCAGCACCGCAGTGACCAGCACCGCAATATCCGGCACCGCAGCAGCACCGGACGCCCCCACCGGAACCGAGGTGCGCTGCACGGATGACGGCGCCACCCTCACCTTCACGGCCGGCAGCCAGCAGATCGCCCAGTACACGTACCGGCCCACGGACCACCAGTACGAGAGCCCGCGCCCCTTCTTCCACCCGCTCACCACGCTCGAAGGAGACGAGGTGACCATCTCCCGGCCCTGGGACCACGTCTGGCACAAGGGCCTGTCCTGGGCGCTGCCCAACGTGGGGGACCACAACTTCTGGGGCGGCGCCACCTACACCAGGGCCACCGGGTACTCGAACCTGGACAACAACGGCACCATGGCCCACGAGGCGTTTTCGGCCATCGATGGATCCGGGGCCGGGATCACGGCGTCGGAATCCCTGACGTGGTCCGGCCAGGACGGCACACCGCTGATCACCGAGGCGCGCCGCTTCAACATCCAGCTCCTCGACGTCCCCGCCGCACCCGCCTGGGTCCTGCTGTTCCAGACGCAGCTGACGAACATTTCCGGCACGGAGATCCCCATCGGCAGCCCCACCACCGAGGGCCGGGACAACGCCGGCTACGGCGGCCTGTTCTGGCGCGGCCCGCGGTCCTTCACCGGCGGCGAGTTCCGCTCGCACAACGGCACCGGCACGGACGAGTTCATGGGCACCCGCTCACCGTGGATCGCGTTCACCGGCCGGCACGACGTCACCTGCCGGTCCTCCACCATCCTGTTCGCCGAGGACAGCGCCAACCCCGGCGCGCCCAACCAGTGGTTCGCCCGGTCCTCAATGTTCGCCTGCCTGGGCTCGGCTCCGTTCTTCAGCGAAGTAGTCCCGCTCACGGACGGCAACCCGCTGACCTACCGCTACGCCGTCGTCATTGCCGACGGCGCAGTGGATGCCGGGTCCGCCGCCGCCCTGGCCGAGGGCGCCCAGGCTGCGCTGGAGAGCTGGGCCTGAGCCGTGAGCACGTCATTCCCCGGCGCCACGGGCCTGTCCGAGGTCAGCATTTACGACTGGCCCGGCGCGGATGGCGCCGCCGGCGGGACACCCCACCTGCACACCGCCTCCACCGAGGCGTACGTGGTGCAGCGGGGGGCCGGCCGGCTGGAAACCCTGGATTCGCGCGGGTACACCTCCACGGCGCTGGAACCGGGGGTGGTGCTCTGGTTCACCCCGGGCACCGTGCACCGGGCCGTCAACGGGTCGGGGGACCTCCAGGTCCTGGTGGTCATGCAGAACGCCGGGCTGCCGGAAAGCGGCGACGCCGTGATGACCTTCCCGCCCGAACATCTGGCGGATGCCGGCGCGTACCGCCGCGCCGCCGCGCTTGAACTCACGGATGCCGACGGCGGTCCGGGGGCCGGGGAGGACGCCGCCCGCCGGCGTCGTGACCTGGCGCTGGAAGGATACTTCGCCTTGAAAACGGCGGTGCTCGAATCGGGGCCGGGTGCGTTGGCGGACTTCCATGCAGCCGCGGCCCGGCTCGTGGGTCCACAGGCCGGGAGGTGGGCGGAGCTCCTCGCCGGGGGCGCTGCTGGACAGGCGGAAACCACGGGCCGGCAGTTGCGTTCTCTGGACACGGCCGAAAGTTTCTATCTCGGAGAAGCGCAGACTACCATGGGAAAACGGAAGGCCCGGAGGACGTACGGCATGTGTGGACGCATCCGGACATGGGAACTTTCCGATAACTAGCGGTCCGGGCCTGTCCCGGCTGGAAGGTGGGGTTCCGTGGTGACCAAACAGGAGACCGGGCGCGCAACGATCAGCGAGATTGCCCGGGAGGCCGGCGTCTCGGTACCCACCGTTTCCAAGGTGCTCAACGGGCACGCCCATGTGGCTGCGGAGACGCGTGCCCGGGTAGAGGAGATCATTGCCCGGCGCGACTACGCCCGCCGCCCGGCCAAACGGAAGCAGAAAGCAGGCCTGATCGACCTGGTGTTCCCCGGGCTGGGCTCGGAGTGGGCGCTGGAAATCATTGAGGGTGTGGAACGGGTGGCGCAGGATGCCGGCTACGGCACAGTGGTGAGCAGCCTGAACATGGACGGCTCGCGGATCCGGCCCTGGCTGGCCAACCTGGCCGAGCGGAAGTCGGACGGGCTGCTCATGGCGGTCTACCAGCTGGACGCCAAGCAGATCCAGCGGATCAAGTCGCTGGGGATCCCGGTGGTGCTGATTGATCCGGTGGGCCAGCCCGGGCCGGACCTCATGACCGTGGGGGCGGCCAACTGGGACGGCGCGTACTCGGCCACGGACCACCTGCTGCAGCTGGGGCACCAGCGGATCGGCATGATCGGCGGCCGCGAGGACCTGCAGTGCAGCAGCGCCCGCGAGGACGGCTACATCTCGGCACTGCGGCGGGCCGGCATCGCTGTGGATCCCGAACTCATGGTCCCGGGGGACTTCTCCATCGGGTCCGGCGAGGCTGCCACCAAGCGCCTGCTGGAGCTCAAGGACCGGCCCACGGCGATCTTCACCGGGAACGACGACCAGGCCATGGGTGCGTACCGGGCCGCGCGGGCGGCAGGGCTGCGTATTCCGGAGGACCTGTCCATCATCGGCTTCGACGACATTCCGGCGGCGGAGTGGATCGAGCCCGGCCTGACCACCATCCGCCAGCCCGTAGTCCAGATGGCCGAGACCGCCATGCGTGCGCTGCTCCGCCACCTGGACGGGGACGAGGAGCTGCCGCAGCGGATCGAGCTGGGCACCGAGCTGGTGGTGCGGGGGTCCACCGCCGCCCCCGGCACCACACCGTAGCCCCCCCGGCGACCCTCGCTCACTTGCCGCGGGTTTTCCCGGCGACGCTCTATCGCTTGTCGCGGGTTTTCCCGGGACCCTCTCTCACTTGACGCGGGCGCTCAGGTCGCGGCGCGGCGTCCCGGAAAGGCTGTCCGCACCTGCTGCCTGAACGTCTGCGGGCTGCGGCGGTTGACGGCAATGACGGCGAGCAGCCCGGTGATCAGGACGATGAGCCCGCCGGCGGCTACGGCCCAGCGGGCGCCGAATTCCGTGCCGATCCACCCGAGCGCAGGCGCCCCGACGGCAGTTCCCCCCTGCAGGATGGCCAGGTAGAGGGCAAGGACCCGGCCGCGGAACTGCGGTTCCACCGTGAGCTGGATGGTGGTGTTGCAGCTGTTCAGGAACGTGATGCAGGCCAGGCCCATCGGGATCAGGACGGCGGCATAGAACCAGAACGACGGCGTGACGCTGGCCAGCAGCGAGAAGACACCCACTCCGATGGCCCCGCCCAGCAGGAAGCGCAGCCGGGGGCCGGACCTGCGGGCAGCGAGCAGCGCGCCGGCCAACGTTCCCACTGCCATGATGGAGCCCAACAGCCCGAACTCGCCGGGACCGGCTTGGAATTCCACGGTGGCCATCAGGGCGTTGGTGATGGCGAAATTCATTCCGAAGGCTCCGATGACGCTCACCATCACCAGGATCAGCACCAGGTCCGGGCGTCCCCGCACGTAGCGCAGGCCGTCCATCACCGGATGCTTGCTGGGAGTAGCAGGCGCGGACACGGTGAGTTCAGAGGTGCGGATCCGGAGCAGGGAGATGATGACGCCCGCGAAGCTGACGGCGTTGAGGAGGAATACCGGTCCTGTTCCCACCCAGGCGATCAGTACCCCTGCGATGGCCGGACCGGTAAGCCTGGCTGTGTTGAAGGAGGCGGAGTTCAGGGATACGGCGTTGGTCACGTGTTCGCGTCCTACCAGTTCGGACACGAAAGCCTGGCGGGCCGGGGCGTCTATGGCACTGGCAAGCCCCAGGCAGAGCGCGGCAAGGTAGGCGTGCCACAGCTGCGCGGTGCCTGTGACGACGAGCAGCCCGATCGCAAGTCCGCACAGGCCCATGGCCACCTGGGTCCACAGGAGGATCACGCGCTTGCGGTACCTGTCTGCAAGGACGCCGCCGTAGGGCCCCAGAATGAGGCTGGGCAGGAACTGCAGCGCGGTGGTGATGCCCACGGCGGTGCCGGAATGGTTGGTCAAGACGGTCAGGACCAGCCAGTCCTGGGCGATCCGCTGCATCCAGGTGCCGATGTTGGAGACGAATGCCCCGCCGGCCCAGATGCGGTAGTTGGGGTTTTCGAGGGCCCGGAACATGTGGCTCATTTGGCGCTCAGCTGCTGCATGAGGTGGGCGGCGCGGCTGAGGATCAGCCGGTCTTCTTCGCCCAGGCCGGCAACCCGCTGGGCGAGCCAGGCCGTCCGCTGTTCGCGCGCTTCGGCGAGGACGTCCTCGCCGGCCGGTGTGATCCCCACCTGGACCTGGCGTCCGTCCGCAGGATGGGCGGTCCGGGTGACGAAGCCCTGCTCGGTCAGGGCGTTGACGATCCGGGTCATCGACGGCGCCTGTACGTGTTCGCGTTCTGCCAGTTCGCGAAGGGTCTGGGGGCCGTTCCGCAGTTGGGCGAGGACTGTGTATTGCCCGGGGGTGATGACGTCGCCGGTGGCCTCGATGCGGAGTCGTCGGGAGGTGCGCATCACCGCCGTCCGGAGGTCGATGGCGAGAACGTCCGGCCTGGTGCTTTCGCCGGGTCCCTGGTCAGTGGCTGAAATGGTGGTCATTGACGCCGTTGCGCCCCCTCAATTTAGTTAGCACTGCTAATTAGCTCTGCTAACAATTATGCTCCTGCAAGGGGAGCGAGGCAACTAACGTCAGGCAGCTCACAGGGACCGGCCTTCCGGCCCCTGGTCCGCGGCTCCCACGAGGACCAACTCTCAGATGCCCACGGAATGCGCAGGAATAGAATGGGCGCCATGGGTACCGTTGACGATTCCTTGGTGGATGTTCCCGAGCCCGGCCGAGGCTGCCTGCAGCACGTGATCGGGATCGCCCGGACGGTGGTCCCGGAAGCCGTGGACGGCGTCAGTTACGGGATGCCGGCGCTGAAGGTCGGCGGGAAGCCGCTCATCGGCGTTGTTGCGGCTGCCAGGCACCTGTCCATCTTCCCGTTCTCCCCGGCGGTGGTGGACGCCGTCGCCCCCAGGCTTGAAGGCTATTCACTGTCGAAGGGGACCATCCGCTTCACGCCGGACCATCCCGTTCCGGACGACGTGGTGGAGGAGATCGTCCGCCTCCGCCGCGCGGAGATCCTGACGTAGTACCCGCCTCGGGCGGGCAACAGACAAGGGAGACCATGAAAGCCAACGAACTGCTGCTGGACGCCTTCGGCCGGATCCGCGAAACGGTGGAGGCAACACTGGACGGGATCGACGCCGGCGCCCTGGCCAACCGTCCGGCCGGCACCGCCAACTCGATCGCCTGGCTCATCTGGCATCTGGGCCGGGTGGAGGACGCACAGGTGGCATCCGCAGCCGGCCTCGAACAGGTGTGGACGGCGCAGGACTTCGTGGCCCGCTTCGACTTGCCGCTGCGTGCACAGGACACCGGCTATGGCCACTCGTCCGAGCAGGTGGACGCCATCACGGCTACGCCGGAGCTCCTGCTGGAGTACTACGAGGCCGTCCACCGCCAGACCGTGGACTACGTTCAGACCCTTGGCGACGACGATTTGGACCGCATTGTTGACACGCGGTGGGACCCGCCTGTGACCCTCGGAGCGCGGCTGGTGAGCACGATTGCCGACTGCCTCCAGCACGCAGGCCAGGCCGGGTATGCCAAGGGCCTGTTGCCTGAGGAATGAAGAAAGCATCGCCTATTTCCGTGGCAGCAGATCAGTTCCATAATGGCCACATAGGCTTCGGGGACCCTCGCGTCAATGATGGCTGGCGAGGCGTTGCAGAGTCCCAGGTGGCCGCCCCGGTAGTCGGCGGGTCGGGCGGCCACGCGGCACGGACAAGGATGTTCCGGGCCGGCACCGGGGGAGAGCATCGCCATCACTGCGACAGAAGCACAGAAGGAAATCATCATGCTCAAGGATCTCAGCACTTATGGCTGTCCTTCCTGCGAAGGACATCAGCAGGGCAAAGGATTTCTACCGCGACAAGCTGGGGCTGGAACCCTCCGAATCCATGGAGGAGTACAGCGTGCTGTACCGCTGCGGCAACGGAACATGCTTCCTCCTCTACCAGACGGACAATGCTGGAACAGCCAAGAACACCCAGATGGGCTGGGAAACGGACAACATTGAACGCGACATGGAGGAACTGAGGGGCCGCGGCGTTGTCTTCGAAGATTACGACCAGCCCGGCCTGAAGACCGAGAACGGCGTTGCCACCGATAGCTGGGGAAAGTCCGCCTGGTTCCTGGACAGCGAAGGCAACATCCTCAACATCGCCCAGCGCACATAAGCCCGGGCCCAGCGCCCGCGCGGGCCGCACGCCCGCGCGGACTACCGTGCTGTCTGCTGACGCTCCGCACCGGATCCGGGCCGAAACGCACTGGCCCCGCGGATTTGGCCTGCTTGGCAAGGTGGTGGAACGCGCCATCCTCAGCGGCGCGGAGGCCCGGAAGGAGCTGGCAAACCCAGCCATCGGAGATCGGAGGTGCCCATAACCGGGCCTACGCATCCACAACCGTTGCCGTCCGGCCGCAGGTCGGGGACCATCGAGGCATGACCAAATACCTCATCTCCTTCCCGAGCGAAGCCATGGTTGTCACTGCCGAGGAGTTGGCCCTCGCCGGAGTCGAATCCCGTGCAGTGATCGCTGACGCGAAGGCTGCCGGCGTCTACGTGTTCGGCGGCGGGATCAACGAGTCGGTGGACACCGTGTTGGTCCCGGCCGACGGTTCCGTAAAGTGCCGGCACCTACCCGGGCAGCGAACTCACGGGCGGGTTCACCGTCCTGGAGCTTCCCACGCGGGAGGACGCGGTTGAGTGGGCGAGGAAGATTGCGTCGGCCTGCCGTTGCCCGCAGGAACTCCGCGAGTTCATGTACGACCCCGACAGCTGAACAGCTAGAACGCCAACGCCACCAGTGCCACCAGCGCCGGGACGGTGGAGCCGAGGGTGCCGGGGATGCTGTCGCCCTTCTTGGGGTAGTGGCCCAGCGCATCGGCCAGGCCCATGGCGGCGCCGCTGATCACTATGTTGGCGCAGCAGTACACCACCAGCGTGTAGCCCACCACCACGTAGCCCAGGTTCGCCGCCACCACCCCTGCGACCACACCCAGTCCGATCAGCAGGTTGCGGAAGCCGGTGGGGATGGCCCACATCATCACGGCGGGGACGTTCTGCGGGGGCGTGCTCAGGAACTTCTGGGCGCCCGGCCGGTGCAGGAGGAAACTCTCCAGCGGGAAGACGGCAATGTGAATCAGTGCGGCGAGGACCGCGAAGATCTGGGTTACGGCGTTCATGGAGGAAATGTACGACGCCGGGACGCGCCGCCGCGATCCCCTCGCCGGGGGTTCCCGGCGGGACGCGATCCCCCCGTTTAGGGGATTGCGGTCCGGCCCTGCGGCCGGATACTGGAGATATGTGGGAGGAACGCACTGAGCGGGTCCGGCGGGACATCGCCGCCCTGGCCACCAGCGGACTGGACGTGGCTGACCTTCATACCTCGGCGATGGCCGTGGTGCAGCAGGTGGTGCCGTTCGAGCAGGCGTGCTGGGCCGGCGTCGACCCCGACACCCTGGGCATGACGTCCGTGGCCAACTGGCGGCGCTGGCCGGTGACGGACGAATACGCCGTCCGCTTCGCGGAGTCCGAGTACACCGGACAGGAGCCGAACACGTTCGCGGAGCTGCTGCGCCGCCCCCGGCCGGTGGCCCGGATTTCCGATGCTCCGCATCGGGAGGTGGTCCGCAGCGTCCGGATCAACGACCTGCTCGTACCGCAGGGGCTGGTGCACGAACTGCGGGCAGCGTTCCGCGTCGACGATTCCTGCTGGGGAGTGGGCAGCCTCTTCCGGGAGGCCGGCCACGACTTCACCGACCGCGAGGTGGAGTTCCTCGGCGCCGTGGCCGCCACCCTCGCAGCCGCCAGCCGCATTGCGGTGCGGGTGGCGCACCAGGGCCGGCCGCCCGCCGTCGGGCCCGTCATTGTCCTGGCCGGACCGCACGGTGAGCTGAAGGCAGCCACCCCGGCCGCCACCACCTGGCTCGCCGAGGTGGAGGACGCCGCACCGGGACGCTTCAGCATGATGCTCTATGCCGTGGTGGCGCAGGCGCACGCCGCGGCGTCGGGGACTGCCCGGGCCAGGATGCGCGACGCCGGCGGCACCTGGGTGGTGCTGCAGGCCAGCCGCCTCATCACAGGAGATGACCCCGAGCAGATGGTGGTCACCGTGGAGCCGGCCACCACCCATGACCTGGTCAGCCTCCTGCTGGCGGCCTACGGCGCCACCGCGCGGGAGCGGGACGTCTGCCTGGAGGTGCTGTCCGGGAACCCGACGGCGGACATCGCCCGGCACCTGTTCATCTCACCGCACACCGTGCACGACCACCTTAAGGCCCTGTACGGGAAGGTGGGCGTGGGCAGCCGCGGCGAGCTGGTGGCGAAGCTGCTGGTGTGAGGCGGGGCGCTTAATCGATCAGAAAAGGAGGCGCTGGAACAGGATGTGGTCCTGCCAGGTGCCCGCGATCTTCAGGTACTCCGGGGCCCGGCCGATCTCGGTGAACCCTGACCCCTTGAGGACTTTCTGCGAGGCCGCGTTGTGCAGGAGCGTGGCGGCCTGGAGTCGGTGAAGGCCCAGGTCGTGCCGTGCGTAGCCGATCGCGAATGCAACAGCCGCCGACCCGATGCCCCGGCCCGTTGATTCCCCGTCCACCCAGTAGCCGAGGTGGGCGCTGAGGAACGGGCCGCGGACAACTCCAGTGATGGTGAGGGCCCCGACCACGCGGACGCCGTCCACCAGCACGAACGGCACCTCGCCGCCGGCAGCGTGCTGTTCCATTTTGGAACCGATGACCCTGTTCTGGCCTGCGACTGTGAAGAAGTCCTCCGGCCGCTCCGGCTCCCATGGCGCCAGGTGGTCCCGGTTCCGCAGGTAGGCGGCGGCCATCTGCTCGGCGTCGGCCGGGAGGAGTACCCGCGCGTGGACGTTCCCGGCCAGCGGCCAGCTCTTTGCAGTCACCCCGCGACTATAGCGGGCCCTGCCGGAGGGGCGGTGGTGACAGATCGCCGGCGAGGTACTCAGGGAAGGGCGCGCAGAAATGCTGCGGCGTCCCCGGCCACCCTCTCCGGCACCTCCCAGAGAACCAGGTGCGCCACGTCCGGGTAGACCTTCAGCTGCGAACCCGGGATCCGGGCGGCGAGTGCATCCTGGCCAGGGCGTGGCAGCAGGGTGTCGTGGGCGCCCCACAGGATCAGGGTGGGCGCCTGGACGCTGCCGGATTCCGTAGGCGGTGTGGCCTCGCACAGGCCGTGAAGGATGGCTTTCCACACGTGCGCTGGCATCTTCAGTCCGTCCTTCACACGGTCCTCTAGGTACCAGTGTGGAACTTCCTGGAGGAGGGGGAACCAGGCCAGCGAACCCCGCACCCAATCCTCATCAAGCGGATCGGTAAGCCGGTCCACTTCGTCAGCGAACGCGGGCCGGCCGCGGAGGCTGACGGGGCAACCCGCCAACACCAGCGCGAGGACCCGCCCGGGGCGGGCAGCGGCCAGTTGCTGGGCAACATATCCGCCGCTGGAGGAGCCGACGACGGCGGCGCGCGGGACGTCGAGGGCGTCCAGGATGGCTGCGGCATCCTCGGCCTGCTCCGCGAGCACGTAGCCGTCCTGCGGTTTGTCGGCCTCACCCTGCCCGCGGAGATCCGGGGCGTACACCCGGAAACCGGTGAGGTGGGGGATCAGGCGGTCAAAGCTCCGCCGGGATTCGCCCCACGCATGCAGCAGCAACACCGGTGGGGCGCCGTCGTCGCCCTCCACACGGCAGGGCACGGTGATGCCGGTGCGGAGTTTCAGGGTCCGGATCATCTGTGATTGCCGGTACCCGCCACAGCACTACGGGCCTGCGCCAACGAGCGGAGCTTTTCGAGGGAATCGGTCCAGCCGTTGCGGTGGAGGGCCAGCCGCTCCCCGGTGCGGAACGGGCCCTGCGAGAGCGCCAGCTGGGTGCCTTGTCCGGTACTCGAGAGGGAAAGGTCGACGACGGTCTCCTGGTCATCCGGGGCAGGTTCCTCCCACGCGAAGGTGTAGACCAGGCGCCAGGGCGGGTCGATCTCGAGGAACTCCCCGGAGAGGTGGAAGGGTTCGCCGTCCGGCGGTGTCATCCGGAACCGGTAGCGGCCGCCCACCACCAGGCTGACCTCCGCCGCGGGGATGATGAAGCCGTGCGGGCCCCACCACTTCGCCAGTTCGGGCGCTTCGGTCAGCAGCCGGAAGGTCTGGTCCGGTGGCGTACTGACGTGGCATTCCAGGTTCAGGACCAGCCCGCCGGGTTCCTCGCTCATCGTCCAACTCTGGCACTCCGGACGCCCGCACGGTAGGGGAGTTCGGCCCGGACCGTGGGCGGGCCGCCTGCGGGTAGGATCGGATAATTGCCGCAGACCGGCCACAGTTTTGGGGGAAACACCGTGAGAATCATGCCACTGCGCCGCGCTTCAGCCGCGGTGCTCGCCGCCGCCGCGCTCCTGCTCGGACCCGCCGTCGTCAGCGTCCCGGCGTATGCCGACGACGCGACGATGATCGGCGTCGGCATCCAGCCGCTGGGCATCGCCGAAGGGCCTGACGGCACCCTGTACGTCAGCGACTACGACTGGTACGGCGGCATCAGTGTCTACCCGCCCGGGGAGACGCTTCCTGCCCGCACCATCAACGCCGGCCGGTTCCCGTCATCGCTGGCCGTGACGCCGGACGGCACGCTCTATGTGACGCAGGCGGACGAATCCGGGCAGGCCGGCATCGGAGTGGTGGCCCCCGGGGCGGAAGAAGCGGCGCTGACCATCAAGGTCTCCTCCGGACAGCACTGGCTGACCGTGGGGCCTGACGGGTCGCTGTACGTGGTCAACCCGGACGAGGGGTCCCTGTCGGTGGTCCTGCCGGGCGATGCCTGGGTCAAGCGCACCATCCAGGCGGGGCCGTATCCGGTGGAGGTGGCCCTGGCGAAGGACGGCACCGCGTACGCCACCAACGAGCTGGCGGGCACGGTCACCGTGGTGCCGGCCGGCGCGCCGGCCCCCTCGCACACCATCGACGTAGGCGCGAAAGCCCACCCGCACGGGATCGCCGCCGCGCCGGACGGGACCGTTTATGTGGCCAACATCCTCACCAACGATGTGGCGGTCATCGAGCCGGGCGGCACCACGGTGGCCCGCAGGATCCCCGTGGGCAGCGCGCCGCAGGAAGTCGTGGCCGCCGCGGACGGGACGGTGTACGTCACCAACAGCCTGGATGACACTGTCTCGGTCATCCCCGCCGGGGCGTCGGCCGCCTCGGAGACAGTTCCCACGGGCGATGATCCCGGCCGGATGCTGGTCCGGGCCGACGGCACCGTGGTGGTGGTGAACCGCGGCGGACGCTCGCTCACCGTGATCGCCCCGGAGTCCGGAGCAACACCGGCGCCCGGCACCGGTTCTTCGGCGGGAGCCGTGCCCGGTGGGGAACCGCAGGGGGCTGCCGGCACGTCCGACGGCGGCAGCGCGGTTCCGGGAGTGCTTGCGGTGGCCGCGGGGGCCGGCGTCCTGATGCTCGCCGGTGCCGCCGCGGTCATTGTGGTGCTGCGCCGGCGGCGGGTTGCGGGCGGCGCCGGCAGCCCGGCGTCGTCGTCCTGGACGTTCGAGTAGCGCCTCGGCGGGGCGGGCGGCCACCGGGCCCGGGCCGATGGGCCTCGGTTAAGCGGGCGGATCGGGGGTACGGTTCCCTCATGCAGAAGATATCGATCGATGCCCTGGCCCGCCAACAGATAGCAGCTGCTGTGGCGGCTCCCAGCGGGCGCGCGGCGGACACGGCGTTCGGCGGGCACGAGAAGAAACTGCGCCAGACCGTCATGGCGTTCCGCGCCGGCACCTCCCTCAGCGAACATCAGAACCCAGGTGAAGCCACGCTCTTTGTGCTGAAGGGATCCGTCTGGCTGAAGGCCGGCGACGAGTCCTGGCAGGGCAAGACGGGAGACCTCCTGATCGTCCCGGACGGGCTGCACAGCCTGGAAGCCGAGGAGGATTCGGCGGTGCTCTTCACGGTGGTCAAAACGGACCGCTAACAATATCCGGACAGTGGGCCCCCACAGGCACGTGCCTGCGGGGGCGCAACCGCGGTGCGGAGCCTCTAGCCAACAGCTCCCTTGAAGATGGCCGGCTTGTCCGTGAATGCGTTGGGACCAGTGACTTCCACCCGTACTGCAGCTGCCTCGGCAGCAGGAATCGCGGCCGCTACCTTCACGGTCTGCGTCTCGCCGGGAAGGATGGTGCTCAACATGTCCATCCCCAGGTTGGACGAACTGTCGATGACCGTCCCCGCCTTGGCATTTGATGCCCCGTAGGTCACCTTGGGGAGCGACATAAGTGCCGCGGAAAGTTCCTTCTCACCGGCGTTCTGCACGGTCATTTCGAAGACGGCCGCCTGCCCTTCAACGGCGCCTGACGCGTACTGTCCGACGGGCTGGAATCCTACGGACTTCACTGTCACTTTGATTCCACCGTCATAGGTAACCGTTTCACCCAGCTGTGCTGAACGGTCGGAGGTCGCGGCCGCAGCGGCGGCAGGTGCCTCACCTGCTGAGCCAACCGTCGGTGCGGGCGAAGAGCATCCTGCCAAGAGCAGCGCTGCAATGGGCAGAACTAGTAGTGCTTTCTTCAATGTGGTTTCCCCCTGCGTAAGAGATGAAGGGCCACCAACTGTCGCTGAGGAACCTTCACCTGCTGATCCTGCGAAGTTAGCCACTGAAGCTCAGCGTCCGGTTAGGGCAGGCGCAAGTTTTGCTCAAGAATTAGGCGGGAGGATTCGGCGGTGCTCTTCACGGTGGTCAAAACGGACCGCTAGCTCTGCACGGGGTGGGCGGCCACGATCGGTAGAGTTTCGTCCATGGATTCCTCGGTGACAATTCGCACGGCACGTGTTGAGGACGCCGCCGAGATGGCACGCGTCATTGTGCAGTCGTGGCGCGAGACTTACCGAGGGCTGATGGCGGACGAGGTCCTCGACGACCCTGGATTGCTCACCGCCCGCGAAAAGTTCTGGACGGTGGCCCTCAGCGACGAACGCTACAGCGCCAACCGGGTGGCGGTGGCTGAGCGCAGCGGCGGACTGATCGGGGTGGCCATGTCAGGACCTCCGCTGGATCCGGAGCCGGGCACGGAGAAGCGGTGGGCTGTGCAGCTCTACGTGCTGTACGTTCTTGCCGCGGACCATGGGACGGGCGCCGGCGCAGGCCTCCTGGACGCCGTCGTCGGTCCGCGGGAGTCCGCCGTGTTGTGGGTGGCTGATCCGAATCCCCGGGCGCAGGCGTTCTACCGCAAGCACGGCTTTGTTGCGGACGGGGCGGCGAGCGTGGACGAAGGCGTACGCGACATCCGCATGGCCCGGGCGGAGCGTTCCTCCACAGCGGAGGTGCCGTAGGACGTCTATCCCGGGGCGCTTTTGTGTGACCCAGGGACGAAGGACCGCACCACGGCATCTATGGGCGCGAACACGTCAGCATCCGGGTCTACCGCCACCCTCTGGATGATCATGCCGTCGCCCACAGCCGTGATGGCCGTCGCCGCCGCCACGGGATCAGGCGCTCCCAGGCCCGCCATGGCGGTTTCCACAAAGGACCGGAAATACACCCGGCCGGCGACGAGCGGGCGCCGGACCTCTTCGTTGTGCGTGCCTTCAAGGAAGAGCACGTACCGGGCAATCGTCCGGGTCCTGGACGTGGTGGTGACGGCCTCCACCGAGCGGGCCAGCATGGCGACGAAGGCGGCGACATCAGCGGGCGGGCCGGGTGGAGCGCCGAGCGCGGCCAGGTCCTGCTCCGCGAGCCACTCCACCACACCGGTCAGGAGAGCGGCGCGGGTGCGGAAATAGTTCGACGTCGAGCCCCTCGGTACGCCGGCCGCCTCATCAACCCTGATATGGGTGAGCGCCTTGAGGCCCTGCGTGCCAAGAAGCTCGACGGCGGCATCCAGAACCCGGGAACGAGTGGTCATGCTGCCTACTATAAAGGTAGTGACATCACTACTACGTAAGTAGTAAATTAGTCGCATGGCAATTCTTGGTTGCCACCCGCTTCGGCCCTCGGCGTTTGTTTCCCTTTACAGCGCCCCGGCACTCCCGACGGTTCATGGCCTGTCCGCCCGGTCAGGAACCTCCGGCGCTCCCGGCGTCCTTCCCTGCCGGACAAATTCCACACTGTGACCGGGGTCCAGTCCGGCACCACCGTGCCACGCCAGCCGCACCCCTCACGATTCCTCGACATGGAGGCAATCCACATGACCGACTTCTTCACCATGCATCCCGGCGAAACCGCAGCTCCCGTCCCGCCGGGACCTGTCCTGTCCACAGGGTCCACAGGCGTGCGGCGGGTCCACCGCTTCCTTCTCTGGGCCTATGCTGAGGCACCCGGCCTGGTCCGATCCGTCCGTGCCGGAGATACTGAACGTGCCGCCTACGTGGGGGAAGTGCTCGGAAACTTCGACAACGTGCTGCTGATCCACCAGGAGGGCCAGGACCTGCACCTGTATCCGCAGCTGGCCGAGCGGGCACCAGCCAGCGCCTCCCATGTCGAGCTGATGCTCGATCAGCACCGGCACATCAGGGAGCGTGTCCATGGCCTCGAGCCCGTCCGCAAGCGCTGGATGCAGACGGCGGACGCAGGTTCCGGGGACGAACTCGCCAGGGTTTACGAGGATGTGGAGGCCCTGCTCAAGGAGCATCTGCGCCGCGAAGTCACCGAGGTCATGCCCGTCGCGGACCGGGTGGTCACCGAACAGGAACTGAAGGCGATGGTGCAGCACGGGGTCCGGCAGCACAACAAGAAGTTCCTTGTCACCTACCTCGGAATGATCCTGGCGACGAACCCGCCCGCTGACCGAAGGGCAATCTTCTTCGACGAGATCGCGGCGCCGGTCCGCCTTGCCTACCGTGCCATCGGCCGCCGAATGTACCGCAGGCAAT
The DNA here is from genome assembly GCA_963807805.1 of uncultured Actinomycetota bacterium. Taxonomy (GTDB): domain Bacteria; phylum Actinomycetota; class Actinomycetes; order Actinomycetales; family Micrococcaceae; genus Arthrobacter. The sequence continues at coordinate 31,009 of CAWECX010000015.1, read as the reverse complement.
ACGCGAAACTCTTTCCGGGGCGCCCTATCCCCGAAACGCTTTAGCCAGCGTGCCGGCCGGAAGGCCGGCACAGCGTGCGCTAAGCGGTGCGCTGCTTCAGAAGGCTTTTCCGCAGCACGGTGACGGTCAACCAGGTGACGACGCTGCACGCCGCGGCGCCCCAGGCAATGTCCGTCACGGCTACCGTGAGGGGGAAGTCCCGGAGGACGGCGAGGCCGGTCAGTGCCCAGGTGGCGTAGGTGAAGAAGCCGAACAGCGCGGCCCCGGCCACCCTTTGGCGCAGCGTGGCGTCGGCGTCGTTGGGCCGGATGCCGTAGTGCACCATGCCAGCCACGAAGATGACGTAGAACGCCACGGCGCCGGCCAGATTGGGGCTCGGTGCCAGCAGGCCGCCGATCTGGGATTCGTACTGGCGGCTGGCCACGGTGGTGATCCAAACGACGTCGAGGACGGCGAAGATCACGGCGGCCACCGCGTACGACAGCAGCCACTTCTTGGCTCGGGTGTTCATGCTTGGCTCCTGGTGTCGGCGTAGAGGTTGTCCACGATGTGGCGGGCGCGTTCGGTGAACGCGCCGCGTTTGAGCTTCATGGTGGGGGTGACGTTTCCGTTGGTTTCGCTGAGGTCTGCCAGCAGCAGCACGAACCGGCGCACCTGCTCGGACCGGGCGATCTTCGCGTTCGCGGCACTGACCGCCTTTCCGATGGCGCTGAGCAGCCGTGCATCGTCGATCTGTACCGCGCCGCCGTCGTCCGGTATCCGCAGCCCTGCGAGATCGGCGATGCCCTCCCGCTCGGCCCAGGCCGTCACGGACTCCGGGTCCAGCAGCACCAGCCCGCCGAGGTACGGCTTGCCTTCACCCACCATGACCGCGTGCGCCACGAGCGGATCGCCTTCCACGTAGCCTTCCCAGATGGCGGGGGAGATGGTCTTCCCGCCGGCGGTGACAATGACGTCCTTGATCCTGCCCTTGAGGGTGAGCCGGCCCTGGGAGTCCAGTTCGCCGAGGTCGCCGGTGCGGAAGAACCCGTCGGTGAAGGCTTCGGCGGTGTCGGCTGACCGGCGGTAGCCGGCGAACACGCCCACGCCCTGGGCCAGCACCTCGCCCTGGTCCGAGATGCGGACGGTGGTACCGGGCATCGGAACGCCCACCGAGCCGGCGCTGATGGCCCCGGGCATGTTTCCGGTCAGCGGGGCGGTGGTTTCGGTCAGGCCGTAGCCCTCGATCACCGGCAGGCCCAGGCCGCGGAAGAAGAGGGACAGTTCCGCGTCGAGCGCGGCGGCGCCTGAAAGCAGGTAGCCGAGGCGGCCGCCCACCAGCGCCCGGAGGCGTGCGTAGAACAGCCGGTCGAACAGCGCGTGCCGGGCACGCAGGCCCAGCGGGGCACGGACGGCGGGGTCGGCGTCGTGCGCTTCCTTGAACCGGCCGTATTCGACGGCGGTGCGCTGCGCCGCTGCCCACACCGGGCCGAGCTTCTTTTTGGACGCCGCCGCGGCGGCGGACCCCTGGATCTTCTGCAGCACGCGCGGGACCACCACCAGGAACGTGGGCTTGAGTGCGCCGAGGGCGGGAACCACGTCCCGGGGGTCGGACAGGTGGGCGATCCGCATGCCGTTGGCCAGGCAGATCAGCTGCAGGCCGCGGGCCAGCACGTGCGCCATGGGCAGGAAGATGATGGTGTTGCCGCCCTCGCGGACCACCCCGGTGTACGCGGCGGCCACGTTGAGGACCTGCCCCACGAAGTTGCCGTGGGTGATGAGGGCGCCTTTGGGCGCGGCCGTGGTGCCGGAGGTGTAGACGATGGTGGCCACCGCATCCAGGTCCGCCAGCAGCCGCCGCTCCTCCACTGCGGAGTCCGGGACCCCGGCGCCCAGCAGCACCAGGGCGGCAAGGTCGGCTCCCGGGCGGGAATCCATGGTCCACACGCCCAGGCCCGGCGTGCCGGCGTCGGCCATTCCCTGCTCCAGCAGGGCCGCGTGTCCGGCAGTGCCGGCCACGGCGAGCCGCACGTCGGCGTCGGCGAGGATCGCGTCCACCTGCGGCGCGGCGGAGGTCTCGTAGATGGGGACCACGACGGCGCCGGCGAACCACGCTGCCATGTCGGCCAGGGCCCATTCGTACCGGGTGGGGGACATGATGGCCAGTGATTCGCCGGGCTGCAGGCCGGCGGCGATGAAGCCCTTGGCCAGGGCGCGGACCTCGTCGACGAACTGGCCGGTGGTCACCTGCCGCCAGGGATCGGTGACGGGTGCGTCGGCGGCGCGGACTTCGAAGGCTACGTGGCCGGGGCTGGTCCGGAAGCGCTGCATCAGCAGTTCCGTGGCGTTGCGGTGCCCGGCGGAGGAAACCAGCGGCGGGGTGGTGGTTTCTCTCAACGGGCGTCCTTTTCTGAAAGTCTGTGCAGGTGGTCCCGCATCTGCTGCAGGGCGGTGTGGAGGAAATCTTCGACGACGCCCTGGTGGGCGGCGGGCAGGGCCTCAAGGTAGCGGCTGGTGGCGGCTGCCAGTGGCCGCATCAGCTCCACGATGTCCCGGGTGGCTGACGGGGTGACGTTCACGTGGACCTGGCGGCGGTCCTCGGCGCCGCGTAGCCGTGCCACGTACCCGTGGACTTCGAGCCGGCTGATGATGGCGGTGGTGGTGGCTGCGGTGGCGCCGAGTTCCACGGCGAGCGTGCCCACGGGGACCGGTCCCAGCTGCGCCAGCACGGAGAGGGCGCGGTAGTCGGTGAGGTTCAGGCCCAGCCTGCGGGCCACCTCCCGTTCCGTCTCGTTGGCCAGGGTGAACATGGCCTGGAGCGTGAACGCGGCCGGGTGGAATGACGGCGCACCTCCGGCCCCTCCTACTTGCATTTGCATGTATCCACCCTACCCAATAATGTTAGATGTTCAAACAGGATTGAATAATAGTCTGGCTAGATGAGTGACTGTCTAGTGCTGTTGGACGTCAGCAAAGGTAAAGGAAACTGCGATGAAGGAATCTGACCGTAAGGCGCTCATCATCCTCCCGGTGGTGGTCATCATCGGCGCGCTGGTGGCTGTTGCCGGCAGCGTTGGAGGTGCCACCGTGGCCGGGCTGCCGCTGTTCGGCCTGGGTGTGCTGGCTGCGTTCCTGATCCAGTGGCTGGCGTTCATTCCCGCGTTCAAATCCCAGACCGAGAAGTATTACGACCTCACCGGTGCCCTGACCTACATCAGCATCACTGTCCTGCTGGTCCTGCTCAGCCCGGGCATGGACGCCCGCGGCTGGCTGCTGGCGGCCATGGTGATCGCCTGGGCCGCGCGGCTGGGAAGCTTCCTGTTCCGCCGCGTCAGCAAGCACGGCAAGGACGACCGCTTCGATGAGATCAAGCCCTCCTTCGTCCGGTTCCTGAACACCTGGACCGTGCAGGGCCTCTGGGTGGTGCTCACCGCAGCGGCGGCCTGGATTGCCATCACCAGTGCCACCCGCGTGGCACTGGACTGGTGGGCGCTGGCTGGGTTTGTGGTGTGGGCCGCCGGCTTCGGCATCGAGGCCGTGGCGGACAACCAGAAGGGCCGCTTCAAGTCAGACCCGGCCAACGCGGGCAAGTTCATCTCCACCGGCCTCTGGTCCAAGTCCCGCCACCCCAACTACTTCGGCGAGATCGTGTTGTGGATCGGCGTGCTCCTCATCGCCGTGCCCGTCCTGGAGGGCTGGCAGTGGGTGGCCCTGATTTCCCCGGTGTTCGTGGCGTTCCTGCTCATCAAGGGCAGCGGCATTCCGCTGCTGGAGAAGAAGGCCGATTCCAAGTGGGGCGGCGAGGCGGACTACGAGGAGTACAAGAAGAACACCCCGGTGCTCATCCCGAAGCTGGGGTAGGGGCCGGAGGGCGGGGCGCCTGTATCCTGAGAAGGTAGTTCAAGGGCTCCAGTGGCCATCGACCCCCCCGGTTTCACCGCCGGATGACGGTCTGGAATCTGGGATTCAGCCTTGGACGTCGTCGAATCGCCGCTGACCTGGTCATTCTCCGATCAGCCCCCCGGAATCTTGGAATGGACCTTCATCAGCACTGATACGCCAGCACCCGTGGCCATTCCGACGCCGGCCCCCCAGCCCGCGGGCAGAGCTGCGGTAGGTGCCCCCGCCGTCGTGAGCTGGGCAGAGGGCGGTAAGAGCAAAACCGCGCGCTGGCTTTCGGCCAACGGCAGGCCGGCGCCGACGCGCGTGGAAGTGGTCTCCGACTCCCTCACGGCCGATGACGCGAACCGGATGGCGTCACAGGGGATCGCCATGCTCTGGCACGGAGACTTCCACAACGCACGCCAGATCCTCAATGCCCTGGACCGGAGGGTGGGAGCCGGGAAGATCTCAGGAACTCCGGCCGAAAAGTTCTACCGGCACCGCCAGTCCGCCTCGCACCGGGCACGCATCCTGGGCCTGCTGCTGATTCCCCTTGATCCCGGCCCGGTGGTGCCGCTGCGCCGCGCGCCGGATCTGCGGGAGGCCGCCGCCGCAGCTTACGGTGAGATCGACGAACCTTCCGTCGTATCCCTGCAGGAACTGGTGGGGGCCATCGGCGCCCACCAGTGGCGGCGGAACGGCGTCTATGTCGATGCCCTGCAGGACCGCATCCACCCGCATTATGGAACGTTCTTCCCCACCCGGAACGAGTATGTGGAGCTGGTGGCGGCCGCGCCGCTGCCCGCTGACACGCTGGCGTTCGACGTCGGCACCGGCACCGGAGTGCTCGCTGCCGTTCTCGCCCGCCGCGGCGTCCGTCACGTGGTGGCCACGGACAACGAACCGCGGGCCGTCGCCTGTGCCGCTGAGAATTTCCGGAACCTCGGGGTGGAGGACCGTGCCGAAGCCGTCCTGACGGACATGTTCCCGTCCGGACGTGCACCGCTGATCGTGTGCAACCCGCCCTGGATCCCGGCCACGCCGCATTCCAGCCTGGACAGTGCCGTCTACGACCCCGGCAGCAGGATGCTGTTCCGTTTCCTGAACGAACTCCCGGACCACCTGGAACCGGACGGCGAGGGCTGGCTGGTCCTCTCCGACCTCGCCGAGCACCTTGGCCTGCGGTCGCGTGACGATCTGCTGGCTGCCATCGACTCTGCCGGGCTGGCGGTGGCGGACCGGCTGGACACCACGCCAACGCATCCGAAGGCGTCGGACCGCGACGATCCCCTGTACGAGGCGCGCGCCGCCGAAGTCACGTCCCTGTGGCGGCTTGTCCGCCGCTAGCTGCCAGTCCTGCGACGCCGCCGGGGCCAGGCGGTTTCTGGCCAGCAGTGCGGCAGGCAGCAGGATAACGACGGCGGCAGCGGCAGCGGGTGCCGGGGTTGCCTCAGGTGTACATCAGGGAGCCGGGGGTGGTGAGGAGCTCGCCCGTTTCCAGCCAGGTCTTCAGGCCGGAGAGGATCATGGGCCAGCCGCCGTAGAGCTGGTCGTTGGCGCCCTCGCGGAGCTGATCGTGGGTGACGGTCAACTGGCAGGAATCGCCCACCTGCTCGATCTCCCAGGTGATCCGCGAGGTGCCTTCCTCCTTGACGTCCTCGCCCCAGAGCGCCCGCATGGTCTGGACCAGCTTGCGGGGCGGGTCCACTTCCAGGATCTCGCCCTCGCCCAGCGGGCCGTCCGACCTCACGTTCTTCATGGCATAGTGTCCGCCGGGCTTCCACTCGGCCTCAATGGTGTTGCCGAAGTTGTACTTGCTGCGGATCTCGCTGTCCGTGATGGCTTCCCAGAGCCGTTCCGGGGTGGTCTTGATATAGATTTCGAAGATCTTTTCCATGGGACTTTCCAATCGGGTTTTGAGGTCGCTGAGGCCAGCGGCCCATGGTTCGGCGTACTTGCTCACCCAGCGGTCGTGGACCAGCCGGATGGGCACCGGATTCAGGAAATGGAGTTTCTCGCGGCCCCGGCGGCGGGTGACCACCAGGCCGGCATCCTCCAGCTGCCTGAGGTGCTTCATGACCCCGTAGCGGGTCATGTCAAAGCGGGCCTCGAGTGCATGGAGGGTCTGCCCGTCCTCCCGGAAGAGTTCATCGAGCAGGTCCCGGCGGGTGGGGTCGGCGAGGGCCTTGAATACGGCGTCCACATCTCAAGAATAGGTGACTGATTGGTCACATGTCTAGATGTTTTGAGTGCCCTGCCTTGTGTCCGTTTCCGGCCTTCTTGAACAGTGCCTCCGGGCTCTGGCCGGGACAGCCGGACCGGCGTAGGGTCTGAGAACCATGACTGAGCAGCAGCCCTACACCATCGTCCGCACGTACCCCCACTTCGAGCTGCGCCGCTATCCGGCACACGTGGTGGCCGAGATGCAGGTCAGGGCCGCCTTTGACCGGGCCGGCAACGCCGCCTTCCGGCACCTGTTCAACTACATCAGCGGCAGCAATACTGCCGGGCAGAAGCTGGCCATGACGGCCCCGGTGATCCAGGGGAGCGGAGCCCCGCAGAAGCTGGCGATGACCGCGCCTGTGCTGCAGAGCGGTCCGCTGACGGGCAGTGACATGCCTGCTGAGTTTGTGGTGGCTTTTGTCCTGCCGGCAGGCCTGACGGCCGGGACGGCGCCGGTCCCCACGGACCCCGAGGTCAGGATCCGCGAGATCCCCGGTTCGCTGGCGGCGGCACTGCGTTTCTCGGGCAGCGGCTCGGAAGCGGCGTTTGCCAAGCGCAACGACGGCCTGCAGGCGGCGCTGACCCTGGCCGGCCTGACGCCGGTGGGGCCGCCGAGGTTTGCCCGGTTCGATCCGCCGTTCAAGCCGTGGTTCCTCCGGCATAACGAGGTGGTCCAGGATGTGGAGGAACCACCCGCCGCGTCCGGCGCCACCGGCGGCTGACCGCCCGTAGTACCCGCTGCCGGTCAGGCCAGCCAGCGCCACCAGCGTGAGCGCTCCGGTTCCGGCGTCGATTCCGGTTCGGGTTCCGGCTCCTCGCCCAGGGCCAGTGCGGCCTTGACGATGTCGTCTGCGGTGAGCGTCATGACGGCCTCACGGTCCAGCGCGTCGAGACTTTGTTCCTCGTCGAGTGAGAGCCGCAGCGCCTGGCGGTTGAGCGCCTGCTCGAACAGCGTGCGGGCGAACCGTGCGTTGCCGGAGTCCTCACCCGCGTGAAGCCCGGTAAAGATGCGGCGCAGCACCTGGTCCGCGTCCGGCTCCAGAATGTACTCGTGCTGGGCCAGCATCTGGTGGAAGATCGTCTGGAGTGCGTCGACGGAGTAGTCGGGGAACGTGATCTCGCGGGCGAACCGGGAGCGCAGTCCGGGGTTCGAGAGCAGGAAGGACTCCATCAGCTGCGGGTACCCGGCCACGATCACCACCAGGCGGTGGCGGTGGTCCTCCATCCGCTTGAGCAGGACCTCGATCGCCTCCGGGCCGAAGTCCATCCGGCCGTCCTCCGGGGCCAGCGCGTAGGCCTCGTCGATGAACAGGACGCCGTCCAGCGCGCGCCGGATCACCCGGTCTGTCTTGATGGCGGTCGCGCCGACGTACTGTCCCACCAGGCCCGAGCGGTCCACCTCGACCAGGTGGCCTTTCTGCAGCAGACCGACAGCCCGGTACATCTCGGCCAGAAGCCGCGCCACGGTGGTCTTGCCCGTGCCCGGGTTTCCGAGGAACACCAGATGCTGTGACGTGGCCACCTCCGGCAGGCCGTGTGCCTTGCGGCGGGCCTGGACCTGGAGGAGTGCGACGAGCGCCCGCACCTGTTCCTTGACGGTCTCGAGTCCGACCAGCGCCTCGAGCTCGGCCTGCACCTCGGACAGCGGACGGGCCGGCCCGGGCCGCGAACCGATGAGATCGCCAACCAGGTCATCAACGCGCTCCGAACCGTGCAGCCTCAGCTGATCGGTCAGGTGGCTGATGGTATCGCGCAGGTCGTCGAGGGGATTTCGGCTGGGAGCCATGCATCCACTGTAGTACCCGATTCCCGGCCGGGACGGAGCTGGCCTCACCATCTCGGGGGGCAGCTGGTCAGTGCGGGCACCGGCCGTGCTGTCGATGCTGGCTCCGGGCTAGGCCACGTCCTCGCGTTTTTCGATGGGCCGCGGCTGCTGCCAGACGGACTCGCGCGGGCCCGGCGGATAGGCCGCCGTCTTCCCGGCCCAGGCGATCACCAGGGCGGCAATGACGGGGATGGCCGCGGCGGCCGGAACCAGCAGCGGGCCGGCCACCACCAGGGCTGCGGAGCCGTAGAGGGCGCCGATGGTGATGCCCAGCTGGATGGTGAGGACGGTGAGCCCGTTGGCGGCGTCCTTGTTGTCCCGGCCGGCGCGGAGGATGGCCGACTGGTTGTAGATGCCGATCGCGCCCAGCCCGGCGCCCCACACCGTCATGAGCACCAGCGCGAAGACCAGGCTGCCGCCCACGAACGGCAGGAGGAGCATGGAGACGGCGATGGCCGCCGTCGCGATCAGCAGCGAACGGCGCGGGTGCGAATCGACGGTGAGCCCGGCGATCCAGATGCCCAGCAGGCCGGCGACGCCCAGGACGGTGAGGGAGAGGCTGATGGCGTAGTCCGGCAACCCGGCGTCGCGGATGTAAGGGGCGATGTAGGTGAAGAGTGCGAAGTGGGCCAGGACCAGCAGCGGCCAGGCGATGGCCACGGACTTCACGCCGGGCTGGGCGATGGCTGCGCGCATGGAGGGGCGTGCCTCGCCGGCGGCGCGGCGGACGGCCGGGAGCAGGAAGAAGCCGAGGACGGCCAGGAGCAGGCTGAAGCCGGCGAGGGCCAGGAACGACGCACGCCACCCGAGCAAGCCGCCCAGTGCTGTGCCCAGCGGCGCGCCGATGGCCAGGCCCAGGCTGTTGCCGCTGAAGACGAGGGCAAGGGCCTTGCCCACCTTGGCGGCGGGGACCACCCGGGCCACGTAGGGTGCCATGGTGGTCCAGAGGAGTCCGTGGGCGAGGCCGCCCACCAGGCGGGCGATCATGGCGGCGGTGAAGTCGGGGGCGAGGCCCACCATGGCGTTGCTGAGCGCGAAGGTCAGGACCAGCGCCACGAGCAGGGGACGCTTGGGGACTTTGCCCAGCAGCCGCGCGGCGGGCACCACGGTGACCACAATGACGGCGGCGTAGGCGGCTGCGAGGTAGCCGGCCACCGGTTCGGAAACGTTGAGCCCGGTGCTGATCTGGGGGAGCAGGCCGGAGGGGAGCAGTTCGGTGGTGATGGCGGTGAAGGCGATGGTTGCCAGGACCATCATGGCGGCCAACGGGAAACGCTGGACCGCCGGCGCGGAAGTCGCGGAGGACATGGGGAAGTGTTCCATTCAAGGAGGAGGGGGAGTGGAACCGGGCTCTGTTGGCCGAACAATTCCTCCATAAGTTTACCGGGTGAACTTAGTTGTTACACGAATCCTGTGCTGCACGTAACGTGACATTTCCGCCGCCTGCGATCCCGCCGTCGCAGTCCTCCCGGCCCACCGGCCGGCAAAGCTGAGGCCGGCTCCTTCCTTCCCCGCCCGGGGGTCAGCCGGGGACGTAGCCGACGACGTCGAGGATGACGTGGGTGCGGCCTTCAGAACTGTTGCGGACGGTGATGGTGCCGTCGGAGCCGATGGGAACGACGGCGAAGTTGGCGACGGTCTGGCCGCGGTTGTAGTTGACGTTGGAGGTGGCCGGAGGGGTGGTGCCGTTGGGGTAGGCGGTGAGGTGGCCGTAGGACTGGGGTTCGGTGGCGGTGAGGTTGACCAGGGCGGCTTTCGCCCCGGCAGGGACGGTGCCGGTTCCGGCGATGGTGACGCGGATATCCTTGCCGGGGCCTGCCGGGGCGGACGCGGCGCGCGTGTCCAGCAGGCGTGCGGGTGCCACCGACCGGACTGATCCCTTGGTGGCGGCGTCGCCCTTGAGGATGTATCCCATGACGTCAACAATGATGCCCACGGGCCCGGGAGAGGTGTTTGCGATGCTGATCTTTCCGTCGGCGCCGAGGGGGACGACGGCGAGGTTGGGGGTGTCGCCCGTGGCCCAGTCGTAGTTCACGTTGGAGGTGGCGGGACGGGCCGTTCCGCCGGCGAATGCCGTCAGGTGGCCGTAGCTGGTCTGCGACCGTGTGTCCGGTGACTGGATGCGTGCGGCTGTCAGGTTCACTACAACGGCTCCAGCGTCCGCGGGCAGTTTGGACAGGCCTACCATCTGCACATCGAATTGCTGCCCTCCGGGGGTGCCGCCGGTGCCGCGGCTGTCCGCTGCCCGGAAGGGGGACAGTGCCTGGTAGGCGCCTCCGTCGACCGGTGTGCCTCCGGTGAAATACCCGGCCACATCGGCGATGAGGTGGGCTGTGCCCTGCCCTTCGTTGCTGAGCGAGATCCTGCCGTCCTTGACGGGGACGATGACGTAGTTGGGCACGGTTTCCTGCTCGTCGTAATTGACGTTGGACGTATCAGGCTTCACCTCGCCGAAGGGGTGGGCGGTGACGTGTCCGAAGGAGGTGGGCTCGGTGACGGTGAGGTTTACCGCCACGGCACTCACGTCTTTCGGGATCCCTGCTTTGCCGGCCACTTCCACCACATGGCTGCTGCCGGGCCGCACGGGAAAACCGGTGCGTGTGTCCATGATCCGGGCCGGCTGGACCGGCACGAACTTGCCCGCCGCGGCGGACGGAACCTTCCCGGCGGTGGCGTAGGACAGTGTTCCGGCGTCCACCGTTTGACCGTTGAGGATGGTCAGGGTCTGTGCCTCCCGGCGGTCCGTGACGTTGCCGGAATACAGGTGGCCGAGCGGTAGCAGGCTGGTGGAGTAGGGATCGAAGTTCGTTTCCAGGATGAATTCGCCGTCGGAGAGACCCGATATAGAGAATTTGCCGGCCCTGTCAGTCCAGGCCCTGCGCTCCTCCACCGAACCGTCAAGTGAAACAGTATTCACCGAGTGCGAGTCCAGCGGCTTGCCCTGCCTGTCGAGGATGATGCCTGAGATCGCGGCTCCGCGGGTCATGACCGCATTGATCCCCGCTGTCACTGCGCCGGCTGCGACGCGAACCTCTCCAGCCGAGGTGTCGCCGGCACTTTCAGGGATCCCCGGATAGAACTGTGGCATCAACGGGCTGGAAGTGGAGCTGTAGGAGGCGTCTCCGAAGCGCACCTTGAAGGCGCCCGTTCCGAGCCGGCCCAGCACGTAGTTACCGGTGGCGTCTGTCTGGGCTGAACTGACGGTGCGGCCCAGTGAGTCGATCAGCTGCACGCCCACTTTCGCGCCGTCAGTCCCGGTGACGGTGCCGGTGATGGATCCAGCGGGCTGCATGCTCAACTGCAGCCCGCTGCGGGCCTCGCCCGGTGCCAGGCTGATGGTCTCTGCCGAAGCGAGCCCGCCGGCCGCAGGGTAGAAGAGGCTGGCAAATCCCAGCTGCTGCCCCGTCCCGCCGAAGGACAGTGTGATTTTGCCGGACGGGACCTGGGGCAGTGTGAACGCACCGTCGGGGCCGAATGTTGCACCGAGGATCCGGTTGCCCGCTTCGGAGCGGACGGTCACATAGCCGGTCTCGGGAGTGGAGCCTGCGGGGAAGACTGCCGTACCCGAAAGGCTGGCCGGCTGTGCCACGGGGATGTCAATCCCTGCCGTCTCCGTTCCGGCCGGGACATCAACAGTTTTGGCCGCTGTCTTGTCTGCGCCGCTGCCGTACCAGGTCTCCATCAGGGCAGTGGCCCCGGGCTGGACCCGGACCGTGTAGCTGCCCTCGCCGAGTCCGGAAATCCGGTAGCGTCCGTCGCGCTGTACGGCGGCCGTCCGGGTGGTCGCGGGAAAGGTGTGGCGCGTCGGGGAGACGAACTGGCTCTCGGCAACGACGGTCAGCCCTGCGGCGTCAATGCCGGCCGGCACGGAAATGGCACCGGTGATGGTGGAGCCTGGTGCCACGGAGATGTCGACGCCGGACACGTTGCGTCCGCCCACGTGGATGTTGGTGGCAGATTTCCTGCCGGGAGACATTGCCGTACCAGGTGTCAGCGAGGCCGGTGGTGCCGGCCAGTACCTTGACGTTGGCGTCCTCAAGCCAGCTGTAGGGCACGCTGTACCGGCCGTCCGCGCCGACAGGAACAGTCTTGTAGCCAAGGTAATCCTGGATTTCGTACACCTGGACACGCAACTGGTCCAGGGGCGTTCCCGCAGGGGCGGTGACCTTTCCCTCGATGTAGGCCACGGGGGTGTAGTCGTCGGCCAGTGATGGCCCGGTCCCCATGCCGAAGACTGCCATCAGCCCGGCCGTAGTTGCTGCCACAAGTCGTCGTTGCATGCTGCGGAACACGCCGCCGCCTTTCCATCACGGCGGCCGAAGCCGCACCCCCAAGCGCTGCCTCCCAGAGCAGCAGAATCAGTTTAGGCCCGGCGCGGCGGAACTGGCCCCAAATTGGTGGAGAAATTCCTGCGGTCTGGAACATGTCGGCCGTGGCCAACGACCATTTTCAGCCGAGGATGTAGCCGACGACGTCGAGGACGACGTGCGTGGTGCCGGTGGAGGTGTTGCGGATGGTGATCTTGCCGTCGGGGCCGATGGGGACGACGGCGAAGTTGGCGACGGTCTGGGCTTGGTTGTAGTTGACGTTTGAGGTGCTGGGAAGGGCGGTTTCACTGGGGTAGGCGGTGAGATGGCCGTAAGACTGTGGTTCGGTGGCGGTGAGGTTGACCATTGCTGCTTTGGCGCCGGCGGGGATGGTGGCTGTGCCGGTCAAGGTGACGTTGATGGCCTTGCCTGCTCCTAGGGGTGTGGAGCTTTGCCGGGTGTCGAGGAGGCGGTTGGGTGCCACTGCCTGGAACGCTCCGGCGCTGGCGGCGTCGCCTTTGCGGAAGTACCCCATGACGTCCACGATGATGCCGACGGGCCCGGGGGACGTGTTGGCGATGCTGATTCTGCCGTCCGCGCCGACCGGGACGACGGCGAGGTTGGGGGTGTCGCCGGTTGCCCAGTCGTAGTTCACGTTCGATGTTGCGGGGCGGGCTGTTCCGCTGGCGAATGCTGTCAGGTGGCCGTAGCTGGTGCGTTCGCCGGTGCCCGGTGACTGGACTCGGGCGGCCGTGAGGTTCACCACGACGGACCCGATGTCTGCGGGAAGGCTGTTCAGTCCCGACAGCTGCACGTCGAACAGCTGGCCCGCGGCGGTTCCGCCGGTGGCGCGGCTGTCTGCAGCGCGGAAGGGGGCGAGGGGCTGGTAGGCGCCGTTGTCCGTGGGTGTCCCGCCTGTGAAATAACCGGCGACGTCGGCGATCAGGTGGGCGGTGCCCTGGCTCTCGTTGCCGAGGATGATCCTGCCGTTGGTGACGGGCACGATCACGTAGTTGGGGACTGTCTCCTGCTGGTCGTAGTTGACGTTCGAGGTGCCGGGCTTTGTCCCTCCAAACGGGGCGGCGTAGACGTGCCCATACGACGACGGCTCGGTGACGGTCAGGTTCAGGGCGACGGCACTGGCGTCTGCCGGAATCCCGGCTTTCCCTGCCACGTCCACGGTGATGGTGTTGCCGGGTCCCACAGGAAATCCTGCGCGGGTGTCCAGGACCCGGGTCGGAGATACGGGTGTGAACTTGCCTGCCGGGGAAGTGGCCTTGAACGTGGCGGTCCATTCGGTGGTGCCGGTGAGGGTGTAGTCGGTGCGGGCCTTCGCCGTCATCGTCATGGTGCCCGGTCGCCGGGGTAGGTTCCGGCTGCGATGGTTGTTCCGTTGATGAGGTAGTCGACGCCGTTGGTGGCGGGGATCGTGTAGGTGTCTTCTGCTGTGCCTTCTTTGTCGGTGAACACCACAGGGTCGGGGGTGACCGGGTACGGGGTGGCCTTGAACGTTGCGGTCCATTCAGTGGTGCCGGTGAGGGTGTAGTCGGTGCGGGCCTTCGCCGTGATCGTCAGGTTCCCGGTCGCGTGGGTAGGTTCCGGCTGCGATGGTTGTTCCGTCGACGAGGTAGTCGACGCCGTTGGTGGCGGGGATCGTGTAGGTGTCTTCTGCTGTGCCGTCTTTGTCGGTGAAACGACCACAGGGTCGGGGGTGACCGGGTACGGGGTGGACTTGAAGGTTGCGGTCCATTCAGTGGTGCCGGTGAGGGTGTAGTCGGTGCGGGCCTTTGCCGTCACGGTGATGGTGCCTGCGCCGGGGTAGGTCCCGGCCTGTACGAGGGAGTTGCCGATGAGGTAGTCGACGCCGTCGGTGGCCGGGACCGTGTAGGTGTCCTCTGCTGTGCCGTCTTTGTCGGTGAACACCACAGGGTCGGGGGTGACCGGGTACGGGGTGGCCTTGAAGGTTGCGGTCCATTCAGTGGTGCCGGTGAGGGTGTAGTCGGTGCGGGCCTTTGCCGTCACGGTGATGGTGCCTGCGCCGGGGTAGGTCCCGGCCTGTACGAGGGAGTTGCCAATGAGGTAGTCGACGCCGGTGGTGGCGGGGACCGTGTAGGTGTCTTCTGCTGTGCCGTCCTTGTCGGTGAACAGAACCGGGGTGGGGGTGACCGGGTACGGGACCGTTCTAACGGTGATGGCGAAGTCTGTGGGGTTGAGGACGGCTGCGTGTTCGTTGAGTGTGCTCGTGTTGTTTCCGGCGGTGTCGTAGAGCCAGAGGTTTGTGAGCTGATAGGTCCCGGAGGGCCAGCTGTTGTTTTCGACTGGCCCGGTGCAGAGGGTGATTTCGTAGAGTCCCTCGGGGGTTTGGGACTGTGATGAGATCTGTGCGTAGGGGGTTCTGCCGTAGGGGCCGTTGAAGGAGGCGAAGACTGTGTTGATGCCGGTCGCTTCGCGAAGTTTTAGGTCCATGCAGATGTTTTCGCCGGGACCGATGGTCTTCGGAGTTGTGAGCTTGGCTGAAAGGATTTCCGGCGCTGCAACATCGGCTGTGGTGCCTTCGACGGTGATGGCGAAGTCTGTGGGGTTGAGGACGGCTGCGTGTTCGTTGAGTGTGCTCGTGTTGTTTCCGGCGGTGTCGTAGAGCCAGAGGTTTGTGAGCTGATAGGTCCCGGAGGGCCAGCTGTTGTTTTCGACTGGCCCGGTGCAGAGGGTGATTTCGTAGAGTCCCTCGGGGGTTTGGGACTGTGATGTGATCTGTGCGTAAGGGGTTCTGCCGTAGGGGCCGTTGAAGGAGGCGAAGACTGTGTTGATGCCGGTCGCTTCGCGAAGTTTTAGGTCCATGCAGATGTTTTCGCCGGGACCGATGGTCTTCGGAGTTGTGAGCTTGGCTGAAAGGATTTCCGGCGCTGCAACATCGGCTGTGGTGCCTTCGACGGTGATGGCGAAGTCTGTGGGGTTGAGGACGGCTGCGTGTTCGTTGAGTGTGCTCGTGTTGTTTCCGGCGGTGTCGTAGAGCCAGAGGTTTGTGAGCTGATAGGTCCCGGAGGGCCAGCTGTTGTTTTCGACTGGCCCGGTGCAGAGGGTGATTTCGTAGAGTCCCTCGGGGGTTTGGGACTGTGATGAGATCTGTGCGTAGGGGGTTCTGCCGTAGGGGCCGTTGAAGGAGGCGAAGACTGTGTTGAGGCCGGTCGCTTCGCGAAGTTTTAGGTCCATGCAGATGTTTTCGCCGGGGCCGATGGTCTTTGGAGTTGTGAGCTTGGCTGAAAGGATTTCCGGCGCTGCAACGTCTGTCGCATAGGCGGGTAGCCCCGGAAACATTAGGGAAAACATGACAAGGAAGCAGAGAGTGACGGACTTTTTCATTGCAGTTCCCCATGAAGATTTTGCGAGTAGTTTTGCCCAACGATGCTTGTTATGACGGCAAGTTGGCATGGCAACCTTACAGCGAGATTGGGATGGCCGAGGCTTAGCCTCCAGGCAGGACGCGGTCACCTCGGGCAGGACATGGTGATGGACCCCATCCTGAGCGCGTGAGTAGCGCGGGAATACCGCAATTGGCAGCCTTGGCGGTCCTCGGAACCTACCCCTCCACGGTCCCCTCAGCCGCAGCCCCCAGCTGCCGGCCACTCCACAACACGGCTGCGAGAACCCCTACCCACGCAGGCCCCCGTGCTATTCGCTCCCCATGCCCAGCACGAGGTTCGGGCCCGGAGCGGCCGTGAACGCCACCGCACCCATGACCGCGGAAAGGGCGAGCGAGAGGACCGAGTACAAGCGCATCCAGCCGTGGAAGCCCGCAGCCACGAAGCACATCGCAGCAACCATGAGGGCGAGCTGGATGTTGGTGGCGACGATGTGCATGGGGATGGACGCGTCGTCGCCAAGGGTGAGCGGGATAGAAGGCGCCCATGATGTTCCACAGCCCGTACGCGGTGAGCAGGCCGCCGGCGGTGCGCAGGGCGCGGTTCCCGCGGACAGAAAGCCAGGCGCCCACCCCGAACGCGGTGAACAGCACCGTGTAGACCCAGGCGAAGGGGAACAGGACTTCCCGGCCGGGGAGCCGACGGCGAACAGTTCGCTCACCATCTGTTCCGACCGCCGGTAGCCTTCCCACCTGGATGCCGCCAGGCCGTCAGTGGCAACCACGTACAGCAGCGAGGACAACGGCCCGGCAGCCAGCAGCACGTTGCGGAGGACGTCCCGGCCCAGCCCGCCCGGCAGCGTGTCCCGGCTCCTCCGCGGGACCCGATGCTTCGCCATTCCCATGCCGGCTGTCCTGGCCCGGCACCTCAGTCGTTCTCGGCGACGGTGACCGTGCCGGCGTCGCCATCCACCGTGACCTGCTGGCCGGTTGCCAGCCGCTGCGTGGCCACTCCGGTGCCCAGGACGGCGGGGATGCCGTACTCGCGGGCCACGATTGAGCCGTGGCTCAGCGGTCCGCCGACGTCGGTCACGATGGCGGCGGCCATCGCGAACAGCGGCGTCCAGGCGGGCGTGGTCATGCGGGCCACCAGCACCTCGCCGGGCTGCATGGCGCCGAAATCCTGGGGCCCGGCCAGGACGCGGGCCGGCGCGGTGACCCGGCCCGAGCTGGCGCCCACGCCCTTGATGGCATCGCCGCTCTGGTGCTGCGATCCTGCCGGCATCATGGATCCGAAGGCCCGGTCCATCCACCGCCTCTCGGGAAGCATCTGCGGGCGCAGCGGCCTTGGCCTGGCCCCGCCAGAGCATCCGGCGTTCCTCGACGGCGGCGGCGCGGACGGGCCGGCCGGCTCCGGTGATGGCCGCGCGCCGGGGCGCCCGCATCCCCGGCGCCCGACTCCGCGAGGCCGAACTCGACGGCGCTCCGCAGCTCCTGGTACCGCAGCCAGAACACGTCGCCGGGCGCGGCGATGACGCCCGAGTGCACCAGCCGCTGACCGAGTTCCAGCAGCAGCCGCCGCAGCAGCGGCCAGGCGAGTCCGACGTCGGCCAGTGCGTCTTCGCGGATCGGTGCGGTGTCCTGGGCCCACCGGAGCAGCCGGAGGAAAGCGGCCCGGCGGCGGGGCCCGAGGCGGCCGGCCGTCTCCGCAGTGAGCGATTCCCGGCGTTCGGACATCAGCCGCTGCCGCTCATGCGGGTCGGTGCCCTGCCCCCGCAGGTAGAACTTCACCGTCGCCAGCAGGGCGGACGGATCGTCGGCCGGCACCGGGCTGGCGAAGTCCAGGTTGTAGACGGCGTGGCCGTAGCGGTCCAGGTGCTCCTGGAAGGCGGAGCGCCATTCCTGCCACAGGACGGTGTCCACCCCGGCGGGCGGCGAACCGGTGCGCTGGCACCCGGCGAGTTCCGCCGTCGGACGTTCCACCAGCGCCGTTGTCAGCGCAGGATCGCTGCGGGCCCAGCCGGCCAGGTCCCACAGCGATTTTTCCGCCCGGATCGGTTCGCTGTCGTACCCGAGGAGGAACGCCTGGGCGGGGGGATCCCCGTCGCGCCGGACCAGTTTGCCGTAGAACGCGCTGAAGCCCAGTTCGCTGGAGGCGGCCAGCGGGATGATGGACTGCACGGCCGTGTAGTAGACGGTGCCGGCGTCCAGCAGCGCCCGGGCGCCGTCCAGCAGTTCCGCGCCGGTGAGCTCCTGCCGGGGGTTTCGCCTGCCAGTCCTTGATCACCCGTTCGTACCGTGGGTGGGAAAACTCGCGCCAGCCGGCCACGCCCATGTGTGCCTTGCCGCGGGCCAGCGCGCCCACCGCCGTCACCGTCTTGCCCACCATCCGCAACATGCCCGAGGTGCGGTAGTAGTAATAGGCGTAGCCGTTGATGGTGGGCATCCGCACGTCGCCGTCGCGGAGGATGGTCTTGCCCAGGGCCTCGTTCATCAGGGCCTGCAGCGACCGTGCCACGGAGCCGTCAATGAGGTCGGCGAACAGGGGCGAGAGCGGGTCGGGCATCTGTTCCACGATGCTGGCCCGGAAGTAGAGTCCCTTCGGGTAGGGGAGGGGCCAGGTGTCGGGGGTGTCGGCGGCGGGGTCGGGCAGGGCCGTGATGGGGCGGGACTGCAGGATGTAGAACCTGCCGCCGGCCCGCGCCCACTCGATGTCCTGCGGCGCACCGAAGTGCCCGGCAGCCCGCGTCCCGTAGCCGGCCAGCTCGGCTGCCGCGCGGTCGTCCAGGACGGGCGCACGACGGCGGGCTGCCGCCACCGGCTGCTCCCGGGTGCCGTTCTCGGCGTAGACGGTCATGACGTCCTTGTCCGCCGTCCGCCGCGACACCACGGCGCCGGTCCCGGCGTCGACCACCAGGTCATCGGTGGTCACGGTCCCGCTGACCACCGATTCGCCGAGGCCCCATGCGGCGCTGATGGCGGTCTGGTCCCGCCGGCCGTTGGCGGGGTTGGCGGTGAACATGACGCCGGCGGCGTCCGCCTCCACCATGTCCTGGATCACGACGGCGAGGCGCACCTGGTCGGGCCGCACGCCTTCGCGGGCGCGGTAGGCCATGGCGCGCGCGGTCCAGAGGGACGCCCAGCAGCCGATCACGGCGTGGGTGAGGGCGTCGGTGCCGCGGACGTTGAGCGCGGTGTCCTGCTGGCCGGCGAAACTGGCGGAGGCGAGGTCCTCGGCGGTGGCGGAGGAACGGACGGCCACGGCTGTGTCCCCGCCGGCGAGGTGGCTGTAGGCGGCGCCGAGGTCCGCTGCGATGCCGGCGGGCATGGCGCCGGTCTTGAACAGTGCGCTGATCCGGGCGGAGGCATCGTCGTAGGCCTGCGGGTCCGGCTGCGGCGGCAGGGTGGCCAGGTCCTGGATGGCCGCGCCCAGGTTGTTGTGGGTGACGAACGCCGTGTAGGCGGCGGTGGTCAGCACAAATCCGGGCGGGACGGGCAGCCCGGCCTGGAGGAGGCCGCCCAGTCCCACAGCCTTTCCGCCGGCCAAGGCGAGGTCGCCTGGCCCCACATCGCTCAAGTCCTTGATATAGGTCATGGCTGCGCGTCCTTGCTGCCCGTGAGGGGCGCCTGGAGAGATGCTGATGCTCAACATACTGGCACTGCAGGGGGTCCGGGGCCATAGACTCGGAGTCATGTCAGCTCGTGGGGGGATGCCGGCTCGGCTTCAAAGGGTCCTGTTTATTGTGGTTGCTTGCAGCGTGGTCCTTACGGGCTGCGAGTATGCGGGCCCGGAGGAACAAGGAACGCCGCCATCGCCGCAGGCCGCCACGCCCTCGCCCAGATCCTTTGAGGACAACGCCGGCGAGGTGGTGCGCCAGCTGGAGGCGTCCCGGTCCGAGCCCGGGATGCCCACCGAAGAGGAGCCTGCCGGAAAGCTGTCGGTGGTGTTGGGGCCGGGCGACTATCTGGTCTCCGGCGCCTGCGCAGGCGTCTACGATGCGAAACTCATCATCGAGAAGGCCGACGTGCTGCAGGAGGCCTCGGAGTTCAGATGCGGCCAGGCGCTGGACCGGTTTGTCAGGCACGACGGCGGGCCCCTCACCATCAGCGCGGTACCGCGCACGGGGAAACCGTCAGCAACGGGGGTGAAGGTGCAGACCAACCCGGACCCCCGGGCGTCGGAGCTGGCGGACTTGTCCGAGTGGGCGTCGCAGCAGCTGCAGCCCTCTGTGCCGGGGGAGCAGCGCGGCAGCAGCGGTACGAACAGCAGCACCGGCGTGACGCTCATGGCAGAACCTGGCCGGTATGACCTGCAGTTCGTGTGTGCAGAAGCGCCCTGGGCTGAGCTGTCCGTGCAGACGTCGGCGGGTGCCGAGGTCCTGGCCCCCGTCCGGGTCCCTTGCGACGGGGAGCCGGTGACCACCCCCGTGGAGCTGCCCACCCAGGGAGCAGACCTCACCATGCGCCCCGTCGATGGCCCTAAGGGCCGCTTCGCTTACCGGCTGGTCCCGGAGGGGCGGCTGACGCCGGCCGGATAGAGGCTTGCCGCCGGTTACGTGGCAGGGCGGTCTCCGTTGCAGACTGTCTTCCGGGTGAGGAAGTTTCTGGCGGAGTTTTCGGCCGGAGTCATTCCGTGGCACAGCATGCTGAGGATTTCCACTCCCCGCGGGGTGAGTCCAGCCGCGGCGGCGTGCGGGCGGCCGGGCTCCAGTGCCTCAGCCAGGGAACGTTCTTGGCAAATCGCGCAGCACCACTTTGCGATCCGCATGGTGGGCCAGCCTTCGCCTGCCTGCTTCAGGGCACATTCGATCGAGCAGATGGGAACGCACGACGGCGGCACCCGGTGGGGCGCCGCCGCTCACACTCACGTCAACTCAGGAGCTGGACAGTGACGTGCGACGCCGGCCTCAATCTTGAGATTGATGACTTGAAGTCCGATTCTTTTGCTGCCGTCGGACCCACATCTTGTGGAGCAGCGTTCCCAAAAGCAAAACCAACAGGATGAGGACGCCGGTTATTACAGCCGGGACCACCCAGCCACCCAGCAGCGTGTCTTCCCCCTTTCGGGGAATCGCGGCCAGAGCCGGGAACACGGCTTCCCACAGAAAATATGCTCACTACGACAGCAAGATGGCAGCAAACGTCTGAAGCCGAGCATCTCGTTCGGCCTGGCTTTCCCGTTCACGGCGGGTCTCTTCATCCTGCGCCGCCTGCCGCTCAATACTTGCCTGCCGGTCACGCTCAGCTTGGCGCTCGCGCTCTTCGTGCTTTGCCCGAAGGATCTCGTCCACCACGTCGGCGGCCAGGCCGAGATCCTCTATTAAAGCGTCGGTGGCCTCCTGCGACAGTGCGAAGAGGGCTGATCTGAGCTGGCTCCCAAACGTCCAGTCTTTGAACCGCTCGGTCCGTTGCACTTCGCGGCGAAGCAGGGACCGTTGCACTCCACTCGCGCGGATCCGCTCGGTCACCTGAAGCAGCGGTCTCAGGTCAACCTGTTCATTGCGGGTTCGGAGAAGGTGGAGGATCTCCCAGTAATCCCGGGCGAGCGTCGCCTTGTAGGCGACATAGGGGATCACTTCGTAGACGAGGCTTTGTCCGCCGGTGCCATCGTAGTGGTGATTTATAGAGAGCGCGTCCACATTGAGCACCACTGCGCGGACGTCTTCCCTTACGGCAAGGGTGGAGCCCGGTTTGACGGGCTCTTCCACGAGCTCAAGTTCATTCCAGTTCCAGAGGGTACCCCACACCTGCTCGAACTCGGCCGCACCCTCCCTAGGTACATCTGTCAGCTGAGGAATGGTGCCTTCGGTGTCTGCTTCGACCTTGACGTACAGGCCTTCGATCAGGGCCCGATTGCGAATAGTCTCAGCGGATCTGATGGCCAAGGTGGGCATGGGTTGTGCCAACGGTCCATGGTCGGGCAGGCCCAGCCAGGATGCAATGGTCGAATCCATTTGCAGCCCCACCGTTGCCAACCAACCGTGAATGACGGGCTTCATACCTGCAAACCCGTCAAGAAGCTGGCCGTCATCCGTTAGTTGATGAGGTGGCCGGAAGTCCTGCATGATGTCCGTGGCCCAGTCGAGGGATCCGAGCTCCGGATACAGGCCTGACACCTTTCTGTTCTTCTGTGTCAACAGTTCAATAGCCAGCACGGGGCACGAGCCGGGAACGTCCCAGAGCGAGATGCAGACACCCTCCGCGTGCCGCAGGTTCTCCTCGTAGTCGTCGGAACTGTAGGAGTCCGCCGGGCAGGAGAACACTACTTCTTGCCCGTCCTGCCTGTCGTACTGCTTGTAGGCCACGAGGATTGCCGGAGGTAACTCGTTCAGCGTTGATTGCTGTTCCTGACGGCGGCTCATCAGATAGGGCCCATCGCTGGGCCGGCGCACAGGCGGAAGGGTTACCAAATCGACGTCAAGACCGACTAGGAGCTGGTGGAGGCGTCCATTCAGGTCACTGTCGGTCACTTCAACGTGCGTCATCTCGCCTCGGAGACGTTGTGGACCGGAAGAGACATCGCCCCAAATGTTCGTGGTCACAGCTACACATCCTTCGTGGCGTCGGCAAGAGTCTGCTCGTGGGAGCCGGAGTCCTCAATCCTTTGGAAGCGGCGCTGGATAAAGGACAACTCATCGATGGCTGATGTGTACGCGATGAAGGCATCCATGTACAGCTGCTGTGTGGTTTGAAGCGCGGCCATATGGTCCTCGTCGATCAGGTCCGAACCATCAACGCTCGCATTGACAGCGGCGTAAGCGCGGTCGACCATCGCCTCGTTCGTCTCGACAGCTGCTTCCAAGCCATCGATACTCTCGTTCAATTCGGACCGGCGTCTGAAGAGGGAGTTAAGTTCGTCTTCGGTCAAGTCTGCAATTTTCCCGGCATGCAGCGTGATGAAGTATTTCTGCATCTTTTCCGGGGTATCGCTTTTGCGCTTCATGGCCAGCCATTTCTGCCACCACTCCAGCTTGGCGTCCAGGAAGGGCGAATGGCCTTTGAGGATTTCCAGAAGGATATTGCTGTAGCGGTCACTCATACGGCAGGCGCTTATGCATGACTCAATCAGGGCGCTCAGCCGCGCTTAACAAATTCGGAGGAAAGGTCCAGATCGTCATTGACCGGAAATCCGCGGTTGAAGCGACTGTAAGCGTGAGCGTCCAGGCAGTCCGTGAATATCTCTTCCGAGTCCGATTCGAAAAGAGCGGCCCAGTCCCTCTCGACGGGGACCTGAAGGTTGCGAAGCGATAAATCATCCACTGCGTCGGCGAAGGCACCTGAACCGATGCGCTGGTCGTCGCCGATTCGCGCGTCGGCGGAATACAGCGCGAGCAGTGCCAGAAGGATGTCCTGAACACTTACCTCCTGGCTTTTTGCCAAGCGCTCGGCCATCAAGCCCGTTTCCATCTCCAGAAAAAGCGCGATCTGGCCGTCAACGCGCGTTACCTGCTCTATCATTTTGCCCCCAATATGGTGTGGATTTATCTCCATCGGTATCTTGCCACCTGCAGGGAACTACAGGCACGTCGAGAGTGCCGCGCCGCTCGGTTTCGATGATGACTTTTCCGAAAATCCAATAGCCAGGCGGAGGCGGAGAGCGGCAATAAGGCCTGTGCCCCCGATCAGTTCATCTGCCCATCGGACCGTTCGACGGCGAGGGCGCAGAAACTAAAGGGACGGTGCCAAGGCATGCGTAGTGCTGAACCCCTTCAACTAGAGGGCGAGTCCCCTGCGCCCGGTCCGTCGAACAGCGCGCTGGTGCTGCCTTGCGGCACCACCACGTGCACGGCGTTGCGCTGGATGGTGAAGTCGGCGGGCGTGGTGGTGGCGATCTCGCCGTCGAGGTTCACCGGCAGCGGCGGCTCGGTGACCAGCCGGACATGCCGGGTGGTCAGGTGGAACACGCGGTCGTGTTCGATGAAGCTGCCGTCCTTAAGCAGCCGGGCGATGCTCACGTGCTCCCGGAGCGGCCCGGCCACGATCGCGTAGATGTCCAGGAGGTGGTCGTCGATCCCGGCGGTGGGGGAGACCGTGTTGCCGCCGCCGTAGTGCCGGCCGTTGCCGACGGCCACCTGCAGCAGGTCCTCGAGTTCCAGCGGCTCGTGGTCTCCTTCCGGGAACTCGAGGCGGGCCCGAAACGGTTTGTGCCGGGCGTAGGCGCGGAGCGTGGCGATGCTGTACGCCAGCGGCCCGATGTACCGCTTCAGGCGGGGGCTGAGTGCTTCGGTCACCGCCACCGACAGGCCTGCGGACGCGACGTTGAGGAACGGCTGGCCGTTGGCCCGGCCAAGGTCGATGTCCACCACCTTTCCCGTCCGCGATGGTGGCACAGGCCTGGGCAAGGTTGCTGGGTATCTCCAGCGTGCGGGCGAAGTCGTTGGCGGTGCCCAGCGGAAGGACGCCGAGCATGACGTCGGTGCCGGCAACCCGGCCTGCCGCGTAGGTCACGGTTCCGTCGCCGCCCCCGACAACCACCAGGTCGTGCCCGTCCGCGAGCACCTGGTCGAGCGTCGCGGCAAGGTCTGCACCGGACAGCACGGGGTGCACGGCGGAGATGGGCACGCCTGCCTTCCGCATCGTGTTCACAGCAAGTTCGTGGGCTGCGCCCCGGCGGGATCCGGCGTTAATGACGACGGCGGCAGAGCGGGCGTCCCGGGCAGTCTTCATGTGGGCAATGGTAGGGCGCGGACCTGTGGGTTTCCTATGGCGTGGATCAGTGGTGGACGCGGGCCCTGATCTGGATAAGGGTGAGGTCCAGGAGTGGCGTGGGGATGTTGAGGGTGCGTGCCCTGCGTTCGAGGTCGCCCAGGATGTGCTCGGCTTCCGAGGGGAGCCCTGCGGTGAGGTCCCGGTACAGGGAGGACGTGAAGGCGGACCCCGGCTCGGTGAGGATGGCGACGGCTTGGGCATGGCCCTCCCCGGAAACGGGATGTCCTGCCGCGGCTGCCACGGCTTCCGTTTCGCTGATGGCCTCCAGAATTTTGGGCTCCCCGCCGGCCGCGAGGATCCGTCCCACCGGCGCCTGGAAGAGGCAATTCACGATCCCTGCGGCCGCGATGAAAACCCATTTCTCCCACAGTGCGCCTACTACGTCCTGGGCTACGGAGAAGCCGACGCCCGGCACGTCCAGGGCCTTGGAAACATCCGAGGGGACAGTATTTCCGTTCAGCCCGCCCACCGTGAGTGAAGTGAGCGGCACCTGCTGGCGGACCACATCGCCGTCGAGGGTGGCGACGATGCGCGCCAGGCCGCCGAGCACCTGCCCGGGGTACTGCTGTTCAAGCCGGTCCACATGGGCCATGCCGTTGAGGATGGGGATGATGCTGGTTCCAGGCCCGACGAAGGCGCCGAGCTCTCCGAGGACGCCTTCGAACGCCGTGGCTTTGACCGCAACGAGGATCAGATCGAAGGCGCCGGACCCGTCCTGGGCGGTGATGGCCTGGACGGCGTTCGTCCGGTCAGCGGTGGGGGAGACGAAGCGCAGCCCGTCGCGGCGAAGGAGCTCCTGCTTGCGCGGCCGCACCAGGTACGTGACGTCCCGCCCCGCTTCCTGCAGGAGCGTACCGAAGGCGCCCCCTGTGGCTCCGGCTCCGACGACGAGTATCCGCATGGGTGCATACCTTTCCTGGGATGGCGCTAGCCGTTGCCTGCGCCGTCTCCAGTGTCCTCCCACATGACATCCAGATTGTGGAAGATCACGGGTCCGTCGCACAGCTCCGCCATTTTGGCAGCGAATTCGGACGTTTCCGGCCGGCCGGAATTCTCCATGGCCGAGTCGAAGGACTCAAAGTCGACGATGGTGAAGTAGGTCCCTGGGCGGTCCCTGTCCGCCGTGGCAATAATCCGGCGGAACGTGGGCGGGGTGCTCCCCTCGGTTCGTGAGGGACGGCCCAGTTCTTCGATCTCCTCGATGCGGGAGGTCTTGAATTCGATGATCTGCACAAACCCGGCCATGACGGCTCCTCGACGGCGGTGGACGTTGATGCGGATCAGACTAGTCCCGTCGCGGGCCGGCGAACAGGGCCTTGTACGTAAACGTGAGTCTCCCCACCTTATTCTGAGTAGCTCACAATAAGCCTGTAGCGTTGGGTGCAGGCCGCCGTAGCCCTTGAGTACCGCACCGGTGAAGACACCCGGGCCAGCGGGGCACGCGGCACAACGCGCAACTGCCCTCCTGCTTGAGCGGCACAAGAACCTGTATGGCCCCCACCCCGACACCCCACGGAGAACCCATGACTTTGCTGATCGAACGCCCCGCAACCTCCTCATCCACCGCTGCAACCACCCCCAGGACCGCCGGCACCACTGCCGCTGACACCGCAGTGCGCGCCGGCAGCTACGTGACCCTCCCGGCCGGCAGCGTTCCCGCCGGCGTCGAGGGCAGCTACGTCACCGTCGCTGGCGCCCGAAACCAGCGCCCCGCCTCCCGTGGCAGCTATGTCACAGTGGACGCCACTCCTGTTGCCGCCGGCGTCATTGAGGGCAGCTACGTAACGCTTCCAGCAGCGGCCTAGCGTCCGGCCCGCCGCGGTGATGGCATCACCGCGCGGACATAAAGGGAGGCCGACGGCGACACTGGGGGTGTCGTCGTCGGCCTCCTTTTTCGTGCGCCGGCCGGGCGGCTACCCCGCCACCGCCGCCTTCGCCTCCTGCTTGGCCGCCATCCACTCGCTCATCCACGGGGCCCGGACGCTGGAAGTGATCCGGCAGTCGGCCACGAAGGTTCCCTTGGCGCCGGCGTCGATCCAGTCCTGAAGCGCGGAAAGGTCCGCCAGTGAGCGGATGATCGCAGACTCGGCACCGAGCGCGCGGGCGACACCGCTGAAGTCCACCTCGGGGATCAGCATGGGCTTTTCGGTCAGGCCCTGGGAGCCGTACTGGTGGATTTCGGCACCGTAGGCGGCGTCGTTGTAGATCACCACGATCGCGCTGCTGGCCGCACCGATCAGGGATTCGAGGTCGGACAGGCCCATCAGGAAACCGCCGTCGCCGGAGGCCAGCACCAGGGTGCGGCCGTCCTCCACGCGCACGGGCTGCCCCGACGGCGCTCGCAAGTCCCAGCCCGATGGACTGGAAGGCGGTCCCCACCATCACCAGGTCCTGCGGCCGCGGGATGTTCCAGTACATGGGTGCCCAGCCGATGAAGTGCCCGCCGTCCTGGACCACCGTGCGGCGCTCCGGCAGCACGGCATCCAGCGCGGTGGCAAGGGCGCGCGGGTCCAGCCGGCCGTCCACGGTCTCGTCGGAGCCCGGGTGGTGGGCCGGTCCTTCGGCCAGGCGCCTGCGGGCTTCCGCGCGCCAACCCTCCGCCGCAGCCTCACCATCCAGCAACTGCAGGAGACGCGCCGCGGCCGTCTTCGCGTCCGCGCTGACGAACGTATCCACCCGGGGGTGCGTCGGCTGCAGGGCGGCGTCGATCTGGATGACGGTGCTGTCCGGGCCGAGCAGGTGCCCGAACCGCAGGGTGAAGGGGCTCAGGCTCGCCCCGGCCACCAGGACCACGTCGGCCTCGCCCATGAGCCCGGCCGCGGTGTCGGTGCCGAAACCGCCGGCGACGCCCAGGTACCCCTCGCCATTGAGGAGGTTGAGCGCCAGGGCGGTTCCGGCGGTCAGTGCGCCGAGCCGGTCGGCGAGTTCGCGGAGCTCCGGGCCGGCGCCGGCGAGGTGCGCACCGCGGCCGGCGAGGATCAGCGGCCGCTTCGCCCCGGCGAGCAGGCGGGCTACCTGCCCAAGGCCGCCGTCGACGTCGTCCGTCACCTTCGGTGCCTGCGGCGCCGGAAGGTCCTCGTCCGCAGCCTCGAGTGCCGCGAGGTCGTAGGGGATGGCAAGCACGACGGCGGTGCGCCGGGTGAGTGCGTACTCCACCGCCTGCCGGGTGATGGCGCCCGCGGCGTCGCGGGTGACGGTGAAGGTGGCCGCGCCGAGGCCCGCGGCGATGGCCGCCTGGTCCACGTCCCAGGGCCGGGCGCCGCTGGTGGGGGCGTCCCCGGTGACCAGCACCACGGGGATCTGCGCCTGGACCGCCTCGGCGAGGGCGGTGAGCGCGTTGGTGTAGCCGGGGCCGTAGGTGGTGGTGCCCGCGGCGAGCCGTCCCGACGTCCGGTAGTAGGCGTCGGCCGCGGCGATGGCGGCGCCCTCGTGCCGGACGGGGGTGAAGCGGAGGCCCTGCTGCTCCGCGGCGTCCAGGAAGTAGACGTTGCCGTTGCCCATGACGCCGAAGACGTCGCTGACATAGCTGCTGAGAACCTGTGCCACGCGGCCGGAGACGGTGAGAGTAGTCATGCAGGAATCGTGTGGCCTGCATCTCACAGTTGGCAATACCGTCGGATGCAGCTGGGACTTTTGGCAGCAGAAGCCGGTAGAAGTGACAATATGCCCACCTGTGGCGTGCGTCACCCGCGGCTTAGTCCGAAGGGCGGGATTCCTGCTCCGACAGCCGGCTGATGAGGCCGTCGTAGCGGGGCGGCATGAGTTCCAGGATGGAGATGGCCGTGCTGGTCCGCTGGATCCCGTCGATCTCCAGGATCTCGTTGGTGATGCGGTAGAGGTCGGCCGTGCCGCGGGCCACCACCTTGGCCATGAGGTCCGCGTCCCCGGTGGTGGCGTGCACCTCGATGACCTCCGGGATGGCGGCGAGCCCGTTCTCCACCGAGCCGGTCCGGGTCTGGCTGATGGACAGCGAGAGGAAGGCCATCAGTTCGTAGCCCAGCGCGGCGGGGTCCAGCCTGCGGCTGAAGGAGCGGAGCGCGCCGCTGCGCTCCAGCCGCGCCAGCCGGGCGTGGACGGTGTTGCGTGCGACGCCGAGTGTCCGGGAGAGTGCCAGGGCGCTGGCTTCGGGATCCTTGTCCAGGGCAAGGATGATCCGGCCGTCGAGGGAATCGAGGGTGCGAGAGTTCGCGATGGTCATATTTTCACCAGAGGTACTAGAAGTTGAGCAGAAGTCCCAATGCATGGAGCGTATCTTGCATTGTGGGCCGGGTCACTTCCATGATCGGTCCTCATGACCAGTGATCAGCTCGTGGCCGCACCCGAAACTGCGCTGCCCACCCTTCGTGGCGCCGTGACCGGCCTTCCGTCCTACGTCCCGGGCCGGCGCAGCGCCGGCGCGGACATCGCAGCCCTCGCCAGCAACGAAAGCCACTACGAGCCGCTGCCCGCAGCCACCGCTGCGGTGGCCGAAGCGGCCGGCAGGATGAACCGCTACCCGGACATGGCCGCCGTCGAACTCCGCGAACGGCTTGCCCGGCACCTGGGCGTCACCGCCGGAGAGGTGGCGGTGGGACCCGGCAGCGTGGGCGTCCTCCAGCAGATCATCACCGGACTGTGCGACGCCGGGGATGAAGTGATCTTCGCGTGGCGCTCCTTCGAGGCCTACCCCATCCTGGTGGAGCTGGCAGGCGCCCGGCCGGTCCGCATCCCGCTGGACGACGCTGAGGGCCACGACCTCGATGCCATGGCCGCGGCCGTCACCGACCGCACCAAGGTGATCCTGCTCTGCACCCCCAACAACCCCACCGGCGTGCCGATCAGCCACGACCGCATCGAGGCCTTCCTGCAGTGCCGTCCGCTCCGACATCCTGGTGGTGATCGACGAGGCCTACGTGGAATACGCCGAAGCGGGCAGCGGCCCCGATTCCCTGGCGCTCTACCGCCGGTACCCGAACGTCTGCATCCTGCGCACCTTCTCCAAGGCCTACGGGCTCGCCGGCCTGCGCGTGGGATACGCCGTGGCGGCGCCGGCCATCGCCGAGGGTCTGCGCCGGACCGCCCTGCCCTTCGCCGTGAGCGCGCTGGCCCAGAAGGCGGCCATCGCGTCGCTGGACGCGGGGGAGGAGATGGAAGCGCGGGTTTCCGCCGTCAAGCAGGAGCGCGCCCGGATGGCCGCGGAGCTGGAAGCCCAGGGCTGGAAGCTGCAGCCGAGCCAGGGCAACTTCCTGTGGATCCGCGCCGATGAGCAGCCTCCTGGCGAGGCTGGTGGACGCGTTCGACCGCGCGGGCATCATGGTCCGGGCGTACCAGGGCGACGGCGTGCGGATCACCGTTGCCGACCCCGCCTCCAACGACCGCGTGCTCCGGCTTTTGGAAGCCCACGCGGCCTGACAACCTACTGACCTTATCCCCAATCCGTTCCACCTACAACCAGAGGAATCCCCATGGAACAACAGACAAAGACGTCTGCCCGCCCCCTCGGCGCGGCCCTCAAACCCCGCCAGCTCACCATGATGGGGCTGGGAAGCGCCATCGGCGCGGGCCTGTTCATCGGCTCCGGCGCCGGCATCCAGGCTGCCGGCCCGGCCGTGCTGATCTCCTACCTCGTGGCCGGCACCCTCATCATCCTGGTGATGTGGGCCCTCGGCGAGATGGCCGCCGCCAACCCGGACAGCGGCGCCTTCTCCGTCTACACCGCCAAGGCCTACGGGCCGGTGGCCGGCGCCACGGTGGGCTGGCTCTGGTGGATCCAGCTGGTGGTGGTCATCGCGGCCGAAGCGCTCGGCGCGGCAGGCCTGCTGGCCACCATCTTCCCGGCCCTGCCGGTGTGGCTGATGGCCTTCGTGTTCATCGTGGTGCTCACCGCCGTGAACCTGACCAGCGTGAAGAACTTCGGCGAGTTCGAGTTCTGGTTCGCCCTGCTCAAGGTGGCGGCGATCGTCGGGTTCCTCCTGGTGGGCGCTGCCCTGCTCTTCGGCTGGCTGCCGGGCGTGCAGTCGCCGGGCCTGTCCAACTTCATCGGCGACGGCTTCGCGCCCGAGCGGTTTCGCCGGGATTGCGACGGCGCTGTTTGTGGTGGCGTTCGCGTTCGGCGGCACCGAGATCGTGTCCGTGGCGGCAGCCGAGACCGCCGAGCCGGCCCGCAGCGTGAAGAAGGCAGTCCGGACGGTGCTGTGGCGCATCCTGGTCTTCTACATCGGCGCCATCTTCATCATCGCGGCCGTGGTTCCCGTGGGTTCGGCGGGGCTGAAGAGCCCGTTCGCCGCGGTGCTGGACGCCGCCGGCATGCCCGGCGCGGCCACCGCCATCACCCTGGTGGCCGTCGCGGCACTGCTCTCCGCGCTCAACGCCAACCTCTACGGTGCCTCCCGGATGGCGTACTCCCTCGCCGAGCGGGGTGAAGCGCCGCGCCTGCTTGCTTCCGTGTCCAAGGCCCGGGTCCCGGTTGTTGCAGTCCTGGCCAGCGTCGCCTTCGGCGTTGTCACGGTGGTGCTGGAGCTGGCCTTCCCCGAGATGGTCCTTGGCGTCCTGCTCAACATCGTGGGCTCCACCTGCCTGCTGGTGTGGACGTCCGCGCTCCTGGCCCAGCTCGCGCTGCGCCTCCGCGCCGACCGCGAGGGAACGGAGCTTCCCCTGCGGATGCCCGGCTTCCCGTGGCTCACGGTGCTTTGGCCTGGTCATCCTCGCGGCGATCTTCACGGTGGGCTTCATCGGCGAGGATTCCCG
>CAWECX010000014.1:0-27176 GCA_963807805.1 uncultured Actinomycetota bacterium | reverse complement strand
TGAGGTCGCCGGCGCAGGGATGGCGGAGGGCGGAGAAATGCACGCGGATCTGGTGCGTGCGGCCGGTCTCGAGGTGCACTTCCACCAGGGACGCCTTGCCGAAGGCTTCCAATACCTCATAGTGCGTCACGGATGGCCGGCCCTCCTCCGTCACGGCAAACCGCCAGTCGTGCCCCGGGTGGCGGCCGATGGGGGCATCGATGGTTCCGGTCAGGGGATCCGGCAGGCCCTGGACCACGGCGTGGTACACCTTGTCCACCGTGCGTTCCTTGAACGCCCGCTTCAGGGCTGTGTAGGCCCTCTCGGACTTGGCCACCACCATCACGCCCGACGTCCCGACGTCGAGCCGGTGGACAATCCCGGCCCGCTCCGGCGAACCGGACGTGGAGATGCGGTAGCCGGCACCGGCCAGCCCACCCACCACGGTGGGCCCAACCCAGCCGGGCGAAGGGTGCGCGGCGACCCCCACGGGTTTGTCGACGACGACGAAATCGTCGTCGTCCAGCAGGATCTTCAGGCCTTCCACAACTTCCTCCACGACTTCCAGCGGATCGCGCCGCTCCGGAATGGTGACCTCCAGGATGTCGCCGGCCGCCAGTTTCGCTGACTTGCCCAGTGCTTTGCCCCGGCTGAGTACGTGCCCTTCCGCGATCAGGGCGGCGGCAGGGAACGGGAGATTCCCATAAGGGCGGCAAGGCCGGCGTCCGCCCGGGTGCCGCCGTATTCTTCCGTCACGATGACGCTGCTCAGGCATCAGCGTCCGTGCCCTTCCGCTCGGCATGCACCCGGGTTCCGTCCAGGGAAATGCCGCGGAGAGTCAGGATGCAGATGATGGCCACAGCGGAGACCACCGCGGAATCGGCGATGTTGAAGATGGCGAAATTGGGCAGCTGGATGAAGTCCACCACGTGGCCCATGCCGAACGAGGGTTCCCGGAAGAGCCGGTCCGTCAGGTTGCCCAGCGCCCCGCCCAGCAGCAGGCCCAGCGCCAGGGCCCACCAGACAGAACCCAGCTTGCGGACCTGGAAGAGGATGGCGACGGCGACGGCGGCCATGATGATGGAGAACACCCAGGTGACGTTCTCGCCGATGGAGAAGGCTGCACCGGAGTTCCGGATGAAGTACCAGTGCAGGAGCGGCGGCAGCACCGGGATGCGTTCCCCCTCCACCATGGTGGATGTCACCCAGCATCTTGGTCAGCTGGTCAAAGACGTAGGCGAATACTGCGAATCCGGCGAAGAGGGACAGCAGCACCGCGCGTCGTGGGCGGGGTGACGGCGGGAGCAGGGCGTGCAGCGTCGGCGGCAAGTTCGTCAGTCATGGTGCTTTCATTCGTGAAACCGGTGTCAATGCCAAAAGCCGGTGGCCGAGGAATCCTCAGCCACCGGCTTTCAGAATACGTGCTGACGTGCTAGTTGCGCTTCGCTGACTTCCGGCGCCGCCACGGAGCCGCGGGCATCCAGATCGCGCAGCTGGCCTTCGATGTAGGCCTTCAGGCGTGAACGGTAGTCGCGCTCGAAGCCGCGGAGCTGCTCGACCTTGCGTTCCAGGACGGAGCGCTGCTGCTCCAGGGCACCGAGGATCTTGCGGGACTTCTCCTGGGCGTCGTTGACCAGGCTGCTGGCTTCGATCTGCGCCTCGGCGATGATCTTGTCCTTCTGCGACTGGCCGTCGGCGACGTGGCGGTCGTGCATCTGCTGGGCCATGGCCAGCAGGCCGGCAGCGGACTCGGCGGAGGGGCTGCCGGCGTGCGGGGCCGCGGCGGCTGCCGGGGCTGCTGCGGCGGGAGCGGCCGGCTCGGACTTCCTTCTTCTTGGCAGCTTCGGCAGCCTTGGCCTCAGCCTCGGCCTTTTCGCGGGCTTCGTCCTTTTCGGCCTTGACGGGCGCGGGGACCTTCTCCACCACAGGGGCGGCAGCGGCGGAGCTGGCCGGAACGCTGGAACCGGCCTCGGCGAGCTTCTTGCGGAGCTCGTCGTTCTCCTGGTTCAGGCGGCGAAGTTCAACGACGATCTCGTCCAGGAAGTCATCAACTTCATCCTGGTCGTAGCCCTCGCGGAACTTGGTCGGCTGAAAGCGCTTGTTGACAACGTCTTCTGGCGTCAAAGCCATCTGGTCACCTCACTGGTCTGGTTAGTCAGTAGGCCTTCCGGCCGTCAAAACTACGGTACCTAAATTTGGTCTGGCTACCTCTAATTCAACACTGCAGTGTCAAACTCGAGTTTCCCTGCTTTACACTAGTCCGTTCCCGGTGGCACCGTCTTGCGTTGCATGGGTCTAATCGCTGAATCAGGCGAAGCTCCTGGTGATTCCCATCGCAATGCTGACAGCGATGAACAGGATCAGGAAGCCAAGGTCCAGCGAGATGCCGCCCAGCCGCAGCGGCGGAATCAGCCGGCGCAGCACTTTGAGGGGCGGATCGGTGATGGAGTAGACAGCGTGGGCCGCCACCAGGGCAACGCCGCGGGGCCGCCATTCCCGGGCGAACATCTGGACCCAGTCGAAGACCAGGCGGATGATCAGGGCCACAAAAAACAGCAGGAGGGCGAGATAGACAAGTCCGAAAACAATTCCCATGACTTAACTCATATCTCCATGTTCAATCAGCGATGCCGCGGTGCGCTGCCGATGTGTCTGTGTCTATTTCAGCACAGATGCCAGACAGGTGTCCCTGCCTGGCATCCGCTCAACGTCTGCGGTCAGCTTTGGTTGAAGAAGCTGGCCTGGGTGTCGCTGGCCTTCTTGTCGTCGCCGATGACCTCAACGTACGACGGCGAGAGCAGGAACACCTTGTTGGTGACCCGTTCGATGCTGCCGCGCAGGCCGAACACCAGCCCGGCGGAGAAGTCCACCAGGCGCTTGGCGTCCGCCTCGCCCATGTCGGTGACGTTCATGATCACCGGAATGCCGTCCCGGAAGCTCTCACCGATGAGTTTGGCATCGTTGTAGGAGCGCGGGTGGATCGTGGTGATCTGCCGGAGCCCGGAGGTCTCTTCGCGGCTCGAGGCCGCACGCTTGATGGGGGTCACAGGGGCGCGGTATTCCTCTTCGGGGGCTGTAGGACGTTTCACGGCTGACCTCGCGGACGGGTGCGGGTGCACGGCGTTCCTCGCGGTCTGCTTCCATCGTTTCGTCCTCATCCTTACGTGTGTGTCAGTTGCTCGGACTCGTAATGCTCATCGCCGTCGGCGAGCCCAAGATAGATCATTGTCTTGCGCAGAGCGCCGGCCATGGTCGACTCCTAATCGTGTCCCGTAAGCGGGCCGCCCAATGACTTGACAGCACTGGAGTCCCCCGCCCATCACTTCCAACAGTCCCGACGCTACCCCACGGCAGGACGCGATCCGAGAATATCGGAGCCGATCCGCAGGTGTGTCGCCCCGAATCGGATCGCCGCTTCGAGGTCCTGGCTCATGCCGGCCGAAATGCCGGTGGCCGCCGGGTGCGGCCGCCACCAGCAGCGCCGAGACCCGGCGCGAGTTTTTCGAAGGCCGGCTTCGGGTGCGGCACCCAGCGGCGCCACCGCCATGACGCCTGCCAGGCGCAAGCCCTCCGGCGGCGGCGATCCGGTCGGCCAGCGCCGGAACGTCAGCCGGGCACCGCGCCGCCGCGGTGCGCTCCGGCGTCGTCTTCGAGACTGACCTGGATGAAGCAGTCCAGTGGCGCCCGCCCGGTCCGGCGTCCTGTTCGTCGGCCATGGCCTTGGCCAGGCGCATCAACCAGCTGGGGCCGGTCCACGGAGTGCACGGCAGCTGCATAGCGGACCACCGACTTGGCCTTTTTGGTCTGCAGCTGGCCGACGAAGTGCCAGGTCAGGCCGCGTCAGCCAGTTCGGCCGCCTTGGCCGCGGCCTCCTGGTCCCTGTTCTCGCCGACGTCCGTGACGCCCAGGGCTGCCAGCCGCGCGGATGTCAGCGGCCGGATGGAACTTGGTGACCACGATCAGCCTGGGCGGCTGGCCTTCGCGCCCGGCCGGCCGCGGCGGCCCTGGCGATGCGCTCGCCGTACCGCGTCCAGCCGCCCGGCGAGTTCGACGGACGCGCGGGATCGCCAGCTGTTGCGGCGTCAGTCATGGCACCACACCAGCCCGGCGAATCGGCCGGTGTCGCGGTCGCGGCGGTAGGAGTACAGGGACGTCGTTCTCCAGGGTGCAGGGCCCGCGTATTCGACGGTCACTCCGGCGGCTTCCAGCTGGCTCCGCGCGCCGGCGGGCAGGTCGAGGCCGGGAGTGCCCCAGGAGGTGGTGCTCCAGGTGGCGGGCACTGCGGCAGCTACTTCGTCCTGCATGCCCGGCCGGCACCTCGTAGCAGCGCCCGCAGATGGATGGCCCGAGCCAGGCCCGGATGCCGGTGGCGCCGAGTGACGCCATGCGCTCCACGGCCGCGGGGATGACTCCGCTGGCAATGCCGGGACGGCCGGCGTGGACGGCCGCCAGGACGGGTCCGTCGGCCGACGTCCCCGACCAGGACCACGGGGATGCAGTCCGCCACCATCACGGCCAGCGGAGTGCCGCGTGACACCATCGCATCCGCCTCGGGCGCGGCGACTGCCGGCGTCCATCACGGCCACGGTCGGTGCCGTGGACCTGGTTCATGAACCGGAGGCTGCCGGCGCTGACGCCGCAGCTCCTGTTCGAGCCGTGCCGCGGCGCTGCACGGACCGTCGGGATCGTCTCCGACGTGGAGTGCCAGGTTACCGGCGTCGCTGTCCGTGAAAGCGGCCGACACCCCCGGGAGGATGCTCGGCCCGCCAGTGGAACAAGCCGCTGCCTACTTCAGGAAGTCGGGGACATCCAGGTCGTCCGAGTGGTTGCCGGTGAGGTCCGGCTCCACGACGGACGGCAGGTCCACGTCGAAACCTGAGTCTGCGGGTACCGCCGTGGGGCGCTGCTGGCCCCAGTTGCTCAGGCCGGCCGCGCCGACGCCTGCGTGGACCGGCTGGACGTTCGACTGGTGGCTGCCGCCGGTGGGCGCCGGCGGACGGCGCCTGCGGCGGCGGCGGTGCTGCCGGGCCGCTGCGGCGCAGCCTGTGCCTGCGGCTGGGACTGGTCCATGGACGGCGAGGTGGCCTTGACGTCGTCGAAGCCTGCGGCGATGACGGTGACGCGGGCTTCGTCGCCGAGGGCGTCGTCGATGACGGCACCGAAGATGATGTTCGCTTCGGGGTGGGCAACTTCCTGGACCAGGCGTGCGGCTTCGTTGATCTCGAACAGGCCGAGGTCCGAGCCGCCCTGGATGGACAGCAGCACACCGTGGGCGCCGTCGATGGAGGCCTCCAGCAGCGGCGAGGCGATGGCGAGCTCCGCGGCCTTGACGGCGCGGTCTTCGCCCCGGGCGGAGCCGATGCCCATCAGCGCGGAGCCGGCACCCTGCATGACCGACTTGACGTCGGCGAAGTCGAGGTTGATCAGGCCCGGGGTGGTGATGAGGTCGGTGATGCCCTGGACGCCGGACAGCAGCACCTGGTCGGCTGAGCGGAAGGCGTCCAGGACCGAGACGTTGCGGTCGCTGATGGACAGCAGGCGGTCGTTGGGGATCACGATCAGGGTGTCCACTTCGTCGCGCAGCGCGTCGATGCCGGCCTCGGCGGAGCCCGCGCGGCGGCGGCCTTCGAAGGTGAAGGGACGGGTGACGACGCCGATGGTCAGGGCGCCAAGGGAACGGGCGATGCGGGCGACGACGGGCGCGCCGCCGGTGCCGGTTCCGCCGCCTTCGCCGGCGGTCACGAAGACCATGTCCGCGCCGCGCAGCACTTCCTCGATCTCGTCGGCGTGGTCCTCGGCAGCCTGCTTGCCCACCTCCGGGTTGGCGCCGGCTCCGAGGCCGCGGGTCAGTTCCCGGCCGACGTCGAGCTTGACGTCGGCGTCGCTCATCAGCAGTGCCTGGGCGTCGGTGTTGATGGCGATGAATTCAACACCTCGGAGGCCGACCTCGATCATGCGGTTGACTGCGTTCACGCCACCGCCGCCGATGCCGACGACTTTGATGACGGCCAAGTAATTCTGCGGAGCTGCCACGTTACGTGTCCCTTGTTCGTGTCTTATTGCGAAAACTGATGGATGAGCTTGAAGCCTGTAACCTTAACCTTCGAGTTGAAGGTTATAGTTATGTCAAGTAACTCATGTCTGTGACGGTATTTCCTCTGGTTCCCACATTCAATAACCGGGTCCGCGTGTCGGATTAATACCGGAAAAGAAAGCGGCTCACCGTGTCACCGGGTGCCGCGGAACACTGACGTCGTAGACCCTACGGGGTTCTTCGCATCAGCCGGAACCTTCAGCAGCGCGGCCAGGACCTTGGCCTTGAGTTCCTTCTCCGACGCGTTGCCCCACACGATGGTCTGGCCGTCCACCAGCTTGAGCTCCACCGCATCCACGGACTTGGCCGAAGCGTTGGACAACTTCGCCAGGACGTCCGCGGGAAGGGCGCCCAGCACAGCGGCGGTGGCCTGGAACAGGTCCTGGCCGATGGCACCGGCGCCGCCGTCGATCACGCGGCAGGGATACCGACGCCGGGTCCGCGGTGGTAGCCAGCTGGACGCCGTCCACGTCCACCAGCTGGTACTGCTCCCCCTGCTTGACCAGGGCCACGGGCACCCGTTCGTGCACGGTCGACGGCAAGCCCGGAGGGCGGCCGGGCCTCGGCGGACACGGACTTGACCTGGACCAGTGGCTCCAGCAGCCGGCTGACGTCGTCGTCGCTGATCTGCGGCAGCGGCTTCCCCTGCAGCGGCTCGAGCGCCGCCTGGACCTGGGCAGGGGTCAGCAGTGCGTGCCGGACACGGAGATGGTGCGCAGCGCCAGGACCGGCGAGTAGACGGCACCGGCCAGGAGGGCAGCCACCAGCGCGACAGCAGTGCACACCACCACAAGCAACCTCCGCCTGCGCCGCTTTCCCCTGGGTTCCGGGAACGCCAGGACGTTGCCGCGGCCGCGCGCCGGAATCAGCTGCTGGCGCTTTCCTGCCGCCTGTCCCGCTGGTGCCGGGCTGCGGTGGCCGGCTTCGTCCTGATGCCGTGGATCCGGTACGCTCCGCGACGCCGAAATCACCTCGTCCGCATCCGGGGAGCCTGCCGGCATCCGTTTTGCTCCGCCCGGTACCGGACGCGGGGCCTGTTACGGCCCGTCGGGGTGTAGGTGGGACGGCGCGTGCTAGCCACGCAGGGCCTCCACGATCCGCGGACCGTATCCGGTCACATCGCCGGCGCCGGCGGTCAGCACAATGTCCCCGTCGGTGGCCGCGTCCGCGACGGCGGCGACGGCCTCGTCTGCACTCACCAGGCGTCCCCGGCCGGCCATGTGGTCGGCAATGAGCTTGCTGGTGACGCCGGGGATGGGATCTTCGCGGGCAGGGTAGATGTCCAGGACCAGCGCAGTATCCGCCAGGTCCAAGGCCTCGGCGAACTCCCGGGCGAACTCCCGGGTACGGGAGAACAGGTGCGGCTGGAACAGCACATGCACCTTGTGCTCCCCCGCGACGGAGCGCGCGGCGGAAAGGGCAGCGCGGACCTCGGTGGGATGGTGGGCGTAGTCATCGAACACCCGCACGCCGCGGGCTTCGCCCTTCAGTTCGAACCGGCGGGACGCGCCGGAGAAGGAGCGCCAGGGCTGACGCGGCAGCGCCGGGTGCAACCCCGAGTTCAAGCGCGACGGCGAACGCGGCCGCCGCGTTCAGCGCATTGTGCCGGCCGGGTACCTGCAGAGCGAGGTCGAACCGCCCTTCTGCGGTGGACACCGCAACGCTGCCGGGGCCGTCGTCGTGAAGCTTCAGGTCGGCGTCGCCGGCGGTGCCGTACAGCAGGACCCGGGTGTTGCCGCCTGGCGGGTGCGGTCCGCCAGTGCCCGCGCGCCGGGGTCGTCGGCGCAGGCCACAAGGAGTCCGCCGGCGGGCAGCAGGGCGGCGAACTTGTCGAATGACTCGTACACGGCTTCGGCTGTGCCGTAGTGGTCCAGGTGGTCGGCTTCGACGTTGGTCACGACGGCGATGCGCGGCCGGTAGTTCAGGAACGAACCATCGGATTCGTCGGCTTCCGCCACAAAGATCCCGGACGTGCCGTGCGCGGCGTTAACGCCCAGGGACGGGACGTTGGCGCCGATGGCAAAAGATGGGTCCAGGCCGGCGCCCTGGAGCAGAACCGTGACCATGGACGTGGTGGTGGACTTGCCGTGGGTACCGGCGACGGTCACCACCGTGTCCTCCCCCATCGTGGCGGCCAGCGCTTCGGACCGGTGCAGCACGGGCAGCCCGGCCTGCCGGGCCGCGGCCAGCTCGGGATTGTCCGCCCTGATCGCCGACCCCGCCACGACGGTCTGGGCATCGCCCAGGTTGCCGGCGTCGTAGCCGACGGCGATCCTGGCACCCTTTGCGGCGAGGTCGCCCATGACGGGAAGGTCCTTGGCATCGGATCCGCTGACGGGGACGCCGCGCGCCACCATGATCCTGGCCACGGCGGACATACCGACTCCGCCCACCCCGATGAAGTGAACCCGGCCCAGGGATGCCAGGGAACCCTGGGCTTTACTGCCGGAAAGGTCACGGTTGCTCATGCGGACACCGCTTCCAGGATGAGGGCAGCCATCCGCCGGTCGGCGTCACGGACGCCCAGCCGGTAGGAGTTGGCCTCCATGGTGGCCAGCCGTTCCTTGTCGGTAACCAGCGGGACCAGTTCCTTGGCCAGCCATTCGTCGGTAAAGTCGCGGTCCTGGACCAGCAGGGCGCCGCCGGCGGCCACCAGGCCGGCGCATTCAGTGCCTGTTCCCCGTTCCCGATC
Source organism: uncultured Actinomycetota bacterium (assembly GCA_963807805.1). Taxonomy (GTDB): domain Bacteria; phylum Actinomycetota; class Actinomycetes; order Actinomycetales; family Micrococcaceae; genus Arthrobacter. The sequence continues at coordinate 18,411 of CAWECX010000014.1, read as the reverse complement.
GGCAACGGCACCAGGACGGCGGGCACGCCCACTGCTGCCACTTCGCAGACGGTCGCCGCGCCGGAGCGGGCCAGCAGCACGTCTGCCGCCGAGTAGACGAGTTCCATTCCGTCCACGTACTCCACCTGGCGGTAGCCCGGTGCGGCCAGCGGCTGGCCGGCCCCGTCCAGGACTGACTTGCCGCGCCCGGTGATGTGCAGGGTTTGGATCCCAGCGGCAGCCAGCTGCCCCACAGACGCAGCGATGGTGCGGTTGATGCTTTGGGCACCGGAGGATCCGCCGGTGACGATGAGGGTGGGCTGCCGGGGATCAAGTCCTAGGGCCTCCCGGGCGGCAGTCCGCGCAGCGTTCCGGTCCAGGCCCGAGATTTCCGTCCGCATGGGCATGCCGACGTGGACGGCGTGCCGCAGCGGAGTTCCTTCGAAAGCGACGGCCACGCGCGAAGTCATCAGCGCGCCCACCCTGTTGGCGAGCCCGGGGCGGGCGTTCGCCTCGTGGATGACGATGGGGATCCTGCGCTTCCGGGCCGCGAGGTACATCGGCGTGCACACGTATCCGCCCACGCCTACCAGCACGTCGGCGTCAGCGCGGTCCAGGATGTCGCCGGCCTGGCGGACCGCCCCGGCGAGCCTGGCCGGGAGCCGCAACAGGTCGGCCGACGGTTTGCGCGGGAACGGGACCCGGTCGATCGTCGCCAGTTCAACCCCTGCTGCCGGGACGAGGCGGGTTTCCATCCCGGACGGCGTGCCCACGGCGAGGATGGCGGCGTCCGGCGAGGCATTCTTCACGGCCGCGGCGATGGCAAGGAGGGGACTGATATGGCCGGCTGTGCCGCCGCCCGCGAGGACGATGGAGGGGTTCTTCGGGTTCATGTGGGATCAGGCACGCTTTCTTGCAGTCTTCTTGTTCCGGGGGGCTTTCTCCCGCCCTGTGGCCTTGAACTTCAGCATCCGCTTGGGACGGATGGCAGGCGCCATCTGCTCCCTGGCCAGGGAAAGCACCACGCCAATGGCGCAGAGGGACATCAGCAGCGCGGAGCCGCCATAGGAGATGAAGGGCAGGGGTACGCCGATCACCGGCATGAGGCCGGTCACCACGGACATGTTGACAGTGGCCTGGCCCAGGAGCCACACCATGATGGTGCCGGCCAGGACGCGGTGGAAGGTGTCTTCCTGCGCCACCACCACGCGGTAGATGGCCGCGCCGAGGATCGCGAAAAGGATGAGTACGACGACGGTGCCCACCAGGCCGAGTTCCTCGCCGATGATGGCGAAGATGAAGTCGTTGTGGGCCTCGGGGATCCAGCTGTACTTCTGCCGGCTTTGTCCCAGCCCCACACCGAACCAGCCGCCCGAAGCCAGCCCGTAGAGACCGTTGGTGGCCTGGTAGTTGGCGTCGATGCCGTCGGCGCAGGATTCGCCTGTCCACCAGGAGGTGATGCGGCACATCCGGTTGGAGCTGGTGATGGCCATGACTGCCGCACCGGCGGCCCCCAGCAGCCCGGCGATGCCGAAGAAGTAAAGGGGTACGCCCGCGAAGAACAGCGCGGCAGCGGCGATCATCATGATGATCATGGCCGTACCGAGGTCGTTGCCGATCAGCACCAGCCCGATAACGATGACCGCCACCGGGATGGCCGGGACGAAGACGTGCTGCCAGCGCCGGAGCAACTTGCCCTTCATGGCCAGTACGGTGGCCATCCATAGTGCCAGGGCGAGCTTCGACGCCTCGGAGGGCTGGAAGGTGATGCCGCCGAGGTCGATCCAGTTCTTGTTGCCGTTGACTTCCGCGCCCACCACCTGCACCAGGGCCAGCAGGACCATGGCGGCGATGATTGCGGGCCAGGCGAGGCGCTTGAGCCACACCACGTTGATCCGGGAAAGGACGAACATGGTGAAGATGCCGATGCCCGCGAACATGCCCTGCTTCAGGGCGTCTCCATAGGGCGATTTTCCGGCGGCAATGGATTCCACGCTGGAGGCCGACAGGACCATCATGATCCCGATCGCCGTCAGTGCCAGGGTGGAGCCGAGGATGAGGTAATACGTGGAACCGTTCCGCGACGTTCCGGTGCCTTCGAGGGCTGACCAGAACCTGCGGTAGCCGTTCCTGAGCCGGACCGTGACGGGTGCCGGGCGCTGCGCCTTTGTGGCGGTGGAGCCGGTGCCGGCCGGACGGCCTGGCCGCCCGCTTGGTTGCCGGCGCGTTGGCGTGCTGACCATTCTTACTCCTCGCCGGTCTTGGCCTGCCCTTCCACCAGCCCGCGGACAGCTTCGATGAATGTGTTGCCGCGGTGTGCGTAGGAAGAGAACTGATCCATGGAAGCAGCTGCGGGAGCCATCAGCACAGTATCGCCGGAGCCGGCCAGCTGGGCTGCTGTCGCAACGGCCAGGGACATGACCTGTTCCCCGGGAAGGGGGAACGGGTACCGGTGGCACCTTCCGCTGCAGCAGTCTGCACCTCTTCAGTGTCACCCGGCGCCGCCGCGATCACGGGGACATCCGGCGCGTGTCGCTGGAGGGCCCCGGCAAGCTCCGAGGAGTCCGTTCCGATCAGTACCACGGCCTTGAGCCGGTGTGCCTGCTCGCGGACCAGGTCGTCGTAGGTGACGCCTTTTGAGAGGCCGCCGGCAATCCAGACGACGTTGGTGAAAGCCGCCAGTGAAGCTGCGGCGGCGTGGGGGTTGGTGGCCTTGGAATCGTTGATCCACAGCACGCCTTCGTGGCGGGCTACCGGCTGGATGCGGTGGTCGCCCGGAACGTAGTCGCGGATCCCCTGGCGGACAGCTGCGGCGTCGACCCCGTAGGCGCGGACAAGTCCCGCGGCGGCAAGCGCGTTGGCCACCATGTGCCGGGGAGCGATCGGACCAAGGTCTGCCATGGCCGCGAGTTCCGCGGCGCTGTCCCGCCGCTCTTCGATGAAGGCCCGGTCCACCAGGAGGCCCTCCACGACGCCGAGCATGCTGACCGCCGGAGTGACGGTGGTAAAGCCGACGGCACGGCACCCTTCCACGACGTCGGCGTTCTCCACCATGCGCTCGGTTTCGAATTGCTCGGCGTTGTAGATGCAGGCCTTTTGGGTCTGTTCGTAGACCTTGGCCTTATCCGCCAGGTAGGAGTCGTAGGAGCCGTGCCAGTCCACGTGGTCCTCGGCAACGTTGAGGCACACGCTGGCCAGCGGCGACAGGGATTCCGCCCAGTGCAGCTGGAAGCTGGAGAGTTCGACGGCGAACACGTCGTATTCGACGGGTTCCCGGATGGCGTCAAGGATGGGCTTGCCCACGTTGCCCACCGCGATGGCCTTCAGCCCGGCGGCCCGCAGCATGGATTCGGTGAGGCCCACGGTGGTTGTCTTGCCGTTGGTGCCGGTGATGGCCAGCCAGTCGGCGGTCTTGCGTCCCTCGCGCTGGCGGACCCGCCAGGCAAGTTCGACGTCGCCCCAGACCGGGATGTGTGCACGGGCTGCTGCGGCCAGCAGTGCCTGGTCCGGACGCCAGCCCGGCGAGGTGACGATCAGTTCCGGCAGTTCACCGTCGATCCGCGGAATGCGGGTAACAGCTTCCTCGCCAAGAAGGACATCCGCGGCACCGACGATTTTCAGGGTGTCTGCTGAGGCCTTGGCGGTGTCGCTGGTGGCGGCGTCGACCACCACTACCCGGGCGCCGAGTTCGATCAGCGTGTCCGCGGCGGCAAAGCCGGAGACGCCGATGCCGGTGACTGCCACGCGCAGCCCGGACCAGTCGGAGTCCCAGGTAACGAGGTTTTCCAGGCGGGGGGAAACGGTCACAGCAGCACAACCCATTCAGCGTAGAAGATACCCAGGCCCGACGGCGACGAAGAGGCCGCCGAGGATCCAGAACCTGACCACCACCGTGACTTCGGCCCAGCCCTTGAGTTCGAAGTGGTGCTGCAGGGGTGCCATTTTGAAGACCCGTTTGCCGCCGGTGGCTTTGAAGTAGCCCACCTGGATGATGACGGAGAGGGTGATGAGGACGAAGAGTCCGCCGATGATGCCCAGCAGCAGTTCGGTGCGCGAGAGGATGGCGAACCCGGCAATGGCACCGCCGATCGCCAGGGAGCCGGTGTCGCCCATGAAAATCTTGGCCGGAGAAGTGTTCCACCAGAGGAAGCCCACCAGGGCTGCGCTCATGATGGCCGCCAGCAGGGCGAGGTCCAGGGGGTCGCGGACGGAGTAGCAGCCGCTGCCGGCTTCCCGCGGCGAACCGCAGGCCTGGTTGCTCTGCCAGATTCCCATCAGGGTGTAGGCGCCGAAGACCATGACGGAGGCGCCGGCCGCCAGCCCGTCCAGGCCGTCGGTGAGGTTCACGCCGTTGGTGGCGGCGGTGACGATCAGGTTGGACCAGACCACGAAGAGGATGGCCCCGAGGACGGTCCCGCCGAAGGCGAGGTCCAGCCAGGGCAGGTCGCGGACCAGCGAGATCTTGGTGGAGGCGGCGTGCAGCCCGGATTCGTCCGGGAAGTTCAGTGCCAGTACGGCGAAGATAATGCCGACGGCGGCCTGCAGGATCAGTTTGGCCTTGGCGTCCAGGCCCAGGCTTCGCTGCCGCGAGATCTTGATGAAGTCGTCCAGGAACCCGACGAGGCCCATGCCCACCATCAGGAACAGCAGGATCAGGGCGGACGCGGACGGCCCCGGGGAATCCGGGTTCATCATGAACATGATGAGGTGTGTCAGCCCGTAGCTGAGCAGGACGGCGGCCACCACCACGGTGCCGCCCATGGTGGGCGTTCCGCGTTTGGTGTGGTGGGACGTGGGTCCGTCGTCGCGGATGAACTGGCCGTAGCCGCGGCGGACCAGCAGCCTGATGAACAGCGGCGTTCCGACCAGGGCGAACAGCAGGGCCAGCCCGGCGCCGATCAAAAGTGCAATCACAGCAGTGTGCTCCTTTCATCGGCGGTTCAGCGGGGTTTGTGGGGGTAATGCTATCCGATCGCCCAGATGGCGCAGTCCCACGCTGTTGGAGGACTTGAAGAGCACCAGATCGCCGGGCTCGAGTTCGGCATTGAGGAGTTCGTAGGCCTCCTCAGCAGTTTCGGCGAAGACGCATTCGTCGCCCCAGGAGCCTTCCTGGACGGCGGAGACATACAGGGCCCGCGCCTCCCGGCCCACCACCACCAGCCTGGAGATATTGAGCCGGACCACCTGCGTGCCCACGGCGGTGTGCTCCCGGATCGAGTCGGCGCCGAGTTCCAGCATGGCGCCCAGCACCGCCCAGGTGCGCCTGCCCCGCCCCAGGTCGGCGAGCGTGCGCAGCGCGGCCCGCATGGATTCGGGATTGGCGTTGTAGGCATCGTTGATGACCGTGACGCCGTCAGCACGTTCGGTGCGTTCCATCCGCCAGCGGCTTGCCGCGCGCCTGGCGGCTGAGGCCGGCGGCGATGTCTGCGCCGGACATGCCGGCTGCGAAGGCCGCAGCCGCCGCGGCGAGCAGGTTGCCGGTGTGGTGGGCCCGATGAGCCGGCTGGCCACGTGGTGCGGGCCGTCACCGCCGGGCAGGAGGAGGTCGAATTCCGGGTTGCCCTGTTCGTTGGTGTCGGCGCCAAGGGCCTGCACGGCGGCTCCGTCGCGTCCTTCGGCGGAGAAGCCGAGCACGGCGGCCGCGGTGCGGCTGCGCATGGCGGCCACCCTGTCGTCGTCGAGGTTGATGATCGGCGGTCCCGCCGGCGGAGAGGCCTTCAACCATCTCCCCCTTGGCCAGGGCGATGTTCGTCCACTCCCCCGAATTCGCCGGCGTGGGCTGTGCCGACGCCCAGGACCACGCCGATGTCCGGCTTCACCATGTCGGCGAGGTAGCGGATGTGCCCGATGCCGGTTGCTCCCATTTCGATCACGAGGTACCGGGTGCCCGTCGTCCGCCTGAAAGACGGTCAGCGGGCACGCCCACCTCGCCGTTGTAGGAACCTTTCGGCGCCACCGTTGTGCCCTGCGAGGCGAAGGATCCCCGCCAGGAGGTCCTTGGTGGTGGTCTTGCCTGCCGAGCCGGTGATGCCGATGACGGTCAGTACCTCGCCCGCTGCGGCGCGGGCGGCACGGATGCGGCTGACGGCCTCCGCGGCCAGTGCACCCATGGCCAGCACGGCGTCTTCCACCAGTACAGATGGGTAGGAGCTGCCGTCAGGCCTGGCCACCGGGCGCTCCACGAGAGCCAGGACGGCGCCGGATTCGAACGCTGCAGCGATGAAGTCGTGGCCGTCAGCGTGTTCTCCGGGTTTCGCCACGTACAGCGAGCCGGGTGTGGCTTCGCGGGAATCCGTGACTACCGATGTAGGCGTGATTCCGGGATCGGCGTCCAGGCGCCCCTTGGTGATTTCGGCGATTTCCGCCGCAGTAAAAGCAATCATCTCGGTCTAGGACTCTATCCGGTCGTCTTGGAGAACGTTGAATCCCCTGGCTGTCAAGGCGCTGCGCAGTTCCACCCGGTCGTCAAGGGCAAGGTTGACGCCTTTGACTTCCTGCCAGACTTCGTGGCCGCGGCCGGCCACCAGGATGGTGTCCTGCGGGCCTGCGAGCTCCACTGCGCGTTGGATGGCTGCATCGCGGGGGAAGACCTCCAGGATCACGCAGGGCAGCGCGTCGCTGCTCCTGCGCGTCTCCGCACCTGCCAGGACGTCGGCGCGGATGGCAGCCGCGTCCTCGTCGTGGGGGTCGTCGTCAGTGATGATCACAGTGTCCGCCAGCCGGGCGGCGACCGCGCCCATGGCGGGGCGTTTGCCCTGGTCGCGCTGGCCGGTGGCACCGAAGACAACGATCAGCCGGGAGCCCGGCGCCGGCGGACCGGACGGCTTCGAGGGCCCGGGCCAGCGCATCGGTGTTGTGGGCGAAGTCGACGACGGCGGCCGGCTGCTCGGCGACGAGTTGCATCCGTCCGGGGACGGCCACGGTAAAGGGGTCGGCCGCGTCAGGGCGGCCTGCAGCGCAGCGGCGTCCACGCCGCCGGCGAGGACCATCACCGCGGCCAGTGCGGCGTTGGCGACGTTGAAGCTGCCGGGCAGCCCGGTGTGGAGGCGCAGTTCTGCGCCGTCCGGGCCGCTGAGGGTGAACTCGGTGCCCAGGCCCGCGGGGTTCTGTGGCGGCCACCGCCCAGTCTGCGGCGGTGCCTGCCCGTCGCGTGCTGAGGGTGGTGACCGGGATCCCGGCGGTGCCGGCAAGGCGGCGGCCCCACTCGTCGTCGACCGTCACTACGGCCTTGCGGGCGCGCGCCGGCGTGAAGAGCTCGGCCTTGGTGGCGAAGTAGTCATCCATGGTGCCGTGCAGGTCCAGGTGGTCCTGGGTCAGGTTGGTGAAACCGGCGACGTCGAACAGCACGCCGTCCACGCGCTGGTAGGAGATGGCGTGGGAGGAAACCTCCATGGCTGCCGCGTCCAGTCCCCTTTCCCGCATGAGTGCCAGCAGCCCGTGGACTTCCGTGGATTCGGGGGTGGTCAGCAGGCTGGGAATGGGCTCCCCGCCGGCGAGGATCTCGATGGTGCCGATCAGGCCGGTCCGTTGCCCAGGGAGCGCAGCAGTGAGTTGATGAAGTACGTGGTGGTGGTCTTGCCGTTGGTGCCTGTCACGCCGAACAGCGCGAAGTGCTCGTCGGCGCCGTCGGTGCTGCCGGTAGATCAGCGCGGAGAGCGGGCCCACCACGTTGCGGGGTTTGTCCACCACCAGGACGGGCACCGCGGTGTCGTGCGACAGCGCCAGCAGCCGCGCACCGGCGTCGTCGGTCAGGACGGCCACCGCCCCCGCTTCCACGGCCTGTGCCACGAAGTCAGCGCCGTGGCGGGCAGCACCGGGCAGGGCGACGTACAGGTCTCCGGCTTCCACGGTGCGGGAGTTCAGCGAGATTCCCGTTACCGTGACCCCTGCCGCATGCCCCGGAACCGCGACGCCTACGGCTTCGCCGATGCTGTCCAGCCGGACCGCGTGCGACGGCGGCGGGCCGGAACCGGGCTTGCTGGCAGGAGCGGCCGGACACGGCGCTGCTGTGGGGCGTCGTGAACTCTGACAAGGGATCTCCGATGGTGCTAGTGGACCGTGCCCGGCTGTGGCACGCAGTCGGGCGCTGCTGCAGCTGGTGGCGCGGGGTGCTACTTGGCGAACTGGGGCAGCCTGGCCGGTTCGCCCGTGGACGGCTGGACGTTGTAGGTCCGCAGTGCCTGGCTCATGACCGACCGGAAGACCGGCCCGTTGGTAATCCCGTAGATGCTGCCCTTGGGACGCTGGAGTACCACCTCAACAATAAACCGCGGATCATCCATCGGCGCCATGCCCACGATGGAGGCGGTGTAGCCGCAGAAGCCGGACTTGCCGTCGTCGCACGGCGATTCGGAGGTGCCGGTCTTGGCCCCCACCCGATAGCCGTCGATGGCGGCGTCCTTGATCTGGCCCTCGGTGACGGCGCTCTCCAGGATGTCCTGGACCTGCTGGGCGGTGCTGTCGGACACCACCTGGCGTGGCGGCTGCGGGGCCGGTACCTTTTCCTCGGTTCCGTCGGGGGAAACATAGGAGTCGATCAGGCGCGGCTGGAGCATCACCCCGTTGTTGGCGATTGACTGGAAGGCCCGCACGGTCTGGAGGGTGGACTGGGACACCCCCTGACCGAAGAGGACGGTGAATTCCTGCCGCCCGTCCCACTGGTCTGCGGGGGTCAGAATCCCGGAGGCGGTGCGGGGAGCCCGATGTCCGGGGCCTCGCCGATGCCGAACTTCTGCAGCCAGTCATAGCGCTGGTCCTTGCTCAGGCGCCTGGCCGGCCATCACGGTGCCCGTGTTCATGGAGTAGCCCAGGATGCCGGCGAGCGTGCGCTTCTCGGTGCCGTGGGAAAAGGAGTCGGTGAAACGTCTGGCCGTTGACCGTATAGGAGGGTCGCAGCGTGAATATCGCAGCGGGCTGGCCTTGCCCTCCTCGATCAGTGCCGCTGCGGTCATCATCTTCTGCACCGAGCCCGGCTCGTAGGCTGCGGTAACGGAGCGGACGCCGCGGTCCTTGGCCGCCACCCTGCCCGGGTTGTTCGGGTCCGGGGAGTTGGTGTCCGCCATGGCCACCAGGTTGCCGGTCTTGGCGTCCATCACAATGATGACGCCCCATTCGGCGCTGAGCTTGTCCGCCTGGCTTTGGATGGCCTGCTGCGCAAAGTACTGGAGGTCGGAGTTGATGGTGAGCTTGACGTTCTTGCCGTCCTCCGGCGGGGTCAGCTCATCCACGCCGACCGGGATCCGCAGGCCGTCGGCACCGATTTCGAACAGCCGCTTGCCGTCCGACCCCTTCAGGAGGCCGTCCTGGGTCTGCTCGATTCCGGCCTGTCCGCTGCCGCCGTCCTGCAGGAAGCCGATGATGCCGCCCGCCACGGAGCCGTTGGGGTAAACGCGCTTGCTGACGCCTTCGGTCACGATGCCGGGGATCTGGAGTTTGGAAATGCGGTCCTCGACGTCCGGCTTTACGTCCTTGGCCACGATGTAGTAGCGCGACTCACCGGTAACGGCTTCGCGGATGGCGTCCTTGTCCATGCCAAGGACAGCTGCCAGTTCGGTGAGGCCCTGGTCCCGGCTGACCTCCACGAGCTTTTCCTTGCCGTCTACATTATCCAGGCGCCGGAATGTCTCGGTCTTTGTGTTGAGCTGCTGGTCCACCACCACGTTGTAGCGGATCACACTGTTGGCCAGAACCGTGCCGTTGGCGTCCAGGATGCTGCCGCGCTCGGCAGGCAGGACGGTTTGCTGTCATCCGGCTGTTGAGGGCGGCCTCAGCCATGCCACCGACGTCCAGGCCCTGGACCAGAAACAGCTTTCCGCCCACCACCAGCAGGAGCGTCAGCATGATGCCCAGGCCCAGGCGCAGCCGCTTGGTGGCGTTGGGCGCTTTGCCGTTCGTCTGCCTTGCCGGTCCTCTGCGCCACTGATCATCCTTGCTGTTCGTCCCTGCGTGCCTGCCAGTCCGCGCTCAGTTACTGTCCGGGCACCTTTTGTTCCGGTGCCGGGAACCGTGCCGCCGTGGAGTTCAGCGGCTGGGCCTGGCGGGCGGGCGCTGCCGCTGCGGGCGCCTCAGCGGCAGGCAGCCGCTGCGGCGGGCGGGGTCTTCTGCCGCCGGTTTGCGGCTTGCCAGGGGTTCACCCGTTGAGGCCGGCGGCACGACGATCAGCTGCCCGGCGACGGCCGGGGCAGGAATGACGGCACCTTCAGCGGCGCCCTTCACTGCCGGCGTTGCCTTGCCGGTGACGGACAGCGTGGAAAGGTCGATCTGGCCCTTGACGGTTGAAGCCACCATTCCCAGGTCCTTGGCCTTGGCCGCAAGGTTCTGCGGGGCCTCGAAATTCTGCACCTGCTGGGTGAGGTCCTGGTTCTGCTTGGTCAGCGTGCTTTGCTTGGCGCGCAGTTCAACCAGCTGGTACTGCGCAGTGGATACCGAGATGTTCAGGACCAGGACTGCCACCAGTGCTACCGCAAGCATGGCGAAGCACAGCACCACGAAAGGAGCACGGCGCTTGCGGGGCATGCTGCGCACCACGGACAGCGGGGTACGGCTCTTCCGTTCCTCGCGCCTGCGCCGGATTGCCGGAGCGGCGGGAAAGTTCTTGACGGCAGCGGTGCTCATGCAGCTCTCCTGGCTCTGATTCGTTCCGCCGCACGCAGCCTGGCTGAGGCGGCACGGGGGTTCTCGGCGATTTCGACGGCGGTGGGCACCTCGGTGCCCTTGGTCACGATCTTGAGTTCGGGTTTATGCTCTTCCAGTTCCACCGGAAACCCGAGTGGGGCGGAGGACTTGGAGCGGCCTGGAGGACGGCCTTGACGATCTTGTCCTCCAGGGAGTGGTAGGACATGACCACGATTCGCCCGCCCATGGCCAGCGCATCCACGGCGGCCGGAACGGCGCGCTCCAGGACGTCGAGCTCCTCGTTGACTTCGATCCGCAGCGCCTGGAAGGTCCGCTTGGCCGGGTGTCCGCCGGATTTGGCAGCTCCGGCAGGCACGACTGACCGGATCTGCTCCACCAGCTCTCCGGTGGTGGCGAATGGCTTCCCGGCCCGTGCAGCGACGATCCGGTTCGCGATGCGGCCAGCGAACTTCTCCTCGCCCCACTTCCGGATGATCCGGACCAGCTCCTCCTCGCTGTACGTGTTGACGACGTCAGCAGCAGTCTGCCCGCGGCTGGTGTCCATCCGCATGTCCAGCGGAGCGTCGAAGGAGTAGGCGAAGCCGCGCTCCCGCTCGTCAAGCTGGAGCGACGAAACGCCAAGGTCCATCAGGATGCCGGAAATTTCGGTTACGCCGAGGTCCGCGAGGACTTCGGCGATTTCGTCGTAAACGGCGTGGACCAGGTCCGTCCTCGCGCTGAACGGTGCAAGCCGCTCCCCTGCAAGGGCCAGTGCTTCCTCGTCACGGTCGATGCCGATCAGGTGAAGGTCCGGGAACCGCTGGAGCATGGCTTCGGAGTGCCCGCCCATACCCAGCGTGGCATCGATGACGATCGGGGTCCTGCCCCGCTGCCGTGCAGCTTCGAATCCGGGGGCCAACAAATTGATGCACCGGTCCCGCAGGACCGGCACATGGCGTTCGGACGTTGGCTTCGGTTGTTCGTTCATGCCTCGTCCTTTCTCGCCGTTGTGGTAGCTGCTTTTCGTTTCCGGGATCAGATCCCCATCCGTGCCTATCGTCCCGCCTGCCTGGCTCCGGGGAAGTGAGTCAGGTTGGCTGGCCGATCGGCGGCTGGAGATCTCATCCAGGAAACTGCGTGAAACTCCTGCGTACCGCTCCGGGATTCAGAGAATGCCCGGAATGGGATCGTCCGTTTCAGAGAAGGCTGTTTCCTTCTCCGCGAGGTATTCATTCCAGGCCTGGGCGTCCCAGATCTCGGCACGGGAGCCTGCGCCGATGACGGCCAGTTCCCTTCCGAGTCCTGCGTACTCCCGGAGCGCGGGAGGAATTGTCACGCGCCCCTGCTTGTCAGGTACCTCGTCAGAGGCCCCAGAGAGAAAGACACGGATATAGTCACGTGCCTGCTTGGAGGAGATTGGCGCCTCCCGCATCTGCTCGTGGACCCGTGCAAATTCCTTCTCGCTGAAGACGTAGATGCAACGTTCCTGGCCCCTTGTGAGCACCAGCCCGCTAGCCAGTTCCTCACGGAACTTGGCGGGGAGAATGATCCGTCCCTTCTCGTCCAGGCGCGGCGAGTGAGTGCCCAGAAACACTGGCCCACCGCCTGTCCGATATCAGGAAATGCACATCCCCTATGTTGCAACCACCCTCTTATGTCCTCCACATTACTCCACTTTCCCCCACAGTCAACGCAAAATCGGGCGTGGTGAACCGCGAAATTGGGATATCGGCCGCGGAATGGCGCCATTTTCTGCGGGTGGTGGGAAGTGGAGTGGATTTCCAGGGCGCAGCGGGAAGCGGAAAGCCGGCAACTGCGTGAAATGGCCGCTAACAGCGTTAAACAGGAAAAGACCCGCCGCAGCGGGTCTTTCTGTTGTTCGCTCCCCTGCCGGGGAGCGAAGTGGAGGCTCCGGGTGAGGCCCGGTTACCGGCAAGCCCCGCCACCGCGAAGAAATGGACGGACCGGTACCGGCGGGAGGACGGTGGCTGATAGTCGTCTCGACCGCGCCGGAGCCCCAACCGGACTGCCGTGCGTATCGAGCGGCGGATCATCGCGTTGCGGTTCACCCGCCGCTGGGGCCCACACCGGATCGCGGCCCACCTGCATTTGGCGCGCTCGACCGTGGGCAAAGTCCTCGGCCAGGTACCAGATGCCCAGGCTGGCGTGCTTCGACCAGGGCACCGGACTGTCCCGTCCGGAAGCCCACCCCGTTCGCTATGAGCATGAGAACCCAGGGGACCTCGTCCATGTGGATATCAAGAAGCTCGGCCGCATCCCAGATGGCGACGACATCCGCACTCTTGGACGAGCAATCTCAGGGCAAGCGTCTCCAACCGCCACGCGGGAGTCTTGGCTACGCCTACCTCCACCACGCAGTCGATGACCACTCAGAGGCTGGCCTACTCAGAGATCCTCGACGATGAGAAAAAGGAAACCGCCATAGCCTTCTGGCTCCGGGCAGCGCCTTCTTCTCCGGCACGGCATCACCGTCAAGGCCGTACTCACCGATAACGGGCCCTGTTACCGCTCCCAGCCTTCGCCGCTGCCCTGGGCCTACACATCAAGCACCGCAGGACCCGCCCCTACCGACCTCAGACCAACGGCAAGGTAGAACGCTTCAACCGCACCCTCGCCACCGAATGGGCTTATGCCCGGCCTCTATGCCTTCAGAAGCCGAACACGCCGCCACCTACACCGGATGGCTCCACCATTACAATCACCACAGAACCCATACCGGCATAGGGCTCACCGCGCCGGCGTTCGTCCCAACGCTCCTCAAGGTTGCTCATGAAGGAACTCCGCGGTTTGCCCGGCTTGCCGGTACTGCCCTTGGCGCCATCCTTTGCTGCCGCGGAACTGCGCATCGTCGCAAAGTACACGCCACCACCCATGACGATAAATCCGAGGACACCGACGAAGATGCTCTGCAGCGTGACGCCAACCAGCAGCAGGAACACGCCTGCCAAGGCACCGAGGACGCCGATCACCACATGCCTGGTTGACCACGAACGCCCGGGGTCCGACCCCATGGAGTTCGCAAACTTCGGGTCGTCCTCGTGAAGCTGCTTCTCCAACTGCTCAAGCAGCTTCTGTTCGTGCTCCGACAGCGGCATCACGACCTCCTTCGTAGGCCAACGTCCGGGCTGGTCCCAGAAATTACTCCTGCACCCTTAACGGCTGGTGCGCCTGTTCGGTTCCCGTCTTCCCGCCTGGGCAGGAAGTTGAACCGGGCGCACAGCCGCCGGAGCGGAAGTATGTCCAAAACGGTCCGGCAGTAGTCCAATCACTCAAAAACTATGTATCTCTAAGGATAGTTTGTTGCGGTCCGTTCTGAAAGACGGCGCATTGACTCATAGGAAAGGTCCGTGGAGCGGGATACGTTGCCTCACCTGAAAAGGTCCGGGAATGCCGTGGTGCGGACATCCTTGAGGGATGGGTTTGACGATGAGCCAGCGCAAGGCGGTCACGTTAGTCAAGGCGCGGGCTTATGTCCGGGCGAACCGTGCCGGGAAGGTGCGGATCCTGGATGAGTTGGTGGAGCTGACGGGTTGGAACCGTGATTATGCGCGGAGGGCGTTGCGGCAGGCGTTGGAACTGCGGCCGGTCCGTGCCCGTCCGCCCCGTGCCCCGGTGTACGGGCCGAAGGTTATCGACGCGCTCGTGGTGTGCTGGGCGGTGCTCAGGGCGCCGGCGGGCAAGCGGCTGGCGCCGATGTTGCCGGTGCTGGTGCCGTTGCTGCGTCGGGACGGGGAGTTGGCCTTGACGGATGAGGATGCGGGGCTGCTGATGCGGATGAGTGCGGCCACGATCGACCGGCGGCTGGCTCCGGAGCGGGCGAAGCTGGTGCTGCGGGGACGGTCCCATACCAAGCCGGGGTCGTTGTTGAAGTCCCAGATCCCGGTCCGGACCTGGGCGGACTGGGATGATGCGGTGCCCGGGTTCGTGGAAATCGATCTGGTCGGCCACGAAGGAGGCGTCGCGTCCGGGGAGTTCTGTTTCACCCTGACAGTCACTGATATCGCCACGGGCTGGACGGTGAACAGGTCGGTGCCGAACAAGGCCCAGAAGTGGGTGCTTATTGCGCTGGAGTACGCGCTGGCCCGGTTTCCGTTCCCGGTCGTGGGGATTGATTCGGATAACGGATCCGAGTTCATCAACGACCATCTGCTCGCTTACTGCCACGCCCACCAGATCACGTTCACCCGGTCCCGGCCGGGGAACAAGAACGACGGGGCCCACGTGGAACAGAAGAACTGGGCCAGAGTCCGTGAACTTGTCGGCTACTACCGGTATGACACCACCGCGGAACTGGAGAAACTCAACGCCATCTGGGAACTGGATGCGCTCTTCACGAACTACCTCCTGCCGCAGCAGAAGCTCATCTCAAAGGAACGCCACGGCGCAAGGGTGGTCAAGAAGCACGACGCCGCACTCACCCCGCATCAGCGCGCTGTCAGGGACCCGGGCATCCGTAAACGTCCCGTGATTGCCATGAACGCCCAGTTCAAACGCCTCAAACCCGCAGCCCTCTCCCGGCAGATCCTGGACCTGACCGGTCAGCTCGAGACCCTGACCCAAGCCAAAGCCGCACCCCGGGACTACAAGATCAACACCTGGTTCAACCCCTCACTGAACCGGACCTTTTCACATGAGGCAACGACTCACCGTTCCCGGACCTATTGACATGAGGCAACAGGCCTATATTTGCAGGTCAGGGGTATCAACGACTTTCGGGGCTGGGGACTTTCTGAAAGGCTGGAACCATGACGTACTTCCTGGAATACACCATCCCTGCCGCACCTGATGACAGAGTTTGAGTTTCCCCACGATGAGATCAACCCCGGGACAACGATTCCGCTCTCGGAAACCGATGCCGACGTTATTCACGCACCCGAACTGCCGGCCCGGACCGGCATCGTCGGGGCCACGGCAGCGGAAGCCAAACTGGAAGCAGAACAGCTCATCACGCACAGCCGGGCAACCGAGGGAGAACTGTTTTTTGACCCCTCCAACTCCCTCCAGGCTGGTGTGGGAACCTTGGTGGCCAAGTTTGTCGAGGGTAGCGGCTGGCTGGACGTGTAGATACCTGATGCCCCCCGGTAGGTGACGCGCTGATGGTGCCCGTCCTCCCGGAGGGCGGCGTCGGCGAGCTAGGTACTCACAACCCTCGGCCGGCCGAACTGAGTCCGAACTCCCGGCGAGAAAAGGACCGAGTCCGGGGGACCAGCCACAACCATGCCGGGCAGCGCTGACGAGTCCGTCGTCGAGCTTGGTCGAACTCGGCCTGGTGCAAGGGCCAGGCCGAGTGCGTATTGGGGATATACAGCGTGCGGCCACGGAAGCTGGTGTGGAGGCCAAACCTTGCGGTGAGGTGTACAGACAACGGATCGGTGACGACGCTGTCCAATTCAGGTACAGCTGCGAACTCGCTACTGGCGCCACCCCGAAACCGCCGGACAGAGTAGCCTGTGGAACCGTCCGACTCTGCGGAGTGGAAGCCAGTTCTGGACCAGACGTACGGTATTCCTGCTGCTCGGGCTGTGAGCACCACCGCCAGCCGGTCGGCATCAAGGCTCAGGAACACCACGCCTCGAGTGCCATCCGGTTCACGGGAGTAAAGACGGACATTGACCTCGTTGAAATCTCCGAAGAATGGTATAGATGGGCCACGACCGAGGCCGGCCTTACGCATCCGAAAACCTATTAGGCCCACCCAGGACGAACCGTCGTAAACATCGGGCATCACTCCGGCGGCATGAAGGCGGCTGCGGTTGCCTCGGGCACGCGCCAGTGCAGGAACAGGGCATCTGTCCAGCGCTGGTCCATGATGATGGGACCAGGCAGTTGCGGCGCTTCCGGCCACGGATCAGGGCTACTCAGCTGGGGATTCATCATCGCATCCATCTTTTCATCCTGCATCCCTGAACTACGGTCCGGTCTATGCTCGGGCATGTCCGGTCCACGCTCGGGCATGTCAGCCTAGCCGCAATTCCCCAGCAGATTGTCACGTTTGGAGTATCACGGGTTGCCGCCGTCCCGGGAGTGGCTCGTCGGATTTTTCGCCGTCGCTGTGAAGATCGCGGGACCGCACCATTTGTTGTGGCACCATTTGCTCGCCATGTGCCCTGTTCGTGGCTCTGTCCTGCCCCGTTTTTGTGAGTGCTTCCGGTAACCGTGGTGGTTCCCAGTCGGGTTGTTCGCTGGCGTAGTGTCTGCCGGTGGGTGAGATCCAGCCCGGCGGTTCGGTCTTGCTGGCGGGTCCGGGTGTCCAGCCTGTGGTGTGCCTGAGCTTGTGGTGCTTCGGGCAGGGCTGGGCGAGGTTGCTGATCCCGGTGGTCCCGCCGTGCGCCCAGGCGAGGAGATGGTCCGCTTCATTATCCAGGGAGGCGTTGCTGCAACCAGGGAACGGGCACTTCCCATCCCGCATCCTGAGCCATTGGCGTTGGGCTTTGGTGACCCGGTAACTGGTCCGCCCGATCTCCAACGGCGCACCGTCCCTCGGATCGATCAGGACCCGGTGGAACGACTCGGCGCCGTCGGCGATAAGCCTGCGCGCCATGGTGACCGGGATCGGCCCGTACCCGTCCAGCATCGCCGGTTCATCCGTGGCACCGAGCAGGGACATGACGGGCACGGTGACCAGGACCTGCGCCCGCGGCACCGGGACCCGCCCCACGGCACTCCCGCCCTTGCCGCCACCCATGGTTCCGCCCCCACCCGGCTGGCCGGCAATCTCACCTGCGCCTTCGAGGAGGAGGGTGGCGGTGATGTCGGCACGCATCTGGGTCATGGTCCGGTCCTCGTCCGGGCCCTGCAACGCCCGGGCCGCGGCCGTGACCCGGTTCCAGATCCCGCCGGCCTGGTCCGCGGGCAGGTACGCCGAGAGCCAGGCCATGCCGTCCCGGTCCGGGCGGTATTCCAGCCGACGGTCCGCCACAGACCGGACATGCCGTTTTTCGATGCTGACCGGGTGGTGCCGTTCCCGCCAGATCCGGGCCTTATGCCGGAACCGGGACGCGACAAGATCCCCGACAGGACCGCCACGATGAGGGTTGGGCGCGTCAGGATCCAGGAAGTGCCCCTCCAACGCCCCCGCAGCGGCGCGGTCAAGGTTGGTGGTCTCGTCCACCATCACCCGGGCATGCTGCCACGAGATCTCCCCGGCCGTGCAGTGCGGACAGGGTCAACGGCAAATCAGTCGTCAAGGTGTGGGATTCGGCCAGCAGGGCACCGGCGGTCCGCTCACCGACCGTCAGGGCACACGCGACCTCCGCGACCAACGCCATCTCCTGGGCCTGATCAGAGACATCAGGAGCCGCCAGAGCCTGGGCCGTGCCTGCGTAGCCCGCCGCTGCGTGGACGGTGACGGCGGCGACCTGCGCATTGATCCGAGTAGTCAGGGCCAGCGTATCCAGCCAGCCGTCAGCCTCCCGGCGCAACGGATCACCATCAGCACACCTGGCGGCCCCGGCAGAATCAGCAGACCCCACCAGCCCGGCGGAATCATCAGCGGACCCTGTGAGCCCGACAGAGTCCGCGGTCCCGGGACACCTAGCGGACCCCGTGAGGCCGCCAGGCCCCGCCAGCCCAGCAGAATCCGCGCCACGCCTGGCAGCAGCGAGCAGCAATGCGGCGGAGGCACAAACAGCCTCCGCCGCCTCAACCGCTGCCCTGTTTCCCATACCCACATCATCCCGCCGGGCACTGACAAAAACCCCGAAGCTACAGGCCTATGTGGATAACCCTGCGGCTGTGGATAACCCTGCGGCCACGCCAAGTAGCCTTTAGGAACCTGCCCGCGCGGGCTCGGCAGAT
>CAWECX010000013.1:0-261252 GCA_963807805.1 uncultured Actinomycetota bacterium | reverse complement strand
ATCAACATCCTCAAACACCAGAAACGTCTGCGTATCCAGCACGCCCGGCATGGACTGCAGCTGATCGAAAATCACCCGCCGCAGGTCGATGTTGTCCATGGCCCGCACCAGCAGGATCACGTCGAAGTCGCCGCCCACCAGGGCGATGTGGTGCACCTCCGGGATGGCGCGCAGCTGTTCGCGGAGTTCCCGCCACGCATGCTGGCTCACCTTCAGCGTCACGTAGGCGGACGATTTCAGCCCGGCCTTGATCGGGTCCACCAGCGCCGTGAACTTGGTCAGCACACCGTCGCCGGTGAGCCTGGCGATCCGCGTGTAGGCGTGCGCCCGGGAGATGTGGACGTTCTCCGCCACCTGGGTGACGGACATCCGGCCGTCCCGGGTCAGCTCCGCGATGATCCTGCGGTCGATGTCGTCCAGCGGTGCCGGTTCGGTCCCCGCGTCTGGTGCTGCCATTCTGTCCACTGCCCCTGCCTGTAGCCCGCATCACACTTGCGATTCGTCTTCCAGAGTAGGCCTGTGGATCGTAGCTTCTCCACGAATTCCCGAAGACGCTGGATACGAAACCTGCCGCAGGACGATACTGGGAATGAATAGTGGCTACAGAAGGACGGACCAATGACGATCTCCGCAGACCACACTGCACCGGACCAGGCCAGCAGGGCACCGGCCGAGGATGCCCTCACCGAGGCTGCCAAGAAGTTCGGCATCACGGCCGAGGACTACATGCTCCCGGCCCGGCACCAGATTCAGATGGTGGACCCGGACGGCCGGCTCAACGCCCGAAGGCGAGCAGGGCACCGAACCCGGCCACGAGTACCCGCTGCCCGGCGATGACGAACTGCTGGCAGCCTACGAGAAGCTCGTCGTCGGACGCCGCGTCAACGACCAGAACTCCGCACTCGTCCGGCAGGGCCGCATGGCCGTGTACCCTTCCAGCCACGGCCAGGAAGCCTGCCAGGTAGCGGCGGCCCTGTGCCTCGTCCGAGGGCGACTGGATGTTCCCCACCTACCGCGACGCCGTGGCCGTGATGACCCGCGGCGTGGACCCCGTCCAGGTGATGACCATCTTCCGCGGCGACTGGCACGGCGGCTACGACCCCGCCAAGCACAAGGTGGGCATCCAGTGCACCCCGCTGACCACCCAGCTGCTCCACGGCGTCGGCGTCGCCCACGCGGCCAAGCTCCGCGGCGAGGACACCGTGGTGCTGGCCATGTGCGGCGACGGCGCCACCAGCGAAGGCGACTTCCACGAGGCCCTGAACTTCGCCGCCGTCTTCCACCTGCCGGTGATCTTCTTCGTCCAGAACAACAAGTACGCCATCTCGGTGCCGCTCTCGCACCAGTCCGTGGCGCCGTCGCTCGCCCACAAAGCCGTGGGCTACGGCATGGCCGGCGAACGCGTGGACGGCAACGACGTGGTGGCCCTCCTCGCCGTCCTGGACCGCGCCGTCAAGCTTGCCAGGGAAGGCTCCGGGCCGCTGCTCGTGGAAGCCAACACCTACCGCATGCAGGCCCACACCAACGCCGACGACGCCACCCGCTACCGCCAGGACAGCGAGGTGGCCGAGTGGCTGGCCAAGGACCCGGTGAACCGGATGCGGACCTACCTCACGGACCGCGGTTTGCTGGACGACGACGGCGAGGCCCGGATCCGCGAAAAGGCGGAAGCGGTTGCCACGCAGCTGCGCGACGGCCTGGGCGAGGACGTGCCCGTGGACCCGCAGGAACTCTTCCGCCACGTCTTCGCCAAGCCCACGCCCCAGCTGAAGGAACAGTCCGCCCTGCTCGCCGACGAGCTCGCCCGCGACGCATCATCCCAGGAGGCAGCACAGTGAGCCCCACCGTCACCACTTCATCCGAGGCAAACGGCAACGTCAGCGCCGCCACCGCCCGTGCAGCCGCGTCCGCCGCCGCCACCGCCGAAGCCACCGGCCCCCAGCCGGTCACCATGGCCAAGGCCCTCAACACCGCACTGGTTGACGCCATGCACGCAGACCCCTCCGTCCTGATGTTCGGCGAGGACGTGGGGATGCTGGGCGGCGTCTTCCGCATCACCGACGGGCTCACCGCAACCTTCGGCGAGCAGCGCTGCTTCGACACCCCGCTGGCCGAGTCCGGCATCGTGGGCATGGCCGTGGGCATGGCCATGAACGGCATGCGCCCGGTGATTGAAATGCAGTTCGACGCCTTCGCCTACCCGGCGTTTGAACAGATCGTCAGCCACGTGGCCAAGATGCACAACCGCACCAAGGGCGCCGTGAAGCTGCCCATGGTGATCCGGGTTCCGTACGCCGGCGGCATCGGGGGAGTGGAGCACCACTGCGACTCCTCCGAGTCCTACTACGCGCACACCGCCGGCCTGAAGGTCTTCACCCCGGCCACCGTGGCGGACGCCTACCGGATGCTCCGCGAAGCCATCGACTCGGATGATCCCGTGATGTTCATGGAGCCGAAGAAGCTGTACTGGTCCAAGGACCTGGTGGACCTGGACGAGCTCCGGGCAGCAGCACTCACGCGAACGCGGAGGCGGGCAGGTCCTCGGAAGGCCGTGCCGCCGTCGCCCGTCCCGGCACCGACGCGACGCTGATCGCCTACGGCCCGTCCGTCCCCACCGCGCTCGCTGCCGCCGAGGCAGCCGCGTTGGAAGGGCGCTCGCTGGAAGTCATCGACGTGCGCACCATCGTCCCGTTCGACGACGAGACGGTGCGCGCGTCGGTCCGCAAGACCGGCCGGGCCGTGGTGATCGCAGAAGCCCACGGCTTCGCGTCGGTGTCCTCCGAGATCGTGGCCCGGGTCCAGGAACGCTGTTTCCACCACCTGGCCGCCCCCATCCGCCGCGTCACCGGATTCGACGTCCCGTACCCGGCACCAAAACTTGAAAAGTACTACCTGCCCGGCGTGGACCGTATCCTCGACGCCGTTGACGACCTGCAGTGGGAGAACTGACCATGAGTGAACCGAAAGTATTCCTGCTCCCGGACCTGGGCGAAGGCCTCACCGAAGCTGAACTGGTCAACTGGCTGGTCTCCGTGGGGGACGAGATCCGCGTGGACCAGCCCATCGCCGAAGTGGAGACCGCCAAGTCCACGGTGGAGGTGCCGTCCCCCTACGCCGGCACAGTTGCGGAGCTGCACGGGCAGCCCGGGGAGACCCTGGACGTGGGCAAGCCGCTGATCTCGGTCACGCCTATTGGGGTTGCTCCGGCTGCCGGCGCAGATGTTGCCGAGACCCCCGCCGGTCCCGTGGTCGAACCTGCCGAAACCGAACTGGGGGACGCCGCTGCCGCCAGCTGAACCGCCGCCAGTGCCGAGGCCTACCGCGAGGAGGAGAAGGCCGGGTCAGGCAACGTGCTGATCGGGTATGGCACCCCGGGCGGGCATGGCGTTGCCCGGCGGACGCGTCCCCCGAAGTCGCCGGTGGCCGTGGTTGAGCCTGTCGAGACGACCGAAGGCCGCCGATGACCTCTCCCTCCTCCGGACGCGGGTCCCCGGCAGACTTGGCGCTGTGATTTCCCCGCTGGTCCGGCGCATGGCCCGGGAACACGGCGTTGACCTGGGCGGGCTCCATGGCTCCGGTGACAGCGGCCTGATCATGCGCCGCGACGTGGAGAAGGCGATCAGCAAACCGGCCGTGGTTGAGGCACCTGTCACTGCTGCCGAGCCCGCTGCCGAGCCTGCCCAGTTAGTGGCACGGCAGACGCGCGGACCGGACTGGGGATTGCGTCCCGCACACCCGTTCGAGGGCGTGCGGAAGGTTGTGGCCGCGAACATGACCCGCAGCCGCTCCGAGATCCCGGAGGCCACGGTCTGGGTGGATGTTGACGCCACCGCCCTCGTGGAGCTGCGGACGGAACTGAAAAAAGGCAGTGCACACGTTCCCGGGCCTTTTGGCTTTCATCGCGCGCTTCGTCACCGCCGGCCTGAAAAAGTTCCCGGAGCTGAACACCCGCATCGAAACCGCGGAGGACGGGTCGCAGGAGATTGTCTCGTTTGACGGCATCAACCTGGGCATCGCCGCCCAGACCGACCGCGGCCTCGTGGTCCCGTCCGTCCGCGCCGCCGAAAAGCTGACCGCCCGCGAGCTGGACGCAGAGATCCGCCGGCTGACCGACGTGGCACGCCAGGGCAAGGCGACCCCCACGGAACTGGGCAGCGGAACCTTCACGCTGAACAACTATGGCGTGTTCGGCGTGGACGGGTCCGCGGCGATCATCAACCATCCTGAAGTGGCCATCCTCGGCGTGGGCCGCATCATCGACAAGCCGTGGGTGGTGAACGGCGAGCTGGCAGTCCGGAAGGTCACCGAGCTGACGCTGACGTTCGATCACCGCGTCTGCGACGGTGGGACCGCCGCCGGGTTCCTGCGGTTTGTGGCGGACGCTGATCGAGAATCCTGGGTCTGTCTTGGCCGAGATGTAAATGAAACGCATGAGATGCGACGCTACAAGACGTCCTACCTTCCCGGTAGGAGCTCTTGACCCGGTCACGACATGGGGAACATAACCGGTCTTATTGACCCCAAAGGGGCGGCGTAGAATCGAGGGAAGTCTCGTTGAACCTGGGGGAATAATGCTGCTCGAAGTGCTGGGGTTTATCGCGGCCATGATCGCCGTCGTTCTCTTGCCGTATTTGCTCCTGAAACACCCGACACTTCGATCAGCCATGTTCGCCCGGCTTGATGGAAATGGCAAGCATCCAAGAGGCTTGGCTCGTAAAGTGACCGGCCTTGCTGGCGTCGCAGGGCTGCCCATGTATGGCTTTGCATTCCCCTACGCAGTGCTGCCTGCCGCCGC
Source organism: uncultured Actinomycetota bacterium (assembly GCA_963807805.1). Lineage (GTDB taxonomy): Bacteria > Actinomycetota > Actinomycetes > Actinomycetales > Micrococcaceae > Arthrobacter. The sequence goes on along the minus strand of CAWECX010000013.1, from coordinate 256,457 downwards.
CATGATCTTCGTGAGGCCGCTGGCCGGGTGGCCGGCATGGTCCAAAACGCTTGCCGCGACCGGCGTAGCGGGTGTTGTGGCGCTGGTTATTAGCGCCCTGTATCAGAACCAGGCTATTAGCGGCAACATCCTTTACTACGCAGCATTCGCACTGTTCGTTATGGCGGCGGTCAAGATGACAAATGGCGAGGCGTCGGCCGCGCAGCTACTCGGGTTTGCCGCTATCGGGAGCGGGCTGTTCTTTATTCTTTTTTGGCCCGCCAACACCGACACCTTCCCGCATATGTGGAAGTACGGCATTGGGCCCTACGTGGCGATAGTCTGCATCTGGCTCCTGTGCAGCGTGACCCACCGCCGCGTGTTGCCATTCATCGCCCTAATAGTCGTGGGTTCAGTCAGCCTCTTTCTGGGATTCCGCTCGCATGGTGTCGTCTGCTTCATATCCGCAGTTGCGCTTCTGGCGCAGGGGCGGACCCGAAAGAGGGGCTGCCCGTCTTCCGCGTGCTCATTGCTGGCGGCGCACTTCTGGGCCTTTCCCGCATTCTGCCAGCGGCGGTTGAGGCTGGCGTCTTTGGAGAGGTTGTGCGGTTGCGCACGGCGGCTCAGCTTGGCGAGAACGGACCTGATATTCGCTGGTCGCGTCGAGCCTCCCCTATCTTTGGCTGCGATTTCTGAGAAGTGGCTATTTGGATGGGGCAACCTGAACGGCATTGACTACGACACGATAAATCGCGGCTCCCGTATTGCTTACGATCTTGGCCTTCTCCCCAAGGATTACATGCATCTGTGGGTCGGGCTGGACGGTCAGATCTCCGTCCATTCCCTCTTGGGCGAAAGGTGGGCTGAGGCGGGCTCGTCGGTGCCGCGCTGCCGCTGATGCTATTGGGCCTCTTCGTTGTGGCGATCTATGCGGCTATCTTTCGTGGTGGCAGCAATTGGGCGCCGCTGACGATCCTTGTTTCGGCACAAGGTATTTGGGATGTCCTGTTCTCGACGTGGGCTTACAACCGTCCGTTCATCCTCGCCATTTCGGCCGTCCTCGCAGCCTGGGAGTCATCCCCAGCAGTAAAGCCGGGACCGCCCAGACTGCTGACGGGACAGACATCCGGCTAGGCCGGCGCTACGGTTGTGACAGTGCCTGAGCTGCCCTTCTACTTAAGGGCGCCGGCCTGCACGTAGAACACGCGAACACCACTGACCACTGCTGGCTCCGCTGCAATATTGAGTAGCTCAGCCCTGCCCGTGGAACCCGTCGTCTGCCCGACGCGAATTCCGGTCACATACCGTATCTGGTCGATGTAGTTGACCGTTCCCTGTTGTTCGCGGTACTCCTCGCGGGTGGTTCGGCTAAGCTGCCGGGTGTTCACGCCACGTACGTTCCGCCATACCGGGTCAGTCGTTCCAGTCATCCAGATGGCGTAGTTAGCCAGCGGGGTTGCGCGGGTATCCACCACCGTCACGTCCTGCGCCGTGAACCTCGTGATTTTGGTGGTGCTGTTGGCCTTGGCGGCGATACCAAAGTTCTCCGTAGTCGAGGTTGACGCGATAGTGTTACCCGCGTAGTCGGTCGTGCTGTCAGGGTTGATAATGAGCCCCTGCCCAACTGTCACGTCAGTTGCCCCGGAGACAATTACCCCACCCTTTGCGCAATCGACCAACACAAAGCCCGTGATGAGCAGGTTCTCTGCAAGCGACACCTGATTGGGGAGATCGTTGGAAGGCGAGCCGCCGATGCGGATACCCGTCCCGGCGCTATCGTCCCCAAAATCGCGGGCGGCCGTTCCGCGAAGCATCCCCTTCATGTAGATGCCAGATATGACACCATCTTTCGGCGCCTCGTCTAGATATACGCCGCCCCACCCGCAGTTGATGCCAGTGATGTTGGTGATGTTGAAGGTCGTAGAACCGTAGTCTGTGGAGTTGTTATTGACGAGGAAGCCGCCGATCCAGCAGGCGTATCCGGCGGCGTACTTTCTGGCGTACAGATTTGACGCCGTGACTGCCTGGTTGCCTCGGCTGAGGGAGAACCCATTGTCATGACCGTTGACGGTCCTCAGGTTCTGCGCCACGGCATGTTCGTTGAAAATCCAGCCTGGGTCCATCGTGTTGTAGCTGATCGAGTCGAGAACGGTCGCGTCTCCCCGAATGCCCGACAGCAGCCAGGGCAAACAAGTTTGTGTTGGCTACCCGAACGTTTCGCAGTGTGATATTGCGGATGGGGAAGGGGCTGGTCGGGTTACCTGCCCCCGATTCTGGCTGGAGGTCGCCGATGAACCGAAACGCCTGGTCGAGTCCGCCGCTGCCGGCTGGCCGCGTGCGTGACCGGCGCGGGATGCCGTTCGTATCATCAAGGGTCGTTCCTTGAATGGTGAAGTCCTCGAATACGAGGTTGCTGCATCCGCCGTCAGTTCCGGTGCGCGTGAATGCTGCGCCGAGTGGCACGTTGTTGTCAGCCAGCGTACCGGTCACTGTGACAACGGTCAGGTCGCGCCCAAGTCCCTCTACCGTCACGTTGTTGATGCCGGCCATGTTGATCTGCTTGCGCGTGGCATATGCCCTGCGGGTCAGCTTCACGACGGGGATGGCGTTGGCGTTGGCGTAGGCAATGGCCTTCTGAATGCAAACGTCGTCCGATGCATCAGGCCCGGTGAGGTTGCGGAAGTCCTCAACGTCCACGAAGCTGCGCTTACCATAAGTGGCGGTAAATCAACGCTCCACTTGGCCGTTCTTCAGCGCACACGACGCTGGTGTCGTCAGTCAGAACTGTCCACAAATCCCGTTCGGTGACAAGGTCGTCGGGCATGACAGGACCAGTCCATTACGCCGTCACCGTGGCTTGTGGCCCGCGTTGCCATGCCGTAAAGCACGTCGGACATCCATTTCGGAAAAAGCGGCGTATCGCTTCACTGGTTCAATATCGGACTTATGAGGAAATCGCACTGCCATTTCCACCGGTTTGTAGACGGGCTTCTCCACGGAGATCTCGGAGGCCATAACCAGCGCCATGGATGGACTCGTCACCGCGGTTCCCAAATAGCGAGGGACCGCGGTGACGAGTCCACAGTAGATGCGCAGAGGAGACTAGAAACCCCGGTAGTCGGTCATGCCCTCGCTGACCTTTCCCGTGTTCCGACGGCCCGGCTGAACCGCGACCTTGGCCTCGTGGGCCCGTCCGAGCCCTAGCCGATATCTAACCGCCACGGGTGAGGTGTTCGACGGCGGCCGCGTGCCGCCGTCGTACGCCTTTTGTGGTGAGTGGCCAGACATCCAGCCCGCACGCCGCACGCACCAACGCTACCGGCGCCCTAGCCTCTGCTTCGCGGCGCGTTCAACGAGGATCGGGATGTAGTCCCGGATGCGGCCGTCATCAAAGCGGCGGTGCTCAAGGGCAACCACGTCTTCAATCACGGAGCGCGGCTCATCAGGAAAGTGCACGGCCAGCCTGTCGATGACAGCCATGAGCGACTGCGTTTCACTGCTCTTCAGCATCACCACTCCTTCCTGAACGGAGTTCCCACAACCACCTGTGCGTTCCTTTGCCCACTATGCATGGTTGAAGCATTACGAACGTGCGCGGCTGAGGGAAGGGTAATGCTGGAAGTCTGCGGATATCCGCAGCCGCCGGGCAGCTGGTCAGCAGGCCCGCCAGATTGTACCTGCCTGCCAACAGCCTGTCAGGCCATCGAGCAACGTTCAACTGGCTACCCCGTAAGGTACGCCAGATAGTTTCCGTCGGACACTTTCGCCACGAAATCCGGAATTTCCGGCGACGCCATGATGGTATGGATGGCGCCAACCGCGGACACGCTGGTTCCACATTGAACCCTCCCCACAACTTTTGGCGCCATGGGGTGTAGGTGCCCGCTACTTGATCACTCGCGGGAAGATCGGCCAGGTCCCAATCCTTCAACACAGTCAAAATCATGAGGGTGCGAAAGGAGCTGGGCCACATCCCCGTAAGCGGCTGCGCCTTTTTGGTGCAGCTGTACCTCAGCCACGGCGAGACTGCTCGCAGCCCTCCTCCGCTGAGCGAATTCCGCTTCCTGCGCCTTGCGATCCACATAGTTGTGTCCGGAAACACTCCGTTTGGCGAGGATTCGCCCAGCCCGATTCATGTCCTTTTTTATGCCACGTCCCTGGATTCTGCGGACGAAATTGAAGGGTGACACCAGAAAATTTTGATCCGGATGCTTCATGAAGGCCTCTGCGTTCTGCGGCAATAACGCTGATGACGTAAGGCAATGGGAAGAAGCGCCTGATCAAGAACCCATTAAACAGTGCCAACTGCAAGGAACGTTGCGCTCATTACCAACCCCAACCAGAGCCACCACACCACGTCCTCTCGTGTCTCGCCAGGCAGCGCGGCGTAGAGTCGAAGTCCGGGCAAAGAACACCGAGAAACCCAAGACTACTGCTATTAGGACGTAGAGAATCTCGGCAGCGATGGACAAGTGCTGCATGCGCTCGGCCTCTTGAATAGGCCTTGACGCCGTCATCCGCAGTCCTGCCCAAGCGGTTAAGCACACTAACGAGTTCTTTGTCCTGGGGCGAGGAAGGATCAGTTGGCTTTTCGTACGGCATTTGATAATGCCAGCGCGCTAGGGTGCTGGCCGCTATTCCGAACTCAGACGCAACGTCGCGGAATGAGCGGTTCGATTCCCTGTAGGCATTTACAGCTCTGCGTTTAAGTTCATGTTCGTAAGGCATGCGCATTCCTAACAGGAAGCGGCCCCAGACCGATTGACAAAATTATACGGATCACCGGTAGGCATACGCTAGCCGCAGAGGGACATTGCGACAAGGGCGCCGGACTTGGTGGTTGCGAAGCGCCGCGGCCGATCGGCTTACGCGGATGGCACCAACTCGGCTTCATGAGTATTTCGCCCATCAATGAATAAACTCGCTTCACCACAATATGAAGGAGTGCCGTATGAAGCGATGGTTTTCCAGTGTCACCATCAATGAATACTCACTCGGAGTAGCTATTTGCGCGTTCGTTGTCAGCCTTTTCGCGTATGCCATCCAAGAGCCATGAACTTAGAGTGCACCAGGCGGAAGCTTGATACCGCCAACGGCGCCTTAATGATTCAGAGTGAGGAGCTCAACGCCCAGCGGGAAGCGCTCGGTGTCCAGCAGAAGCAACTGGACAACACTGAGCGGTACTTTCAAGCCGAAGGTCCCGTGCTGACGGCAAATCTCGGGTTGTCGGAGGACGCCGAACCTGGTGAACGAGAGGACGGGTTCCCGCGGCTGCTAGCGCAGAGGATGACCTGGACCGCAGCAGGGGTTGGTCCGGAGCTGCGACTCTCAACAGGTCGCATTTTGAGGACCGTCCGCGGTTCTATCTTGAGCTGACCGTCACGAATGTGGGTCGAAGCCCCGGCGTCATCAGCCGCCTGATGGGCGTCAGTAACCTCCAAATCGATGCTGACTGTGCAGGTGATTCCGGTCTTCAGCGGGGAGCCACGTGCAGGGGCGATGACTACAGCTTTACCAATGGCGAAGGAGTTACCTGCGTGAACCCTGATGGTTCGGAGAGTGTCTGTTCCTTTCCGCTCCCCGTCCTTGAAGGGGACAGCCGGCGGCTCCGATACGACATCACGGGTACACTTTCCAGCCCGGTTTCGCTTGCAACGAACCCGGAACGGTGTCCTTGACGGTGCCGGACGACGGCACGGAGGGCGGGGAGCTCTTCCTCGGCATGGACCTGACCAACAACAGATATTGCCCGCAGGGTCCCGCCGTCGTCGTTCCGCGTCCCAAGGTGAGCTGAACACTTCACGAAGCGGTCCGAGGGGAAGTATTATCCGGGACCCGTGTCTCTGGCAGTCGGACCAGCCATGCGAGCGCAAAACCTCAGCAGGCCCGGGGCCCGTCGGGATCGTCCGCGCCGGCGATGCGCCAGATGGTCCCGTCCCAGGACATCGTGTACTCAATGGTCCAGTCGGAGCAGGTCTGGCCGTCCCTCCCGTCCGCCGCATCCTGCTCGGTGCGCAGCACAGCATCCACCGTCAGCTCATCGCCCGAACCGGTCACCGCGTTGATGGTCAGGGCGCGCCAGAACGAAGTCTTCAGCCCGGCCTTCCACGTCTCCAGCCCCTGCATCTGCGCCTGCATCTCCGGGGTCAGCACAGCGAACGCTGCCTCGTACGCTGCACGGTTGATCCCCTGGCCGTGCCGGAGCAGGCTCTGGATGACACCGGACGCCTGGGGATGGTCCGACTTGTTGGAGGTGATGATGTTGCTGCTGGTGGTCTCAGCCTGGTTGCTGCAGCTGGTGGACGGCACCGGGGTGCTCCGCTTGCCCCAGTCCGCTGCCGAGGCGGCCGCCGTCGGTGCCTGCACGGCATACCCCACGCCCTCCGCACCATAATCGTCCACGGTCCGCGTGCCCAGCACCCACGCGCGTTTCGCGCTCACCACGCCCACCACCTCGCCGTCCATCCGCACCAGCGGGCCGCCGCTGTTGCCCGGATTGATGGCCGTGTCCGTCTGCAGCAGGTCCCGCCGTTTCCCGAAAGCACTGTCCAGCTCCTGGTTCAGGGCGCTGACCCGGCCCGACGTGAAGGTCAGGCCGCTGTCCAGCGGAAACCCCAACGCAGCCACCTCAACACCTTGCGACGGAAGGGCGGCGGCGAAGTCGAACTGGTGGCCGGTGAGGGCTATCGGAGTCTTCAGCAGGGCCAGGTCCTGAGCGTCATTGATTCCCAGGACCCGGGCGGACGTGTACTGCCCGTTGACGGACACGGTGATGGCCACTTCGTTCTTGGCAACATGGGCCGCCGTCATGATCAGGTCCTCACCCACCAGGAAGCCCGGTCCCCGCGGCGCCCCCTTCGCACAGGGTCACCGCGAGTTCCGCCACCCCTGAGTTCACCAGCTGGAAAGCCTCGGCCCAGTCCTTCGGCGTCGGCGTTCCGGTGGGGGTCGGCGTTCCCGTCGGGGTGGCTGTCGGCGTCGGTGCCGCCGTCGCTGTTGCCGAGGGAGCCACTGACGGTGGCGTGGACGGGGGTGCGCCCTGGGGAGGTGCCGGCGCCGGCACACAGGCGGTGGCCAGCAGCACGAGCAGAAGGGAAGGGGCAAGCCGTACGTCTGTCCTGGGAGCTGTGCACTTCATGGGGCATCCTTTTCCACGGTCCGTTGCGCCCAGGCCCCAGCTCAAGTGCAGTACGGTCACGCTAGCCAAACGCCACGAGCACCACAAGGGCAACACGCGTCCCAAACCCGCCCATCCCGGCCCGCGGGCCCGGAGCTCCGTCCGGCGCACCGTGGCGGCCGTTGATCAATATCCGGTCAAGATTGCCCTTGTGTACGTCCGGTGGCCGGGATGGAGTGGCAAGATAACGTCCATGCGGACGGTGCTGCCACCGTCCTGTTCGGGAGGCAAGAATTCATGACGGCCCAGAATGTCCGGAAACGGTCCCAGAAGCGCGGGCTGCGTGGCCCCGCTTCCCTCCTGCTGGCCTGCCTCGCGGCGGTGCTGCTGGCAGCGTGCCAGGCCGCCCCGGCGCCGGCGCCGGACCCGGCCGCCAACGGAAGCAACGCCGCCAAGCCGGCGCACGTGTTTGTGATCAACCTTGAGAACAAGTCCTACGCCAAGATCTGGGGCGCCGATTCGGCGGCGCCGTACCTCTCCAAGACACTGCGGGCCCAGGGCGTGCTGCTGAAGGAGTACTACGCCATCGGCCACTCATCGCTGCCCAACTACATCGCCCAGCTCTCCGGGCAGGGCCCCAACCCGGCCACCAAAGACGACTGCCACACGTATGAGGCCTTTACCGCCACGGGGACGGGGGACCACGGGCAGGTGGAGGGCAGCGGCTGCGTCTACCCCGACTCGGTGCCCACCCTCGCCGACCAGCTCAGCGCCGCAGGCAAAACCTGGAAAGGCTACATGGAGGACATGGGCACGCCCTGCCGGCATCCCGAGCTCGGCGCCAAGGACACCAACCAGAACGCCAGCGCCGAAACCCAGTACGCCACCCGGCACAACCCGTTTGTGTACTTCACCTCCATCACGTCCTCGCCCGAGTGCGAGAAGAACGTGGTGGATTTCAGCAACCTGGCCGATGACCTCAAGTCCGCGGACACCACCCCCAACCTCTCCTACATCACCCCCAACCTCTGCAACGACGGCCACGACGATCCCTGCGTCGACGGGTCCAAGGGCGGCCTCTCCCGCGCCGACAGCTGGCTCAAGAAGCATGTGCCGGACATCCTGTCCTCCCCGGCGTTCAAAAAGGACGGGATCCTGGTGATCACCTTCGACGAGGCCAAAGGCAAGGAAACCGGCCTCCGCCCCGGTGCCCGGAGGGGCCGGCGGGCGGCCGCATCGGCACCCTGGTCCTGTCCCCGCAGATCAAGGGCGGCACCACCTCGGAGCGGCCCTACAACCACTACAGCCTCCTGGCCAGCATCGAGGACATGTTCGGGCTGCCCTACCTCGGCTACGCCGCCGCCCCGGGCCTGAACCGCTTCGGCCCGGACGTGTACAACGGCTCCTGACCCCGCACTGATAGGTGAGATGTACGACGGCGGTGCGCGCCGCCGTCGTACGCGCTGCGGGGCGGTGACCCGCCGGTTCCCCCGTGGCGGGGTTCAGTACCGCAGGTCCGCCGCAGGCAGCGGCCGCGCGATGAGGTAGCCCTGCGCGGTGTCGCAGCCCAGCTCCCGCAGGACCGCCAGCTGCGTTTCCCGCTCCACGCCCTCGGCCGTGGTCCGCAGGCCCAGCGCCCTGGCGGAAGCCATGACGCCGGACACCAGGATGGCCGAGGTGGGATCGGTGTCCACGGCGTCGATGAACGACTTGTCCAGCTTCAGCCCGGTCAGCGGAAGATCGCGGAGCAGCGACAGGGACGAATACGCCGTCCCGTAATCGTCCAGGGCCACCCCGATGCCGGCATCGATCAGGGTCCGCAGCTGGGCCGCGGCGGAGGCGAGGTCCACAATGGCGGCGCTCTCCGTGATCTCGATGTTCAGCAGCGATGCCGGCACGCCGTGCCGCTGCAGGGCGGCGTGGATATCCGGGACCAGGCTGCCGGCGGCCAGCTGCAGCGGCGAAATGTTGACCGACACCGCCCTCGGCGTGCCGGCGTCCTTCCAGCGGCCGGCCTGCGCGCACGCCTCGTCGATGACCCACAGGCCCAGCGCGTGGATCATGCCGGTGTGCTCGGCCACGTGGATGAACTCGCCGGGGGAGACCGTGCCCAGCTCCGCATCCTCCCAGCGCAGCAGCGCCTCCACGGCACGGCAGGATCCGGTGCGGATGTCCAGCAGCGGCTGGTAGTGGAGGCTGAACCCGGCGTTGGTGAGGGCCTGGGGCAGGCGGCGGCGGATGAGGGCCTGGCGGGCAAAACGGCTGGCGGGCAGGGCGGGATCGATCCGGCCCAGCCTCCGTTTGCCTTCGTGCTTGGCCTGCAGCATGGCCGCGTCCGCCTGGCGGAGCAGGTTTTCAAGGTGGGTGCCGGGGTCCGTCCCGCCGGCATCCACGTCGCTGGCCATGGCCAGCCCCAGGGTGGCGGAGATCCGGAGCACGTGCCCGTCATGGGCGAAGGGCTCATTGAGGTCGTGGAGGATACGGTCCGCGAGGGCGCGGGCCATGGGTTCGTCGACGCCGGTCAGCAGCACGGCGAATTCGTCGCCGCCCAGCCGGGCCACCTCGCCGGCCGGACCGGTGCAGGCCTGGAGCCTGGCGGCGAAGGCGGTGAGCACGCTGTCCCCGGCCCGGTGCCCGAAGGTGTTGTTGATGACCTTGAAATCATCCAGGTCCACATAGAGCGCCGCCGTCCGCAGCGGCCCGGTGCCGGCCAGCACCGCCTGCCAGGAATCCTCCAGCCCCAGCCGGTTGGCCAGGCCCGTCAGCGGGTCATGGAGGGCAGCATGCCGGAACACATCGGACAGGCCCTCGAACACCTGCGACACCGGAACCACGCGGGGCTGCCCCGACGCGGGAACAACCAGCACGTCCTGGTACCGGCTCTCCTCGGGACGGTCCAGCAGCGCGGCGGCCGCTGCCCGAAGATCCAGCGACGGCGGCAGGCTGTACGTGGTGCACGGCACCAACGCCTCCGCCGTCACCCGGGAATTCAGCGCCCGCCCATAGCCCAGCCGCCCGGTCATCTGCTGGTCCAGGTGGTCCCGGGTCAACAGGGCCAGGGATCCTTGGTGTTGTATGACGACGGCCCGGAGCCCGCGGTTGTTGCGGAACACGGCCTCGATCTCCGCGGAGGGCGTATCGCCCCGCAGGACCAGCGCCTCAAAGCCGAGCTCACCCAGCGTGGGCGTGGACGGCTTCAAGGCGCTGACGGAATTTCGGGGGCGGGGCCACGGGTTCTGCTTATCAGGCTAAAGCGAACAGAAGCTGAACAGCAGGCGAAGAACGGGCTGCGCGCCCTGAATGTTTGGGCCCCGCTAGGGAGCGTCCACCATGCTGACGCTGTCCGTCAGCTCAGTCCACAGTTCGGGCTCGGTGATCATGGAGCCCGGGCACGCCAGGGCCAGTTCCATCAGGCCGTTGCTGCTGCTGGTGGCCCGCACGGCCATCCGGTAGACCACGTCAACGTCCTTGTCGTTCTTGAAGCGGAGCTCGGCTTCCTGGAGTTCGATGTCCTGGCTGCCGTCCCGGAGGTTGACGTAGGTTGAAGCGGCGTCCGTGACCACTTCCACGGGCTTGCCCACGGACTTCTCCACGGCGGCGATCTCCGAGTCCATGACCAGGGCCGTGGTGGCCTCATCACCGGTTTCCCCGGTGGGGGACAGGACTGCCTGGTAGGTGGTGAAGGTGCACTGCAGGCTGGCGTTCCGGTAGTTGAACATTCCGGCCTTGACCTCTTCCTTGGTCCAGCCGGAGGGCTCCGTGATCATCCAGGCCGGGGGAGTGGTGAAATCGGACTCGTCGAAGAGGTACACGGCGCTGGCGGACTCCGTGGCGGACGCATCGGCTGACTCTTCCGGGGCGGCCGATTCGCTGGCGTTCGGGGAGGGGAGGACCTCGGGCTGCTTGTTGCCGCCGGCGAGGCCGTTGAAGGCGAGCACGCCGGCCACGGCCACAACCGCCACGGCACCCACGCCGCCGGCTACCCAGCCCCAGACGGGCATGCCCTTCTTCGGCGGCTGGGTGAAGGCAGGGGCCTGGCCGTAGTACTGGCCGGGCTGGCCGTAGGGCTGCTGGCCCGGCTGCTGAGCGTAGGGCGGGACCTGCGGCTCACCGTAGGGCTGACCGGGCTGCTGGACGGCCGGCCGTAGGCGGGACCTGCGGCTCGCCGTAGGGCTGACCGGGCTGCTGGGCCTGCGGCTCACCGTAGGGCTGGCCGGGCTGCTGCGTGGGCTGCTGGCCATACTGCTGACCCGGCTGCTGGCCATAGGGCGGGACCTGCGGCGGCTGGCCGTTGTGTCCCGGTGCTGGCGGAATCGGCGGGTACGGAGCGCCATCCTCGGCCGGTGGCTGCTGGTTGCTGTCTGGCTGCTGCGGCCAACCGGGCTGCTGGTTGTTGCTCACTGATTCCCCCAATATTCGACATGAAAAGTGCAAGCACCATCATGTCCTATCGCAGGCGTCAGCTGCGACGGGGAGTTGTGCCCATCAGTTCCCGGTGGAATCTTCCGAGTGCTCGAAGCACTGGACGGTGGCACTTAGCTGCCCGCCGTCGTCGGCCTTCTGGTAACGCGTCACGTGGTTGGTGGTCTTGGCGCAGGAGGCGCAGAAGCTCTGGTGTTGTTTAGTCCCCATAAGCAGATAGTACGCGTAAGAAAGTTTCCGCTGGGTAAACATTACGGGTCCGCTGAGGTGCAGTCCGGCCGCACCCCGCGGGGGTTCCACGTCCCGGGAACTCCAAGGCCCCGTGGGTAGAATCGAGCCCAGAACGAAAACGTAACTGCTCGCCGGAGGTATGGAGAAACAATGTCGGAGTGGCTCGAAATCGGTGCGGACAACCATGTGCTGGTCACGGAAGGTTCGCTGCTGAACACCGGCCTGATCATTGGATCCGAGCGGGCCATGGTGGTGGACACCGGCTGCGGCCCGCGGCAGGGGCAGGAGATCCTGGACGCGGTGCGGGAGAAGACCCAGCTGCCGCTCGTCGTCGTCAACACCCACGCCCACTACGACCACTTCTTCGGCAACGCCGTGTTCGCCACCGCCGGCGTCACCGAATTCTGGGCACACGAGAACTGCGCCAAGGAGATCGACGAACGCGGCGACCTGCAGCGCCGCTTCGTGGGAACCCTGGAACCGGAGATGTCCACCGGCGAAGGAGAGAACGTTGAACTGGTGGTGCCCAACGCGATCGTCCGGGACCAGCCGGTGCTGGTGGACCTCGGCGGGCTGACCGCCACCCTCTTCTACCTGGGCCGCGGCCATACCGACGGCGACCTCCTGGTGGGCACGCCCACCACCCTCTTCGTGGGGGACCTCGTGGAGCAGGGCGCCCACCCGTCCTTCGAGGACTCCTTCCCCGAGGAATGGGCCGACTCCCTGCGCCACATCTCCGCGCTGCGCCACCGCTACGAATTCCTCATCCCGGGCCACGGCGAGCCCTGCAGCGACCAGTTCGTGAAGACCATGGCCAACACCATGACCACCGCCGTCCGCCAGGCCCGCCAGTCCATGCGGGAAGCGCCGTCCGACGCCACCAAGGCCATCCCGGTGCTGCCCTACGGCCCGGAGCAGTCCCGCTGGTTCATCAAGCGCCTGCAGGAAACCCGCCGGGACCACTGAGTCATATAGGCATTGACTTGATCCCGGCCGCCGGGTGTGCAGGTTCCGCCGTCGGTCCGGTTTCTGCCCCGTCATCGCGCGGGCGGGATCGGGCGCCCCGTGACGGCGCCGGGAATACGTTTTCTCGGCGTGTTGTGACGTGACTTGTCAATTGCTCCGTCACGTGGTTAGGTCGGACGCGATGGGGATCGCTGCCGACCAATGGAGAATTCTGTGGCTCTGACCGATTTCATGTTTGCGCTTTGTGCCCTGCTGGCCACACTGCTGATTCCTTTCCTTGCCATGTACCAGGTCCTCCGGCTCAAGCGACGTGCCGTACGGGTGACCGCAACCAGGAGTGACCGCCGCTAACCATGCCGTACGTTGACATCAACCCGCACAAAGGCCGTCCCAAATGGCAGGGATACGCCATCCTTGCCGTCCTGCTGGTCCTCACCGCCGCCGTCGTAGGCGCCGCGCTCTTCCGCATCTGACCTTCCGTATTCCTGGAGGACCTTCGCCTCTACGCCTGCGGGTTCCCCCTAGGCAGACTCGGGAGCTAAAGGGGAGCGTTGGCTCGAGGAGCTGCACCATGGCCAGAATTGAAGGATCGGTCACCATCCGCCGGCCTGTCGGGGAGGTCTTCGACTTCGTGGCCGATGAGCGGAATGAGCCGCGGTACAACCCGCGGATGACCAGTGTGGCCAAGGCCACTGACGGCCCGATCGGCAAGGGCACCATCTGGCGCGCAACGGTCATGTCCGGCAACCGGCCCGTGGCCATGGAGCTTGAAGTCACCGAGTACGCCCGTCCCTGGCGTCTGGGGACCACCGCCCGGATGTCCGCTGCAGACATTCAAGGGCTGCTCACCTTCAGCCAGGACGGCGCGGACACGCGGATGACCTGGGCGTGGGACCTCCGCCCGAAAGGCCTCCTCCGGCTTGCGGGCCCGTTGTTCACGGTCATCGGCCGCAGGCAGGAGCGGGCCATCTGGGAAAGCCTCAGGCAGCACCTTGAAAGGGAACCCAACCCGCAAGTGCGTTGACCAGGCCGCCGCAGGCACCGCCCCCTGACCTCCGGCTTCTGCCCAAGCACCTAGACTTACTGTTTGAACCAGACCGTAAAGTGCAGCAGAACCTTTTTGCCGAAAGTCCTGGGGGGACAGACATGCCCGATCCGGCGGATAAGAACGCACGCGCCCAAGCACAGGATGCAGGGCCTACCGCAGCCTCGCCGACGCCGTGACCTCCGTCGCGCCGACGGCCAGCTGACGCAGGCCCAGACAGGAACCATGCCAGCCGTAACACCCAACCCTTCCAGCCCGTCCGACGCCGGCAAGCCGGCCACCCGCCGGAGCTCCTGGGCGGAAGCAGCCGCCGCGGCCGACGCCGCAAAGCCCGCCAGCACCCTTCCGGCGCCCACCCGCCGTCCCGCACGTCCGCCGGTGACCGCCCAGCCCCAGGGCGGCCAGCCTGACCCGGCAGGCACCCCACGGTGCCCCGGCCGTCATTTCCGCCGTGCCGCCGTCGTCCGCGCCCGAGGAAACCCCCGCCTTCCGCCGCAGCCGTCCCACCACCGCCGACGTCATCGCCGACACCCCCATGCCCGACTTCATCAGCTCGCCGGGCCTGTTTGTCCGCGAGCAGAAGCCCCGGCCCGTCGGCGGCTTCCGCGGCGCCATCTACAACATGACCGGCGGTGCCTGGAACATGGGCCCCGGCGCGAAGCAGCGCGAGGAGGACGAACTGGGCCGCCGGATCTCCCGCCAGCTGCAGGGCAGCTACAACACCGCCGTGCTGAGCCTCAAGGGCGGCATCGGCAAGACCTCCACCACCGTGGGCGTGGGCCTGACCCTCGCCGAATACCGCGGCGACGCGCCCTGCGCCATCGACGCCAACCCGGACTCCGGCGACCTCGTGGAGCGCGCCCTGGGCGAGGGCATCTACCAGCAGTCCAGCCCGCGGACCATCACGGACCTGCTCAGGAACATCGAATCCGTCGACTCCCTCACCGCCCTGGCCCGCTACATGCACCACGCCGGCCGGCTGCACCTGATCGCGGGGGAGCAGGACCCGGAGGTCTCCGACTCGCTGACCGCCGACGAGTACCTGCGGATCCGCAAGCTCATCTCCGCGCTACTACTCCGTGGCCCTGACCGACTGCGGCACCGGCGTCACCCACAACGCCATGAGCGGGATCCTGCAGTCCGCGGACAACCTGGTGATCGCCGCCGGCTACGCGGTGTCAGGGGCCAAGCGCGCCCGCAGCACCCTGCAGTGGCTGGCCAGCCACGGCTACGAGGACCTGGCCCGGAACGCCATTGTGGTGATCACGGACAAGGACGAGGTCTCCTCCCGCGTGGACAAGGACGCCATCGAGGAACACCTCGCCGGCATCTGCCGCCAGCTGATCGCCGTCCCGCACGACCGCGGCGTGGCCGACGGCGACCTGGTCACCCTGGACGTGCTCAAGCCCGAGACCCGGCGGGCGTACAAGGAGATCGCCGCGGCGATCGTGGACGGGTACCGGTAGGGCCCTGCTGCGTCCCGGCCGCACGGATGGCGTCGAGCCGGGGCGCTAACAAGTAGCACGCCCTGCGGCATGCGCGTAGGGCGGGTAGTGGGCCCAGTAGTGGGGGCCTTTAATACGGGTAGTGCCCACGCTGGTCCGCCCTCCAACCGGCATCTAGCGTACGGGTATGAGGAACGTCCACGCCGTGCAGGGCAACGAGGCCCTGATGGTCAGATCCCGAGCTGGGGCTCCGGGTCCACAAGAGCGCGGGCGCCGCCCCGGGTCCATACCGTGCGGCATGCCATGATCCAGGGCTTCAGGAGTTTGAGACCCTCACATTCTACTGCGGGCGCTGCATTTGGGCGAGCAACTGCGCTGCGTGTTACCCGGCCCCGCGGCCACGGTATCCGGTCAAAACCGGCGCGGATATTCCGCTGGCGGGAGTATCTCCTGGATGCCGGTGTCTGGGCTGTTGCCTTGCCCCTGGCCACCCTCATGCGCCTGGATTTTGATCCCACGAGGATGACGGTCGTAGCTGTCGGCATTGCGGTGCTGATGGCGGCGATGCTGCAGGCAGCCTTCGGGTGGGCCTTTGGCCTTTACCGGTATGTTCACCCATATGGCTCCCGGCCGGACGCGCAAAACCTTCTCCTGGTGGTCGCCTGTGTTGGGGTAACGCTGGCGCTTGGAAGGCTTTCGGTTCCGGCGTCCGATGATTTTCCCCGAAGCGTGCCGTTTATAGGGCTGCTGGCTGCGGTGGTGATGATGTCCGGCGTGCGCCTGGTGGGCCGGGCACGGAGTGAGCGGTGCCTGCGGCCGGCCGATACGGCTTCTCCTGCCCTTGTCTATGGCGCAGGCCATATGGGACAGCATGTGATCCAGCAGATGAACAGGGACCGGTATTCACCCTTTCGCCCAGTGGGCACCATTGATGACAACCCCCGGCTTCGGGACTTCAGGCTGGAAGGAATTCCGGTCCTGGGGGGCCGCACCCAGTTGGCGCAGATAGCACGGGACACGGGGGCGGAGGTCCTGATCTTCGCAATAGCCCGCGCCGAGGCCGAGTTGCTGCGTGAAGTTTCGGATCTGGCCGATGCCGCCGGGCTCCGGCTGCTCGTCCTGCCCCCACTCGCGGAGGTGTTCAAGGGCCATGCCAAACTCCGTGACTTGCGGGAAGTGTCCATCAACGACCTCATCGGCCGGCACCCGGTTGACACCGAATTCGAGTCGATAGCCGGCTTCATCACCAACAAGCGCGTATTGGTTACAGGCGCAGGCGGATCGATAGGGTCTGAACTCTGCCGTGAACTGGTCCGGTTTTCGCCTGCCGAAGTGATCATGCTCGATCGTGACGAAACAGGCCTTCAGGGAACCCAGATTTCCATCTCGGGCCACGGACTGCTGGACACCGACGAAGTGGTTCTTGCCGATATCCGGGATGAGAAGACCATCGAAGCCATCTTCTTGAACCGGCGGCCTGAAGTTGTTTTCCATGCCGCTGCGCTCAAGCACCTGCCCATGCTGGAGCAATACCCCAATGAGGCCTGGCAAACCAACGTGCTGGGGACCCTCAATGTGCTTCGGGCCGCCAAAGCGGCCGGCGTGGAAACGTTCGTCAATATTTCCACGGACAAAGCAGCAAACCCCATCAGCGTCCTGGGCCACTCCAAGCGGCTGGGCGAAAAACTGACCGCCTGGTTCGCCCATGACACAAAAAGGGCCTACCTGTCGGTGCGGTTCGGCAACGTCATTGGCAGCCGCGGTTCCATGTTGCCCACGTTCACGTCGCAGATTGAGGCGGGTGGTCCGCTGACCTTGACGCACCCTGACGTGACCAGATACTTCATGACCATTCCGGAGGCATGTCAGCTGGTGGTCCAGGCAGGCGCGATCGGACGCCCGGGTGAAGTGCTGATCCTGGACATGGGGGAGCCCGTTCGAATCATGGACGTGGCCGAACGGATGATCGCGATGTCCGGCAAGGACATCAATATTTTGGTGACCGGACTCAGGCAGGGCGAAAAGCTTAACGAGGAGCTGATGGGACTGGGCGAAGCCGATGAGCGGCCCATCCACCCTAAGATCAGCCATACCGGCGTGCCCCCGATGTGCCCGGATGAACTGGTGCCCAGTCTCTGGACCTTAAGGACCGCGCAGACGCCGGATGAGCCCCGGCAAGTCCAGAGCCGGGAAAGCTGACGATGAACACTACGATCCATATGTCATCACCTGACACAGGCGACCTGGAGGAAAAGTTCATCCTGGACGCCCTCCGGTCCGGCTGGGTGGCGCCGCTGGGGCCGGATGTGGACGAGTTTGAAGCAGAACTGTCCAAGCGGGTGGGCGCCGCTTACGCCGTGGCACTGGGTTCAGGGACGGCAGCACTTCATTTGGCGCTGCTTACCCAGGATGTTGGCCCTGGCGACGTGGTCCTGACCTCATCCATGACTTTCGCGGCAACAGCGAACGCAATCCGATACACCGGGGCCCTTCCCTTCTTCATTGACAGCGACGAATCCGGCAACATCAGCACTGTCCTGCTTGAGGAGGCGGCGGAGAAACTCGCCGCCGAGGGGCGTCCGGCGAAAGCGATTGTCCCCGTGGACCTGCTGGGCAAGGTGTGCAATTACTCCGAGATAGACCGCATCGCCACGCGGTTTGGGATGGTGGTGGTTGCCGATGCGGCAGAGTCGCTGGGATCCACCCGTGCAGGGAAAGCTGCCGGTTCGTTCGGCGATGCCGCCGTCTTCTCCTTTAACGGAAACAAGATCATGACCACCTCCGGCGGCGGAATGCTCCTGACTGGAGACGGAGCCGTTGCAGCCCGTGCGCGGTATTTGGCGACGCAGGCCAGGCAGCCTGTTGCGCACTATGAGCACACAGACATTGGATACAACTACCGGATGAGCAACCTCCTGGCGGCGCTGGGCCGGGCCCAACTGCTCCGGTTGGACGAGATGCTCTCCAAGCGCCGACTGCACCGCGACCGCTATCGCGAATTCTTTGCGGCAGTACCCGGAGTGGAACTGTTCGGCGGTCCCGACGACCACGAAGACAACTGCTGGCTGACCTCCATTCTGGTTGATCCGGCAGCTGCCGGGTTCAGCGCCCAAGAGCTGGCTGTCCATATGGCGGCGGGAAATATCGAGGTGCGTCCGTTATGGAAGCCAATGCATCTCCAACCGGTTTTTGCCGGCATGGATCGCCTCGTTGACGGCACGTCCGAGCGGTTCTTCCGGACGGGCCTTACTCTTCCGTCCGGTTCGGCGCTGACCTCCGAGGAGTTCTCGCGGGTCACGGACCAACTCCAGTCATTCTTAGCGTTCCAAAACCGAAGCATTACCCATAACGGCGGAAGGATTTGTGGTGAGTGATTCTCCTTATGTTGGTAAGCGGATTGTGATTACGGGTGGGACGGGTTCTTTTGGTCATACGGTGGCTAAGGCGTTGTTGGAGACGGGGGCGGAGCAGGTTCGTGTTTTGAGTCGTGATGAGGCGAAGCAGGATGCGATGCGTCATGAGTTGCCGGATTCGCGGTTGAAGTTTTATGTGGGTGATGTGCGGGATTTTGACAGTGTGGACCGTGCGTTGAAGAACGCTGATTTTGTGTTTCATGCGGCGGCGTTGAAGCAGGTGCCGTCGTGTGAGTTTTTCCCGATGGAGGCTGTTCGGACGAACATTGTGGGTAGTGAGAATGTTGTTCGGGCTGCGGAGAAGAATGGTATTTCTTCGGTGGTGTGTTTGAGTACGGATAAGGCTGTTTATCCGGTGAATGCCATGGGGATGAGCAAGGCCATGATGGAGAAGGTGGCGCAGTCGCATGGGTTGAATAATCCGGGGGCGGATACGGTGGTGTCCTGTGTGCGGTATGGGAATGTGATGTATTCGCGGGGGTCGGTGATTCCGTTGTTCATTGATCAGGTGAAGGCGGGGAAGCCGTTGACGGTGACTAATCCGGAGATGACGCGGTTTTTGATGTCGTTGGCGGATTCTGTGAGTCTTGTGGATTTTGCTTTTCAGCATGCGCATCAGGGTGATTTGTTTGTGAAGAAGGCGCCGTCGTCGACGATTGCTGATTTGGCGCAGGCGGTGGTGAATCTGTTTGGGTCCAAGAGTGAGGTGGTGGTCATTGGGACCCGTCATGCGGAGAAGGTGTCGGAGGCGTTGGCTACGCGTGAGGAGTTGACGCGGGCGGAGGATATGGGGGATTACTTCAAGGTGCCGGCTGATAACCGGGATCTGAATTACAGTGTGTATTTTGATTCGGGGAACCCGCATCAGGCGCGGTATGCGGATTATGATTCCCACACGGTGGAGCGGTTGACTGTGGGCCAGATTGAGGAGTTGTTGCTGACTCTTCCTGAGGTCCGGCGGGAACTGGCTTTGGCGGGCAGGGCGTCGCGGGCGGATTCGTTCCTGTGAAGATCGCGTTGACCGGAGCGGGCGGCTTCCTGGGCCTCCACACACGCACAGCCGTACGCCGCCAGAACCGGCACCTGAGACTTCGCGCCTGATGTACCCGCGTCTGGCCGCCATCGGAAGCAGGGGGTTCGCCATGGCCGGATCCCTGTTCCAGGTTGTGGTGATATCCCGCGCGTTAAGCATGGATGATGCAGGTGTTGTCTTTCTGCTCATCACGGTGATGAACCTGGCGGCTACACTCGGACGCTTCGGCACGGATAACTTGATTCTGCGAAGAATCGCTGCCAATCCCTCGGGGCTAGGACCTGAAGCCCGCTGGCTGAGGACGGTGTGCTGGGTTGCTTCGTGCCTCGCCGGAATGGTCCTGACCCTTTGCCTCGCCGCAAGTCGCAGCTTGGAGTGCTTGAGTCGGCGTTTGTTGGCTTGATGACGGTGTTCTCTGCCTTCAGTGTTTTTGCCGGGGCGGTCCTCCGTGCCTCCGGACGGATGGTGGCCGGCATTCTCGCGGAACTCGGAATAGCGCCGTGGATATCCGTCATACTCATCGGGGTGCCAGCCCTGTTCCTGGACACCAGCCTGTTGACGGTCCTGTGTTCATTGCTCGCAGCCGGCGTCGTTACGTCTGTGTGGGCCTTCAGTGCCACCCGGACATTCTTCGACGTGAGCGAAAAGATGGATTGGCGCGGGTGCGTGCACTTTGTCCGCAACCAGCTGACCAGCCTTGCTTCACTGATGGGCACATCGCTGCTCTTCTTTGTGTTGGTATGGGTTCCCCAGCTGGGGCTGGGGGTCTTGCCGCACGGGGGCACAGGTGGCCGAGGACACCGCAGCCGCGAAGGTGGCCAGTTTTATCAACATCTTCCCCGGAATACAGTCCTCGTACATGGCACCGAGGCTTGCGCACCTTGCCCATGCAGGCCAGATGAGGCAGCTGAGCAAAGATTGTGGCGGGGCGGCCTTGATGGCAGCCCTGGTGGCGGTGCCCGTGCTGGCCGTGGTTCTCGTCGGATCCGAATCCGTCCTGCGGCTCTTCGGCGGCGGCTATGAGGATGCAGCCATGCCCGCGCTGGTCCTGTGCATCGGCGCGTTTGTGACTCTCGCCTTTGGCCAGATTGCCAGTATGGTGATGCTTACCGCCGGCCTGGAACGGCCCGCGCTGGTGTTGAATACTCTGCTCCTGCTCGTCCTGCTCGTGGTCACCGTTGCCGGGGTCACCCCCCGGTGTTACCGGGATAGCGACGGCGAGTGCCCTCGGGTCGCTCGGCTACGCAGCAGTCGCTTCCCTCATCATCCGGTTACGCCTGTTGCTAATACAACTGTTGGGGCCTTCTTCGGGTCTCTGATTTCGGAGCGGAACAACACAAAGGTAGCTACACACCATGCAGGCTCAACCAGTACCTCAGAAGTACGCCGACGCAACGGGGCAACAGCGTGTGCTGGTCTTTGCCGGCGCCTTCTCCACGTCGGATGCTGACCGTTGGCTGCTCGACGACCTTGTGGACGAGTTCGTTGCCCAGGGCGCCGCGGTAATGTTCTGGTCTTTGATATGAATGCGTCCGCCCCCGGGGTGTGGAGCGCCGTAACGGAGACAGAATTCGTATGATCAGCGTAGGGCCGGAGGGGTTGCCCCGCAGCGGAGCAGGGAAAATTCTCAGTCGTCTTGCGGCAGCTGCCCGAATGCAACTGAGTGCCTATGGCATACTCCGGAAGCAAACGTACGACCTCGGGGTGTTCACCTCCATTGCAGTCATGTCAGCCGGTCTGGCACGGCGTTTGAGAAGCGCTAACGTGATCGCAGACCTGGTCTTCATCGAATGGGATTTCTTCCCTGTACACCAGATCGAAATAGGGCGGCTTCCCGGAAATATCTTCATGCGTTCGCTGCGCCATCTGGAGTACTTCTGCATCGCCAACTCGGACACCATCGCCGTCATGTCGCCGGCCAACGAGATTTTCCTGCGGAAGTACTTTCCAAAGTATCGGGGACGAACCCTCATCCTCCCGCCGTGGGCGAAACGCGAGGAGTCCGGCGACCTACCCAAATCCCCACGGTTCACAGCCATGTTCGGCGGTCAGTTGGTGAAGGGCCGCGGAGTGGAAACCATTCTCAGGGCGGCAGCCCTCCTTCAGGCGCAGAATGCCGCAGTAGACATTCTTATTGCCGGTGATGGTGTGCTTCGAAGCAGCTATGAGTCATTGGCTGCTTCTTTGAACCTCAGGAACGTTGACTTCCTGGGGGCCCTTCCACGACCTCAGTACAGGGACGTTCTGAAGACTGTGCATGTGGGAATTGCCGTCACGGTTGCGGGGGTATCTGTTCCTGCTTTTCCATCGAAAATAGTCGAATACTGCAGTTATTCAGTCCCGGTGCTGGCATGTCTTGATGCAGCCAGCGACGGCGGTGACCTGCTGCTCGAATACGGCGCGGGCCTCGTAGTGGAGGCCGGTGATGACCACGCACTGGCCGCCTCCCTGCTTCAGCTCGAAGCAATGCACCGGGCGGGAACCCTGGAAGAGATGGCCAGATCGGCCGGGCGGCTGTTCTCGGAGAAGTTCTCTTCCGAGCATGCCGCGCTATCGCTGCTGCGGGGAAGGCAAGCAGCTGCAACGTAAACACCGCTGGACGCCCGGAGGGCATAGCTGGTTACCAGCCCAGGGGTTTCCCAATCCGACACACGTTTTCCAACACTTAGGGGGATACAGGATGGACGAGCACCGTCAGGCGTACTTGGTGAAAAGAGCTCTTCTGGATAGGGCTCTGGCCGGATTGCTGCTGGTTGCCCTCTCGCCGCTGTTCGCAGTGATCTCGGTGTTGATAGCAGTGCGGATGGGGAAGCCGATTTTCTTCCGGCAGAAGCGCGTTGGGCAGGACGGCAAGGTCTTTACCATCATCAAATTCCGTACGCTGATCAACAATGCCGAGGAAATTGGCGGTGGCAATATTCCAGCAGAATTGAATCTCGTCCCACCGCTCGGGGATAAGCTGCGGTCTTACAGCCTGGATGAGCTTCCTCAACTGGTCAACATATTCCGTGGCGAGATGAGCTTTGTAGGGCCACGTCCGGCGCTCCCGGAACAGTACGCACGGTACAGTCCCGAGCAATCCCAGCGGGTACTGGTACCGCAAGGGCTCACCGGACTTGCGCAGGTAACCTACCGGGCTGAAGCGCCGTGGAGTCTTCGAATTCAAGAAAAGACCTGGAGTACATTGCCAAATTCGGTCCGTTGATGGACCTTAAGGTTTAATTGCCACGGTCTTCAAAGTACTTCGGGCCGAAGGCGTCGTCGAAGGTCTGACTCCCGCAGAGATTGATGACTTTGGCGCCAAGGAAGGGGAACCCAAATGACCACGCCACCAAGCCTGGGATCGATGAAGATAGGTGTCCTAACCCAGTGGTTTCACCCGGAACCAGCTCAACTCCCGACGTCGCTGGCCCGGTATTTCGCCGACCAGGGTCACGATGTAAAAGTACTGACAGGATTTCCCAACTACCCTGCCGGCAAGGTCTATCCAGGGTTCCGCCAGTCGTGGAGGCAGGTGGATGAATACCCCGGCTTCCGGACCCTCCGTGTTCCTCAGTACGTAAGCCACGACACGAATGGACTGCACAGGATAATGTCCTTCCTGACGTTCGCTTTCATGGCTTTGGTGCAGGCAGGTTGGTTCCGTGACCGACACGTCATCTACGTGTACGGGACGCCTATGACGGTCTGTTTGAGCGTGCTCTATCTTCGACGCGTGCACGGAATACCCTATGTTCTGCATGTGCAGGATCTCTGGCCCGAGTCGGTGGTGGACTCCGGGATGCTCAAACCGGCATTCCTCCGCAAATTCGCGAATTCAATACTCAACGTCATGTTGAGGATTGTCTACAAGAATGCCGCCCAAGTCGTAGCGATAGCACCGTCCATGGCTTCTTCACTTCAGAGCAGGGGAGCACGGCCCGGCTCAGTATCCCTGGTCTACAACTGGGCAGTTGAGCCTCCGGCAGCCTCAGCCGCCGACGTCGCCGAATTCCGTAACAGAGTTTCCTCTCCGGGCCGTTGGCTGTTGGCCTATGCCGGAAACGTTGGCAAAATGCAGGACGTCGGCACCATCGTCAGGGCTGCCGCGGCGCTGGGCGTCGACTCAGGGATGGATTTTGTGATTGTGGGCGAAGGTGCCAGCCTGCGTGAGGCGAAGGACCTGGCGAATTCCCTGTCCGTGCGCAACATTTCCTTTGTTGACCGAGTCTCGCCCGCCGAGATGGGCGCTGTCTATGCCGCTGCGGACTTCCAGCTGGTTACTTTGCTGGATCGTCCGGTGTTCCGGGGAACAGTCCCTTCCAAAGTCGGAGCGTCCTTGGCAGCTGGTGTGCCTATCATCACGACTGTTCTGGGCGACGTCGCTGCCATGTGCCGGGAAGGCCGCGTCGGCTGGGTGAGTGAGCCCGAGAATCCTGAAGCTTTAGCTACGGTTTGCCGCCAAGCCGTGGCCGCCGGCCGCCAGGAGCAGCAGGCAATGGCAAAGGCAGCCCGGAATTACTATGAAGCCCATCTGTCCATGACTGCCAACCTGGACGCCTTGGGCCAGCACCTTCAAGGAGCCGCACTGGACCTCGGGTTTGAGGTAACTCCGCCCGCGGACCGGCACTGACGGGTTCGGCCCTGGCCGGTCACCGTGGCCTACGCCAGGGGGGAAAGAACCCGTCGGTTGCATCGGTGCCGGCCAGCTGCCGGTACCTGTCGCCGTCGTGCACCAATTTTGCAACCTGGAACCGGAGCGGCTGGCTATCCGGGTCGAAGCGCTGCTTGAAAGCGAAAAGCGGGGAGCTGGTGCTGGCGCCCAGTCCGCCGCCCATGTGGAAGCCGGTCAGTCCGTGGGCCTGCCCCCATTGCGCGGCCGCAAGGTAGCAGGCGGCTGAGGCGTTCACCTCCCGAGAAATGTCGTCCCCACCGTAGAGGTGGGAGTGCATCCAATCGTCCGAAGCCAGGCACAGCAGCGCGCCGACGACGCGGCCTTCCAACCAGGCCTCGGCCAGGAGCGGTACCAGAAGCTGGTCCTCAGCGAGCAGCAACCGCCAGTAGGCTTCGGGAAAGAAGTACATGTCTTCAGCTTGCTGGCGCTGCATCGTGGCGTTGTACAACTCCCGGACATGGTCGAGGTCCGAGGGGCGTGGCGTCACCGTCACGGTGACGCCGGCACGCTCCGCCCCCCGCACTGATCTCAGCCGGGCGCGCTGCATACCCCGCCGCAGGTCCCGCCCGGGCGCCAAGTCCCAGGCGACGGTGGAACCGACATCGACCACCTCGGCCGTGGGCGGCACGAGCGCGCTGTTGCCGAGCATTGGGTTCAGCCGCAGGAATGTGGACACGACGCCGTGCTCTCTTGCCCACTCGTCCAGAGCCGCTCCAAAAGCTTCCAGGTCCGGGGCTCCGCGGCCAATGGGTCCGCCGTAGCCGTATGCGCTGGTGGCGTCCCATCCCTGGCCGTCCGGGAGGGGGCGAAGCAGCAGGGGGAGCGCCACGTCACCGGCCTGGTCGCTGAATGCCAGAAGGACCGGCCGGGTGCCATCGGGCTCGAGAAGGGTTGAAATCCGGTGGTACGCGGCGCAGCTGTACGTGCCGGCGGCTCCCAGCCGGAGGATATGGGCATCCCACTCCGACTCCGCTACGACGTGGACGGCCGGCCCGGACAACACCCGGGCGTCCGGTCCGGTGGTCACGGGGCCTCCGCCCGAAGTGCACCGGAGGGGTAGGCGTGTGCGGTCGATCCCCTTTGATTCATGTGGACAGCATAGCGGCACGTGCGCCCTGATTATTGAGCGGATGCACGTGCGATTTCATCGGCCGCCCAAACCGGAAGCAAGGCTTGTGGAGGCAGGCTCAACAGCCTGGGTCGGCGGCCACTTTTACGAATGCGGCGGTTTCGTAAGCGAACCGGTAGACCCAGTCTTCGAGTGGCAGATCAGGCCTGACGGCAGCCATATCGAGGTCATGGGAGTAGCAGCGCTTGATGATGGTCCGGGCTCGTGTGACGTGGGAATGATTTCTTACCACGGTGATAGTCCGCCAGTCGTTTTCTTCGCTCAGCCTCTGGATAGCCCTGGCCTCGCCTTGCGTGGTTGTGGGCTCCGGACTGAAGCAGATGATTGGGTGTCAGGGCCACGCTGCGCCACAGACGTCGCTCGATGGGTTGCCGCTTTCGCCGTCGGGCATCGAAATAACCAATATTGTGCTGTGTCCTTCGGACATAAGGCGTATGGCGTAGTCCAGGCGGCCTGTTGTCACGGCGGGCGCCAGGACGACAACGGCATCCGATCGGGCAGGCTGGTCCACCGCTGAGAGACACAAAAAGGAAATAGCAGGCGATAACCCAGACGGCTGGGAGGACGCTGACGCAGAGCAAGGCGGCGATGAGAATTCTCCGGAGGCGGTGACCGCGGACACCGTGCTCCCTCGGGAAGCGGCGTTCCGGCCTTGTCAGTGGGAACCTCATGACACCAAGGGTAAGCCCCCGTTGTAGCCGCAGGGTCTACGGTGAAATAGGGTGGGGCTCTCCACTTTGCGGTCCACTACCGTTGAATCCTGAGCGGCCGCGTCGTCCCGACCGAATCGTCCGCTCGCGGCAAACGCCAGGATCAGCACCCACGCTATGAGTGCGGTTGGGCCCCCCCATCCGTGGATAGAAGATTCCGTCAGTTCGATGGCGGCGATTGTCACGACAGCGGCGAGCAAGGGACGGCCTTCTTTACCCCGCCTTGATGCAACAACCACGGACAGCGCCGGTCCAAGAAAGAAGAAAGCTCCAAACAGGCCGGTTTCCGTGAGGGCGCTGAGATAGATGTTGTGCGCGGTAAGGCCTGAGATGCCTGGTGTGAGCTCTTCGACGGAACGGTATCCCGTTCCCGTCCATGGGGATTGCTGAAACACGTTCAGCAGGTTCTGGTAAATCTCGCCGGCCCGAAGTGAAGTCAGGCGACGCTTCATCGCGGAAAAAGAACTTGTCCAAGGGGTCCAGGAACTGCGGATCGACGAGCATCACGAACAGCAGAAACATGCTGCCTACGGCAGCGAGGGGAACGGCGATCTTCCTCTCGCTGCGGGAGGCCATCAATACAAGACCCGCGATTCCCAAGGCAGTGAGAGCCCCGCGGGAGCCCGACATCAGCAATGCGGCCGTAAGGACCGCCAACGGGGCCAGCACGCGTATGCGGTGCTTTGAGACCCTCAGGAGGTATAGTCCAGCCGCGATGCCAATGGCGGACATCATTCCTGCGTAATTGGCATTGGAATACATGCCGCTGAAACGGCCGTAGTCCGGATCGAAGGGCCATGCCTGGCCTGCCACCGCTGCTCCCACCCCGACCAGTTGCACCAGGGTGGTCACGGCGAAGAGCATCATCACGTCTCCGCGCACCACATCGGGGCTGGACCACCAGGCGGACATACGTCAGCAGAAGGAAAGCTGTCATGACGGCCAGGAGCAGTGACTGCGGCAACGTTGCGGCAGGTGCCAGGGTGATCAGACTCGTGGCCAGCGCTGCAAGAGCAAACAACGACATGAACAGGATGACCGCCTGATCCGAGCCCCGGATCCGGTAGGGCTTCGCCGCCAGCAGCGCAACGCCGGCCAGGACGATCGGGCTGAACTGGAGCAGGTACCATGTCGTGTCGCCCAGAAGAGCGGAAGTTGGCCCTGACCGAAGCACCGAAACCAGAAGGGACGTACCCACCATCGTTCGCCACAGGCCAGCTTTGTACAGGATTATCACGTAGGCCGCGACGCCTACGACGGCGCCGACAACAGTACAGCGTTCAACGCCAGGTAAACGAGGACTGCCAGCACAACAATCGTGACCGCCATCAGCATTTTGGCGTGGTCAAACGGGACGCGGTCACTAGGATTCCCCACCCGGAGAGCATATCTTCATTGACTATGACCAACAATGATGACGAGAAGGTCCGGCGCCGCGAGCTCTTCCGCGTCGGTGCCCTGGCCTCCGTCGTCACTGGAACTACAGTTTTGGCAGGAGTCAGCATGACTCGATCCCAAGGTCCGAACACCAGTCCGGCCACGAAGGAGCCGACACCAAGGGATCTTCAAAACCTGGCGCTGCGAAATGTCCGGGATTTCGGCGCTGTCGGTGACGGCTCAGCCACCGACACTGATGCTGTGCAGGAAGCCATAGCAGCAGGAGGCATCACCTATTTCCCGCCAGGCACCTACCGCGTCAGCAATCTGGTAGCAGCGGTGGGCATGCGTTTGGTGGGGGTGGGCACCGGGGGCCTTGGGCGGTCGCGTCTACGGGCTTCCGCCGGAAACATCTTCCGGACCAGCGGTCCGGGCACCAACAGCACCAACGTGTCGGGCCTTGTCTTCGATTCCTTCGGGGGCGGCGAAGACCTGTTCACAGGCATGTGGTCCCTTGGGATGTTCCAGGACTGCGCCTTCATCCAGTACCAAGACGGGGCGTCCTGCTTCAACGTCACCGGCTGGATCGACATGCTGACAGTACGGTGCACCTTCGACCACACCTTCACAGCTACCGTTCCGACCTTCAAGGCGGTCAGTGACACCGGGGAGCTGGCACAATCGGCGTTCCTCTCCAACCGCTTCACCAAGACGGGTGATTACGCCATCCACCTGGAAGGAACGGCCGGATCCGTGGTGGAGAACTTCAGCATCAGGGACACCAACTTTGAGGAGCCAAAGGGCGGAGCAGTCCGCCTGCTCTCGGCGCGGAACACCAGCATCCAGCACCCGGGTATATGGGACATCCGGGTGGGTGCGGCCACAAAGCACCTCATCTACGTGGGTAAGTCAGCCAAGACCGGCGCGGTGTCCAGCAACAACGAGATCAGTCACTATGTCCGCGACGCAACCAGCCGCCTTGGTCCCGGTGTCTACGACGTGGCGCTCGAAGCGGGAACAGAATTCACCAGCATCCTGCATCCCCGCCACCAGCTGAACGCATCGGTAACGGTGGACATGGCCGGGACGACCGGACTGGTGGTTGGCGACAACCCAAAGGTCAGCGGCGCTAACCAGGCAACCATCGTTTCCGGGAAGGCAATCAAATTTCCCCAGACGTCCACCAACGAGCGTCCACCGGCCTCGACTGCCGGAGCCGGCAGCCAGGTTTTCGACAGCACACTCAAGGCTTTTGTCTACAGCGACGGGGCAACGTGGCGCAGGGTATCTGACGACACGGAAGCCTAGGAACGGCGGCCAAAAAAGTTCATGGGCAACTTTCCAAGTTGATCAAATCTTGAGGCTGTGAAAGTAATGTCGCTGTATGGATGAGTACGCACGTCGGCGGCTTCGGCATCGGCGTCAGCAAGTCATTTCCTACGTATTGCTCGCCGTCCTCGGACAGCAACAGTGGTGCTGGTGCTCGTGCTGCTCTTTCGATAAACATTCACTGCAGTCGGCGAAATCTCAACGTCCCGTAACCGAATGCTAAAGAGCCGGCGTAGGGCGAATTCCGGTGCGGGATGCGTGGCTGTGCACTGTGGAACGAATGAAGTTCACTGTCCGACGAGACGCGTCTGCAATCTGATATTCCGCCGGAGCGGAGGCAAAACCTTCCTCAGCAATTTGCTGCAAGGTCATGTGGACGGAGTCGATGATCTCCGCAGCACCGAGGCCGGTTGTGATGATTCCTCCGGTGTCGATGGATTCGGGCCGTTGGATTGAGTCCCGGAGCGTGACTGCGGGAAATCCCAGAATCAGCGATTCCTCGCTGATGGTACCGCTGTCCGACAGGACGAGTTTGGCTGACTTCTGCAAACGTATGTAGTCATTGAAGCCGAAGGGCGGATGGAAACGCAGGCCTTTCTTGAGTTCGTCAGGCTGTGTGGCAAGCCTGTTCCGCGTTCGGGGATGCGTGGAGATAAGCACGGGCAGGTTGTACGTTTCGGCAAGCTTGTTCAACGCGTGCAGGACCTGGCCCAGGCGTCCGTGATTTTCACGTTCTCTTCCCGGTGCAGGCTTACCAGGAAGTAGCCCTCAGGACTGAGCCCTTCGCGGTCGAGTACGTCACTGGCCTCGATGGCCGTGCTGTTCGAGTCAAGAACTTCGCGCATTGGGGACCCCGTCAGGAGAATGCGGGATGGATGGATGCCCAGCCAACAGGTTCCGACGAGCATGTTCGGTGTAAACGAGGTTGTAGTCTGCCACGTGGTCGACCAGGCGGCGATTGACTTCCTCAGGAACGTTTTCGTCGAAACACCTGTTGCCCGCCTCCATGTGATAAACGGGAATCTTCATACGCCGCGCCATCAATGCTGAGATGCAGCTGTTCGTGTCGCCGAGCACGAGCACTGCATCTGGTTCTTCTTCACGAAGGACCCGCTCGACGGAGGAGAGGATAGACCCGAGGACTGTTCCAAGGGAGGAAGTGTCAGCGGAAAGAAAGTGGTCCGGTTTGCGCAGGCCCAGGTCCTCAAAAGACTTCGTTCAGCGCATAGTCATAGTTCTGGCCTGTATGTACCAAGACATGGTCTGCGTACTTGTCCAACCTCTTGATGGTTGCGGCGAGCCTAATAATCTCAGGACGCGTTCCAACCACAGTCATGATCTTCAGCCTGCCATTTGGGGCCTTCATACGCCCTCGCTTTCCGCAAAAGTATCAGGGGCCTTCGGATCGAATATCTCGCTTATCCAGAACCCGTGTACATCGTATCCGTGCCAGCGTTCCAAGTGTCGTGGGCCACGTGGGCGGCTGTTTCTTCTAAACATTCTTCGCGCCGCATCTCCCTAGGCTAAAGCCGGGGTGGCCGTCAGCATGTTGGCGTGTTCTAATCAAAGCGAGTACTGAGCATCATAGGGTCAATTGCAATGGAGCTGCCTCGGTGGCGGAATATGCTGGGGGACAAATGGAGTTGAAAGACTACGTACATGTCATACGGCGCCGATGGTTCACCATTGTCGCCGTCACCCTTTTAGGGGTGGCGCTGGCGGCGATATATACGTTCCTGCAGACCCCCTTATATCAAGCCAAGAGCCAGCTCTTCGTTTCCGTACAGGCCGGCGCTTCTGCGGCCGACGTGTCCCAGGGCAATGCGTTTGCCGAGAAGCGCGTCACGTCCTACGTGAGCCTGGCAACGAGTGTCAGGGTGCTTGACGCCGTCGCACGGGAAGTGGGGTTGAGCGGCGGAGCAGAGGCCCTTGCAGGCAGGGTTACAGCCTCTACGCCTTCGGCGACGGTCCTGATAGACATCACTGCCGCTGACCCTGACCCCCAGGAAGCTGCGAAGATCGCAAACTCGGCTGCGAGGCAGCTCATCGCGGCCGTAAACGAGGTCGAAGACGTGAGCATCGTACGCGCTAGCGTTTTCGAAGAAGCCGCAGCCCCGGACGCACCGTTTTCGCCGAGGGTGCCGTTGAATCTCGTCATCGGGATGCTTCTGGGTCTCCTCGTTGGAACCGGCTACGCACTTCTCCGCGAGATGCTTGATACGCGTATACGGAGCCAGGCCGACGTTGAGCGCACCGTCAAGACCAGTATTCTCGGGACGTTCGCCGCCGATTCCAGCGTTGAGCACGAACCTGTGGTCATCCAGGGAGACACCTTCAGCCACAGGGCTGAGAGCTTCCGTCAGCTGCGGACTCATTTGCAGTTCACCAATATTGCAGGCGGCGCGCAGACCGTGGTGGTGTCGTCTTCAATCCCTGGGGAGGGCAAGACATCCATAGCTGTGAACCTTGCGATCATGCTGGCCGAGAGTGGCACGCGCGTGCTCCTTGTCGACGCCGATATGCGACGCCCGCGGGTGGCAAAGAGCCTCGGCCTTGAGGGGTCTGTCGGGCTGTCCGGCGTCCTTTCCCACACCGTAGCGCTGGAAGAGGCAATCCAAAAATGGGGCCATGACGGTGCACTTCATGTCATGACCTCGGGACGGCCGGCGCCGAACCCGAGCGAACTCTTGGGCTCGCCGTCCATGGAAAAGCTGATTTCCCGCCTCGAGACTGACTACGAGGTAGTGGTGATCGACACTCCGCCTCTTCTGCCAGTCACGGATCCGGCAATACTGGGGTCGAGGGCCAGCGGAGTGGTTTTGGTTGTCAGCGCTGACGGCCGGACAACCCGTGGTGACCTGTCGCAGGCCGTCGCGAACCTGGAAGCAGTCAGTGCCCGTCTGCTGGGCGTTGTTATCAACCAGGTAGAGACAGCTGGCCGCAGCCATTTCGACTACGACTATCGCCCGGAGTTGGGCGATGACGATGCCAATGCCAATGGCAATGGCGATCTGCGTGTGCCAGGGATGCGCAAGCACAGGCTCGCCGATAAACGGCGTCACTTCCGTGGTCAGGCTGCAGACGGCGCGGAGCCCTCGGAGCTTCCAGGGCCGAACGGTAACAAGTAGCTGCCTTCCGCGCATGCGTAGGTTGGCCAACGAGCCGAGTAGTAGGGGGCCTGAATACGGGTAGTTCCCACGCTGGTCTGCCCTACTGCCGCGATCTACCGTTCGATCATGAAGATCCTTCATGTGGGGCAAGGCCTTGAAACCTCGGTGGTCTGTACACGCACGCGTCCGCGTGGCCCTGGCATGGAGCGTCCTGTTGATGGTACGTCGGAGCGAATCTTCCGCGCGGGTCGTACCGGGCTGCGGAAGGATTTGTGGTGAGTGATTCTCCTTATGTTGGTAAGCGGATTGTGATTACGGGTGGGACGGGTTCTTTTGGTCATACGGTGGCTAAGGCGTTGTTGGAGACGGGGGCGGAGCAGGTTCGTGTTTTGAGTCGTGATGAGGCGAAGCAGGATGCGATGCGTCATGAGTTGCCGGATTCGCGGTTGAAGTTTTATGTGGGTGATGTGCGGGATTTTGACAGTGTGGACCGTGCGTTGAAGAACGCTGATTTTGTGTTTCATGCGGCGGCGTTGAAGCAGGTGCCGTCGTGTGAGTTTTTCCCGATGGAGGCTGTTCGGACGAACATTGTGGGTAGTGAGAATGTTGTTCGGGCTGCGGAGAAGAATGGTATTTCTTCGGTGGTGTGTTTGAGTACGGATAAGGCTGTTTATCCGGTGAATGCCATGGGGATGAGCAAGGCCATGATGGAGAAGGTGGCGCAGTCGCATGGGTTGAATAATCCGGGGGCGGATACGGTGGTGTCCTGTGTGCGGTATGGGAATGTGATGTATTCGCGGGGGTCGGTGATTCCGTTGTTCATTGATCAGGTGAAGGCGGGGAAGCCGTTGACGGTGACTAATCCGGAGATGACGCGGTTTTTGATGTCGTTGGCGGATTCTGTGAGTCTTGTGGATTTTGCTTTTCAGCATGCGCATCAGGGTGATTTGTTTGTGAAGAAGGCGCCGTCGTCGACGATTGCTGATTTGGCGCAGGCGGTGGTGAATCTGTTTGGGTCCAAGAGTGAGGTGGTGGTCATTGGGACCCGTCATGCGGAGAAGGTGTCGGAGGCGTTGGCTACGCGTGAGGAGTTGACGCGGGCGGAGGATATGGGGGATTACTTCAAGGTGCCGGCTGATAACCGGGATCTGAATTACAGTGTGTATTTTGATTCGGGGAACCCGCATCAGGCGCGGTATGCGGATTATGATTCCCACACGGTGGAGCGGTTGACTGTGGGCCAGATTGAGGAGTTGTTGCTGACTCTTCCTGAGGTCCGGCGGGAACTGGCTTTGGCGGGCAGGGCGTCGCGGGCGGATTCGTTCCTGTGAAGATCGCGTTGACCGGAGCGGGCGGCTTCCTGGGCCTCCACACACGCACAGCCGCCTACAGCCTGGGGCACACGGTCGAGGCTGTCGGCTTAGGAATGCAGTTCCACCGGCAACAGGCTCTGGCTGCCATCGACGGGAGCGATCGCCTCATACATCTTGCTGGGGTCAACCGCGGTTCGGACGAGGAAGTCCGTGCCGGGAACCTGGAGTTCGCAGAGCAACTGGCCGATATCCTGCGCTGTGCATCGTCGCCGCCGGCGGAGGTGGTTTATGCCAATTCAGTTCAAGCCGGCAACGGATCGGTTTACGGAGAAGCAAAAGCTGAAGCAGCTCAGATCCTGCAGGCAGCAGCTCAGTCTGTCGGCGCTGGCCTTGTCAACGTTCTGCTCCCAAATCTGTTCGGTGAGCATGGGCGGCCGTTCTACAACTCCGTCGTCGCGACTTTCTGCCAGGTGCTCCAGGAAGGAGAAGTTCCACAGATACGCGAAGACAAGGATCTCGGGCTGATGCACGCCCAGGACGCCGCAGATGTACTCCTCGGCAACGTCTCTCTTGACGAGATGGAGTCTCTGACGGTCCCCAGGTCCGTTTCAGCACTTGCGAGCCAGCTGCAGGAGATTGCAGAGACGTACGGCAGCGCGGACATTCCGGCCTTGACGTCCCCCTTTGATGTGGGCTTGTTCAACACCTACAGATCCTTCCGCCTGCAGAAGGCCACGGAACTGCCGTTTGCCTTGGACCGTCGCGCGGACGCGC
Source organism: uncultured Actinomycetota bacterium (assembly GCA_963807805.1). Taxonomy (GTDB): domain Bacteria; phylum Actinomycetota; class Actinomycetes; order Actinomycetales; family Micrococcaceae; genus Arthrobacter. Next base: position 222,410 of record CAWECX010000013.1, on the reverse strand, counting down.
GAGGGAGCTTCTTCGAAGTGTGCCGCTCGCGAGGCGGTGCCGGGCAGACATCCTTTTCGACAACTCTTCCCGGCGTCACGCGTGGACAGCACTTTCACCGCAGAAAGGTTGAAAGGTTCGTTGTACTGTCCGGCAAGGCCGAGATAGCCATGCGCTGTTTATTCAACGATGAGGTACTTCGCTTTGATGTTGACGGTTCGCTGCCCGTTGCCATAGACATGCCAACGCTCTGGACGCACAAAATCACAAACACCGGTGACTCTGAGCTCTACACCATGTTCTGGTCTAATGACATTTTCGATCCGGCCTCTCCCGATACGTTCGCAGAGGAGGTGTAGTGGGCACGGGGCCCCAGGAGTGGCGAGTCAACCGTGACTGTTTTGGAATGCTTGGCCGCCCTTGCCGCCGCCCCCGCATCCAGGGCATGCACTATGGCGCTGCAGGCGCCCGTCCCTGGCCACCAGCGGCGCCTGTGTTTTACGGCTGCCCGCAGCGCAGCCGGCAGTCCGGCAGGCTCCCGTGACCGTCATCCGTCGCTTTGCCGAGTCGGACCGAGCTGCGCTCCTTGACCTGTTCGTCCGTGCACGGGAAAGCTCGCCGTCGGGAGCGCTGTGGGGCCACTCCGATTCCGAGGCAGCCGTTTATCTGACCCCCTACATGGACCTGGAACCCGATTCCGTCTTCCTGGCGGAAGCCGACGGACAGCTCGTCGGATATCTGACCGGTTCCGTCGGCGAATCCAGGCTCCCCAGCGAGGGCCAACGCACAGAGGACGCGATCAGGGATTACCGGTTGATGCTTCGTCCGAGGTGCCTCGGCTTCTTCTTGCGCGTGGCTGCGGACACCCTCTTTGCCAACGTGCAATCCCTGGAAATGGCCGCGGACTTCGCTGATCCACGCTGGCCTGCACACCTCAACATGAACGTGCTCCCGGAAGCCCGGGGCACCGGTGCTGCTTATGGCTTGATGAACCGCTGGCTGGGGTATCTCCGGGAACAGGGAATCCCGGGCTGCCACCTGAAGACGTTGACGGAGAACACCCGCGCTGTCGCGTTCTTTGAACGCTTTGGCTTCACTGGGCACGGTCCCGAACTCCTGGTCCCTGGCATCCGGTACGACGGCCACCGCGTGCACCAACTGACCATGGTGTGGGCGCCACGCGTCAGAGATTGATATGCCCCAGGCGGGGCCCAGCCCAGCCACCCGGCCCGCTGCGGCCGTGACCGTTGACGGCTGCCGCGCAGCTGTATCCCGGCCACGCGGACGGCGGAAGCCGGGGCGCTCAGCGCGAGTGTGGTGACACTAGGCCGCCGGTTCGGCAGCGTTGGCCGGAGCGGACTGATGCTCGTTGCACACGGCCGGCTCAACATGCTGGGCGCACCGTACTTCCGCGGTGAGCGAGCCGGTGGAATCGTCTTTGCGGTAATGCGTCACCTGGTTGGTACTGGTACCACAGGTGCTGCAGTAGCTCAGCTGCTGTTTAGTCCACATGAATGGATAATACGGAGTGGCGGGGTGTGCTGGAACGGATCAGCCACAAAGTGTGGGTATCCGCAGCCGCTGGTGCGGCCCGCCACCCGCCACCCGCCAGTCCGCAGGGCCGGCAGGCATGGCTGCGGGCAACCCGCATCTACGTAGTCGGCGCCCGCAAATGTAGGTATCCGCTACTCGTGTGCCGGCACCCGCGCGCTCCTAGTCTCAAACCATGGAACGAGGGACATTCAAGGCATCGAGGCGTCCGAAAAGGCCGCGGCCCACGGAGCGGGACATCGAGGAACTGATGGCGTTCATCAACAAGGATGAACGATGGGGCGCGGTGAGGCTGACTAAGCCGAGGCGGCGTCCGAAGCCGTTTGTTGCCCAGATTGGCGACGTGGTGAGCCTGGCTGCCAACCTGGTGGGCCTGCGGGTGCGCCGCCGGGCGTGAACCCCGGGCCGGCGCCAGGCGGGTCCCGTCAGTTGATCAGGTAGTGGCGCTCTTCGGCGCCGGCTGCCTGCGGCTTTTTCGGGAAGGCCGCCTGCTTCAGGGCCTTCAGGCCGAGTGCGGGAAGCAGCACCAGGGCCGTGGCAATGGACAGTGAGGTCCAGCCGACGTCCTGGAGGGAGCCGCTCTTGATGAGCGCGCGTGAAGAAGAGGTGTTCACAATGAGACCTTCATGAGAGACCGGTGCAGGACGAATACGTGCGTGTGCACATCTACGAGGTTACGGCACTCATAAACCTGCGGTGAAATGCCCGCCCTCCCTTTTCCGGATCCCTTTCCACACCTGGCCACGATCGTTGAGGCATTCCCATGACCGTCATCCGCCATTTCTCCGAGTCGGACCAAGCCGCGCTCGTGAACCTTTTTTCCTACGCAGGGAAGGGCTCGCCGTCCGGGGCCCTGTGGGGCCATTCGGCCTCCGCGGCGGCCATCTACCTGCGGCCGTACATTGAATCGGAACCGGAATCCCTGTTTGTGGCCGAAGCCGACGGACGGCTGGTGGGGTACCTCGCAGGTTCCACCGGGTCCCTGCTGCCCAGCGAGGCCGAGCGGATGGAGAAGGCCATCAGCGAGTACGGGCTGATGTTCCGGCCCCGCGCGGTGGGGTTTTACATCCGCGCGCTGGCGGACTCGCTGCTGTCCAAGGCCGACTCCGTGGAGACTGACGGCGACTTCTGCGACCCGCGCTGGCCCGCGCACCTGCGCGTCAACCTGCTGCCTGAGGCCTGGGGGACGGACGCCGCCTATGGGCTGATGAGCCATTGGCTGGATTACCTCCGCCAACGGGGAATCCCGGGCTGCTACCTGCAGACCCTGATCGAGAGCACGGGCGCCGTCAAATTCTTTGAACGGTGTGGTTTCGCGCTGCACGGGCCCTCGGTCCTGCTCCCGGGGATCCGGTATGAAGGCAAACGCCTCCACCAGCAGACCATGGTGTGGACTCCGGACGTCAGCGTTTAGCGTCCCGGTCCAGCCACTGCGCAAAGGTCTGGCGGCCGACGGCGGCACCCGCCTCCGGGAGCAGCGCGCCGTTCCGCATGGCCCGCCAGAGAGGTCCGGGGGCAGTAAATTCCAGGACGAGCTTCCGCTGTCCGCGCTTCCGGACGTAGGCGGCGGCCAGCTCCTTCAGCCGCTCGGCGCGCGGGCCGGCGAGGTCGGGGATCCGTCCCTGAGGTCCGGCCTCCACAGCGTCCACCAGCGCCTCCGCCACCTCCCGGGCGGCCACGGGTTGAGTACGGAACTGTGGCACCAGGGCCAGCGGACCCAGCGAGGACTGGCCCAGCACCTGCGCCACGAACTCATGGAACTGGGTGGCGCGCAGGATGGTCCACGGGATGTCCCCGGCGGTGATGAGTTTCTCCTGGGCGAGCTTCCCGGCGTAGTAGCCTGCGGCAGCCCTGTCCGCACCCACAATGGACAGCCCCACATAATGCTGCACCCCGGCTGCGCCCGCGGTCCGGAGCAGGTTGCCCGTGGTGGCAGTGAAGAACTGCACGGAGGCCTTGGCGGACAGTGTCTGGATGTTGGACAGGTCCACCACGGTGTCTGCGCCAGCCAGTGCCGCGTCGAGGCCGTGCCCGGTGACCAGGTCCACGCCTTCACGCCGGGTCAGGCTCCTGACGTGGTGCCCGCGGTCCCTGGCGAGGCCCACGACGTGCCGGCCGACTGTCCCGGTACCACCGGCCACCGCAATGTCCACGAATTTAACCCGGCCCGGTTAATCGTTCAGGCGGCCAGGAGCTGCGTTGCCGGGGTGGTCGCGCGGTGCGGCGGAAGGACGCTGAGGGTGCAGTGCGCCTGGTTCGGATCGATCAGCCGGGGGAGGTGATGGGTCTTGGAGCAGGCCTCGATCTGCTCAAGGGCTTCCGGGTCAACATGGGCGGCGCGCATGTCCAGCTCCAGGTCCAGGCCTTCCTTCAAAGAATTGGCCCGCTTCACCACTACGTAGAGGGCCTGGACGTTGCGGACGGTGACGTGGCCTTTCGCCTGGACCTGCGCCTTGGCGTGGTCGAGATCCACCCGGACAAGAACATTAAGCTTTGCGGTCATGGTGTTCTGCCTTCCCCTTGGTGGCTGCAACCCTGCAGCCGTTACCCCGGGCGCCTGCGCCATTGCAGCCTGACCCTGGGTGGCTGCGCCGTTGCAACCTCAATCAGGGTAGGCAACGCCTGTGACCCACGCAACAAAGCTGCCCGATTGTTTCGTCATACTCACGGCCTGTTACGGGTCCTCGGCAGGCTTGACGCGCAGGAAGTCACGCAGCAGGTAGGTGGTCTGCCGGGCACACAGCACGATGGGCCGGTACTGGGCCGCCGCCAGCTGCGGCAGGATACGGGCAGGATCATGCAGGCTGGTCTCGGTCCGAAGGTCCTCCTCAAGGGCAAGAGCGAAGCCTGCGAGCCGTTCTGCGCCCACCATTTGGCTGGAGGTCTTCAGGCTGAGGACCGCGTCCAGCGCGCCGGGCAGATCTCCGGTGGTCAGGGCCAGGCGCAGCTTTTCTGTCCTTTGCGGCAGGAGGGTGATGAAGGTGTCCACAAACATGGTCCAGACGCCGTCGTCGTCGTCGAGCTCCTCACGGAGCCTGTCCAGAACCGACTGGTCAAAAAAAGGCCGGACGCCGCCGTCGGGATCTGTCATGAGCCCTCAGCCCAGGCACCCGCGTGTACATCCAATCCCATGCCCAACCCCTATGAAGAAGCAGACGCTACGTCTGCTGGACTACTAGGGACGCTATGCGGCCGGGGGTAAGTCAGGCACGAGTAGTGGGTACTCTACTTTTTACCGGCCAACACTTTGGCTGACGCAGGCACAGTGCCCGGGTCTCAGGACCATCGGCTCTTCCTGATGGGCCGCGACTCCGTGTACGACTCGGGGAGCTTGGTCTTGGCTCCCGAGTTGCGGTACGGATCAGGCGATCCGCGCCGGAGCCGCTCTTTCCGGCCGCGGTACGTCACCACCGATTCCCAGACGAGGTAGTACACCGCGCCGGCCATGAACAACCCAACGATGATCAATGTCCACCGCGCGGCAACGTCCCCTGCGGGGAGGGTCACCACGAGGTAACCCATCAGGCAGATCGCCACCGAGTAGAACACCATTCCGGGCAGGTTCTGCCACCACCGGGTACTTCCGTTCGGTGGGCCCGCCACTTCCACCGGGGTGTAGCTGTGCAGCATTCCCTCGTCCGTGAGGTACAAAACCCGCTGCTCACCGCGGGCAAGGGCCGCTGCATGCTCGGCGTGCACGGCATCGTCGTGCTCCTGGTGGCTGCTGGCAGTCATCATTCCCCCATAGTTGATGATGGGCCCGTCCCGGCCCCACCTTCGATCCTACGGCCGTCCGGGCGGGGCGTGCAGCCGCTCAGAAGTCCCGGTCCAGCACGCCCGTCTCAGTGGCGGGGGCGAGGGAGGAGGGGACGCCGGCAGTGCTGGTGACGGACGACGTCGGCGTCCACACCATGGAGGCCCCGTTGCTGAAGGTGCGGATGCTGCCCGCCCCGCTGGCCGGGCTGCCCAGCGTCACCGTGACCACCGTGCTGGGGACCCCTGCCACGGTCACCGTGGCCGCCGTCATGGTGGCGTTGTACGTGACGGTCTTCCGGTTCTTGGCGAAGTTGCCCTTGGTGTTCACGGTGCCCAGGTTCACGGTGCTGCCGGGCCGCTGTACATCCAGGGTGTCCCCGCTGTTGCCGGTGCCCAGGAGGTTGCCGTCGCGCAGCCGGAGCGTCACCGGCAGGGCAGCGCCGGTCCACCCCGGCGTCACGGACGCCAGGTTCACCTGCTGGCTGTAGGTGAAGCTCAGGGTGTCACCGGCGTCCATCCTGCCCGGAATGCCGGTGCCGTTGGCAGCCTGGATATCCGCGCCACGCAGCGGGCTGTTGTCCACCCGCCGGCCGGCCACGGTGGCGGAGATGGTTTCCTTGCCCGTTCCGTCGGTGAGGATGGCGCGGAAATCGTACTGCCCGTCGGCCACGGTCCGGGTATCCCACACGCAGGAGAACGGTGCCGCCGCCAGGGTGCAGCGGGTGGTCCAGGCGGCGGTTCCGGCCGGGGCCGTCTGGATCCGCACGCTGCCCACGCCCGCCGTCGAGTTTGCCGCCGCGGTGAGGGTTGCGTTACCTGTGAGGTAGGCGCCCGGGTCCTCCACGGACACCGAGGACACCGTGTTGTCCACCACCCTGTTGGTGACCGCCGCCGACGTCGTACTGATGCCCGCCTCATCCGTGGCGACGGCGCGGAAACTGTAGGAGGCGTTCGCCAGGGCGGTGGTGTCGAACCGGCAGGAGTACGGCGGCACCGCCACCGTGCAGAGCGGCGCCCACGTGCTGGTGCCGGACCGGGCGTACTGCAGCTGCACCTGGGCGACGCCGGACTGGCCGTCCGCGGCCACGGCAGCGAACGTGCTGACGCCCCGCAGCGGGGTGCCGGGATCGTTGATGGTCACCGTGGGCGCCGTGTTGTCCACGAGGACGTCGGTGATGGTTTCCGAGTACGTGGGCGTGAGTCCGGAGACGGCCACGGCGCGGAGGTCGTAGGACTCGCCGCTGGTGAACGCGGTGGTCACCCAGGCGCAGTTGTACGGCGCCAGCAGGTTCAGGCACAGCGTGTTCCACTTGTTGGCCCCCGCCACGGAGTATTCCACCCGCACCGTGTACAGCGGTGTTGCCGGGGTTGTAGAGCGAGGCGCTGAGGTTGACGGTGCCGCGCTGGACCTCGCCGGGATCGTTCAGGACCACCGCGAAAGAGTTCGCCACCGCGGTCTGCACCACGGCGGACGTGGCGGTGAGGCCGGAGTTGTCCGTGGCCACGGCCCGGAGGCTGTACGCGCCGTCCGGCAGGCCCTGGGTGTTCCACGCGCACGAATAGGGCGCCGCCACCGCCGTGCAGAGGGTGGTCCAGGCTCCGTTGGGCGGCACGTACTGGAGGGCTACGCTGCGGATGCCCGTCTCGGCGTCGGACGCTTCCGCGGTGAGGGTGACGCTGCCGCGCACGGTGCTGCCGGGGCCGGCCAGGCTGACCGACGGCGGCGTCCAGTCCGCTGCCGTGCCCCACCTGTTGGCGGCGCTCGCCGTGGTGGCGGTGAATGCGGCGGACGAGAACGCGGTGGAGGTGGTGAGGATCAGCACCGCCAGGCCTGCCACGATCCCGACGGCGGCACCCGCCTTCCGGCGCCGCGCGCGGCCGGGCGGGGACGGCGGGGCAGGCGGGGGAGTGCCGCCGTCGTCCTCTTCCTTGCTGTCCTCCGGTTCCTCCGGTTCCTCGGCGGTACGGCTGCCGAAGACGGCCGCCACGATGGCCAGCAGCGTCAGTACGCTCCACCACGCCAGCGCCGGCAGGTTGCCGCCGGCCAGCCAGAGGCCGGGGAGCCCGACGGCGGGGACCAGGAGCCTGGCCTGGCCGGTGATCTGCCCGCGGTCCAGGGGGACGCTGTCCACCTCGGCGTTGGCATCCCCGGCGGTGACGAACGTGCCGTCCGGATTCTCGGCCACGATCCGGTGCAGCCGCGTCTTCTCCACCCCGCCGGGCTCGGCCTCGGCCGGGCTGGTGAACTCCACGACCCCGCCCACCGGGACCTTCTGCTGGAGGCCGAAAGGTGCTGCGAGCACGACGTCGCCTGCGCTGATGTGCGGCTCCATGGACCCGCTCTGCACCACGGTGCCGTGCCAGCCCAGGGCGGCGGGCAGCACCGCAAACAGGGCAAGGCTGAGCAGCACGCCCAGATACAGCCGCGACGCCACGGACGCCACGAACAGCGCCCAGCCGTCGGCGGAAAACAGCGGGCCCCACCAGGAGGACACCCGGGCGGACCCGGGCTCCTCCCGGTTCACAGGTTTGCTACGGCTCCGCGGTTACGGGGTGGGGGAGTCGTCCGACTGGAGCTCCCAGACCAGGTCGATGCCCACCCGCGCACCCTGCAGGGCGTTGACCTCGTCCTGGCTCATTCCGGTGGTGTCAAAGCGCCAGGTGCCGCGGTAGCTCTGGGTTTCGCCGGGAGTTCCGGCGGTCTGCCAGGGGGCTCCGCCGGTGGCGAAGTCGCGGTTGACTGAGGCCAGCGTGGAGATGGGCAGTTCGGGGACCGTGTTGGCTATGGGCGTGAAGCCGGTGCAGTCGTTGAAGGAACCGCCGGTGCCCTGTTCCAGGTCGAAGTAGATCCGGTTTTCCAGGCCCTTGGAGGTGATGAGGTTCTGGGTGTACGCCCGGACTTCGCCGGGGACATTGGAGTTGGACGTGACCACGATGCACTTCTGGCCGGTCTGGCCCGGGACGATGTTTTCCACCGTGAACGCGGCAGCGCCCAGGTCATCGTCCGTGAGGGTGACGTTGCCGGTGGCCCAGGAGCTTCCGGAGTTGCGGGTGGAGGCGGTGAAGGCGGCCTGGGAACCCTGCCAGACCATGCCGCCGGCAATGAGGACAGCGAGCGGGGCGGCGCCGAACATGGCGATTTTGCGGGTACGCGCAGAAGGAGTTTTCATGACTGAGACCTTGTCTTGTGACCGATGGAAACGGATGGATGTTCTGCCCGGTCTGCCCGGCACTGCACCCCCAGGTGAATACCGGCCCCCAAAGCACTGACACGCTCAGGCTACGCCAGTACGACGAGCGCTTCTACCTACTTGTCAGTAGACTCTTATTGTTGTGATTGCTTTGTGACTGTTTTTGTCTTATGCGTCTTTGGATAGGCTGTGGTCACCGATATTGGGTCGAATCCGCAGGTCAGGAAGGTCTCCACCGCATGCCAGAAGAATCTCCCGCCGGGACCCAGTACGCCCGGCGGCCCTTCTCCACGGACAGGATCAAGGACTTCGCCCTTCCCGCAGTCATCTGCGTGGCTGCGGCGGGCATCGGGATAGCCGGCATCCAGGGCGGAGTGGCTGCGAAGAACCAGCCGCCCGCCCAGTCCGCGCCGCAGACCGTTCCCACCTTGCCCGCGTGCGAGGTGGCGGACCGTGCCGTCCCTGGTGCCGCCGTCGGGCGCCCTGTTCGGCGTCAACCTGGACCTGCACGCCAAACCCCTGGCCCGCTACGCAGAGGACCTGGGGCACAAGCCGGCGGTCAGCGTGTCCTTCGCCGGGTTCCCGTACACCGCTGAGGAAAAGCAGAACCTCGCCCACGCGGCGGACCAGATCCGCGCCGACGGGCACATCATGCTGCTCACGCTCGAACCCATGAACGGGCTCGCCGCCGTCACGGACGAGGCCGTGGCGGCGCTGGCGGAGGACCTGGCCGGCTTCAACGCAGACGGCGTGCCGGTAGTGGTGCGCTTCGCCCACGAAATGAACGGGTCCTGGTACCCGTGGTCGCAGCAGCCGGCCGCGTACGTGGAGGCCTACACCCGGGTGGCCAACGCCGTCCATGCCAAGGCTCCGGGCTCGGCCATGATGTGGGCGCCCAACTACGGCGGCGGCTACCCGTTCGCCGGCGGCCAGTTCGAGGCCAAGCCCGGCACCGCTGACTTTGACCTGCTGGACACGGACGACGACGGCGCCCTCACCATGGCCGACGACTCCTACGCCCCGTATTACCCCGGGGATGCCGTGGTGGACTGGGTGGGCATGTCCCTGTACCACTGGGGCGCCCGCTATCCGTGGGGCGAGAACGAACTGCCCGGAACCGGGCAAGTTCGCCGACCAGCTCACCGGCAACTACGTGGGCGCCAACGGCGACGACAGCCTGCTGTCCGACTTCTACGCGGTCTACGGGGAAGGCCACGGCAAGCCGGTGGCCATCCCGGAGACTGCCGCCCTGTTCGCCCCCGGTGCGGCAGGAGACGACGAGCTGGCCATCAAGAAAGCCTGGTGGGAGCAGCTGTTCACCGCCGACGTTGCGGCCAGGTTCCCGCAGCTGAAGATGATCAACTGGTTCGAATGGGACAAGGACGAACCCGAGGTGAAGGGCCGCGTGGACTGGACCGTCACCAACTACGCCCGCCGTGCGGCGAGGCCTTCACCGCAGCCCTCCCGGACTGGTTCAGCTACGGCCCGGACGTGACCTGCGAACCGGCGGGCAGCGGCTCCTGACCATCCCGCCCGCGGAAGGGCCGTCTGTTCCCGCGGCCCCGGACGTGCTGGCGCGGCTGGCGGCCGGCTGTTCCATGGGAACAACCGGGGCCCGCACCCGCTGGGCTATGCCACAACCCGCTACGTCAGATTAAGTCCGCCCACCAGTTCCGGGGCAGCCGCCAAAGACCAGCGCTGGCTCTCCGGTTCGAAGCTGACCACCGTTGACGCTGCCGCGAGCTTCGCCTCATCGATGGCGAGCAGCAGTGCATCCTCCAGGTGGCGGGCGTATTCCAGCCGGTCAGAGAGGCCACCCTGGAGGTCGCCGTCGTCGATCAGAACGTGGCCCTTGCCTTGGATGATGACTTTCAGCGCGAAACCCTGCTCCTCATGCAGGGACCCGCGGGTGGACGCTATTTCTGTGACTGCATCCGCACGGACCAGGCTGTTGCTGATGGTACGGAGCCAAACATCACCCATGGAACCTCCTTGGTTGCCGGGGACGGCCGGCCACGTCCCCCCAAGGCAAACGGTAGTCCTCCAAAGGCGTCTTGTGACCCCCTTGTTGTTAGGGACTTACAGCGGCCGCAGGGGCAACGCCGAAGTGCCCAGCCGGCGCAGCGAGCCAACCAGCTGGTTGCTTCCCTTCGCCTCAACCAGGCAGGAGGCGCTGTCGCCGCTGCGGACCAGGACGGCGTCCAGTTTTGTGGAGTGCCGCGAGTAGGTGCCGTCCACATACGTGTCCGCCTTGGCCGAGCAGGAGATGCTCTCCGGGCCCGCGCCTGGATTGTCATAGACGAACTCGGACACGTGGACCTGATCGCAGCCCACACTGCGGCCGTTGACGTCCTGGCAGCGGCGAAGCGCCACATGGCCGGCTGAGTTCAAGCCGTCCTGCACCCTGGCTGTGAGGCCTGACGGGATGATGGCTGCGCAGCCGATGGCCTGCAGCGGGGCGGCCGTGAGGTCCTCCCGGAGAACATCCGTGTGGGGGATGCCGCCGGCATACTCCACCAGCATCTGCGCGCTGCAGCCGGCCGAGGGCGCTATCACCTCGGCAAAATGCGGAACGTCGCAGGACACTCCCAGCCCAGCGGCGTCGACGCAGCTGCCCGGCGCGAGCGCCGAGGACACCGCGGCGGGGGCCGGTGCCGGCACGGACTGCGAGATGCCCGGCGGTGCGTGGTGCTCTGTGCAATGGAGGTGGCCGTTGATCCAACCTGTGCGTCCTGGGCCACGTCACGGACCAGGGATCCGATACCGGCCACATTCCCCAGGAAGCCCGTCAGGCCCAGCACGATGACGCCCATCCCGGAGACACCCGTCCACAGCTTCACCCGCCGGCCTTTAGGGGCCTCCGGAGGCGATGCCGGGGTTTCGCCCGCTGACCCGTTGTCCGTGCTCACTCGGCAGTGACCTCGGAAATGACGGCCACAGCCGGGTCATAGTCCCGTGGCGACTTCTCGTCGAGGAACACCTGGATCTTGAGTGCGTTGACATCCTTCACGTTCACGGCAACGGGCGTAATGGTATTGAAAGGCACTTTCTGGACGTCAATCTGTTTCCCGTTGCCAATGACTTTCACCACCAGCGTCTGGTCCGAGGACAGCGACTCATTACTCTGGCCCACCTTGAAGCTGAGCTCATCAAAGTTGTTTGCCAGCCGGAGTTCCAGGGTCACGGCGTCGGTCTCGTAATAGTGTCGATCTCCGCTCCGATGCCGGAGACTCCCGACTTTGTCCGCCACATTGAACCGGTTTTCTTTCCAGGCCCGGTCCGCCATAAAGAAATCGGCGAGGGCCAAGGGCTTTGCCGGCTTTTTCGGTGGCCACCGTGGACGTCGGCGCGCCTGAGGTTCCTGTGGATGAGGGTGACGTGCTGCTGGTAGCGGACGGCGTGGACGTCGCTGTGGCCGTTGCCGTGGGCGTCGGGGTGGCGGAGGCTGACGTGGCCTCGGTGCTTGCCGGGGTGGACGGGATGGTGGCAGCTCCCGCAGCGCACCCAGACAGAGCAAAGACGCCGATGACAAATGCGGCGCCCACGCCAACGGTTTTCGAATTCATATCTAGAGACCCCATATTTTCAGTTTCGTCAAGCGGCCAGCCGTTCGCATCCGCCGATTCCTGCACAGATCTTCCAGTGGTGGAAGCTGAGGTAATGATGCCATTGCACCCCGGCATTTCTTTTCAAAGACTCCGGCAATTTCTGCATATGACGGAATTGGGTCGCCGCGGTCCGGTCCGGTGGAAGCAACCACGGGCGGGCCTGCTGCAGACGGCCTGTTGCGGGACCGGCCATAGGATAAATCTGATGACTTCCCCCAATGACCCTGAGCCGTTCAACCTCCGCAGCATCGCTGTCGCCGCTTTCGGGCCCACCCTGCTGTTCGGGATCGGCACCGGAGCGGTCATGCCGGTGGTGGCGCTGTCCGCCCGCGACCTGGGCGCATCCGTTGCCGTTGCGGCACTGATCGTCACGCTCATCGGGCTGGGATCGTGGTTCTTCAACCTTCCGGCGTCCCTGGTCACCCTCAAGTTCGGCGAACGCTGGTCCATTGTGGGAGCCGCCGTTGCTGCAGCCCTGGCTTTGGCTGCTGCCGCCGTAGCGCCGCAACTGCCGGACGGCATCTGGCTGCTGGCCGCGGCCATGGTGGTGGTGGGCATGTCCTCCAGCGTGTTCGGCCTGGCCCGGCAGAAATACCTCACCGAGGCGGTGCCCGTGGGGTTCCGTGCCCGGGCGCTGTCCACCCTGGGCGGCGTGAACCGCATCGGCGTGTTCATCGGACCGTTCGCGGGCGCCCTGATGATCCAGTTCGCCGGCCTGAGCGGCGCCTATTGGGTGGGCGTGGTGGCCATGGTGGGCGCGGCGCTGCTGTCCGTCACCATTCCCGACCTCGAGGTTGCGGCACCGGCGGAAGGGGCCGACGCCGGCCCGGAACCCACGCTGCGCAGCGTCGCCGCGTCCCACGCCGGAATCTTCCTCAGCCTCGGCATGGGCATCCTCCTGCTCAGCGCGCTCCGGTCCTCGCGCCAGGTGGTCATCCCGCTGTGGGCCGACCACCTGGGCATGGACGCCACCCAGGCTTCGCTGATCTACGGCCTGTCCGGGGCGATCGACATGCTGGTGTTCTACCCGGCAGGCAAACTCATGGACCGCCGCGGCCGGCAGTGGGTGGCCGTGCCATCCACGTTCATCATGGGCGCCGCGCTGCTGCTCATTCCCCTGACCGGCGGCTTCACCGGACTGCTCCTGGCAGCGCTGCTGATCGGCTTCGGGAACGGCATCAGCTCCGGGCTGGTGATGACCCTCGGCGCCGACTTCTCCCCGGACCGCGGGCGCGGCCAGTTCCTGGGTCTTTGGCGGTTCATGGCCGATGCCGGATCCACCGGCGGGCCCTTGCTCCTCTCGGGGGTGACCGCCGTGGCCACCCTCGGCGCGGGGATCTCAGCCACCGGCGTACTGGGCTTCGCCGCGGCGGCCGTGTTCGCCGTCGTGATTCCCCGCCTCAGGCACCGCCGGAACTACTGACGGCAGCCATCGCACGCCTGGCGCCCACAGGTCAGAACGGGCGCGGCTCCGGTCCCGGCGGCTGGTGCGGCGGATGGGGCCTGGGACCGGCGTGCGGGGGCACATGTTTGTGCAGGTGCGGCGGTTTGTGCAGGTGCGGCGGCGGGGGCGGCGGCCCGCCATGCGGCGGAGGCGGCGGTGGCGCGTGCCGTGGTGGCCGCTGGCCGGTGGCGTCAGGCTGTTCTTCACGTGCCACAGTGCGTGCCGGAACAGTTTCCCCGTTGGCTTCGGGGGTTTCGCCCTGCCCCGATTCCGTGGCGGAACCGTCAGCAGGGGCGTCCGTGTCGAGCCCGAAATAGCTGTAGAGCTCCTGTTCCTGCGTCTCGGTGATTGCGCCGCGGTCACTGTCGATGCGCGGGCCGTTCTTCACAGTGTCCTTCGCGAACGCCACCCTGATCACCGATTCCTCAAGGCTGGCGCCGGAGAGCGGGGCGAAAGACTCGGACATGCCGAACAGGCCGGTCCGTACGGTGACGAACACCGGGTCCCCGGAGTCGCCGCTGGTAAAGACCTGCTCCACGGAGCCGATGGTCTCCCCGGCGACGTCCACCACGGTTCCTCCGTTGAGGACGATGTGGTCAATGTCCTGCAGGCTAAGCATGTGGCATGTCCTTTTCGTGGGATGTACGGCGGGTCGCAGCTGGCTGTCTCATATTCTGTCGCCATTCCGTGCCCGGCGAGAAGGGCTGTTTCGTTTGATCCTGTCGCTCGGACTGCTTCGCCCGCCTCGGTCCCACGCCCGTCCCTGCCCAAGCAGAAACGCGGACGGGAAACCGGCCTGCGCCGCAAATCCAGATGCCCGTGGGTCCACGTCGGCTGAGCATCCGGGGACGAGCGGCTGTCAGCCGATGATGGGGCGTTCCTCCGGCAGGCTGGTAGAGGCGTGGCCGGGATGACAGGGCCAGAGCGGACGCAACCGTCACGGTACCGATTCGTGCCGAGGAACATCAAAGCCATGAGCACCCATTCGGCCGATGGCGGGAGGTTGTAGGTGATGCCGGTGCTCATCCCGACGGTGGCGAACGCGGAGATGGATTCGAACAGTACCTTCTCCAGGCTGTAGTCGGTCAGCATCAGCAGCGCCAGGGTGCCGATGACCACGGCGGCCACGCCCAGCAGTGCCACGGACAGGGCCTGGCGCTGGGAGGAGGCGCTGATGGAGCGGTGGGCGATGGTCACCTCGGTCGCGGCCGCGGACCTCGTTCCAGATGGCGAAACCGAGCACCAGGAACGTGGTGATCTTGATGCCGCCGGCGGTGCCGGCGCTGCCGCCGCCGATGAACATCAGGATGTTGGTCACCATAAGGGTCTCCGGTGAAGCGGCGCCGTAGTCGATGCTGTTGAAGCCGGCAGTGCGGGGAAAAACGCTGCCGGCCAGGGAACCCAGCAGCTTGCCCGGTCAGGGACAGCCGCCGAGAGTTTCGTCCCTGTTCCATTCGAAGGCTGCGAACAGCGTGATGCCAAGGACCAGCAGCAGCAGGGTGCCGTAGATGGTCAGGCGGAGATGGACGCTCCAGTTCCGGCTTTGACGTCTCCGCGGAGCAGCTGGATGATCACCGGGAAGCCGAGGCCGCCGCCGATGATCGCCAGGCAGATGGGGACGATGATCCAGGGGTCCTCCGCGAAGCCGATGAGGTTGTCGCTGTACAGCGCGAACCCGGCGTTGTTGAACGACGAGACGGCGTGGAACGTCGCCGTGCCACAGCGCCGTTGCAGGGTTCTGGTCGTAGGCGAGCCAGAAACGGCCGGTCAGCACCGCGGCGGTGGCTGCTTCAATGCCCACCATGAGCCGGGCCACCCGGCAGCAGCACGGCCCGGACGTCGCCAAGGTTCAGTGTGTGGGTTTCGGATTGCGCCACCAGTTGCCCGCGGAGGCCGATGCTTTTTCGGACCAGCAGGGCCAGGAGCGTCGCCAGCGTCATGATGCCAAACCCGCCTACCTGAATCAGGCCCAGGATCACGGCCTGCCCGAACGGCGTCCAGAACGTGGCCGTGTCCACGGTGATCAGCCCGGTCACGCAGACGGCCGAGACGGAGGTGAACAGGGCGGCCATGCAGGATCGCCTCGGGGTCGGCGCCGGTCCGGGCAACGGGCAGCATCAGCAGCGCGGCGCCCAGGACTATCACGGCCAGGAACGCCAGCGGGACAGACCGGACCGGGTGCGGGAGGGCCCGCCGGACGGCGATTGTCCTTCTGCGGCTCTGGAGGGCCGTCCGCCCCTCAGGCGCCGGCACCGCAGCGCCACTCCGGTGCCGCCGGCGCGCCGTTGCCGGAACTGCTCAGGACATGTCGCTCAGCCCACGTGGATGCCGGGGCGGCGGGCGGGATCCGGTTCGTTTTCCCTGATGATTTCACGAACCACCGGGGCGGTGTCGCCGCGTCCCAGCAGCAGGTAGCGCATGAGGTGCGCCAGGGGGTTGCCTTCAGCCCATTCGAAGTAGGCGTGGGGCCGGACACCGGTGGCGTCCCGGAGGGCCAGCAGGATGGCGGCGATGGCGTTGGGGGCGGCGGGACTTTCGGTGCGGAGGACGCGGTGTCCGTCCACTTCGATGCCGCGCACCTCCAGGACGTCGCTGAAGCCGGAGGGGTCGGTGACGTCGATTTCCAGGAAGATCACATCGGCTGTTCCGGGCACGGGGTTGTTCTCCCGCTGCTCGGCTTCCTTCTCGCGGTATTCCGCGGCGTCGCGGGCCTGCGGGCGGTTCGCGATCAGGTTGATCCGCCCGTCGATAGTCGAGCGTGTCGGTGATGAAGCGGCGGGCTTCGTCGTCGAATTCGATGTTGTCGGACCCGGAGTTCGGTGGTGCGGCTGACCCGGGAAACCAGTGAGACCACGATGATGCCCAGGATGAAGAAGCCGGAGATCGCCATGCCGTCCGGCTTGGCGATGACGTTGGCGGCCAGCGCGTACAGCAGGATCAGGGTCAGGACGGTGAAGCCGACGGCGGCGCGCGCGCCTCTTGCTGCGGGCGGCGGAAATGCTGACGGCCACGGCGCCGGAGACCATCATGGCCAGGATGCCGGTGGCGTAAGCGCCGGCCTGGGCGTTGACGTCGGCGTTGAAGCCGATGGTGATCAGGATGCTGATGGCGGTGTACACGAGAACCACCGGGCGCACGGCCCGGGACCAGTCCGGGGCCATGCCGTAGGAGGGCAGGTAGCGGGGAACGATGTTGATCAGCCCGGCCATGGCGGAGGCGCCGGCGAACCACAGGATCAGGATGCTGCTGACGTCGTAGACGGAGCCGAAGCCGTTGCCCAGCAGCTCGTGGGCCAGGTAGGCCAGGGCGCGGCCATTGGCCTCGCCGCCTTCCTGGAAGGCCTCGGCGGGGATCAGTACCGTGGTGACGAAGCTGCTGCCCAGAAGGTACACGCTCATGATCAGGGCAGCCGTGGTGAGGAGTTTCCGGGTGTTCCGCACGCGGGCGGCCAAGCGTTCCTCGGCGGTGGCGCCGTTGGCTGCGACCAGGGGCATCATGCTGACGCCGGTCTCGAAACCGGACAGGCCCAGGACCAGCAGCGGGAAGGCGAGCAGGGCGGGACCGGCGATGTCACCAAAGCCGGTTCCGGAAGAGGTAAGCGCCGCGGTCCAGTCGGCCATGGCACCGGGCTGGGTGACGGCGTCGTACAGTCCCACGCCGATGATGACGGCGTTCAACAGCAGGAAGATGCCCACCAGGGGGATGGCGACGGCGACCGCTTCGGAGAAGCCGAGCAGGAACACCCCGCCCAGAATGAGCAGGAGCACCACAGTGATAGGCACTGCCTGCCCTTCCAGGAAGTGGCGGCAGGTAGGGGTTTTCGAGCATGTGGACGGTGGCGTCGGCCGCAGAGAGGGTGATGGTGATGATCCAGGACGTGGCGACGAAGCCGAGGAGGATCAGCACAAAGATCTTCCCGCGCCAGAACGGCAGGAGCTTTTCCAGCATGGCCACCGATCCCTGTCCGTGCGGGCTTTCGTGCGCGACCCGCCGGTACATCGGCAGCATGCCCAGCAGGGTCAGGCCAATGATCAGCAGGGTGGCCAGCGGCGACAGCGCCCCGGCGGCGAGGGCGGCGATGCCGGGCAGGTAGGACAGGGTGGAGAAGTAGTCCACCCCGGTGAGGCACATGACC
Source organism: uncultured Actinomycetota bacterium (assembly GCA_963807805.1). Classification (GTDB taxonomy): domain Bacteria; phylum Actinomycetota; class Actinomycetes; order Actinomycetales; family Micrococcaceae; genus Arthrobacter. Next base: position 204,746 of record CAWECX010000013.1, on the reverse strand, counting down.
TTCCACCAGCTCTGGGTGGGCGCGTGGTCCTCAGCGGCTTCCGGGCCCACCGGCTGGTGGACGGTGTGTTCGAGCAGCCATTGGGTGAGCCGGTTTCCTGGTCCGCCGTCGCGTTCAGGGTTGGGAACACTGGCAGGAATGGAGAAGTGGGCGGGTGCAGTCAACGGGTTACTTTCTATACCCCGCACAGGCGGGATCGGGTGAATAACCAACGGAGCGTAGCACCGGGCTAAGGGCCGTTCGGGGGGAAACCCGGGTTCTTAACCGTGCTCTTAAACGCCTCCGCCCGGGCCTTGGCGGCGGACGCACCCAGGGCTGGAATCTATAGCCGATACCAGCTTCTGTGAGGAGGTGGCGGGGGTTGCCGGTCATAGTCCGTCTTCACCATCATCGCTTGTGCCGCTGACCACTCCGGCCAGAAGGTGGCCGATCCACATCGTGCGGCTTTTCGCTGCTCTGTGTTACGTCGTTCCTGCCCGCCCCGTCCCCTCGGGCGGAGAGCCGAGGAGTCAGCGGCCAAGGCAGCTACTTGGGTTTCGCGTCGGAGGCTGTGAACGTTCAGACTGTCCTAGTGAAGTGGACGCGCGCGAAAGACTGGCTTATCGGTGCCGCCGGGATGGCGGTCATCCTGGTCGTGGCCGTTGCAATCCTGTGGCTGACGGTGAGTCGCCCTGCAGGCGGAGGCGAGGCAGAACCGTTGCCGTCGCCATCGGTCGACGCCGGATCCCCTCAGGGCTTAGAGCCTCCCGCCGACCTGGGTGAGGAGGAGGTCTGGTTCGGCAGCCTTGTCCTCGACGCCGGGAGGGTGGCGGCAGGCGGTTCGATCCTTCGTGACGTCAGGGCAGTGGGCCAGGATGTGGTCACAGGCCCGGACGGGTTGGTTGCTGCCCGGCTTGAGGTGGACGCGACGGTGCCGTTCGAGGTTGTTGCCGACAAGCTTGGTGATAGGACCGAGGTCCGCGCTGCGGAAGGCGGCCAGGCCGTGGTGGTCCGCACCGTCGAGGCCCTGGGCCGCGAGCTGCGTGTCACCGCTACCGGCACCGTCGAGGTCAGGGCAGGCAAACTCGTGATGGAGCCGCGCTCGATCGACTTTGGCGGCCCAGCTTTCCTCTCCGCCGCCACTGCCGCCCTGGTGCGCAGTCTGGTGACCATCGAGCATGGCATCGAGGGCCTTCCGGAAGGTCTGGTCCTCCAGGACGTCGAGGTTCAGGGGGACGGTTTCCGGGCCACCCTCACGGGCCAGGACATCAGGGTCGTCCCATAAATTCAGCCGTCCTGGGCATCTGCACCCACCTGCGAAGCCTCACCAGCCGGAGTGGCTTCCCGTCGGAGACTCCCACAGACCGTCGTGACCCGGCGTCGATGACAGGTGCGGTCCGGGTACAGCCTCCGGTCACCACAAGGTCTGTACCGTCGTCATATTCATGCTGATCAGTGACGGCGTCCTGATGGCCGCCCTAGGCTATGCACTACTTGCAGCCGCAATCGCCGGCCAATACTAGGGGGATCTCAAGGTGGCACGAAGCAAACTCCTGTCAGGGGCCGGACTCATTTTCGCACTCGCGCTCACTGGTTGCGCCGGCGGCGGCACGCAGCCAGGCCCGGCGGCGCAGGAAACCATTGCTGGCTCAAGTACCCCTGCGGCCGTAGCTGCTCCGCAACGTTCCACGGCCCCGGTAGAGCTCTCCCAGGAGCAAATGGATGCCGTCATAACTGCGTTGAAGGCACAGCTTTCGGACTACAACGGACTGATCATTCCTCGAAGCATGGCCTCTCCCGCAGCGACCGCTGTACCGCAGGGCTTACCAGCTGTTCAGGGATTAGTCGTCACGCCGGACCATTGTCAGGATGCGATGACGAACTTTGGCAAGGCTCCGCCCGCCGCGGGCGCGACGGCGATCGGCTCGTTGGCCCTCAGCACCACGTCCTCGGGGGAGCCCTCTCATGGTCCTAGCGCCGGGTATCTGCTTCAGATCATGTCCTTCCCGGACGAAGCGCAGGCCGACGCCATCGTCTCAAATGGTGACCGGCAGCTCAGCGACTGCCCTGAATTCGATCTGACGATGGACAGCTCCAGCCAGCTTCTCAGCATGCAGGCCGAGGGTAGCGGCACATTCCACGAACTGAGCATCGAGAGCGATGCAGACGACACTGTTTCGTGGGAGGGTGTCATGTCCATGGCCATCACCATCGAGACCAAGCCCTACGGTACTGCCTCGCCTACAGCCACACCCTCGTCTACTCCTGTCGAGACCCGTACCGTCTCCGCGATGGCCAGGTCGGGCAACGTGGCCTTCGTCGTCCACGGTGTGAAAAGTGAAGAGCCGCAGCGCCTGCCAAGTGAGGATGCCGTCAAGGAAATCCTCAACGCAGCGGTCAAGGCCGTCTTCCCCTAACCGACTGGCGAGATGGTCATCCGGTGGCTGCCAGCGCCAGGACCGCCGCGAGCACAGTCAGGGGCGCCACCACCAGGCCGAAGAGTGCGTAGCCCCGCCACGTGATCAGGACGTTCATCCGCACCAGCCGGTCGTGCCAGAGCAGCGTGGCCAGCGACGCCCACGGCGTGACCAGCGGACCGGCGTTGACCCCGATCAGCAGGGCCGCCATCGCCTTCGGGGTCTCCGCCAGGGGCTCCGCCAACAAGTAAGCCGGCAGGTTGTTCAGCACGTTGGACCCCACCGCGCCGGTCGCGGCCAGCCGGAGCAGCTCCCCAAGGCCCTGCCCCTGCCCGGCGAGCTGGCCCAGCACTGCCGACGCACCCAGTGACTGGGCGGTTTCCATCACCAGGAAGAGTCCGGAGGCGAACAGCAGCAGAGACCACGGAACCAGCCTGATGCTCAGAACCCGGGGCCGCCTCAGCGCAAACACCAACGCCAGCACCACGGCCGCCGCCATGGAAGGGATCCACACCGGGGCCCCGGACACCAGAGCAGGTAGCAACAGCACCAGCACGACGGCGGTGTACCCGAGCAGGACCCGGTCCGTGGCAGCGGGTGCCGGCCCGCCCGCGGTGTCGTCGTCCGGCCTGATCCGCCCCACCGGGATCCGTGAGTATCGTTTGCGCAGGTCGCGGCGGAAGACGATGCCCACGAAGACCAGGGGCACGAGCACTGCGGCAAGGGACGGCGCCCACATCAGGGCCGCAAAACCGGCTGGACTGATGCCGCCCAGGCTGTGCTGCGCCAGCAGGTTTGTCAGATTGGAAATCGGCAGCAGCAGGCTGGCGGTGTTGGCCAGCCACACCGTGGTCAGGGCAAAAGGCAACGGCGGCAGGCCGGCCTGCCGGGTCACGCTCACCACCACCGGGGTCAGCAGCACCGCCGTGGTGTCCAGCGACAGGAAGACGGTGCTCAAGGTTGCGAACACCGCGAGCAGCAGCCACAGCAGGACGCTGTATCCCCGGCCCCAATGGCGGAGCCGGCGCGCAATCCACAAAAAGACGCCCGCCTCGCTGGCCAGTTCCGTCACCACGGTCATGGCGACGACGAACAGCAGGATCGGAGCCACCCGGTCCACGAGCGCGGCAAGATCGGCCAGGGGCAGGGTCCCGGTGGCCACCGCCACGGTCCCGGCCGCCAGCAGAACCGCACCGATGATCGCCAGACGCATGGACGGATTCTAGCCCCAGACCCTGAGCGTTTTTCCCCGTCCCGGCCACGGGCGTCCCGGGCCTAACGGCGGCGGCCGCGTCCGCCGTCGTGCGTTCCCGCCTTATGCACCCCCGGGGCTCCTGGCGCCGGCCGCATTGACGCCGCGGCCGGCGAGTCCGGGCGCCTCGGACGCCCTGTCAGGATGCAGTTTCTGCAGGTGCAGGTATCCGAGGACAAGGAACAGCAGGGACAACGCCAGTGCCGGCCAGAACGCTGCCTGACTCAGCGCGGCACCGAAGAGCGGTTTGACCAGTTCGCCCACGGCCAGCGAGAAAATGAGGGTGAAGCCGAGGACGTAGATGGCCGGCAGCAGCAACAGTCCGACGGCGTGATTCCGGTAGGTCAGGACGGACAGGATGAGGAACGCCGGCATGATGAAGCACAGGTCCAGGATGAAGATGGAGTAGAGCGAATCGATCTGCTCTCCGGTGGCCATCAGCGGCAGCAGCATTCCGATCCACAGGGGGTAGAAGATCAGGGGCTGAAGCATCGCGCCTGAGGCGGAGACAAGGCGCAGGGTCCGGGGGAGTGCCGGTCTGAACCGGTCTGGGCGGAGGGTGGTCCCGGCCCAGATCATGGCCCAGAAGGCAAGGGCGAAGATGGCCATGTACACCAGGTACAGCCCGTTGTAGGCGCGCTCGATCACGTAGATCCCGTACGCGTAGAACACATAGCCCAGCAGGCCCAAGGCAACGATGCGGTGCTTGACCCGGTCCGCCCGGGCAGCGGATGCGATGTACAGCAGGCCGAGCGCAGCAGCCACGGAAATCAGGTCCTGTGAGAAGGCCCCGGGAATGAGTTCCTGGCTGACGATGCCGCGGTAGATGCCGGGGTCTGCGACGCCGAGCACCGCAGCTATGAGGGTGAGGGCTCCGGTGGCTGCCCACAGGAAGCGCTGGAGGGTGGCTGGGGTGAACATGGTGATCCCGTCCTCTCTCTACCCGGTGGACGCCGGGGCGGGGCTGGTGACCCGGCGCGGAGCGCTGGCTGCCAGGCGCAGCAGGCTGATGCCGACAGCGATGAACCACGCCCAGAGCAGGACGCCGTAACCCCAGTAGAACGACGGCGCCACGAACCGCAGTGCCTCGCTGACCACGCCGAGGGCTCCCGTCGCGAGCCCCAGCCAGGCGACTGCCTGCGGCAGGACGCCCCTGAGCATAACGAGGGAGATGAGGAAGATCCCGACGGGTGAGAGCAGCCCGGCGATGGCAGGGGTGTTGTTCTCGGCGATGATCGCTTCGGCGGCCGTGGCGAACACGCTCTGTTCTGCCTCCGTGCCTGCGGCGGCGTACTTGTCGCTGAGGTAGACCAGGCTGAGTGAGCCCCGGCTCGAAACAGGCACCGCCAGCAGCAGAGCCCACGGCAGTGCGCCCAGGACGGCGGCGAGCAACGCCCAGCTCCGTGCCACCGGGGCCAACGCAACGTAGAGCGCTGCGAACACGATCACCGGCAGGACGCCGGGGAGGATCCACAGGAGCTGTTCGGCGATGTACATGACCTTGTTGGCGGCGATGAACTCCAGCGTTTCGGTGCCGCCATCCACCGGCGGCGGCGCCATGAAGTCAATGGCCAGCGCCGCAATGAGCAGCACCACGAACAGGATCGCGGCAATGCCGCCGGACAGGTAGAGGCCGCGCCACGGGCTTCCCGTCCCGCCACGCCCGGGTGTGCCTTGCTGCGTCCGGCCGGATTCCGGCTCCGTCATGGGTTCCACGCTAGGGAGCGGGGGAGGAAGCTGTCAGGGCCGAAAGGCCTTTTCCCGCGGGGCGCCCGGTTCGAAGGACTGGCGCGGGGAGGGGCTATCCTCGACAGATGGGTGAACGCGATGCTCTCGCTGGAGGAAGCCTGCTGCAGAAAGGCCTGTGGTGGCTGCAGGACTATGCCTACGCCGCGGGCTGGCAGGTCCGCGGCATCCTGTCCCGCATCCAGCCCGACGCGTTCCACCAGGGCCACCGCCGCCCGGTGGTGATCATCCCCGGCGTCTACGAGAACTGGCAGTTCATGCTGCCGGTCATCCGGGCAGTGCACGACGCCGGCCATCCCGTCCACGTGGTCACGATGCTGCAGCGCAACAAGGTGGACGTGCCGGAAGCGGCACGGCTGGTGGCCCAGCACCTCGAGGAGGCCGGGCTCAGCCACGCCTCGATCGTGGCGCACAGCAAGGGCGGCCTGATCGGCAAATACGTGATGCTGTCCCTGGATCCCGAGCACCGGGTGGACCGGATGGTGGCCGTCTGCACCCCGTTCTCCGGGTCACGGTACGCGCGGTACATGCTCATTCCCACGCTGCGGATCTTCTCCCCGCGGAACGCGCTGACCCTCGAGATGGCGCGCGAAGAAACCATTAACAGCCGGATCAGCTCCGTCTACGGCGTGTTCGATCCGCACATCCCCGAAGGCAGCATCCTGCCCGGGGCCACCAACATCGAGCTGCCCTCGGCCGGGCATTTCCGGATCCTGGGCGAGCGGGAGACGGCGCGGATCATCGTGGAGCAGCTGGAGCTGCCCAGCCCCTGAGGGGGTTTGCTTTGTCCTAGGACGCGGGTTCGTAGCCGATGAGCCAGTGCAGTCCGTGGCGGTCCCTGACCTGGCCGTCCGAGGCGCCCCACGGTTTCGGGGCCAGCGGATCCACCACGGTGCCGCCGTCTGCCGCCAGTTTGTCGAACCACTCATGGAGGACAGCCGGCTCCGCAGTCCCCAGCAGCGAGAGCATGATGCCCTTGATGCTCATACTCTCCTCACCTGCAGCAGCGTCCGAGCCGGCCAGGCTCACGACGCCGGTGAGCACGCCGTGGGCAATCAGGCCAGGATCGCCGTCGTCCCTGCCGAAGTCCTGGTAGGTGTGCAGGGAGAGGTCCCCGCCGAAGGTCTCCGCGTAGAAGGTGAGTGCATCTCGCGCGGTGCCGGGGAAGCTGACATAGATCAGGGGTGCCGTCATGGGCCCAGCCTACAGAACGGCCCCGCGCGCGTCCCGGCACGATGGGCAGCAGGTTGGCGGGATCCCGTAGAGTGGTTGATAACAAGCATGCTTACTATCTTTTTGGGAAGGTTCATCATGCTCCTGATCTTCGGCCTCAAGACGGTCCTCAAGGCGCTGCAGGGCAGGCCCGCCACCTGCCGGAACTGCGGACACTACGGCCACCACCACCTGGAGGAACAGGCCAGGAAATTCACGCTGTTCTTCATCCCCGTCTTCACCACCTCCCGGTCGTACCGCATCACCTGCGCGAACTGCGGCATGGTGTCCAGCATCAGTGCCCGGGAGAAGAAGGCGCTGGCCCGCTAGCTCACACCGGCGTGGGGAGCCCAGGGGTTCTGAGTTGTAGAGTCCCGCCCGGCCTTTCCGGCGCAAGGCTGTTAGTTGATGCGCGATGGTTTCGTACGGGCCGCCGGCCGTCCCGCCCGTCCTGTGGGCTCGGGAGGAACGATTCCTGGGGCGACCCCCAGCAGGGCAAGAACCAGGATCAGCTCCACCATGCCCAGCCCGAAGTACACGGCCTGCAGCCAGGAGTATCCGAGGACTGCAAGCTCAGTGAAGATCCAGATGAGCATGGCGAAGCCGGCTACCGCAGACGCCAGCAGCGCCCACCGGCGTCGCTTCAGCAACGCAATGGCGGCGACCAGGTGCGATCCGCCCAGGATGACGCCGAGGATGAGCCCCAAAAGCAGAAGGGACGAGAACCACGTACCCGCCAGGGCATCCAACGGCACTCCCGCTCCGTTGAAGATGATGGCCAGCACGGCTCCGCCGAAGCATGACACCGCCCCGAAGAACAGCACGGAGACGAGTAGGCCGGAAAGCAATCTGCGGGGGAGTGCGAAACTCATGATGAGCACGACTGTAGACCTGGGCCCGTTTGATTGATAGGGCTGGTCTTGCTGAAGACTCCACAGAGGCGACTATCAGGCGGGGGAGGATCGTTGCAGAAGCAGGCGAGTATGCGCACCACATTCCTGGGTCGCTGGGTTCTGGCGGTCACCGCTGGTGAAGCGACCGGGTTCATGATCCCGGCCGCTGCCGGCGGAATACTGGCCCTGGCGGCGGCACCGGCCTGGCTGGCCTACCCTGTGATGATCGGCGCCGGGGCGTGCGAGGGCGCCCTGCTGGGCCTGGGGCAGTCAGTAGGCTTCGGACCTTCGGTGGTACCTCGGCGGCTGTGGGTTGCCGCGACAGCTGCCGGCGCCGCCGTGGCCTGGTCGATCGGTATGCTGCCCAGCACGATCGCCGGTTTTGACCCGGCCAATCCGTGGATGCTCCCCGGGATTGTCATCGGAGCACTGCTGCTGCTGGTTTCAATCCCTACGTTGCAGTGGCTCGTTCTGCGCAGGGTCATTCCGCGGGCCCTGCGGTGGGTTCCGATCAACGCCGGAGCCTGGGCGGCAGGCATCCTGTGGACGTTGGCACCATCGCCGTTCATCGACGAAAGGACACCAGCGCCGGCGCTCTTCGCGAGCTATGCCGTGGCCGGGCTGCTGATGGCGCTCACGGTCGCCGCGATGACAGGTCCTGCCGCACGGCGCATTGCGAAGACCGCCCCACACGGAGACCGTTCCGGAGCGTCCGCCTAACCGCGGTACAACGTCATTCGCCCAGCCGATACTTATCCGCCGTTGGAATACCGTTAAGAAGGCGCTTCGTCACGACGCGTGAGTACCAGCCCATGTCGAATTCGTATTCGCTGCCCTGCTTGAAGGAGGAAGCCACCTCCTGTTGATTCTCGAAGGTCACGCCCCTGCTCACAACCAGGGGTCCGCAGTCCGACGTCTCGATCAGCACTGATGCGGTGGAAGCGGAACCCCTCGAGCCGCCTGAACTCGTCCTCGGTTCAGCGGACACCACTTCGCACCTGCTGGTCTCCACCTGGATCCTGTCCAGGAGCGGGCTGAACAGAACACCACCCACGGTGCACACCAGCACGACGGCGGCACACACCACAGCGATCCTGCGAACCCGGCGCCGGGCGGCGGGAGTGCCGCCCTCGTCGGGCGGCGGCAACTCCGGGGAGACATCGCTGCTTGCGCTGCACCGGCGCAAGTCCGAGCCCGCTCAGGCGTGCATTGAGCTTGCGTGCGTTCGCCCCGTGCATCTGCCGCACGTATTCGGCGCGGCACTGTGCCGTGGTCCACCCGGCTTTCCGGTGTGCGGCCCATTGCCGGCGGCCAGGCGTTGACGCGATGTAAAGGGTGAGGGCAACCCCGAGGGCAACGATCAGCCCCAGGCCCCCGAACATGATGCCGAACATCGCTATGTTGGCCACCATTTCAGGATCGGAATGTGCTGCGTAGCCGGTGCTTTCGACCATTCCCAGGTACATTCCCACAACACACAGGGGCACCGCGATCAGCAGAGTGAAGCGCCAGAGATACGACCAGAACAGCCAGTGGGCCGGAGGCCTCGCCCGGATAACCGACGATTCACTGCCCGAAGGGGATCCGGCCTCAGGTTCTGCATCAACGGGTTTCACGTGTTCAACAGTAGTAGGAAAGCCCTGCGCGGAGGTGTATCTACGCAGGTCAGGGCGTTGGTTGAACTTTCAAATTTCTTGATCAAACTTTGACGGATTCCCCCCGGAAGTCCTGATCGAGGGCGTGCATTGTTGTTTTCAGCAAGACAACCAAGCACGCAGACATTTGAGGGGAAACACCATGAAGAACAGCACACTCATCAAGGGATCCGCAGCCATCGCCCTGGGCGCAGCACTGTTGCTGGGCGGCGGCGGAACCCTCGCAGCCTGGAACGCAGACGTTTCAGCAGCTCCGGGCAGCATCGTCTCCGGCGACCTGAACGTTGCGAAGGCGGCTACCGGCGTCTGGACCGACCGCGCCGGCACCGTTATCCCCAACATCGCCACCTACCGCGTAGTTCCGGGCGACAAGCTCACCTTTACCCAGGACCTCACCGTGACCCTGCTCGGAAACAAAATGGCCGCAGACATCACCGCTGCCGGCGTCGGGCCGAACTCCGGCTTCACGGGCAGCAATGTTGTGGTCACCGCTCCCGCACTGAAGGTCGGCGGAGCCGCCGTGGCCAACCCGCTGAAGCCGACAGGCGCCGCCCAGACGGTGACGGCCACCATCACCTTTGAGTTCCTGTCCACCACCACGGACCGCCAGAACACCAACGACACCTACAACTTCGCAGACGTGAAGTTCAACCTGGCCCAGGTCACGCAGCCCGGCCTGTAGCAGTCAGCTCCGGGCGGCGGCTGGGGGCACGCCGCCGCCCGGCCGCCAACCGCGTGAGTACAGCACGGACATCGATCAGGAGAAACCATGAGGATCCCACGGACGCTGCGCGCCGGTGTTCTCATCGCAGCAGCGGTGATCCTGGGCCTCCTGACCGTCCAGGGCACCTACGCCCTGTGGAGCGCCAGCGCTAACGCCGCGCCGGGCACCGTCTCCTCCGCCTCGTTCGATGTCATCCTCACGGCAAGCCCCTCCGAACAGGTCAGCAACATGACCCTGGCCGGAGGGCCGGCAACCATCAGCCTCACGCAGACGGCAAGCCTGTCACCGGGAACCTCGGTCTACGCCAGCCTCGCCGTCAGCAACAACACCAACGCCGGCGGACAGTTCAACACCGCCATTACCGCCGGTGAACTGACCAAGGCCTACACCGGGTCCGGCACGATCGCGAATTACCTGACCTTCACCGGCAAGAACGTGGCAACGCGCCGCCGAATGCAGCAATGCTGCCGGTTACGCCCCGCTCACCGCTGCAGGGATGACCTCGGTGGCCGTGCCCAAGTGGACCAGCACCGTGTTCTGTTTCCAAGTAAGCCTCAGCTCCACCGCCCCCGTTTCCGTGAAAGGCCAAGCCGTGAACATCAGCCTCCCGATCACCGCTCGTCAGCTCTGCGGGGTGCCCAGTGGCTGCTGATCTTTCGTTCGCAGGAGGCGGGCGGTGGGGTTCCTCGAAAGCGCGCACCGGTGACAATACCGAGCGGGCAGTGGGGAAGCGGTCATCCCGCCGCAGTGCCTGGGCCGCGGCCGGACGGTTCCTGAACCTGGTGGTCCTGGTCATCGCCGTGTTCGCAGCATTGGTGCTGATTGTGGTCCCCAGGGCCACCGGGTCGCAGACGTACACCGTGCTGACAAACTCCATGGCTCCGAAGTACTCCCCGGGCACGTTCCTGGTGATGAAGCCCGTGGCCTTCGACGAACTCAAATACGGCGACGTTGTCACCTTCCAGCTGTACTCGAACAAGCCCGACGTCGAAACGCACAGGATTGTGGGCTTCGGCGCCACCCAGGCGGGGGAGAAGACCCTGGTCACCAAGGGCGACAACAACACCTCCAACGATGCTGAGGCCGTCCGGGAAATCCAGGTCAAGGGCAAGCTGTTCTACGCCGTCCCGTACGTCGGGTACGCCGCCAACGCCCTGGGCAACGCCGACCGCAACATGTGGGTGACGCTCGCTGCTGCCGGCCTGATCGGCTACGGCGGGGTGCTGATCATCAAAGGTGTCCGCAGCCGCGGACGTTCAGCCAAAGCTGACGCAGAGGCTGCAGAGTGAAAGCCTTCGCCCGGATTCCCGGGTCTGCAATGGCAGTCGGAGCCTTTGTGCTGACGGTGCTCCTGGGTGTCGGCGGGGCTTCCGCCTCGGCTCTCTGGCAGCAGCAGGCAACAGCCACCATGACGGTGACGGCCAACGGCACCTGGCCCGGGCCGGCATTCACGCTGACCTGCAGCGACCCGTCGAAGAAGACTGTTTCGCTGGGAGTTCAACTCAATCCGAGCCTTCCGTCGAATCAACTGCCTGCCCAGCTGACGGTTGGCGTGGTCAACGCCTCGACGGTCTATTCGGAAGGGCAAATCACGGCGCCGGCCCGGTCCGGCACCATCACCTTGGCAACGGGCCACCCAATTTTCCTGAACCAGCTCTCCGGCCCGATCACCATTCAGGTCTCAGTGGCCTACGCAGATGGCACGTCCGCGTTCATTCAGCGGCAGATCCACAAGGGCAACGGCAACAGCGAGGTCACCTGCACGTAGGCCACGCCACACCCGGCCCTCCGCCAGCCCGGCGGCAGCGGGCGCCGCTATGTTCCCCCCAACGTAGCGTCGCCCCCTGCTGCTTAGCTGGCGTGGCTCCTCGTGCCGGCCGCAGTCTGTTGCCGGGTGGCCAGCTGTTCCACCACGTATTCAGCGTCCCGGCCCACCCCGCCCACCAGGGCGGAGGTCAGCGCGTACTGGAAGGGCAGGCCCACGAAGTACAGGCCTGGAAGTTCGGGGACGACGCCGCGGCTGGTGACGGGCCAGCCGTCTGCATCCAGCGGGAGGTCCCGGATCCAGCCGAACTCCGGCTGGTAGCCCGTTGCCCAGATGATGGCGCGCACGTTGGCAGGCCCGGCCGCATCCCCATGCGAGGAACCAGGCACTGAGGCGGCCGGACCGCCGTCGGACGTTCCGCCGTCGGACGCCGCAGCGTCCGGGCCGCCGTTGAACACCGGGCGGCCGTCCTCCGTGCCGCTGAACCGGGGGAGCCGCACAGCCCCGGCCCGCTCCACTTCCTCAATGGACACGCGGATGAGAGGCGAGCCGTGCCGGTGGAAGCCGGCCGCCACCTTGCGCCCCGGCTTGGTGTCCAGGGTGAGCACCGAGTTCACCAGCCGCCAGTACAGCGGCCCGGCGAACCGGAAGACGGCGTCGGGAATATGCTTCGTTGGCCGGCCCGCAAGGTACACCGTGCCGGCCGGCCGTGCCTGCGCCAGTTCCAGCGCGATCTCCACGCCCGAGGTCCCTGCCCCGGCCACCACCACCTCGCCCGCCGGAAGGTCCGAAGGCCCCCGGTACTCGCTGCTGTGGAGCTGGGTGATGCCCGGATCCACGCCCTGTGCTGCGGCCGGGATGCGGGGCGTGGAGTTACCGCCCGTGGAGATGATGATGTTCCGTGCCCGGAGCTCCCCGGCGCTGGTCTGCAGCTCAAAGATGCCGTCCGCCCGGCGGACGGACACAACGCGGACGCCGGTCCGGACGGGGAGCTGGAAGTGCCGGGCATAGCTTTCCAGGTAGTCCGCGAAGGCGTCCTTGCCCGGCCAGCTGCCGCCGGGTGCGGGGAACTTCTGTCCCGGCAGCGAACTGTAGCGGGCGGGGGTGAAGAGGCGCAGCGAATCCCACCGCCGGCGCCAGACATCGCCCACCCGGTCCGCGCCGTCCAGGACGGTGAAGTCCAGTCCGGCCCGTTTCAGGTGGTAACCCGCGGCGAGGCCGGCCTGGCCGGCCCCGATCACCAGAACATCACTCACGTGCGGATCCATGGCCGGCTCCTTAGCCCGATCCGGGGCGCTTCCACTGCGGCTGCCCTGCGGATTTCACTAGAATAGCATTCTAGTCAGTGGAGGAATAGTCTAGTTCCATGCCTTCTTCGGTCAGTTCCACTCCCAGGGTCGGTTCCACTTCCAGGGTCAGCCGCCGCGCCGTCCAGGCGGCGGACACCCGGGCACTGATCGTGTCCGTGGCAGGAAAGCTCTTCGCCGAGCAGGGCTACGTGGCCACCACCATCGACGCCATCGCCTCCGAAAGCGGCGTGGCGCTGCAGACCGTCTACAACTCTGTGGGGAACAAGGCGGCGCTGCTCTCCGCGGTCCTGGACGCCGCGGCGTCGGGCCCGCACTCGGCGTCGAACGTCCTGGAGACCATGCGGCAGCGGACAGCGGAAGCACCGGACTTCGACGCCCTGATCGCCGTCCTGGCCGACTGGTTCGTGGAGGTCCACCGGCGCACCGGACCGGTGATGGGCGTCATCGCCCAGGCCGCCGCCGTCGACCCCTCCGTGGAGAAGCTGCAGGCCGCCCGGGCACTGCAGCGGCTGGAACGGTACCTCGAGGCCGCCGCCGCGGTGCGGGACCGCGGCGGGCTGCGGTCCGGGATGTCCGACGCCGATGCTGCCGCCGCCATCTGGTCGCTGGGCCACCCGCAGGCGTACCGGACGCTGGTGGGCGACGCCGGCTGGTCAGTACGGGCCTACCGGGGCTGGCTGCTGCGCTCGCTGTCCGCCGCTCTGGCATAGCGGCGCCCCGCCGGGGAGGTTCTGCAAAATCCGGGCCAACAGTGCTATACCTGAGCCATGCGAATTACGGTACCTGTAGGGGAAGACCGCGATCCAGTGGATTGCCCGCATCAGTTTGTTGGCCGCTGCGCGGAGTGCTGCGCGCCGGCCCAGCGGGCGGACGCTCAGCACGTGCCCCGCAGCAGGGTGGACGTCTAGCTGGAGTGGCCCTGCACGGGATCCAGCCGCCAAGGGCCGGAGCATGACTGGCTTCAGCGGCTCCCGGGGGCCGGCGTTTCGCTTAGGTTAGCCGTCCCGTAGGCGACTCTGTTCGGGAAGTTGTAGATGACTACGCTTCTGACTGCAGAGGGCATTTCGTCCCACCTCCTGGCCTCGAACTCGTACACCTGCGTGCCCGAAGCCGCTTTGAGGTCGGCCATGACGATCAGTTGGTCGGAGGTGAGGCCGGGCTCGCCCTTACTGTTCGGGCTCAGCGTGCCGGGGCTGAAAACTACGGTGAGGTCGCCGTCGTCCTGCGTGGAGAAGTCTTTCAGTTCAAGCGTCAGTGTGGAGTCTGTCGCCCGTATCGTGGCGGTGCCAGTGGTGGGGAAGGCCTGCGATTGGAACGTGCCCTCGAGGACTGCCGGAGCGGTGGAAGGCGCAGTTGTTGTTGAGGCAGGAGCCGGCCCTGCGCTGGTCTGTCCGGGTTCCGCGGGAACATCAGCGGAGGTGCAGCCGGTGACGGCTATGGCAATGACACCGGCGCTCAGCGCAGCCAGAAGTGCTTTCAACATTCCCCCAAAGCTTGTTCTCCCGGAACCATACCCCACCGAGACCGGCGACCCCGAAACGCGTCAGCTGGTCACTTGCCGGACCTGAACACGATCGACTCGAAGACTGTGCGTGCCTCCCTCGTCAGCTCCGGGTTGATCGATTCGTGGAATTGGACCACCCAGGTCACGCCGCGCTGGCCGTTAAAGTCGACCACCCGGTAGGTTTCGTGCTCAGCGGCGCTCGAGTACCAGCGTGAGCATTCGTTGGAGAGGTCTGAGTGGATGCAGAACTTGTCGCGGTCGCAGGCTGTGATGTCCACACCGCCCTCGACGGCGTGGTCGAACTCGAAGCCGGAGTAAGCACCCAACATGACCTCGACGGGAGGAGTGCTCACCGTTGACGCCTGCGCCGTTATCGCGTCGATGAATGCCTGAGGCGACGGACCGACCTCGACGAGCTTGCCCACCCAGGCGCATGCGTCCGTCGGCACATATTTGGCGGGCCACCAACCCACGAAGACCCCCCATTCATCCGGGTGATCAGGGTCGTCCTTGGCCAGACCATCGCCGTCGGGGCTCGACCAGCCGTCCGGGACGGTGATCTCGAAAGGTGCCGTGAAGCCGGCGGCGGGGACGAGGTACGTGCCGGCGGCGATGTCGCCATTCTTTGGCAGTGGTGGGACACTGCCGGTGTCGCCGCCGTCCGGCAGCGGTGAGGCCGGACTGGCCTCCGTAGTCGTCGAACTGGCGGACGGGGGCGGGACGTCGTCGGCCCCATAATCGCACCCACCCAGACATCCAAGCAGTGCGATAGCCATCAAGGGCAAGAGACGGCGCGACCGCTGAGCGGCCTCTCGAAGGGGTGTTCTGGAGCTCATCGATCCACCAGGCCGCTGCTGGGTACTGTGAGGCCCCGCAGCCGGGTGGCCCCGCGGGCGGCCCGCAATGCGATGCCGTCGCCTCAAGTCTCCTCCGGCACAGTAGCCGTGACAATGAAAGAGTTGTACGGAGACCAGATTCGACACTGGCCCCGCCTGAGGCAGGAGCGCCCTGAATCAGGGTTGAGGAAGCGCTGAGCTTAGGAGGCACCGGGAATTCGGCCGTTGCGAAAGAGGATCCTTATGGGCAGGAACGAAGGAGCCGCACGGTTGGCCCAGTACGCTGTGCCCGTTCTCCCGCGGGCCACTATCTCGGGGGCGTGGTGGATGCAGTCTTCACGGACTTTATACATCTTTACGAGTGATTGTGATGCGCCTGCGCCCAGGCGTGCGCGAGAATGCCCTGCGCTTCATCCAGTGTTAGACCCTCATTGGTTGCTTGATTGGCGAGTTCTTCGGCTGCTCTGACCAGCGGTTTGGTGGTGGCCTGGCCGGGATTTACCCTTGTCCCCGCAGCTCGAGCTGTGCGAATCAGTCCCGCGCTCTCGAGTTCCTTATAGGCCTTGGCTACGGATCCTGGTGCAACCCGCAGGTCGGCGGCGAGCTGGCGCACTGTAGGCAGTCGGCTGTCTGCTTCGAGGTTCCCAGACCGTATCTGCGCGGCCAGTTGCGACCGTATCTGTTGGACGGGAGAGACCGCCGATCCTGGATCGACCCTGATCATCGGGCAGGTTCCTGGGCCGTGCGGCGGGTGCTTTGCGCAAGGGACCTCATGTCCACGCTGACGGCAATGGCCTTAGCGAGGAGCGCAACGGCGACCACGGCAAGAGGAACCGCCGAGAGGAGCAAAGCCAGTGCGAGGGTGTGCCCGGGTTCGACTGGGGTCATCCCGGCCGGCGCCATGAGGTCGACCGTCGGAACGGCGTCGTAATGCGCAGAGCGGAGGACACTTCCAGTGATTGCAGATAACCCGGCAATCTGGAAGGTAAGTGCTGAACTTGATGCTGCCATGATGAAAGTAGTCCGCATTCCTCGAAGCACTGTATCTGCGTGGAAGAGGTCAGCCGATGGAGGGCGGGGCGCTGCCGCAGTTCGGCTTAGTGACCAGTAGACGGCAAGAATCATCAGGACCGTGCAAATCATGACCGGAACGCCGTAGTACCACCCGGGGAAAGGGCCCGTAGAGGTGAGGTTGTACTGGATGTCTATGACTTGGCCATTCTCGACTCCCCAACCCACCAGGTTCCGTCGCTGAAAGACACGATGGAGCCCATTCTCATCTGTCGCAGAATAGAGCCCCGCCAGCAGCAGTCCGAGAGCCAGGATGATCGCGGCTACTGCCGGCAAAACGAAAACCCATTGACGGGCAAACGATGTGGGCCCGCGTGGCGCGAGATCAGCTACCGCGCCTGCAGTGAGATCTGAAGTCCAGAGTTTTCGTGGAATCACCGCATAGGCGACCAGTCCCACAACGGCACCGACGCCACCTGCAAGGGCGATAGGGAGACCGAAGCCCTGCGACCACCATGAACCCCAGGCCCACAGTAGGACTGCGACGCCGCAACCCGTCGCCAGCGACGCCTGGGAAGCCCGTGCTTCACTCTGATACACCAAAGCGACATCTGCGCGGCTCGCAGTTGATGTCACGCCGCCCTCGGGAGGTCGCTGTGCGGAAGCACCAACCGCTCTACGCACGATTACCCAAAGCCCGCCGGCCAGTAGAGCCGCGATCACTATCGCGACCATCGCTGACACCATAATCAAACACCTCCATGCTTGTATCGTTACTGAGATACAAGCGGCATTTTTGTCTTGTGTCAAGCTCGCGATACAAGAAGCCTGTCCAGTGCCGAAGAACCCGCCCGTAAGCCGGTCCCTTTACAGAACAACCTGGCTTTGGCGTGCGGCCTTAAATGTGTGACTTTCGGCGATAAATGGCGGTCTCTGTGCGGCGCTATTTGTCACCTGACGGCGCTGGGGTTGCTCTTTGGATGGCCCGGTAGACCGTAGAGCGAGCGATGCCAAAGAGCTCGGCAATCTCGGTGGTCGTGTGTACCCCGCCCTGGTGGAGGTTAACGAGGTGCGCCTCTTGGGCTTTCGAGAGCTTTGGTTGTTTCCCTCGTAGGCGGCCCTTGGCTTTTGCAACTGCCATTCCTTCCCGCGTCCTTGCGCGGATGAGGTCGGCTTCGAACTCCGCAACCATGCCCAGGACGTTGAATAGCAGCTTTCCCACCGGGTCGTGAGGATCGTAGACGCTGCCGCCAAGGTTGAGGGCAACCCCTTTGCGGGTGAGCTCGTCCGCGATGTCCCTGGCGTCAGGCAGCGACCGGGCGAGGCGATCAAGCTTGGTCACCACAAGGGTGTCACCGCTGCGGCAGGCGGCCAGGGCCTTGCCAAGGCCGGGTCGTTCGCGTTGGGTGCCGGTGAATCCGTGATCGACGTAGATAGCGTCGGGATCCACGCCGGCGGCCGCGAGAGCATCGCGCTGGGCGGTCAGGTCCTGGGTGTTGGTGGAGACGCGGGCGTAGCCGATAAGCATGACGTTCAGTGTAGCGTTTAGGTCCCCTTCACCGGGCAGTTTTGCGGGCGGGTCTTACGGGAATCTGGGAACCCTTGAGCGCCGGGAATTTTGACGCGGGCCACTGGCCCTGACTGGCGGCCGGTGGAGGACCGTCTTGCGGGCGGCCGATCATAGGGTGAGGCGATCCTTGGTCAGTGAGAACCGGCACACTGTCTCTGGTCCTCGGTATCCTGCTGGAGTGGATGAACCTTGGATGATTGAGCGTTTGGAATGGTGGATTGCCACCGCCCGCGACGCCCGCATAACTGAAACGAGCTCCGGCCGACGAAAGGTTTACGGCTTCATGTACGACAGCAGTGGGTCGTACTCCGAGATGCGTGAACGATCGGCTCAAACCCGTTCGATCATCACCAGGGTTCTCGGACACAGCGAAGTACCGAGTCTAATGAGGCGTAGGGATAGTGCCTACTGGGTTGACGAGGGTATCGAGTTTGCTGAGCATGCGCTGGCGGTTTTGAGAACCCGTGAGGAAACTCGCGTGAAACTAGGAACGAGTGCTCCAACGATGAAGGCTGACGCCCTCCACCCGCTTATCTGGGATGCTGCATCGAAACGGTGGGAGTCCGGACACTACTCGGACGCAGTTCAGAGAGCAGCAACCGCCCTCAGCGGCCACGTTAAGGACTAACAGGTCGCTATGAACTGGGGGACAACGAGCTAATGGCCCAAGCCTTCTCTCACTCGGCCCCACAGACGGGAAAACCAAGGCTCCGCTGGCCTGGCAATGATGACGATTTGACGGTTAGGGCGATGCGAGTGGGCATCCTCAGTACGGCGCAGGGCGTATTTTCCGCCATTCGGAATCCGGCGACCCACACGACAGAGGAACTCCCTAAACAGGAAGCTCTTGAGCAACTGGCGACACTCAGTGTGCTTGCACGATGGACAGACCGGTGCGAGCTGATTCATTTAGCGGCCGTGTGACCTCGGACTCCGCCTCTCGACCTGGACTGAATATGTCAGTCTGAACGGAACCCACCAGGACGGCCCTGTAGAGAATCCTCTTACGGGCCGTTGGTCCAGAGTTATGAATCCGCGAGTAGTCCATATATGGCGATCCCGGTCCCTGCCAGAACCCAGATGAAAGCAATCACTCGGACTTGAGTTTTCCCGCGCTGGCTCCACCATCGGATATCTATGTTCCCCCGTGTCCAGGACCTAAGAACCGCTGAAGCTTTGCCCAATGGACCTGCAACCGCCACGAGAAGTACGCCGCCAGCAAATAGCACCAGCCCGAAAAGAACCGCAGGACTCATCGATCGTTTCCTCTCTAGCGCGCAGCGTGAATACCGCGGCAGTCCCATTTTTAGTTACGCACGTCTTGTTTGCATTGCGGTCTCCGGCGGGCCGACTTCTTGCCGAGGATCCTAGATCATCTTGGAGGTCACGAAACCAAGCAGGAACCACCGCACACGCTGGAGTGGCGAAATCAATTGCCTCGCTGAGTATGTCTGTTGGCCGATCCCTTACGGGCGGCGCCGCCGGGGTGTCTGACTACTGCTTAGAGCGCCGTTTGAATAGCATCACTGCGAAAACCGTGCCGAGCACGACGAATCCTACAGCAGCGATGATGATGACAATAAGAGCCGTACTTCTGTCGCTTGACCCACCTGTTTGCCCCGTTACCAGCGAATAGATGATCGTGCCCGCTCCCGCCAGAATCATTAAAATGGCGCCTATACCAAAGTACTTAGCGGTTCCGACTTCGGCAGCCATCTCTCCCAGCTTGCCCGTACGCCTATTCCAACCCCGATTTAGCTGGGCGATCCTGTCGCGCTGCCAGAATCCCAATGCCCCAATGACGATGGCAGCTACCCCCACAAGAATGTTCATGGCCTGATCCAATCTTGTAAGGGGCGTCGAGCACAAGCAGTACTGCCACGCCGACGTCATTACAATGCTGAGACCTTTGGCTGCGCCCGTAAACCGGTTCGCAAGCGGGCGCCCCGAAATGTTCGATGGGGGATCGTCATTCGCACCGATAGCTATTGAAGCGTAAACGGGCCGCGCTATGACCCGGCTCGGGGACCAGCAGCTCTTCGTCACTCGCGCCCTTACCTAACCGGATGAGGCCCTGAGGGGAAGTCCTCACCATGCAGACGCTCTTTGCTGGACTGGGTCCCGCGTGCCGGGGCACTCCAGACCGCTTCATGTCTAGCCGGCCGGATCAAAGGTGCTGTTGGTCGATTGGCGTCACTGTCTTTACGGAAGGACTCCATAAGAAGCTTTTCCTTCCTGCTTTTCCCTGTGCATTCGTATTCATAGGTGGCTATTTCTGCAGCAACGAAAGTCTGTAGCAGTTGGAGCCGTTCGGTGAAACGCATTGGTCCCCAGAATTTGGAAGCGGACCATTCTGCCACCTCCGGATCTATGCCAACGCGAGGATTACATTGAATCTGCACTGTCTCGTCCCATGGGACGATCGTGATCTTCGCAGCATCCGCCCAGCCATCCCGAAGAATGCGGTCCCCCCACTGCAATTCCGGTGTGAAGTTGTATGGCGTCCGTCCACTCTTGATTTCGAAGACGGGTTCCAACTCCACTAGCCGTGATGTGCCGTTAACCAAGCTTCGGTGTCTGTCGATTCTGGCTAGGCGGTTGATCCAGCCAAGGTAATTAGCATCTTTATCGCTCTTGAACGGCTGCATTTGCAGCAACATCTCTTGATGCCGCGGCGCAAGCCCTTTAATTCGATAAAGATTTCTCTCCCACTTGCCGGCATCATCGTAAATCGGGTACTGCAGGGCCTCTTCCTTTGGAGGGGGCACTGAGCCAGCGGTGTAAGCAGCGAGGGCCCAAATGATGTAATCCAAGGTTGCCCGAAGGTTGTAGAGCCACCCACCCACCTCTACCGCAAAATCGGCCGGCATTGGCTCCGTCTCCGAGACGCGGAGTATGTACGTGCCGCCGCCCTGGTGGCTCAGTTTGTAGTCAAAGGGATAGCTTGCGATGTAGCGGTTCCATACCTCGCCAAGTTCCATATAGTGCCGGTTAGCGCGTTCCCAGCGGTGCCAGGCAGCGGTAAATGGCTCGGTCATCATTTCAGAAGTATTGCAGTTCGCCGTACGTGCACTCCGCCCCCGCACCGCATCACATCGGATGCCCTTGTCGGCGTGCGTCTCCTCTCCTTGGAACCGAGACGGCACCGGAGCGCCACATTTCGCGGAGAGTGACCCTAGTGACTCTGATACGATTCACCGGCTCAGGCGCAATTCGCCGCCTTTTGCAGAAGCGATGTTTTGGGGGATCGATGAAGAAGATAGTCAGACACGAAGCTGACTTTGGGACCGTGGCGAAAAAGCGAAGAGCTAGCAGGGCACTCGTCCTACTCATGTTTCTTCTGGGATTTGTACTTCCTGTGTTCTTCCTGGGCATGGGCACTGATGAGATGGATGCAGTCGCCGCCGGCGTCTTGATCCTGGTTCCGTCGCTGTTTTACACCAGCTTGCTTGCTTCGGCGTCGACTGGCACCAACCGTGCGCGTTTTGCGTACAGAGTTATCGGCGCAGCCGTGACTGCCATATGGCTTTTTTCGTTCTCCTGGCGGGTACCCAGCCAAACCGCCGCCGTCGTTCTAACCGTGGCCGGCATTGTCTATTGCTTGCTGGTGGATGTGTTCGCCCCGCACTGCACTGGTAAACCAGCAAGCTGGCGAGACGTGTGGGGCAAGACGCCGGACTCAAAAAATGCGCTGTTGAAGATGGCTGGGCAGATTCCCGCTGGTCTGAACGTGGATTCCAACGGTGACCTGTGGGGCGTACCAACCACGGGAGGATCTTTCACTCTCGAAATGTGGGATGCGAAAACAACGAGCCTTCGCACGGTAACTTACGACGTGGCTGTGGTCGATCCCAGCGTCATGGCTAGGACTAACGCCTCCGCGAACCCGGCCAATGCAACCAGCAGTAAGTCCAAAGTTGCGCTAGCGAAAGGTAAGCCGCGTCGTAAGAGAAGGCGCAGATAGCCTATGGGGCCCTGGGTTCACCGAGCGTTCCATTTCCTTGGTTGTGGGACACCACCGGCGGGACGCTCCCCCGCGGACCCGGCTGTCATTTTCCGAACTCGCCTGCACGAACTGCCTTGATATTCCGGGAGATGTGCCGTCGAGTATGGACATCTGATTTCCGAAGTCCTCTGCACAAAGCTTCACTTTGATCGGGACTCGCCTGCACAGAATGTCATTGGATGGCGTTTCACGGTGTGCCGGCTCTCTAGATGGTGGACCAGGAGACGCTAGCCCGATTAGGGATGCTCTAACGTGCTGCCCACTGTGTCCCTTCAAACCAGGTCAATGACTGGTCCCCGCGTGTCGGGGCGAGGCCCTTCGTGCTTCCGGGTAGCACGCTTGTTATATGGAACAGCAAGAATCGACGGCCGACACATGGCGCAAGGTCTTCAAAGACGCCTGCACCCTGATTGAACACGTTCCGTCGCCGCCAGGAAAGCCGACTGGGGAATGGTCGCGGACCGAGCAGACGGACGCCTATGCGGTGGCTGTCGCGTGGGGATGGCTAATGCGTACGAAGCGCACCGCGGAGGCAGCCCTCATGCTCCATTCGCTCGGCTACGGCGTCGAAGGGGCCCCGTTGGAGCGCTCCGTGATCGAACATACTGTGCGGCTTCAATGGGCCGCGGAAAGGGGCCGGCAAGAGTTCGTCGAGGTCATGCTGAGGACCCAGAAGGCATCTCTGAACAACATCACCACCGCGGCCAAGTCAGGGGTTCCGCTGACCATAGATCAGATGGCAAAGGTTGAAGACCTCCTAAGCAATGCCGGCGAAGAGTTCAAGAGTCTCGACTATGAGGCAGCTTTCGCCCATGTCATCGAACGCTTGCCACATCTTGCGCACGCCCATCAGGTCTGGCTGTTGCAGAGTCGCTAATCACACCCTTCCATGACGAGTGCAGCTGCCTACTCTGACTGGGTCGCATCTGAGCCGGGCTGGCACCTGTACCTCACACCCAAGACCACCCCTAAGGGTGGCGAGATGCTGATGGCTGCGATGCTCTGCACGGCGATCCTCGCCTATGGAATCATCGTTGGCCTGGACGCCTACTTTGATGAATCGCTGGACCAGCTCGACACCAGAATCCAGGCGCTCCTTGCCCACCAGAATCGGCCTATCTCTGACTAGGTCCTCCCGGCCGCAGGTTGCGGGCAAGTTTGATGCCAGGTGTCCAAGAATGCATCCGCAGAAATCTCTGAGGAACAGTAGTCAGAAACGACCCTTTAGGACCAAGCCGCAGCAGCATCTGGCCAGCCTGCTTGAGCCGCGAATACCCCCGCCAGAAAGCGATGCCGAAAATAAAATTGGTCAGAACCAGGTACTCGGCATTTCTGACGATAGGGGACTACCAGGACCAGACCTGCAGCAATTTGCGAACGCCTGGTAAGGATTGTGTTGCGGTCATTAGCCCGGCACCAGTGGTGCTACGGCCGGCCGCCTAGGGAATACAGAGCTAAATCCACTTCACGGGCCGACCAGGACCTCCCGTGGTGTTCGGCCGTCGCTGCCAGGCCCACAACCATTTCCATATAGCGCCCGTATCGCCCGCGCTTCGCTGAAAGTGAGAGGCCGAGTTTTGCCAGCCCCGCCTGGGCACGGCGGTCGTAGACCGCCATACGCTCCGGAGCAGCAGCGGTGAGCAGCGCCGATGCGAGAGCGTCGCCACGGACGAACCCCGGCAGCGCGGACAACGCAGACCGTCCTTGCGCGGCGGCTCCTGGCACGTCCAAGGAGGTGTCGTTGACGGCGGCGACCGCCCCTGCGGTGATGCCTCGAACCTCGCTGTCGCCGATGACCATGAGGTCCCGGACCCATCGGGTATCGGCGCGCAGGCGCTTCCAAAACAGCAGGGCGCCGATGTCCGCCTTGCCGATGTTGCCCGACGCGCGGATACGTTCAGAAACCTCCAGGAGCACCTCGTCATAGGCCGGCGGAACATCGGCATGAAAATCGACGTGCGCTTTGCAGAGGACACCCCAAGCCTGACTGTCCAAGAGCGCGGGGGCGGAGCCTGTCTTTGACATGCCCCTAAGCTTTCCACACGGCGGGACACAACGCCCCGGCTGTGAATCACGGCGATATGTGGGGGGTCGCACTGGGCCAAATGTCGCGCGCGCTCGGCGTCCGTTGGCTGATCCTCCCACCGACTCACACCCGCTGTTGCTGTTAGGGTCTACTCGCCACCACAGCTTCGTGGCACCGGGTCGAAGGACGTGCTAGCCGCATCACACAGTCAGTTTGGGCTCGGACTACTTCCTGCCCCTGTCATGAAGGTCCTTGAGTTCGCTAATTAACCACCTCAACTCCGCGGTTTTATTGTCTTCTGCTACGGCGTCCGCGCTGTTAAATAAATCCTCGACCGGAAGCCATTCCTTCGGGAAGCGGAAGTGCGCTTTAAGATACTGGTCACCCGTGGAAGCATCTGTCTGGGTACTCGTTCCTGCTACGGCGAGGACAAGAAAGGCTCCCATTTCGGGGCTGACCTTGGCCGCGGCGCTCAACTGAGATCGCACTGTCTCGGTCGATGTGACGCTGGCGAAGATATCGAGCATCATGCCCGAGGCAAGTCCATTGGCTTTCCATTCACGGACGTCGTCCCAGCCAAAATCCTCGACAAGACGTTCGAGCGCCTTGTGAGCATCGCTGGCTAGTTCTTCATGCCCATCCTTTTCCAAGACG
This sequence comes from uncultured Actinomycetota bacterium, assembly GCA_963807805.1. Classification (GTDB taxonomy): domain Bacteria; phylum Actinomycetota; class Actinomycetes; order Actinomycetales; family Micrococcaceae; genus Arthrobacter. The sequence continues at coordinate 180,186 of CAWECX010000013.1, read as the reverse complement.
TTTTTCAGCTCCAGAAGAAGCAAGGCTGCAGCTGCTACGGGCTTGTGCTCCGTATGGGAGGCGATGATTGCTTCTATATCCCTCACCGGACATGGCTCGCTCGTCTTTCTCAGCCTCCGCATGAGGTATCTGTGGCAGGCTAGGGCTTCGCCGAACGTGAACTGTGTTCGATACCGAGTTGTCTCTTGATTTCACTTACTTGCGGAGAATAGTGACGCCTGTTGGCGATGCTCAGCTTTTGAAGCTTAGGAAGTGTGAGGAGCGGACTGAGGTCACCGTCAACGATCCGGGTCGACTCGGAGAGATGCAGCTCCCGCAGTTCAGGCATCCCGTGTAGCGGCGCAAGTGAAGGAAAGTCGCCGCTATTGGCCATGTTAAGGACCTGGACATTTTTGGCGCTGACTACGTCGTCTAATGCGGGAATCTTCTTGCAGGTATCGAAGTGCAGCTCGCGAATTGATTGCGCCGTCGGCTCGGTCCGAAGCGCAGAGGCATCTGCAAGCTTGGGCGCAAGGAAAATCCCGAGAGTTTTGAGTTTTTCGAAGGATCCCAGACCCTCTAATGACCGCAGTTGGGGGTACTGTTTCATGCGAAGCCTATTCAACGACTTCGCGGCCGCCAACGGTGCCAGGTCAACCGGACTATAGCTCTCGAGATAGAGGTCGGTAAGTGATGCCAAAGCCGCTTGCTGGTCTCTGATGAAGCCCCAAGAAATTGAGAGCGACGACAGGTGCGGGAACATGCTGACATCAAAGGTACCAACAGCGGAGGGATGAGTAGCCGGCAAGCTCAAGCTTGTTAGGTGCTCCGCCATGCGGCTAATCGGTGAGAGGTCTGTTATCCATCGGGCAGTCACTAGCAAACGCGACAGGGGCCATGGCTGCAGGAACTCCAGGTCAGGTTCGGCAAAGCCATGCGCGCCAATCAGCGCCAGCTCATGGACGCGGCCGCTTTGGACCAGTGATTCCATCTCCGCGTTCCACTGCCCATGGACAAAAAGGCTGAGGCCTTCGGGCGTTTCTGCGAGTGAATACCCGTCGTAAGGAACGGTGTCTTGCGGCAGGATCGACATGGGTCTCCGTTTCTGTCTAAGGCAACTCTAGGTGGCCGGCCATTGCATGGTGGTCTGCCTCCGCACGGTGCCTACTGAGGAGCGATGCCGGTCGGTTGCCCAGGCTGCCTCTAGCTGTCCACATCTGGGGTCAATTCGGGTTATCCACCGGTCAAAGCAACCCAGGTGAGTGCCCGATTACGAATCCGCCTACGGGTTGCCCCAAAGGGCTAGCTCGCCTCCGGGCGTGGACACGATTAGTAGCCCGTCTGGGCCCGTGACGTTCCACGCTTCGTATGCCGACCCGGGCTCCGGCACCACACTCAGCCGGCAGCCGTCTTGCATGAGGACTTCAAGCCTTCCGTCGTCGAAGGCTCTTGCCTCGGCAATCACCTTTGAGCGTGAGAGCGGCAGAACGGGACCGAGCTGGTCGAAAGCGCCGCCGGGTTCGATTACATGTGACGTGCCGTCGGGGTACACGAGAATAAAGTCAGCTTCGATGGTGATTCTGTAGTTTTCGAGGACCAGGGTTACTTGGAAATCCAGGACGAGTTGCAGGATGAGTTGCCCACTCACCTTGAGAAGCCAGTAATCCTCGATCCTCTGAGCTCCGCTCATAGATGCCGGAGCGCCTTCCATGATCCCACCTTCCTCCTGGATTTATCCCTAGCTTTGCCCCAGTGGGCACGCCCCCCAAAATCCGGAGCGCTGGCCATACATTTGCAAACCCCGTCCAGCTGGATGCTGGCACGCTGTGTCCGCCAAGGATCCTCTACCGGACACTGGGGCTACTTGATGGCCTTGCTGACCCTGGCGGCTCCGTGTCCTACGGGAGTACGGTGATGGTTTCCTGTGGCATTGCGCAGGATGCAACAGTGAGGGCAGGGGTTCCTGCCTTTGCCCGGTTGTTTCGTCCGGTGTCGTCGCACCAGTCAGTGTCGTATGGGTAGGCGGAGATGGAGCCTTTTCCTACGGCCGTTTCGGCGGGCAGGCTGAAGGTGTAGGTAAATCCGCCGGCATCGTTCATTGGGGCTGTCGTATCGACGACTTTGACACCGTTTGAGTCTGTGACGGTGATCTTGATGCGGGCATCTTGCCCATAACGCGGATTGCATTGTGCGTCAGCGGCTGACACCGTCACCCGTTCGCCCGTTGCAACGCTGGAAGGATTGGCCGAGAAACTTAGGGGGAAAGCACGGGGGCTCTCCTTGGGCGGAAGAGCTGCAAGCTGCTAGTGCTGACGCAGAAAGCAGCACAGTCAAACCGATCGTCAAGAACGGCCGGCCCATTGATACTTTCTGCCAGTTGCGCGCCAAAGTTGTCCCCGTTCAACGTAGGCCTACTGTCCTCGACTTCAGCATGGCACCGCAATTGACGCTTGTATATGCGTTCGGTGCCTATCCGAGCATGGTCCTTACCAATCGGGGGAGGAGTCGAGGCGCCAAGGGAGAATCGCAGCGCCCGGTCAAGGATCCTGCCGCGTACATATTCGTGGATCGTGCTGGTCACTACGGACCTTCGAGAAATCGTCTAGCTTCCTCGACGATACCTTTCCGAATGAGAAGGCGCTCCGGGTCCGGATTCCACTCGTCCCATTGGCTGACCCAGCTGATAAGTGGCCGGAGTGAATCAGGATGGTCGAGCTCCTTCCATCCCCGGTACCAGATCAAGCGACCCGCGAATTCTGGGTCCGCGGTCCCGTCCGTGATTGCCTGGCACAGCCAGCGGACCAGCTGCCAGCGTCCGGCTGGCGTGTCGATGGGCGAGGGCGGTGCGATGTCCAACTCGGCGATGACTGCTTGAAATAGGTCATGTGCCTCGCCCTCCTCTCGCCGCGACAGAGCAGCGAGGAGCGGGAGCGACGGCGAATTTACGCCTTCCAACAGAGCCCGCAAGGCTGTGGCTATCAAAACGTCTGCACCGACGATCTCATCGAGTTCCCCACGGATCGCAATCTCCTGAAGGTCCCTTAGTGCGCTCACGGGACGAGTATTTCAGAGGGAAGGCAGTGTCTTGTGAAATCTCAGCGCTAAGTGGCGGCATTTTTGTATTGTTGCTCACCGGCGTCCGGTAAGGGATCGCCAACCGGACGCCTGGCCGGTCTAATGGCCATCGGTCCGAGTGTTCGGTCATTCTTCTTGGCTTCATGCATCATCGGGCTGAGGCGGCCGTAGAGCCAAGCAAGCAATCGATGGGTGACCCGTGGAACACCTACGCCGCCCACCAGACCGCCGATAGGATCTTAAGGAAGAACGTCCCCGATGTCCCGGTTCTGCGCACTTATCGGCGCAGGCGATTTTCTACAGAGAGGATTTGGCATGGCTAAACGAAGAATGCACGGCACGTGGATCCTTTATCTCATCCCCCCATTTCTCGTGGCCTACGGACTTGTTTGGCTTATGAGAGACGTCTGGAACTGGTTCTAAGCAACTGACGGCGGAGTGGCAGCTAGTGATGCACCACTAATAACGGCACTGCACCGTGGGTCTCCGTTAGACGATCCCCTTGAGGGCTGCAACCGTCCGCTGAGGTTCGGGGCTTGGGGGGTGGCTAAGGGATTCATCGGGAGTTCATGGGCAAGGGTTGGGCTCACTACTGAAAGGGAAGCTTTGAGCCTTGGGGGAAAGGCAGGACTCCTTGTGCTGGTGTATTGGTGAACCACTCGTCGCCCTGCTTGGAGGCAAAAATGATGACTCGTTCAGCTGCATCGAGCGGATCGCCGTCCGGGTAGGACCCTCCGACAGTGCAGGTCGGGGGCGTGGAGGTAATGCGCAGGTTCCCCTCTCCTGGATTCCCTTTGAGTACCTTCTCGACTTCTACAAGGTGGGACGTGGCCTTGTGACCGTAAATGCTGGTTTCGCCGGCCCGGCTTACGGACTTTCCGATGAGCACCAAGCCGGCGTTGTCGTATTGATCCTGAGGGGTCGCGAATCGGACCCACTCAACGCACGCGAAGGGGCCACCGCTTGGAACGGGGGTGCTGGTAGAACCAGGGATTGAGCTGGTGGAGTTCGTCGTGGGTTCCGCAGTTCCCGGTCCGCCCGTCACGCTGTCGCCGCATGATGTCAGCAGCATGGTGAGAAGTAGGGATGGAATCAGGCATCGCCACAACCTAATGCGTTTCATTGTGTTCCCTCATAGGTGGGCTGATCGGAGGAGAGAAGGTGCGTACCCGCACTCACGGATGGCGCTTCCGGAACGGCGGAATGCGGATGAGTGCAGGGATACCAGCGAATGATTGGTTCACCCTGGCGGGGCACTTCGCGTTGGGTAGGAGGGTATCCTTCCTCCGGAGCCGGCGGCCATGAAGACACCTATCTGGGTTTCTCCGTCGCTTTTGAAGACGGGGACCTCGCGCGGAGGGCGCGGGGTACTGAAGTTCTTGACGGCATCTTCCGGGCTGGTGGGCATGGGACCTCCGTACAGGTCACGGGCGTGGGCGTACCCGGATTGCCCGTTGGTGGCCATTACAGCGATCAGGTCGGGGGTTCCGTTCTCCTGGCTTTCGACGCCGTAGGTTTCACCCTTGGCATTGACACCCAGGGGTGTTCGTTCCTGCTTTACATACTCGGCGGTAAGCTGCCAGCGGGCCTCGGGGTCGGTCTTGATCGTGACACTGTCCTGGCCGGGGACGAGGTTGATGATGTAGCCGCTCCAACCCAGTCTGTCGCTGGCCGCATCCACTTCCGAGCAGCTGCTCGATGCGCCGTCTGGAAACTCAAACCAGCCAGGGGTCAAGCACCTAAGTTCCATATGAATCCCCGTCGTTCCGTCGGGAGGAGTGCCCAGCTCAACGGTTGCTGTGCCGGTGTAGGTTGTGGTCACGGGCGACGCCAACGGTGTCACCGTTTCGCCTCCAGGGATGAAGAAAAGCCCTGCCGCCGCTGCTCCGATACCAAGCAGTCCCGCCGTGGCCAGAGCGCCGGTACCAATCCAGACCCTGGTACGCCTGCGTTTCGCAACTAGTGCTCCCTCGTTGACTTGGGATACGAGTTCCGTCCGTAGGGCATCACTGAACAGATCATCGACGTGGAGCTGGTTCATGTCCGTTCTCCTTCCAACACCGGGGTTGGAGCGGTGGGCGGGTTAGGTGATGCATCAGGGGCGAGGGCTGCTCTGAGCCGCTGGCGGGCCCGGTGGATCCGTGATTTCGTTGCGGCAGGGGTCAGATTCAGGACAGCGGCGGCAGCGGCGATGGTGTGCCCCTCGAAAACGACCAGGATGACCAGGTGCAGGTCCTCGGCAGTCAATGTGGCCAGAGCCCTTGCAAGGTCCTGGTCAAGAGTGTCCTGGTAAGAGCGGTAAGAATCTGCTGATGGGTCGCTGAGGTCCTCGGTTCGGGGAAGGGAGTTTAGGAGACGTTGATAGCGGAGCGCTGAGCGGGTGCTGTTGCGTGCCATGTTCGTGGTCGTCACCAGCAACCACGGAAGGATCGATCCTTCCACGACCCGGACCTTCTTTCGCCGCCGCCAGAGCTCAAGGAAGGAGGCAGCCATGATGTCTTCAGCGTCGTGGTGGTTCCCGCACAGCCGGTACGCGTGGCGGAAAACCCTGTCCCGATGCCGGTCGTACAGGGCGCCAAAGGCATCGCCCTGACCCAGAAGGCTCTGGTGCCACAGCCCCTCTTCGCCGTCTCCGTTGTTCCCCATGCCCTTTAGTGTCCGGCAAAGCCCAAAAGGTTTCACCGAATCCGAAAAAGTTTGAGATCCGCGCTCCGACGTGCGACCAGGTTAAGGGCAAGCGTTGAACGGGTCCAGCCGAGGCGGCGACATCTCGGGCGTCTTCCGCACCGGCGGGACAGGGTCCGAAAAGCCTGAATTTTCCGCCCGGTCAAGGTTCCCTCAACGGACGCCTGTTGGATGCGCATCTGCTGCCGCCAGGCGGTCGATGCTCTTCCTAGGAGGCTGCTTTTCTGAAGCCTGGGCCTTGATGTCGGGCGATTAAGACCGTTCCGATGGTCGCCAGAAGGGGGATGGCCAAGAAGACTTGTGCGCCGCCGCCTGTGTTCGCCACGCCGACTATCCCGATCCACCAGCAGAGTGCTGCAGTAAAGCCGCAAAGAACAACCCAGGATGTTCGTTTCGCAGGCCGAGTCCCCCCACCCTGATGGCTCCGCGGTTGGCTAACGTATTTGGCCTTCGGGCTACGCGCCGGGCTGACGTGTTTGGCCTTCTGTCGCCCCGGTCGAGACGCGAGCAGGACCGTTCCGATGGTCGCCAGGACGGGGATGGCCAGGAAAACTTGTGCCCCGCCTCCAGTGTTCGCCACGCCGACTATCCCGATCCACCAGAACAGTGCCGCAGTGAAACCACTCAGAATGATCCCTGTCGTACGCGTACCTCCGCGAGGTGGTTTCAATGGTTCGAGGTTGCTGCTCACGGTCACTCCCCTGTGAAAGCCCTGCACTCTTTGCTATTCATCAGAGCACGGATCAATGACTTTGACGAGACGCATGAGTATTCCGTTTCCGACAGGTAAATCAAAGGTGGCCACCCAAGGGGCACCTCAACCGGCCGCCGATTCCGCCAGGGCCTGCTTGGCTGTCCCGTAGAAGGTTCCCGATTGGAACAGGCTGACCGCGCATATCCGCACGCGCAGAGAAAGAATTTTCGGTTCAGTGAAACCTTTTTGGGTGTTCCCGGACAATACAGTGCATGGGGACAGTTAATTCTGCGGACGAAGAGCTCTGGGCGCGTATTCTTGCCGGCGATGGCGCCGCTTTCTCGGTGCTGTTCCGCCGGCACCGAGACCGGGTCCATCGTCACGCGTACCGCCTCTCCATAGGCCACCACACCGCCGAGGACATTACAGCTACGGCATTCCTTGAGCTCTGGCGGCTACGAGACAAGGTCCGGCGGTCGACGGGTCGATACTCCCCTGGTTGCTGGTAACCACTGTCAATGTGGCCCGGAACAACAGCCGTGCCCTACGACGGCACCAGAAACTCGTCGAATCTCTTCCCCGTTCAGAGGACGCACCGGACGTCCTGGATGAATTCTTTGCCGGAAGTCCCCAAGACGCCTTGGACAAAGAACTGTCTGAGGCCCTTCGAGCACTCAACCTCACCGACCGGCAACTCGTCAGCCTCGTGGTGTTCGAGGATTACACCATCGCCTCGGCCGCCGAGTTGTTGGAGATCACACCCTCGGCAGCAAAAACCCGCATGCACAGGGCCCGCCAACGGATGAAACTCTCCGTCGAGCACTCCTACGTTCCAGCGATGGAAGGAAATCAGCCATGAATGGACTGCACTTCGATGAGCGGTTCAGTGATGCTCTGGAGGCAGAACTGGTCACCCGCGTGCAACAGGCAGCCCCCAGCAAATCCCGAAGTGGTGCACGGCTGTGGGGCGCCGGGATAGTGGCCTGCGTGGCAGTCCTGGGCGGCGTTGGTGCCGCTGCAGCGGGGATCTTCGTCCCACCAGGGGGCGAAAAAGTGACCCCGCTAGGGTCCAGCGTTGAGGGGACATACACAGGCCAAGCGACCATCGACCTTGGGACAGCGCCGGCAGGAACAACCGGCGTACGGGTGGAACTCATATGCCTGAGCCCGGGTAACTTCACGTACCCGGACGGCGCCTCCAGCCATTGCACCCAGAAAGAGATCGGCGGTGAAGCTAGCGATGCCATATATACCGTGAAATATGCCGCTGGAATGGAACGCTTCACCATAGTCACGGAACCGGACACACGATGGAAACTCACCGCGAAGTACGTCCACCAGGAAATCATCGAATGGGCGCGCAACGCAAAAGGCGAAACATATGGCGTGATCAATGAACGCGGCGAACCAGACCTCATCGCCGTCGCAGCCACCACAGGACAGTCCGGCTACGTCTACAAAACCGACCTCAAAGAAGCCAGCGGCAATGTAGAGGGAAAAACATTCAGCAGCCCCGAAGAGGCCATGGCCTGGATCGACTCCCATCGCGGGAAGCCCATCCCGGTCTACGACAAAGAAGGCGAAACCAAAGTCGGAGAATTCATCAGCGGCCGGTGACCTGCCGACCCGTCCTCACCCTTCTTCCGCGTCCGTAAGAGGTTCGGCTTATGAGACGTCGTTGGTGCCGCAGTGCCGCAAAATCAAGAACGGTCAACGTCATCCTCTTCATATCGAAACTCGTATTGAAGGTCTCTAATCATCTTTCTGGAAAGAAACCAGGCGAGGACAGCGGCAATCCCAGCTAATCCCGCCCACCACAGACGCTCAACCGTGGGATTCAGTAGGGCGAAAAAAATGAAAAGGACAGCAACACCCGCGAACACGATAGCTTGCGCGGTCCAATAAATGGTGCCCCGTTTCACTGTCGGATGAACCCAATCCGTTGTCCATCCTTTGAAGCGGTGGTCCATATGTCCCCCTGTTTGGGCTTGGCGCTGATCCCGGCGTTTCTCTTGTTCCTCGGAGTTAGGATCTCGCGTATAAGTCTTGGACCGCCGACGCTCCTTCGCCTTATCGACCAAATGGGTCACTGCGACCAAGGCAACACAAAGAATGATCACAGCGAAGACGATCACATTAATTAGGAGCAAAACGTCTTCCGGAATCCCGCTCGTGTTGAAAGCTGTGGACTTCATAGAGTGATCGAACCCTAAACCTTCTGCCGCCACAAGGCCCCTGCCTGGACCCTCAGCACAGAGTCAACTAAGGACTACTGCAATAATCGCGGCGTCCTATCAGATCTGACGCCCGGCAAACGATCGGCTTACGGTACGAGAGCCAGGTTCCTGCGGGACGCCGTAAGCGACAAATCACGCCCAATATGTTGCAGCGCCGGTTAGTCTGCGGGGTATGAAACCCCGCGGAATTCTCATCGCTGCTCTCGTCCTGGTGGTTATCGTGGTTGCCGTAATTGTGGCCTGGGCAAGTTTCGGTGACCGCCCAGGCCCCATGAGCTCCACGGCGCTCACTAGTATCCGGTGAAGGATCGTAGAGGGAGGTGCCGAAGGGCCTAACAGTTGAGGTCGTGTTCTCCGAGGGAGCAGAATCGAGGGGATTCCCGACCCCCCGAATCGACAAGGTCCCGTTGCTGGCGGGCCGCAGTTCGTGGGTTCTTCGATGCATCATGGTGTCCCATAGCGGTTGCTGGTCCTGGATGAGCGGCCCAACACCGCACTCGGCCTTGGAGGTCCTGAGCCCGTGACACCGTCAGCATATTTTTCCCGGCCTTTGAGATGTTGTACGCGTAGCTCGTTGAAAGTTCGGAAAATCACCATTGGCCTGGGCGCTGAGAGATCCTAGCCGTGACGTCATGTTGACGATGATCGGATCAGCGGCGCCAAGTAGATTTGGTAGAGGGAACTGCACTAGGCGTAGAGGGCCCGCCACATTCACATCGAACGCGTTGAGTCCTCGTAGGAACAAGGTTTACAAGATGTCACGGGTATGCCCGTATGCGTCGAGGACGACGACCATCATGGACGTAAGGACCGTCGCGAGGAGCGGCACCCAGAACGCCATTCGGCGTTTGGAAAGCATTACGATCGTGGCTATTGCCGCTGCGAGTGGGATGAGGAAGATCAGAACATAGGCAACCGTTGCCGCCCATTGCGGTATTGAACGGCTTCCGTCCATCCACTGGGACGCTCCGAGGGCGACAATCAAAAACTGTGCGACGGCGACGAACGGCTGCGCAACTAGGAAAATGATTGAAAAGACGCGGTCGATGGTCGAGGGCTGTCTGACACTTCGTTCATCGACTTGTGCTCTTATATTCACTATTTGCCCTAATGCATGCTCTTCCGCCCATCGACATAGTCTACGGGGCATGGTTTACCAGATCCCCTGCAGTTTACGGGCTGTAGGGGACCTGCGCTTTCATGGCTGGTTTATGGTGGCCGTCGTTGTGTGGCCGGCCACGTTTCCAGCCTGGAAGTTCAGTATCGAGGGCTGCGTGCCGTGCTGTGATGAATGTGCCGTGCGTTCCAGGGAACGGCCGGCCCGCGCCACGAGGAGGGCTTTGGAGACGGCGCTCAGGGCCTCACCGGTCTGCACCCTGACGTCGAGGCGCTCGTTGTACAGCCCGGACGCATCCGCAGCATCCGCCAGGGCTGCGTCCGCGAGCGTGTAGGCCCGGGACCGCAACTCTTCGATCCGCGGTGTCCAGGTGGCTGCCGCGTTGCGGGCGAGGGCATGGGATTCGTTCCGCAGCTCCGCGAGCACGGCGCCCGCCAGGCCAAAAAGGTGCGGTTTGGCGTCGACTGCGGTCTGGTCGTCCTGGGCGCGCCACTGCGCCAGCGGCTCCACACCGAGGACCAGGGCGTCCTCGACGACGACATCCCGAAGGTCCAGCCTGACGGTCCGGCTCCCGCCCAGGGCAGCGAGCTCCAGGGGAGTGGCCACAATCCGTTCGCTGATAGGGACCAGGGCCAGGACCACCTGAGCGCGTTCGGAGTCGACGCCGGCCGTGAGCAGAACCTCGTTCAGGCCCCAGCCGCTGGCCCACGACACCGTGCCCCGGAACCTCCAGCCGCCGCTGACCCGGTCCGCGGCGATGAACCGCTTGGGGTAGTGCCGGACATCGCTGAGCGCAGCCCCGGCAAAGACCCGGCCGCGCAGCAGTCCGTCAATGAGCTCATGTCCAGGTTCGGCGCCCCGGAGGACCTTCTCGACCCGTGCTGCGATGGAGGCATGCTGCGCCCAGACAAGCCACGTGTTCAGGCAGCCGGCTGCAATGAGCTCGTGCAGCCGCCGGTCCTCCGCCTTGGCAAGACCGGCCCCGCCGAACCGGGACGACGCCAGGTGGTTCAGGGCGCCGGCGTCACGAAGCATGCTGATGACGCCGTGCGGAACCCCCTGGCTGTCGGTCACCAGCCGGCGGGATTTCAGGGTGGTCTCCGCAAGCCCGGCCACGCGTTCCACCAGCGGGTGGGCTTCTTCGCTGCGGGCATTTCCGGTGCCATGGCTGCCTGCCGGGCCTGCCGGGCCCGTGCCCGGCCCCGCGGCCACGCCTGCCCCTGCCCCCAGGCCCACACCCACGCTCATGCGGGAACAGTGGCGTAGCGGGCGGCGAGTTCCCGGCCAAGGAACCCGGCCAGGGCGGTGGCCGCCGCGTGGCCGGTGGCCGCCTCCACGTCCGGGTTGTAGTTGGTGTTCGTGTTGATGTCATAGGGGATGAGGCGGCCATCTGCGGTTTCGAAGAATTCGACGCCGGCCACTTCGATGCCCTGTTCGGCGAGGAAGGTGCGCAGACGGACCATCAACGGATGCTCCGCCGTAATGTAGTCGCGCTTCAAGAACAGGGCTGCCGATGCGCTGCTGCCGTCAGCCGTGGTCCCGGGAATCTCGCAGGCGGCTGGAGCGAAGCCTTGCTGCGGCGCTGTCCCGGGTTCCGGGACGGCGCATGACTCGGTACGTTAAGGCGCGTCACCGGCCCGTCATCCATGCTCATGTTCCGCAACAAATGTTCGGCAACAAGGTCCGCCCGGCTGGACGGTGACCGTCAGCGCCTTGGCGAGTCCCGGCGTCGTGCGGCATAGGCAAACAGGGCAGTGGTGGCCACCGTGGCGAGGTAACCGGCGATCACGATCAGCGAGATGCCCGCCCAGAAGTAGTTGGTGGTGCTGGCCTCCTGCGCCGGACCAGGCGCGATCCTCGCCAGCGAATACACGGCCACGGCAGCAGAAACCAGGCCGATCAGGACAGGCAGCGTCAGCCAGATCCTGGCCGACCCCACATGCCTGCCGAAGCCGTCCCAGACGTTCCAGGCCTCGCCGTGCCGCAGGATCAGCCAGCCCGCGGGGATCATGAAGGCACCCACCAGGAGGAACGCCGCCACCACGTCGGCAGGCCGGTGCCACTGGTTGATCAACGTGGACACGCCCGACGCGATGGCGAAGGTGCCGCCCACAAAACCGGCCATCGGACGCCACCGGGGGGAAGACATCAGGAACACCGCCGCGGCAGCCGATGCCGCCAGGGTGGTGTGCCCGGACGGCAGCGAATTCAGTTCCAGCGTGACCACGCCCTTGTCCGGGCGGGCAGGGAGCACATCCTTCAGCACCTGGGTAGCCACATTGGCGCCGATGCACGCGGCAATGGCGATCCCTGCGGCTGTCCAGCGGCGCCGGATCACGGTGACAAAGAGGACGACGACGGCGGCCACCACAAGCGAGATGGTGGGCAGCCAGTCCAGGAACTCTGTGGCAGCCTTTCCGGCGGGACCGTGGATGTCTACGGCTTCCACCAGCGCGGACTCGTCAATGAACTGGCCCGTCGTGGTCTGGACGAAGTAGTAGTACGTGGCAATCAGCCCCACGATGCAGGCCAGCGTGGCGAAAGCGAACATAAAGCCGGCGCCCGGGGCGGGTCGCGGCTGGGTCCGGGCCGGGGCCTGTCGTGAAATGGTCATCGGTTAAGGGTGTCACAAAAAACTGGGAGCAGGCCTCACGGCCGGGCGGGCGTCGGGAGGGTCAGGATCTCTGCTCCGTCGTTGGTGATGGCGATCGTGTGCTCGGTGTGTGCCGTCCGGCAGCCTGTTGCGCTGCGGAGCGTCCATCCGTCGGCGTCAGTGACGAGTTCAGCGGTGTCCGCCATGACCCACGGCTCCAGTGCCAGCAGCAACCCAGGGCGCAGTTTGTAGCCGCGGCCCGGCCGTCCGGTGTTGGGAATGTGCGGGTCCTGGTGCATCGTGGATCCGATGCCGTGGCCGCCGAACTGGGTGTTGATCGGGTAGCCCGCTTCGCTGAGGACTTTGCCGATGGCGTAGGAGATGTCGCCTATTTTGGCGCCGGGGCCGGCGGCGGCTATGCCCGCGCTCAGGGCGCGCTCGGTGGCGTCGATCATTGCGACGCTCTCCGTGGGCTTCGAATCGCCCACGATGAAGCTGATGGCGGAGTCAGCGGCAACTCCCTGCAGGGAGACAGCGAGATCGAGCGTCAGCAGGTCGCCGTCGGCCAATGCGTAGTCATGCGGCAGGCCGTGGAGCACGGCGTCGTTGACGGCGGTGCAGATGTAGTGGCCGAAAGGCCCGCGTCCGAAAGAAGGCTCATAATCCACGTAGCAGGACACCGCTCCGGCCTCGACGATCATGGCCTTGGCCCACTGGTCGATGTCCAGGAGGTTTGTCCCCACTGCGCTGCGGCTTTTCAGCGTGTGCAGGATGTCGGCCACCAGCGTGCCGGTCTTTTTGGCCCGGGCCAGTTCCGTAGGATTCAGGATCTCGATCATGCTGCGCCTCTCTCGCGGTGTCCAATAACTATACCGGCCATATTATCCCGGTATAGTTGGACCATGGTCAGATTGCCCCTCACATTCGAAGAGGTCGAGCGCGGACAGCGCCTCGGCGCACTGCTGCGCCGCGCCAGGGGAGAGCGCTCGATGCTGGACGTCGCCATCGATGCCTGCGTCTCACCGGAAACGCTCCGGAAGATAGAGACCGGCCGCGTTGCCACACCGGCCTTTCCCACCATTGCCGCGATCGCCGAGGTCCTGGGCCTGTCCCTGGACCAGGTGTGGGCCGAGATCAACCAGCCCCGGGCCGGCGCGAACCGGCCAGTTCCGGCGGACGCGCGGCTGACCGTGCAGTTGACCGCACCGCACGGGAACGGTTGGCCTCCTAGGTTTCAGGCCCGCAGCGTCGGCTCCTGCTGTGGTGGGCGTCCGCGGACCGGTGCCAGGCGCGGCAGGCTGGCAGCTGCGACCAGCAGGGCAAGTGCGCCCAGGCCAAACGGCAGGGCGGCGACTGTGGCGACTCCGCCCACCAGGAGCGGTCCGCCGGCGTCGCCGAGTTCCCGGCCAAGCTCGGCGGACCCCATGGTGCGCCCCATCCGCTCCGGCGGTGTGGTGTCGGCCAGGTGGGCGAAGCCGAGGGGGGTGGCGGCCCCGACGCCGACGCCGATGGCCGCCGCAGCGACGAAGACGGTGACCGTTCCCGGCGCTACCGCCAGCAGGGCGACGCCCGCCGCAATCAGGAGGAGCCCCGCCGTCGTGCCCTGGTTGTCGCTGATGCCGTTCCGGTCGCGCAGCCTGCCGATCCGCGGCTGGGTGAGAACTGAACCCAGGGCGAGCAGGCTGACCGCTGCTGTGCCGGCCACCGCGTCCATGCCGTGCCGGGTGGCCAGTGCAGGAAGGAATCCGACGGCGGCCCCGAGCGCCGCCGTCGAGGCCGCCAGCACCAGTGTGGGGACGATGAACCGCCGTTCGCCGACCTGGCGGGCCAGATCCAGGACGGTGTAGCGCTGGCGGGGAAGGGGTTCCAGGTGCGGCACGGCGAGCAGGACCCACAGGGCAGTGGCCGCGGCGAGGGCCGACAGGGCACCGAAGAGGGCAGCGAACCCTCCGGCCCAGATCAGGCCCGCCCCGAGCAGCGGGCCGATGATGTAGCCGAGGCTCTTCCAGGACCCGTACCTGCCGAAATAGGTGCCCGCCTTGCCGCCCCTGGCAAGCCGGGCGACCATGGCCGATGACGCCGGCGAGAACGCGGAGGCGGCCGCACCCTGGCCCAGCCGGGCCAGCGCCAGCATCAGCGGATCTGCCGCCCAAAGGCCGATCAGCGACAATCCAGCAAACGCCACCAGGCCGCCCACGATGACGGGCTTGGCGCCGATCCGGTCACTGAGGGCACCGAAGATGGGCTTGAGGAACACCTCGGCGACGTCGTACAGGGCCAGGAGGATGCCAAGGTTCAGGAGTGTCAGGCCGATGTCCTCACTCTGTGCGCCAAGGCCGGCTGCGATGCTGTGGGCCCCGAAAGCGGTCACGAAGCCTGCCGCGTACAACGGAGCCGAGGATGTACCTGCGGTGCGGGCCCCTGCCCTGTGGGCCGTGGTCACGAGTGGACTTCGGCGTAGACGAGGGCGGCAAAGCCGTTCAGCGCCTCGCTGCAGGCGGTGAGTTGTTGGTCGGCCTCGGCTGCTGCGGGGCTGCCGAACACGTCCTTGCTGCGGATGGCCCGGTACCAGCGACGGAGCCGGTCCAGGCTCTGCTCTTCCTCTTCCAGCTCCGCCAGGGTGAGCTTCTGCGTGGCAATTTCCTTCGCGATTTCGTCGGTGAACTTGCCGCAGTCAGCGATGAACTCCGCCCACTCGTCTGCCCGCGCGGCGGCGAACATGTCCCGCAGCCTGGCCGCGTCGTCGTCGGACGGGCCGGTGCTGAGCAGCAGCAGCTCGCCGTTTCCCGCCCGGGCCAGGGCCTTGGCCTTGCCCGCACCCTCGCGGCAGGCCGGGACATCCGGCGCAGTCCATGCCCCCTGCCCGATGGGGACAGCGCCGAAGCGCCGCAGCTCCCGCCAGACGGCCACCCGATGCCGCGACGGTTCCGAGGGGACCTGGACGAGCAATACCAGCCACGAGCTCAGTTCGAGGGAAGTCACAAGCCTAACTGTAGCAACTGTTACAAACAGGAGAGTGCGCAATGCCGGTCAGACGCATCGTTCAGCCTGCCCGGCTCCGTTCTGCGTCACCTCTGGCCCGGCGGGACTTTCTGTCACGTGAGGGACGCAGCCAGCTCCTCGATGATCTCGAACTGCTCGCGCACGCCGCCGTCCATGCCGGACTGCGCAATCATGTCCCGGACTTCCTTGCTGCCCGCGTCGGTGCGGATGCTGACCAAAGTAGCCCCGCCGTCGGCCTCCTCGAAGGTGACCGTGTTGACCACAGCCCCCTCCTCGCCGTCCGGGGCCGCGCCCGGCATCTCCATGACCTCCGTGTGGACGATCCGCTGGTTGGGCACGATCTCGCGGTATGTGCCGTGGAAGGCAACCTCGAATTCGCCGTGCGCGGTCATGACGTACCGCCACGCGCCGCCCACGCGGAAGTCCATCTCCGCCACGGTCATCTCGCCCCGCCGGCCGGGCCACCACTTCATCACCAGCTCGGGCGTGGTCCAGGCCCGGTACACCAGGTGCCGGGGTGCGTTGAGGGTGCGGGTGATCAGGATTTCCCGGTCACTGGGGAAGGTGACGTCCATGGTGCCGCTGCTTGCCTGTGCCATTGCCTTGCTCCTTCGCTTGGTTTTCCTGCTCTTTGAGGTCCTCCAGAACGTCCTCCAGGAGGTCAAAGCGCTCCTCCCACAGGTGCTGGTAGCTGGCGACCCAGTCGTGGATGGGCTTGAGCGCCTGCGGATTCAGCCGGTACAGGCGCTGCCGGCCTTCGTCGCGGACGACGACGGCACCCACCTCGCGCAGCACCCTCAAGTGCCGCGAGACGTGGGGCTGGGCCAGGCCCAGGAGATCCACGAGTTCGTTAACGGGCCGCTCGCCCCCGGTCAGGGCATCCAGGATCTCCCGACGGCGGGGCTCAGCCACCGCGTTGAACGCATCTGCCGTTGTTGCTGCCCGTGCCATACCGGAATTGTATACCCATATGTATATGCGTTGAAAGGGCCCTGTCGGTGATCCGGCGGGATGTTCTGCACGGCCTGTTGGCGGCTGCCCCGGAAAGGTCTACCCTCACAGCAGAGGGGGACTGGCCAGAGGAGGCACGGTGACCATCATCGACAACGCGGTGTACGTGGACGGACTCCGGACCGCAGACCCCGAGAACCTCGACGAAACCTACTTCGTGCTCAGGCAGCGCGAGGGAATGGCCTGGATCGGCATGTACCGGCCCGACGCCGCCGAGCTCCGCTCCGTGGCTGAGGAGTTCGACCTCAATTCCCTGGCCGTGGAAGACGCGCTCGCCGGGCACCAGCGCGCCAAGCTCGAGCACTACGGCGAATGCGTGTTCCTGGTCCTGCGCCCCGCCCGCTACCTGGACGACGTGGAAAAGGTGGAGTTCGGCGAGATCCATGTCTTTGTCGGCACCGACTACGTGATCACGGTCCGGCACGCCGAGTCCCCGGACCTGGCAAGGGTCCGGCGGCGGATGGAAGCGATGCCGGAGTTCCTCGCCCTCGGCCCGGACGCCGTCCTCTACGGAATCCTGGACCAGGTGGTCGACGAATACGAGCCCGTCGCCGCCGGCCTGGAAAATGACGTGGACGAAATCGAGGACGACCTCTTCGGCGCCGATCCGGACGTTTCCCGCCGGATCTACGAGCTCTCCCGCCAGGTCATCACCTTCCAGCGGGCCACCGGGCCGCTCGTGCCCATCCTGCAGGGGCTGCTTACCGGAACTCCCGGGCGGCCGCCGGCCGATGAACTCCGGGACCACCTGCGCGACGTCCTGGACCACGCCATCCGGCTCAACGAACGCGTGGCCTCGTTCCGGGCGCTGCTGCAGAACGCCCTGGCCGTCAACGCCGCGCTCGTGGCGCAGCGGCAGAACGACGAGATGCGCCGGCTTACCGAATCCAGCTTCGCCCAGAGCGAGCAGGTCAAACGCATCTCCTCGTGGGCGGCCATCCTTTTTGCCCCCACGCTGGTGGGCACTATCTATGGCATGAATTTCACCACCATGCCCGAGCTGAACTGGGTGTTCGGCTACCCGTTTGCCCTGGGCCTGATGCTCGCCATGGGCCTGGTCCTGTACTGGACGTTCCGCCACAACAAGTGGATCTAGGGTGTGCACATAGCCCCGCCGGTGGCCCCGGCCAGGGCGCAGGCCGCCGGTACAGTGAACCCATGCCTGCTTCGGAACCGACTCCTCTGCCTTCCCTGGACCAGCTCCTGGCCAACGCCCGTGTGGTCAGCCTGCCCATGCGCGTAAAGTTCCGCGGCATCATGGAGCGCGAAGCCCTGCTGTTGCGCGGTCCCGCCGGCTGGGGAGAGTTCTGCCCCTTCCCCGAATATGGTGACGCCGAGGCTTCCCGCTGGCTCGCCTCCGCCGTCGAGGCCGGGTGGCAGGGCTTTCCATCGCCCCTGCGGTCCGTGATCCCCGTCAACGCCACGGTCCCCGCGGTTCCGGCGGACCGGGTGCCGGAGGTGCTGGCCAGGTTCGGCCGGGTGGACGCGGTGAAGGTCAAGGTGGCCGAGCGCGGCCAGACGCTCGACGACGACGCCGCCCGGGTCAGTGCCGTCCGCTCCGCCCTGCCCGATGCCGCCATCCGCGTGGACGCCAATGGCGGCTGGGACGTGCCTGTGGCAGTGGAGGCCCTCACCAGGCTCGCCGACGTCGGCCTCGAATACGCAGAACAGCCCGTGCCCACCATCGAGGGCCTTGCCGAGGTGCGTTCGCGGCTCCGGGATGCAGGCACGCCGGTCCTGATCGCCGCGGACGAAAGCGTCCGCAAGGAGTCCGATCCCCTGAAGGTGGCCCGGGCAGGGGCCGCGGATCTGCTGGTGGTCAAGGTGGCCCCGCTCGGCGGAGTGCGGCGTGCCCTGGACATTGTGGCGCAGGCAGGACTTCCCGCCGTCGTGAGTTCCGCCCTGGATACCTCGGTGGGCATCCGGGCCGGCCTTGCCCTCGCCGCGGCCCTGCCGGAACTGCCCTACGCCTGCGGGCTGGGAACGGTATCGCTGTTCGCTTCGGACATCACCCTGGACCCGCTGGTGGCGGACGACGGCGCCATCCGCCTCCGCGATGTCGCCGCCGACGCCGGGCTGCTGGAGCAGTTCGCGGCCTCGCCGGAGCGCCGGGACTGGTGGCTGGACCGGCTCCGCCGCGTGCACGCCGTCCTGCAGACCCCCTGACCAGGACGCTCTCTCACGTCCTGCAGGTTTTCGGCGGACGCTCTATCACTCCTCACTCCCGGTGGGTTTCAGGCATGCGCCCTCCAGCATTTCTGCAGGTCACCGCCGGTTAACCGGAACTTCACCTGGGTGACGGCTGCCCGTTGGAACCGGCTGGCACGGTGGGCGGGACCGAATGAATTCCTGGAAGGCCCCCATGTCTGAAACGACCGCCCGCAAGTTCACCCTGCTGCCGATGCTCGGCCATACGAAGGGCAAGCGCAGCGCCGTCACCTGTGCCCTGAAGTGCGACAACGCCTGCGCCGGTGACGTCTGCAACACCAGCTCCAACAGCTACTTCCGTGACATCGCCTCCGCCACCATGTCCCGCCGCGCCGCCCTGGGTTTCGGCGCCGCCGGTGCCCTCGCCGTCGTCCTCGGTTCCGCCGTCACCTCCGCCGAGCCGGCTTCGGCCGCCGGACTTTCACCCGCCGCGAAGAACGGCTTCGCTCCTTCCAAGCTCAAGTTCACTGCGATCCCGTCCATCGCCGCCGACGTTGACGCCATGACAGTTCCCGCCGGCTTCACCTGGCAGCCGGTCATCCGCTGGGGCGATCCCATCTTCAACGATGCCCCCGCGTTCGACCTGGACAACCAGACCGCCGCAGCCCAGGAAAAGCAGTTCGGCTACAACAACGACTACACGGACATCGTGGAGGTACCCGGCAGCAAGGGCCGCCGCGCCGTGCTGTTCGCCAACCACGAATACACCAACGAGAACATCATGTTCCCGGCCACCATGCCGGCGAAGCAGATGCGCGAGGTGGGCCAGGCCGCGCATGGCCTGTCCGTGGTGGAGCTGGAGCGTAAGAACACCACCAAGCCGTGGACCTACGTGAAGGGCGCGGACCTGAACCGGCGCTTCCTGAACAGCACGGTCTACGAGCTGACCGGTCCCGTTGCTGGATCTTCACTGGTGAAGACCAAGGACGATGCGGCGGGCCGCTGGATCAACGGCACCCTCGGCAACTGCGCCGGCGGTACCACCCCGTGGGGCACCATCCTGTCGGGTGAGGAGAACTTCAACGGCTACTTCGTCTCTCCCGGCATGTCCGCTGAGGACAAGCGTTACGGCCTGACGAACAAGCCCACCGCCCGCCAGTGGGAACTCGACGATTTCCGCTTTGACACCAACAATGACGGGTACGCCAACGAGGCCAACCGCTTCGGCTGGATCGTGGAAGTTGACCCGTTCGACCCCACGTCCACTCCGAAGAAGCACTCCTCGCTGGGCCGTTTCAAGCACGAGGGCGCCAACGTGATCGTGGCCGATTCCGGCCATGTGGTGGCCTACTCCGGCGACGACGAACGCTTCGATTACCTGTACAAGTTCGTCTCCAAGGACAAGTACCGCCAGGGTGACCGCAAGCACAACATGACATTGCTGTCCGCAGGCAACCTCTACGTGGCCAAGTTCGCGGGCAACTCTCCGGCCGCCGAGATCACCGGCGCAGGCACCGTCCCGGCCGACGGTTCGTTCGACGGCACCGGCGAATGGCTGCCGCTGGTGGAGAACGGCGTCTCGAAGGTGGAGGGCATGTCCGTGGAACAGGTCCTGGTCTACACCCGCCTCGCCGCGGACAAGGTGGGCCCCACCAAGATGGACCGCTGCGAGGACGTGGAGCCCAGCCTGCACACCGGCAAGGTCTACGTGGCCTGCACGAACAACTCGGACCGTGGCAAGGCAGGCAAGGAAGGCGCCACCGAGGTCAACCCGCGCAACGCCAACCGCGACGGCCACATCGTGGAAATCACTGAAACAGGCGACCAGACCTCCACCAGGTTCACCTGGAACCTGCTCATGGTCTGCGGCGATCCGGCCCAGGGCGACGTCACCTACTTCTCCGGTTTCCCGGTGGACCAGGTCTCGCCGATCTCGTGCCCGGACAACCTGGCGTTTGATTCCGTGGGCAACCTCTGGATCTCCACCGACGGTGCCCCCGCCGGCATCGGCCGTGCTGACGGCCTGTTCAAAGTCACGCTCGACGGCGCAGAACGCGGCAAGGTGGAGCAGTTCCTGGCCGTGCCGCGCGACGGCGAGACCTGCGGACCGATCATCCACGACGACGAGCGGACCGTCTTCGTCTCCGTGCAGCACCCGGGCGAGGACGGCACGTTCGATGCGCCCAACTCGTACTTCCCGGATTACGTTCCGGCGGGAACGACGCCGGCCCCCGGCCAGGCGCGCGCCCCGCGTCCGTCCGTGGTCCAGGTCTTCCGCGGTTAGGGCTTGTCCCTCCAATAGGCGGCCCACCCTCCAGGACGCTCTCGCACGTCCTGCAGGTTTTGGGTAAACGCTCTATCACCTCCTGTGGCCTTGGCGTCGGGAAGTGATAGAGCGTTTGCCGTTTTGATGCAGGAAGTGAGAGAGCGTTTCAGGGGTGGCAGACTGGACCAGTGCCTTCCGAGAATTCCCTGACGTCCCTCACCGCCGCCCGCATCGCCGTCGAAGCCCTGATTCACGGCGGGGTTGGATACGTAGTGGTTTCGCCGGGGTCCCGCTCAGCCCCCATGGCGTATGCGCTGGCCGAGGCGTCGGCTGCCGGGCGCGTCGACCTGCTGGTGCGGATCGACGAACGTTCCGCCGGCTTCACAGCCCTGGGGCTGGCCCTCTCCACCGGCTCCCCGGCGGCCGTGCTCACCACCTCAGGTACCGCCGTCGGAAACCTGATGCCCGCGGTGATGGAAGCCAACCACGCCGCCGTCCCGCTGGTGGTGCTGTCCGCTGACCGGCCCGAGGAACTGCGCGGCACCGGCGCCAACCAGACCACCATCCAGCTGGACCTGTTCGGCGAGCACGTGCGGTTCGCCGCCGATGTCGACGCCGGCACCAGCCCGCAGCGCGCGGTCGAAACGGCCCTCTCCGCAGCCACCGGGGCGTTTTCCGATCTCCCGCCCGGACCCGTCCAGCTGAACCTGGCCTTCCGCGATCCGTTGGTTCCTTCACCGGGGGAGAAGCTCCCCGCAGAAGCTGCCCGCCGCAAATTCCACATCGGCACCGAGCCGCTCACCATGGACCTCCCGCCCGCGTCCGGAAACCTTCCCGAGCGGCGCACCGTGGTCCTTGCAGGGCACGACGCCGGCCCGGTCGCCGAGGCTTTCGCCCGCGCCCACGGCCTGCCGCTGCTGGCTGAGCCCTCTTCCAACGCCCGCTTCGGCCCGAACGCGGTAGGGCCATACCGGCTGTTGCTGGAGCACTTCGGTCCCGGGTCCCCGCAGCCCATTGAGAGGGTGGTGCTCTTCGGCCGTCCCACCCTGTCCCGTCCGGTGGCGTCGCTGCTGGCACGCGCCGATATTCCGTCTGCGCTGTACCAGCCCGTCCCCGTGGCCTGGTACGAGCCCGGCCGGCGGACCGAACTGCCGCTGGAAAGCCTGGCGGACCTGGCTGATTTTGCCGGCCGGGGCACCTCCGCGTGGCTGGACGCCTGGCTTCTGGCAGGGGCGGCGGCGCAGCACGCGCTGGACGGCGTCCTTGCCGCGGAGACCGCCGCCACCGGACCGGCAGTGGGCGCACAGGTCTGGCACCAGGCCCGCGGACAGCTGGTGCTCGGGTCATCCAACGGCATCCGCGACGTCGACCTCGCCGGCCTTCCCGCCGCCGAACCCGCCGCCACGGTTTACGCCAGCCGCGGCCTGTCCGGCATCGACGGCACCACCTCCACGGCCACCGGAATCGCCCTGGGCGGCCGCCAGGAGACCACCGTCCTGCTCGGCGACGTCACCTTCCTGCACGACGCCGGCGGGCTCCTCCTTGGGACCGGCGAAGTGTCGCCGGACCTCCGGATCGTGGTGCTCAATGACTCCGGCGGGGCGATTTTCGACCTCCTGGAACACGGGGCCGTGCGCGAATCCGGGACGTACGGCGACGCCGTCGAACGCCTCTTCGCCACCCCCCACAGTGTTGACCTTGCGGCACTTGCCGCAGCGTACGGCGTCGGGCACTGCTCGGTCAGTACGACGGCGGCACTCGCCGAGGCGCTCAACCAGCCGGTGGTGGGACGCAGCATCGTCGAAGTGCGCACGGACAGGCGTGGCCTGCGCGCCCTCCACGCCCGGATCAAGGCCGCCGTGGGTCCCGCAGTAACGGGAGTCCTCGCCCGGTAGCGACACGCACATTCCCCCGTGACGCACAAATTCCCTGGCGCAGCCGGTATATAGGTAGCGCCAGGGAATTAGCGCGTCGGGTGTGAATTTGCGCGCCGCGGACCCGCGGTGTGGGGGAGGTCTGGCCCTACTCCTCGATGTCGATGTGGGTCGGATCCAGCACGCGGCGGAGGAATTCCTTGGTGCGGGCCTGCGTGGGAGCGGAGATGACCTGTTCGGCCACGCCTTCCTCCACCACCACGCCGCCGTCCATGAACACCACGCGGTCGGCCACTTCACGGGCGAAGCCCATCTCGTGGGTCACCACCAGCATGGTCATGCCTTCCTTGGCCAGGTTCCGCATGACGGAAAGGACATCGCCCACCGTCTCCGGATCCAGGGCGGAAGTGGGCTCATCGAACAGCATCAGTTCGGGGTCCATGCTCAGCGCGCGGGCAATGGCAACACGCTGCTGCTGGCCGCCGGAGAGCTGGTCGGGGAAGCGGTCGGAGAGGTGTCCCAGCCCCACACGCTCCAGGTTGTGCTGCGCCACCTCATCGGCTTCGGCCTGGGACCGCTTCAGGACTTTGGTCTGGGCGATGGTGCAGTTCCGCTTGGCATCCAGGTGCGGGAACAGGTTGAACTGCTGGAAGACCATGCCCACTTTCCGGCGCATCTTGTCGATGTCCACGTCGGGGTCCGTGGCTTCGAAGCCCCCCACGTGGATGGCGCCTTCGTTGGGCTGTTCGAGCAGGTTGACGCAGCGCAGCAGGGTGGACTTGCCCGAACCGGACGGGCCGATCAGGCACACCACTTCGCCGGGGGCAACGTCCAGGCTGATGCCCTTGAGCACCTCGTTGCTGCCGTAGGACTTACGGAGGTCCTTGATGGAAACCCCGGCTGCGTGGATGGTGCCGGTGCTGCCGGCGGAGGAATTGACGACGTCGTTCATGGCTTGCCTGCCTATCGCTTGGTCCGCGCGGAGCGGCTTTCGAACTTCCGGGCCAGGAGGCTCAGCGGGATGGTGATCACCAGGTAGAAGGCACCGGCCACCAGGAGCGGCGTCAGGCCGGCGCCCAGGCTGGAGATGCCGTCGCGGCCGAACTTGGTCAGTTCGTACTGCGAGGCGGTGAGGCCCAGGACGTAGATCAGCGAGGAGTCCTTGGTGAGCAGGATGACTTCGTTGGTCAGCGGCGGCAGCACGATCTTGAAGGCCTGGGGGATGACGATGGACACCATGGCCCGCCACTGCGGCATGCCCAGGGAGCGGGCTGCTTCAAGCTGGCCCTTGGGCACGGCCTGGAGGCCGGCACGGAGGGTTTCTGCGATATATGCCGAGGCGACCATACCCAGCGAGACCATGACCACCACGGTCACGTTCCAGGACACGCCGAAGGCCAGCGGAACACCGTAGCCGAAGGCGATGAACACCAGCAGGGCCGGAATGCCGCGGAAGAATTCGATGTAGCCGGTGGCAATCCAGCGGTACAGCGGGAAGCTGGAGAGCTTCATCAGGGCCAGCAGCAGGCCACCGGAGAGGCCCACAACAAAGCCCAGGAACGTGTAGATCAGGGTGTTTTTCAGGCCGATCAGGAAGATGTCCGGGAACATCGGGCCGATCTTGCCGAAGTTGAAGACGCTGTTGCCGATGGTCTTCCAGTCCGTTGCCACGATCAGGGCGGCGACGGCCACGATGAAGATGCCGATCTGGACATACAGGCTCACTCTGGCCCGTTGACGTGCGGTCATTGCCATGGGGTGCTCACATTCGTTGTGCGTGGCCGGGGCCCCGGACGGACTGCGGTGCAGCGTGTCCGGGGCCCCGGCTGCGTGGTTCTCAGGGCTGCCGGGGGCTCAGGAGCCCGCGGCGGTAGCGTTGGCTACTTGGCAACCTCGCCGAACCAGGTGGTCTTGAACTTCTCCAGGGTGCCGTCATCGGTCAGGCGCTTGAGCGTCCCGTTGACCTTTTCGGCCATGGCGGTGTTGCCCTTCTTGATGGAGATGCCCAGCTGCTCGCCGGTGGCGAACTTCTCGACTGCCGAGAACGAGGAGTCGTCCTTGATGGCGTAGCCCAGGACTGACTGGTTGCCCAGGGCTGCATCAATGGTGCCGGCCTTCAGGGCCTGGACCAGGAGGCCGGTGTCCTCGAACTGCTGGGCGTCGAGGCCTTTCTCGGAGGCGTACTCGGCGCCGGTGGTGGCCTGCTGGACGCCAACCTTCTTGCCCTTGGCGTCGTCCAGGGTCTTGATGCCGGAGTCGCTGCTGGCTACCAGGGCGAGGTCGTCATCCAGGTACGGGCTGGAGAAGTCCATGACGGCCTTGCGGGTGTCCGTGATGGAGATCGAGGAGATGCCGAGATCGCACTGGGTCAGGGCCGTGCCGGTCTCGATGGCCTCGAAGGAGCTGTCCACAACGCTCAGTTCGGCGCCGAGGTCCTTGGCGACTTCGGCGGCGATGTCCATGTCGAAGCCGACGGTCTTGCCGTCCTTCTGGAATTCGAACGGCTCGTAGGGGACGTCGGAGCAGACGGTGAGCTTGCCTGCATTGATGAGCTGGATGCCGCCTTCGGAAGCTGCCGGGGTGGAGCTGCCGCCGCCGCATGCTGTGAGGGTGAGGGCACCGGCGGCCAGGATCGCTGCTGCCTTGGCGGTCATTTTGGCCGTGGCCAGGGACATGAGCTGCATGTTTCTTACCTTTTGTTGCAGGAGTATGCGGTACTAAATCGGTTCATAGTGTAGCGCCGAATATGAGATGTGCATCACAGGAAACTTAGTTTCACTATTGGATAACTAAACTACCGCTGATTTCAAGCCTAGGCGAGGCAGCGGTGTCTGCCATCCCGGACACTGCCTAGTTGGCGATTCCCAGGGACTCCAGCATGGGCCGGAATTTGGCCCAGGTCTCGGCCAGCTCGGCCTCCGGCTGGGACCCGTCCACTATGCCGCAGCCGGCATACAGCCGCACCGTGGTGGGCGATTCAATCACGGCACCGCGCAGCGCGATGCCCCACTCGCCGTTGCCGGCCGCATCCAGCCACCCCACCGGACCGGCGTAGGGGCCCCGGTCCAGATGCTCGAGCTTCCGGATCAGCGCCCCGGCCACCAGGGTGGGGGTTCCGCAGACGGCGGCTGTGGGGTGCAGGGCATTGATCAGGGCCAGGCACGTGGGAACGTGCCCTTCCACTTCCGCCAGCTCGGCTTTCACGTCCGACGCCAGGTGCCACACGTTGGGCAGTTCCAGGATGAAGGGCTCGTCGTGGGCATTCATGGCTTCGGAAAAGGGCGCCAGCTGAGACGTCAGCGACTGGATGGCGATCTCGTGTTCGTGCCGCTGCTTCTCCGACCCGGCCAGGACCCGTTCGGCGTAGTCCATCGGAATGCCGTCCTCGCCGTGCGCATCGCGCCGGTCCAGTGTCCCCGCAAGCACCCGGGCCTGGGCGGTGCGGCCTTCCACCTGGATCAGCATCTCCGGCGTGGCCCCCACGAGGCCGTCCACGCCGTACGTCCAGCATTCGCGGTACCTGGCGGACAGCTCCCGCAGCACGTTGGCCGCGTTGACTCCGGTGGGGACGGTGGCCACGATGTCCCGGGCCAGCACCAGCTTCTCCAGTGCGCCCGTCCGGATTTCCTCCACCCCCGCGGCCACGGCGGCCATCCAGTCCCCTTCGCTGAGCGACCCCGTGTGCAGGGTTGCGCCGGCTGCGAGAGGCAAGGGTCGTACGACGGCGGCACCGGCCTTTCCGGTCGATGCGGCCGAGGTGCCGTCCCCGGCTGCGTCCGCCGCCGGCGTCGTCCCGTCCGTGCGGGCGGCAGCTACCGGCGCGGAGGTGCCGGTGCTGAGCCAGCGGTCCAGGGCGGCGAGGGCGCCCGCTTCGGTGAGGTCGCCGTCGTCGAACGTCAGCTGGGTGAGCCACAGGCGGCTGTCCCGGACGCCCACCACAATTTCGGGCACGATCAGGCGGGACTCATGAGCCGAGGTTTTGGAGAAGGCAAAGGAACCAAAAGCCACTGGCCCGGTGCCGGGAAGTTCCACTGAATCGGTGATGTCCGCTTCCAGGACCAGGTGGCGCCACCAGATATCGGCTTCCAGGAACCGGTCCGGGCCGGTCGCGGCAAACCTGGCAATCTCGCCAAAGCCCACCAGTCCGGCCTCGCGGCGGGTCCAGCAGAGGACGTCGTCCCGAACCAGAAAATCAGGCAGCCCCCCGGGAGATGATTTTCCATCCAGGGGGACTGTCAGGGTGCGGAACGTACTCGTCATGATTGCTCAACAGTACTACTGCCTTCCGCCGGGCCACGGCAGCCGATATCAGCAGCTTTCAGCCCACAGCCCAAGAACCGTCCGTGGTTAGGGGCCCCGCAGAACATTTGAGACAATGACTGGGTGAACCGAGCATCCTTGGATAAGCGTCCGGACGAAGTAGCCACGATGTTTGACGACGTCGCACCTAAATACGACGTCGTCAACGATGTCCTCTCCATGGGACAGACCCGCCGGTGGCGGAAAATCGTGGTGGACGCCATGGACGTCTCCAAGGGCCAGCGGGTGCTGGACCTGGCAGCCGGGACCGGGACGTCCAGCGAGCCATATGCCGACGCCGGAATAGACGTGATCGCCTGCGACTTCTCCCTCGGCATGCTCAAGGTGGGCAAACGCCGCCGCCCGGACATCGACTTCATTGCCGGCGACGCCACCAGCCTCCCCTTCGCTGACAACTCCTTTGACGCCAGCACCATCTCCTTCGGCCTGCGCAACGTCAACGAGCCCAAGAAGGCACTGGCCGAGATGCTCCGCGTCACCAAGCCCGGCGGCAAACTGGTCATCGCCGAGTTCTCCCAGCCCGTGGTTCCGCTGTGGCGCACCATGTACACCGAGTACCTGATGCGCGCCCTGCCAGCCATCGCCGTGAAGGTGGCCTCCAACCCGGACGCCTACGTCTACCTCGCCGAGTCCATCCGCGCCTGGCCGGACCAGGACCACCTTGCCGCCTGGCTGCAGGACGCCGGCTGGGAGAAGGTCACCTACCGCAACCTCACGGGCGGGATCGTGGCGGTGCACCGCGCCACCAAACCCCTCGACTCAACCCCTGACGGAGCCGCGTCTGCCATCGCCGCGCACAAGGGCCCCGTGGCCAAGCTCCGCCGCAACATCACCCGCTGACGGCGTGAAGGTACTGATCGTCGGCGCGGGGCCGGCCGGCTCCACCGCCGCGTACTACCTCGCCAGGGCCGGCCTTGACGTGACTGTCCTGGAGAAGACCAGTTTCCCGCGCGAGAAGGTCTGCGGCGACGGCCTCACTCCTCGGGCTGTCCGCGAGATCCAGAAACTAGGCCTGCCGCACCCGGAATCCGACGGCTGGCGCCGCAATAAGGGACTGCGCCTCATTGCCGGCGGCCGCACCATTGAACTGCCCTGGCCCGAGGTCTCCGACTTCCCGCAGTACGGCCTGATCCGAACCCGGCTGGGCTTTGACGAGGAGCTGGCCCGCCATGCGCAGGCCGCAGGCGCTGAAATCCTCGAACGGCACAGCGTGACTGAAGCGCTGCGTTCCGACGACGGCCGCGTGACCGGAGTCCGCGCAGCGCTCCTGGATGAGTCCGGACGCAAGACAGGGGAGGCTCGCGAGTTCAGCGCCGACGTCGTCCTCGCAGCGGACGGCAACTCCACCCGCACCGCTGTATCCGCGGGATTCCAGAAGCGCGATGACCGGCCCCTGGGCGTCGCGGTGCGCACCTACTTCACTTCGCCACGCACCGATGACGACTGGATGGAAGGCTGGCTGGAGCTCCCCGGCCGGGACGGGAAACTGCTCCCCGGCTACGGCTGGGTGTTCGGCGTCGGAGACGGCACCTCCAACGTGGGCCTGGGCATCCTGAACTCCTCCAAGGACTTCGGCAAGCTCGACTACAAGCAGGTCCTGCGTGAGTGGACCGCCGGCATGCCCGCAGAATGGGGCTTCACGCCGGAGAACCAGGTGGGCGAAATCCGTGGCGCCGCCCTGCCCATGGGGTTCAACCGCACCCCGCACTACTCGCCCGGGCTCCTGCTCCTGGGTGACGCCGGCGGCATGGTCTCCCCGTTCAACGGCGAGGGCATCTCCTACGCCATGGAATCGGCCCGGTTCGCAGCCGAGTTCATCATCGACGCCTCCGCACGCTCGGCTGCTTTGGGCGGGACGTACGACGCCGACGCGCACCTCGCCGGGTACGCGGACTACGTCCGGGACCAGTGGGGCTCGCACTTCACGCTGGGCCGGGCCTTTGCCGCGCTGATCGGAAAGCCCGCCGTCATGAAGCTGGCGCTGCGGACCGGGATGCCCATCCCCGTCCTGATGCGCTTTGTGGTCCGGCTGCTCGCCAACCTCACCGATCCGTCCGCCAAGGGCTTCGAGGACCGGGCCATCCGCGTCCTGGAATCGCTGGTTCCGGCCACATCCAACCTGTCGACGGCATCGAATCAGCGGTATCCGCAACAAAAAGTTAGGGTTAACCCGTGACCAACTCCGCAGACCATAGCTGGACGCATGCCGGGCACGGCCTGCCGGACTCCGAACCCAGCCTTAATACCACCGCTATTGCCACGGGACTCCAGCTGCCCGCAGGCTTCGCGGCGATCGCGGAGGACGCCGAACTCGGCCCCGCCATCACCAACAACCTGGCCCGGGTTGAGAAGAAGCTTCGCGAGGCCATAGCCAACTCTGACCCGCTGGCTGACGCGACGTCGCGCCACCTGGTGGAGGCTGGCGGCAAGCGCATCCGGCCGCTGCTGACGCTGCTGTGCGCCCACCTCGGCGACGCTTCGCTTCCCGCCGTGGTGCAGGCCGCCGTCGTTGTTGAGCTGACCCACCTCGCCACGCTCTACCACGATGACGTAATGGACTCGGCCCCGTTCCGCCGCGGCGCCCCCACAGCCCACGAGGTCTGGGGAAACTCCGTAGCCGTCCTCACCGGCGACCTCATCTTTGCCAGGGCCTCCATCCTGGTGTCCGAGCTGGGCTCAAGGGCCCTCGGCATCCAGGCCCGGACCTTCGAACGCCTGTGCCTGGGCCAGCTGCACGAGACCGTCGGCCCGCGCCCTGACGAGGATCCGGTGGAGCACTATATTTCGGTGATCGCTGACAAGACCGGCTCGCTGGTTGCCGCGTCCGGCCAGCTGGGTGCGATCTTCGCCGGCGCCGACGAAGCCTATGAAGAGGTCCTGGTGGAGTACGGCGAGAAGGTGGGCGTGGCCTTCCAGCTCGCTGACGACGTCATTGATGTCACCGGGGTCAAGGTCAAGTCCGGCAAGTCCCCGGGGACCGACCTCCGCGAGGGTGTCCCCACGCTGCCGGTGCTGTTCCTGCGGCGGGATGCCGCGGCCGGTGACCAGTCCGCCGTCGAACTCCTGAAGCTCATCGACGGTGACCTGACCTCTGACGAGGCCCTCGCCGAGGCCGTAGCCGGTCTCCGCGAGCACCCCGTCACAGCAGAGTCGTGGGTGGTGGCGCGGCGCTGGGCCGACGAAGCCATCGCAGCCCTGGCGCCTCTGCCGGAGGGCGTGGTCAAGGATTCGCTGTCCAACTTCGCCCTGGCCGTGGTGGACCGCGCCAGCTGATTCTTCCTTCATCGATTGCTCCGTAACTGCCCTTTTGCGCCATCAAAAGGGCAGTTACGGAGCAATCGATGGTGTTTAACGGAATAGCCCCGATTCTCAGCAACGATACGAGTCATACGTTGCGTCGAACCGGGGCTATTTCTCCGTTCGCATCAGATCCGCCGGAGGCGTTTAGCGGATCCGTGAATAGTCTATGACAGATTTGTCATGGGATGCAAGGGCTTTGTTACTGAGGGTGTCACAGATTCTTCTCGCCCTTGCCGCCGGCGTTCCCCACGTTTGGCTGGCGATGGCGGCCGGGGACCGGCGAGTCCTGCAGAAACGCCGCCGGAGCACGGCTAAGCGGGGGAATTCCAGCGGCGAAGTTGTCCACATGCAGGATTCCGGGACTGCCTGGCCGAAGACCTCTCGGCTTCGCTGTGGTGATGGACCTTCCCCAATTCCTCACCTACGCCGGTTCGGTGGCTCGGACGTCAACCGTCCTCGACGCTGGATTCACCGACAGGAATGTCCGTACCGCCGTATCGGCAGGGGAGATCCAAAGGCTGCGGGTAGGCGTCCTGGCGCTGCCGGGGGCTGCCCCGGACATGGTGGCGGCAGTGCTCGGGAACGGGCTGCTCACCTGTGGATCCGCGGCCAGGCACCACCGAATTTGGCTGCTCCACGAGCCTCCCACGCCCCATGTCCTCTGCCGCCACGGCGCCGCCACAGGGGTTGTGGTCCATCGGGGGTCCGTTGTCCCTGCCGACGTCCCGTGGCCGGTAGCGGGCCTGACCGATGTGCTGTTGCATGGCCTGCGGTGCCTACCTGCAGTTGAGGCGGCGGTCATGGTGGAGAGCGCCCTTCGTCTGGGGCGTACCAACCTGGCGTATCTGGAGGAACGGCTGCCCGGCAACCGCAATGGCATGGCCCGGAGGGTCCTTCGCCTCGTGGACGGCACGGCCGACTCGCCCATCGAAGTAGTGGCCAGGCTTCTGTTCCGAGGCGAAGGGATCTTCACCGAGACCCAGGTTCAGCTCCCAGGGATAGGAATCGTTGACTTCCTGCTGGAGGGCTTCCTGATTGTTGAGCTCGACGGTGCCACGCACCTGGAACCGAAGCAGGTCAAAAAGGACCGTCTCCGGAACAACGCCAGCGCACTCGACGGGTACGTGGTCCTCAGATACAGCTATGCCGACGTGGTCCATAACCCGCAGAGGGTGGTCAGGGAGGTGTGGCAGGTGCTCCGGGGCAGGGTGGTGCGCTGAGATTCACCTGGATTGGAACGGGATGCATGCCAACACCCAGCCAGGTCCGGCAGACACACCGGAGGAGCCTGGCAAACCCGGTGAATTCCAGCAGCTGGGGAGCCTTAGTCCTCTTCGTCGTTGAACGCCCACTCGAACATGTCGAAGACGAATTCCGAGAAGGTGCCCTCCTCGGACTTCCACTGGCCGCGGGCGTTGTTGCGGCGGTAGACAATGGGGTCCGGGACGCCGAGGTCGCCCACGCGGAAGCCCCAGGTGAACTGTTCTTCCTCGTCCTCAAGGAACATCAGGAAGCCTTCGTCATCTACTTCGAGCTCTTCGGGATCCCAGAAATAGTGGTATGCCTCCATCAGGTCCTCGCAGCCACCGAGGGCCAGGTAGAACTCACGGAGGACCAGGGGCACCTGGAACTGGTGTTCTTCAAGGGCCGCGTCCAGCTCGTCGGCGGGCAGCCCGTCCTCTTCCTGCCATTCGTCTTCGAGATACTTCGGAACAAGCGCGCGGAACTTCTCGAGGAACATGTCAGTCATGGTTCATATCGTAGCTAATCGCGGCGTGCTCCCGAGCCAGTTCCGCCTGCTCCGGTGCCGGGGCCGCCACCGGGACCGGACGGGCTGTCCGCTCCCCGCCGGTGCCAGCCGTGCACCGCCAGCGGAGCGTACCAGGACCGGCGCCAGGCAACGATGCGGAACGAGAACACCACCGCAGCCACCACGCAGGCGGTCACTACATTGAACAGGCCGGCCACCCAGAGGACCGCTGTCAGGGTGGCACCGCTGAAGGCCGGGAGTGCATAGAGGTCTCGGGCGTCGAACAGCTGGGGCACCTCATTGGCGGTGATGTCGCGCAACAGCCCCCCGCCCACCGCCGTCGTCACGCCCAGGAGCACTGCCGCCACGGGGTTGATCCCCAGCGCCAGGGCTTTGAGGGTGCCGGTGATGCAGAACAACGCCAGCCCGGCGGCGTCGAACAGGGTCAGCAGGGAGGTGACCCGTTGGACAGCCGGGAACAGGAAAAAGACCAGCACCGTGGCCAGCACAGGGGGCGCCAGGTACGCCGGGTTGGTGAAGGCAACCGGAGTGGTGTTAAGGATGATGTCCCGGATGACACCGCCGCCGAGGGACACCAGGGACGCCAACAGCAGGGAGCCGATGAGGTCAAACTGCTTCCGCGCCGCGAGCAGTGATCCGGAGACTGCGAAGAAGAAAACGCCCGCCAGATCCAACCACAGGAGGTCGATGTCAAAAGGAAACGTCATGGAGCATCCCGGCTTTGTGGAAGAGGGCGGACAGGGCGGCTCCAACGTTACGCTAGCTGGTATGAACAGCCCCATCATGATCGCCTGTGCCCACGGTACGTCCAGTGCCCAGGGAGCCGCCGAGGTCAACGCCCTGCGCGCCAATATCGCTGCCCTGCGCCCCGGCCTGGATGTCCGCGAAGCGTACGTCGACGTCCAGCAGCCGGACCTGGTGGACGTCGTGGCGGGACTGCACGGACAGGACAAGGCCGTCGTCGTGCCCTTGCTGCTGAGCGTGGGATACCACGTCAAGGTGGACATCGCCCGGGCCGTGAAGAGCCGTCCGGGGAGCCTGGCCGCCGCACCGCTGGGCCCCGACCCGCGGCTCGCCGCCCTCCTGGACCAGCGGCTGACGGAGGCCGGCGTCACGGACCGCGACACCATTGTCCTCGCCGCGGCCGGCTCCTCGAACCCGAATGCCGCGCTCAGCGTTGAACAGCTGGCGGACCAGCTCCGGGAGCTCCGGAGCAACCGGATCGTGCCTGCCTACGGTGCGTCAGCGAAGCCGTCAGTGCCCGACGCCGTTGCCATGCTCCGCGAGGAAGCTGCGGGCGGTGCCGGGGCGGGGGAGTCGGCGGGGGGCGTGGACGACGGCGGCAGGGTAGTGATCGCTTCCTACCTCCTGGCGCCGGGGTTCTTCCACGACCAGCTCGCGAAGGCGGGTGCGGACCTTATCACCGAGCCGCTGCTGCCGTCGCCAGTGCTGGCCGAAATTGCGCTGGACAGGTACGACGCCGCCGTCGCGAAGGCCTTGGAAGCCGCGTCCGCTGAGGAGGAAGGGCCTGC
Organism: uncultured Actinomycetota bacterium; assembly: GCA_963807805.1. Taxonomy (GTDB): domain Bacteria; phylum Actinomycetota; class Actinomycetes; order Actinomycetales; family Micrococcaceae; genus Arthrobacter. The sequence goes on along the minus strand of CAWECX010000013.1, from coordinate 146,581 downwards.
CCCTGCCGGGGCCCCGGAACCGTCCGCCAGCCAGGCCGGCGATGCACAGCGAGGGGGCATCTTCAAGGCCCTTCGGCGGTTCATGACGAAATATTTCCCTAGGTGACTTAGCGTTTCCCGACCCTTTGTGACGCCATTCGCGGGGGACCTACAGTCGATGCATGACTGATACAGCTCTAGCCGGAGCGTCCGCGGACTCCGCCGCCCCCAAGCGACCCGCACGCCCCTCCTCCCGCCCCGCTGCGAAGCCGCACGGGCAGTGGAAAGTGGATGGCAAGACCCCGCTGAACGCCAACGAAACCTGGAAACAGGAAGACGACGGCCTCAACGTGCGCGAGCGTATTGAATCCGTCTACTCCAAAGAGGGCTTCGACTCCATCCCCGGCCAGGACCTGCACGGCCGCTTCCGCTGGTGGGGCCTGTACACCCAGCGCAAGCCCGGGATCGACGGCGGCAAGACCGCAACACTTGAGCCGCACGAGCTTGAGGACAAGTACTTCATGCTGCGCGTCAGGATCGACGGCGGCGCGCTCACCACCGAGCAGCTGCGCGTGATCGGCCAGATCTCCGTAGACTTCGCCCGGGATTCCGCCGACCTCACCGACCGCCAGAACATCCAGCTGCACTGGATCCGGGTGGAGGACATCCCCGAGATCTGGACCCGGCTTGAAGGCGTGGGCCTGTCCACCACCGAGGCCTGCGGCGACGTCCCGCGCGTCATCCTGGGTTCCCCCGTGGCCGGCATCGCCAAGGACGAGATCATCGACCCCACCCCGCTCATTGCGGAACTGGGGGAGCGGTTCATCGGCAACCCGCTGCTGTCCAACCTGCCCCGCAAATACAAGACGGCCATCACCGGGCACCCCAGCCAGGACGTGGTCCACGAGATCAACGACTTCGCACTGGTGGGCGTCGAGCACCCGGAACTGGGCGTCGGCTACGATCTCTGGGCCGGCGGCGCACTGTCCACCAACCCGATGCTCGGCAAGCGCCTGGGCGCCTTCGTGAAGCCGGAAGAGGCTGCCGAAGTATGGCTCGGCGTCACCAGCATCTTCCGCGACTACGGTTACCGCCGCATGCGCACCAAAGCCCGCCTGAAGTTCCTGATGGCCGACTGGGGTCCGGAGAAGTTCCGCCAGATCCTCGAGGACGAGTACCTCGGCTACAAGCTGGCTGACGGCCCCGCCGCGCCCAAGCCCACCACCCCCGGCGACCACATCGGCGTGCACGAGCAGAAGGACGGCAAGTTCTTCATCGGCGCCACCCCGCTGGCCGGCCGGCTCTCCGGTGCGGCACTGGTGAAGCTGGCGGACACCCTCGAGGCCCGCGGCTCCTTCCGCCTGCGCACCACCCCGCACCAGAAGCTTGTTGTCCTGGACGTCGAGAAGGACCAGGTTGAACCGCTCGTAGCCGAGCTGGACGCCTTGGGCCTGTCCGCCCGCCCGTCCGTGTTCCGCCGCGGCACCATTGCCTGCACCGGCATCGAATACTGCAAGCTGGCCATCGTGGAAACCAAGGTCACAGCCGCCTCCGCCGTGGCTGAGCTGGAACGCCGCCTCGCCGACCTCACCGAGTCCGGCGAGCTGCCGCATGCGCTGTCCCTGCACATCAACGGCTGCCCCAACTCCTGCGCCCGCATCCAGACCGCGGACATCGGCCTCAAGGGCATGATGCTGCCAACGCCCGACGGCGATCCCTCCCCGGGATTCCAGGTCCACCTGGGTGGCGGGCTGGCGTCCTCCGACCGCGAAGAGGCCGGCCTGGGACGCACCGTCCGCGGCCTCAAGGTCTATGTTGAGGACCTGCCGGATTACGTGGAGCGGGTTGTCCGCACCTTTGTGGCCCAGCGCGCCGAAGGCCAGACCTTCGCCGAATGGGCCCACGCAGCTGACGAGGAGGCCCTCCAGTGAGCAAGCACGCCCTCGGGATAGACCCAGTGGCAGGCGATGCCGCCCAGGGAGTGGCATCTAGGGACCGGCCGAGGGCCCGCTGCGGCCTGCGAGACGTGGAAGTCCGGTCACGCTGTCGGAGCCGCGCGCTGAGCTGATCGAAGATCAGCTGCGCGGCGAAGGGGCGGGGCGGCATCGCCTGCTGCTGTCCTCCGCACGCATGACGAACTGAAGGCCATCGCCGAGGCCGGCGCCGCCGAGCTCGGCTGGGACGCCCCGGCCCGCGACGTGATCGCCTGGGTGGAACGCAACTTCGAGCTGCCCGCCGTCGCCGTCGCCTGCTCCATGGCCGACGCCGTCCTGCCGGCGCTGGTCGCGGACCAGATGCCCGGCGTCGACGTCCTGTTCCTGGAGACCGGCTACCACTTCCCGGAAACCTACGCCACGCGCGACGAGGTGGCCGCGAACCTGCGCGTCAACGTGGTGGACGTGCTGCCGGAGAACACCGTGGAGCAGCAGGACCGGCTCCTGGGCAAGGACCTCTTCGCCCGCGACGCCGCCCAGTGCTGCGCCCTCCGCAAGGTGGCGCCGCTGCAGCGCACCCTGGCCGGCTATGAACTCTGGTTCACCGGTGTGCGCCGCGATGAAGCCCCCACGCGCACCAACACGCCGCTGGTCAGCTGGGATGAGAAGAACGGCCTCGTCAAGGTCAACCCGGTCGCCGCCTGGACGTTCGACCAGCTGGTCCAGTACTCCGATGACAACCTCCTGCCCGTCAACCCGCTGCTTTCCCAGGGTTACCCCTCCATCGGCTGCCAGCCCTGCACCCGCAAGGTGGCCCCGGGCGATGACCCCCGCGCCGGCCGCTGGGCAGGCTCCGACAAGACAGAATGCGGACTACACGTATGAGCATCAAAACCACCAACGAGGACCTGGAGCTTTCTGTGCTGGATCTTGACGCTGATTCTCCGAAAGCGGCGCATCGCGCGAGCGAGGAACGAGCGAGTGTGTCTAAGCCGCGTGGAGAAGCAGCGGCAAGGCTCTCCAGCCTGGACACCCTCGAGTCCGAAGCGATCCACATCATCCGCGAAGTCGTGGCCGAGTTCGAGAAGCCCGCGCTGCTGTTCTCCGGCGGCAAGGATTCCGTGGTGATGCTGCACCTGGCCACCAAGGCTTTCTGGCCGGGCAAGGTACCGTTCCCCGTGCTGCACGTGGACACCGGCCACAACTTCCCCGAGGTCATCGACTTCCGCGACCGTACTGTGGAGCGGCTGGGACTTAAGCTCGTCGTCGGAAGCGTCCAGGAGTTCATCGACCGCGGCGAGCTGGCCGAACGTGCCGACGGCACCCGCAACCCGCTGCAGACCGTTCCGCTGCTGGATGCGATCCAGCAGAACAAGTTCGACGCCGTCTTTGGCGGCGGCCGCCGCGACGAGGACAAGGCCCGCGCCAAGGAGCGCATCCTGAGCCTGCGCGACGAGTTCGGCCAGTGGGACCCGCGCAACCAGCGTCCCGAGCTGTGGAACCTGTACAACGGCCGCCACACCGTGGGCCAGCACGTCCGTGCGTTCCCCATCAGCAACTGGACCGAGCTGGACATCTGGCGCTACATCGAACGCGAAAACATCGAGCTGCCGGGCCTGTACTACGCCCACGACCGCGAAGTGTTTGCCCGCGACGGGATGTGGCGCGCGGTGGGCGAGGTTTCCCAGCCGCTGCCGCACGAGGAAGTCATCACCAAGACGGTCCGCTACCGCACTGTGGGGGACATGTCCTGCACGGGTGCCGTTGAGTCGGCCGCAGCCACCGTGAGCGACGTCGTGATTGAAGTTGCCGCCTCCACCATCACCGAACGTGGCGCCACCCGTGCAGATGACCGCATCTCCGAGGCAGCCATGGAAGACCGCAAGAAGGATGGTTACTTCTAAATGAGCACCGACACTTTGCCCCTGGCCGGGCTGGAAACAGCCCTGCCCACCACCCTCTTCCGCTTCGCCACCGCCGGATCGGTCGACGACGGGAAGTCCACGTTGGTGGGCCGCCTCCTGCACGATTCCAAGGCGATTCTTGCTGACACGCTCGACGCCGTGGCCCGCACGTCCTCCGACCGCGGTTTTGGCGGCGAGAAGGGCGGGATCGACCTCGCCCTCCTGACCGACGGCCTGCGCGCCGAGCGTGAGCAGGGCATCACCATCGACGTCGCCTACCGCTACTTCGCCACGGACCAGCGCAGCTTCATCCTGGCCGACTGCCCCGGGCACGTGCAGTACACCAAAAACACGGTGACCGGAGCGTCCACTGCGGATGCCGTCGTCGTCCTCATTGACGCCCGCAAGGGTGTCCTGGAGCAGACCCGCCGGCACCTGTCCGTACTGCAGCTGCTGCGGGTGGCGCACGTCATTGTGGCCGTGAACAAGATCGACCTGGTGGACTTCAGCGAGTCCGTGTTCCGCGAGATCCAGGCCGACGTGCAGCAGGTGGCCCGTGAACTGGGCATCGGCTCCGCCGAGCTGGGCAGCGCCGACCACATCGACGACCTCCTGGTCATCCCGGTGTCCGCCCTCGACGGCGACAACGTGGTGGACCGCTCCGAGCGCACGCCCTGGTACGACGGCCCGGCGCTGCTGGAGGTCCTCGAAACGCTGCCCGCCGCCGATGAGATCGACACGCAGCTCGAAAGCTTCCGCTTCCCCGTGCAGCTGGTCATCCGGCCGCAGGGTGCGCTGGCTCCCGACGCCGTTGCCGGTGGCCTGGATGTTGAGGCCTACCGGGACTACCGGGCTTACGCCGGCCAGATCACCGAAGGTTCCGTGAAGGTGGGGGATTCCGTGTCCGTGCTGACGCCCGGCCAGGCGGCCCGCACCACCACGGTGACCGGCATCGACTTCGCCGGTGAGTCCCTGCAGGAAGCGTTCGCCCCGCAGTCCGTGGCTATCCGCCTGGCCGAGGAATTCGACGTCGCCCGCGGGGACACCATCGCCGCAGCCGGGACCGTCCGCGAATCCTCCGCAGACCTCTACGCGGCCCTGTGCTGGCTCTCGCCCAAGCCCTTGCGTGAAGGCGCCAAGGTACTGGTCAAGCACGGTACCCGCACCGTCCAGGCGCTGGTCCGCAACGTCAGCGGAAAGCTGGACCTCGCGTCCTTCAAGCTCGAAGCGGCGTCCAGCCTGGAGCTCAACGACATCGGCCACGCGCAGCTTCGGCTCGCCGCGCCGCTGCCGCTGGAGAACTACCTCCACCACCGCCGCACCGGTGCGTTCCTGGTGATAGACCCCCTGGACGGCAACACGCTGGCCGCGGGCCTGGTCAAGGACCACCCGGGCGACCATGAGGACGAGCGCTACTCCATCTGACTATGACGGACCGCGGCTTGTTCGCAGATCCTGGCCTTGACAGTCCGGATCCGCGACCAGGCCGCGGTTTTGTCGTCTCCGCCACCGGCACTGAGTACAGCCGGCAGCGCCCACAGTGCCGTCCCTTAAAAAATCCAAGTACTCGCTACTCGTGCGGCCCGACGTACCCCAAGGGGTTAATGGTCAGCGGGGGCTACCGCTTCCTGAGCGACCTGGACGCAGCAGCGTTGGGCGGAGCTTTTAAGGAGTACCGTGAAGAGTTGGACAACACGAGCGGCAGTACGGTTCTTCCGCGATGCGCGGGCCTGGAGAATCTCCCCCCGCCAGGCTGTGGTGCTCGCCTTGATTCCCTTTGTCATCGCCGTCGTCGTTGCGGCCACGGTTCCCTTCCGGCCGCTCTATACCTGGTTCGTTGCCGAAGACTCCCTGATCGAGTGGCTCCAGTTCCTCTGCCTGCTGGGGGCAAGCATCTTCCTGGCCCTGATCACCCTTCGCCTGTTCCGTGCACGAAATGTGCGCCTGGCCCTGCTCTACGCCGTGGTCACGCTCGGTGTCGTGTTCCTCACGGGTGAGGAGATCTCCTGGGGCCAGCGCATCTTCGGCTGGGGCACGCCCGAAGCCCTGGGCGAGATCAACCGGCAGGGGGAGACCACCGTCCACAACATCCGCGGTGTGCAGGAACTCGTTCCCGCTGCCATGCTCCTTGCAAGCCTCTACGGCGCATGCGTCCCGCTGGTCTGGGCGGCGGCAGGTGAACGGTGGAAGCGGTTCACATCCGCGCACCTGCTCGTTCCCCCGCTGTGCCTTGTACCGGCCTTCGGGCTGGCAGCCGGCTATCGCCTCTTCCGCCTGCTCGTGTGGCCGTCGCCTGACTACGTGATCTCGGAGTATGCCGAACCCATGGAGTTGTGCCTGTACTTCGGCCTGGCCATGTTCTGCTGGCTCAACCTCCGCCTCCTGCGGCAGCCTGGGCCCGCGCCGGCCGTCCGGGACCTCCCTCGCGGCGCCCACCGCAGGGCGTAAGGCCGCCTGCGAGGGAGCCTGGGGCGCGCCGCTGCGGGGCAGTGGCCCACCGCAACCCGTACGGTCAGCTGCCGCCCGGATGCCAGTAGCGCAGGCCACCGCTGGTTGCCCCGTCGAGGGCAACGTCGATGACTGCGTAGGGAAACGCGCCCCTATCGGACTGGTCAGGCCCGTGTCCACGCACGTCCGAACACCACGTGCCGGTGTTGATATACCGGGTGGGGCAGGCGTCGAGCTCCGCCTCAAGCGCCCGGTGGGTATGGCCCGACACATACCAGGCCACCCCGGAACCGTGCGCCTCGAGGGTACGCGCCAACCGTCCGGCTGCTGGGGGAGCTTCCCCGCCGGCGACCCTGCGTCCGGCGGCTGCAAGTACCATACGGGTCGCGGCGACTGGGAGCGCCGACGCCGTCCGGAACCGCGAGAGGCGCGCCAGGTCCCTGACGGCAGCCCCGTCCAGCGAGAGCCGCAGCGACTCCGTCTGCAGCAGCCGGTCGTACGCGGGTTCCCGGACACGGCGTTCCGCACGTTCGGAGGCCAGGCAGGCCCGGGCCACGGCCCCTGCACGGCTCAGGCGTGACCTCGATGGCCGGGCGTGCCAGGCTGCGAGCGGCGGCAGGTCCAGCCCGTCGGTTCCGTCGACCGCCGTACGGAGCACCTCGGGTATCCGGTGCAGAGCATGGTGCTGGTGCCCGTGCTCGGCCACGAGGACGTGGGGCACGTGCAGCAGCCACGGGTATACCTTGACCCGCGCAGGCTCAGTCGGTGACACCAGCGCCGACAGAAGAGCTGCAACCGCGGGCCGGGCCAGTTCCACATCGTGGTTCCCGCACACGAAGTGCTGCTGCACGCCCCGCGCAGCGCACTCCTGCAACGCCCGTAATGTGTGGGGGTGGCTGGCGAGGACGGCTTCGAGGCGGACGAGGCTCTCCTCCTCCGTGAAACCGACCAGTTCGAAGGTGTCACCGAGGAAAACGACGTGCTGCGGTCCGGAGGCTTCGAGCACCTCACTGTGCAGGAATTCCGGCAGCCTCCTGCCGGGGCTGCGGGGGTCGTCGTCCGAGGCGCCCAGATGGAGGTCGCTGAGGAGCCACCACCGCGCCGCGAGGCTCATGCGAGCAGTCCCAGCACGCGGGGAAGGACGAGGACCAGATACAGGGCCCACATGACGGCAACTGCTTTGCTGTTGACCGTTCTGCCGAAGAGCCTCGGGCGCCGGGGCTGCCCGGCGTCGGGTTCGACGCGTCGGACTTCGAGCGCGATCAGGGTGGCCAGCAGGGCGGCAGTGGCGAGCAAACCCGCCAGATCGATGATCATGCCGTCTCCTGCCGCGCGCGGATTATGCACGCGAGGATGGTGATGGCCCCCATAGCGACGACGCACGCCTGCCACGACCACACAGCGAGGTAGAACATCGCCATGGAAACCGCGGTGAGCGTAGCGAGGCCCAGCGCCAGGACCAGCAGCACGCCGAGCGCGAGGTCGGTAACCTGCGTGAGTCGTGCCAGGGCCTGTCCCGGAAGCAGGACGAGGACGGCCGTGGCGGCCACAGCCTGCAGCGGTGCTGGCAGCCCGATGAGCGTCACCAGCGAAAGCGCCACGGCCGCGAGGCCGAGCGCCAGGGTGGGCCGGCTGATGTCGCCGACCGTCATGGCGTCACCCGGTATGCCCGCGCGTCCACATTGCTGAACGCCAGATCCACGCCGTCCTGGGCGTCCAGCCACTCCTCAAGTGCAGCAAAGGTATCCTCGGTGGCGGCGCCTTGGAGGACCAGGCTTGCTTCCGACGAGCGCGTCAGCAGGAGGACGGCACCGGCAGGGTTGTGCCGGGCATACCCGTAGACGACAGGGCCGCACGTCGCCGCCGACAGGTCGGTCCGGCACAGTTCATCGATCGTCCGGTACCGGTGTTCGAGATAGGCCTCACTGCGCCACGGCGTTGGGTGGGAAGCGGAGATGATCGCAGAGCCGGGAGGTGCGATCTGCTGCACGGCGGCCACGGCAGCGATCTCACCATCTGTAAAGACGTCATACCGGGCGTTCCCGAACCGGCCGGTTACTGTCAGCGCAGCCAGCAGCACGCAGACGAGCGCAAGGCTTCCCGCGGTGACGAAGGAGGGGCGGCTGTTAGCGGTGGGCAGAAGGACCGAGCATGCCTGCATGGCAATAAAGGGCAGCGCGAACAGCGAGACGCGGATGAGCATCTCGCCGCCATACAACTGCGCCGGGAACAGCAGTAACGGGGTGACCGCCAGGAGGACCACCCGGATGTCCAGGCGCCTCCTGCGCCAATCGAGAAACGCCCCGGCCGCTGCAAGAGCCCACAGCACGACGGTAAGAACCATGCGGACCTGCACCACAATCACATGCCCAGGGGTCCCGTTCAGGCGGTCGACGACGTTTGCTTCGGTCGCGGCCTCCAGGCCTGCTCCCGCCAGGGGCGGATGTCCGACGAGGTAGGCACTCGCGGGATAGACGAGCCAGAGGGACAACAGGACTGCGGCGATCAGGGGCAGCCTGCTGTGCCAGACACGTCCGCTCAGGGTCAGGGCGGTGAGGGCAATCAGCATCATGAACGGCGTCAACTGATGGCTCGCGCAGATGACCGAAATGAGCAGGAGGGTCACGGCGAGGGCGTTCAAACGGTGCCTATGCCGTGGCTCGACGGGCGAACGCCCCCGCCACCACGCCGCCAGGTCCGCGCGTCTGAGGCCGGGCAGGCCAGGGGCCCGCGCGCCAAGCGGGCCGACCAGCATCGCGATCACGACGAGGTACAGGAAGAACCCGAACGCCTGGGGCGACAGATAGTCCTGGTCCTGCCAGTTGCCGAGGCAGAAGATCCAGAGCACCAGCCAACGCCGGCGTGGATCACGCGTCAGGTAGCCCGTCAGCACACCCAAGGCCGCCAGCCACAGACCCATGTTGAGTACCGGTGCCCACAGGGCCAGGGTTTCCGGGTCGAGTCCGGTCGCCCCAAGCACCGTCGCCAGCAGGGCGAAGAATCCCGGCCAGTTGAAGTACGCGTCGATGTCCGGATCTATCCCGTGGGTCCGCGAGAGGGCGTCGGCGATGCCGAGATGACGGAAAGCAACCTCACCGCGCGGTACATCTGTCACGAAGGTGGCAGTCCCGAAGAGCACGAGGACGAGCACCATGAGGAGCCATATCATCACCGGGCGGCGCGCCGGGCCGGCAGCGTCTCCGCGGAGCGCGACGACAAAGGCGACGTTCAGGAGCAGGACCCCGGCCCAGAACGGGTAGGGCAGGACGGCGACCAGCCCCAGGTCGCTGTCCACGGGCAGGGACACCGTGGAGGCGGCTCCGGCGGCAAGTGCCAGGGCTGCTGCGCCAGCCAGTGCGCAGAACACGTCACGGGGCTTCCACCGCCTGTCGGTGCTGTTGGTCGCGTCCAGCGTTCTGGTCATCGCGGGTCCTGCCTGATGCGGCGGAGGACGGCGAGCAGCCGGATGCCGGCCGCCAAGGCCCCTGCGGAGAGCACCACCAGCCAGGCAACGGCCATGGCCGTGGCGCCGCTGCCGGCGGCCGAGAGCGCAGCGGCGCAGAGCGCGACCCCGAGGATCACGCCGACCACGATCGCCTCCGCGTAGCGGCCGCGTGCCCGGCAAACGGCGTTGTAGGCCTGCAGCACCGCGTATGCGACCAGGCCGGCCGCCAACCACCGAAGCGCGTCGGTGGACGAGTCGGCGTACTGCTCGCCGAGCAGACGCAGCAGCGGACGGGCGAGGAGGACCAGGACGGCGGCAGCCACGCCCCCTACAGCGAGCGACAAACGCAGGCTCGCCCAGGTGGTCGCCACCAGGCGGTCGGGGTCGCGGACACCCTCTGAGAACTGGACGATGCCCATCAGCATCGGAGCGGTATAGGCGGCCCAGGCCATCATCCAGGCGGGATACCAGTACGCGGCAGCCTCTGGAGACACCATGTGCGCGAGCAGGAGCGGCAGCACCAGCCCGGGTGCGCGCTCGGTAAGGGTCAGGAGCTGGTTCGGGATGCCCAGTGCCAGCAGGGGGCGGCCGCGCGCCGGGCGCAGGGACGGTCGCGGCCGGTAGCCGACCAGCCGACGCAGCTGGACCGCGCCGACGACGCACGCCACGGTGGTCCCAAGCGTCCAGCAGGCCATCAGGACGTCGGCGGAGGCGCCCTGCGCCTGCCATGCCACGAGCGCCTGCAGCCCCGAGTGCGACCCCGCCGCCCAAGGTATACCTCGAGGCCGCGCTCGCACCCCGTCCCAGTGCCACGAGCGCCTGGTCCAGCACGATGACCAGGGTGCCGGTGACAGCAGCCACGAGGAACGTGAGCCAGAAGAGGACCGAGACCGAGGCCGTGTCCGGCGTCACGACCGACTGCAGCACCAGGTAGCCGAGGGCCAGCCCGGTGCCGGCTACCCCCACGATGGCGAAGGCCGCGTCCAGAACCCGTGCCGGCGGCTCCCCCCGCCCCACGGAGACGATCACAGCGGACCCCGCGCCCAGCACCGCGAGCTGCGTGCATAGCATTACTGCCGACACCGCTGCCATGGTGAGCCCGACCTCACGGTCGGATGTCGCGCGCGCGGCCACGATCCAGAAAGCGAAACCCGCGCCCGTCTGGGCGGCCTTGGCCACGACGAGGCCCAGCGAGCTGCGCAGGGCGGAGTGCCGGACGGGTCGAGGCGTCCGTGACAGCTGGTGCCCCGCTCAGCCCTCACGGCGCGAGACCCCTCGCCATGCCCACGTAGTTGTACCAGCAGAAGGCGCCGTAGTAGCGCAGCCACCGAGGCTGGCCCGCGGCGAGGCTCAAGGCGCTGCCCCGGACTGCCGCGGCGGCGGGCAGCAGCGCCAGCCTCGCGCCGCGCCAGCCGTGCTTGCGGATCATCCGGCCCAGTCCGGTTCCGTCCATGAGGAACTGGTCGAGCGCAAAGTCGAAGTCGTCAGCGGCGAAACGATGTTCGACGAAGACCCGGCGTGAGACCGCCGTCCGCAGCCCTGACTCGCGCATCCGCCAACGCAGCTCGATGTCCTCCCCGGATTTGAACGAGTCGTCGAAACCGACGCCCAGCATCAGGTCGCGGTCGCACGATCGTGGCCACGAGCCCGAACCAGTTGCGGCTGCGGCCGGTGCGGTGGTGGTGTGCCAGCGCCTGCCCCCAGTAGCCCGGTCCACCGACGCTTTCCAGTCCGGCCTGGAGGGCGTCGTAGCCGCCCTCCACGAACTCCGTCGAGCAGGTCGGCCACCCCCGTGGGCCCGAACACGACGTCGGCGTCGACCAGCAGGACCCAGCGGGTGCCGCTGCTCCTGCACACCGAGCGTCCGAGCCCACGGCAGGCCGCGGCCCTCGTCACTCAGGACCCGGGCACCGGCTGCCAGGGCGAGCTCGACGGTGCGGTCGGTGGAGCATCCGTCCACCACGATGATCTCGGCGACACCGGACTGACGCAGGGCCTCCAGGCAGCGCGGGAGCAGCTCCTCCGCGTTGCGGGCCGGAACGACCGCGGTGACCTCGGCAGGTGCTGTGACCCACTGTGGCCACCCCTCAGGCTTCGCTCGTCGAGGACCGAGGGCAGCAGCTCCTCGAGATACCGGACGATGTCGTCCGACGCCTCGTCCGCCGTGTACGCGGCGGGCACCTGCAGCAGGTGGCAGGGCCGTCCGTCGAGCGCCTTGCTCAGCACGAGGCCCTTCGCCGCGAAGTGCTCGCGCCACGGGACGACGGACGTGGCCGCCAGGCCGGTCACGACCCGCTGCGAGAAGCCCGCCATCTCGATGTGGAAGTTGCCGAGCATGCGGTCGACCATCCACTCGCTGGTCCGCTCGACGAATCCGGGACCGTGGACGCCCTCGAAGCGCTCGACGTAGATCGCGGCCGCGAGCGGGGCCGACGTCGTCACTTCCCGCCCCGGGAACGCGGTCCCCGGCGTAGACCATGCGGTGCTCCGGCGACCACCGCCGGGAGAAGTCCGCGAGGCGCGGATACCGGATGACGTACGGGTGCACCACCGTGGTGAGACGGCCGACGCTCGACGAGAGCCGTGACGGGACGAGGGGCTTGCGGACGCCTTCGAACAGGTGCGGGTAGATGGTCCGGTGGTGCGGCTTGATGAACATCGGCTTCGCGTAGCCGAGCAGCGTGGCGTCCTCGGCGAGGAAGGCCCAGTCGTCGCCCATGAACGACCACCCCTCGCGCCGCATCAGCTTGGCGACGGTGCTGGTCTTGCCGGTCCCTCCGGCGGCAGGCAGCGCGATCGCGTGGCCCCGGTAGGCCATCGTTGCCGCGTGGATCATGCCGGCCCCTCGGGCCGACCATGGCGGCATCGAGAACGGGCACCACGGAGGTCAGCAGCTCGCCCGGCACCGTGAATGCGCCACTGCTCTGCGTCCCTCACGACCTGGACCCGATCCGCTTGGAAACGAACGCTGTTCTCCGTGTAGGCGAGCTCATGCTCGAGCAGGCCCGCATCCGGCATCGGCTCCGGCTGGCCATCGACCACGATGTCGGCGGGCCGTTCGGTGTCGGTGGCGAAGCACGCCAACATGCTCTGGAGCTGGGCGGCTGCAGGTGCCTTTGCGTCGACGCGGATCGTGACACGGCCGTGGATGTCGAAGTGCAGTGCCTTGGTCTGCGAGGTCCGCATGGCTGTCCCCTGTCTGGGTGGTGTCGGTCGGATGGTGTTGCTGGTGTGGACGTTCGTGGTGGGGCCGACGGCGTCCGCGGCATTGTCACGTCGGAGGATGGCGCGGCGCCTTGGCCCGTTCACTGCACTTCCCGCCACGGAGTGACGCCGACCAGGACCGGCGGGTCCAGGGGACGTCCAGGGAAACGGGCCAGGTGACGTCCCCGCAGATATCCCGCCGACGTGCAAGCCACGACTGCCACCATCACGGCCGCGCGGCCTAGCCCTGCGGGATCGCCACGGCTCCAGTCCCTGATCCCTTTGATGACGGCCCGGGGCAGGATGCTGCGGACGTAACGGCGCTCCGGACCTAGGGCCCGCTTGTGGCCCACGATCTGGCTCACCTGGGCCTTTGAGATCCCTTCGGACCACGACCGTGACAGCATGTAGCCGCAGTGTTCCCCTGCTCTGCAGGCACGTGGTGTCGTACCAGCGCGGCCGGTTCGTAAACGATCCGGCAGCCGGGAGCGCCCATCTTGGACCGGATGCAGATCTCGGTTTCCTCGCAGCCCAGGGGGTTCGAACCTCGCCTGCCCAAGGACGATGTTGAAGCCGCCCACGTTCCGAATGACGTCAAGCCGGAACGACATGTTGGCCCCGATGACGTTCCGGACTTCGGAGGCAACCCGTCGGCAGGCCCCGGTGGGTGCAGCCGACGATCCAGTCGAGTTCCTCGGCGAAGTATCCTGGACGGCCTGCCTCCCATACGCGGCTCCACCCGTCCGCCCACTCCCAGGACCTCAGGATCGTCATAGAGCGCTATGAGGCGTTCAAGCCAGTCCGGCGCGGCCTCGGCGTCGTCGTCGAGAAAGGCGACGACTTCGGTGTCCGCCAAGCCCACGCCGGTGTTGCGTGCTCCGGAGAGTCCGCGCTGGGCCGGTGTTCTTGACGACGGTCACGTCATCCATAGTCGACCGTCAGCCGCTGGTAGAGTTCCTCGTTGTAGTCAATGACTACCAGGATTTCCTTGGGCGGACAGCGTTTGGGCGTCGGAGGGAGCCGATGACGCCCATCAGCCTGTCCCAGCGCTCCTGCCGTGTAGGCAGCAGATGATTACAGTGACAGTTGGGGGCACACGGTCGGAGGCCATTGTCAGTACCGCGCCGATGATCGGCAGAACGCTGTTGCGGATCGGTAGGCGTTCGTGGGAAGCTCACATTGGCGTAGGCGTACTTCACGCGGCGCAGCGCCTCGGGGCGTGCGCCCGCCGTGGGCGCCTCCCAGAGGAGGCACTCGTGCGCCATAGTTCCGCAGTACCCGCCAACCGTCCCGGAAAGTCTGGAGATTTGATGCCCCGGAGATGCGGTCCAGTTCCTAGCTGGGGACCTCAGCGATCCGGAGGCCCGCCTTCGCGGCCCTGACGATCAGTTCCGTTTCGATTTCGAATCCGTCGGATTCCAACTCCAGGATGTCCAGGCATTCCCGCCGGAAGGCGATGTAGCCGTAGCAAAGGTCCGAGTAGTTGCTGTGAAGACACCGCGTTCGCCAAGCCCGGTCAGCGCACGGTTTCCTGTCCGTTCCGCAGCCACGTCAGGTCCTCCGAACCCCCTCCCGTGACGTAGCGGGAACCTTTGACGAAGTCGTATTCGTGCTGGAGAGGGGAAACGAACCAGCCGATTTCCTGGGGATCCATGCTTCCATCGGCGTCCAGCATGACGATGATGTCGCCGGTCGCCGCGGCAAACCCTGCCCGGAGGGCAGCACCTTTGCCCTTACGCTGCTCGTCCACCACCACGATGTCCCGGCGGAGGACCCGTGCCACGCCCACGGTGTTGTCCGTCGAGCGACCGTCAACAATGACTACCTCGTCCACGTATGAGCGGCATACGTCGAAGGACCCAGGGGATATTTTGAGCCTCGTTCAACGTGGGAATGACGACGCTGATGGAGGCTCCCGCCGGCGCCGCAGCCGGCTTGGAGAAGGAATTCGGGGGCTGCGTGGAAATAGACAATGCCTCACCACTTCATGCGCGTGTAGACAACTTCGCCAAGGGCACCCCGCTGCAGGAGTGCGCCGCGCTCGCCGGGCTTTATCCACTCCGCGGCCCCGGCGACTAATCCAGTCAGTGCCCGTGGAGGGATTGAACCCCTTCACCGAGTGACGCTGCCCGTCAACCGAGCATATTGCTGGCCCACCGGGTATGCACCAGTAGCGGGTACTCGCTTTTAGGGCGCGCCGTACCTAGGGATTTTTGCGCTTTTGCCAGCGTTGGGGGGAGGGGCAGCGCCGGATTTGCCCTAGGTAGGGTGGGGGCCCACTTCCCTGGCGGCCTTAGGTAGTCCTCTGCAACCGTCCCGGTCTGCGGCCGCTCGAAGAACCCTTCCCCGCAGCCGTGGGAATCACAGCCGTTCATTTGCCTCCCAACAGCAAGGGGGCCGCCGCTTCAGCCATTTGTTGATGGTTATGGGCGGCACCCGGTATTACCGAGAGGGCCCACCTGAATTCATCTCCTTTGCGGGCCGCATTCCGTGCAGCCTGGTAGAAATTCAGGCCTCTCGTGAGTCTGTTGTTCCCCTGGGCGTCTGTCTTTCGGTCGCGTTGCAGGAGGGGGTCGTCCGGGTCGGTATCGTCGGCTCCGACGATGATGACGAGGTGTCGCGAAAAGGCATCCCTCATCTGCTTGGAGGAAAGCGGTGAATTCTTCAGTCCATAGGGAAAATCGATGTCCTGGTCAGGCATGGTGTACCAGCCGGCATTGGCTGCGACGGCGATCCGGACATGGTTTTCCTTGGTGACTCCATGAACCGGTGCACGAATTGGCCGCCGGCGGAATGGCCAAAGAGTGCATAGTCTGTGGCGGTGCTGCTGGTGTCCTGCACGACTGCTTCGAAGAGGGCTTCGACCATGTTGAAGCTCCAGGCCTCGGGCGGGTTGACCTTGCCTTTGCTGTCCAGGATGTTGCCTTGGTTATAGGGGTCATCCGGGTGTCGTCCCGTGAGAATTCTAGGACCAGGAGCAGGGTGTTGCGGTCTTTCACTATCGGCAGCCAGTCTTCCCGATAGGATTCCCCATCCCGGTGGGCACCCGTCATGACGATCAGGATCTGGGCCAAGGACGGGTCAGCGGGCACCTGGTACCAGACCCGGATGGGCTGGTCGGCGAGCGGACCCTCCCTTGAAAAGACAAAATCACCGGTTGTGCCTGGTCGTATCATTTCTGTCCGGGTGGCGGTGCCGCCGGAGTTTGGCATGGCTCTCCCTGATCGGAATTTGTGGCTTCTTCGCGCCCGTCTCCTGAAAGGAAGGTGCCGGCGGCCAGCACCGCTAAAGCTGCGACGAGCCCGGACGCTAACAGCCCAAGGAGCCATCGACGGCGTCTTGGATGGCCAGGGGCTACGGTCACTTCGGCGGCTCCAGGCAGCGGCAAGGCATCCTGGCAACGTTGCCCTGGATCTGCAGCGCTGGATTAACTTCCGACATGACACCCAGCATCTGTGGGGCACTGCACGCCTGAGTGAGAAACCCGTTGAGCTGGTTGTCTGTCACGATGCATTTGACCGCCAGTTGGGTGGGCGTGTTTGGAGCCAGTTCGAGGCTGACCATCAGGCCCACACCCTGCTTGCCAAAAGACTCGTAGCGCCCGGGCGTACCGAAAACAAAGTTTCCGAGGCCGTAGGCTACCGGCACGTCACCAATGAACTCGATTTTCTCCGTGATGTGGGACCCGGCCCCGATAATGACGTCGTATCCGGCGTCAACCAGAACTTGTGCCCAGTAACGCTGTTGCGGCAGTGTGTCGGTGTAATTGTCGCCCCAGTGCACATAGCCGATCACCCAGTCAGCTCCGGCAGCGCGTGCAAGGTCGTAGCCGCGCTGGACTGTTTCGGGGCTGAACACCACGGTGCCGGGGTTGAACTCCGCGGCCTTTGATAACTTGCCGAAATTTTCGCCGAGTGACACCACGCCGATTGTCCCCATAGCCGGTATGCAGCATTAACGGCCGTTCGGCCTCGGCCAGGGTGTGCCCGGCGCCAAAGGTGGCCATCGCCGCATTGCTGGCCCGCATCATCGTTTCTTCAAGTCCGGCGAGGCCCATGTCCAGGGAGTGGTTGTTTCCCATAATTCGAGAGCGTCAATGCCGGCTTTGGAGAAGTGCCCAGGCAGCCTGCGGCTCCGAGCGGTAAACAAATGGCTTTCCCGGTATCAGCGGTTCGTTGTGGGTGGTGATGGGGGCTTCTGCATTGGCAATGACGAAATCACCATCAATCAGTGGCACCACCCCCGCCAATGCAGCGTCGAAACCCAGGGGGTCCACCATCGGGGTTTCTCCGTTGCCCACCATGGTGTCTCCCAGGAACTGGACAGACCACCGGCCGTCCTCAGGCGGGTGGCCGGCCCACACGTCGATCGTCTGCACGTCCGGTGCTTGCTTCGCACCGTAATTGGCTACGATCGCGCCCGTGCCGGCGAGGGATACTGCCAGCGCCATTGCCATGAGGAGCCTGTCGCGTTTCTTCGGATGCATGGCTACTCCTTTTCCAGGCTGGTTCCGCTGGAGTGCGGATCGGTGCCTGTTCGGACGTGCACAATCTCTGCAGTCGAAGGTGGGGCTGACGGCACCGGGAGGTTTGCCTCCAGCCAAACCCGGTCCCTGTACTCTTCACCGGTCATTACGTCCGCGATGGTTCCCTTCGAAAGAACCACGATCCTGTCCGCGAGAGCGAGTTCATGGGGATCCTGTGTGGCCAGTAACACGGTTCCGTGGAATCTTTTCAGCGTGGCTGCGAAGGCGTCCTTGGCCGTTCTGTCCAGGCCAAGGGTGGCCTCGTCCAACAGAAGGATAGGGGGATTACCGATCAGTGCCCTGGCAAGTGCTATCCGTTGCCGCTGGCTCTTGGACAGGTTAAGCCCGCCCTCGGCTATCCAGGTCTGCGGACCGTAGGGCAGGTCTGCGAGGGCTTCGTCCAGCCCGGTCGCCGCCAGCACCCTGTCAACGTCCTCTTGGGATGCCTGGGGGGCGGCATACGTGAGGTTCCGCCACAACGATCCCCGCATCAGGGGCAGTTCAGGGCCCATGGCCCCGATCCACTGTGCTGCGGACCGCAGTGCCGTATTCGCCAGTACCTGGCGGTCGATGATGATGCAGCCCTGGTCAGGGTCGATGGTCCGCGAGACCAGTCCGAGCAGGGTGGATTTGCCGCTTCCGCCGTCTCCGGTCACGGCAACCACTTCGCCCGGCCGGACGCGCAGATTAATATCGTGGAGGGAACCCGCGACAGATACAGAGGAAAATTCAATGGCGCCCTGACGGACCCTGAGCGGACCGTGGCCCGATCCGTCCATGTCCCGGCTCGAACTGCGCAGGTATTCCTTGATCTTGCCAACGGAAACCTGGGCGCGGTGCCAGTAATCGTGGGACAGCCCGAGGGTCCGCACCGGACTGGAGAGCTGCCGGGTGACAACCACGAAGGCAATAACCGTCCCTATACTCGCGGTTCCCTGCCTGACTTCGAACAGGCCTGCAGTCAGGACCGCCCCCAGCGCCAGCAGGGCGAAGGCGGTGGCGACACCACGAAGGTAGCCGCGCAGGCGGGCAACCCGAATGAGCGCACGCGTCAGTTCATCGTTCTGGTGTGAGAGGCGCGCGTACTCCCCGGCCGAGCGCCCGAAAACCTGCACCACAGGTTGGGCGTTGAGCTGTTCGTCAAGGTTGCTCATGACAAGTGAACGGCGGCGGCGCATGATCCTTGTTGCCTGGCGCATGCGTTGTCCGGCTACCAGGGAGGCTGCAGCCCCGGCGGATAGTGCCGCGATGATGGCAAGTGTCATCCAGACACTGAAGAAGAAGAGTACCGTCAGGGTCCCCACCAGGACCATGGCAGCGATCACCCCGCTGAGAACACCGCGGCTGATCCACATCCTGGTCATCGACAGGTCACCGAGGAAACGGAGCAGCAAGCCCCCGCGGGCCCGGCCCTGAAATTGCCGGGGAGTCATGCCCTGGAGGTGCGCGTACATTGTCATCCGAAGGTCCCGGACCACGTTGTAGCCGGCCGTCTCGGCGACGTTGAAGGCCATGGCCCGGAGCCAACCGTGGAGCAGCGCGACAGCGCCCAGTAGAGCGGCCTGAACCAAGGCCAAGCGCCACTGCAGGTCGGCAGCAGCTCCTACAGTCACCGGTGCAAAGTTGTCCACGATGCTGCGCAGCAACAACACATAGGCCACCAACGTGAGCACCTGCGCCAGTCCTATCGCGATGATTTTCGCGTAGACGGCAGCAGGAATACGGTACAGGCGAGGGTTCCCGGACACCGGAGTCACCATGAGTCCGGGCTGCCCGTTGGTGTTGCGGGCCGGGGGAACCCGAACAGCCCCGCAGTGACCCGAGGACGCTCCGGCGAGACTGTAAAGGGTCCGATGAGGATATCGCTGGTTTCGGTCCCTTGGTGAGGCTGGCCCACGGATTCAGCCGGTTTGCCGCCGGCAGACTCCAGCACGTCGGTGATGCCCAGCATTGAAGCGGACACGATTGGATCATCCAGCTCCTCGCGCGTCAGCACCGGCAGGCCCGTAACCGCTGAAGCTTCCCTGACCGCGAGGGGTGAACGCGTCAACAGGCCGGTAACGGCCAGGACCTCGTGGCCCAGGTTCTGCAGATGCCTGATTCCCGCCACGGCCCCCATCGAATCAGGCGCCGCAAAGACCACCGCGTCCACCATCGAGCGGAAGATGGGGGATTCGAGCAGCCTCGAGGTTTCGTGTTGGTATATGCCGTCAGCCACTTCCACGAGGTTCAGGGCTGCTCCGGAGGCCGTGAGGTGGTTGATCAATTCGGCGAATTTGGTTTCGACGACGTCCATTGGCTGCCGGTAGGTGGACGCCAATCCGACGTCGGTGAAGTCCAACATGACGTGCGCCCCCGCGTCGAGCATGCACCAGTAGTCATTACCGGATCCCGTTCCGGTGACCTTGGTGGCGCCCACACGGACGCCTGCCTTGCTCAGTCCATGGACCATGCAGTGGACCGTGGTGGTCTTGCCCGAGTTCATTGCAGTGCCGATCACTGCCACCGTCCGCGGGCGCGCCACCTGAGGCGTCACAGGCTGCAGGGCAAAGTCTTCAATGTTCAGGGGGCGCCCCTTGGCATCGCCCAGGAGGCCAAGGGGTTCAATTTCTGTTGCCCTCCTGACCGCAAGGCTTCGGCTGAGTACTTCCGAGGCAATGCCGCCCGAAGCAACCAGTTGGGCTTGGCCCAGAGTGGCGGGGACCTGTGACTCAAACTGATCCGTCGCGTACCTGTCCCCATACGTGACAATGATTTCATCGTCGTCGTGCAAGACGGCGCGGCGCCCATTCGGCTGCTCTATGTGCCGGTGATGGCCCAGCTGAACGATCCGGGCCAGCACCAGGTCGCCCGACCTGGGACGGACGGCTCCGGATACCAGTGAAGTCATGGTGGACGGGATTACCCGTCGGGTAGTGAAGGCGGCCTTTGCCCTCGCAACCCGATCTGCGTCCAACGCCTTGACCCAAATCCCTCGGTCTTTAGTCATGGTGGCACCGTACGCGCCGCAGCTTTGGCCCAACAGCGCAGCCGGTACCCGTCTTGGGAATGTTTCCTACGGATACCTAACGCCTCACTACTTGCTTTTTTTGGCGCCATTACTTGGGTAGGGCGGAACGAGGAAGCGCCCTACTGCACAACCGGAACGTCCCAGTACTGTCCGGAGGGCCAGGGTGCCGTGGAGCCCTATCGCTGGTCGGGCACGCACGGATGGCCCGTGCCCTCCTGTCAATACCCCCCAATTTCGCCACCAGCCTTTTGTGACGCTAGATGAACGTTCGTGACCCAGCGTTTCTGCTTCATTGAACGGGAAATCGGCACTCCCTATGGTGAATCAATGACTAGTTCCAAGCCCGGGATGACCCGGATCGTGGCCGGTGAAAGCGCGGTGCCCAAGCACAAGCGTGCCATCGAGGCTGCGTTGGCCATGGGGCTGGTCCTGCTGATTGCCGTTGGCGCCATCGTCGCATCCGGCGTTTCGCGTAATACAGAAGCCGAGGCAGCCACGCCCACGCCTGCCCCGGAACTGAAGCTTGGATACTTCGGGAACATCACCCATGCGGCGGCCCTCGTTGGCATCAACCAGGGCTTTTTCGCGAACGAGCTGGGCAGCACCAGACTCAGCACTGAAACCTTCAACGCCGGACCGGCCGCGATCGAAGCCTTGAACGCCGGGGCCATCGATGCTGCCTACATCGGCCCGAATCCGGCCATCAACTCCTTCGTCAAGAGCCAGGGCGAATCCGTCAGCGTCATCGCCGGTGCTGCGGCCGGCGGCGCCCAACTGGTAGTGAAGCCGGAAATCACCTCCGCCCAGGACCTGCTGGGCAAAACCCTTGCATCGCCGCAGCTCGGCGGCACGCAGGATGTGGCCCTGCGCGCCTGGCTCGCCAGCCAGGGCTTTGACACGAACGTCGACGGCAGCGGCGACGTCGCCATCAATCCCACCGACAACGCGCAGACGCTCAAGCTGTTCCAGGACGGAAAGCTCGACGGCGCCTGGTTGCCTGAGCCGTGGGCCTCGCGGCTGGTGCTCCAGGCCGGAGCCAAGGTGCTGGTGGATGAAAAGGACCTGTGGGACGGATCGGCATCAGGCAAGCCGGGGGAGTTTCCCACCACCATCCTGATCGTCAACAGGACCTTCGCCGCGGACCATCCGGACACGGTGAAGGCACTGCTTCGCGGCCACGCCGCGTCCGTTGCATGGCTCAATGACACTCCCGCTGCTGAGAAGGCTGCCGTCATCAACTCCGCTTTGCAGAAATCCGCAGGCGCCGCCCTCCCCGCGGACGTGATCGACCGGTCCCTGAAGAACATCATCTTCACCGTGGATCCCCTGGCCGGAACCTACCCCAGGCTGCTCCGCGACGGGGTGGAGGCCGGCACCACCAAGCAGGCCGACCTCAGCGGACTGTTCGACCTCCGGGCGCTCAACGACGTCACCGGGAAGTCCATCTCCGCCGCCGGACTCGGCCAGGACTGATCGCTGCCTGACCTCCACCTACCGCATCACCAACTTAAGGACGGGACCATGCCAGTCGTACTGGAAAGCCTGGGCAAACGCTTCGGCGACGGCGCCCCGGTGCTGGACGACGTCAATGCCACCATCGCGTCGGGCGAGTTCGTCGCCCTCCTCGGTGCGTCCGGCTGCGGCAAGTCAACCCTGCTGAACATCATGGCGGGACTCGAGGCGCCGACGTCGGGCGCCCTGGAAGTACCCAGCGACGGCGCTGCCTTCATGTTCCAGGACGCTGCCCTGTTCCCGTGGCTGACCGCACGGGAAAATATCGAGCTCGCCCTGCAGCTGCGCGGCGTCGGCAAGGCTGAACGCCGCACCAAGGCCAACGAGCTGCTGGACCTGGTGCACCTCGGCGGCGCGGGGGACAAGCGCCCGCACGAGCTCTCCGGCGGCATGCGCCAGCGGGTCGCCCTGGCCCGTTCCCTGGCCCAGGACCGGCAGCTGCTGCTCATGGACGAACCCTTCGCGGCCTTGGACGCCATCACCCGCGACCTCCTCCACGACGAGCTGGAACGCATCTGGAAGGAAACCGGGCGGACCATCGTCTTCGTCACGCACAACGTCCGCGAAGCCGTGCGCCTGGGCCAGCGCGTCCTGCTGCTGTCCTCCCGCCCGGGCCGAGTGGTGGAGGAATGGGCCGTCACCGAGGAACACCGTACCGACGCCGGCCTGGCCGGACAGCTGACCGGGGTCATCACGGCCCGGCTGCGTGAGGAGATTCGCCGCCATGCCAAATAACCCCACGCCCCTCGCCGAGAGCAATACGGTGCCCCAGGCCCAGCCGGATGCACCGCACATCCACGCCGCCCTGACCCGCTCGTCCACCGGCCACGAGGACCTGCGCCAGCTGGAGGCGGGCCTGGACTCGCTGCAGTCCGATGCCGCCCGCAAGCACCGGGTCGACTGGAGCCGCATCCTGTTGCCGGTGGCCGCCCTGGTGGTACTGGTCCTGATCTGGCAGTTCTACGTCTCCCTCGGCGTGAAGCGCCGCGACCTTGTACCCGGCCCGCTGGACGTGCTCGGACAGATCGGTATCCTCTGGGGCGAAGGCAAGCTCCAGGAAGCGGTGTGGACGTCGTTGCAGCGGGGGCTGGTCGGGTTCCTGATCAGCGTCGCCATCGCCACCCCTGTTGGCCTGCTGCTGGCGCAGGTCGCGCCGTTGCGCCGGGCCTTCGGCCCCCTGATTTCCGGACTGCAGGTGCTGCCCTCCGTGGCATGGGTGCCGGCCGCCATCATCTGGTTCGGCCTGACCGATGCCACCGTCTACTTTGTGGTGTTCATGGGTGCCATCCCCTCGATCATCAACGGACTGATCTCAGGCGTGGACCAGATCCCGCCGCAGTACCGCCGCGTGGGTACGGTGCTGGGAGCCTCGAGGCTCCAGATGGCGCTGCAGATCATCCTGCCCGCGGCCCTTCCCGGTTACCTGGGCGGACTGAAGCAGGGCTGGGCATTCTCGTGGCGCTCGCTGATGGCCGCAGAAATCATTGCGGTCGGCGGCACCATCGGCTTCGGCCTCGGCTCGCTGCTGGACCAGGGCAGGGTCCTGTCCGACATGACAGTGGTGATGTCCGCGATCCTGCTGATCCTTGGCGTCGGCATCCTGATCGAACTGCTGGTATTCGCGCCCATCGAGAAGCGCCTCCTGCGCAGCCGCGGCCTCCTCTCCGGCAGCACCCGCTGACCCGGCCCCGCCCACACTGGACAGCAGGGCCCGACGGCGACTCCCGCCGTCGGGCCCTGCTGTGTCCGGGCACCTGCTTTCCCCGGCAGCAGCGGCAGGGACATCTGGCAGACTGGCGCCATGACTGTCAGGTTTGAGTGCCGCACAGAGTCCGCACTTCCGAGGGAGCGCCTGTTCGATCTTGCCCGCAGCATCGATGCGCACACCGATTCCCAAAAGGCCGCCGGCGAACGTGCCGTTGGCGGGGTGACCTCCGGGCTGATCGGTGCGGGTCAGGAAGTGACGTGGCGGGCCCGGCATTTCGGGCTCCCGCTTCGCATGACCAGCCGGATCACCGTGCTGGAGTACCCGTACAGATTCGTGGACGAGCAGGTCAAAGGCCCCTTTAAGTCCTTTCGCCATGTCCACGAGTTCCAGGAGGCCGGGACGGGCAGCATCATGACTGACCGGGTGGAGTTCACCGCGCCATTCGGACTCGTGGGCCGCGTCGTCGAACGGCTGGTCCTGCGCCGGTACCTGGAACGGCTGATCGTGGACCGCGGGCGGTTCCTGGCCCGCGCGGGCAGCCGGAGTGGGGCACTTTGACGACAGCCGCATCGCCGTTTGTGACGCAGCGTTACCTTAAGTGAACTGGTGTTGCTGCGCCGTTGTTGGTGAAAGTGGCCCCGCCCTACCGTTGATCCATGGCAATTCAGGATATTTACCCCACAGCACTGCGCCTCCTCGGCCGCCCCGTGCTGGTGGTGGGCGGTGGCCCCGTAGCCACGCGCCGCGCCAAGGGGCTGCTCGACGCCGGTGCACGGGTCACCGTCGTGGCTCCTGATGCCTCGCCCGCGCTTCATGAACTGGCCGACGCCGGACTCATCACGTGGGAGCAGCGCACCTACCGTTCCGGCGATGTCGACGGCGTCTGGTTCGTACAGACGGCAACCGGCGATCCCGCCGTGGATACCCGGGTTGCGGCCGACGCCGAGGCGCAGCGCGTCTGGTGCGTCAACGCCTCCGACCACGAAGCTTCCGCCGCCTGGACTCCCGCCGTCGCCGTCGTCGATGACGTGCAGATCGCCGTGAACGCCGGGGGAGACCCGCGCCGTGCCATGGCCCTGCGGAACGCCGTGGCAACCGCGCTGGAAACCGGCGACCTCCCGTTGCGCCGCCGGCGGGCCCACCGGGGAAGCGTAGCCCTCGTCGGCGGCGGGCCCGGCGACACCGGCCTCATCACCGTCCGCGGCCGCCGGCTCCTGGGCCAGGCCGACGTCGTGGTGGCTGACCGCCTCGGCCCGCGTGAACTGCTCAACGAACTCGCACCCGACGTCCGCGTCATCGAGGTGGGGAAGACCCCCGGCCACCACCCGGTGCCGCAGGCAGACATCAACCGGATCCTCGTGGAAGAGGCACTCCAAGGCCACCGCGTGGTCCGGCTCAAGGGCGGCGATCCCTACGTCCTGGGCCGCGGCGGGGAGGAAGCCGAATACTGCCGCCAGCACGGTGTCGACGTGGAAGTGGTCTCCGGCGTTACGTCCGCGATTTCCGTTCCGGCTGCTGCCGGCATCCCCGTGACGCACCGCGGCCTGGCCAAGGGCTTCAGCGTGGTCACCGGCCACGAGGAACTGTCGGAGGTCCCGGCCCGTCCGGACCACACCGTGGTCCTGCTGATGGGTGTTGGCGCACTCCGCGATTCGGCCGCAGCGCTGGCCGGTGCCGGTTTGCCTCTGGACACGCCAGTTGGCATCGTTGAGAACGGCTACCTGCCGGATCAGCGAGTGACCATCGGCACGCTCGGTTCCATCGCCGACCAGGCGGAAGCCGCCGGCGTCGCCAATCCTGCCGTCATTGTGATCGGTGATGTGGTGCGCGTGAGCCCCTTCGCGCCGTCGCACTTCAAGACCGCTGACTACAGCACCACCAGCCCGAACAAGCCCCGCACCACCCGAGTTCTAACCCCCTGAAACCCATCGGTTGCTCCGGAACCGCCCTTATGAGGCCCTACAAGGTCCATGACGGAGCACCCGATGCAGAAGAAAAGGAACACAGCCGTGTCAACCAGCACCCCCGTAGGTTCTGCGGACCGTCCGCTTCGCGTCGCCGTCATCGGCTCCGGCCCGGCCGGCGTCTACGCAGCTGACATCCTCACCAAGAGCGAAGCCGTCAAAAGCGGCGAACTCAACGTCAGCATCGACCTCTTCGACCGCTACCCGGCACCGTACGGCCTGATCCGCTACGGCGTGGCACCGGACCACCCCCGCATCAAGGGCATCGTCAACGCCCTGCACAAGGTCCTGGACCGCGGCGACATCCGCTTCTTCGGCAACGTGGACTACGGCACGGACATCACCATCGAAGACCTCCGTCAGCACTACGACGCCGTCATCTTCGCCACCGGCGCCATCAAGGACGCGGACCTGAACATCCCCGGCATCGAACTGGACGGCTCCTACGGCGGCGCGGACTTCGTCTCCTGGTACGACGGCCACCCCGACGTATCCCGCGAATGGCCGCTGGACGCCAAGGAAATCGCCGTGATCGGCAACGGCAACGTGGCCCTGGACGTGGCCCGCGTCCTGTCAAAGCACGCCGATGACCTGCTGGTCTCCGAAATCCCGGACAACGTCTACGCCGGACTGAAGGACTCCCCGGTCACCGACGTCCATGTCTTCGGCCGCCGCGGCCCTGCCCAGGTGAAGTTCACCCCGCTGGAACTGCGCGAGCTGAGCCACTCCAAGGACGTGGACATCATCCTCTACGCCGAGGACTTTGAGTTCGACGAGGAATCGGACCGCCAGATCCAGAGCAACAACCAGACCAAGACCATGGTGGGCACGCTCACGAACTGGATCGCCGAGCAGCCCGAGGACCTCTCCGAGCTCACCGCCTCCCGCCGCCTGCACCTGCACTTCCTGCACAGCCCGGTCGGGATTTACGACGACGCCGAGACCCCCGGCAAGGTGGCCGGCATGAAGTTCGAGCGCACCGAGCTGGACGGCACGGGCAACGCCCGCGGCACCGGCGAGTTCGTGGACTACCCCGTCCAGGCCGTGTACCGGGCCATCGGCTACTTCGGTTCGGCCCTGCCGGAGATCGAGTTCGACCACAAGAAGGGCGTTGTCCCGAACGACGGCGGACGCGTCCTGGATGCTGCCGGCACCCACGTGCCGGGCATCTACGCCACCGGCTGGATCAAGCGCGGACCGGTGGGCCTCATTGGCCACACCAAGGGCGATGCCCTGGAGACCGTCACCTACCTGCTGGAGGACCGCGAAAACCTTCCGGTCGCCGCTGTTCCCGAGGCAGCTGCCGTGGTTGAGCTCCTCGACGCCCGCGGCGTGAAGTTCACCAGCTGGGAGGGCTGGCTGGCGCTGGACGCCCACGAGCTGGCATTGGGTGCCGCGGCCACGGAGGCCGGCGGATCCCACGGCGTCCAGGTCAAGCGTGAGCGCATCAAGGTGGTTCCGCGCGAGGACATGGTTGCCATCTCCCGCGACGGCGTAGCCGCGAACGTCTGATTCCACAGTGCCGGGAAGCGCGGGGCCGGTGGCTCCGCGCTTCCGCGTTTAATTCCCCCTGCCGGCACCGCCGTGGCGGAGCCGGTGGCCGGAACGCCTCCGCTCCCGCTACGTTCCCGCACCGCCGGCGGCCATGAGTTCCAGGCGTTTCAGGGTTTCACGGTTACGGACGGCGATCATGGCATCCCGGATCTTCTTTGGCACCAGCCTGCCCGGGCCGCGGACGGCGTCTTCGGCGATGGAGACGCTGCACCCGTTTCCTTGGTCTTCCAGGGTGATCAGCACTTTCGCCTCGCCCATGGGCCAGCCCCGGGCGAGGAGTTCCAGCGACCGGCCCGGGTCTACTGCGGTCACGCTGGTGCTGTCATCGATCACCAGCGGCCAGGCGCCCACCGAATGGTGCAGGCGGGAGCCTGCGTCAGGCCAGAGGTCATCCACTGCCCGGATGCGCGATGCACCCACTACCCAGCCGGAGTAGAGCCAGCCGTTTGCGATGACTTTCCAGACGTCGGCTGCGGGGGAGTTGAATTGCTGGGTGACGGTGGACATCTTGTTCCTTTCCAGTTCATCCGGGCCGGCTGTCGCCAGCACGGCACCTGCGCCGCCCTGCGATCCTGTAGCGGCCGGGGAAGGCTGCTGGGCGGCCCGGTAGGATCGTTCCCGCAGGCGCCGGGTCCACGGGTACGTTTCGGCACCTGGCGGAGTATTCTCCAGGGGGTTGAAGCGCAACGGCGTATCCGAAGGTACGGGGTCCGCGCCCGCATCGGTGCCGGCGCGGAGCCGGAGTTCGCCGCACCGGGTCCATGGACCGGACGGCGTGGCGCAGTACAGGCCCAGCACCCAGTCGCCGGCAGCCAGGGCTTCCTGGAAGGACCCGTCGGCCTTTTGCTTCCTGCCGGCCGGAACGCTGGGCCTGGAACGGCTGTGCTGGCCAGGGTTGGTCCCCGGCGGTAACTGCAGCGTCTTCAGTCCCAACAGCACGGGACCCTGTCCCTCTTCCTGTACGGGACTCGACATTACATAACGTACTGAGGTGCCGCACATGGAGGAGCCGGCCATCAGGTCACATCCGGCCAAAGCGGGCGCGGACCAGGGCGAAGATCCCGTAACAGATGAAACCAGCTCCGATGGCGACCAGCAGGTACGGGCCGAACGGGTGGTCCCGGAGGGCCTTGAGGCTTCCATCCAGGCCGGTGGATTCTTCGGGGCTCTGCTTGCCGGCGGCGATGACAAACAGCAACCCGGCCAGGTTCAGCGCCACGCCCTTGGCCACGTGGCCGGCTACACCGAACGCGTCGATCAGTGTGCCCCGCCGGGTGCCGTCGAATCGGAAGAGCTCTTCCTTGAACCCGCGCCGCACGCCCTTCACCACGAAGTAGACTCCCACTCCCATCACAGTGAGTCCAATGGCCACCAGCAGGACCACACCGAACGGCGCTTCCACGAGGGCAGTGCTGAAGTCACGGGTGGTGTCGCCTGAGTCTCCGCCCATCCCAACGGCAAATCCGGCAAAGCTGAGACCCACGCTTCCGTAGGCGAGGAACAGGAATCCGGAGGAGATCAGTTTGCCCAGCCGCTCCTTGCGCGGCAGGTGCCTCGCCCGCAGGGTGGCTTCACTCAGCTGCCACAGCGCCAAGCCGGTGCACGCCAGCACGCAGGCCCACAGCACGGCGGGCCCCCACGGATTGGCACCCAACTGCTCAATGGCGCCCGTGGCTTCCGCCTGGCCAGGCTGCCCAAAGGCGATGGCTACGGCGATCGCGCCCACAATGATGTGGAGCAGGGCCATCACGGCGAACCCGGAGCGCGCCACAACGTCCAGCGCCTTGGTGTCTGACGCTTCCTCGACGGCGTCCGCCGCTTCACTGATGCTCGATTCCCCGTCTGCCATGGGCTATCCGTTCATGGGCCCCTCGGCGTGGAGTTTTCCTGCTCCCGGGCCCTCGACGTGGACGGTGCAGCGGACCACCAGCTTTCCGGGTGCGTGGTCCAGCTCAACCAGGGAGTCATGGGCGCTCAAGGCGGTGAAAACGGCGGATTCTTCCACAACGGTCACACCTTTGGCTTTGGCTGTTGCCCTGGCGTTTTCCAGGGCCTCTTCTTCCAGCCCTGCCATATAGGTTCCGTCATTTTCCCGGGCTGGGTCCCCGAATGCCCAGCCGAACAAAGTCCCTGTGGTTTCCATGGCGACGATATTACGCGCAACGCTGCCGGAAGTCGGGGTTTCGTAACATTAGTAAGTGTGCTTACGATAGCAGGACCGTGCCATTACGTGGACGCGGCCAGTCGAGTCCGCAGCAGCGGCCTTCCAGAAGCAATTCAACGTTAGGAAACAACACCATGGCAGGAAATCTTGTTGCCCGGTCCGTTCACGATCTGAGCGCCGCGGCATGGTTTGGCGGTTCCCTGATGGGAGCGATCGGGCTGAACGGTGCGGCCGCGGACGCCAAGGATCCGGCCGAGCGCACCCGGCTCTCCAGCGCCGGCTGGATGAAATGGGCGCCCGTCCAGACGGCGGCGTTCGCCTCACACCTGGCGGCGGATCTGGCCATAGCCTGGGAGAACAAGGGCCGGATCGCCAAGCAGGAGGGCGTAGCCCGGGATACCGCCATCAAGACAGCGGTCACGGTGGCAGGTGCCGCTGTAACGCTCTACGCCGGGATCCTTGGCAAGAAGGTGGAGAAGCTCGCTGACGAGGGCGGCCGCGGGGCCACCGAGCCGAAGCCGGAAGCCTCCGATGAGCTGAAGGCTGCCCAGCAGCAGCTCAAGTTGCTGCAGTGGGCCATCCCGGCCTTCGCTGGCGCAGTCATCATCCTTGGGGCCAAGCACGGCGAGATGCAGCGTCCCAAGAACGTGTTCGCGGGTCTCCGCTCCTAAGCTGACGCCCCGCAAGCCCAGTGTCATTCGCTGGGCAAACGAGTACGACGGCGGTCCGGCACCCAGGTGCCGGGCCGCCGTCGTGCTGCCGTCGACGCGCAAATCCACTTTCGACGCGCGATTCTGGCGCACCGGAAATACAGGTGCGCCAAGGAAAACGCGCCTCGGCAAGGAAGGGCCGGCGCGAAACCAGCGGGTCTCACGCCGCCTGGCTGGGGACCTCGGCGTTCCACACCTTGATAATGGCCCAGGCGACGGCCGTGATGGGCACTGCCAGGACGGCGCCCACGATGCCGGCCAGGAGGGTGCCCGCTGTAAGGGCCAGCAGGATGACCAGTGCGTGCAGCTGCAGGGATTTGCCCATGACCACCGGCTGCAGGAGGTTCCCTTCAAGCTGGTTGACGGCCACCACCACGGCCACCACGATCAGCGCCACCACCGGACCGTTGGCCACGAGAGCCACCAGCGCTGCCAGGATGCCCGCCATGGTGGCACCGACAATCGGAATGAACGCGCCGATGAAGACCACCATGGACAGGGGCAGCGCCAGCGGAACCTGCAGCACCAGCAGTGCGGCGCCGATGCCCACAGTGTCCACCAGGGCCACAATCGCGGTCCCGCGGACGTAGCCGCCCAGCACTTCCTGGCTCCGGACGCCAACGCGGCGCAGGCGGCTGGCGCGCTCGCCCTTGAAGGGGCTGATCAGGAAGTTCCAGATCCGCTGGCCGTCCTTGAGGAAGAAGAACAGGATAACCACCAGGAGCACGGCGCCGGTCAGGAATTCCGTCACCACCGACAGGCCTGTGATGGCACCGGACCGGGCCTGGCTGCTGGTGGCGAAGTCCACGATCGCGTTCCGGGCCGAGTCGATCTGCGCTTCATCAATGTGCAGCGGCCCCGTAAGGAGGAATTCCTGCAGCTGGTCCAGCCCCGTGCTGGCCTGCTGGACAAGGTCATCCCATTGGCTGCGGACCGAGAAATAGATCACGGTGAACACCCCGCCCAGGACGACCAGGAGGGACACGAAGGCGATCACGGTGGCAATCGCGTCGTTGATCCCGCGCCGCCTGAGGATATTCACGAACGGGCTGATCGCTGCGGCCAGGATCAGGGCAATCAGCATGGGGATCACCAGCAGCTTGACCTGCAGGAGCGCAAAGATCGCCACCACTGACACTGCGAGGATCAGCAGGGTCTGGGCGGCCCGGATGCCCACCCGGCCGTAGCCGTCTCCCCACAGCTGCTGCGGGGTCTTGCTGCCGCCCTCCTGGACGGTGGCAGTTCCATGTTCTGGGCACGTGTTGCGGTGAAGGCGGGAGAACAGGGCCATGGGGTGGCTCCTCTGGGTCAACGGAAACCACCGGGACGCGGTGGAGAAGGAAGCTGGATCAGCTAGTAAGCCTACTGACCAGCCGGGCTGCAGCGAAACAGGCTGCTAGGCGCCCAGCCACTCCGCGCAGGAGTTCAGGTTCCGGTTGACGCTTTCGACGGCGGCGTTCCCGTCCCCCGCCTCGATGGCGTCAACCAACGCCCCGTGGCCTTCGTCCGGAAGCCCGTCAAAGCCTGCCCGGAGCTGCTGCTTGAGCAGGTCGGCGTGGAACACGTCGCCGAAGCTGACGTAGAGCTCGTGCAGCAGCGGGTTCCCGGACGCCTGGGCCACGCGTTCGTGGAAGCCCCAGTCGGCCCGGGCCCACGCGGCGTAGTCGGCGGCGTGCCAGGCCGCCTCGCGCTCCGCCAGGAGGGCACGCAAGGCGGCAACGTCGTCGGCTGTGGCGTTTTTCGCAGCCAGCCGGGCGGCCTGGGTGTCCAGCCCTACGCGCACTTCCAGGATGTGTTCTTCGGTGTGGTCCTGGTACATGCGCCGCGCCGCGCCGGACATCTCGCTGGTGGCCCGGACATAGGTTCCGTCGCCGCGGCGGACTTCCAGCATCCCGCTGTGCGCCAGCGCCTTGACCGCCTCGCGGAGCGTTCCGCGGGACACTCCCAGCCTGGCCATCAGCTCGGGCTCGGACGGGATCCGCTGCTGCAGCGGCCACTCACCCGAGTGGATCATGGCCCGCAGCTTGGCGGTGATTTCATCGGCCAGGGGTGGACGGTGCGACGTGCTCAGGGTCATGGGGGCCTACTTCTTCTTGGCGGCAGGGCGGCCGCTGATCAGGTGCCCTACGAAAATCTGGACCAGGGCCAGAGCCAACAGGATAGCGAGTGGAAGCGTCCAGCCGCCGGTGAAGCTGTGCAGGAGGCCGGTGCCGAACGGGCCCACCGTCGCCAGCAGGTAGCCGCTGGACTGGGCCAGCGTTGAGAGCGCGGTGGTCTCGGCGGTGCTGTCACCGCTGCGGCTGATCATCACCATCACCAGCGGGAAGATGCCCAGGCCGAACCCTGCCAGGACTGCCGGGACCACAGCCAGTGAAACCGGCAGGAACAGCAGTGAGGCCACGCCGAGCGCCATGGCCAGGCTTGCGAGGTAGAAGGCCGGGCGCAGCATGCGCGGCCGTGAACCGATGGCAATCAGCACCATTCCGGCGGGCACTGACACCAGCTGCATCAGTCCGTACATCAGGCCGCTGTCCGCCGCGCTGAGGCCCATGGTGGTCAGCATGTACGGGAACCAGCTCAGCAGGGCGTAGGCAAGCAGGGCCTGCAGCATGAAGATCGAGGTGAGGAGCAGCCCCTTGCGCGTGCGCAGCAGCGGCCACGGCGAGATGTGGCCGGCGTGTCCGCGGACGGTGTTGCGGTGGGCGTGGAGCGCTACGGGCAGGAAGCCCAGGAAAGCGGCGACGGCCATGATGCCGATCGCGCCGACGGCGGCGGATGGGGAGCCGAGCGCGTGCGCCAGCGGAACGACGGCGACGGCGGTAGCGGTGGCGCCGGTGGTCATGGTCACGGTATAGAGGGCCGTCATCAGTGAGGTCCGGTGGGCAAAGTGTTCGCGGATGAAGGACGGCATGGCAACATTGCAGACCGCCAGGCCGGACATGCCGATCACGGTGCCCAGCACCAGCATGCCGGTGGAGGGGATGCCGCGGAGCATCAGGCCGCCCGCCAGCATGGCCAGCGACACCAGGATGGCTTTCTCCACGCCCAGCCGCCCCGTGAGCCAGGACGTGGCCGCCCCGGCGACGGCGAAACAGAGCGTGGGGATGGACGGAATGATCGAGGCCACCAGCGGACCGTAGCCGAGGACCAGCTGGAGGTCGTGGAGGAGGGCCGACGCACCGGTTATTCCCGCGCGGAGGTTCAGTCCGATCAGCACCAGCGCAATAACCCCAAGTGCGACGGCGGAACGGGGCGTGGCAGCCGGTACGGCGTGGGCGGGCGGAGCTGGGGTGGAGACGGTCATCTCTTAACATTAGACGTTAGACGTTTGATGTCTAGCCATTATGTGGCCAACTTCTCGCGGGCCTGACACCGGGCAGGCCTGGCCTCCGGGCAATAGACTCGGGGCCACGGCATGTTCGGACAGCCTGGTCCGGGGCTGCCAAACGGATGCGGAAGGACTGCCCCAGTGGATCCCCAGGGAATCGAGATTGAAAAGAAGTACGACGTCGATGACGCGGCAACGGTGCCTGACCTTGCCGGTCTGCCCGGCGTGGACCGGGCGGGGGAGCCGCATACTGCCATCTTGGAAGCGGTGTACTTCGATACCGGGCAGCACACCCTCGCCGCGCGGCGGATCACCCTGCGCCGCAGGACCGGTGCTTCCGACGCCGGGTGGCACCTGAAGCTGCCCGCTGAAGCTGCCCTGGACGCTTCGGACGTGGACCGCAGCGGTGCACCCCGTGGGCGCATCGAGCTCCACGAACCGCTGGGGCAGCCCGACGTCGTGCCGGACAGGCTGCTGGCCCACCTGCATGCCTACCTGCGGGGGACTGGCGTTGTGCCCGTGGTCAGGCTTAAGACCCGCCGGACCACGTACCCCCTCTACTCCGGGGACGGCCTGCACCTCGCCGACCTCGCCGATGACCGGGTGGAGGCGGAGGTGCTCGCCGCCGGCACGGCAGCCGGCGGCCGGACCAGGCACCAATGGCGCGAGTGGGAGCTTGAACTGGTCCACGGCACCGTGGACCTCTTCGAACCCGCCGAGGCGGTACTGACCGCAGCCGGAGCGCAGCCGGGCGCTTACGGGTCCAAGCTGGCCCGCGCGCTCGCGGCCGGAAAGCAGGAAGAGGCGGCCCCGGGCGCCGCTGCTCCTCCAGCGGCGCCCGGCAGGAAGTCGCCGGCCGCCGACGTCGTCACCGCCTACCTTGAGGCGCAGCTCCGCGAGATCCTGAAGCATGATGCCGGAGTCCGCCTTGAAGAGCCGGAGGCAGTGCATGACCTGCGCTCGGCGACGCGCCGCGTGCGCTCGGTGCTGGCGGCCTACCGGAGGCTGTACAGCGCGGTTGCCGTGCGCCGGCTCCGGGATGAGCTCAGGTGGCTGGGCCGGACCCTGGGGCGGCCGCGTGACGCCGAAGTCATGTTGGACCGCCTTCGCGCGCACGCCGATGAACTTCCGGCCGGCGAGGCAGCTGCCGCCGTAAAGAGCCGGCTGGAGAAGGAGCTGGGGGACACCCGCGACTCTGCCTACCGGAAGCTCCAGAAGGCGCTCCTCACCGATCGCTACTTCCGGCTCCTTGATGACCTTGAGTCCTTCCGTGACCACCCCCCGCTCCGCAGGGAGGGGGCAGCCGGTGCCCGGCAGGCTGAAGGCGCCCGCAAGGGGTCCGCCAAGGCGGTGGACAGGGCAGCAAAGAGGCTGCGCCGGGCAGACAAAACGGCCCGGAACGCGCGGCGCGGCGCGGCGCACGAAACTGCGCTTCACCAGGTCCGCAAGGAAGCCAAGAAGCTCCGGGACGTGGCCGACGCTGCAGGCCCGGTACATGGGAAGCGGGCGGCCCGGATCGCCAAGGCCGCACGCAGGCAGCAGCAGGTCCTGGGGGACTTCCACGACAGCGTCCTGGCCCGGGACCTGCTGGGCGGATTAGGTGCTGCAGAAGGCCTCCCCGAACCCCTGGCCTCGGCCTACCTCACGCTGCGCACGCGCCAGGTCCAGCTTGCCGCCGCCGCTGAGAAGCAGTACCGGAAGGCCAGGAAGAAGTCCCGCAAGCGCCTCCGGCGAGGGGTGCTTTAGCTCTGCCGGCGGCGCTCACTTTCCTTGCCGCGCTCCGAGGCGTGATACGGCCAGGGCCAGCCACAGCTGCACCCTGTCGGCGGTCACGGCTGGATCGTAACCGGTCAGTTCCGTGATCTGCGCCAGGCGGTAGCGGACAGTGTTCCGGTGCAGGGTCAGCGCTTCGGCGACGGCGGCCACGGAACCGTTGTTGTTCAGGTAGCTCTCCAGCGTCGTCATCAGCTCAGAGCCGTGGGCAGAATCGAAGGTGCGCAGCGGGTTCAGCGATTCCTGGGCCATGTCCGCCAGCGGGACGTCCTCGCTGGCCAGCAGCAGCGATGTCAGGCTCAGCCGCTCCGGCTCGTTGACCGGCAGGCCGTGGCTGGCCGCGTCACGGGCTTCGAAGTAGCTCCAGCGCAGGCCGTTCGGTTTGGTGTACGCGCCGCCGATTCCGATCGTCGCATGGATTCCGGCTTCGGCCAGGTGGTCGCTGAGCCGCCGCGCCAGCGCAGGTGCCGCGCCGCCGTCGTCCGTGACGACCACCACCAGGTCCTTCCCGACGACGGCGGCCACCGCATTCTCCAACGGCTGCGGCACGGACGTGCTCACCAGCGCCTTGTGGTGGGCGGCCGACACGGCCAGCAGCACCACGTTCTTGCGGGTGCTGTTGACTCCCACGCCGGCGAGCCGGCGCTGGGCCTCGCTGGTTTCCAGGGCGCCGTGGATGACATCCTCCAGCACCTGGCCGCACAGGGCGCGCTGGGATTGGCGTTGTTTGACCATGTTGTTCAGCTCGACACTGATGAGGTTCTGGGCGTAGCCGATGATGCCCGAATCCTCGAAGGGCTGGCGCACCCACAGCGTGCACGCATCGCGGCGTCCGGTGGGGATCGGATAGGACGACCAGGTATCTGCTGAGGGGTGGTCGCTGCTGCTGTTGTACAGCTGCGCCGTGAACTGGGTGAGGGCGATGTCGGTGCGGAGCATGCTTCCCAGGTGCTTGAGCAATTCGGTGAGGCCGCCGCCGGTGAGCAGCGCCCTGGCCAGGACCTGATGACCGGCGATCAGCCGCTCCAGCTTCGAATAATGGTCCGCGGACTGGGCATCGGCCACCAGCTTTCCGATCGCAATGAACGGTGTCTCGTACGGGACTTCCACCATGGGCAAACCCCAGCGGTTGGCCTCCGCGATCATGGCAGGGGGGACCTCGTCGTGCGAGAGTCCCACGCCGAAACCGATACCTACCGCCCCGGCACGCTGTACCTGGCGCACGAAGCGGCGCTGCTCCGGGGCGGACTTCAGGCGCAATCCGGTGGTGAGGACCAGTTCACCGCCGTTGATGAACCGCTGCGGGTCCTCCAGTTCGGTTACCGCAACCCAGTTGATGTCCTCGTTCCAGGTGGTCTCAGCGAGGCCTGCCTTGGACAGGTGCAGGGAGTTGACGCCAAGAAGTGCAGCGAGGGAAATGGCCATGGGTCAAGGATAATCCGGTGCTGGGCAACCGCACTAAACATTTCATTCAAGGGTGTGCAGGTGGCTATTCCCTGGGTAGGGGTGCTGGCATAGGCTCAAAACAGTTTCATCCATCTGCGCCAGACGCTGATGTTCCTTATGAAAGAGGTTGCACACCGTGGTCCAAACCTTGCAGAACTTCATTAACGGTGAGTTCGTCACGCCGGCCGGCACCGGCCTGCTGGACATCGTGAACCCCACCAATGGCGAGGTCGTGGCAAAGTCCCCCGTGTCCGTCCAGGCAGACGTGGACGCCGCCATGACCGCCGCCAAGGATGCCTTCAAGACCTGGAAGCACGTCACGCCCGGGCAGCGCCAGCTCATGCTGCTCAAGCTCGCCGACGCCGTCGAAGCCAACAGCGACGAGCTCGTCGAAGCCCAGCACCGGAACACCGGCCAGGTGCGCAGCCTCATCGCTTCCGAGGAAATTGCCGCCGGCGCCGACCAGCTGCGCTTTTTCGCCGGTGCGGCACGCATCCTTGAAGGCAAGTCGGCCGGTGAATACTTCGAGGGCCACACCTCGTACGTGCGCCGCGAGCCCATCGGCGTCGTCGCACAGGTTGCCCCGTGGAACTACCCGTTCCTGATGGCCATCTGGAAGATCGGCCCCGCCCTGGCGGCAGGCAATACCGTGGTCCTGAAGCCCTCCGACACCACGCCCGAATCCACCCTGGTCCTGGCCCGCCTCGCCGGCGACATCCTTCCCGCCGGTGTGCTGAACGTGGTCCTGGGAACCGGCGAAACCGGCGCCATGATGGTGGACCACAAGATCCCCGGACTGGTCTCCATCACGGGCTCGGTCCGCGCCGGGATCGCCGTTGCGTCCGGAGCAGCGAAGGGCCTCAAACGCGCCCACCTTGAACTGGGCGGCAAAGCCCCGGCCATCGTGTTCAAGGACGCCGACATCAAAAAGAGCGCCGCCGCCATAGCCGAATTCGCCTTCTTCAATGCCGGCCAGGACTGCACCGCGATCACACGGGTGCTGGTTGAGGACTCGGTGCACGACGACGTGGTGGCGGCCATGGTGGAGCACACCAAAACCCTGCACACCGGCTCGCAGAACGACGAAGAGAACTACTTCGGCCCGCTGAACAACGTGAACCACTTCAACGCCGTGACCTCAGTGGTGGAACACCTCCCGGAGAACTGCACGATCGTCACCGGCGGCCACCGCGCAGGGGAGCAGGGCTTCTTCTTCGAACCCACCATCGTCACCGGCGCCAAGCAGACGGACGACATCGTGCAGAAGGAAACCTTCGGCCCGGTCATCACCGTGCAGAGGTTCAGCACCGAGGAAGAGGCGGTGGAGCTGGCCAACGATGTCGACTACGCCCTCGCTTCCAGCGTCTGGACGTCCGACCACGGCACGGCCATGCGCCTGAGCCGCGACCTGGACTTCGGCGCCGTGTGGATCAACACCCACATCCTCCTCACCGCCGAAATGCCGCACGGCGGCTTCAAGCAGTCCGGCTACGGCAAGGACCTCTCCATGTACGGCGTCGAGGACTACACGCGCATCAAGCACGTCATGAGCGCCCTCGACGCCTGATCCAGATCTTCCCCCGCCTCATCCCCAGCTTTAAAGAAAGGGCTTCTCCCATGACCACCACCGCAAGTGACATCACCTTCCGCCTGGAGCAGAAGCGCCGCGTCCAGGCCGACTTCCCGGGCCCCAAGTCCGTAGCCCTGACCGAACGCCGCAAGGCAGTGGTTGCAGCAGGCGTCGCCTCCAGCGTTCCGGTCTACGTTGCCGACGCCGACGGCGGCATCATCCATGACGTCGACGGCAACTCCTTCATCGACCTCGGCTCCGGCATCGCGGTGACCAGCGTCGGCGCGTCCGATCCCGCCGTCGTCGGAGCGGTGAAGGAAGCCGTTGAGCATTTCACGCACACCTGCTTCATGGTCACGCCGTACGAAAGCTACGTTGCCCTCGCCGAGCAGCTGAACCGCCTGACCCCTGGCGACCACGAGAAGCGCACCGTGCTGTTCAACTCCGGCGCCGAGGCAGTCGAAAACGCCGTCAAGGTGGCCCGCCTCGCCACCGGCCGTGACGCCGTCGTCGCCTTTGACCACGCCTACCACGGCCGCACCAACCTGACCATGGCGCTGACCGCCAAGGCAATGCCGTACAAGACCAACTTCGGACCGTTCGCGCCCGAGGTCTACCGCATGCCCATGAGCTACCCGTACCGCGAGGAGAACCCCTCGATCACCGGTGCCGAGGCCGCCAAGCGCGCCATCACCATGATCGAGAAGCAGATCGGCGGCGACCAGGTTGCCGCCATCATCATCGAGCCCATCCAGGGCGAAGGCGGCTTCATCGTCCCGGCCGAAGGCTTCCTTCCGGCGCTGGCCGACTGGGCCAAGGAGAAGGGCATCGTCTTCATCGCCGACGAGGTCCAGTCCGGTTTCTGCCGGACCGGCGAATGGTTCGCCGTGAACCACGAAGGCGTTGTCCCGGACATCCTGACCATGGCCAAGGGGATCGCCGGCGGCATGCCGCTGTCAGCGATCACCGGACGCGCGGACCTGCTCGACGCCGTCCACCCGGGCGGCCTCGGCGGCACCTACGGCGGCAACCCGGTTGCGTGCGCCGCCGCGCTGGCCGCCATCGGATCCATGGAGGAATACAACCTGGCCGGACGCGCCCGCCACATCGAGGCACTCGCCACGGGACGGCTCACTGAGCTGCAGGCCGAGCTGGCCGCCGCCGGCACTGCCGTGATCGGTGACATCCGGGGCCGCGGCGCCATGCTGGCCATCGAACTGGTCCAGGCCGGTTCCAAGGAACCCAACCCGGAACTGACCAAGGCCGTTGCCGCTGCCTGCCTGAAGGAGGGTGTCATCATCCTCACCTGCGGCACTTACGGCAACGTCATCCGCCTGCTGCCGCCGCTGGTCATCACCGATGAGCTGCTGAACGACGGCCTGGACGTCCTGGCCGCGGCCATCAGGGCCAACGCCTAGCACCCACTGGGTCAGCGTCCCTCATGAGCGCGCAGACAGGCCTCAGGCCCCGGAAACCGGCTGTTTCCGGGGCCTGAAGCCTTTGGTGGCAGGCGGGTGCCGGCCTGCGCCGGGCCGTCCTTGCCTACTTGAGAACCGAGTCAAGCGGAATGTACTTCAGGTTTGATGTGGCCCCGTCGTTGTTTTCTTCGTCATGGACCACCAGGAGTCCCTGTTCGAACTGCGGTCCGGCATTCCGGGCAGTCACGTCAAGGCCGTCGGTTCCTGTGACGGCGTCGATCTTTCCGTTCCCGCCCACCGAGAACTTTCGGACGAAGGCATTGTCACCGGACCGGTCGTAGACGGCGATGGTGGAGTCGCCTTGGCTCGACACGAAGAGGTAACCGGCACCATCGGTGCCGTAGCTGATGCCCATCCCCTCGACGTCGGCAACGAGGCGCCCGGCGCCTGTTTCATCCACCGAGACACGGTTGGCTCCGCCGCCAGGTTCAGCGTTGTATTTCCACACCCCGACGTCCTCCTGGGCGACGTAGAGGTGTCCCAGCCCGTCGTCGGCCACGCAGCTTTCCGTGATGCTGCTGATGGGAAGCGACCGGACAAGCTTGGCGTCCACCTGTCCAGCCCCATCGTCCACCAGTTCGAACTGTTGGATCGATCCCTCTTCCTTGGGCGTGACAAACGCGTAAAACTTCCCGCTGATGCTGCTGTGATACATGCAGAAGCCGTAGTTTGGCGCGACCGTGTCAATGGTGCGCGCCGCGACGGGATCCAGGGCCCTGGTCTGCGGATCCAGGGTCCAGAGGGCCAGTGAGTCGTCCGTCCGGTTGTTCCCGCCCACCAGCACAGCCGACCCTCCGGACAGCGGGAAGCCTTCCCGGAGGTCAACATTGCCGATCATCCCGTCCGGGCGGAAGCTGATGAGTTTTCCGTCCATCCCGAAGACGCCGATGCCACCGTCCTCCGTCGCCTTGTTGTCCGCGATCACCACGCTGTTGCCAGGGTTGGCTGCATCGATCCAGATGGCAGCATCATCGGCAATGTCGCCCGAACCCGAAAAGCTCGAGGACTCCAAGGCAGGCACATCTGCCGCTGTCCCCGGTGCCGTGGTGGCGGGCGGAGTGCTCTCAGCGCCGGTCGGCGGCGGAGAAGGGGTCCTGGTCAGGAGGTTGGCGGCGAACACTATTGCGCCTATGGCGGCAACTGCGAGGAGTGCCGCGATGGCCAGGCGTCTGCGGGTACGCCCGGAGCCTGCCCTTGGAGGAGATGTCATGTGCCCTCCTTTCCCCGTTTGGCCACCGCATTCCTGCGCGCCGTCCCCAGCATGTCCAGGGTGAGGACTGCCAGGGCCAGCCACACTACTCCGAAACCGATCCAGCGGTCCAGGGTCATGGCTTCCTTGAACACCACGAGCGCCACAACGAACTGCAGCACGGGCGCAAAGTACTGCAACAGGCCGATGGTGGTCAGCGGCAGCCTGCGCGCGGACGCCCCGAAGAACAGCAGCGGAACAGCGGTGATGACGCCGGAAGCCACGAGGAGCCAGAAGTGGCCGGACCCTTCGCTGCCCAGGGTGGCGATGCCGCTCATGCCAAGCCACACCATGGTTGCCCCGGCCAGGGGTGCCAGGACCATCGTTTCCACGCTGAGGCTGGTCACGGCATCCACCCTGGGGCCAACGCGTTTCTTCACAAAGCCGTACAGGCCAAAGCTCACGGCCAGCGTCAACGCGATCCACGGCAGTTTGCCGTAGGACACCGTCAGCACGCCCACGGCAATGAACCCGATCCCGACGGCGGCCCATTGGAGTGGACGCAGTTTCTCCTTCAGGACGAACACGCCAAGGAGGACCGAAACCAGCGGGTTGATGAAGTAGCCCAGCGACGCCTCGACCGCCTGGCCGGTGGTGACGCCGTACGTATAGGTCAGCCAGTTCACCGCGATCAGGACGGCCGCCAGGGCCAGGGTGGTGAACACCGAACGGTCGCGGAAGGCGTTGCTGAGGGCGCGCCATGAGCGCGTTGCTGTGAGGAGAAGCGTGCAGAAGACCAGGGACCAGACCACGCGGTTGGCAACTATTTCCACTGCCGAGGCGGGCTGGAGGACAAAGAAATACAGGGGGAGCAGCCCCCACAGGCCATAGGCGCCGATGCCGAAGACAATTCCCGCCGTCGTCTCCTTATCCACTGCCTTGAGGCCCGGAGCCGGAGCGCCTGGACCGGACGCGGTCTGCCCGGCCGGAATCGCGGTGGCGTGGGCTGCGGGGGAGGAGACGGATCCGTCGGGAGTACGCACCTAACCGATAACACCAGGTGCTGGACCGGTATTCCACCGATTGGTCAGTATGCTTGCTTTTATGACATGCGAGAACCCCCAGGAGGCTGCCCCGTGAGGCTCCGCCGCAGCAACGCATCAGGCCGCGGCTACCGCCGGGTGGCTGCCGGGAAGGGCTTCAGCTACCGGGACCTCGACGGCTCGACGCTGCCCCCGGGACCGATCCGCGAACGGCTTGAAAGCATCGGCATCCCTCCGGCCTGGACCGACGTATGGATCGCACCGTTCGACAACGGGCATATCCAGGCCACGGGGCTCGACGCCGTCGGCCGCCGGCAATACATCTACCACCCCGCATGGCGTGAACGGAAAGACAGGCTTAAGTTCGACCGTGCGCTGCAGCTGGCGGAGTCGCTGCCCACCGCGCGGCGGCTGGTCACCCGTGACCTTCGCAGTGACGGTACCGGCCGTGAGCGGATCCTCGCGGCCGCCTTCAGGATGCTGGACAGCGGGTCCCTGCGCGTCGGGTCCGAGCGCTACACCAACGAGAACGGCAGCCACGGCCTGGCCACGCTCCTGTGTGCCCACGTCCAGGTCAGGAAGGAATGCCTGGAGCTGCGGTTCCCGGCCAAGAGCGGCAAAGACTGGGAATCGGAAATCCGCGACGCCGACCTCGCCGCCCTGGTGCGCACGCTCAAGCGGCGCGGCGGCAATGCCAGGCTGCTCGCCTACCGGGACGGACGCAGCTGGCACCCCGTGACCAGCGCAGACATCAACACCTACGTCAAGGAGCGGACCGGCTCCGACTTCACCGCCAAGGACTTCCGGACCCTGCGGGGCACTGTTGCCGCCGCCGTCAGCCTGGCGCGCAGCGGTCCGCAGCAGACGGTGACCGCCCGGAAACATGCCATCAGCGGGGCGATGCAGGACGCCGCCGAGGTGCTGGGGAACACGCCGTCGATCGCGCGCAAGAGCTACGTGGATCCGCGCCTGCTGGACCATTTTGCTGCCGGCGAAACCATCGACCCCACGCGGGTGGACTCGGCAGAGTCTGAACTCCGGGCATTGCTGTACCGCGAAGGGGACGTTGTTCCGCTGCGGAAAAGCGGCTGAGTCCTGCGTCACGGGTTACCCCGTCCTGCCCTGCAGACATTTAGAATGGGGCATTGTGCGCGGTGTGCACCCGCGCACAGCGCAATGCGCCACTGCACTGTGCGCCACTGCATTGTGCGCCTCCGGCGCATATCCTCCTCCCAGAAGGGCTCACGGTGTCCAACCCAGGCGAAACCAGCTCCAAACGTCCCCTCCGCGTCGCCATTGTGGGCGCCGGGCCGGCGGGGGTTTATGCCGCGGATATCCTCACCAAGTCCAACGAGGTCAAGGACGGCGGCTTCGACGTCAGCATTGACCTGTTCGAGGCCTACCCTGCCCCGTATGGCCTGATCCGCTATGGTGTCGCGCCGGACCACCCGCGGATCAAGGGCATCGTCAACGCCCTGCACAAGGTCCTGGACCGCGGCGACATCCGGTTCCTGGGCAACGTCACCTACGGCCGGGACCTCACACTGCATGACTTCCGCGCCTTCTACGATGCCGTGATCTTCTCCACCGGCGCCATCAAGGATGCCCGGCTGGACATCCCCGGCATCGACCTTGAGGGCTCGTTCGGCGGCGCGGACTTCGTCTCCTGGTACGACGGCCACCCGGACGTTCCCCGCGACTGGCCGCTGGACGCCCGAGAGATCGCCGTGATCGGTAACGGAAACGTTGCCCTTGACGTTGCCCGCATGCTGGTCAAGCACGCCGACGAACTGCTGACCACCGAGATTCCGGACAACGTTTACCAGGGCCTGAAGAATTCCCCGGTCACGGACGTCCACGTCTTTGGCCGCCGTGGCCCGGCCCAGGTCAAGTTCACCCCGCTTGAGCTTCGGGAACTGAGCCACATGAAGGACGTGGACATCGTCCTCTACCCCGAAGACTTCGAA
This sequence comes from uncultured Actinomycetota bacterium, assembly GCA_963807805.1. GTDB lineage: Bacteria > Actinomycetota > Actinomycetes > Actinomycetales > Micrococcaceae > Arthrobacter. Next base: position 102,726 of record CAWECX010000013.1, on the reverse strand, counting down.
TTCGATGAAGCCTCCGACGACGCCATCCGCAGCAACAACCAGATCAAGACCATGGTGAACACCCTCACCAACTGGCTGGTGGAGGAGCACGCCGAAGCGGAGGAGCCCTCATCCCGCCGCCTGCACCTGCACTTCCTGCACAGCCCGGTGGAGATCTATGAGGACGCCGACAACGGCGGCGCCGGAAAGGTTGCCGGCATCACGTTCGAGCGAATGCAGCTGGACGGCACCGGCAACGTCAAGGGCACCGGCGAGTTCGTGGACTATCCCGTCCAGGCCGTCTACCGCGCCATCGGCTACCACGGCTCCGCCCTGGACGAACTCGAATACGACGCCGAACGAGGCGTGATCCCCAACGAAGGCGGCCGCGTGCTGGACGCCGCGGGCAACCCCGTGCCGGGCATCTACACCACAGGCTGGATCAAGCGCGGCCCCGTTGGCCTGATCGGTCACACCAAAGGTGATGCGCTGGAGACCATCGGCTTCCTGCTGGAGGACCGGCTCACGCTGCCTCCTGCCCAGAATCCCGATCCGCAGGCGATCATCGACCTCCTTGAGGAGCGGGGCATCGAGTACACCACGTGGGCGGGCTGGAACAAGCTCGACGCCCACGAAGCGGCCCTCGGCGCCGAATGGACAGGCACTGACGGGACCGAGGGCGTTGTCCGCGAGCGCATCAAGGTGGTTCCGCGCGAGGAAATGATCAGCATCTCCCGCGAATAATCCGAGCCGTGCCCGCCCGGCACCCCGGCCCTTGGTCGGGTGTGCCGCGCGGGCTACACTTGTCCCCACACCCGGGCCGGCGATCGGTGCGCCGTGCCTGCAGGATGAGCACACGTGGGAGTTCGATGAGGAACCTGATCCACCCGGCAGCTCCCGGAAACGAGGGGCTGATCCAGCGAGGTGCCCTTGCGGGCCACGAAAAGCTCGACGGCGGCACCCGCCCTGCCGGTGACAGTACGGGCGCTGACTTTCCCGGCACCGAGGAAATCCCCGGCCTGCGCCGACTCATCCGGGAGTCCTGGCAGCGCTCTGCCCGGTTCAAAGCCAATCCCGACAATCCGGAAGCACCCCTGGCCCTGGACACGGACGAGCTCGAGGAATACCGCCGCCAGCACCCGCTTGCGAGCATCATGCCGGTGATCCACAAGCTCCTGGTCCAGCCCAGCCACGACAGCGGCCTGCTCGTGGCAGTCGGCGATGAAGTGGGCCGGCTGCTGTGGGTTGAGGGCGACCCCTCCCTGCAGCGCCGTGCGGCCGGAATGATGTTCGTTCCTGGCGCGGACTGGTCTGAGGCTACCGTGGGCACCAGCGCACCCGGCACCGCCCTGGCACTGGGCCGGGGCATCCAGATTTCCGGCGCGGAGCACTACCAGCGCTCTGTGCACCCCTGGAGCTGTACCGCGGTGCCCTTCCACGACCCGGATTCCGGTGCGCTGCTGGGCGTCGTGGACATCACGGGCAAGGCCACCGCCGTGGCGCCCCATACCCTTTCGCTCGTGGAGGCCACCGTGGCTGCCGCCCAGGCACAGCTCCGGGTGGAGCGGCTTCAGCTCGCCGCAACCCTGGCCAGCCGGCCCGCCCGACGCCGGAACAGCGGTTCCGCGGCCGGGCCGGGTTCTGCACGGGCCGGGGGAGCGGGCACCGGCGGGGCAAAGGAAGGCAGCCTTTACCGCAACAGCCTCCAGCTCCTGGGCCGCGACCAGGCCCTGCTCAGCATCGAGGGAAAGACAGTGGCGCTGTCCGCCCGGCACAGTGAAATCCTTGCGCTGCTCAGCACCCACCCGGACGGCCTCAGTGCCGAGGAGCTCAGTGTCCTGCTGTATCCGGGCGACGGTTCCACCATGACCCTTCGTGCCGAAATGGTCCGGCTGCGCAAGATCCTGCAGCAGCTCAATCCCGCTGCAGTGCCCGGCTCGCGGCCGTACAAACTCGGCATGGACCTGGTCCCGGACAGCGGCCAGGTGCTCCGCTGCCTGCAGCGCGGTGCGCACCGCATCGCGCTGGAGATCTACCGCGGAGCCGTGCTCCCGCGGTCCGAGGCACCGGGCATCATCGACCTCCGCGACCGGGTCTCCTCGCTGATGCGCGAGGCAGTGCTCACCGACGGCAGCGCCGAGACGCTGCTCAAGTACGCGGAACTTCCCGAGGCAAGGGACGACGTCGACGTCCGTATTGCCGCGCTGAAGCTGCTGCCGCCGCGCTCACCGAAGCGTGCCGCCGTCGTCGCCGATCTTGAACGGCTGGAAGCGGAACTCAGCGCTTAAGCGCGTTCGCAACCTTCCTCTCCCCAGCTTGCCGGATTCCCTGACCGGGCTTGCGAGGTTAGGGGGCAGGCGGGGACCCCGGCGCAACCTGACTGCAACCTTCCCACTCCTACGCTGAATCCAACGGCGGCCCCGGCAACAAGGCCGCTGAGGATCTTGCACAGCAAAGGAGCTAGCAATGACTGTTTACGCACAGCCCGGTACCGAGGGATCGAAGGTCACGTTCAAGGACCGCTACGAGAACTGGATCGGCGGCGAATGGGTCGCCCCCGTCAAGGGCCAGTACTTCGAGAACATCACCCCTGTCACCGGCAAGGTCTTCTGCGAAGTGGCCCGCGGAACCGCCGAGGACATCGAACTCGCCCTGGACGCAGCCCACAAGGTTGCGCCGTCGTGGGGCAAGACCTCAGTGGCCGAGCGGGCAGCCATCCTGAACAAGATCGCGGACCGGATCGACGAAAACCTCGAGCTGCTGGCCGTCGCCGAATCCTGGGACAACGGCAAGCCCGTCCGCGAAACCCTGAACGCAGACATCCCCCTCGCCGCGGACCACTTCCGCTACTTCGCCTCGGCAGTCCGCGCCCAGGAAGGCCGGCTGTCGCAGCTCGACGACGACACCACCGCCTACCACTACCACGAGCCGCTCGGCGTTGTCGGCCAGATCATCCCCTGGAACTTCCCCATCCTGATGGCCGTCTGGAAGCTGGCCCCCGCCCTGGCCGCCGGCAACGCCGTGGTCCTCAAGCCGGCCGAGCAGACGCCGTCGTCCATCCTGGTACTGATCGAGCTCATCGGTGATCTCCTCCCGGCCGGTGTCCTGAACATTGTCAACGGCTTCGGCGTCGAGGCCGGCAAGCCGCTGGCCTCGAGCCCCCGGATCCGCAAGATCGCCTTCACCGGCGAAACCACCACCGGCCGGCTCATCAGCCAGTACGCCAGCCAGAACCTCATCCCGGTCACCCTGGAACTGGGCGGCAAGAGCCCCAACATCTTCTTCAACGATGTTGCCGCGGACACCTCCGACGCGTTCTACGACAAAGCCCAGGAGGGCTTCGCGCTGTTCGCGTTCAACCAGGGCGAAGTCTGCACCTGCCCGTCCCGGGCCTTGGTCCAGGAGGACATTTACGACTCCTTCATGGCCGACGCCGTGGCCCGGGTGGGGACAATGATCCAGGGCAACCCGCTCGACACCGAAACCCAGGTGGGCGCCCAGGCCTCCAACGACCAGCTCGAGAAGATCCTCTCCTACATCGACATCGGAAAGCAGGAGGGAGCCAAGGTGCTGATCGGCGGTGCCCGTGCCGAGCTCCCCGGGGACCTTGCCGGCGGCTACTACGTCCAGCCCACCGTTTTCGAGGGCCACAACAAGATGCGGATTTTCCAGGAGGAGATCTTCGGTCCGGTGGTCTCTGTCGCCCGGTTCAGCGATTATGACGACGCGATGGAAATCGCCAACGACACCCTCTACGGCCTCGGCGCCGGCGTCTGGTCACGCAACGGCAACGTGGCGTACCGAGCCGGACGTGAAATCCAGGCAGGCCGTGTCTGGGTCAACAACTACCACGCCTACCCGGCCGGAGCCGCGTTCGGCGGCTACAAGTCCTCAGGCATCGGGCGTGAAAACCACTCCATGATGCTGGACCACTACCAGCAGACCAAGAACCTCCTGGTCAGCTACAACGAGAACAAGCTCGGCTTCTTCTAAGCCCCGCCCGGTGGCGGGTGGCCGACGTGCCGCCCGCCACCGGCACTATCACCGCAACATCGACGCAAGGATTTCGCCAATGACGACGACAATGCACGCAGCCGTAGTAACCGAATTCGGCAAGGACCTCCAGATCCAGGACCTCGCCATCCCCACCCCCGGCCCCGGTCAGGCGCTGGTCAAAGTCCTCACTACCGGTGTCTGCCACACCGACCTGCACGCGGCAGAAGGGGACTGGCCCGTCAAGCCGTCGCCGCCCTTCATTCCCGGCCACGAAGGCGTGGGGGAAGTAGTGGCCCTCGGCGAGGGCGTCAACGACCTTGCGGTCGGGGACCTGGTGGGAAACGCCTGGCTATGGTCCGCCTGCGGTGACTGCCAGTACTGCCGCACCGGCTGGGAAACCCTGTGCGAGGCACAGCAGAATGCCGGCTACAGCGTGGACGGGTCCTTCGGCGAATACATGCTGGTGGATTCGCGCTTCGCGGCCCGGATCCCCGCCGGCTCCGACCCCGTCGAGGTGGCACCGGTGCTCTGCGCCGGCGTCACGGTCTACAAGGGCCTGAAGATGACCGAGGCCAGGCCGGGCCAGTGGGTCACGATTTCCGGCATTGGCGGCCTGGGCCACATCGCCGTCCAGTACGCGGTTGCCATGGGCCTGCGCGTTGCTGCCGTGGACATCGCCGACGACAAGCTCGCCCTTGCCAAGGCCCACGGCGCGGAACTGACGGTCAACGCCCTGCATGAGGATCCCGTAGAAGTCATCCAACGCGAAACCGGAGGTTGCCATGGAGTCCTGGTCACCGCAGTGCACCCGTCTGCTTTCGGACAGGCGATCGGCATGGCGCGCCGGGGCGGGACGATTGTGTTCAACGGCCTGCCGCCGGGCGATTTTCCGGCGCCCATCTTCGAGATTGTGCTCAAGGGCCTGACCGTCCGCGGCTCGATCGTCGGTACCCGGCAGGACCTGGAGGAGGCCTTGGATTTCTACGCCCAGGGCAAGATCCACCCCACGGTTTCGGTGCGCGAACTGGGGGAAATCAACGCCGTCCTTGACGAGATGAAGCATGCCAAGATTGACGGCCGTGTGGTGCTGAGGTTCTAATGCCCCACCAGAGGCTTGACGCCGCGGTGACGCTGCCCGGGGAGGATTTCTCCCGGGTGGCGCTCACCGCGGAGGCCGCGGAACTGTTGCGGAAGCTGTGGCTGCAGCACGGACCCCTGATGTTCCATCAGTCCGGCGGCTGCTGCGACGGCTCCTCGCCGATGTGTTACCCGGCCGGAGAGTTCATCACCGGTGACTCGGACGTGCTGCTGGGCCTGTTCGACGTTTCCGCCGGGCTGGAGCCGCAGCCGCTGGAGTTCTGGATGTCCCGGGAGCAGTTCAGCTACTGGAGCCACACCCACCTCACGGTGGACGTTGTCCCGGGCCGGGGGAGCGGCTTCTCCGTGGAATCTCCGGAAGGGAAGCGTTTCCTCATCCGGTCCACCCTCATGGACTGGCCGGTCTAAGCAGTTCGATGTTAGTGCCCTGGGACCCTCCAAACGGAGGGTCCCTTGGCGTTTGCCGCAATTAACTTCGGCGTGGAGGCCGTCTCACGATGCGGGACAAATGGAACCGTCCACTGGACGGACCGTAAAGTTGATAAGTCTGTTTCCATCCCCTATCAGGATTGTGGATCTCCTTATGAACCTCCTCCGGACCAAATCAATTGAGCAGTCAATGGCCGACGCCGATGAACCCGGACGCCAGCTCAAGCGGTCCCTCAGCACGTGGGACCTCATGATCATGGGTGTGGCGGTGGCCGTGGGCGCCGGAATTTTCTCCGTCGGAGCCAAGGCAGCCGCCAACTTCGCCGGCCCTGCCGTGACCGTCTCGTTCGCGATCGCCGCCGTGACCTGCGCCCTGGCCATCATGTGCTACGCAGAGTTTGCCACCGCCATCCCCGTAGCGGGGTCGGCCTACGTCTTCACGTACGCCACGATGGGTGAACTGCTGGCCTGGATCATCGGCTGGAACCTGATCCTGGAGCTCTTCACCGCCGCCGCCGTCATCGCGAAGTACTGGGGCATCTACCTCAGCAAAGTGTTCGCGCTGATGGGGGCCGACGTCCCCGCCGCGCTGTCGGTCGGCGGCGTCGACCTGTACTGGGGCGCCTTCCTGATCGTGGCAATCTTCACCGTCCTGCTGGTCCTCGGAACCAAACTCTCCGCCCGTGTTGGCAACATCTTCACCCTGATCAAGATCGCGGTGGTGCTGTTCGTGATCGTCGTGGGCTTCACCTACGTGAAGTTTGAGAACTACAGCCCGTTCGTGCCGGCGGCTGAGCCCACCGGTGCCGGCGATGCCGCTGACGTCCTCAAGCAGTCCTTCTTTGGCTTCCTCACCGGCGCGGCACCGGCGCAGTACGGCACGCTGGGTATCTTCGCCGGCGCGGCGCTGGTGTTCTTCGCGTTCATCGGTTTCGATGTGGTGGCCACATCCGCGGAAGAAGTGAAGAACCCGCAGAAGACCCTTCCCCGCGGCATCTTCGGTGGTCTCGCAGTTGTCACCCTGCTCTACATCCTGGTGTCCCTTGCCCTGACGGGCATGGTGTCCTACACGGACCTGGCCGCGGCCGAGAACCCCACGTTGACCACGGCCTTTGAGGCTGTCGGCGACACCACCGCTGCCAAGGTCATTGCCTTCGGCTCCCTCATTGGCCTCACTACCGTGATCATGGTGCTGCTGATGGGCCTGTCACGCGTGGTGCTGGCGATGAGCCGCGACGGGCTGTTGCCGCGGTCCCTGTCAAAGACCAGCGACAAGCGTTCGACGCCGGTACGCCTGCAGGTGATCTGCGGCGCCGCCGTCGCCGTTGTCGCCGGGCTCACCAATGTGGACCTGCTGGAGGAGATGATCAACATCGGCACGCTCTCGGCGTTCGTCATGGTCAGCCTCGGGATCCTGGTGCTGCGCAAAAAGCGTCCGGACCTCACACCGTCTTTCCGGGTGCCGTTCGGCAAGGTCCTGCCGATCGTGTCCGCCGTGCTTTGCCTTTACCTCATGACCAACCTGGCGGTGGAGACCTGGATCTTCTTCGCTATCTGGCTGGTTATCGGCATTGCCATCTACTTCGCCTACGGCCAGCGCCACTCGCGCCTCAACGATCGGTTCACCGAAGCCCGCGAGGCCGTCAACGGCCCGGCGAAGGCCGAAGCCGCGCAGGACGCCTCAGGCCGGGACGAGGACGCGTTCAGCAGGCGCTGACTTCCTGCCCGCAGGGGGCGCCCTGCCGGAAACTGCCTTGGCCATGACTCCATAAGATGGAGTCATGGCCAAGGCAGTTAAACCGGGACGGAAAGCGGAGCTGTTGGCCGCCATCCAGGACTATCTGATGGACAAGACCCTCGCCGAACTCACCTTCCGGAGCCTGGCGGAGGGGCTTGGCATCAGTTCCTACGTGCTGGTCTACCACTTCGGCAACCGGGAACAGCTGGTCAATGAGATCATCGGCTCCATTGAGTCCCGGCTTGACAGCATGCGGACCACGGACGCGCGCGACATAGACAGGGACGCCTGGCGCTCCTTCCTGATGGAATCGTGGCGGTGGACCATGGCCCAGCGGAACCGCCACCTGGCCAGGCTCGAATTCGAAGCCACCGCGCAGGATGTCGTGGCGTCTGCGCCCCGCGGAACAGCCCAGGAGAACTTCCGCATGCTCCACGAAAAAGCGCGCGACTGGCTGGTGGTGCAAGGTATCCGCCCCGAGTTCGCCGACACCGACGCCCGGCTCTTTACGTCAACTTTCTACGGCCTGCAGTTCGACTTCGTGGTCATGAACCAGCCCGAGGAGGCAACCAAGGCGTTCGAGCTCATGGTGGCCGTGTTCTTCTCGAACCTTGAGCACCGGCTGGCAACGGACGGCCAGCACGTCTGAGGTTCCTGACTGAGTCTTACGGGGGAGGACATCCGTCCGCCGGGGTGGTGCCGCTGGCCCGGAAGCCCCGGAAGCCCTGATGCACTGATGTCCGCCTGCAGCCTCCTGGGCCGATTCTGGACTACGGCGCGGCGTGGCGTCCCAGCCACTCCACCAGCGGCCTCAGCTGCTCCCAGAGGCGGCCTACCTCCTCCGCAGCCGCCGGGGTTGCCAGCCAGTCCGGTGCCCCCAGTCCCTTGCCGGCTGAAAGGGACTTGTATCGGAGGAGACCGGCCCGTGGGTGGTCCCGCGGAAAGCCCCTGGGGACGTTCTTCAGCCGGTCGCCCTCGATGACGAAGCCCGCGTCGGTGATCCCTTGGACGGCATGTTCCAATGACTCGCCCGTACCCGAGGCGTCCACCGAGTTCCGGAAGCGTGCCAGTTGGGCGGGCGAACTTGAGTGGCAGCCGCCTCCCACCAGGAGCCCGTCGGCGCTCAGCTGGACGTAGTAGCCCACGCCTTCCTGGAAGGACGCCACTGCCCCCTGGGCTGTCTTGTAGGGTGACTTGTCCTGCGAAAACCTGACGTCCCGGTGTGGCCGGAAGATCTTCGCAGGCCCGAACCTTGGCTGCAGCTGGGCCAGCAGGGCTGTCAACGGTTCGCGGACGAGGTGCTCGTAGCCGGTTTTGTGCTCCAACCACCAGTCCCGGTTGTTGTTCTGCTCCAGCTCGGCATAGAACGCGACCGCGGCCGCGGGGATGCCTTCGAATGTGGTCATGCAGCGATCGTAGGCATAGGAGCGGGCGTCCTCCAGAGCCGCTGCCTGTTATGTGGACAACCCCGCGCCGCCGCGGGTGCCCGGACTGTGTCCACCATCCGGTTGATGGAGTCTCAGGTGGGTAACGATGGCCGATCGGTTCGATCTTCAACCTTATGGTGCTTATAGACTGACCCCGAACGGTTGTTCGGAAAGCGGACAAGCGCGGCTGCGGAGTTCCGGTTCCGGGCCAGTCCACAAAGGAGTGAACATGTTTCGTCGTACTGCAATTGCGCTGCTTGCCGCAGCATCGGTTATGGGCCTGTCCGCGTGCGGGTCGGGTTCGCCCAGTTCCACGGGAGGTACCACCGCCGCGGGGGGAAGTTCCGGGAGCGCGGACCTGACCAAAGTCAGCGTCGGAGTGATTCCGATCGTCGACTGCGCGCCGATCTACCTCGGTGACAAACAGGGGTTCTTCAAGGAGGAAGGCCTCCAGCTGGATATCCAGACGGCTACCGGAGGCGCGGCCATCGTTCCGGGCGTGGTCAGCGGCAGTTTCGACTTCGCTTTCTCAAACCTGATTTCCGTCATGGTTGCCAAGGACAAAGGCCTGGACCTTAAGTTTGTGGCCAACGGCGCATCCACCACCGGAGAGAAGGGCAAGGACATCGGTGGCGTCGTTGTCCCGGCCGGCTCCTCCATTACGTCGGCCAAGGACCTCGCCGGGAAAACGGTCTCAGTCAACAACCTGTCCAACATTGGTGACACCACCATCAAGTCGGTTATTGAAAAGGATGGCGGGGACCCCAACAGCGTGAAGTTCGTCGAGGTGGCCTTCCCCGATGCCCCGGCTGCCCTGGCCAACAAGCAGGTAGACGCAGCATGGATCCTTGAGCCCTTCCTGTCCAAAGCCGTAGCCGAAGGCGGCACCGTGATCTCCTGGAACTTCGTGGAGATGAGCCAGGACCTGGATATTGCCGGGTACTTCACCAAGGCGGACACCATCAAGGGCAAGGCTGAGCTCACGGGTAAGTTCACCCGCGCCATGAACAAGTCGCTTGAATACGCCCAGGAGCACCCGCAGGAGGTCCGCGACATCGTGGGTACCTACACCAAGATCGATGAGGCGGCCAGGGCCAAGATCGTGCTCCCGCGCTACTCGGTCGAGTTCAACGAAGACGCCTTCAAGACCCTTGGCGACGCCGCCGCGAAGTACGGCACGCTGAGCAAGGCGCCGAACGCGGCCGACCTGCTGCCGTGAGTGCAGATGTCCTGACGTCCGGCGGTCCCGTTCCCAGCGTGGGACGGGACCGCCGGTCTGTCCGCAAGCTTCCAGGGAAGCAGGTGCTTGGCGTTGCAGGGATTGCAGGATTCCTGGTCACCTGGGAACTGATTCCGCGGCTGGGGCTCATCAACGAGCGGTACCTGCCGCCGGCCAGCGAAGTCATCGCCGCCCTGGCGGTGGACTTCGGACTCACCGCGTTCTGGATCTCGGTGGGGGAGACCATGACCGCCTGGTTCCTTGGCCTTGTCATTGCGGTGGTCCTCGCCGTGCTCCTGGGATTTATCATCGGTTCCAGCGACTTCCTCCGGAAGGCAACAAACTCCACCGTGGAGTTCCTGCGGCCGATCCCGTCGGTGGCACTTATCCCCCTGGCAGTGCTGCTTTTCGGCGTGAAGATTGAATCCTCCCTCATGCTGATCACATACGCAGCCTTCTGGCAGGTGCTGATCCAGGTCCTTTACGGCGTAGCCGATGTCGATATGGTCGCCAACAACACTGCCAAGACCTACGGGCTGGGCAGGATGGCGCGGATACGGTATGTGGTCTTTCCCACCGCACTGCCGTACCTGATGACAGGGATCCGGCTCGCGGCGACGGTGGCGCTGGTCCTGGCCATTACGGCTGAACTGGTGATCGGATCGCCGGGCCTCGGCCGGGAAATTGCCCTGGCCCAGTCCGGCGGTGCCATCTCCGGCATGTATGCCCTGGTACTGGCGACCGGGCTGATCGGTGTCCTGATCAATGTCCTGATGCGCTTCATTGAAAAAAAGACGTTGTCCTGGCACTCCTCCGTCCGCTCGGAGGTGATCGTATGAAAGCCCTCAGGACTGTGGGCTACATTGTGGCGCTGCCAGTCCTGCTGGTCCTGCTCTGGTGGGCCTCAACCCTCGGAGCAGTCAACTTCTTTGTCCCCACGCCGGCCACCCTGGCAGCGAAGTTCGGGGAGGTGTGGTTCGGACCGCGTTTCTTCTCGGACGTGCTGCCCAGCATCGGACGGCTCCTGGTGGGGGTTGTCGCGGCGATTGCGATCGGAGTCGCGGGAGGGGTCCTGATTGGCTCGGTCAGATGGCTCCGGGCGCTCCTGGAACCGACCCTGGAATTCTTCCGCGCCATCCCGCCGCCCGTCCTGGTGCCCGTGCTGATCCTGCTCATGGGCATCACCGATTCAATGAAGATCGCGGTGATCATCTCCGGCTGCGTCTGGCCGGTATTGCTGAACACCATTGAAGGGGTCCGCTCCGTCGACGGCGTCCTCTCCGATTCAGCACACACCTACGGCATCGACGGCTGGGCCAGGGTCAGGTACCTGGTGCTGCCTTCGGCCAGCCCGCAGATCCTCGCCGGCGTGCGGCAATCGCTGTCCCTTGGGCTGATCCTGATGGTCATCTCCGAGATGTTCGCCTCGTCCTCGGGGCTAGGCTTCACGATTGTCCAGTTCCAGCGCTCCTTCGCGATCCCGGAAATGTGGTCCGGCATCGTGGTGCTGGGCCTGCTGGGCGTGGCCATGTCATTCATCTTCCAGTGGGCCGAGCGGAACATCCTGCGCTGGTACCACGGCCAGAAAGAGGTAGAAAATGCAGCCTGACCCAGCACCCGCGCCCGCCGGGAAGACGCCGCCAGCCGGGAAGTCAACGCCCGCGGGCCAGACGCCGCCTGCCGGGAAGACCGTGACGGACGCGATGCTTTCGGTCCGCGGCCTGAAGAAGGTGTACCAGACCGACGGCGGCGACATCGAGGCAGTCCGCAACCTCACCTTTGACCTGCGCGCCGGCGAGCTGGCCTGCCTGGTTGGCCCCTCCGGTTCCGGTAAGACGACACTGCTGAAGTGCATCTCCGGCCTGATGGCGCCCACCGAGGGAGAGGTCCTGCTGGACGGCAAGCGTGTGTCCGGGCCGCCGAAGAAGATGGCCGTGGTCTTCCAGGAGTACGGACGGTCGCTGTTCCCCTGGATGAGGGTCCGGGAGAACGTGGAACTGCCGCTGAAGAACCAGAAAGTGCCCAAGGCCGAACGCGACCGGCTCGTGGATGAGGCGCTGGAGGCCGTGGGCCTGTCCCACGTTCCGCGCTCCTATCCGTGGCAGCTGTCCGGCGGCATGCAGCAGCGCGTGGCGATTGCCCGGGCCATCGCATACCAGCCGGAGGTCCTGCTGATGGACGAACCGTTCGCGGCCGTGGATGCGCAGACCAGGGCGGACCTTGAGGACCTGATCCGGACCGTATGGAAGAAACTGGGCGTGACCGTGCTCTTCGTTACCCATGACATCGACGAGTCGGTCTACCTCGGTGAACGCGTCATCATCCTGTCATCGTCCCCCACGGTGGTGCAGGAGGACATCGTGATCGACCTCCCCGCTGACCGGGACCAGTTGAACACCCGGTCGCTGCCCCGCTTCACCGAACTGCGCCACCACGTCTACGAGCAGATCCAGCTTGCCAAGAAGGGGCACCGGCCCGCCGCCGCAGGCTCAGCCCAGGGCTAGGCCGGCCCCGGCCGGGCAACCAAACACCCCGGCACATGAAAACACCCCGCCACAGAGTCCGTGGCGGGGTGTTTTGCTTCGGGCATATGGGGCCGTCGACGAGGGCTAGACCTTGTTGGCTGCCTCGGCGTCGGATTCCGTCTGGCCTGCGGCACCGAGGTTGGCGCGCAGCTTGGCGCCGAGTTCGGCGTCAACGTTGGTCCAGTACTGGATGGCGCGTTCCTTGATCTCGGGGGTCTTCACGCCGCCCACGGCACCGGTGATGGTGTCCAGGAGGCGAGCCTTCTCACCGTCGTTGAACACTTCACGGTACAGCGTGCCGGCCTGGCCGAAGTCGCCGTCCTCAGCGTGCAGCGAGTGCGCGGAGAGGGTCAGCTCGCCGTCGTTCTCCCAGCCCCCGGCGGGGGACGCCGGCTCAACAGCCGCGGGGCCGCCCACCGAATTGGGTGCGTAAACCGGAACGGAGGGGGCGTTGAAGTGGTAACGCCCGGCGCCGTCCTGGCTGTAGTTGTTGACCTGGTTCCTGGGCAGGTTCACCGGGATCTGGGCGTGGTTGGTGCCCACGCGGTAGCGGTGCGCGTCGGCGTAGGAGAAGATGCGGGCCTGCAGCATCTTGTCCGGGGAAGCGGCGATGCCCGGCACGAAGTTCGACGGCGCGAAGGTGGCCTGCTCGATCTGCGCGAAGTAGTTCTCCGGGTTCTTGTTCAGCTCCATGGTGCCCACGTGGATCAGCGGGTAGTCGCCGTGCGGCCAGACCTTGGTCAGATCGAACGGGTTGAAGCGGTAGGTCTTGGCGTCTTCGTACGGCATGACCTGGACGTGCAGTTCCCAGGACGGGAAGTTGCCGTCGGCAATGTTTTCCTGCAGGTCGCGGATGTAGAAGTCGGCATCGGATCCGGCGAGTTCTTCAGCCTGGTCGCCGGTGAGGCTCTTGACGCCCTGGTTGGACTTGAAGTGGTACTTGACCCAGAAGCGCTCGCCCTCGGCGTTGATCCACTGGTAGGTGTGCGAGCCGTAGCCCTGCATTTCACGCCAGGAAGCCGGCAGGCCGCGGTCGCCCATGAGCCAGGTCACCTGGTGCGCGGACTCGGGGGACAGGGTCCAGAAGTCCCACTGCATGTCGGCGTCACGCAGGTGGGTGCCCGGGAGGCGCTTCTGGCTGTGGATGAAGTCCGGGAACTTGATGCCGTCGCGGATGAAGAAGACGGGGGTGTTGTTGCCGACGAGGTCGTAGTTGCCCTCGGAGGTGTAGAACTTCACGGCGAAACCGCGCGGATCGCGCCAGGTGTCCGGGGAGCCGCTCTCGCCGGCCACGGAGGAGAACCGGATCAGCATGTCGGTCTCGACGCCCGGCTGCAGGAACGCGGCCTTGGTGTACTTGGAGACATCGGTGGTGGTCTTGAAAGTACCGAACGCGCCGCCGCCCTTGGCGTGCACTACGCGCTCCGGCACCCGCTCGCGGTTGAACTGGGCCAGCTTTTCGATCAGGTAGTGATCAGTAAGGATGATGGCGCCGTCGGCACCGACGGTCTGGGAATGCGCGTCGGACGTGACGGGCGCACCTGACTGGGTTGTTGAAATGGCAGTCATATTTCTCCTATTTCTCGATTACTTGTGAGGGACGTTCGGAAGGAAGCTGTTGGGACTGCTGGCAGTCCTGGCAGATGCCCTGGTACATGACATCGGCGATCTGGATGGTCATCGGCTTGGCGTTCTCATCCCAGTGCGGGGTAAGGCACGGCGCGTGCCCGACGGCGCACTCGACGTCCTCCACGCGGCCGCAGCTGATGCAGATGGCGTGGTGGTGGTTGTCACCCACCCGTGTCTCGTACAGGGCGGGGGAGTGCGGCGGCTCGAAGCGGCGCAGCATGTGCAGGTCGGTGAGGTCCCCGAGGACCACGTAGACGGACTGCGCTGTCAGCTCCGGGAGTTCGGTGCGCGCGGCGGCAAGGATGCTCTCCGCCGGGGAGTGGGGGTGGTGTTCGACGGCGGACAGCACCGCCAGCCGCTGCTTGGTCACCCGGCGGCCGTGGGCGCGCAGGGCAGCAGCCCATGCTTCGTGGCCGCCAAAGTGTTCAGTCATGTCTCCATTGAAGCACTTATTATGAGTCGATCACAATAAGGCGCGGCTAACCCCGGGAAGGTCCAGGAATTCCTGCATCGGGTTTACCGACTCTCCAGCGGAACGGCCCAGGGCGTGGACGGCGAGGCTCCCGGCCGCGGGCTCAGGCACGACGCAACTGAGCCCGGTGACTCCGGGACGGTCTGTCAGGGCCTGGACGGCGGCGGCCAGCGACAGCAGATGCCCGGGAGCCAGGGGATCTTCCGACGCCGGGGACAGGACGGTGTGGTGCATGCCGGCCTTCAGCGTGGGCGGGGCGGCAACCACCGCAGGCAACGGGCCGTCCACCGCTCCGGGTGACGCGGACTGCCTGTCCGCCTCAGCCGGGACCGCCAGGGCAGCGCGCCGCAGGGCGGTGCGGAGGCCGCCGTCGTACTTCAGGAGATCCGCGGCAGCTGCCGGAACACGGCGCTGCGCTGGAAGCCGCAGCTGCTCGCCGGGGCTGACTGGCTCGCCCTCCCAGCGCCCGAACAGGTGGAACGTCGGCGTGGACGACTCCACTTCCGGTTCCCCGATGGCCGCGCCGATGGGGTGCCACTGGTGGGCAAACATGACGGTGACGGCCGTGGCCTCCAGCACCTCGGCCAGTGCCAGGCGGGCGGCATTGTGGCAGGTAAGCCAGTCCGCGGCGGAGCGCAGGTCAAAGGCAATGGCCGGGTTGGTCAGCCGGATCAGGAGGTGCCCGGCGTTCAACGCTGTGCGGGGACGGGCCACCTCCCAGAACGCCGACGCGAAGAGCAGCCGCCTGGACAGATTCATGAGCCAACTCCTTCCCCCGCCTGAGGATACCAAGGGTGTGACAAAAGCGGGCACGCATCCCGCATTAGGGTTGCAGGGTGGGGAAACTGCTTGCCGATATCACACCGCTCCAGGAGAGCCCTGCTTTCCGTCGCCTCTGGCTTGGTTCAGCGGTCTCCGCCGTGGGCAGCCAGCTCACCCTGGTTGCCGTCAGCCTTGAGGTGTACCGGCTCACCCAGGACAGCTTCTATGTGGGGCTGCTGGGAGTCTTCGCGCTGGTGCCGCTGGTGTTCGGTGGGCTGCTCGGCGGATCCATTGCCGATTCCCACGACCGCCGCACCGTGGCGCTGCTGGCTACCTCCGTCCTGTGGTTCACCACCGGCCTGATCGCCCTGCAATCGTGGCTGCAGCTGGGAAACGTGTGGGTGCTGTATCTGCTCGTGGCGCTGCAAAGCGGCGCCCAGGCCATCAACCAGCCGGCGCGCAGCGCCATCATTCCCGTGCTGATCCGGAAAGAACTGCTGCCGGCGGCCAATGCGCTCAGCATGGTGTCCTTCGGCCTGGCGATGACGGTGGGGCCGCTGCTGGCCGGCGTCCTTGTGGCGTGGGTGGGCTTCGGCTGGACATACACCATCGACTTCATCAGCTTCGCGTTCGTGCTCTGGGCTGTTTTCCGGCTGCCGTCGATGCCGCCCTCAGGGAGCGCCGGACGCGCGGGCCTCCGCTCCGTCGTCGAGGGTTTCCGTTTCCTTGGCACGCGGCCCAACCTGCGGATGACCTTCATCATCGACCTGGTGGCCATGATCCTCGCCCAGCCGCGGGCCCTGATGCCTGCCATCGGTGCGCTGATGATCGGCGGTGGCGAATCGACGGTGGGCATCCTGCTGGCCTCCACCGCCGTGGGCGCCTTCCTGGCCGGGCTCTTCTCCGGACCGCTCGGCCACGTCCGGTGGCAGGGCAGCGCCGTGGTGTGGTCGGTGATGGGCTGGGGCGCGTCGATTGCCGGCTTCGGCGCAGTGGTGCTCCTGGCCGGCAGGACGGACGACGGCGGCGCCACACCCTGGCTGGTCCCGGCGGCTTTGTGCTGCGCCCTGGCGGGTATCGCGGACTCGGTCAGCAGCGTCTTCCGCAACACCATCCTGCAGGCAGCCGCGCCGGACCACCTCAGGGGCCGGCTGCAGGGAGTGTTCATCGTGGTGGTTGCCGGCGGGCCGCGGGTTGGGGACCTGCTGGCAGGGGGCGGGACTAAAATTCTGAGTGAGGGTTGGGTGCTGCTCCTCGGCGGTGTCCTCTGCATCGCCGTGGCATGGCTGGCCGCCCAGCTCCAGCCGGGTTTCAGGAAATACGATGCCCGTAACCCGGTGCCGTAGCAACGGCATGGCGGAGATGGAGGAGTGGACGTGCACAAGCATTACAACGGCCTGAAGACTGCGGCGCTCTTTGGTGTCCTCTGGGCGGTGCTGCTGGGGCTCGGCGGGCTGATAGGCGTGGGCACGCGCAGTTCCGCGCCGATCTGGATCATGGCGCTCGTCGGCGTGGCCACCACGGCCTACGGCTACTGGAACAGCGACAAGATCGCCATCCGCTCCATGCAGGCGTACCCGGTGACGGAAACCCAGGCGCCCCAGCTCCACCAGATCGTCCGGGAGCTTTCCGTGCGGGCCAATCAGCCGATGCCGCGCATCTTTGTCTCGCCCACCATGAACCCGAACGCCTTCGCCACCGGCAGGAACCCCCGGAATGCTGCCGTGTGCGTCACGGACGGGATCCTCCAGCTGCTGGATGCGCGTGAACTCCGTGCCGTTTTGGGCCACGAGCTGATGCACGTCTACAACCGGGACATCCTCACGTCCTCCGTGGCGGCGGCCGTGGCAGGGGTCATCACGTCAGTTGGCCAGATGCTGCTGTTCTTCGGCGGCGACCGGCGCAACTCCAATCCGCTGGCGATGCTGGCCATGGCGTTGTTGGCCCCGTTCGCGGCGTCCCTGATCCAGCTGGCCATCTCCCGGACCAGGGAGTACGACGCCGACGAGGACGGCGCACAGCTCACGGGAGATCCGCTGGCGCTCGCCTCAGCCCTGCGCAGGATCGAGCAGGGCGTCAGCATTGCACCGTTGCCGCAGGAGCAGAAGCTGGTCAACACCTCGCACCTGATGATCGCCAACCCGTTCCGCGGCGGGGCGATGACCAGGCTGTTCCGGACGCACCCGCCGATGAAGGACCGGATCGCCCGGCTCGAACGGATGGCCGGCCGCTGAACCAGCACGCCGCCGTCGTACTTTCCCGGGTTCCTGCCGAACGGTGCCGCCGCCGTACGGGGGCTTCCGCTGCGCAGTGCCTCCAGCCGCGAGGGTCGGACGCTAGCTGCGGAAGTTGACGAACTGCAGGTCTGCCTCGTCGAAGTCCTTCAGCAGTGCCATCACTGACTGCAGGTCATCGCGGGACTTGGACGAGACCCGGAGTTCGTCGCCCTGGATCTGGGACTTGACGCCTTTGGGGCCTTCGTCGCGGATCAGCTTGTTGATCTTCTTGGCCAGGTCCTGCTCGATGCCTTCCTTGATGGAGGCTTCCAGCCGGAACTCCTTGCCGGACGCGTAGGGCTCGCCGGTATCCAGGGACTTCAGGGAGATGCCGCGGCGGATGAGCTTGGACTGGAGCACGTCAAGGACTGCGAGGACGCGTTCTTCAGAGTTTGCCTTCATCAGGATCTTCTCGCCGCTGAAATCGACCTCGGCGCCGACTCCCTTGAAGTCGTAGCGCTGGGCCAGTTCCTTCTGGGCCTGGTTCAACGCGTTGGCCACTTCCTGCTTGTCCACTTTGCTTACGACGTCGAACGTTGACTCGCCTGCCATGATTCTCCTTGTGATGGTGGAGCCCCGAGGGGCCTGATCGCTGTATTCCAGCCTAGTACGGATGCCCCCGTTGTGAAGTTGTTGCCGGTTTCACAGTTCCCTCCCAGCGGACGCAGGGCCGGAACGAAGGGCGGCGCCCGAGAGTTGAAGATGTTGGAAGAGCTCGAAGGGAACCACCATGCACCGCAAAGCCGTCCGTTACGCCACCCGAACCACCGCTGCAGCCGCGGGCGCTGTCGCCTCCGCGGCCACTTCGGTTGCGGCCGCCGCCGTCGCCGCATCCATCATCTTCAGCCCGGTGGCAGACGCATCGGCCCGGATGGACGGTGTCAGTGAGGACCTGCTCAGGGCGGTCCAGCTGAACCAGATCACCGAGGAGCAGGCCGTAAAGTTTGAGGCCCGGCTGGCCGGACGGATCCGCGGCGAGGCCTGATTCGGGCGGATTTCCGCGGAATTGCGGGGGATTTCAGAAGGCTGGACGCCCGATTCGATTCTTCGGCAGAAGTTCTGTAAAGTTGTCTTGCCCGCGGTTACTGGAAGCGGAACGGCCCGGAAACGGACGTTCTACAGACTGCATCAGCGGGTACTTCTTTTGAAGTTCGGCAGATTACCCGAGCGGCCAAAGGGGGCTGACTGTAAATCAGCTGGCAACGCCTACGGGGGTTCGAATCCCTCATCTGCCACCCAAGGAAAAGCCTCCGGAACCACCAGGTTCCGGAGGCTTTTTTGTGTCCCGGGGCATCCGGCGTCCGCCCGTGCCGCACTCATCGGCTTTTCCCCCTCAAAGGGTCAAATCCCCTCGGCGTTCCACGCGGAATTGACCACTTCAAGGGGAAAAGATGCAGCCGGAGCAGGCCTTGGAATCGTCGTCGACACCTGCGTTGGCCCGGCGTAGGCTGGCACCATCGGCGCACGTGCCCCGGTGCCCTGCGTCGAGACATCAATCGATGAAGGAGAACCAATGAGTGCTGTACGTGAATTCATGACTACGGATGCTCGGTGTATCAAGGAGAACCAGACGCTCGCCGATGCCGCACGCATGATGATGGATCTTGACTGCGGGTCGCTGCCGATTTGTGGCGACGACGGCAAATTGAAGGGCATGGTCACCGACCGCGACATCGTGCTCAAGTGTGTGGCCGCAGACCGCGATCCGCGCGAAATGTTGGCCCGCGAGCTCGCCACCGGCCGGCCCCACTGGGTTGACGCCGACGCGAATGTCGACGAAGCCATCGACATGATGGAGAAGCACCAGATCCGCCGCCTCCCGGTGATTGCCGACCACAAGCTGGTAGGCATCATCAGCCAGGGCGACATTGCGCGGAACTACTCCGAAGAGCGCGTTGGCGAACTGGTGGAGCACATCTCCGAACGCCACCCGGCCTGAGCGGCGTCACCCCCCGGCATGGCCTTGTCCGCAGTTCCTCGCCTTTAAGGCTGGGAACCGCGGACAAGCTTTGGTTCGGACGAAGCCGAAAAACCTCCGCAGCGGGATGCCGCGTGGTCAGTTCAGGGCAATCAGGAGCATCTGGCTGGTGCCGGGGATGCAGGTCTGCAGGATGGCCCTCGGGAAGCCGCCGAACACTGCAATGACGTCGTTGGTGGTTCCAGGGTTGGGGACCTGGCCGCGGGCCGTCGCCGTAAACGTTCCGTAACCGGGGATGCTGACGGTTTCACCCACACCGATGCCGGAGAACCTGGCCCACCCGCCGCAGAAGTCGTGCTCGGTGATGAACAGCGAGAACGCGTCGTTCGGCGTGTAGTGGATGGGTCCGATGCAGGCATCCACCATGGCCTGACCGCCTGCCCCGGCGACGTAGATCGTGCGGACTGCCGGGGCGGCCTGCACCGGTGCCGGCGCGGGTGCCGGCGCGGGTGCCGGGGCCGGAGCGGCTGCCACCACAGGAACGGGGGCGGGCGCAGGAGCAGGTGCAGGTGCCGCTGCTGGCGCCGCCGCCACAGGAGCCGCGACCGCTGGGCCGGAGAGTTTCAGCATCTGCCCGGGAACGATGACGCTGTACGCCCCCAGCCCGTTGGCCGCCAGCATCGCATTCATGTCAACGCCATACTGCGCCGCGATTCCACCCACGGTGTCGCCGGCGACGACGGTATACGAGTTTGCATCGGCAGGGGGCGCGGGCTCCGGCGCCGGCGCCGGCGCGGGTTCGGGGGCAGGAGCAGGAGCAGCCGGCGGGCGGCGCCTCCGGCACGGCCACAGCCGCAGGCGACGCGTCAGCTTCCGCCGGGACCGGGTCGATCGCACCGATGTACGGTTCGTCCAGGGGAGCGGTGAGCAGCGGCCGGGTGACCCGCAAGACGGGGGCTGCCGCCGTCGTCAGGGCCTCGGGCGGAGGCGTGACTTCGGCTGTCCCGACGGAGCCCGCCAGGGCTGCCACCCCGAAGGCGGAGACAACGGCCGCGCAGGTCATGCCTGCCCACAGCCGGTTGCTGAGGGGTTTGCGTCCCGGAGTCAGCTCCGTCCGCGGGACGTCGGTTTCAAAGTTTCGGCGGGGTGGTTCGGATGATTTCGCGGTCAACTGGTTCATGGGTGGCCCATCGCGGGTCGGCCCGATCCAGGGTTACTGCGGATGCAGGACTTCCCGGTTCAGGACGGATCGAGGTGTGATGCGCCGCGCGTTTCCGGCGTGAAGCCGGCCCCGCGCTGGAAGCGCATGATGGGAGATGCCCGCATACCCAGAAGATACGGATGCTCCGCTATGAAGCGGCATCACCCACCCCAGCTTTGGAGGATGCGCCAGCAACTTATACGGCCCTAGGAATTTCGAGTCTAGGAAGTTCTCGCAGGTCAGGCACGAGTAGGCCTTACGCGATTATTCCGGCATCATACTTGGCCGGGAAGCAGATTCGTACTCACCATGGTGAGGCTGACTACTTGGCCGTTGCCACCAACAACGGCTAGGAGGTGCGGCCGTTCCTGAGTTCGGCCACTTCGCGGCGGAGCGCGGTGATCTCGGCAACAAGGTCTGCCAGTTCCGCCCGCACCGGCTCCTCAGCAGATTCAGCCGCGGCTTCGGTGGACTCTTCGACCCGCTGGACGAGCCAGGAAGCGATGGACGCCGTCACCACGCCCAGGACGGCGATGCCACTCATCATGAGGGCTCCGGCCACCAGCCGGCCGATCGGGGTCACCGGATACATATCGCCATAGCCCACGGTAGTGATGGTGGTCACCGCCCACCACACGGCATCGCCGAACGTCAGGATTTTAGCGTCAGGGGCGGACTGCTCGACATCCAGCACCGCCAGTGCACCCACAAACACCAGCAGTGCCGCTGATCCCGCCACGTAAGTGACCACGCGTCCCCTCAGGGTTTCGCCGATGGTCCGGTGCAGCACGGACAGCAGCGTCACCAGCCGGAGCAGCCGGAGCGGGCGGAAGAACGGCAGCGCCACAATCAGGAGTTCGTGCAGGTTCCAGACAAACCACCGCCGCCGGTCCGTTGCCAGCCACAGGTTGGCCCCATAATCGACGGCGAAGATGACCCACGTCAGCCACATGACAGCCTCAAGCCACTCCGCCCCCCGGCCCTCGACGCGGCCCACCACCTGCCAGGCGTAAGCCGCCAGGAACACCAGTGCTGTCCCCATCAGCGGCCACTCGGCAAGGTCCCGGTAGCGTTGTTGTGTCATGCGCCAAATCCTACGCGGCCGGACGGGGCCGGGCTTGCGCGTAAGTTACCGATGGGTAACATTGGGTGATGCACCTGCTTCTGCGAACCCTCCTGATGCTGTTCACGTCCGCCCGGCGCTCCGCACTGACCATCTGGGATACCTCGTCCCTTCCGTTGCGGGTCCTTCCCACCGACATAGACATCGCCCTGCACGTGAACAACGGCATGTACTTCTCGCTGATGGACCTGGGCCGGTTTGACCTGATGGTCCGCAGCGGAACCTGGAAAAGGATGCGCCGGCGTGGCTGGAGTCCCGTGGCCGCGGGGGAGACCATCGCCTTCCGCAAGTCCCTGCAACTGTGGCAGCAGTACACGATCGAGTCGAAGATCATCGGCCTGGACGCCAAAGCCATCTACTTCGAGCAGCGCATGGTGGCCGACGGCGAGATCTACGCGCGTGCCTACATCGCGACGCGCCTGGTCAGCAAGGGCAAGCCCGTCAGCCAGGAAGAGATCCTGCGCGAGTTCGGCGAACCCCCGGCGGACCTGGAACTGCCCGCCTGGATCCATGAGTGGCGTGAAACCAATGCCCTGCCCGGCAGCCGGACGCCGGCCCCGCACCGCTGGGACACGGAGAGCGGGCCGGCGGGCACCGCTAGGCGCCCACATCCCGGCGGCCCAAGGCAACGGCGGCGAGGAGCACCAGCGCACCGGAGATGCCCCACAACCAGCCGGCAGCCGCCCAGTCCGCGCCATTGCTGACCGGCGAATTTCCGTACGCCCAGTGGTAGGGGCTGAGGTTCAACAGCCACTCCACATCCTGGCTCTGCCGTCCCACGGCGTTGAACACGTAGCCGATGACGGCCACTGCCGCGCCCGCGGCCAGGCCGTAGGTGCGCCTGCCGGAGACGGCGCCGACGCACAGGGCTGCGGTGCCGCTCAGGAGGGCCAGGCCGGCGAAGAGGACGGCCGCGCCGAACAGGTTTTCCGGCTGGATCTCCAGGTGGGCGGAGTCGTTGAGCAGCCGGACCAGCACAAACACCAAGGCAGCCAGCAGCAGCACCCGGAGCAGCAGCGCCAAGGCCCGTTCCAGCACCACCTGGCTCCGGGTGACGCCGTGCGCGAGCGTCAGTTCAAGCTGGCCGGACTCCTCGTCCCCGCCAACGGCGGCGGCACCCCACGCCACCGAAGCGATGGTCATCAGCATGAATCCGATCAGCCCGAACAGCGTGGCCTGGGTGTACCCCGGGCCGGTGGCAATCTGGTCGTAGTTCAGCGCCTTGGTCATCTCCGCCGGCAGGGCGTTGATCATCTCCTGCATCTGTGCGCTTCCACCGATGGACGGGTACAGGGGCAGGTACAGGAAGATCGCGCCCGCCAGCCCCGCCGCCCAGCCCAGCGTTGAGCGCCAGGTGTCAAAGAACGCCCTGCGGAAGAGCGGAAGGGTAACGCTCACTTGGCTGCCTCCGTCGGGCCCGCATACATTTTCAGCACCGATTCCTCGAGGTCCGGCTCGTCAAGGACCAGGTCCCTGAGCCGGAGCATGCCCAGTGCCCGGACGAGCGGCTGGATGTCCCCTTCCAGCGTGGCGGACAGCGTCACCGAGCTTCCGGACTCCAGCACCTGCACCTGCCCGACGCCGGGAACCGAGCCCAGCAGCGCGCCGGCGTCGTGCGCTGTTGTTCCGTCCGCCGTGAGCCGCAGGTGCCGGACTGCGCCCTCGCGAAGCCCGCTGACGGACTCCACTGCAATGATCCGGCCGTCCCGGAGGATGGCCACGGTGTCCGCCGTCTGCTGGACCTCGCTGAGCACGTGCGAGCTGAGGAAGATGGTCTGGCCCTTGTGCCGGGCTTCACGGACCATCGCGTGGAATTCCTGCTGGACCAGGGGGTCAAGGCCGCTGGTGGGTTCGTCGAGGACCAGGAGCTCAGGATCGTGCATAAAGGCCTGGACCAGGCCCAGTTTCTGCTTGTTGCCTTTGGAGAGTTTCCGGGTGTGCCGGTCAAGGTCCAGGCCGAGCCGCTCCGCCAGTGCGTCGATCCTCCCCGCAGGAACGGGGCCGCTGATGGCCTCGTAGTGGGCCAGGAGCTTCCGGCCGGTGACGCGGCCTTCCAGGAACAGCTCACCGGGAAGGTAGCCGATCCGGCGGCGGAGCCCGGGACCGCCCAGCCGCGGATCCATGCCCAGGACACGCACCTCGCCGGAGGTGGGGCGGATGATGTCCAGCAGGCACCGCATGGTGGTGGTCTTTCCTGCCCCGTTCGGGCCGATCACACCGAAGACGGACCCCTGCCCGACGTCGAAATCAACGCCGTGCAACACCTCGTGGCGTCCGAATTTCTTCGTGAGGGACCGGGTGGAGATGACATGGTCCATGGGACCTCCCGGGTACGGCGGCCAGCGTCTGATGTCTGCAAGGGTAGGCTCCCGCGGGCGTCCTGTACACGGCACAGGCCGGATATTCCCGATAACGCGGGGAGCGAACAGGTCCGTCCCGGCCGCGACATCGTCCGCCCGCTCGCGTACCGTTGAAGCCATGGCTACCGTTGACATCACAGGTGAACAGTTCGCATCGACCATCGAGGGCAATGACATTGTCCTGGTGGACTTCTGGGCTGAATGGTGCGGTCCCTGCAAGCAGTTCGGACCCACGTACAGCGCCGTGTCGGAGAAGCACTCAGACGTCCTGTTCACGAAGGTGGACACCGAGGCCGAACAGCAGCTCGCTGCCGAGGCAGGCATCACCTCAATCCCCACGCTGATGGCCTTCCGCGAGAAGGTTCTGGTCTTCTCCCAGCCGGGCGCTCTGAACGCCCAGCAGCTGGAGCAGGTGGTTGACGCCGTCAAGGCCCTGGACATGGATGAGGTGCACGCCCACGTGGCGCGCTCACAGGCGGAAGCCGCGGCCGCTGCGGGGAAGCCGGCCGGACCCCAGGACGGCACCCAGATCCCCGACGCCTAAACGCCCGCGCAGCTGTTAAACCCGAAACGGGGCCGCCTCACTGAGGGGCCCCGCTTCGGGTTTTTAGCAGCTGTGGCTAGATGCGCTCCACCTTGACGGGCTCGGCCAGCAGTGCGCTGAGGGATTCGTTCAGGTCCTGGACCGCGGTTCCTTTGGAGTGCTTCCCAAGGTCCTCCTCCGAGGCCCACTGCTCCGTCAGCACCAGCTTCTCCTCCGTGGCCTCGGTGAGTTCGTAGCGGATGCAGCCGGGTTCATTCACCACCTCGTCGATGGCGATTTCCAGTGCGAGCTTCACGCGGAAAAACTCGCCCTCGTTGGGGATGAACGTTGCCAACAGGTCAATAGGTGCACTCATGCGTTTCACAATACCGGCAGCGGGCACCACACTGAGTGGTGGTGACCGGACATGCCACCGTTGCGGCGGAGTCAGGCGATGCCAGTCGTTCCAAGCAGCAGGCCGACACCGTAGGTGAAGGCCATGGCGAGGGCGCCGCCAATGACCAGGCGCAGGGTTGCTTTCCGCTTGGAGCTGCCGCCGATATTCGCGCTGACCGACCCGGTGATGGCCAGGGCGATCACCACGGCCACGAACGTCAGCGGAATCCGCACCTCGGCAGGCGGAAGCAGGATCGCCAGCAGCGGCAGCACCGCTCCGACCGTAAAGGCGATGGCTGAAGCCAGCGCGGCGTGCCCGGCGCTGGCCACTTCTTTCTCATCGATCTTCAGTTCAGCTTCGAGGTGCGCCCCCAGGGCGTCGTGGTCGGTCAGTTCGCGGGCCACCGTCAGGGCTGTCGCCTCGGTGAGCCCCTTTGCCTGGTAAATCGCAGCAAGCTCTTCCAGCTCACCTTCGGGATCGTCACGGAGTTCCTGGCGTTCCTTTTCGATCAGGGCGCGCTGGCTGTCGCTCTGGCTGCTGACCGAAACATACTCGCCCAACGCCATGGAGACCGCCCCACCCACGACAGCGGCGGCACCGGCCACCAGGATGGGAGTGACATCGTTGGTCACGCCGGCAACGCCCACCACCGTTGCGGCGACGGAGACGATGCCATCATTCGCCCCGAGGACACCGGCCCGAAGCCAGTTCAGCCGGGCGGCAATGCTGTCGTTGTGGGGCTCATTAGGGTGCTGCTTCAACAACTCAGACATAAGGGAAGTAAAACACCAGCCCGTCGCGCATGCCATGCAGGTTTGCATACCCTACCCGGACCGCGGTTGCCCAAAAGCCCGGTGCCGCAAGAAACAGCGGCCAAAGATCGCCCACATCCCCATGGCAGTTGGTAGCGTGCCTTCATGCGCGCTTACACAGCCGGGGACACTGACGTCCCGTTGCTCGAAGAGACCATCGGCCGGAATTTCGAGCGGGTGGTGGCACGTTTTCCCTTCCACGACGCCCTGATCGAGGCGGCTGCGGTCCCGGGCGCTGACGCCCGCCGCTGGAGCTACAGCAAGATGAACGACGACGTCGACCGCCTCGCCCGTGCCCTGCTCGCCCTGGGTATCGCCAAGGGTGACCGGGTGGGGATCTGGAGCCCGAACTGCGCCGAGTGGACCCTGCTCCAGTACGCCACGGCCAAGGCGGGCGCGATCCTGGTCAACGTCAACCCGGCCTACCGGAGCCACGAACTGGAATTCGTGGTGAAGCAGAACGGCATGCGGATGCTGGTCACGGCACCCTCGGACCGGGCCAGCGACTACGTGGGGATGGCCCGCCAGGCCCTGGCGGCGTGCCCGGACCTCCGGGAGCTGGTGTTCCTGCCGGATTCAGGGGTGGACGGGCTCGACGCCGGCGAGCCCCAACGCGAGGAAGAGCTGACGTACGCCGAGCTGCTCAAGCGGGCTGACGACGTCGCGCATTCAGGCCTGCAGGCGAGGATGGCGGAACTGGACGCGAATGATCCGATCAACCTGCAGTACACCTCCGGGACCACCGGCTTCCCGAAGGGTGCAACACTGACGCACCGGAACATCCTGAACAACGGATTCTCCATCGGCGAGCTGCTGCGCTACACCGAGCACGACCGGGTGGTGATCCCGGTGCCGTTCTACCACTGCTTCGGCATGGTGATCGGCAACCTGGCGGCGCTCAGCCACGGCGCGGCCACCATCATTCCCGGCCGCGGCTTCAGCCCGGCTGCCGCGCTGGAAGCCGTGCAGGATTTCGGCGGGACCTCGCTCTACGGGGTGCCCACCATGTTCATCGCCGAGCTGGCGCTCCCGGACTTTGCCTCCTACGACCTCGCCACGCTCCGGACCGGCGTCATGGCAGGGTCGCTGTGTCCCATCGACGTCATGAACCGGGTCATCACGGAGATGCACATGGTGGATGTGGCCATCTGCTACGGCATGACCGAGACCTCGCCGGTGTCCACCATGACCCGTCCCGGGGACACCATGGCGCAGCGGACCGAGACCGTGGGCCGGACCATGCCACAGCTTGAAAGCCGGATCGTGGACCCGGCATCCGGGGAGGTCCTGGAGCGCGGCCGGATCGGCGAGCTATGCACCCGCGGCTACGCCGTGATGGCCGGCTACTGGGGCCAGCCTGACAAGACAGCAGAGGCCATCGACGCCGACGGCTGGATGCACACCGGCGACCTCGCCCGGATGGATGACGACGGCTACGTGGTGATTGAAGGCCGCATCAAGGACATGGTGATCCGCGGCGGCGAGAACATCTACCCCCGCGAGATCGAGGAGTTCCTGTACAGCCATCCTTCCATCCAGGATGTACAGGTCATCGGGGTGCCCGATCCCAGGTACGGCGAGGAGCTTAATGGCCTGCATCATCCTCAAGCCTGGCGCCGGACCGCTGGACGCCGCCGCCGTCGCGGAGTTCTGCCGGGGCAAGCTGGCCCACTACAAGATTCCCCGCTACGTGGAGGTCCGCGGAGAGTTCCCGATGACGGTCTCCGGCAAGATCCGCAAAGTCCAGATGCGCCAGGAGGCGGTGGCGCGGCTGGGCCTCTGACCCGGACCGGAATGCCCGTCACTCGGGTTGGTTCCCGCCCGGGCCGTTGATGGTGAAGGGCGTCGAGACTCCCTCGTACATGAGGTGGGCGACCAGGCCGTCGACGGCGTGGGACAGCGTATGGCAATGGTCGGTCCAGATGCCGGGGTTGTCCGCAACGAACGCGACGTCGTATGAATCGCCCGGGTGCACATCGAGGGAGTCCACCCACCACGGGCTTCCCGACGCCGGCATGCGGCCGCGGGAGAGCACCAGGACGTGGTGGCCGTGCAGGTGCATAGGGTGCACCTCGCCCGATTCGTTCCGGATGTGCATGAGCACGACGTCGTCCTTTCTGACCTGGAACATGGGCACGTCCGGGAAGAGCTGCCCGTTGATGGTCCAGTAATTGCCGGGGCGGCCGTTGATCAGGCCATAGCGGCGTCCGATCACGTAGTCGAAAGTACGGTCCGGGGAGTGGGGGTCGAAGCCGGCCGGGGCGGGTGAGCCGTATGCCAACAGGTCCAGCACCTCCGCCGGCTGTCGGGCAGGGGGAGCGGGCGTTTTGGGGTCTCCGATGGAGATGCTCCGGGCACCACCGACGTGAAGGCGCACCGAGCCCTGGGTTGGAGCGTGCATCGCGATATCAGCCCGCCCGCCCGCAGGGATGAGCACTGTCCTGCCGTCCACGAGGTCCGGTGCGTTCACCTCGTGCCCGTCAGTCGCAGCCACCCTGAAGGGAGTGGCTGACCAGACTGCGGCCGTGCCCTGGTCTGTGTTGATGACCCGGATCCGCACGGCGGAGCCCGGACCGGCCTGCACATGTCCGTCCTCCGCCCGGCCATTGAGGGTGTGCTGTCCGCCGTAAATATGCAGCAGTGCGACGGCCTCGCCGTGAACGGCGCCCGCCGGCGGACCGGCAGGGTCGATGACCACCGCCCCCAGCAACCCGCGCTCCACCTGCTCATGCGAGACCTGGTGCGAGTGATACCAGTACGTGCCGGCGTCTGCTGCGATGAAACGGTAGACGTGGCGGCCTCCGGCCGGCACTGCGTCCTGGGTGATTCCCGCAACGCCGTCTGCGGCGTTGGGCACGTCTATGCCGTGCCAGTGCAGGGTGGCCCCGGCGGCAACCGACTCGTTGATGAACACCACTTCCAGGAGCTCTCCCTGCCGGGCGCGGATCGTTGGTCCCGGCGAACTTCCGTTCACGGTGTAGCCCTCCACCGGACGCCCGCCGGGGACCTGAATGGTTTCCTGGCGGGCAACCAGCTCGACGTGAACATCGGGGCGGCGGAGCGGGTCCGCGATCAGGCTCGCCACGTTGACGGTGCCATCCGTTCCAGGACCCGTTGCACCTCGGTGGCCGGCGTGCCCGCCACCCATGTCCATGACCGAGTACTCACCCAGGAGCGTGGAACTCCACCCGAGCGCGCCGAGGCCCAGCGCCCCGGCCATTGCGACGCCGACCGCTATCCGGCCGAGGAGGTCACGTCGCGACCGCACGGGAGGCCGGTTCCGCAGCGCCGACGGCGTGGGGCCGCCGGAGGCGCATCACCGCGTAGAGGGCGGTGAGCAGGACAGCCAACGCGTTCGCGCCGTGGATCAGGCCGAGGTAAGGCATGTCGGCGATGGAGTACCCGAGGGTGATCTGCAGGGCCACCAACCCGAGCACGATGGCCGCCCACAGGCGCGCGCCCCGTACTTTGACAAAGAACGCCACGATGAGGAGCGCGACGGCGGCCACCGGTATGACCATACCGCCCACAATCCCGTGGATCGGGAAGCCGAGGTCGCCGGTGAACGTCGCCTGGTGGCTTTCCACCAGGGCCTTGTCGATGACGCCGCCATCCTGGATGTAGCGCGCTATCCCGCCAAGGGCGAAGGCGATCGAAGCAGCCTGGACAACGACGCCGGCGGCGACGATCCAGGCGATGACTGAATAGGTCCTGCGCATGATGTCCTCCTGTTCGTGCGGGTACCGGTGCGCGGCATCCGCCCTGGCTCCGACGTTAGGCCTCCGGGCACGGGCGCGGAACGCGGGTGACCACAGGGGGTATGGAGGCCAGCCCCGGGGGAGGCCGGGGAGCGACCCCCTCCCCGGAATCGCGCAGAAGGCGGATCATGGGACTGTGCTCCGAAGATGGGGATTGCTCATCGCGCTCGCTCCGCTCGGGGCGGCGGCGCTCCTCTACGTGGTCATTATCCGCGGCTTCGTCGACTCCGCAGCGGACCACAACCTTGCCTGGCCCCTGCTCGGTGTGCTGCCCACATTTGTGTTCGGCATGTGGCTGCTCACGGTGTCCACCTCCCGGTCCGCTGTCTTCATTGCTGCCGCAGCCACCGCCATGGCCGTCGGCTCCGCGTGCGAGACCCTTGTCCTTCGCAACCCCGGGCTTATCCAGCAGCCATGGTTCCCCTTCTTCAACATGATCGGCCTGACAGCGGATGCAGTGTCCACCGCCGCTTTCCTTGCTATGTTCGCCACGTACCCCACCGGCACCCTGGAGCGGCGGTGGCAGCGCATCGCCGTCGGACTCCTCTGGGTGCCTGTGCTGGTTGGCCCGCTGACCCTCCTGACCACCCCGCACCTGGTCATGCAGCCGTACATCGGTATCAGCGGCGAGTCCATTCCGAACCCGTATGCCGTGTCCTGGCTCGAATGGGCTGCCCCGGCGGTCCACTACGGGCTCTACCAGCCAACGCAGAGCGTGCTGCTCGGGTTGGGTGTGTTCTACTCACGGGCGGTCTTCGGCGATCCGGCCGTGCGTGCGCGCATGCGGGTGGTCATCTGGGTGGTCACGGGGTCGCTGGCCAGTTTCATGCTCTGGTCCGCCGTCCCCGCGCCATGGGACACGGCTGTCGCTTTTGCCGTCTTCGCTTCGCTCATTGCGATTCCCCTCGCCGCCATCCACGGGATCTTCCGTTACGGGGCTTTCGACATCGCACCCGATGACCGCGGACGCCTCGTTGCCCGCTCATCCGATCTGCTGATCACGGTGCTGTACGGGATCGGAACAGCCACGCCCGCCGTGCTCCTCGCGGACAGCCTGACGGTGATCGGTGCCGCCCTGCTCACCGCCGCCGTGGCCATCTGCCTGCTGCCCTTGCGCTGGTGGCTGCAGAGCTGGATCCACCGGGCTGTCTTCGGCGACCGGGACCGCCAGCTGGCGCTCCTCAGCCAGCTCGGCCTCCAGCTGGACCAGGCGGTCGACCCCGGCGAACTGCTCAGCCGGCTCACCGCTGCCGTGCGCTACGGCCTTGACGCGTCCTGGGTAAGGATCCGGCTGGCAGGACCCGACGGCAAGCTGGCGGCATCCCCGCTGGGCGTGGCCGGGGACGTAGCCGGCCAGCCCGTCGAGTCGTGCGTCCTGGCCCGCGCCGACGAGGTCCTTGGCCGGATCGAGGTCGGCCCGCGCAGGCGGGGCGATTACAGCGACGCCGAGCGCGCGCTGCTGCGCACGGTCGCCGGCCAGGCTGCGGCGTCGGTCGCCAACGTCCGGCTCAGCGACCAGCTGGCACGGCAGCTCACCGACCTGACGGCGTCGAGGGAGCGGCTGGTCGCAGCGCAGGACGATGAGCGCAAACGCCTGGAGCGGGACCTCCACGACGGGATCCAGCAGAACGTCGTCGCCCAGATCGCGGGGCTCCGCCTGGCCCGTAACCGGCTGCAGCGCGGAGAGCTCACAGCCGACGAGCTGGTGGTACTGCAGGACCAGGCCCGCGAAACGCTCACCGACCTCAGGGAACTCGCCCACGGCATCCACCCGCCGGTCCTGAGCGACAACGGCCTCGTGGCCGCCATCGAATCGAGCGTTGCCAGGTTTCCGATCCCGCTGAGCGTCGAAGCGGACGACCACATCCGGTCAGAGCGTTTCCCGGAGGATGTCGAAACGACGGCGTACTACGTGGTGCGGGAGGCGCTCGCGAACACTGCCAAGCACGCCCATGCGACCCTCGCCTCCGTGGGCCTCGAGCGGAAGGACGGTCACCTGCAGATTGCCATCACTGACGACGGCTGCGGCATCGGCACGCCGGCAGCCGCAACCCGGGGAGGGCTGGCCAACATCCGCGACCGGGTGGCGGCGTTGCGGGGCACGGTGAGCGTCTCGGGCAACAACCCGTCGGGCACCACCGTGCTGGTTGACCTCCCTGTTGAGCGGAAGGGCCACCACGGTGGATGACGAAGGCGTACTGCGGGTGGTGATCGCAGAGGACAACTACCTCGTGCGGGAAGGGATCCGGCGTCTGCTGGAGGACTCCGGCGAGATAGACGTCGTTGCGTGCACGGGGAACGCTGCAGAGCTGCTGGATGCCGTGCGGCGCTTTGCCCCCGATGCGGTGCTCACCGATATCAGGATGCCGCCCGGCCACCACATGGAGGGCATCGAAGCTGCCCGCGCCATCCGCGCCTCGCACCCGGACACCGGAGTGGTGGTGCTCTCCCAGCATGCGGACCAGAGTTACGCGCTCGCGCTCTTCGCCGACGGTTCATCCGGCCTGGGTTACCTGCTCAAGGACCGCGTCGGTGACCTTGAAGACCTTGTGCACGCACTGCGGGAGGTGCGCGCGGGCGGGTCGGTCATTGATCCGCAGATCGTGGACACGCTGGTGCGCCGCCGCAGCGCCGGGGCGGCAAACCCGCTCGCCGATCTGTCCCCGCGCGAGCTCGACGTGCTCCGGGAGATGGCGCGGGGACGGACGAACGCCGGCATCGAGGAGTCCCTGTACCTGTCCTCATCCACCGTGGAGAAACACGTCAACGCCATCTTCACCAAGCTCCGCCTCCCGCCCACCGGGGTGCACCGCAGGGTCGCGGCGGTACTGGCTTTCCTGCAGCGCAACGACGCCCAGGAATCCCCGGTGGACCGCGCCCAGTGAGCACGCCCTACCGGATGTTGCGGCTGATCGCCCGGATCCCCACGGCCAGTCCGACGGCGGCAGTCACCGCTGCGGCCAGCAGGCCCAGGAGCGTGTCCGTGCCGACACTGCCGGCGAACAGTTCCCGCTCGGCATTGACCAGGTAGGTCAGGGGGTTGAACAGGCTGGCCGTCTTCATCCAGCCGGGTCCGGCTTCGATGGGCAGCATGATCCCGGACAGGATCATCAGCGGGAACAACAGCGTCTGCTGGACACCCCAGAAGATCCACTCCTTGTTCTGCGAAACGAGCGCCAGGGCGTAGGAGAGAGCGCCCAGGCCGATGCCGAAGATGCCCAGGATGACCAGGCCGAACAGCATGTGCAGCGGGTAGAAAATGAAGCCGAAGGGGATGCAGACCAGGGCAATGATGAGTCCCTGCACCACCAGCGGCGCCCACTCCTTCAACGCCCGCCCGATCATCAGCGAGGAACGGGACAGGGGCGTGGCGAGGATCCGCTCGTAGGAGCCGGTCATGAGTTCGTACTGCAGGTTGGATCCGGTCATGGATGTCCCGAACAGGGCGATCATCACCACCACGCCGGGCAGGAACCACTGGAGGGTGGACTGGCCGCCGAACGCCGGAGCCCCCACCGCCGCACCCAGCAGCGGCCCGAAGAGGCCCAGGAAGACCAGCGGCTGGATCAACGAGAAAACCAGCGAAAACGGGTCCCGCAGCGGCAGCAGCATCTCCCGCCAGAACACGTACTTCGTGTCACGGAAGACCGCGCGCAGGTTCGGGTTTCTTCAGGACTTCGGTGGCGCTTGGCCCTGCCATCACCGGTCAGCTCCTTCCCGCAGGTTGCGCCCGGTCAGTTCCAGGAACACGTCGTCCAGCGTCGGCGGTTTCAGCTCCAGGGACTGGGCGGGAGCGCCGGCGTCGTGCATCTCCTTCAGGAGCGCCGGAGCCAGCCGCGAGCCCTCGGTGAGCCGGAGACGGAAGCGGACGACGCCGTCGTACGAGTTTTCGTTGATGTCGCCGCCGGCGGCAGCCCGCCCCAGCAGGCCCCGCACATCCGCGGCGGAATCGGCGGCCACCTCGACGGCCAGCAGGTCGCCGGCAAGGTTGGCCTTCAGCCGTGCTGCGGTGTCATCGGCGATGATCTGGCCGTGGTCGATCACGATGACCCGCTCGGACATCAGGTCCGCCTCGTCCATGTAGTGCGTGGTCAGGACGATCGTGGTGCCGTGCTCGGCGCGCATCCGCATGATGTGCTCCCACAGGTTGGCCCGGTTCTGCGGGTCCATGCCGGTGGAGGGTTCGTCCAGGAACAGCAGCCGTGGCGAGTGCATCAGTCCCAATGCAACGTCCATCCGCCGCCGCTGGCCGCCGGAAAGCTTGACGACGGTGCGCTTGGCGAGGTCGGCGAGGTCCAGGGATGCCAGCAGTTCCTGGGCCCGGGCCGCAGCGTCGGTGGTGTTCATGCCGTAGAAGCGGCCCTGCATGACCAGTTCGTCGATGACCCGGAAGCTGTGCCCGCCGCCGTTGCCCTGGCCGATGTAGCCGATCCGGGCCCGCACCCCTGCCGGGTCAGCCAACACGTCCACGCCCGCGACCGTGGCGGTGCCGGAGGTGGGCCTGAGCAGGGTGGTCAGCATCCTGAGGGTGGTGGACTTGCCAGCGCCGTTCGGGCCCAGGAACGCCACGAGCTCGCCGGGGGCAACGTCGATGTTGACGCCCTTGACGGCTTCGACCGTTTCCTTCTTGACGGTGAACGTTTTGGTGAGTCTGTCGGTGTGGATCATGGGTGGCTCCGGAGGATGCGCCAAACTCGGAGCTCTGGTGCGGGCTCCATGGCGCCACGCTATACCCAGGGCTGCCGGTGAGTCCACGGACAATTCAGTGGCGGCGGTGGTCCTGGATGGTCATCCGCGGTCCGAACGTGGGTTTACGGAAGCCGCTGAGGCCGATCATCCGGACCACGCGCTGCCGGTGCCCCTTCCATGGTTCCAGCAGCGCCAGCATGCCGGCGTCATCGGTCCGCCGGCCTGTCAGGGCGGCCCCCACGTAGGCGGCAAGGTGGTAATCGCCCACGGCGATGGAGTCCGGGCAGCCGTGCGTCCGCTGGACCACCTCCGCCGCAGTCCAGACCCCGATGCCGGGAATGACCTGCATCCGGGCCCCCGCCTCCGCGGCCGGCAGCGCCGCAAGCCGTTCAAGCGCGACGGCGGACCGCAGCGGCGCGCATCACGGTGTCGGAGCGCTGGGGTCCCACGCCGGCCTTGTGCCATTCCCACGAGGGAACCTGCAGCCACTGCGCGGCGGTGGGCGGCCACCATGAGCCCGGCTGGTGCCAGGGCGCCGGCCTGCGGCGCCGGCGTGCCATAGCGGTGCACCAGGTAACGGAAGCCGCGGCGCGCCTCGATGACTGTGACTTTCTGTTCCAGGATGATGGGCACCAGCTGGTCCACCATGCGGCCGCTGGAGGGGAGCCGGACGTCCAGGTTCCGCCGCCGTGCCTCCCTGACCATGCGCGGGAGGGTGGCGTGGAACGCCGGCGCGTCAAAGTCCTGCCAGTCATCATCGGCACCGAGGAGCCGTGGCACCGAGTCGACGGCCGATCGGGCTCCCGGCCCCCACGCCTGGACGTCCACCCGCGATTCCGGGGTCCCGCTTCCGGCCGGGCTCAGCCGCAGGGATGCGGGGCCGTCCGGAGTGGTGAAGGCATGCCAGATGATCCCGCCCTGGACGCTGAAGGAGGGGTCGCTGTTGCCGCGCAGGAGCGGACCGAGGGTCCGTGCGAGGCTGTAGGGGCCGCCGGGATGCCACCGTACGGACGCATCCGCGGCGGCGGCCAGCCGGGCGGGGGCGTCAGCGATGCTCATGGGTCCATCGTCCCACGCAGGGCTGACAACGTCCGCAACATGAGGGGTGGAGAAGGGGCCAAATCCCCTTATCCCGGGGTCCCCGCCAGGACTAGAATCCCACGTGTGGCGCGGAGCCGCCGTGCCGTCCCTACGACTGTCAGGTGAGCGCAATGGCTGGTGTGGTGCATTTCGAAATTCCCGCGGACGACCAGGAGCGGGCCAGGAACTTTTACAGGGACGCCTTCGGCTGGCGGGTCGATCCCGTGCCGGGGATGGAGGACTACAACATGGTGATCACCACCCCCATGGATGAAGCCACCGGCCAGCCCACTGAAGCGGGCGCCATCAACGGTGGAATGTTCACCAGGGAGGGCGAGCTGACGGCGCCGATGGTCACCGTTGACGTGGATGACATTGATGCCGCACTGGAGAAGATCGGAGCCCTCGGCGGAACGACGGTCAGCCCCCGCCAGGAGGTGCCCGGAATGGGCTACGCCGCCTACTTCAGGGATCCGGAGGGCAACGTCCTGGGCCTTTGGCAGAACCTGCCCGCCGGCGGGTAAACCGGGCCGCGGTGAGGAGACGGTAACTTTGTACGTATGAAGTACGCCCAGTCCATCCTGGACCTCATCGGCCATACCCCGCTCATCAAGCTCAACCATGTGACCGAGGGCATCAAAGCCACGGTCCTGGTGAAGCTGGAATACCTGAACCCCGGCGGATCCATCAAGGACCGCATCGCGGCGAAGATGATCGAAGAGGCCGAACGGGACGGCAAGCTCCTGCCGGGCGGAACCATCGTGGAACCCACGTCCGGCAACACCGGGGTGGGCCTGGCGCTGGTTGCCCAGCAAAAGGGCTACAAGTGCATCTTCGTGGTGCCGGACAAAGTGGGCGAGGACAAGCGCGCCGTACTGCGGGCCTACGGCGCCGAAGTTGTGGTGACGCCTACCGCCGTCGCCCCGGACAGCCCCCAGAGCTACTACAGCGTCTCGGACCGGATCGTCTCTGAAACCCCCGGCGCCTACAAGCCCGACCAGTTCTCCAACCCGGCCGCCCCCGGCAGCCACTACGAGAGCACCGGGCCGGAAATCTGGCAGGATACCGACGGCCGGATCACGCACTGCGTGATCGGCGCCGGCACCGGCGGCACCATCACCGGCACGGGCCGGTTCCTCAAGGAGGTTTCCGCCGGGCCGGCCAGCGTCCGACGGCGGCCGGGTCAGGATCATCGGTGCCGACCCCGCAGGTTCGGTCTACTCCGGCGGTACCGGCCGCCCCTACTTCGTTGAGGGCGTGGGCGAGGACATGTGGCCCGGCAACTACGACAAAGCCGTGCCCGGACGACGTCATTGCCGTCACGCGACGCTGACTCCTTCGCCATGACCCGCCGCCTGGCCCGCGAGGAAGGGCTGCTCGTGGGCGGTTCCTCCG
This sequence comes from uncultured Actinomycetota bacterium, assembly GCA_963807805.1. Taxonomy (GTDB): domain Bacteria; phylum Actinomycetota; class Actinomycetes; order Actinomycetales; family Micrococcaceae; genus Arthrobacter. The sequence goes on along the minus strand of CAWECX010000013.1, from coordinate 65,920 downwards.
GCATGGCGGTGGTGGCTGCGTTGAAGGTCGCCCGCGACCTCCCCGAAAGCGCTGTGGTGGTGGTCATCCTGCCCGACTCCGGCCGCGGCTACCTCGCAAAGATCTTCAACGACCAGTGGATGCGTTCCTACGGGTTCCTCTCCGGCGGCGAGGAAGCCTCCGTGGGCGAGGTCATCAAGTCCAAAACCGGCGAACTGCCGGACCTGGTGCACATCCACCCGAACGAGACCGTCCGCGATGTCATCAACATCATGAACGAGTTCGGCGTCAGCCACATCCCCGTCCTCTCCCAGGAGCCGCCCGTGGTGATGGGCGAGGTCCTCGGCGCCGTGGACGAGCGGACGCTGACCTCCAAGCTGTTCCGCGGCGAAGCCAAACTGACGGACAAGATCTCCGAGCACATGGGACCGAAACTTCCGGTCATCGGTTCGCTGGAAACCATCTCCGCAGCCCGCGAACTGCTCTCCGACGTGGACACCGTGATGGTGACCTTCGTCGGCGCCCCGGTGGGCATCCTCACCCGCCACGACCTCCTCGCCTACCTCAGCAGCTAGTCCCAAAGGGAGCACCATGTCTGTATCTGGAAACCAGGGTTTCAACACCCGCGCCGTCCACGCCGGCCAGGCCTTCGAACCCCGCACCGGTGCGGTTGTCCCGCCGCTGCACTTCAGCTCCACCTACGCCCAGGACGGGATCGGCGGCCTGCGTGACGGCTACGAGTATGGCCGCGGCGGCAACCCCACCCGCGACGCCCTGCAGCAGCAGCTCGCAGCACTCGAAGGCGGAACCCACGCCTACTCCTTCAGCTCCGGCCTGGCCGCCGAGGACTCGCTGATCCGCGCCCTCACCCGGCCCGGAGACCACATTGTGCTGGGTAACGACGCCTACGGCGGGACGTACCGGCTCATCAGCCGGGTCCTTGGCGACTGGGGGATCGGCAACACCCCCGTGGACATGGCTGACCTGGACGCGGTGCGCAAGGCCGTCGCCGCCAACAAGACCCGGTTCGTCTGGGTCGAGACGCCCTCCAACCCGCTGATGAAGATCACGGACATCGAGGCCCTGGCCACTGTGGCGCACGACGCCGGGGCCCTCCTCGTGGTGGACAACACCTTCGCGTCGCCCTACCTGCAGACCCCGCTCGCCCTGGGTGCCGACGTCGTGGTCCACTCCACCACCAAGTACATCGGCGGCCACTCGGACGTCGTGGGCGGCGCCGTCGTGGTCAAGGACGCGGACCTCGCGGAGAAGATCGGCTTTGTCCAGTTCGCCGTCGGTGCGATTTCCGGCCCGATGGACGCCTTCCTCACCACCCGCGGACTGAAGACGCTCGGCGTGCGCATGGACCGGCATAGCGAGAACGGCCAGGCCGTGGCCGAATGGCTGCTCGAACGCCCCGAAGTGGAGGCCGTCCTGTACCCGGGCCTGCCCTCGCACCCCGGCCACGATCTGGCCAGGAAGCAGATGAAGAAGTTCGGCGGCATGGTGTCCGTCCAGTTCAAGGGCGGCGAAACCGCGGCCCGCACAGTCGCGGAAAACACCTCCGTCTTCACCCTGGCCGAGTCCCTGGGCGGGATCGAATCGCTGATGAACTACCCGTCCGAAATGACCCATGCCTCGGTGAAAGGCACCGAGCTGGCTGTCCCGGTGAACCTCCTCCGGCTTTCCTGCGGCATCGAGGATGTTGAGGACCTCATCGCAGACCTCGAGCACGCCTTCACGTTCCTCCGGTGACGGCAACGTCCCCGGCAGTGGCCTCCGGAACCGCCCGCGGCTGGATCGCGACGGCGGCCGGTGCGGCCGTCGTCGTCCTGGCCCTCGTTGTGCTGTATTCCGCGTACATCCCCCTGATGAACGACTTCGAGGTGTACTACTACGGCGGCAACCGCGTACTGCAGTCCGGTGAGACCGGCGTCAACGAGCTCTACGCCCCCCGCGACGGACTGCCGTTCACCTACCCGCCGTTCGCCGCATTGCTCTTTGCCGCGCTGGCCATGCTGCCCATGGGCACCAGCAGCCTGATCTTCAGCACGACGGCGCTGGCGGGCGCCGGCGTTGTTGCCGCCTGGCTGGCAAGGCACTACTTCGGGTTCCGCGGGTGGCGGGATGCTTTCGCCGACTGGAGGTTCCGTACCGTTGCCCTCGCCGGCACCGGCGCCATCCTCCTGCTGGGTCCGTGGCGTGACACCTTCGACTTCGGCCAGATCAACATCATCCTGATGGGCCTGATCCTCGCCGACTTTGCGCTGTACGGCAAAGACCGGGCGGGGGAGATCCGCTGGCCCGCCGGGCTGCTGATCGGCTTCGCGGCCGGTATCAAGCTCACTCCACTGGCATTCGGCCTGTACTTCCTGGTGCGCCGCGATTTCAAGGCCCTCGGCTGGATGGCGGGCGGGTTCTTCGGGTCCATTGCCCTTGCCTGGGCCGTGCTGCCCAACGCCTCGTTGACCTTCTGGACCAAGATCCTGCCTGACACCGGCCGGATCGGCGGGCCCGCCTACCTGGACAACCTCTCAGTCAAGGGGCTGCTGCTGCATGTGGGCATGCCGGACTCCGGCCTGACCAGTGTCCTGTGGCTGGTGCTGTCCCTGGGCCTCGCCGTCCTGGCGGCACTGGTCATCAGGTGGGCGGTGGCCGCGGATGAGAACTTCGTGGCCGTCTCTGCCACCGCGGTGCTGATGCTCCTCATCAGCCCCGTTTCCTGGTCGCACCACTGGGTGTGGATGGCGGTGGCCCTGCCGTCCATGGCGTTCGCGATGCACCGGGTCCCGTCCCGCAGCGGCAAGCTGCGGCTCTACGGCTGGGTCATTGTGGCCGCTTCGGCGGTGGCCTTCTATCTCACCCCCAAATACCTGGCCATGATGGCCGGCGCCAACGAGTGGGGCAAGGACCCGCAGACCCAGTTCCAGTTGGCCGTCACCAGCCTTGGCGTCCTCTGCGGCGTGGCCTTGCTGGTCTACTGGGCAGTGGCCTACAGCCCGTCCCGTGCGGCGCTTCGGCTGGAATCCCGCCGGTAGGCCTGGGCCCTGCCTTCACGCGTGGCTTTCTTCAAGAAAGTTAGCTAGGGTGCGGGTATGGCACTCCGATCCGACTGGTCCACCCGCAGCTGCAGCATGGCCCGCGGCCTCGATATCCTTGGCGATCCCTGGAGCATGCTGGTGCTCCGCGAGGTCTTTTTCGGCAACGGGCGCTTCGATGCCATGAAGGCCCGGCTGGCCGTGGCAGACTCCGTGCTCACCCGCCGCCTGGCAGGCCTGGTGGAGTCCGGGCTGCTCGCCAGGAAGAATTACGACGACGGCGGCCGCACCCGCCAGGAGTATGTCCTGACCGCCAAGGGCGAGGACGCCCTTCCTGTGCTTAATGCCGTGGTCCAGTGGGCAGAAAAGCACCTCCCGGCACCGACGGCCCAGGCCCACATGTATGTGATCCACACGGGCTGCGGGCAGCGCACGGGCTCTGCGGACACCTGCAGCGCCTGCGGGGAGCAGCTCACGGCCGCCAACACCAGCTGGCACAGCCTCACGCGGACCCCGGCTCCGGTGCGCCTGGCCACCGCCGCATGAGCGCCATCCGCTCTTCACGCCGGCCCAGGCTTCATCCTGCCTGGACCGTGGCCGCTGTTGCTTTCCTTGCCCTCGTCGGCGCGGCCGGATTCCGGGCGGCGCCGGGGGTCCTGATGGTGCCGCTGCAACAGGAGTTCGGCTGGTCCACCACCGTTCTGTCTGCAGCGGTCAGCATCAACCTGGTGCTCTTCGGCCTGACCGCACCTTTTGCCGCTGCCCTGATGGAGCGGTTCGGCATCCGCGCCGTGACGGCCACCGCGCTGGTCCTGATCGGCGCCGGCAGTGCCCTGACGGTGCTGGTCAGCCAGTCCTGGCAGATCCTCCTGACCTGGGGGCTGCTCATCGGCCTCGGCACAGGCTCGATGGCCCTCGTCTTCGCCGCCACCATCGCCAACACCTGGTTCGCCAAAAGCCGCGGACTGGTGATCGGCATCCTCACCGCGGGCAGCGCCGCCGGCCAGCTCGTGTTCCTCCCGTTCATCGCCATGCTGGCCCAGGATCCCGGATGGCGGCAGGCATCACTGCTCATCGCCGCCGGAGCCCTCGCGGTAGTTCCGCTGGTCCTGAAATTCCTGAAGAACTCCCCGGCCGATGCCGGCGTCCTGCCGTACGGCGAAACCGAACCGGACGAAGGGCCCGCCGCTGCACCGTCCGCCGGTGCGGCTGCACCGACCGCCACTGCCCCTTCGCCCGGGCGCAGCAGCAACGCCGCCGTCCGGGCCCTGCAGGTCCTTAAACGGGCCAGCAGGGTCCGCACCTTCTGGGCGCTCGTGGCAGGTTTCGCCATCTGCGGCGCCACCACCAACGGCCTGATCGGCACGCACTTCATTCCTTCCGCCCATGACCACGGCATGGCCCAAACCACCGCAGCCGGCCTGCTGGCCGTCGTCGGAATCTTCGACATCCTGGGCACCATTGCCTCCGGGTGGCTCACTGACCGGTTCAACCCCCGGATCCTGCTGGCTGTCTACTACCAGTTCCGGGGCATCGGCCTGCTGGTGCTGCCCCTGCTCCTCAGTGCCACCGTCCAGCCCAGCATGATCGTGTTCGTGGTGATCTATGGGCTGGACTGGGTGGCCACTGTCCCGCCGACGGCCGCGATCTGCCGCAAGACCTTCGGGGCGGACGGCAGCGTGGTGTTTGGCTGGGTCTTCGCCGCCCACCAGCTCGGCGCCGCCGCGGCCGCACTCGGCGCGGGAGCCATCCGTGATGCCACCGGCCAGTACACCTACGCCTGGTTCGGGGCCGCAGCCATGTGCACCATCGCCGCCGTCATCAGCGCCACCATCCGCAAGGACGCGGCTACGCGCGAGCCTGCACCCGTGGTTGCCTGAACTTTCACCGGGGGATTGCCGGAAATAGCGGGGTTGCATATGTAGTATGTAGCCACGGCCAGTCGCCGTTCCATCGCCGAAACCCGACAGTGGAATACGGCTGCCCGCAGCTAGCGACCTTGGGGGACAACAGATGGCACAGAACGGCCTGACAGCAAGAACAGCCGGAACAGCAGTTAACGCGCGGCCCCCGGGCCTGCGGCTGTGGAGGGTGGCTGCCCCCTGGCTGCCTGCGGTGGCGGTTGCCGTGCCCGTCTGGTTACTCCTGTCCGGCTGGAACAAACAGGGCCTGGACTTCAGCGTCTACTGGCATGGCGGCAAAATCCTGAACGACGCCGGCTGGGCCGCCTCCGGGCTGTACGGACCGAGCGTTGAATGGGCCGGAGGCCCGGGCCTGCCCTTTACCTACCCGCCGTTTGCGGCCCTCGTGTTCAGCCTGCTGGCCAGGCTTCCCGAACCCCTCGCCCTGCAGCTGTTCAATGCTGCCGGGGTGGCCGTGGCCGCATGGCTGTCGCTCCTGGCCGTGCGCTACTGGAAAGCCAGGACCAGCTGGCGCGCGACGTTTGATTCGCCCCGCAGCCGCTGGATCGCTGCGGCTGCGCTCCTGGCGATGCTTGCCCTTGGACCGTGGCGGGAGACGCTCGCATTCGGACAGGTAAACATCCTGCTGATGGGCCTGATGGCGGCGGACCTGCTGTCCAGGAACCACCGCTGGAACAGGAGCATTCCAGGAAGCGGCTTCCTCGTGGGGGTGGCTGCCGGCATCAAACTGACGCCGCTGGTTTTCGGGCTCTACTACCTGGTGCGCAAGGACTGGCGGGGCCTGTTCAACATGGGCGCAGGCTTCCTGGCCACCGTCCTGCTCGGCTGGCTCCTGCGGCCGGTGGAATCGCTGCAGTTCTGGCTGGAGATCCTGCCCGACACCTCCAGGATCGGCGGGGCAGGCTACGTGGACAACCTCTCCATCAAAGGCGCGCTCCTGCACTTCGGCGTCCCGGCCGCCGCGGTCACGCTTCCCTGGGTTGCCCTGAGCCTGCTGGTGGTCGTGCTGGCCGCCGCCGTCATCCGGCTCGCGTCGGACCAAGGCGCCCGCACCGTGGCCATGTCCGCGACGGCGCTGGCCATGCTCCTGATCAGCCCTGTGTCCTGGTCCCATCACTGGGTCTGGGTAGCCGCGGTGCTTCCGGCGTTTGCGTGGACGCTGCGGGAGGCCCCTGACCGTTACCGCCGCCTGCGGGCCGTGATGACGGCGGTGCTGGCGTTCTCTGTCCTGGCGTTCATTTTCTCGCCGAAAAGCATCGGCCTGGCCTTCGGGGCCGTTGACCTCAATGTCCAGACTCCGGGACTGTGGATCATGGCATCCAGTGCCGGCGTCTTTGGTGCGGTGGCGCTGCTGCTGTGCTGGCTGGCACTCCTGCGCCGCGTGGCACCCACCGGTGCCGGAACGCTGGCTCCGCCGTCAGCCACCCTCGTGGAAACACCCGCGGAACCCGCCCCCGCCCGGCCAGTAGGCTGAGGGGATGGAATCCATTCCCGTTGATGGCGGGCCCCCGGCTCAGCGGAAGGCCGTCCTGGTCACCGGTGCCGGCAGGCTCGCCGGTATCGGCGCCGGCATCGCCCGGCACCTTGCCGCCGACGGCTGGGACCTGATCCTGAGCTACTGGCACGACTACGACGCCCGGATGCCGTGGGGAAGCCAGCCCGACGACGTCGTCCGCCTCACAGCCGAGCTCGAAGCGATCGGGGCGCGGGTCCACGCCGTCCCGGCCGACCTGCAGGATCCGGCCGCCGCGGACCGGCTGATGGCCGAGGCCACGGACCTGGCAGGTCCGCTGGCAGCGATGGTGCTCAGCCATGCCGAGTCCGTGGACTCCGGCATCCTGGATACCAGCCTGGCGGCGTTCGAACGGCATTTCGCCGTGAACACCCGGGCCAGCTGGCAGCTGATCGCAGCATTTGCCCGGCAGGCCACCGATGACGGCGGAGCCATCGTTGCCCTGACCAGCGACCACACCGCCTTCAACCTCCCGTACGGCGCCTCCAAGGGCGCGCTCGACAGGATCGTCATCGCCGCCGCGCGGGAGCTCGGACCCCTGGGCATTTCGGCCAATGTGCTCAACCCCGGGCCGGTGGACACCGGCTGGATGGACCGGGAGCTGCGTGAAGAACTTTCCCGCCGCCAGCCGGGAGGCAGGCTGGGCACCCCGGCGGACGTGGCCGGCACGGTGGCGTTCCTGCTCTCCCCGGCGGGCCGGTGGGTTTCCGGCCAGCTGATCACGTCCGACGGCGGCTTCTCAGCCTGAGTGCCCCGCGGTGCCTTCCGGGGGAGAAGGTCAGCGGAACGCGCCGAGGCCGGTGATGTGCTGGCCCAGCACCAGGGTGTGGACTTCGTCGGTGCCCTCGTAAGTGCGGACAGACTCCAGGTTGGCGGCGTGCCGCAGCGGCGGGTAGTCCAGCGTGATGCCATTGCCGCCCAGCACGGTACGGGCTTCCCGGGCGATCCTGATGGCTTCCCGGACGTTGTTCAGCTTGCCCAGCGAGATCTGCTCGGGCTTCAACGCTCCGGCGTCCTTGAGCCGGCCCAGGTGAAGGGCCAGGAGGGTCCCTTTCTGGATCTCCAGCAGCATGTTCACCAGCTTCTCCTGGGTCAGCTGGTATCCGGCCAGCGGTTTTCCGAACTGGAGCCGTTCCTGGGCGTAGGCGAGGGCTGCCTGGTACGAATCCCGGGCAGCGCCCATGGCACCCCAGGCGATACCGTACCGGGCCTCGTTCAGGCACGTCAACGGACCGCGCAGTCCGCGGGCAGCAGGCAGCAGAGCCTCCGGTCCCAGCCGGACGTCGTCGAACACCACATCGCACTGGATCGAAGCACGCATGGAGAGTTTCTGCGTGATGGGTGTAGCCGTCACCCCCGGCGTCCCGGCAGGGACCAGGAACCCGTGGACGCCGTCGTCGGTCATGGCCCACACCACCATGACGCCGGCCACGGACGCCAGCCCGATCCACCGCTTCGCCCCATTGAGCACCCAGCCTGCTGCATCCCCCGTGCCGTCACGGCCGGCGAAGGTGGTCATGGAGGACGGGTCGGAACCGGCCGTGGGCTCAGTCAGTGCGAAGCAGCCGATCACCTCGCCGGCAGCCATCCGGGGGAGCCACTCCTGCTTCTGGTCCTCCGAACCCCACGTGTGGATGGCCGTCATGGCCAGCGAACCCTGCACCGACACGAAGGTGCGGATTCCGGAGTCACCGGCCTCCAGTTCCATCGCGGCCAGGCCGTATTCGACGGCGGACCGGCCGGGACAGCCATAGCCATCCAGGTGCATGCCCAGGACGCCCAGCTCGCCGAGCTCCGGAGCCAGCTCCAGCGGAAAGACGGCATTGTCATACCAGGCCGCGATCCCGGGCCTGATCCGCTGGTCCGTGAAGTCGCGGACCTTCTGGCGAAGGGCCAGTTCGCCCACGCTCAGCAGCGAGTCAAGGGCCAGGACATCGGAGGGATCATGGCTGGCCGGGACATCGGCAGTGTCGGTCATGGCAGGGCCCTATGCCGTGGTGCCGGCATGGGAGGCCACGGCCGTGGGATTGCCCGTGAAATAGCTCCGCGTTGACGGCAGGAAGCGGCAGACAACGGCCAGCACAACGCCCAAGCCCAGGAGCACCACGCCGCTGACGAAGGCCCCGCCCACGCCGAGGATCTGCGTGTCGCCGTAGGCCGGATCCCACATCTGCACCGCGGAGATGAAGAACGCCGCAGTCAGCAGCAGGGCACCCAACAGGGGGAGGATGCCGCGGAACCAGAGGTTGCGGGCTGATTCCCTGAGGGTGCCGCGGAAGTACCAGAAGCAGGCAAAGCCGGTCAGCGCATAGTAGAACGCGATGAACAGGCTGATGGCGCTGATCGAATCGGATAGCAGGTTTTCGCTGAGGAAGCTCATGGCTACGTAATAGGCCACCGCGGCGCCGCCCATCACTTGGGTGGAGAACCCCGGCGTCTGGTTGCGCGGGTGCACTTCACCGAATTTCGGAGGCAGGGCGCCGTGGACTCCCATGGACAGGGTGCCGCGGGCTGTGGGAAGGATGGTGGTCTGCGTGGAGGACAGTACAGAGGCCAGCACTGCCACAATGATCAGCCAGCCCCACGGGCCCAGGACCACATCCTTCATGGCCAGGAATACGTCATCCTGGTTCGCTGCGTTGCCGAGCCCGATACCCTCGGAACCGACGGTTGCGTACATCATCACCAGCAGGGCCACGGAAACGTAGATCGCCACCAGGACGAAGGCCGAAATGACGGCGCCCCGGCCCGGTGTTGTGGCGGGGTTCTCGGTTTCCTCGTTGACCGCCAGGCAGGTGTCCCAGCCCCAGTAGATGAACAGGGCCAGGAGGGCGCCGTGGACCACTGCGCCGGGGTCGGCGAAGGCTCCGGCCGGATTGAACCACTCGAAGTCGAAGGCCTGGCCTTCGGGCGCCCCGCCGGCGATGCGGAAGATGATCGCCAGGGCGAAGATTGCCAGCGAGACGTACTGCACGTAGGTCAGGACCCGCTGAACGTGCTCTCCCAGCCGGATGCCGCGGTAGTTCACCAGTGTCATGAAGACGATGAACACCACACCGGTGGCGGTGACCAGCAGGCTGTTGTCCGCCAGCGAGCCGTCACCGATCAGCAGCCACAGGTACTGCCCGGCCACCTGCGCCAGGTTGGCCAGGACCACGATCCCTGCCAAGGCAACACCCCAGCCGCCCAGCCAGCCTGCCCATGGGCCGAAGGCCCGGCGTGACCAGGTGAACGTGGTGCCGCAGTCCGGCATGGCGCTGTTCAGCTCCCGGAAGGCGTAGGCGATGAACAGCACGGGTATGAAGCCCAGCAGCAGGATCAGCGGAGTGTAGTTTCCGTTGACGGCCACGATCAGCCCCAGGGTGGCGGCCAGGGAGTAGACCGGAGCCGTGGAGGCCAGGCCCAGCATGACCGAGTCGCCGAGGTCCAGGATTCCCGCCCGGAGGCCCTTGGCGGGAACGGCACCACCGGCACCGCCGCCGGCCGCCGGAGCCGCCGCCCGCCGTCGTCGTCTCTGTGCTCATAGTGCGATACCTGCTTTGCTGGAGTGGGCCTGCGCGGAAAGCGGAGCCGGGGCGTCAATGGTGTTGGGCACGAAGCGGCAGAAGTAATCGGTGATGGGGCCGTCCGATTCCCGGATGCCGCAGCCCACGGACTCGCCGTCCACCACCCAGAGGCCCAGGACCGGGTGGTTGCCGTCGAAGTCCGGCAGGGAGTGGAACTGCTGGTAGCACCAGCCCTCGCGTCCGTACCCGCCCGGCTGCTCCACGTTGATGCCCTGGGCATGGATCTTGATGTTGTCCCCTTCGCGGCCGTGGAGCGGCTTGGCAACCCATTCCTTCAGCGGTCCGGGCTCGTTGAGGTAGGCGGGCAACAGGTTGGGGTGGTCAGGGTACAGGTGCCACAGCGCGGCGAGCAGGGCCTTGTTGGAGAGCAGCATCTTCCAGGCCGGCTCCACCCAGCGGGGATTGTGCGCGCGCTGCAGCAGCCGGTGGCCGAAGGGTTCCTTCATCATCAGTTCCCAGGGGTACAGCTTGAACATGGTGCTGATCATGAAGTTGTCCATGTCCACGAAACGGTTGAGGTTGGGGTCCCAGCCGATGTCGGACATGTTGATGCCGATGGTGGTCCAGCCGGCCTGGCTGGCAACATCGCGCATGTAGGCGGCCGTCATCCAGTCCTCGCCGGATTCCTCAGCCTCGGAATGGGCGATATGCAGCGTGCTCATGCCGGTCCGGTACTGCATTTTCTTCCATTGCCGGATCAGGGCCTCGTGGATGCCGTTCCACTGGTCCTTCTCCGGGAAGACGTCCTGCAGCCAGAACCATTGGGCCACGGCGGCTTCGATCAGGCCGGTGGGGGTGTCGGCGTTGTATTCCAGCATCTTGGCCGGGCCGCCCTGGCCGTCATAGACGAAGTCGAAGCGGCCGTACACGTCCATGTCCCCGGCCTGCAGGGACTCCGCAGCCAGCTCCAGGGCCTGCGGGCCGATGCCGATGTTTCCCATGGCGCCGGTGGCAAGGAACTTCGCCGCTTCGAGGCACATCCTGTGCATGTCCTCGGCCTGGATCTCCAGTGACTCCACCTCATCCAGGGTGAATTCGTAGTAGGCGGACTCGTTCCAGTATTCGATCTTCCGGCCGTCGGGCATGGTGGTGGTGGAGAAGACCAGGCCCTGCTCTTCGATCTTCTGCTTCCAGTCAGGCCTGGGCTCCGATAACAAACGCTTCACGCCTAGCCCCCCGTGCTTCCGCCCTTGGAGCTGCTCCCGAAGCCGCCCCTGCTGACGGTGCCGCCTTTGGTGCTGTACCCCGAGGATGCTTTGGCGCCGCTGGGAATGTTTTTCGTATAGCTCGGGTAGGTGGACCGGTTCTGGCCCACCGCAGGCACGCTCGCCCCGCGGGAGTAGAAGTACCATGCATAGATTCCGCCGCTGCGGCCGGCCGAACTGTTGCACTGCGTGTCGTCCACGCGCTCGCCGGTTTCGTCGTTGAAGCAGACCTGGGCGTATTCAGCCTCATCCTTGTTGCTGGCCACCACTGCGGTGATGGTTCCGGCCAGGAGTGCCGTGACGCCGAGCCCCACCACAACGGTCCGCCGCTGAGAGCGCTTCTTGCGGGCGGCCGCCTCATGCTGCTGGCGGTCGCGGTCCCTGGCGAAGGGGTCCACCACCGGGGGCGGCCCGTTGAGGAGCTCCGGCCGCAGTTCCGGTTTGGGCACCTGCCATGGTGGCGGCTTCGGGGCGTCCTGCGGCTGTCCCGCTGCCGGCCCGGTCCTTATTCGGATCGTGCCCCTGGTCCTTGTCCGGCTCCACGGCGTCCCCCCTCGGTAGTCCATGTTGAAAGTTGCCGCGGCTGCGCGGCGGAAAGTCAATCCTGAAATCAGCGTAGTCTCTGCCCGCTCCGGCTGCGAGCAGGAAACGGGGGAGAACTGCCCATCCTGTGCCCACGCCGGAAGGGCGCAGCTGGCGGCGGCCCCCGAACCCTACACTGGAGCCATGGAAACCGCATCAGTGCTTGCCGTCTGCCGTGTCCACCAGCTCCTGCCCGACGAAGGCAGCGTGGGGGTCACCGCCATTGACAAGCGCCCGGTGGAAGGCCCGGTCAAGGTCCACAAGCTCGGCCTCCACGGGGACGTGCAGGCGAGCCGGATCCACCATGGCGGGGAAGACCAGGCCGTCTACGCGTATTCGCAGGCTGATGCCGACTACTGGGCGCAGGAGCTGCAGCGCGACCTCCCGCCGGGCATCTTCGGAGAGAACCTGAGGGTCTCCGGCATCGATCCCACCGGCGCCGTGATCGGCGAACGCTGGAAGATCGGGCTCGACGTCGAACTGGAAGTCACCTCACCGCGGACCCCGTGCGCGGCCTTCCAGCGCAGGATGGGGGAGCCGCAGTGGGTCAAGAGGTTCACGGAGGCCGGCCGGGTGGGAGCCTACCTGCGGGTGATCAAGACCGGCACCATCCAGGCAGGTGACCACATCCACCGCCTCTACGTCCCCCAGCACGGGGTCACCATCGGCAAGTGGTTCAGCGAACCGGACCTGGAGTCCATGGAGGCGCTTGCGGGACGCCGAGGCCGACGGCGAGATCCGGCTCGCAGCCCGAGTACCACGAGAAGTTCGAGGCACTGCTGCGCCGCTGGGCAGTAGCCCAGCGGAGCGCTGGAGGGGACGTGTGCCCAACCTCACCGCCGCCGTCGGACGTTTAATTACCATGGGACGGCCGAGTGCCTTACACTTGAAATATCCCCCACTCCGGAAATCCCTTATTCCTGCCCAATTTTTGAGGCAGGACTGGCAAGTGTTGGGGCCCGCGCAAGCGATGCGGGCATTTTCATAGGGAGAGCCGGCTAAAGAAAACGCTGTACAGACTGCTGGGATAGCAGCCAAGAGATGCAGCGGGAAGTCCTGCCACGGGATTGCGAAAGCGCCGGACTTCTACGTGACCGGCCGGTCAATGTATGCCCGGCACCCACGGCACAAGTACTGCGGCTCCGCTCACCTCGGGTAGTGCCGCCTGGCCCCCTATGGATGAGGAAATTTCCCTATGCCCGAAAATCAGAACGACGCAACCGCCGCCAGAGGCAACCGTCGAAACCGCCGCCGTCGAGTTCACCGAGCCCGCTGCCCCCGCAGCTGAGGCCCCCGCAGCTCCCGCTGAAGCTTCCGAAGAAGCGCCTGCCGCCCCCGCAGCCCGCTGAGGAAGCGCCTGCCGCGCCCGCAGCCAAGGCTGAGGAAGACGAGGAAGAAGGCATCAAGTTCGCCGACCTCGGCATCGACGGCCGCGTCCTCGCCGCCCTGCAGGATGTCGGCTACGAAAAGCCTTCCCCCATCCAGGCAGCAACCATCCCGCTGCTGCTTGAAGGCCGCGACGTCGTGGGCCTCGCCCAGACCGGCACCGGTAAGACTGCAGCATTCGCAGTACCGGCACTGTCCCGCCTGGCCGAGCTCCACGACCTCAACGGCCCGTCCCGCAAGACCCAGGCCCTGGTCCTGGCCCCGACCCGCGAGCTCGCGCTCCAGGTTGCCGAGGCCTTCACCTCCTACGCCAAGCACATCGACGACTTCACCGTCCTCCCCGTCTACGGCGGCTCCGCCTACGGCCCCCAGCTCGCCGGCCTGCGCCGCGGTGCCCAGGTTGTTGTGGGTACCCCCGGCCGCGTGATCGACCACATCTCCAAGGGTTCCCTGGACCTGTCCGAGCTCCAGTACCTGGTGCTGGACGAGGCCGACGAAATGCTGCGCATGGGCTTCGCCGAAGACGTGGAGCAGATCTTCCAGCAGACCCCCTCGGACCGCCAGGTGGCACTGTTCTCCGCCACCATGCCGAGCCAGATCCGCCGGATGTCCAAGCAGTACCTGAACAACCCGGCCGAGATCTCGGTCAAGTCCAAGACCACCACCGGCGCCAACACCCGCCAGCGGTACCTGCAGGTCATGGGCCCGCACAAGCTGGACGCCCTGACCCGCATCCTCGAGGTTGAAGAGTTCGACGGCGTCATCGCCTTCGTGCGCACCAAGATGGCTACCGAGGACCTGGCTGACAAGCTGAAGTCCCGCGGTTTCCAGGCTGCCGCCATCAACGGCGACATCCCGCAGCAGCAGCGCGAGCGCACCGTCGACGCGCTGAAGGAAGGCCGCATCGACATCCTCGTGGCCACCGACGTCGCCGCCCGCGGCCTTGACGTCGAGCGCATCAGCCACGTGGTCAACTACGACATCCCGCACGACACCGAGTCCTACGTCCACCGCATCGGCCGCACCGGCCGTGCAGGCCGTTCCGGCGACGCCATCCTGTTCATGACGCCGCGGGAGAAGTACCTGCTGCGTTCCATCGAGAAGGCCACCCGCCAGCCGGTGGAGCAGATGCACCTGCCCACGGCCGAGACCGTCAACACGCTGCGCCTGGGCAAGTTCGCCGAGAAGATCACCGAGACCCTCGAGTCCGAGGACGTTTCAGCCTTCCGCGACCTCATCGCCTCCTACGAGGAAGAGCACAACGTTCCGGCCTCGGAGATCGCTGCGGCGCTGGCCGTCATGGCCCAGGGCGGACAGCCGCTGCTGGTCAAGGAACTGCCTGCAGCTCCTGAGTTCCAGAAGCGCGAGCGCTCCAAGGACGGCTTCGGCTCACGTGGCCCGACCCGCACGCTCACCGAGGGCAACGCCACCTACCGGATCGCCGTCGGACGCCGCCAGCGCGTCATGCCGGGCTCCATCGTGGGCGCCATTGCCAACGAGGGCGGCATCTCCTCCGCACAGATCGGCGGCATCGACATCCGCTCGGACCACTCCCTCGTGGAGCTCCCGGCGGACCTGAGCCCCGAGCAGCTGCGCGCCCTGTCCCGCACCCGGATCGGCGGCGAGCTGATCCACCTCGAACTGGACAACGGCCGCAAGCCGTCCGGCGGCGGCGAGCGTGGCGGCTACCAGGGCAACCGTGGGGGAGACCGTGGCGGTTACTCCGGCGGCGACCGTGGCGGCAACTTCAAGGGCAACGGCGGGTTCAAGAAGGAATTCCGCAAGAACGACGGCGAGCGCTCCTCCGCTGACCGCGGCGGCCGCTCGTACAGCGAGCGTTCCGAGCGCACCGTCGGTGCTGACAGCGGCGCCACCCGCGGCCAGGCCAGCGACTCCCGCTTCGGCGGCCACGGCGACGGCTCCCGCAAGCCCCGCCACGGCAACGAAGGCGGACAGCGCGACTTCAACCGCAAGGGCAAGTGGTAACCTTCAGCTAGCCTGACGCGTTCCCTGCCGATGGGCCGGCTTTCGAGCCGGCCCATCGGCGTTTAACGCATCTCACCGGGCGTGGCTGTTCGCTTCGTCACACATGCCCTGCGGCCGGGGTCCGGGCCCCCGGGTATCGGCTCCCTGAAAGCGCCCGGACGCCCGGATTTCGAGCGCTTTCCCGGCCATCGGGCCGCGTTCGGCAGCCGATTTGTTGGTGGTGAAATCTTCCGGTAGAGTATTTACTCGTTGCCCCCCTAGCTCAGTGGTAGAGCGCGTTCTTGGTAAGAACGAGGTCACCGGATCGATTCCGGTGGGGGGCTCTGAATGAGGGCCTGTGTCAAGGCGGTTTTGACCGGCTTGACGCAGGTTTTTCTCATTCGTGGCGGTGTAGCTCAGTTGGTTAGAGCGCACGACTCATAATCGTGAGGTCGGGAGATCGAGCCTCCCCACCGCTACAGCAGGACCCCGAAGGCCAACGCCTCCGGGGTCCTTTTTTGTGTCGTTCCTGTGTGGCCCCCATCGAGGTGTGAGGTTTCGGCGTTCCGGTGAGGGCTTACCGCCGGGATCTCACTCCTCACCGCACAGCAGCGCGCCCGGCGGACGCGCCTGTCCATCCGCGGCGGGCCGGGGCAGAATGGGGCGCATGGGCAAGCTCATCTATTCAGGCATCACCTCCCTGGACGGCTACGTTGCGGACCGGGACGGCACCTTCGACTGGAGCGCCCCGGATGAGGAAGCCCACGCCTTCATCAATGATCTCGAACGCGACGCCGGAACGTACCTGTTTGGGCGTCGCATGTATGAGGTCATGGCAGTCTGGGAAACCCTCGGCACCCCCGAGGACCCGCCGGTAATCCAGGACTTTGCCCGGATCTGGCGGGCGGCAGAGAAAATTGTCTACTCCACGTCCCTTGAATCCGTAGAGACTGCCCGCACCAGGATCGAGCGCACGTTCAGCCCTGGTGCTGTCCGGGACCTGTTGGACAGCACACCAGGAAACATTGGCGATCGGCGGGGCCACCCTGGCGGCGGCGGCACTTGAGGCGGGACTGGTGGATGAATGCCAGGTCTTCGTCAATCCCGTCGCCGTGGGCGGGGGCCTGCGCTTCCTGCCGGACGGGCTGAGGTTGCGGCTGGAACTCGTTGAAGAGCGCACCTTCGGAAACGGTGTGGTCTACCTCCGCTACCGCACCCTCGACTGACTGCTTCGGCCCGACAGGGCCCCTGACGTCGCCGGATGCGCCGGGAGGGGCAGAATGGGACCATGAACCGCATCGCAATCATCGGCGGCCACGGCAAAGTGGCCCTCCATCTGTCCACCCTCCTCACCGACGAAGGCCACAGCGTCACCTCGTTCATCCGCAACCCGGACCACGCCGCCGACGTCGCGGCGACGGGAGCAACGCCGTCGGTCCTGGATGTTGAAAACGCGACGACGGCGGCCATCGCCGATGCGCTCCGCGGCCACGACGCCGTGGTCTGGTCCGCCGGTGCCGGCGGCGGCAGCCCGGAACGGACGTACGCCGTGGACCGCGACGCCGCGATCCGTTCGATGGACGCGGCCGCGGAGGCCGGCGTCGGGCGCTACGTCATGGTGTCCTACCTGGGTGCGGGGCCGGACCACGGCGTCCCGGCGGACAACAGCTTCTTTGCCTATGCCGAGGCCAAGGCGGCCGCGGATGAGTACCTGCGCGGCACCGGCCTTGCCTGGACCATCCTTGGCCCCGGCACACTGACGGACAAGCCGGGAAGCGGCCTGATCGACGTCGATCCCGCCGCGGAAGGCGGCAGCGAAACGTCCCGCACCAACACCGCCGGCGTGGCGGCCGCCGTGCTGGACTTGCCGGAGACTGCCGGCCGGACCATCGAGTTCCGGGACGGCACCCTGCCCATCGCGGCTGCACTCCAGCCGTAGCGGTGGCGGTGGGGCCGCGGTACAGGCCCGGATAAGCTGAACCAGGCGGCACAGGTCTCCCGACGGACGGCGGGCCATACCGCCGGTTCAGGGGAAAGTGGGCACATGGATCAGCTGGCACTCATCATCGGACTCCTGCTTGCCACGGTGGTGGCGGTGGGGCTGGGGGACCGGCTCCGGCTGCCCTACCCGGTCCTGATGCTCCTCCTGGCCGTCGGCCTCACCTTCATCCCCGGCTTCCCCGACCTGGACATCGCGCCTGAGCTGATCCTGCCGATCTTCCTGCCGCCGCTGCTTTTCGCCACTGCCCAGCGCAGCTCGTGGGCGGTGTTCCGCGTCCGCTGGCGCACCCTGATCCTGCTGGCCGTCGCGCTGGTGGTCATGACGACGGCTGTCGTGGCCGGCGCCGCCTGGCTCATGATTCCCGGGATCGGCATTCCGGCAGCCATCGCACTGGGCGCCATGGTGGCCCCGCCGGATCCGGTGGCGGTGGAGTCCGTTGCAGGCCGGGTACACATGCCGCGCAGGCTTATCACGGTGCTGCAGAGCGAGGGCCTCTTCAATGACGCCGCCGCCATCGTGATCTTCCAGGCGGCGGTGGCCGCCGCGGTCGGCGGGACACGAATCGGCAGCGACGTCGTCCTCAAGTTTGTCCTGGGCGCCGCCCTTGCGGTGGTGGTGGGCATCGCCATGGGCTGGCTGACGGCGCTGATCACCAGGCTGGTGGCATCCATGGTGGCACGCAGCGCGGTGACGCTGGTGGTGCCGTTCGCCGCCTATATCCTGGCCGAGGAGATGCACGCCTCCGGCGTGATCGCCGTCGTGGTCACGGCCCTGGAGATGCAGCGGCATTCACGTCCCCAGGACGCGGCCGAAAGGGTTACCCGGACGGCTTTCTGGGACGTGGTGGAACTCCTGGTCACCGGCCTGGCGTTCGGCCTGGTGGGGCTGGAAATCCGGCACGTCATCCGTGACGAAGGCGCAGACATCTTCGGCATGCTGGGCGTCGCTGCGCTGGTCTGCGTCCTGGTGTTCGCGGTGCGGTTCCTGTGGCTGGCCGTCCTTGCGGTGGGTGCCCGGCAGCGGAAGAACGTCCTGCAGCCCACCTCGGCCAAGGAGGTCCTGATCCTGACCTGGTGCGGCATGCGCGGACTTGCCACGCTGGCCCTGGCGCTTGCCCTTCCGCTCACACTGGCGGACGGCACGCCGTTCCCGGCCCGCGACTACCTGCTGGTCATCGCCTGCGCTGTGCTCCTGGCCACCCTGGTCCTTCCCGGGCTGACGCTGCCGTGGCTGATGCGGGTCCTGAAGGCCTCCCACGACGGATCCGAGGAGCGTGACGCCGCCCGGGTCCTGGCCCAGCGCGCCCAGACGGCAGCGGTGGCTGCACTGAAGGACCACGACCTGATGAAGGAGCTCCCGCCCGAAAAGGTGGCACTGGTGAAGGAGAAGATGGGCCGCCTGCACGCCGAACTCCTGGACGGCAGCCTCCGGAACGAGAGCGTGGCGGACCTCCGGGAGCGTGGCCGCGGGCTGGCCATCGCCGTCCAGACCATCGCGCTGGACGCTGCCCGGCAGGAAGTGGTGCTGGCACGCAACGAGCCGGACATGGACCCCGAAGTGGCGGACCGCGTGCTGCGCCAGCTGGACCTGCGGACCATGATCATGCCCGAGTGATGCCGGGATCCGGCCCGTTCCCCTTAGGCCGGGGCCGTGAGTTCCAGGTCCAGGGAATTCTCCTCCACATAATCCAGGGCGCAGCGGACCGCGCCCACGGTGACGATCGAGTCGCCCAGCGGTGAGACAGCCACCCGCGGGGGAGTGACGGTGTACTCCGTCAGCCGTTCGGCGATCGGCCCCAGGAGCACCCCGGCGGAATTCGCGACCGCGCCGCCGATGACCACCAGTTCAGGATTGAGGACGGTGGCCACGGCCCCGATCACCCGTGCCATCCGGTCGGCGAGCCGGTCAAGGATCTGCAGCGCCACGGCGTCGCCGGCCGCGGCAGCCGCGAAGACCTGCTCAGCTTCGACGCCGCCGGTGGCCTGGGCCCGGAGGCAAGTCTCCGCGCCGCCTGCAAGGGCATCGGACGCCCAGCGGCGTGCCAGGGCGGCAATGCCGTAGGTGTCACCAACCCCCTCCACCCTGTCGAGGAAGGCGAGCTCGCCTGCGCCGCCGTCGCGGCCGTGCAGCAGGCGCCCGCCGTCGATCATGCCCGCACCGAGGCGCTCGCTGGCGAGGATGACCACGACGTCGTCCACCAGGGCGGCGGCGCCTCGCCAACGGTCCCCAAGGGCAGCGAGGTTGGCGTCGTTCTCCAGCAGCACCGTCCAGCCGTGGAGGTCACGCAACGCGGATTTCAG
This sequence comes from uncultured Actinomycetota bacterium, assembly GCA_963807805.1. GTDB lineage: Bacteria > Actinomycetota > Actinomycetes > Actinomycetales > Micrococcaceae > Arthrobacter. The sequence goes on along the minus strand of CAWECX010000013.1, from coordinate 46,462 downwards.
GCCGACGTCGAACAGTCCCCAGAAGTGCTGGTTCGCCAGCACGTCGCCGTTGCGGTCCACCGGCGCAGCAATTCCCGCACAGACGGCGAGGACCGAGGCGGGTGGGGCGCCCGCCTGCTGGAGGGCGGCAACGGCGGCGCGGTCAATCACCGCGATGCGTTCGTCGGCGGAGATGTCTGCGCCGGGAAATGCCCGGCTGGCCCTGCTGAGCGTATTGCCGCGAAGGTCGGAGACCACGACGGTGGCTTTGGAGATGCCCACGTCCATTCCAAGGATGTAGCCCGGCGCGATTGTTGAGCTCGAACCGCCGCGCCGGCCTGCCCTTCCGGTAGGAGCCGAAGGCCCGCTGGTTCTCCAGCTCCCTGATCCAGCCGCGCTGCGCGAGGTCCTCGCAGACCGCGATGGCGGTGGCCCGGGTGAGTCCGGTGGCGTCCATGACCTCCGTGACCGTCACCGCGCCGGCAGCGCGCATGAAGTCCAGGACCGCTCCGGCGCTGACCCGCCGCAGCAACTGGGGACGTCGCCGAGGATCCTTCCGGCATGGTGTTGACCTCCCTGTGCTTTCCGCCCGATAATACTTGAAGGAACTAAATTTAGATTCCATATAAATATCCGCCATAAGCCGTAAAATGGCCAGACCACGCGCCGGTACGTCCACGCCAACGAAGAGAAAAGGATCCTCCTTTGTCCACCACTGCCACCCTGGCAACCCTGACCGATTCCGACCGCCTGGCCGATCCCGACTGGTGGCGCCAGGCCGCGGTCTACCAGATCTACCCGCGCAGCTTCGCCGATTCCAACGGCGACGGCCTCGGTGACATCAAGGGCATCACGGCCAAGGTCCCGTACCTGAAGGAACTGGGGATCGACGCCGTATGGCTGAGCCCGTTCTACCCGTCAGCCCTGGCCGACGGCGGCTACGACGTGGACGACTACCGCGACGTGGACCCCAAGCTGGGCACCCTGGCGGACTTCGACGAGATGGCCAAGGCGCTGCACGCCGCCGGCATCAAGCTGATCGCCGACATCGTCCCCAACCACTCCTCCAACCGGCACGAATGGTTCAAGGAGGCACTCGCCTCGCCGAAGGGCTCCGCCGCGCGCGAGCGCTACATCTTCCGTGACGGCAAAGGCCCCAACGGCGAGTTCCCGCCCTCGGACTGGGACTCGGTCTTCGGCGGGCCGGCCTGGGAACGCATCACCGAACCGGACGGAACCCCCGGCCAGTGGTACATGCACATCTTCGCCAAGGAACAGCCCGACCTGAACTGGTCCAACCGCGAGGTCCGCGACGACTTCCTCAAGACCCTGCGCTTCTGGTCCGACCGCGGCGTGGACGGCTTCCGCGTGGACGTGGCACACGCCCTCACCAAGGACCTCACCGAGCCGCTGCTCTCCAAGCTGGAGCTGAGCGCAGCCAACACCGGCGTGGACGGGTTCGACGACGGCTCGCACCCGTTCTGGGACCGCGACGACGTCCATGACATCTACGTCGAATGGCGCGAGGTCTTCAACGAGTACAACCCGCCGCGCACCGCCGTCGCCGAGGCATGGGTCCACGCCACCCGCCGCGCCCGCTACGCCAGCCCCGAGGGCCTGGGCCAGGCCTTCAACTTCGACCTGCTGCAGGCCGACTTCGATGCCGAGGAATTCCGCGAGATCATCACCCGCAACCTGGCCGAAGCCGCCGCCACGGGGGCGTCCTCCACCTGGGTCTTCTCCAACCACGACGTGGTCCGGCACGCCACGCGCTACGGCCTGCCCCAGGTGTCCAAAGGCACAAAGCACGCCAAGGGCCAGGACGGCAAGGACTGGCTGCTGGCCGGCGGTCCCAAGGAGGAGCTGGACGTTGACCTCGGCGAGCGCCGCGCCCGTGCGGCCACCCTGCTGATGCTCGCCATCCCGGGTTCGGCGTACCTGTACCAGGGCGAGGAGCTGGGCCTTCAGGAAGTGGCGGAGATCCCCGACGCCGAACGCCAGGACCCGTCCTTCTTCCGGAACAAGGGCGTTGAGGTGGGCCGTGACGGCTGCCGTGTACCGCTGCCCTGGAAGGTTGAAGGAACCTCCTTCGGCTTCGGCGACGGCGGCGCGCACCTGCCGCAGCCGGACTGGTTCAGCAAGTACGCCGTCGAGGCACAGGACGGTACCGAAGACTCCACCCTGGAGCTGTACCGCAAGGCCCTGAAGCTGCGCCGGGAACTCCAGGCCGCGGAGGAACTTGAGTGGGTGGAAACCGGCAACCCGGAGATCCTGCACTTCAGCCGCCCCGGCGGCTGGCAGTCCGTCACCAACTTCGGGGACACCGCCGTCGACCTTCCGGCAGGGACAGTGCTGGTCAGCAGCGCCCCGCTGGAGGACGGAAAGCTGCCCGCCAACAGCACCGCCTGGCTGCGCTGACCCACGTCTTGGCACAGGCGGCGGGCCCGGTGGCGGCCCGCCACCTGTGCGCCTGCCCCGACCCGTGAAAGAGTGTCGACATGACTGAACAGCACACTCCGCCGGCCACGCAGGAGCTCATCTACGGCTGCATGGGCCTGGGCGGCAGCTGGTCCGACGAGCCGCACGGCACCGTCCACGTCGAGGAGGCAGCGGCCGCCGTCGAGGCTGCGCTGGCCGCGGGCATCACTCTGTTCGACCACGCTGACATCTACCGCAGCGGCAAGTCCGAGGCCGTGTTCGGCGAAGTCCTGGCCGCGACACCGGGCCTGCGCGAGCGGATCCGGCTGCAGACCAAATGCGGGATCCGGCTCAACGAGCGCGGGCTGGCCACCCACTATGACCTCAGCCGCGACGCCATCCTGGAACGGGTGGAGGGCAGCCTGGAACGCCTGCAGACGGACTTCGTGGACGTGCTGCTGCTGCACCGCCCCGATCCGCTGACCGATCTGGCGGAGGTGGCGTCCGCCGTCGGGCAGTTGCTGGCCGAGGGCAAGGTGCGGTCACTGGGCGTGTCCAACATGTCCGGAGCGCAGATCAGGGCGCTGCAGGACCGGCTGGAGGTCCCCGTGGTGGCCAACCAGCTGGAGATGAGCCTGCTGAAGCGGGCGTGGCTGGAGAGCACTGTCCTGGTGAACCATGCGGAGTCGCTGGACTACAGCTTCCCGCACGGGACCCTTGAGTACTGCACCGGCAACGGCGTGACCCTGCAGGCGTACGGTGCGCTGGCCCGCGGGCTGTACACCGGGGCGGGACCGGAGGATCCGACGGCGGCCGAGGCTGCCACCGCGCAGATGGTGGGGGAGCTGGCCAGGGAGCACGCACACCACGGGGGAGGCCGTGCTCCTGGGCTGGCTGATGAAGCATCCCGCCGGGATCGCACCGGTCATCGGGACGGTCAATCCCGCCAGGATTGCCGCGTGCGCGGACGCCGGCCGCGTGGCGCTGGCCCTGACCCGCGCCCAGTGGTACGGGCTGTGGGTGGCGGCGCGGGGCAGCAACATCCCCTGACCGGCGCTGCGCCGGCCGGCCCGTATTGTTCGTATTGGTCTCCCGCTCAGGGCGTCCTCGCTTAGCGCTCGCGGCGCCCTGACGGATACGGTAGAAGCATGACGTCTACCACCGCCACCGAGACCGTACGGTCGGAACGCAACATCCCCGCAGAGATCGCCCGTTCGTGGCTTCTGGTCAATGCCATGAAAACGGAGCTGTTTGACCAGTCTGCGGCCTCCCGCGCCGACTCGATCATCCTTGACATCGAAGACGCTGTTGACCCCTCGCAGAAGGACCAGGCCCGCAGCAACGTTGTGGAGTGGCTTTCCGGCGGCGGGAAGGCCTGGGTCCGGATCAACGACGCCACCAGCCCCTTCTGGGCTGCCGACCTCGCCGGCCTCCGCGGCACCCCCGGCCTTCTCGGCGTGATGCTCGCCAAGACCGAATCCGCCGACCAGGTCACGGAGAGCTTCCACCGCATGGACGGCAAGACGCCGGTCATCCCGCTGGTGGAATCCGCCCTGGGCATCGAGGAAGCCAACAACATCGCCAAGGCCCAGGGCGCGTTCCGCCTGGCCTTCGGTTCCGGCGACTTCCGCCGCGACACCGGCATGGCCGCCACCCCGGAGGCCATGGCCTACCCGCGTGCCAAACTCGTCGTCGCCAGCCGCGTGGGCAACCTCCCCGGCCCCATCGATGGCCCCACCGTGGGCACCAACCACCCGATCCTGCGCGAGCAGACCGGCATCACCGTGATGATGGGCATGACCGGCAAGCTCTGCCTGGCCATCGACCAGACCCCGGTGATCAACGAGGTCATCAGCCCCACGCCGTCCGACGTCGCGTGGGCCACCGACTTCATGAACGACTTCGAAGCCAACGGCCGGGTCATCCGCGACGGCTCGGACCTGCCCCGCCTGGGCCGCGCCGAGAAGATCATGAAGCTCGCTGTGGCGTTTGGCGTGCAGCCGGCGCTCTAGCCACACCCGTCCAGTCCAGGAGACCCCGTGACCGATACCCGTTATCTGGTGCACGGGGTCTTTTGGGATGGTCCCCCGGCCGCGCGGCAGGAGGACGACGGCGGCAGCCCGGTCCTCCGCCTCCAGCCACCGTCAGGCGGGATCCGGGAAGTCAGCCTCCGCCCGGGAGCCAGGCTCGGCTTCCGCGTGGAAGCCGGCGGCCGGTCCTGCCTCGGCCACCAGAAAGTCCACACAGCCGCCAGCCGGACCCACGTGTTGTGTCCGGCCGAGGCTCCAGCGGTGCGCGGTAAGCAGTGCGAGCGCTGCTTTGTCCAGGATGACTCCCGGCTCATCCATGACTTCCACCGGGGCGGCTACGTGCCGGACGGACTGCGCACTTACCTCTCGCAGGAACACTGGCTCTACGTTGCCACCTTTGCCGGCGGGGCCAGCAAAGTGGGCACCGCGTCCCACCCGAGGAAGTGGCACCGGCTGGCGGAGCAGGGCGCTGTAGCAGCCAGGTATGTGGCCAGGGCCCGGGACGGCCGGATTGTACGGATCCTGGAGGACATGGTCACCCGGGAAGCCGGACTCAGCCAGCAGGTCCGTTCCGCGGCCAAGGAGGAGGCGCTGGTGCGGCCCCTTCCCGGCTCCGGCCTGGATGCCGTCAACGCCCGCCACGCGGCGTCGGTCCGGGCGCTCCTGGCACGCACCGCCGTCGACGGTTTCAGCGTGGTGGACGAAGCATGGGTGCGGCCGGCGCAGGCAGCAGCACTCTGCGGCTCCACGCCGCGGCACGCCTATCCGCATCCGCTCGACCGCGGACAGCACGGCTTTACGCTGGTGTCCCTCTGCGGGGCGAATGCCTTGGCTCGGTTGGACGGCACGGACGCCGAGTTTGTGGTGAACCTTGGCCGGCTGCCGGCCCGGAGCGTCGTGCTGGGCGATTTTGCCTCGGCGGTCCCGGCCGTGCAGGAACCCCTGTTCTGAGGTCCTCGGTAGACTTGGACGGTGCTGAACGAATTCTGGAACACCGCGCCCACCTCCTATAAGGCCCTCGTCTTCTGCGCCATGGGGCTGATCGGCGTCGGAATCGTCCTGAACCTTGTCGGCAACATGACTGGAAACCAGGGCCTGGCCACCGCGTCGCTGCCGCTGATCGGTCTCGGCCTGGTGCTGCATATCGCCGGGATTGTGGTCCGCGGCCAGTCCATCCGGAGGAACCTCAAGCGCTAGCTGCTGCCGCACTCCGCCGGACGTGGCTGCGCGCATGCTCCACGGCGGCCGGGAGGTCATCGAAGAGATGCTTGTGGTGGCGCAGTGAGCGGATCACGCCCACGTTTGTCACCAGGGCGAGGTGGTCCGGCCGTACTCCTTTGATCAACACGGTGATGCCGCGCAGCTCCAAAGCGGAAATCACGTCAACCAGGGCGTGGGCCCCGGTGGCGTCCAGCATCCGCAGCTGGGACAGCCGGATGATGGCCACCTGGACGTCCTTGACCTGGCTGATCTCCTGGAGGATGCGTTCGGCGGCGCCGAAGAACATGGCACCGTCCAGCCTGAAGACGGCGATATGCCCGTCGCTTTCGTCCCGCGGCCCGGAAATCTCCTCGCGCTGGACGCTGCTCAGTGAGGCGAACGTCCGCAGCGTGAACAGCGCCGCCGCGGCCAGCCCGATCTGGATGGCGACGATCAGGTCGAACGCCACGGTGATGACGGCCGTCAGCACGAAGACGGCGGCGTCCGCCCGCGTTGAGCTGAGGATGGCGGCAACGGTGCGCCGGGAGACCATCCGCACCGCTGTGACCATCAGGACCCCGCCCAGCGCCGCCAGGGGGATCCGGCTGACCATGCCCGACGCCAGGTAAACGATCCCCAGCAGGACTGCCGCGTGGACCGCCGCCGCCAGCCGTGTCCTGGCACCCGAGCGCACATTGACGGCCGTCCGTGCGATGGCACCGGTAGCCGGCATACCGCCGAACAGGCCGGCGGCGATGGAGGCCAGGCCCTGGCCCGTCAGCTCACGGTCCGCACTGTACGGCCCGCCGGGCCTGCCGTCCGGGCCGGTCATGCCGGCCGCTATCCGGGCCGAGAGCAGCGACTCGATGGCCGCCAGGACCGCAATGGCCACCGCAGGCATGGCCAATGCCCCCAGGGAGGCCAGGTCGGCGGCGGGCAGCACGGGGGACGGCAGCGAATGCGGCATTGCTCCGATCCGCGGTACGTCCAGCCGAAGGAACTCGGCCACTGCTGTCGCAAGGACCACCGCGGCCAGGCTCGCCGGAAAGGCCCTGACCAGCTTCTGCCCCGCCACCATGACGACGGCGACGCCGGCCACCAGCGCCAACGTCAGGGTGACGGTGGGAGCGGCAGCGCCGGACGCGGCTTCGAAGGCCGAGAGCAGGGTGTTGTGTCCCGGAATGCCGGAGGTCCCGGTGGCCAGTGGAACCTGCTGGAGGAAGATGATCGCCGCGATGCCCAGGGTGAATCCTTCCACCACCGGCCAGGGGATGAACGCCACCGCACGTCCCAGGCCGCTGATTCCCAGCAGGCACACCAGCAGCCCTGCCATCAGGGAAAGAAGGGCAACGCTGGCGGTTCCATGGACGGCCACCACGGGCGCGAGGACCACCACCATGGCGCCTGTGGGTCCTGAGACCTGGACCGGAGAACCGCCCAGGAGGGCGGCCACCAGCCCGGCCACGATCGCGGTGATGAGCCCTGCCTCCGCGCCCACGCCGGAGCTGACGCCGAAGGCCAGTGCCAGGGGGAGGGCAACGATGCCGACGGTGATGCCGGCCAGCAGGTCTGCCCGCCAGGAATGCCGGCAGTCCGGCGTAGTCGGCCCGGGACGGGAGGAACCGGCCCAGTCCGCGCAGGCCCCGGTGCAGGTCCTGGCTCACGGGGCGGACCTTCCGGCCAGGTGGCCTGCGGGCAGCTGCTGTGCCAGCCGGAGCTGTTCATTCGAGTCCGCCAGGGTGTCCAGCAGGAAGGTGCGGGCGATGGCCAGCAGTTCCGCGATTCCCGGGTGGGCCAGCCGGTAGGTCACGGCGTTCGCGGAGCGGACCGAGGTCACCACCTTGTGTTTGCGCAGTGTCGCCAGGTGCTGGGACAGATGGGACGCTTCAAGCCCGGTTTCAGCCAGCAGGTAACTGACGGGGGCTGTTTGCCCGGGAGCGGCAGCCAGCAGCTCCAGCACCCGGATCCGTGCCGGATGGGCCAGCGCTTTGAAGAGGTTGGCTTTGATCTCGTAGAGCGGAGCCTGGGTGGGGGAGAACATGGGGACGCACCTGAACCGGGTTGATGGAATGATTAATTCATCATATCAAGGTGGCGCAAGACCCCCGCGGGCACGGCAACGCTAGGCTTGAAGCCATGACTATCAATCCGGACCTGCAGGGACGCAGCTACCCTGCCGCAGAGGTGTACGACGTCGGCCGCGAGAAAATCCGCGAGTTCGCCCGCGCCGTCAAGGCAACCCACCCAGCCCATTTCGATGTCGAGGCCGCCACCGGCCTGGGCCACCCCGACCTGGTTGCGCCGCCCACCTTCGCCATCATCGTCGCCCAGCGGGCGGACGCCCAGCTGATCGAGGATCCGGACGCCGGCATCGACTTCACCCGCGTGGTCCACGCCGACCAGCGCTTCATCCACCACCGCCCCATCTTCGCCGGCGACCGCCTCGTGGCCGAGCTGCACGTTGACGGCGTCCGGGCCATGGGCGGCGGCGCCATGATCACTACGCGGTCCGAGATCTTCGCCCTCACCGGCGATGCCCGCGAGGCAGTAGCCACCACCACGTCATCCATCCTGGTCCGCGGAGAGGGACAGTAGCCATGAGCCCCAGCTTCAACGAACTCAGCGCCGGCCAGGACATCGGCAGCCGCACCATCGAGGTCACCCGCACCGACCTCGTCAAGTACGCCGGCGCCTCCGGCGACTTCAACCCGATCCACTGGAACGAAGCCTTTGCCACCGGCGTGGAACTGCCCGGCGTCATCGCGCACGGTATGTTCACCATGGGTGCCGCCGTCCAGCTGGTCACCGACTGGGCCGGCGACCCCGCCGCCGTCGTCGACTTCCAGACCCGCTTCACCAAGCCGGTCCTGGTCACCGACACCACCGGGACCGCGGAGCCCGGCGCCACCATCGAGGTCAGCGGTGCCATCGGGAAGCTCGACGCCGATGCGGGCACCGCACGCGTGGACCTTACCGTTGTGGCGGCAGGCCAGAAAGTGCTGATGAAGGCCCAGGCCGTCGTCAGGCTCTCCTAGCGGCGCCTCGTTGACCAGGACGGCAGCAGCCACAGCCACGCCCGCGGACGTCACCCGCTGGCGCAACGCCGTCGTGGTGGCCTACGCCGCCAGCGGACTCGCCTTCGCCTCCTGGGTGTCCCGCCTGCCGGCCATCAGGGACGCCCTGGACCTCACCCCGGGCAACATAGGCATCCTCCTGCTCTGCATGACGCTCGGCTCGTTTGCCTCGGTATCTGCCTCGGGGCTGATCGTCCTCCGGCTCGGCTCCAAGCAGACCATCCGGGCCGGCAGCATCCTGGTGGGGCTTCGGCCTGCTGCTCGCCGGACTGGGCACCTCGCTGCTGGCCAGTCCCGTGGTAACCGCGGCGGGGCTGGCCATCATCGGACTGGGGACCGGGAGCTGGAATACCGCCTCCAACGTCGAGGGCGCCGCGGTGGAACGGGCAGTTGGCCGGCACATCATGCCCAGGCTGCACGGCGCCTTCAGCCTGGGAACTGTAGCCGGGGCGGGCCTGGGTGCAGCCGCAGCCGCCGTGTCCCTGCCCGTCGCCTGGCACCTGGGAGCGGCCGGGATGGTGGTGGCCGTGTCGGTGGCGACAGCGGCGTCCTGGTTCCGGGCCGACGCCACGCCGGTAGCGGGGGAGCGGACCTACACCCCTGACCACTTCGAGGACCCCACCACCGGGCCCATCCCGCTGATTCCAGCGGATGGGGCGGAGGCCCCCCTCGACAACAAACGCAAGATCGCCCAGGCCTGGCGCGACAGGCGCACCCTTCTGCTGGGAGTCATGGTCCTGGGCCTCGCCTTAGCCGAGGGGGCAGCCGGAGACTGGGTGGCCCTGGCCCTCGCCGACGGCCATGGCCAGAGCGACGCCGCAGGGGCCGCCGGCTACGGTTTGTTCGTCACGTTCATGACCATCGGCCGGTTCGCCGGAACCCTGGTCCTGGACCGGTTCGGCCGGGTTCCGGTGATGCGCTGGTGCGCGGCCCTGGCCGTTTTCGGGCTGGGACTGTTTGTGTTCGCGCCCGTGCCGTGGATCGCCTTCGTTGCGTTGGCCATCTGGGGGTTGGGCGCCTCGCTGGGCTTCCCGGTGGGAATGTCCGCCGCGGCGGACGATCCCGCAAAGGCCGCGGCCAGGGTGTCCGTCGTCTCCACCATCGGCTACGGGGCCTTCCTGTGCGGTCCGCCGCTGCTCGGCCTGCTGGCCGAGCATGTGGGCATCCTGCACTCGCTGCTGGCCGTGATGGTCATGCTGGTGGTCAGCTTCCTGCTGTCCCCGGTGGCCCGGAAAGTGCGCTGACCCTGCTGCGTTAGGGTTGATGGGTGACCCAGACACTGCTATCGAACCTGACCACTGCCGCCGTCGGAGGCCCTGCCGGCACGTACGTGGAGGCGAGGACCGAAGCGGAGATCATAGACGCAGTCCGGACGGCAGATGCCGCGGGGGAGCAGGTGCTGCTCATCGGCGGCGGCTCCAACCTGCTGATTTCCGACGACGGCTTCCCCGGCACAGTTGTCCGGATCGCCTCGGAGGGGTTCACAGTGAACGCCGAAGACTCCTGCGGAGGCGTCGCCGTGGTGGTGCAGGCCGGGCACAACTGGGATGCACTGGTCCAGCACGCCGTGCTGCACGCCTGGTCCGGCATCGAGGCCCTGGCCGGCATCCCTGGCTCCACGGGTGCCACCCCGGTCCAGAACGTGGGCGCCTACGGCTCGGACGTCTCGCAGACCATCGCCGCAGTGCGGACCTGGGACCGGGAGCAGAACGCCGTCAAAACCTTCACCAACTCCGAGCTGAAGTTCGGGTACCGCGATTCCATCCTCAAGCAGACCACCGTGGACGGGTCACCCCGCTACGTGGTGCTGACCGTCGAGTTCCAGCTGCCGCTGGGCCGGATGAGCGCCCCCATCCGCTACGCCGAACTGGCCCGCTCCCTGGGCGTGGAACCCGGCAAACGTGCCTACGCCAACGATGTCCGCCGCGAAGTGCTCCGCCTGCGCGCGTCCAAAGGCATGGTGCTGGACCCGGCCGACAGGGACACCTATTCCACCGGATCCTTCTTCACCAACCCGATAGTCCCCGTGGACGTGGCGTCACGGCTGCCGGACTCTGCGCCGCAATACCCGGCCGGATCTGACGGCCTGGTCAAGCTGTCGGCCGCCTGGCTGATCGACCAGGCCGGCTTCGGCAAGGGATATGGGCTGGAGGCGGGCAGCGTGTCCGGGGGCCGGGCGTCGCTGTCCACCAAGCACACGCTGGCCATTACCAACCGGGGCCAAGCCAGCGCCGCTGACATGGTGGCCATCGCCCGCGAGGTGCGCGCCGGCGTCGTCGGACGCTTTGGCATTGAGCTGCACCCGGAACCGCTGCTTATCGGCCTGTCGCTGTAGCTTCCGCTGGCTCGCGCCGCCGTTGTCCGCCGTCCGCGGCACGGACATTCGCGGCCATTCCCATCACGGCAGTGGCCCAGCCGGCCAGGGCGAGGTAAGGCCCCATGAACAGCCACACCAGCAGGCCGGGCAGGGTCGGATCGCCGCCGCCGGCCAGCACGCACGCGGCGAGGCCGGTGACCGCCACCGCGTGGGACACGATCCAGAGCACTTTCCCGCCGAGGGGATGGAGCTTCCAGTCGCGGATAATGCGGAGCGCGCAGTTGCCAACCCGGATCCCCGGAAACAGTACGGCGTATCCTCCGCCAAGGCTCAGGGCCAGTGAGGGCAGCATCAGCCAGGGATCGGCTTCGCCGCTTGCCAGGAAACCGGTGACTGCGGGCACCCCCACCGCAACACCGGCCAGGACCGAAACGGTCCCTCCCACCAGCCATCCTTTTGTTTCGCGCGCGAACAACTGCCACAAACTCCCCAAAGTCATGGTTCTACCCTATCCGGCCACGTTCTAGGATGGGGCCATGGCAGGAACCTCCCAGCACCGGGTCAGCCGAAAGCTCGTGGGCAGGCTCCGGCTGGCATCCCAGGGACTGCTGGGACCCGGGCTGGGCTCTGTGCCGGAGGCCGTCCGCTGGATGACGGCTTCGCAGGCCCAAAACCTGCAGGAGGCGCTGTGGGCCATTGGCTGCCGCGTCCCCGGCGCGGGGCTGGCGGAGGTCCGTGCCGCGCTGCACAGCGGCGCTGTGGTCCGCTCGTGGCCGATGCGGGGAACGCTCCACCTGGTGGCACCGGAGGACCTGCGCTGGATGCTGGACCTCACCGCTGAACGGCTGACCCGCAGCATCGCCGGACGGCACCGGGAACTGGACATTACCTGGGCTGACATCGAAAAGTGCCGCGACGCGGCATTGGAGCGCGTGGAGGGCGGCCGTTCCCTCAGCCGGGCTGAGCTGTTCGACGTGTTCGAAGCAGCGGGGCAGCCCACCACCGGCCAGCGCGGGATCCACATCCTGGGAACGCTGTGCCGCCACGCCTGGCTGGTCCAGGGGCCGCTCGTGGGCAACCAGCAGCAGCTGGTGGCCTTCGACGAATGGATCCCGGAATCGCGAAGCCTTGAACGCCAGGAGGGAATCGCCGAGTTCATGCTGCGCTATTTCCGCAGCCACGGCCCGGCCACCATCCGGGACTTTGCCTGGTGGACACAGATTCCCCTGACGGACGTGCGCGCCGCTTTTGGACAGATCCGCGGGCAGCTGGTGGAACTGGAGTTCAGGCGGGGCCAGCTATTGGATGTCGCCGGAGACCGCGTCCCTGCACGAGGACGGCGTGCCCGGCCAGCGGTCCGTCCTGCTGCTGCCCGGATTCGACGAGTTTGTGCTCGGCTACCAGGACCGGAGTGCGGTCCTGGCCCCCGGGCATGCCCACAGGATCGTCCCCGGAGGGAACGGCGTCTTCAAGAAAACCGTCGTGGCCGGTGGAGAGGTGATCGGCACCTGGTCGCGGACCGGGACCAACAGGAGCGCCGCCGTCGTGCCTGAACTCTTCGACGACGCCAAACCGCTCGGACCCGGTGCCCGCGCGGCCTTCCAGAAGGCCGCCGGGCAGTACCTGGCGTTTCTGGATAGCTGAGGCATGGCCCCTGAGCGGCCCTGAGGCGGGTGCGGCCCTGAAGCAGAAACGGCCCCGCCCCGCATGGACGGTGCTGGGCAGCACAGTCCAGGCGGGCCAGGGCCGCTGAGGGAGAAACCCGGGCTACAGGTTGCCCGTGGCGATGTTGAGCATGCGGCGCAAAGGTTCGGCGGCGCCCCAGAGCAGCTGGTCGCCCACCGTGAACGCGCTGATGTACTCCGGGCCCATCTCCATCTTGCGGATACGGCCCACGGGGATGTCCAGGGTGCCCGAAGCGGCCACCGGGGTGAGGCCGGCCATGGAGGCTTCCTTGGTGTTGGGGATGACCTTGGCCCACTCGTTGTCCTCGGCCAGCAGCTTTTCAATCTCGGCCACGGAGAGGTCTTCGCGGAGCTTCAGCGTCAGCGCCTGCGAGTGGGAACGCATCGCACCGATACGGACGCAGAGGCCGTCCATGATGATCCGGTTCTCGTCCGAGGTGCCCAGGATCTTATTGGTCTCAACCCCGGCCTTCCACTCTTCCTTCGACTGGCCGTTGCCCAGGTCCGCGTCGATCCAGGGGATCAGTGACCCGGCCAGCGGCACGCCGAACTGGGTGGCGTCGATGTCGGTCCGCTGGTGGGCCAGGACCTTGCGGTCGATGTCCAGGATGGCCGAGGCGGGGTCGTCCAGTTCGGTGCTGACCTCGTCGTTGAGGGTGCCGAACTGGCTGAGCAGCTCACGCATGTGCCTGGCGCCGCCGCCGGACGCGGCCTGGTAGGTCATGGAGGTGCCCCATTCCACCAGGCCGTTCTTGAACAGTCCGCCCAGGCCCATGAGCATGCAGGAGACCGTGCAGTTGCCGCCGATGAAGTCACTGGGTGCCGTTGACCAGGCCCTTGTCGATGACGTCCCGGTTGATCGGGTCCAGCACAATGATCGAGTCGTCGTTCATGCGCAGGGTGGAGGCGGCGTCGATCCACAGGCCGTCCCAGCCGCGGCCGCGCAGCTCGGTGTGCACGCGCTTGGTGTAGTCCCCGCCCTGGGCGGTGACAATAATGGGCAGCTTCGCCAGGGTGTCGACGTCGAATGCGTCCTCAAGCTTGCCGGCGGTCCCTCCTGCTGAACCAGCGAAGGACGGGGCGGCACCTCCTGCGTTGGAGGTGGAGAAGAACACTGGGTTGATGTTGGCAAAGTCGCCCTCGTCCTGCATGCGCTGCATCAGGACCGAGCCCACCATGCCGCGCCAACCGACCAGGCCGACGGAGGGGGTAGCTGCTGTAGTCATTCGTACAGTTTAGACTTCGCAACCGGCACTGCGCAGTCGGTTACGTCACTGCTGCCCGTACGCCGGATCGCTGCGCCGGAAAGCACGACGGCGGGACCCGCCCACGTGCTCCCTAACGGTCGAACTGCCGGGACGTCGGTTCGGGGATTCCCCGTTTGGCGCGAAGGCGCTTTGCCTTGGCGGCAGCTCCAGCCATGCGGACTGCATACACAACGCCTCCCACGCCCGCGGCCGTCAGAACGAGGGCACCCCACAGGGGATCCTCGCCCCTGCCCGTCGGCCCGGCCACGAGCATCAGGGAGAAGACAGCCAAGGCAGCAAAAAAGATGGCCATACCCATGAACCCGCCACCGGACCGGACCTGCGGGTGGGAACTGGCGGTGACCACTCCGAGCTCCTCTTTGGCGTAGCTGTGGAGCCTGCCGTCGACGGTGCGGAACAGGATGCGCTTTTCGCCCTGCGCCACTGCGTGCTCGTGGGCGGCGCGGACGTGGTCGTCGTGGTTGAAGCCGTTGGCGCCATTGCTGGCTGAAGTTCCTTGCTGCACGCTAGTCCTGTCGGATGGTTCGGATGTGGTCCAGGACCTGGGTGTCACTGAGGTGAGTCACTTCCTGGATGGGATCTGCCGGCCCGTCGATGAGCCCGTACCCCACAGTCCAGCCTTCGCCGCCTCGTTTGACCAGCAGCTGGTTTTTGGCGGGATCTTCCAGCAGCCGGATCGTGGCGCCCCCGGCGGGATTGTCCTGGAGGTGCTCGCGGATGATGAAGAAATTGGCTTCGGCGGGGGTGATGTCCGGGCGCTGGGCCATGGCGAACCAGCTGAGGTACGCCCGGGGCTGCAGCAGGATCCGGTAGTCGGGTGACTCGATGGACAGGACATTGTCCACGGAGCTTTGGGTCAAAAGGTTGATCTGCACCCGTTTGGTTGCCGTCGTGAGCGCTTCCGCAACGGCCGCTACGGGTCCCTCAACGGAGAGCTCCCCGCCAGGTACCACCGTTGCGGCGCCGCGTGCCACGAGCGAAGACGCCCCGGCTGACGTCAGGGCGGCGTCGTCCAGTTCGCTTTCCAGCCGCAGTGCGGCTGCCGATGCTTCTGCGGAAGGGCCGCGCCGCAGGTTCAGGAGAACCAGCAATTCCGCGAACCCAAAACCCATCGCATCGGGGTACACCTGTTCCGGCGTGGATGGAGCGGCCGCAATAGATTCAGTCACTGGTTTTCTCCCTCATTCTCAAAAGCCAAAGAAGTCGCCGACGGCTTCAACGCCGTCGCTGACGGACTCGCCAACGGCTCCGGCTCCGTCCGCGATTGTACTGCCGACGCCGTTGACGAAGTTCCGCACCGGCTCGACATTGTCATAGATGGCCAGCGCGCCGCTGGCCACCATGCAGGCGGTCCCGGCAGGAGGTGGCAGGAACGATCCGGCTCCCAGCAGGGCCTTGGTGGTGGAGTACGCTGCTGATCCGTAGTCGCCGTCCTGGAACCCGTTGTAGGCATCCAGGGTGTCCAGGCCGACGCCGGCCCAGCCCAGTTCCTTGCTGAAGGCGTCAATGACTTTGAAGGCCTTCGTGTTGTCCGCCAAGTTGAGGACTTCGTGGAACTTGCCTTCAAAAAGGTTGTTGGACATGTTGAAGAACTTGCTGAATTCGCTGGAATTCTGGAAAGCCCGCCACGCTGCGGGATCCATGAAATCACCGACCCGGGACTTGTGGAGCATTGCCCCGAGGTCGAACAGTCCGGCCCGCATGTTGGGGAACGCCTTCGCCAGACCGTAGGCATCCCAGCCGTTGCGGAAGGGCGAGTCGGGATTCGAAAGCCAGTCCGGACCCTCCGGCCCGCGTCCCGTTCCGGGCCCGCCCGTGGGATTGGTACCACCCGACGCAGACCCGCCCGCTCCGCCGGTATTGCTCGCCTTCTCCTGCTCGTTGGCGTTCTCCAGCAGCTTCTTCGACTCCTGCTTGAGCGCCAGCGCGGCTTTCTGGATCAGAGCCCGGTGCGTTCCGTTCCATTCAGAGCGGAACGTGGCAGCGTCCTGGCCCTTCCATGAAGGGTTGTTGTTGATCTGGTTGCCCAGCAGCGTTGACTGCTGGAGCAGCGAGTCGGAGGCTTTGCCGAACTGCTGGGCCAGCGTCCGGAGCTCGGCGACGTCGGCGCCCCACATATTTCCTGCCACAAGGCATCATCCCCCAAAATGTCTTTGCAGCGAATCGTCTTCAGGCTGCCTGCCCAACTCTAGCCATGGAAGCCTGCGGCGGCGATGGGGTGTCCTGCCCATGCGTCCTGACCGCGGCTACGCGGGGTCGCGCTCCTCCAGGACGGCCTTCTTGCGGGCGCGCAGGGCGAAGAAGGCCCCGAAAGCGAAGACCTGGGTCACCACCACCAGCACGATGGCACCGCCGATTTTGTTGCCGCCCAGGATCATGGTCAGGCCCACAATCGCCGAGAGCAGCGCGAGCAACGGCAGGAGCATGTAGCCGAGGACAAAGAGTGTTTCCGGTTTCTTCAGCATCTCAGCCCTTGGTCCTCACCCATTTGGTGAATCTGTAACGGGTCCCGTTGGCGGCCGTCAGCCACCCGTCCGGCGGGAGGGACGACGCCGCTTCCCACGTTTCGTCGAGTTCCGGGGCGAAGGTGTCGCCGTCGGCCTCCACATCGATGGTGGTGACCACCGCAACGTTCGCGAGGTCCGTGGACTGGCGGAATACCTCGCCGCCGCCCAGGATCCAGACTGTCTCGCCGCCGTCCACGAACTGGGACTCCAGGAGCGCGTCATCCAGGGAGGGAACCACGACGGCGCCGGCCGCCTCGGGCGATTCGCTCCAGTTCTTCTGCCGGGTGATGACGATGTTGGTCCGGTTGGGCAGCGGACGGTACTTGTCCGGGAAGGACAGCCACGTCTTGCGGCCCATGATGACCGGGTGCCCGGACGTGAGCCGTGTGAAGTGCTTCAGGTCCTCCGGCAGGTTCCACGGCATGTCGCCGTCCTTGCCGATCACGCCGCCGGACGTCTGCGCCCATACAAGCCCGACGCCGGTGACCGAACCGGCGAGTTGCTCGGAGAAAGCCTGGGGGTCTGCTGTGTTCTCGGTGCTCATACGGCGATCGGAGCCTTAATCGTGGGGTGGTGCTGGTAGCCAACCACGTCGAAGTCCTCCAACGTGTAGTCGAAAATCGAGGCCGGTTTCCGGGTGATCTTCAGCTGCGGGTACTCGTAGGGTTCGCGGTCAAGCTGCTTGAGGACCTGGTCCATGTGGTTCTCGTAGATGTGGACGTCGCCGCCGGTCCAGACAAACTCGCCGGGCTCGAGTCCGGCCTGCTGTGCCACCATGCAGGTCAGCAGCGCGTAGGAGGCAATGTTGAACGGGACGCCGAGGAACATGTCTGCTGAACGCTGGTACAGCTGGCAGGAGAGCTTGCCGTCGGCAACGTAGAACTGGAAGAACGCGTGGCACGGCGGCAGCGCCATGTCCTTGAGTTCCGAGACGTTCCAGGCGGACACGATGTGCCGGCGCGAGTCCGGGTTGGCCTTGAGGTTCTCCACGAGTTCGGCGATCTGGTCGATGTGGCCGCCATCGGGCGTGGGCCAGCTGCGCCACTGGACGCCGTACACCGGGCCGAGTTCGCCGTCGGCGTCGGCCCATTCGTTCCAGATGGTCACGCCCTGGTCCTGCATCCATTTCACGTTTGATTCGCCGCGCAGGAACCACAGAAGCTCCACCGCGACGGACTTGAAATGGACGCGCTTGGTGGTGATCAGCGGGAAGCTCCTGGCGAGGTCGAACCGGATCTGGCGGCCGAAAACGCTGGTGGTGCCGGTGCCCGTGCGGTCTGATTTGTGCGTGCCATGGGCCAGGACATCGCGCAGGAGGTCTTCATAAGGCGTCGGGATGCTCACGGCTAAAGTCTACCGGGGCGCGTCCCCGGCCGCGGTCCATGTCATACGCCGCTGGCGCGTCTTCCCGGGCTGTCCGGGCCTTGCCCCAGCGCCCCGCGGACCAGGTCCAGCAGCAGTTCATCGCTGAGCCGGGCGTCCCGCCCTGCCGTGACCAGGAGCTCGACGGCGGCGGCCACCGCTTCGGGAAGGGGGCTGGCGTGCTGCCGTGTACCGTCAGGCCGCGGCTGCGCCACCACGGTGCCGTTCCGTCGCCGCGATTCTATGAGGCCCGCCCCCTCGAGTTCCTTGTACGCCCGGGCAACGGTTCCCGCGGCGATGCCCAGGTCTGCGGCCAGGCTGCGGACGGTAGGCAACCGGCTTCCGGAGCGCAGCGTCCCGGTGGCTATCAGGGCGCTGATCTGTGCCCTGATCTGCTCGTACGGCGGTGTTGCCGACCTGAGGTCCACCGAGATGCCGGCACTCACCGGGACCCTCCCGGGACGGATTGCGCAGCGGCGGCCGGAACCCGGGCAAAGCCCCTGACGGGGATGACGGCGATGACCACGCCGGCGGCGGAAACCAGGGCTCCGGCCAGTACCGCGGGCTGCCATGGGGAGGTCCAGGCCGTCGCCGGCAGGCCCAGCAGCGGTGGCCATCCGTTGCTGGTCATAAGGAGCACACCGGTCTGGGCCGCGCAGTAGGCGGCAAACGTCCGTGCTGCACGGTGTATGGTGATCGCCCTCAGTGCCGCGTCCAGGCCGCGGATGCCGGTGGCGGTGCCCCGGCGCACCCGGGCCGCGGCCACCGGCAGGAGGGTGAAGGCTGCGACCACCACGGTGGCCAGTGTCGCTGCAACCCAGCTGTCCGATCCGCTGAGCCCTGCCAGGTGCAGCTGCTGTTCACCCGCAACGGCAGCTGCCGTGGTCCCGGCGTACAGCGCGACGGCGGCGGTCACGGTGGTAAGCAAGGCCGGGCTGACCGCCTGCCGCGGCCACGTCCTGGGCGCAGCGGGGGAGCCATAGTTGCGGTCGAGCAGGAGCTCACCCGCCGCCGCCACCAACAGCGCAGCGGCTGCCATCAGGGCAACCAGAAGTGCCGGTTGTGTCAACAGCTCTGACCCGGGAAAGAAGATGCCCAGGACCGCCGCAAGAACGGGGGTGATTGCCAGGGCGGCGCCGAGCGACACTGACAGCCTGGTGGCGGGGTGGGCCCCCGCAGGCGACTCCGCCTGCTGCCCGGCGTCGCCGCCCGGGGTGGCGCTGGGCAGCTTCGGCGGAGCCCAGCCCCACATGACCAGCAGCACCACAAATGCTGCCAGGCCTGCGGGGTTGGTCCAGCTTGTGGCGTTGGTGGCCGGATCAGGCCGTGCCGCGAAATTCCCGGCCACGGCCGCGAGACCTGCTGCCACGGTTGCCACGGTCCGCAGGAGCCTGTTCATGGCGATGGTCCGCAGGAGGTCGTTCTCCGCAGCGTCCAGCGCTTCGAGCTGCCTTCGCCGGGTGATGAGCGTCAGCACCAGGGCTGTACCCAGGGTGAGCGCCAGCCAGCCGGCTCCCAGGCACGCCGCGAGGACCGGGCCAGGGATCCGTCCGTCGCCGCCGACGCGGCTGAAGGTCTGGTCGCGCCCCTCGAGCACACTGAACGGGACCGCGTCATAGGCCGGCAGTGTGGCCACCCAGCCGATGACGAGCGCGGAGCCTGTGAAGACCGCAAGCACGGTCCAGGAAAGGGCCCGCGGCAGGAAGTCCCGGACCCGGCGGACCTCCAGCGTTGCCAGCCGCCGCGGGAGCTGTGGACCGGGGTAGCTCAGCTGGCCGATGGCGTGGACGGCAAGGCACCCGAGGACGGGCCACGCCAGCGCCGCCAGGATGCCGGCGGGTGTGGCCAATTGCGGTGACGTGCTTCCGGCCGGAAGGATGCCGGCATTTCCCGCCGACTGGAGGGAGCTGGCGAGCCAGCCGATCACGCCGATCCACAGGGAATGCTGGGAAACCGTGACCGGGGTGGTTCCGCCCCCCGGGGCCCGGATCACCCACCGCAGGAGCAGGTACAGGCCGACGGCCAGGAGGAACGGCCCTATCAGGACCGTGGGCGGCAGGTTGGCCGAAAAAGCCAGTGCATCATTTGGCACGTCATCCCCCAGAAGTGTGCATCTTTGTATCAAGTATTTGATACAAAGATGCCGGGGTCAATGGCGGCGGGCCGGGTGCGCAGGCGCTAGTCGTCGAAAGGTTTGAACTGCTCCACGGCAACGATCCTCTGCTTGCTGCTGTGGGCCACATGGAACACCAGCATTTCGCCGGGTGCCAGATAGGGATCGTTGTCCGGAAGCTGTTCCCGCACCTTGCCCGGGGCATACTTGGCGAGCTGGTCCAGGACGGTGGGCAGGGCCGGCCGGTGCGTGCAAATCGCGACGCCACGCTGTTTTTCCAGCAGCGCAGTCACGGCAGCGGCCGTCTTCTTCGGGTTCCGGCCGTGCCGGTGCTCGGTCAAGGCGTCCACCATTTTGACTTTGGCACCCGAGTTCTTGGCATACGGGGCAATCGTGGCGACGCAGCGCAGCCAGGGACTGGTGACCACGCGTTGGGGATTCCAGGCCGTGAGGAGCCGTCCCACGGCCTGTGCCTGCCGGATGCCGGTGGCCGCCAGGGGCCGTTCCCCTTCGGCTTTGGTCCAGGACGAACGCGGCTTGGCCTTGGCATGGCGCACCACAATCAGCGGCCAGGTTGCCAGGGCGTGGTGTTCATGGGCGGAACGGAGGTAGTCCAGGGGCGCGACGTCGGACGGGTTGGACAGCAGGGATGCGGCCTTCTCCGGGGAACACCACATCACGCTGTCCACTTCCTTGCCGTCGGGCCGAAGGAGGGCTCCCTTCACCTGGACAGCCCAATAGTGGACCACCTTCAGCCCGGACGCCACGTGGTAGTGGATCGGAGGCAGCGGAATGCCAAGCTGGGCGGTGAGGCCGATCTCTTCCTGGATCTCGCGGACTGCGCACTCAGGGATGGTTTCACCGGCATCGAGTTTGCCTTTGGGCCAGGACCAGTCGTCGTACCGCGGCCGGTGGATCAGCAGGACCTCCAGCCGGTCCTTGTTGATCCGCCATGGCAGTGCGCCGGCGGCAATGACTGCCACCGGCTCACCGGGATGGTCTGTCTGGTCGGCTATCGGGGTATCGCTCGCCAACACCGGTGCCCTACCGGCGGCTTAGGGTGCGCTGGCGCGGCCGGGAGGCGAGCAGCCAGGACTGGACGTCGTCGAGGTGGCTGCCGTCGTCGGCAATGTGGTGGCGGGTCCAGATGCCCTGGTTGTCCAGGTGCCAGCTCGCTGTTTCCGGGTCCATGTACCGGCGCAGCAGGTCCAGCACGTAGGTGACGTCATCAGGGCTGGCCAGTTGCACCAGCGCTTCCACCCTGCGGTCCAGGTTGCGGTGCATCATGTCGGCCGAACCGATGTACACCACTGGGTCTCCGCCGTTGGCGAAGGCAAACACCCGGGAGTGTTCCAGGAACCGGCCCAGGACCGAACGCACCGTGATGTTCTCGCTCAGGCCGGGGACCCCTGGCCGGAGCGAGCAGATCCCGCGGACGATCACATCAACGTTCACCCCCGCCTGGGAGGCGCGGTACAGGGAATCGATGATGGCCTCATCCACCATGGAGTTGACCTTGATCTGTACCCGTGCGGACAGCCCGGCCCGCGCATTGCGGATCTCGGTTTCGATCCGGTCAATGAGGCCGGAGCGTACCGAACGGGGTGCCACCAGCAGCCGCTTGAACGTTGACTTGGGGGCATAGCCGGAGAG
This sequence comes from uncultured Actinomycetota bacterium, assembly GCA_963807805.1. Taxonomy (GTDB): domain Bacteria; phylum Actinomycetota; class Actinomycetes; order Actinomycetales; family Micrococcaceae; genus Arthrobacter. Next base: position 24,856 of record CAWECX010000013.1, on the reverse strand, counting down.
CTGGTTGAACAGCTTGGACAGATCCTCGCCCACCTGTTCGTTGGCAGTCAGCAGGCCAAGATCCTCGTAGTAGCGTGCCGTGCGGGGGTGGTAGTTGCCCGTGCCGATGTGGCAGTAGCGGCGGAGGCCGTCCACTTCCTGCCGGACCACCAGCGAGAGCTTGCAGTGGGTCTTGAGGCCCACGATGCCGTACACCACGTGCACGCCCGCCTGCTCGAGTTTGCGGGCCCAGGAAATGTTGGCCTGCTCGTCGAACCGGGCCTTGATTTCCACCAGCGCCAGGACCTGCTTGCCGGCTTCGGCCGCGTCGATCAGCGCATCGACGATGGGCGAGTCACCCGAGGTCCGGTACAGGGTCTGTTTGATGGCCTGGACCTTGGGGTCCGCCGCAGCCTGTTCCAGGAAGGCCTGGACCGACGTCGAGAAGGAATCATAGGGGTGGTGGAGCAGGATATCGCGGCGGCGCATCGCTGCAAAGACGTTGGCTGCCTTGGACGTCTCGGACTCGTTGAGGTACCGCGAGGTGTGCGGGACGTGCTTGGGGTAATGCAGGTCCGCCCGGTCGATGCCGGCAATGACGGAAAGGCCCCTGAGGTCCAGTGGAGCCGGCACCGAGTAGACCTCGGACTCTTCGACCCCGAGTTCCCGGATCAGCAGTGCGCGGATGTTGGGGTTGATGTCGTTGGTGACTTCAAGGCGCACCGGCGGGCCGAACCGGCGGCGAAGGAGTTCCTTCTCGAGCGCCTGGAGGAGGTTCTCGGCGTCGTCCTCCTCAACCTCGACATCTTCGTTCCGGGTGACGCGGAAGGTGTGGTGTTCGAGCACTTCCATTCCGGCGAAGAGCTTGTCCAGGTGGACAGCAATGACCTCCTCGAGGGCAATGAACCGGGCCACCCGGCCGGCGACGGCTCCGGCGCGCGGTCCGTCGATGGAGATCAGCCGCGGAAGCTGGTCAGGGACCTTGACGCGGGCGAAGAGCTCCTTGTCGCTGACCGGGTTGCGGACCACCACGGCCAGGTTGAGGGAGAGCCCCGAGATGTAAGGGAACGGATGTGCCGGGTCCACGGCCAGAGGCGTCAGGATAGGGAAGACCTTCTCGGCGAACATCGCGCTGAGCTGCTGCTTTGCGGCGTCGTCGAGTTCGTCCCAGTGCATGACGTGGATGTGCTCGTAGGCCAGCGCGGGCCGGATCTGCTCGGAGAAGACCTGGGCGTGGCGCTGCTGGAGCCGATGCGCTTCCTCGCCGATTTTTTCCAGGACTTCGACCGGGCTGAGGCCGGCGGGGGAGGGGACTGCCAGGCCCGTGGCGATACGCCGCTTCAGGCCGGCGACCCGGACCATGAAGAACTCGTCCAGGTTGGAGGCGAAGATGGAGAGGAAGCTGACCCGCTCCAGCAGCTGCAGGGTAGGGTCCTCGGCGAGTTCCAGGACGCGGGAGTTGAAAGCCAGCCAGCTCAGTTCGCGGTCCAGGAAGCGGTCCGGCCGGATGTCCCCTTCAGGCTCCAGGTTGGGGGCGAACTCGGGGATGTCGATCCGGTCCTGCGTGGCCCGTGAGGCAGGAACTTCGGATGATCCAAAGCGTGCCCTGACCGGCACTGGAGCGCCTTCGGACGTGACTGTTCCGGCGGGTTCCGGTTTCATGGTCTCTCCTTTTACCTGGCGCTTAATGCTGGCTCTCACGGCCGGCGCGGTTCTGCTTCAACCTTACAATCATTCGGCGGGGCGGAAGCCGGGATTTCGGGTGGCGGCAAGCATGCGTCAGCCGATTGGACTAACCAGCCGCCACAGGTCCGTACATCACGTCCATGTCCCACCTGGTGAATCCGAGTCCCTTATAAAGCCGGACGGCAGGAGCGTTGTCAGCGTCGACATACAGCATGACCGCGTGCAGGCCCAGGTCCTGGAGGTACCGGATGCCGGCCACCGTCAGGGCTTTGCCCAGCCCCAGGCCCTGCGCTGCCGGCGAAACGCCGACGACGTAGACCTCGCCGATGGCGGGGTGCCCGCCGTGCCGGGGGTGGACCTTTGTCCAGTGGTAGCCGAGCAGTGTGCCGGTGGCGTCCACCGCCAGCAGGAAACCCGCCGGATCGAACCAGTCCTCCGCCATCCGGGCATCGAGGTCAGCACGCGTCATTCCGCCCTGCTCCGGGTGGTGGGCGAACGCCTCACGGTTGGCAGCAAGCCATGCGCCCTCGTCCTGGCCCGGCACAAAGGCGCGGAGTGAGAGACCTTCCGGGAGGCCGGCGTCGGGCAGTTCAGCATTAGCGGTTGCCAGCCGCATTTTCCACAGTTCCCGGACGGGGCCGAAGCCGTACCGGGCAGCAAGGTCCGCCGCGGCCTCGTGGTTGCCGTGTGACCAGGCCTTCAGCCCGTCCAGGCCGCGGGTGGCCTGCAGCTCGCCCACCAGGCGATCGGCAACCCCCTGGTTGCGGTAGCTCGGGTGCACGGCGATCTCCAGGACGCCGCCGCCGTCGTTCTCCTCCACCACCACTGCGAAGCCGGCCAGGTCCTGGCCGGTGGCGGGATCCGAGTCCTCGTCCGGAGCGTACAGCGCCAGGCTGAGGAGGGAATGCTCCGCGGAGTCGCCCGCGCGGAGCGTGACCACGGTCTGTTCCGAGAGGGAGGGGTTCCCGTCGGATTCCTCGGCGGCGGCAAGGAGGCCCCGGAAATCCTTCAGTAATTGCTCGTCCACGCCTCCGCGGACTACCAGGACGGGCCATTTCTCGGGATGCGCAGGACTCATGAAGCTAGGCTATACGCCCACACCGGTCATGTGCTGATTTGAAAGGACCGGAGCCGGGCCGTATAGTCATAACTCGTCCGGCGGAACGGAGTATTGGTCCGCGGGGTACGAGGGGGATTCACCAGTGGGGTGGCCTCGATACGTTCGACCCGTATGTCCTCCACCAAAAAGCATGACCAAGCCAGCAGCCCCGGACCAATGGTCCGGGGCTGCTGTGTTTGTTCAGTGGCCTGTCAGGCCTCGGTCAGCTCGTCTTCCTGCTGCCGGACGAGGGTGAGGCGGTACCCCACGTTGCGCACCGTGCTGATCAGGTTCTCATGGTCTGCGCCCAGCTTGGCCCGCAGCCGCCTGACGTGCACGTCCACAGTGCGGGTGCCGCCGTAGTAGTCGTAGCCCCAGACTTCAGTGAGCAGCTGCTGGCGCGTGAAGACACGGCCCGGATGCTGGGCGAGGTACTTGAGGAGCTCGAACTCCTTGAAGGTCAGGTTCAGGGGGGCGCCGTTGACGCGGGCCGTGTAGCTTGCCTCGTCGATGACGACGCCGGCAGCCCGGATTTCGGTGGGCGCATCGTCGGTGTCCGGTACAGCGCGGGCCACGGACAGCCTGATACGGGCTTCAACTTCAGCGGGGCCGGCGGAGTCCAGGACGATGTCATCCACGGCCCAGGCAGAGGAAACAGCTGCCATGCCGCCTTCGGTCAGGATCAGAACGAGCGGAGCGCTCAGGCCGGTGGCTTTCAGGAGCTGGGTGAGGGAGCGGGCTCCCACGAGGTCCTTGCGGGCATCCAGCAGCACGATGTCGCACGGGTCTGTTTCAAGCAGCGCAGTGGGCTCGGCGGCAAGGATGTGGACCCTGTGGTTCAGCAATTCCAAGGCAGGCAGAATGTCTACCGAAGAACCGGTGCTGTTCGTCAATAACAGGATGTGCGACATTGTTCCTCCAAGGGGCGTCCGCGCATCGTTGGGCGACTGAACCGGGTTTTCACCGGCCGGTACTGTCTCACTGCTGAGGTCTGGGCCGTCGATGGATCTAACCGGCCGGCAACCTTGCAGGAAGCGTAGCTGAGCTTTGAGTATACCCAACGGCCTCCCCGCTGGCATGGATCGCGCGCTCCAAGATGTTCGTTTTGCGACACATCACGGTCACATAAGGCAGGATTGAACCACGGGCACCATGCCCTGCCGGGGGCTGAGCGCCTCCGGTTCGCCAGCAAGAGCCGCCACCAAGAATGGGAATGCCGCGAATTGAGTGCAGAGTCGAAACCGCGCACGTCAGGGCAGGGTCACGCATGAGCGCCGAGCTGCATGCCCCGGTCCGTTCGCTGTCCTCCTGGACGATCGGTGCCTTCGGAATAGCCGCGCTGGTGGCCATTATCGCCGGGGTCTACACGTCACCGCGAGGCCCTGACCGGGGTGGCCGTCGTTGTTGCACTGGCGGTCGGGTTCGGCTGGCCCCACTTCCTGCGGATCCCGGCCAAGAAGACCCTCGCCGCCGTCATCGCCGTGCCGGGCGCCGGGTCGGCCGTTGCGGCGGGACTGTCTCCCGGCCCCCGGGTTCCTGGACTGGACGCCGGCGTTCATGGCGCTGGGAATGATGGCGGTTTTTGTGGTTCAGCTGATCCGTGGCACCGGCCAGGCACAGCGGCTTGAGTCGACTCTCGGCTGCTGCGCGGGTGTCCTGCTGTCCTGCCTGGGAGCCGGGTGGATCGCCGGTGCCCGCTTCAACGGCGTGCGGGAGATGCTCGTTGTGGCGGCCATCAGTGCAGCCGTTGCCCTGCTGGCAGGACTCATCCGCTGGCCGGACAGCATTGTGGCGCCACTCGGCATCGTCATGGCGGGACTTGCCGGGCCGCTCGCGGGCCTCGTTTTTTCCGACATCGCGGTGTTGCCGGCAGCGGTTTTCGGAGTGGTCGTGGGGGCAGTGCTGGTCAGCTTCCGCCGGCTCGTCACACTCAGGGGCGCCCCGCTTAACCTTCCCGCGGCTCTTAGTATGGGTCTGGCACCTGTTTCAGCGGTCGGTTCACTGGCTTACTTCATAGACAAACTACTCATCTACTAAGCGTTAGGATGGCATCATGTCCGTACTTGCATTTGAAATTTTCTTCCTTGTCCTGCTCGGCATCGCCAGCCTGTCAATGGCCTGGTTCGCCGGGTTTGTGGTTTACCGCCTCTTCAAAGGCCAGAAGTAGACCCTTTCCGGACGTCAGTTTTTTCGCGAGGTATGTGTTGTGCCGATTGAGATTCCAACAGACCTGACCCCCGAACTCGTACCGCTTTCCTGGCTCATCGGTGAGTGGGAAGGCAGCGGCCGGCTCGGCAGCGGAGACGAGGATTCGGAGCATTTTGTCCAGCACGTTTCGTTCACCCATAACGGCCTGCCGTATCTGCAGTACCGTGCGGAGAGCTGGCTGACGGACGACGACGGCACCCGGCTGCGGCCGCTGACCGTTGAGACCGGCTTCTGGGCGCTTGAGCGCAAACAGCTGGAAGGAGATGGCGGCCCTGGGCTCGTCCCGGGCGACATCGTGCCCGTCCTCAAGAGCGCGGACGACGTCGAGGCGCTCCGCAACAAGGACGGAGGCTTCGATATTTCGGTGTCCGTTGCCCACCCCGGCGGGATTTCGGAACTCTATTACGGCCAGATCAAAGGCCCGCAGATCCAGCTCACCACGGACATGGTGATGCGCGGCAGCCACTCCAAGGACTACAGCGCCGCCACCCGGATTTTCGGCCTGGTGGACGGCAACCTGCTGTGGCGCTGGGACGTTGCCACCGGTGGAGCCGCCCAGCCTGGAAAAGGGCTGGAAGCCCACGCTTCAGCGTTCCTCAAAAAAGTCTCCTGATCCCGGCGGCAAGCCGTCAGTAGACTTGGCTTCCATACCTTTCGCCGATGCGTGAACCAAGGGAGCAGCCATGGAAGCAGACCGGAACGCCACGGACTACAGCGACCTCAAGGCCGTGTTTTTTAATGGCACCCTGAAGCGATCGCCGCAGACGTCCAATACCGAGGGCCTGATCAACGTCAGCCGGCTCATCATGGAGAAGCAGGGCGTCAGCACGCGGGTCATACGGACCGTTGACCACGACATCGCCAGCGGCGTCTACCCGGACATGACCGAGTACGGCTGGCCAACCGACGAGTGGCCGGAGCTCTACCCTGCGGTGCAGGATGCGGACATCGTGGTGGTTGCCGGCCCTATCTGGCTCGGCGACAACTCCTCGCAGACCAAGAAACTCATCGAACGGCTGTATGCCCACTCGGGGCAGCTGAACAGCAAGGGCCAGTGGGCGTTCTACCCCAAAGTGGGCGGCTGCCTGATCACCGGCAACGAGGACGGTATCAAGCACTGTTCCATGAATGTCCTCTACAGCCTCCAGCACATTGGTTTCACCATCCCGCCCCAGGCCGATGCGGGCTGGATCGGGCCGGTGGGTCCCGGCCCGAGCTACCTGGACGAGGGGTCCGGCGGACCCGAATCCGATTTCACCAACAGGAACACCACCTTCATGACCTGGAACCTGCTTCACTTCGCGCGGATGCTCAAAGACGCCGGCGGGATTCCGGCCTACGGAAACCTTCCTGAGCAATGGAAGGCCGGAACACGCTTCGATTTTGAGAACCCGGAATACCGATAACCCCCCCGGGGGCCGGGCCTGCCCACCGGTGACCACGCCGGAATAGACACTGACCAAAGGACGTTGCCCCCAGTATGACTACTCCCAGCCCACTTCTGTCGCGCCCAGGCGCCGTCGAAGGTGCCGGCGCCGATGCCGGCGTCGCATCCCACTACGGTGAGCCGCTGCGTGAACAGCGTGCCCTCGCAGCCGGGACCGCCGTCGTCGACCTCTCACACCGGGGTGTGGTGACCGTCAGCGGTCCGGACCGGCTGTCGTGGCTGAACACGCTCTCTTCCCAGCAGGTGACGGGGCTGGCCCCGGGGGAGTCCAGCGAGCTGCTGCTTCTCAGTGTCCAGGGCCGGATTGAGTTTGATGCCCGCGTGATTGACGACGGCGGGACCACCTGGCTGATAGTGGAGGCTGCCGAAGCGGGACCGCTGGCCGGGTGGCTGAACAAAATGAAGTTCATGCTGCGGGTCGAGATCAACGATGTCTCCAGCGAGTGGGCGGTGGTTGGTTCCACCCGGCAGGTGCCTGACTGGTCCGGGCTGCTGGCCTGGCAGGATCCTTGGCCGCACGTTGGCGCCGGAGGTTATTCCTATGCGGTGGTTCCGGAGGACCGGCACCCAGGCATTGACCGTCCCTGGTTTGAATACCTCATCCCGGCGGCGCAGCTGGAGCAAACCATAGGGGACCGTCCGCTGGCAGGGACGCTGGCCGCCGAAGCCCTCCGCGTCGCGGCGTGGCGCCCTCGCCTCGGGGCGGAGACGGACGACAAAACCATTCCCCACGAACTCGACCTCCTCCGTACCGCCGTGCACCTGGCCAAGGGCTGCTACAAAGGGCAGGAGACAGTTGCCCGCGTGCACAACCTCGGCCATCCGCCCCGCCGCCTCGTTTTCCTGCAGCTGGACGGCTCGCAGCACACCATGCCCGCGCCCGGGAGTCCGGTCCTGCTGGGGGAGCGGAAAGTCGGCACCGTGACGTCTGTGGCGCAGCATTACGAGATGGGTCCGGTGGCGCTGGCTGTCGTCAAACGGTCCGTCGCCCCGGATGAAATACTGACCGTTCTGGACGGCGAGGAACCTTACCCTGCTGCCCAGGAAATCATTGTTGCCCCCGACGCCGGCCAGGTAGTCGGGCGCCAGACAGGATTCCTCAGGGGGACCCGCTGATGACCGAAGACACCTCGCCCGGACCAGCGGCGGACAGTCCGGCAGCGCCGGACGACGACACCCTCGCGCTGGCCCACACGCTGTTCCAGGCCGCCCGGGACGGTGACACGGAACTGCTCCGCGGCTACCTCTCAGCCGGGGCGCCCGCCACCATGACCAACGCTGCAGGCGACACTTTGCTGATGCTCGCTGCATATCACGGCCACGCAGAAACGGTGCAGCTGATCCTGGCGCACGGAGCCGTGGCCGATGCAGCCAATGACCGTGGCCAGACCCCGCTCGCCGGGGCTGCGTTCAAGGGCTATACCGACGTCGCCAAAGTCCTGCTGGATGCCGGCGCTGACCCCGACGCCGGCACGCCGTCAGCGCGGGCCGCGGCTCAGATGTTTGCCCGTACCGAAATCCTGGAACTGTTGGGGCACTGACTTTTGGAAAACGTCACAAGGCCATGGCCTGCACTCTGGTCCCTCGTGATCGGGTTCTTCATGATCCTGATCGACACCACCATCGTGTCGGTGGCCAACCCCAGCATCATGGAGGGGCTGGGAACCGACATCAACGCTGTGATCTGGGTGACCAGCGCGTATCTCCTGGCCTATGCCGTGCCGCTCCTGATCACGGGCCGGCTTGGTGACAGGTTCGGCCCCAAGAAGCTCTACCTCACGGGCCTGGTGGTGTTCACGCTGGCGTCCCTGTGGTGCGGACTGTCCGGTGACGTGGAAACCCTGATTGCCGCCCGCGTCCTCCAGGGCCTTGGAGCTGCACTGATGACACCGCAGACCATGGCAGTCATCACCCGCATCTTCCCGCCGGACCGCAGGGGCGCCGCCATGGGACTCTGGGGAGCCACCGCCGGCATGGCCACCCTGGTGGGCCCCATCCTCGGCGGTGTCCTCGTGGACAGCCTCGGTTGGGAATGGATCTTCTTCATCAACGTGCCGGTGGGGATCGTCGGCTTCGTCCTGGCCTGGCGCTTTGTCCCGGCGCTGAGCACCCACCCCCACAAGTTCGATATTCCCGGTGTGCTGCTCAGCGCCGTCGGACTGTTCCTCGCTGGTCTTCGGAATCCAGGAAGGCGAAACCTACAACTGGGGCACCATTGCCGGACCTGTCTCCGTCTGGAGCCTGATCATCGCCGGGCTGGTGGTGCTGGCCGGCTTCATCGTCTGGCAGCGGCTGAACAAAGGCGAGCCGCTCCTGCCCCTTGACCTCTTCCGCGACCGCAACTTCTCACTGGCAAACATCGGCATCACCACGGTGGGCTTCACGGTGACAGCTTTCGGGCTGCCCCTGATCTTCTACTACCAGATGGTCCGCGGCCTGACCCCCACCCAGTCCGCGCTGATGATGGTTCCCATGGCCCTGATCTCCGGCGGCCTGGCCCCGGTGGTCGGCAAAATCATCGACCGCGTCAACCCGAAGTACATCACCTCTGGCGGCCTGGTCCTCATGGCCGTGGCCCTGGTGTGGAACGCGCTCCTGATGCACCCCGACACCCCCATCCTGATGTTCCTGCTGCCCAGCGCCGTGCTGGGATTCGCCAACGCGGGGATCTGGGCGCCGTTGAGTTCGACGGCGACGCGCAACCTTCCGCCTCGGCAGGCGGGAGCCGGTTCCGGCGTCTACAACACCACGCGCCAGATCGGGGCCGTCCTGGGCAGTGCCGCCATTGCCGTGCTGATCCAGTCACGCCTTGCCGCTGAACTTCCCGCAGGAGGGCCCAGTGGCGGCGCCATGGAGTTCTCGGGCCGGTTGCCCGAAGCCCTCCAGGAGGGATTTTCGACGGCGATGGGCCAGTCCATCCTGCTGCCGGCGGCGGTCATCCTCATAGGTGCCGCCGTGGCACTGTTCTTCGCCAAACCCAAGGCCGTGGATGGCTGGGGGGCCGGTCAGGCTGCGGGCACCGCGGTCACCGAGGACGCCACCCGTTCCGCTTAGCAGTCTGGTCAGCGCAGGTGGACGCTGGTCTGGATCCCGCCGGTGGACAGACCCAGCTTCCGGGCAAGGGCCAGCGCCCCGGTGTTGCTGACTTCGGCACGCCACTGGATGGTCAGGCCCGCCGCCAGGGCCTCGTGGGCGGCGATGGAGGCCGCCAGCGATCCCAGCCCGCGTCGCCGCCAGTCCGGGTCCACCAGGACTCCAAGGTGCCCCAGGAGGCCTTCCCATTCGGCGTACGCCCCGCACGCCACGGGAACCCGGCGGCCGTCCACGTCATGGATGATCGTGTAGCGGTTTTCCAGGTCGGACAGTCCCACTTCGTTGACGTCGTCGGGCGGGCACATTCCTTCAAGCTCTATCGCTTCCGGGTTTCCGTGGGAAACCGTCAGGTCCTCCGACGGCTGCCGCAGGGGAAGGTCGTCGGCGAAGAAGAGCGCCGCAGCGCCGAGGCCGTATCCGCCGTGTGACCGGGTCAGGGTCAGCAGCGTGACGTGCTGCGCCATCTCCTCGTCCGGGATCCCGGCAGCCGCATCAACAATCCACTGCGGGCCCACGAGTGCTGAGCTGCCGAACAGCCGGACGAACTCCACGGTCTGCGCCGAATCATCCGCCCGGACAATCCGCTCACCGGACGCCAGGGCCGCGCCGAAAGCGTCGTCGTCGAGCCCCAGCCGCCGTGCCCACGCGAGCTGGATGATGGCGGCCGATCCGGGGTCAAGAGTCATGCGTCCAGCCTACCCAGCGCACGCGGTCCGTCAGGGGACGTCTCAGCCGAACAGGACCGCTGCCTCGTCGTAACGGTTCTGCGGCACAGTCTTCAGCTGGCCCAGGGCCTTTTCGAAGCCAACGTGTTCGATATCGGTACCCTTGAGGGCCACCATGGTGCCCCAGTAGCCTTCCACCACCGAATCGATGGCGGCCATGCCCAGGCGCGTTGCCAGGACACGGTCGAAGGCGGACGGTACGCCGCCGCGCTGGATGTGGCCCAGGATGGTGGCCCGCGTCTCGATGCCGGTGCGGGCTTCGAGTTCAGGGGCCAGCTGGTCCGCGATGCCGCCCAGGCGGGGACGGCCGAAAGTGTCCAGTCCGCGCTCGGAGTGCGGGGATTCCATGTGGTCCGGCACGAAGCCTTCGGCGACCACCACCAGGGGGGCGCGGCCGCGGTCATGGGCTTCCTGCACCCATTCGGTGATCTGTTCGATGCTGACCTTCTGCTCCGGGATCAGGATGGCGTGCGCGCCGGCGGCCATCCCGGCGTGCAGGGCGATCCACCCCACGTGGCGGCCCATGACCTCGGCGATCATGCAGCGGTGGTGGGATTCGCCCGTGGTGCGGAGCCGGTCGATGGCCTCGGTGGCGATCTGCACGGCAGTGTCAAAACCGAAGGTGTAGTCGGTGGCGTCGAGGTCGTTGTCCACTGTCTTGGGGACGCCCACGATTTTGAGCCCGGCATCGGTGAGGCGTTTGGCGGCAGCCAGGGTTCCCTCACCGCCGATGGCGATGATTGCGTCGATTCCCAGCCGGTCCATGTGGGCCTTGATGACCTCAGGGCCGCCGCCGTTCTCGAACGGGTTGGTGCGGGAGGTCCCCAGGATGGTGCCGCCCTGCTTGGCGATGCCGCGGACCATGGTGCGGGGGATATCGATGATGTCGCCCTCAACCACACCGCGCCAGCCGTCAAGGAATCCCACGAATTCGTGGCCGTGGATGGCAATGCCTTTGAGGACGGCTCCGCGGATGACGGCGTTCAGTCCGGGGCAGTCGCCACCGCTGGTAAGAATTCCAATTTTCATGTCTCGGCTCAAATCCTGGTTGGGGGTTTACAGGCAGAGCGCCACGCTGAGCTCACCTAGATTCTAGTGGTCGGTGTGGGGTACGACACAAACCGGTTACACGGCGGCCCCCGTTCCCCGGAGGTGTTTCCAGGGAACGGGGGCCGTGGTACCGGCTGTCAGGATCCGTTGATGGACCGCTTATCCAGGAAGGACTGCAGCGGGATCGCGTTCCGCTGGTCCGGCAGGACGACCCAGGCTGCGAGGTAGAAGACCACGGCCGGCCCCGGGCAGGAGGCAGAAGACCAGGAACGCGATCCGCACAAAGGCCACGTCCACGTTGAGCTTTGCAGCGATTCCGCCGCACACGCCGCCCAACCAGCGTTCCGGGCCGCGTTTCAGGCCGAAGCCCCTGACGATGCTGAAGAACTTATCCATGGTTCAAGACTTCCCTGTTGTGGATTCGTTGTCACGTTTCCGGGCCGAGAGCAGCCCGCCTACCACCAGGGCGGCACCGGCCCCGATCATCAGCCCGATCAGCACGTAGGTCCCGTTCAGGGTCACGTACCCCAGCTGGGCGATGATGATCAGGGCCGCAAGGGCCAGGACGATCAGCCCCCATACGATGGTCCCCACCCGGGCGCCTGCCGGCGGTACTGCGCCGGCTCCGGCCGGCCCGCCGTCGTCGTCGTTGATTCCGAGGTGTACGCATCCGGTGCCGGATCAGCGTTGCTCATGTCAGTTTCCTTCCTGGATGGTGACGTTGCTGACGGTGCCGTCGATCTCGACGACCAGGCTGGCCCCGGGCTTGTCAGTGTTGTAGCTGCTTTGCCGGGTGGTGATCCCGCCGCGGTTGCTGTTGCCTTCGTTCAGGTTTCCCAGTGTCATGTCGGCCTTGATCTCCACGGGAACGCCGTCGGGGATGACCACGGTGACGTTGCTCGCCGTGATGTCCAACGGGACAACGACGTCGGTACCCAGCGGGGCGTCGTCGTCCAGTTCCGTGAGGTCAACGGTTCCGCGCCCGGCAGTGATGTTCAGGCCGTCGCGGGCCTGTTCGATGCTGACGGGTGTCCAGTCGACGTCGGTGGAAGCGGACCCTGTCGCCGTTGCCCACCACGTTGAAGATGCCGCCGATCACCAGGGCCGCCACGGCGAAGAATCCAAGGATCCCGGAGGTCCTGCCGCGCAGGCCGGCAATGAGGATGCCGAGGCCCAGGACTGCCGCCGCGCTGGCCCAGACGATGGCGTTGGCGGAATCGCCAAGGTTGATCACGTTGGTCGCATCGAGGGCTTTGAGTCCGCCGCCCACCAGCAGCGCCGTTCCTGCGGTGACCGCAACCGCCGGTGCTCCGGGGCCCGCGGGGCGGACCTTGGGCTCGCGCGGCGGACCCTGCTGCGGCTGGTAGCCTCCGCCGTAGTTCCCCCCGCCATAGCTGCCGCTGCCGTAGTTGCCGCCGTCATCGGTGCCTCCGCCGTAGTTGCTGCCACCCGGGAAGCTGCCGCTTCCGAAAGGCGGGGCGGGGGAAGGCGGCGTCGTCGGCGTATAGGGCGGGCGTCCCGGCCGAACCGGTATCGGTTGCGGAGAACGTGGACATGTAGGGCGATGCCGGGTAGGGGGCCGGGAAGGCGGCGTTTCCGCCGGGGCCGGCCGACTGTGGTGTGGTGTTCATGGGAGCTCCGTTCCGGGCCGTGCTGCGCTGGGCAAGGTAGTAGATGAGGTAGATGGCGCCGCCCACCCAGAAGACGGTCCACAGGAACCCGCCGAAGCCGTTGTTGCTCCAGCCCCAGAATCCGCCGCCGAGTCCGGTGAGGCCGATGACCGTGGTGACCAGCGCGCCCGTCATGCCGCTGGACCACCGGCCCGCGCCGGCTTCCTGGACGTGGATGCGCCCGTCCGGTTCCGGGAGGAACGCCCACGCGACGCCGTAGAGCAGCACGCCGACGCCGGCGAACAAGGTCAGGACAATGAAGACGCCGCGGACGATCAGCGGGTCGATGCCCATCCTTTGTGCGATGCCGCTGGAGACACCGCCGATCCAGCGGTCCCGTGCCGCGGTGGATGCCGTGGCTGCGGACCCAGGTGAAGAGGTCGCTGGACTGGCTGTTGTTCCCCGTGTAGGACACCCTGTACGGTTCCTGCTGCGGCGGTGCCGACGGTGCGTCCTGCGAGGCTGCCGGTGGCGGCAGCAGTGGTTCGGTTGGCTGTTCCGGCTGCCGTGGCGGGAGGGGTTCCGTAGGCTGGCCGTCATCGGGGGTGGGGGTCTGCGAGTTCATACTTCGATCCTCCCGTCCGGAGGCGGTCCGGCTCTACTGGGGAACACCCTGAGCCGTCCCTGAGATACCCCCGGTTCGGGCCGGAATCGGGTCCGGGGAACCCTGATCCGTGCTTGGATTGATCCATGAGCACCGCCCTGGCCCGCCCACCCCTGGTCCGCAGCAGCGACCGCATCATTGCGGGCGTGTGCTCCGGCCTTGCGGCGCATCTGGGCTGGCCGGTCAGGAATGTACGGATTGCCATGGTGCTTGGAACCCTGGCCGGCGGGGCTGGGCTGGCATTCTATGCGTGGCTGTGGATCATGGTCCCCACAGCGGACGAAAGCGCCAGGCGCAACGCCAGGCGTCCGGCGTCGCCCATTGCCCCGGCCGTCAGCCTCGCGCCAGGTGCCCTGCAGTGGGGAACCCCCGACGCCGGTGCCTCCGCTGCCGGGCAGGCTGCCGGCAGTTTCCCCGGCAGCCTGCCCGGCGATGTGCCGGGGACGGGTGCGGCCGGGGAGGGGTATGCGGGTGCAGCCTACCCCGGCGCCGGTCATGGGCCGGTGGTACGGCCGCCGTGGTTCCGGTTCCGCAGCATGCGGTACGGCAAAGAGATCCTTTTAGGCGCCGGCCTGCTGCTGGTGGCAGCGATCCTGATCGCCCGCCTCCTGGGTGTAGATGTGCCGCTGGGTACCCTCATCCCTGCCGCGGCGGTGCTGGGCGGTGCGGCGATCGCGTGGATGCAGCTGGACGAGTCCCGCCGTGCCGGGCTCGTGGACAAGACCAAGGCCGACCAGGCCGGGGGCTGGGCACGCCTGGCAGCCGGCCTGGCACTGGTGGTTGCCGGCGTGCTGGTGATGGTGTCCGGCTCCGGATCGTGGGAACAGACCTGGCTGGCGCTCCTCGCTTCCGTGGCCGTGCTGGGCGGCGTGGTGCTGGTGCTGCTGCCGTGGGCCCTGAAGTTCTGGCGCGACCTCGAGACCGAACGGGCGGGCAGGATCCGCGAAACGGAACGCGCCGAGATCGCGGCGCACCTGCATGACTCCGTCCTGCAGACGCTGGCCCTGATCCAGCGGCGTGCCGCCAACGAACATGATGTGGTGCGGCTGGCCAGGGCCCAGGAACGCGAACTTCGGGGCTGGCTCTTCCAGGACCCCGGCCGGGAAGCGGGCCAGCTCTCGGACCGGATCAAGGCCACCGCAGCCGAAGTGGAGGATTTCCTCGGCAACGCCGTTGAGGTGGTCAGCGTCGGGGACACGGCCATGACTGAGGCCCACGAAGCCCTGGTCCAGGCCAGCCGGGAGGCGATGCTGAACGCGTCCAGGCACGGCGGCGGGACCGTCTCCGTATACCTGGAGGTCTCGGACGGCCGCGCTGAGGTTTTCGTCAAGGACCGTGGACCCGGCTTCGACCCTGGACGACGTGCCCGAGGACCGGCTGGGCGTCAGGGAATCGATTATCGGCCGCATGAAGCGGCACGGGGGGACGGCGTCGATTGCGAGCACCCCGGACGGCACGGAGGTGCGCCTCGGCATGCCGGCCGTCCAGACGGACTACGCGGAAGGGAAATCATGAACAACGTACAGGGGACCGGGCCCGTCCGGCCGCGCAGCCGGTAAGAGTGGTGATCGTGGACGACCACGCCATCTTCCGCTCCGGCCTGAAAGCCGACCTCGACGCCGGCATCCAGGTGGTGGGTGAGGCTGCCACTGTTGAGCAGGCCATTGCGGTGATCGCCGCATCGCGCCCCGAGGTGGTGCTGCTGGACGTGCACCTTCCCGGCGGCCTGGGCGGCGGCGGGCGTGAAGTCATAGCCGGCTCCGCAGCCCTCCTGGGCACCACCAAGTTCCTTGCCCTGAGCGTTTCCGACGCCGCTGAGGACGTTGTGGCCGTCATCCGGGCAGGAGCACGCGGGTACGTCACCAAGACCATTTCCGGCGCAGAGATCACCGACGCCGTATTCAGGGTGGCCGGCGGGGACGCCGTGTTCTCGCCCCGGCTGGCCGGATTCGTGCTGGACGCTTTCGGCACGGCCCCGGCGGACATCGCCGACGATGAGCTGGACAGGCTTTCGGCCCGCGAACTCGAAGTCATGCGCCTGATTGCCCGCGGCTACAGCTATAAGGAAGTGGCCAAGGAACTGTTCATCAGCATCAAGACCGTGGAAACCCACGTATCGGCCGTGCTGCGCAAGCTCCAGCTCTCCAGCCGGCACGAACTGACCAAGTGGGCCGCCGAACGCCGTCTCCTCTAGCACTGCCCGGCCGGCCTTCCCGCCGGGACGCTCTCTCACTTGATGCGCATTTTCCCCACACGCTCTCTCACTTCCTGCGGCTTAAACCGGAACGATCTATCACTCTCCCCAAGAGAGTGATAGAGCGTTCCGGTTCTTCCGGCAGGAAGTGAGAGAGGGTGCCTACTTGGCCTTGCCCAGGAAGTCCTGCAGGCGGGCCACGCCGGTGGCCAGGTCCTCGTCGCCGAGAGCGTAGGAGAGGCGCAGGTACCCCGAGGGTCCGAACGCCTCGCCCGGCACCACCGCCACTTCAACCTCGTCCAGGATCAGTGCCGCCAGCTCAGCCGAGGTCGACGGCGTGGCGGTGCCTGCCGCCGTCGGGAACTCCTTGCCCAGCAGCGCGCGGACGTCCGCGTAGACGTAGAAGGCGCCCTTCGGCGTCGGGCATTCAACGCCCTCGATGGCATTCAGGCCGGCAACGATCGCCTTGCGGCGTCGGTCGAAGGCGACCTTCATTTCATCAACTGCCGTCAGCGGGCCGGAGACGGCTGCGAGGGCGGCGATCTGCATGATGTTGGAAACGTTGGAGGTGGCGTGGGACTGCAGGTTGGTGGCTGCCTTGATGACGTCGGCCGGACCGATCATCCAGCCGACACGCCAGCCGGTCATCGCGTAGGTCTTGGCCACACCGTTCAGGATCACCACTTTGTCGCCCAGTTCAGGGGCAGCTGTGGCGATGGAGGTGAAGGGAACACCGTCGTACGTCAGGTGCTCATAGATCTCGTCGGTGACCACCCACAGCCCTTTGGCTGCGGCCCACTTGCCGATCTCGGCTACCTGCTCGGGGGAGTAGACAGCGCCCGTAGGGTTCGACGGCGAGACGAACAGCAGGATTTTCGTCCTGTCGGTGACGGCTGCTTCGAGCTGGTCGACGGTGACCAGGTAGTCCTGCTCCGGCCCGGCGAAAACCTCCACCGGAACGCCCCCGGCAAGCCTGATGGCCTCGGGGTAGGTAGTCCAGAACGGGGTGGGAACAATTACTTCGTCGCCCGGATCCACCAGTGTGGCGAAGGTGTTGTACACAGCCTGCTTGCCGCCGTTGGTCACCAGCACCTGCGAGGGGTCCACGCTGTAGCCGGAATCGCGAAGGGTCTTCTCCGCGATGGCTTTCTTCAGCTCGGGCAGGCCACCGGCGGGGGAGTAGCGGTGGTACTTGGGCTGGCCGGCAGCCTCAATGGACGCCTTGACGATGTAGTCCGGGGTGGGAAAGTCCGGCTCGCCCGCCCCGAAGCCAATAACCGGCCGGCCGGCCGCCTTCAGAGCCTTGGCCTTGGCATCGACGGCCAGGGTTGCGGATTCGGCAATGGCGGAAATGCGCTTGGAAACGCGGGCGGCAGACATGGCAGGTCCGTTCTTCGCTTGCAGCCCGGAGGCTGAATGATGGAATTCGACGTGATCTACTCTATGCTGTTCAGCGGATCCCCCGGATTGCCGGATCGGTTTATGACTGCAGGTCAGGACGCCGATTCCAGCGAACCCGGAGGTCCGGAACGAGGCTGGTTCGACGAACACGAAGTTGTTGCGTAGACTGGTTCTCCGGTGTTGAAAACACGGATGATGACGTGCGCCCCAGTTCAAACTGCGGAAGTTCGTCGGGATTTGGTTTTTGATCCATAGGGTAGTGGCGCAATTGGTAGCGCAGCGGTCTCCAAAACCGCAGGTTGCAGGTTCGAGTCCTGTCTGCCCTGCGCAAGCTGCTCCGGCGAAATTCCGGAGCAAGCGCAGCAACCATGGTCTGATCAGGACCGGGTAATCCAACATTGCAAAGATGAGTGAGGACCAGGTGACCGAAACAGCTGCCAGCAGCTCCAAGGGCCGCCCAGCTAAGAAGGCCGCCAAGGCAAACTTCTTCGCTCGCATTGCACTCTTCATCCGCCAGATCATCGGCGAGCTGAAGAAGGTTGTTGCACCTACCCGCAAGGAACTGATCAATTACACACTGGTGGTGCTGGTGTTCGTGGCCATCATGATGGTCATCGTCAGCCTGCTGGACATCGGTTTTGGAACCGCTGTCAGCTGGGTCTTCGGCGGGATCGCTCCCGGGGACCGCTAAGGCGAATCGTCCGCAGGCTGCGTGGTCTGGTCCGGGTCAACCGGAAGAAACCACGCCAGCGTGCGGAATTGAGCCATTTAAATAGGCATGTTAGGCAATGAGGAAGCAGGAGACCAAGTGTCTGAGCAGGAGCTCGAGGTAACCGAGACTGAGCTGGAAGAGTCCACGGACGTCACGGCAGGAGCCGGTGAAGAGTCCGAGGGCGAGTCCGCTGCGTCCGAATCCGACTTCGCCGATTCTGACGACGCTGAGGATTCCGACGACGACACTGACGCTTCGGAGGCGGATGTCGACGCAGAAGACGACGCAGCCGAGGGTGGCGACGACCAGTCAGACGCCCTGGCAGCCGCCGCGGCCAAGGCCGATGTCGACCCCGCCGAGGAATTCAAGGCCAAGCTCCGCCGCCAGGAAGGTGACTGGTACGTCATCCACTCCTACGCCGGTTACGAAAACCGCGTGAAGGCCAACCTTGAAACGCGCATCCAGACCCTGGACATGGAAGATTACATCTTCGAAATCCAGGTTCCGATGGAAGAAGTCGTTGAGATCAAGAACGCCCAGCGCAAGGTCATCAACCGCGTCCGCATCCCCGGCTACGTCCTGGTCCGCATGGACCTGACGGATGCCTCCTGGGGCGCCGTCCGCCACACCCCCGGCGTCACCGGCTTCGTGGGCAACGCCCACAACCCCGTACCGCTGCGCCTCGATGAGGTCTTCTCCATGCTCGCACCGGTCTTCGAAGAAGAGCAGGCCGAAAAGGGCAAGCCCGTCAAGCACGCTGCCGCTCCGGTGGACGTAGACTTCGAGGTTGGCGAGTCCGTCATCGTGAAGGAAGGTCCGTTCGAGACCCTTCCCGCGACGATCTCGGAGATCAAGGTCGAATCCCAGACCCTCGTGGTGCTGGTTTCCATCTTCGAGCGTGAAACCCCGGTCACCCTGGCGTTCAACCAGGTCACCAAGATCTAGCAACACCCACAGAATTCGTTCCGAAGCTGCCCGCTTAGCAGTTCCGGAACGGCCGGCCGCCTCGCCATGGCGGCCACCAACCTGAGGCACGCTCCTGTGTCCCAGGACGTTATTGAGAGAAGGACCCTACATTGGCTCCCAAGAAGAAGGTCACCGGCCTCATCAAGCTGCAGATCCAGGCAGGTGCCGCTAACCCGGCTCCGCCGATCGGTCCTGCGCTTGGCCAGCACGGTGTCAACATCATGGAATTCTGCAAGGCGTACAACGCTGCCACAGAAGCCCAGCGCGGAAACGTCATCCCCGTGGAAATCACGGTTTACGAGGACCGCTCCTTCACGTTCATCACCAAGACCCCGCCGGCTGCAGAGCTCATCAAGAAGGCTGCAGGCGTTGCCAAGGGTTCACCCACCCCGCACACCGTCAAGGTTGCCAAGCTGACCCAGGCACAGGTCAACGAGATCGCCACCACCAAGATGGAAGACCTCAACGCCACCAGCCTCGAAGGCGCAGCGAAGATCATCGCCGGCACCGCCCGCTCCATGGGTATCACCGTCGAGGGCTAACAGCCCTTCCCGCCGGGCAACCGGCACGCCTCTGCCGGACAACCGGCACAAACCGTAACGTTGATGGTCCTCGCCGGACCACCAACTGTGGCAGGGCCCAGCGCGGTCCGCAGACCACAACTGCACAAGGAGAAATAAGCAGCATGGCAAAGCGCAGCAAAGCATATGAGGCAGCAGCCGCCAAGATCGACGCGGAGAAGTTCTACGCACCGTTCGAGGCAGTAACGCTCGCCAAGGACACCAACCCGTCCAAGTTCGACGCCACCGTTGAGGTTGCTTTCCGTCTCGGCGTTGACCCCCGTAAGGCTGACCAGATGGTCCGCGGTACGGTCAACCTGCCCCACGGCACCGGCAAGGTTTCCCGCGTCCTGGTTTTCGCAACGGGCGACAAGGCTGAGGCAGCAATCGCAGCCGGCGCCGACTTCGTTGGTTCCGATGACCTGATCGAAAAGATCGCCGGCGGCTGGACCGACTTCGACGCAGCCGTCGCCACCCCTGACCTCATGGGCAAGGTTGGCCGCCTCGGTAAGGTGCTGGGTCCCCGTAACCTGATGCCGAACCCGAAGACCGGCACCGTCACCCCCGATGTCACCAAGGCTGTCAACGACATCAAGGGCGGCAAGATCGACTTCCGCGTCGACAAGCACTCGAACCTGCACTTCATCATCGGCAAGGTTTCCTTCGACGCCATCAAGCTGGCCGAGAACTACGCAGCAGCACTGGAAGAGGTCCTTCGCCTGAAGCCGTCCGCTTCCAAGGGCCGCTACATCCAGAAGGCCACCGTGGCCACCACGTTCGGCCCGGGCATCTCGGTTGACCCCAACGTCACCAAGGTCCTGACCGAGGTCTGATCCTCAGCAGCATCCGCGCCGGCGATTGTCCGGCGAACCAAAGGAACCGTCCGGCATCACGCCGGGCGGTTCCTTTGCTTGAGCTGGTGCCATCGGCGCCCGCGGATCGTTAAGCTGGGGGCTATGTCCGCCGCTGGCCATCACCGCCGTCGAGATCCCCTCAGCGTCCGACGGCGGCACCCGGCTCCGCGGGGGAGCTCCGGACAGTGCCACGGACTTCCTCGAGTGCCACGCGCTGCGTGAAACGCACGAGCTGGAGACCTGGGGAAACCTGGACCGCTGCCCCACCCTGGCTGAAGCCAGGGAGTACTGGCGCGGCAGCGAGTACGAGGAACGCCACCTGTATATCGCCCGGCTGGACGGTGAGACTGTGGGCCTGTGCTCGGTCACCTTGCCGCTGAGGGAGAACACAGACCACGGCCGGGATCGACGTCCTGGTCGTGGCGGCCCGTCGGCGGCGAAGGTTGGGGGCGGCAGCTGCTGGATTATGCCGAGAAGCATGGCGTCCGCACGCGGGCGGCCTCGCTGTACGCGTACTTCGAGGTCCCGCCGATCGGAGCGTTGCAGGAGCGGACCGGATTCTCCCGGCAAAGTCGGGGCAGGCGGACTGCCCCTGGAGGAGCCCTCCACGGCCTTCGCGGCCAGCGCGGGCTATGAGCTGGAGCAGGTGGAACGGTCCAGCCGGCTGGCCCTTCCGGTGCCGTCGGAGCATCTGGGCGGGCTGGAGGCCGATGCCCTTGCCCATGCCGCGGGAGCTACGCGCATCGTTGGATGGGCGGAGGCCTGCCCCGACGAGCTGGTCGGCCAATATGCCGTCCTCAAAGCCCGGATGAGCACCGACGTTCCCACCGCCGGGCTGGACTGGGAGGCCGAGGACTGGGAGCGCGGCCCGGGTGCGCCACGAGGAACAGACCCTGATCCGCGGGCGGAGTCGAGTCGGTGGTGGCAGCCGCGGTGCATGCCCGGACCGGTGAGCTTGTCGCCTACACGGTCCTGACCTGGCGGCGCGGGCATCCCGGCGGCGGCCATCCAGCAGGACACCCTGGTGGCCGGCGGGCACCGGGGCCACCGGCTGGGGCATGCTGGTCAAAGCTGCAAACCTGCGGACGGCACAGGCAGCGGTGGCCCGCCGGCGCGGTCGGTGATTACGTGGAACGCCAGCGAAAACCAGCATATGCTGGCGATTAATATTGCGCTTGGATTCAGGCCTGCTGGCTATGAAGGTGAGTGGCAGAAACGGCTGGGATGATGCCCCTTATGGCAAAAGACGTGCGGATCGAGCAGCTCTGGATTCCCGGATTCCCTCGACGCGCCGGACGCCGCCGACTTCCTTGCCGCCGTCGAAGTGGGCCGCAAGGTCCGGATGCAGACGTGGGGCAGCGACGACCTCGCCTACGCGCCGCTGGAGAAGCTCCTGGAACTCGAGGACCCGTATGAACGGCAGATGATCCTCGTGGCCAAGGTGGACGGCGAGATCGTGGGCACCGTGGACATCGCCCTGCCGCTGACGGACAACCTGGACCTGGCGGAGTTCACGCTGGACATCCTGCCCGAATTCCAGCGCCAGGGCGTGGGCCGGAAGCTGCTGCAGGCCGCCGAGCAGCTGGCCCGGGGCGAAGGCCGCACCATGATCCTGGTGGACACCAACCATCCCGGCGCCTCGCTGCATGAGTTCGAGAAGGCCCAGCTGGTGCCCGGCTCCGGGCCAGGGCTTTGTGCCCGCTGGACAGCCGCGAGGTCGAGTTCGCCCGCAAGACCGGCTACACGCTGCAGCACATTGAGCAGTTCAGTTCCTGCGCCCTGCCGCTGGATACGAAGCTGGTGGCGGACCTGCAGGCCGAGGCCGACGAAGCCAACAACGGCCGCTACCGGCTGCACCACTGGACAGACCGCTGCCCGGACCAGTGGCTCGAGGCCGTCGCCGTGCTCGAAAACCAGGCGGGCGCCGACGTCGACCCCGCCCTTGACCTCCCGTGGAACAGGATATGGTGTTCGACGGCGGCATCCTGCGCGAGGCCGAAGAGGTCACCATTGCGCAGGGAAGGCGGACGGTGGTCACCGCCGTCGAGCATCTCGCCACCGGAACGCTGGTGGGCCTGACCACCATCAGCGTCCTGGCCCACCGCGCGGACGTGGTCTTCCAGGACGACACCCTGGTGCTGCAGGAGCACCGCGGCAACAAGCTGGGCCTGCTGATCAAGGTCGCCAACATGGAACGGCTGACCGAGCAGTTCCCTGACGCCCGGGTCATCTACACCTGGAACGCGCCGGAAAACAGGTACCTGCTGACCGTCAACCAGCAGCTGGGCTTCACCACGGCCGGGGTGACCGGCATCTGGCAGAAGGAACTGCCGCACCTGGGTACCAGCACCAGCTGAGCGGCCGATTTGGCGCACGGCAGGCCTTCCCGTAAGCTTGAACTACCAAAGACCGTCGGTTGTTGGAAATCCACTCTCCTGAGCATCGCTCAACTCTGCAGTTGTGCGCGGGAGAGCCAGTGGATTTCCGGACGAAGGACCCTGAACATAGGGCGGCCGGCGCAGGTGAACGAAGCAACGCTCCGCGGTATGAACCGTGTTGAGCCAAGCCCCGTGCATCTGCGCGGGGCGTTTTTAGTTTTAGCTCACCTGAGCGGGGACCCGGAATACCGGCACTATCCCCGGAAGGAGGGTTATGGCAACGCCTACAAAGGTTTCAGCAGTAGCTGAGATCACTAACGATTTCAAGGAATCGAACGCCGCTGTCCTGACCGAATACCGCGGGCTCACCGTTGCACAGCTCAAGCAGCTGCGTGTTTCTCTCGGCCAGGACACCAAGTTCTCGGTCGTCAAGAACACCCTGACCGCCATTGCAGCCAAGGAAGCCGGTGTCGAAGCATTCGACGGCCAGCTCGCCGGCCCCACTGCAATCGCGTTCATCAAGGGTGACGCAGTTGCCGCTGCCAAGAGCCTGACGGATTTTGCCAAGACCAACAAGCAGCTGGTCATCAAGACCGGTTACTTCGAGGGCAAGGCACTGAACGCCAGCGAAGTTGCTGCACTGGCAGCACTCGAGTCCCGCGAGCTGCAGCTCGCCAAGGTTGCAGGCATCCTCAAGGCTCCTGCTGCCGCTGCTGCACGCATCATTGACGCACTGCGCCTCAAGCTTGAAGAAGAGAACGGTGCACCGGCAGCTGCCGAAGCGCCCGCCGCTGAAGAAGCTCCGGCCGCAGAAGCAGCAGAGACCGAAGCTCCGGCCGAAGCCGCAGCCACCGAAGAGAACTAACTCTCTTTCACACCAGACTCCGGTGCGAAGGCAACGGCCCAGGCCGCCAAGCACCACCTATAGGAAGGACGCCACACCATGGCGAAGCTCACCAACGAAGAGCTCATTGAAGCTTTCAAGGAACTGACCATCATCGAGCTCTCCGAGTTCGTCAAGCTCTTCGAAGAGACCTTCGAAGTTACCGCTGCTGCTGTTGCTGTTGCCGGCCCCGCCGGTGCCGGTGCTGCTGAAGAAGCCGAAGAGAAGACCGAATTCGACGTCGTTCTCGAAGCTGCTGGCGACAAGAAGATCGCAGTGATCAAGGAAGTTCGCGCCATCACTTCCCTGGGCCTGAAGGAAGCCAAGGACGTTGTTGACAGCGCTCCGAAGGCTGTCCTCGAAGGTGCCACCAAGGAAGCTGCCGAGAAGGCCAAGGAGCAGCTCGAGGCTGCCGGCGCCACCGTTACCCTCAAGTAACTCACGCTGCTTCACGGAAACCCCGTCCACTGTCGGTGGGCGGGGTTTCCTGCGTTTAACCCGAGCTAGGGGCCAGGCGTTAGCCCGGGTGGTCAGGCGGGGTCGAGATGTCCGCGACGACGGCGCCCAGGGCGGCGGTCAGGGCGTCGGCGTCCACGAAGGCGCTGTAGCCGTGCTCGCCGGCGCCCATGGAGATCCGGCGGCCGGTGATGGTGGCGTCCGCGTACACCGGCCAGGCCGTGGTGCTGCCCAGCGGGGTGATGGTGCCGCGCTCGTAGCCGGTTGCCTCCAGCGCCACGTCCGCCGGCGGCAGCGACAGCTTGTTGACGCCCACCAGGCCCCGCAGCTTGGGCCAGGAGATCTGCCGGTCGCCCGGGATCAGGGCGAACAGGAAACTGCCGTCCTTGTGCTTGACCACCAGCGACTTCACGATGTCCGCCGGCGTGATGCCCAGGATGCCGGCGGCCTCCTCGAGGCTCCTCGCGGCCAGCCGCTCCACGATCTGGACTTCGAGGCCGCGCGCCGCGGCGTCGGCCAGGAAGCGCTCCGGTGCCCGACGCCGGCAGCTCCGGCCATTATCCGGGCTGCCGCCACCGTCAGTCCCGGTACAGCAGGAGCGCTTCGCCCTGCCCGCCGCCGCCGCACAGGGACACCGCGGCCTTGCCGGCTGCCGCGGCGTGAGCTCATGGCCGCATGCAGGGCCAGCCGCGCACCGGAGGCCCCGATGGGGTGGCCCAGGGCGATGGCGCCGCCGTGGATGTTGCACTTTTCCAGCGGGTAGTCCAGGTCCTTCAGCGACTGGACGGCCACGGAACCGAAGGCTTCGTTGATTTCGATGAAGTCCAGGTCGGCGGTGGCCCAGCCTGCCCGGCCCAGGGCGTTCCTGATGGCGTTGGATGGCTGGGAGTG
>CAWECX010000012.1:0-485467 GCA_963807805.1 uncultured Actinomycetota bacterium | reverse complement strand
GGCATTCCGGCGGGAATGCCGGGGGTTAATAAATCATCCGTGATATTTTCGGGACATGACTCAACCGACTGCTGAACACGTAGGCCTCCTGCTCCGCGACGCCCGCGGCGCGAAGGGCTGACCCAGGGCCAACTCGCCGCCGAGCTCGGCACCAGCCAGAGCGCCATCGCCCGGATGGAACAGGGCAAGCAGAACCTGAGCCTGAAGATGATCCAGCGCCTGGAGGCGATCGTCGGGCACAGCATCGTCAAAGTGGGCCGGCCCCAGATGACGCACCTCCGGGTCGAGGGCGGCCGCACCCTTTCCGGCGCCGTGGACGTCAACAGCAGCAAGAACGCCGGCGTCGCGCTGTTGTGCGCCAGCCTCATCAACCGCGGCACCACCACCCTGCGCCGGCTCGCCCGGATCGAGGAAGTCAACCGGATCGTCGAGGTGCTGACCAGCATCGGCGTCGAATGCACCTGGCTCAACGCCAACGACCTTCAGATCCGCCGCCCCGCCGTCCTGGACCTCGACTCCATGGACGTGGAGGCTGCCCGCCGGACCCGCAGCGTCATCATGCTGCTGGGCCCCCTGCTGGACGAGTCCAGCCGAGTACCGGCTGCCCTACGCGGGCGGCTGCGACCTCGGCACCCGCACCGTGGAGCCGCACATGCAGGCGCTGCGCCAGTTCGGCCTCACCGTCGAGGCCAAGTCCGGTTTCTACGCTGTCCAGGCGCCGCCGTCGGACGCGCACGACCGCTCCTTCGTGCTCAGCGAACGCGGCGACACCGTCACCGAGAACGCCATCATGGCCGCGGCCCACCGCCGCGGCACCACCATCATCCGCAACGCCAGCCCCAACTACATGGTGCAGGATCTCTGCTTCTACCTGCAGATGCTCGGCGTGGAAATCGCAGGGCGTTGGCACCACCACGCTGAAGATCACCGGCCGTCCGTCGATCGACGCCGACATCGAATACTTCCCGTCCGAGGACCCCATCGAGGCGATGAGCCTCATCACCGCCGGCATCGTGACGAACTCGGAGGTCACCATCCGCCGCGTCCCGATCGAGTTCATGGAAATCGAACTCGCCACGCTGGAGCAGATGGGCCAGCAGCTCGAGGTTTCCGGAGAATACTTTGCCCGCAACGGCCGCACCCGCCTGGTGGACGTCACCACCAAGCCTTCGGAGCTGCGGGCCCCCGAGGACAAGATCCACCCCATGCCGTTCCCCGGCCTGAACATCGACAACCTGCCCTTCTTCGCCGTGATCGCCGCCAACGCCACGGCCAGACCATGATCCACGACTGGGTCTACGAGAACCGGGCCATCTACCTGACCGAGCTGAACAAGCTGGGCGCGCAGGTGCAGCTGCTCGATCCCCACCGGATCTACGTCAACGGGCCCACCAAGTGGCGTGCCGCCGAGGTGGGCTGCCCGCCGGCCCTCCGCCCCGCCGCCTGCCTGCTGCTGGCCATGCTGGCGGCCCGGGGCGTCTCGGAGCTGCGGAACATCTACGTCATTGAGCGCGGCTACGAGGACCTGGCCGAGCGGCTCAACACCATCGGCGCCAAGATCGAGTACTTCCAGGACTAATTCGCTGCTGCCTATCGCCCAGGGCCTGACCGGACCGGCGCATGGGCCGATGTCCCCGGTCGTTTCGGCGGATCCTGACGCACAATAGAAACATGCGAACCTTCGGCGCGGAGGAAGAACTGCTCATAGTGGACCCCGAATCGGGGATGCTGCTTGCCCTCGCCGACCTGATGCTGCCCGGCCTGGTCCCGCCGAAGCAGGCCGCCACCGGGTTCCGCCGGGACAGAGAACCGGTCCACGAGGGCGGCGCCGACTTCAGCTACGAGCTCAAGCTCGAACAGATCGAGACCCAGACGCGGCCGTGCCTGGAATACGCGGAACTGCTCCGGCAGCTCAGGCAGGGCCGGGTCCTGGCGGACCACCGCCGCCCGCGCCCACGGCGGCCGCGTCGCCGCCCTGGCCACGTCACCCCAGGGCTCCGCCACGCACCTGACGCCCAACCCGCGCTACCTGACCATGCAGCAGCGCTTCGGGCTCACGGTCCGGAACCAGCTCACCTGCGGCCTCCACGTCCACACCTTTGTGGAGTCCCCGGAGGAGGGCGTGGCCGTGATGGACCGGATCCGCGACAAGCTGGCCGTGCTGATAGCACTCAGCGCGAACTCCCCGTACTGGAACGGGGCGGAGACCGGCTTCGAAAGCTACCGCACCCAGGCGTGGAACCGCTGGCCGGGTTCGGGCCCCACGATGATCTTCGGCAGCCTGCCCGTCTACCGGCGGACAGTGAAACGGCTGGTGGAAAGCGGCGTCCTGATGGACGAGGGGATGGTCTATTTCGACGCGCGGCTGTGCCGGCAGCACCCCACGGTGGAGGTCCGCGTCGCCGACGTCTGCCTGCGGGCCGAGGACGCCGCCCTGATTGCCGTGCTGGTGCGGGCCCTCGTGGAGTCGGCGTCGCGGGAATGGAACGACGGCATCGAACCCGCGCCGGTGCCCACCCTGCTGCTGCGGATGGCCGCCTGGCAGGCCAGCAACTGCGGACTGCGCGGGGAGCTCCTGGACTTTGGAACCTTCACCCCTGCCCCGGCCGCGGACGTGGTCTGGGCGCTCGTGGACTTCCTGGCCCCGGTGCTGGAGGAGCAGGGCGAACTGGACCTGGTCCGCGAGGGCGTCGAACGGATCCTGGCGGAGGGCACCGGTTCCCAGCTGCAGCGCGGGCCGTTCCGGGCCGGCGGGCTGCCCGCCGTCGTCGAACGGGCCGTCGAACTGACAACGCAGGGGGCCGCGGCCGAGGAGCGGGTCGGCTAGCGAGGCCGCCCCCGGGCCGGCTTGCAGCGCGGCGTGTCGCGGACCTGCAGCGCTCCTGCGAAGCCCTAGACCTGCTTGAGTGCCTGGCCGAGGTCGCGGATCAGGTCCTCGACGTCCTCCAGGCCCACCGAAAGCCGGACCACGCCGTCGCTCAGCCCGATCGCCGCGCGGCCTTCCGGGCCCATGGCGCGGTGCGTCGTGGTGGCCGGATGCGTGATGAGGGACTTCGAATCGCCCAGGTTGTTGGAGATGTCGATGATCCGCAGCGCGTCCAGCAGCGCGAAGGCGGCCTCCTTGGCAGTGCGTCCCGGAGAGGGCGCAAGCTCCAGCGTGAGCACCGTCCCGCCGGCCTTCATCTGCTTCACCGCGAGGTCGTACTGCGGGTGGGACCGCAGCAGCGGGTACTTCACCCAGTTGACCGCCGGCTGGTCCTCGAGCCATTCGGCCAGCCGCAGGGCGGAGGCGGAGGAATGGTTGACCCGCAGGGCCATGGTCTCCAGGCCCTTGGCCAGCACCCAGGCGTTGAAGGCCGAGAGCGCAGGTCCGGTGTGCCGCATGAGCTGCTTGACGGGCCCGTCGATGAATTCCTTGGTGCCCAGGATCGCCCCGCCGAGCACGCGGCCCTGGCCGTCGATGTGCTTGGTGCCGGAGTAGACGATCACGTCCGCGCCGAGGTCGCCGCAGCGCTGCAGCAGCGGGGTGGCGAAGACGTTGTCGACCACTACCGTGGCGCCGGCGGCGTGCGCCAGTTCGCTCACGGCGGCGATGTCCACGAGTTCCTGCATGGGGTTCGACGGCGACTCGAAGAAGACCGCCGTCGTCGGCTCCGACAGCGCAGACCGCCACTGCTCCAGGTCCGGGCCGTCCACGAAGACCGTTTCGACGCCCCAGCGCGGCAGGATCTCGTTGAGGATCACAAAGCACGAGCCGAACAGCGAGCGGGCAGCGACCACCCGGTCGCCGGCCGCCAACAGCGCGCCCAGGGCGGTGAAGACGGCGGACATGCCTGACGCCGTCGCAAAACACGCCTCGGTTCCCTCGAGCAGCCGGAGCCGCTCCTGGAACGTCGCGACGGACGGGTTGCCGTAGCGGGAGTAGACGAACCGCTCGTCCTCCCCGGTGAAGGCGCGCTCGGCGGCGGCAGCGGACTCGTAGACGAATCCTGAGTTGAGGAAGATCGGCTCGGTGGTTTCCTGGAAGCCGGTACGGTCAAGGCCGCCACGGACAGCCTGGGTCTCTGCGGACCAGCCGGCGGCGTCGGGATTGAAGCTCACTTAGATCTTTCCGAGGTTGGTGGGCAGGCCGCGGTTCTTCCAGCCGTTGACGGTGCGTTCGCCAAAGCGGTCAGTCTCGCCTTCGAAGCCCTCGAGGACGTTGTACGAAGTGAAGCCGGCCTGCGTCGCGGCCGTCGCGGCAGCAATCGACCGGGCACCGGAGCGGCACAGGAACAGCAGTTCGACGGCGGGTCCTCCGGTGCCTGCTGCCTTAGCTGTTCCACGAAGTGCGGGTTCGGAGATGCCGCCGGCGAGGTTCCACTGGATGAAGAGCGGATCGTTCCGTCCGTCGCCTGCGGACGAGTGTCCGGGATGCCGA
The DNA here is from genome assembly GCA_963807805.1 of uncultured Actinomycetota bacterium. Taxonomy (GTDB): domain Bacteria; phylum Actinomycetota; class Actinomycetes; order Actinomycetales; family Micrococcaceae; genus Arthrobacter. The sequence goes on along the minus strand of CAWECX010000012.1, from coordinate 481,047 downwards.
TGTGGGCCCATTCGCCCTCGGTCCGGACGTCCACCAGAATGGCTCCCGACTCCAGCTTGGCCCACGCCTCGTGCGGGCTGAGGTCTCCTGCGTAGCTCATGCGTGGCCCTCGAATGCTCTTCAGCGCCAAACTCGTAGGTGTCGAGCTCGTCCACCGCGTTGGCCACGGCGGCGTCAGCGCTCGCAATCGCGGCCGGCAGGACCAGCGCCTGCGCCACGATCACGGTGCTGCCGTTGAAGCTGGCGGCAGGGCTTCCGTGCAGGACATAGCCCTCGGCCAGGGCAGCCGACACGCGTTCGCAGAAGGCGCGGTCATCCGCGCCGGTAAACAGGCGGTAGGCCAGCTTTTCCTCGGCGGCAGGGGGCTGTACCGGGGGCGGCGGGTGCTGTATCGGGTACAGCAGGGGTGGATGTGTCAGGCACGACGGATCTCCTCTTTCACGCTTGCAGCTCGAATGGTCGATATGCCGAGTATTCACCTGAGGCACCCCGCCGCGAAAGGGAGGGTTGCCGACCGGCCAGTCAGGGCTTGTCACCGGTTCTCATTACTCCCCAAAAAAGTAACACCTACGACGCCGGCCCGCACCGCCGCGCCCGTCATGTTCCGTAACCGGACGTCGCCCAGCGGCGGGCGGCAGCCGGGCGCAGTGAGAGGCGTCGCCCCGGGCGAGTAGTCCAGGGCTCCAGTTTCGGGTACTGCCCACTCGTGTGTGCGCGTGCGTTGCGGCGTCTACTGGGGGTGGGACCGGACTGGCGCGTCGGCCCGGGCCACGTTGGGGCACCGGGTTGGACCGCGAAGAAACCCGTCCGTCTCGACAAATGTCCTGAACAAGTGTCCGTGAATCGGTGGCCGAAACCGCCGGAGCCGCAGCCGCGGCCCGGCAGGTGACGGCGGAATGGAGCAATGGTGGGTCCGCGCATACTGGTTACCGGAATTGCAAGCGCCGCCGGGCAGGCCGTCGCGGCCCAGCTCGCCGCCCGCGGCGTGCCCTGCCTCGGCTCCGATGCCCGCGCCGATACCCGTCAGGCCGGGGACGCCCCCGCCGCAGCAGCCGTCAGGCTCCTGCCGGTGATGGACCCGGACATGGTCCTGGACCTGCGCCGGCTGGTGGACCGGGAATCCATCAACGTCATCATTCCCACCCTCACCGTGGAACTTCCCATCCTGGCCGCGGCCCGCGCCGGTTTCGCCCAGGACGTGCGGATCATCGTGGGCGATCCGGCCGCTGTGGCCATCGCCAACGACCACCTGTTCACAGCGTGGACGCTGGAGGCGGCGGGCATTCCGGTGCCCCGCTATGGGGTTCCCGGCGACCTCGCCGCCGCGCCGGCATCCCTCGCCGGCCTGAACGGCCCGGTGGTGGTCAAGCCGCGGGTCTTCAAGGGCTCCCAGGCCATCCACCTGCTGGCCGGGACCGCGGCCGTCGGCTGGAACAACATGCCTGCCGGACACCTTGTCCAGGAGTTCATCCCCGGCGCCGACTACGTGGCCCTGGTGTTCGGCACCCCGGCCCGCAACGCGATGGCGCCCGTGGCGGTGGTCCTCGAGAAGACGAAGACCCCGTACGGACATGCCGGCAGCGACGAGATCAGCCGCCGGGTGCCGGCCGGCGAGGCCGACGATGTCCGGAAGCTGGGGCTGGCCGCCGTCCGCACGCTCGGGCTCACCGGGCCGGTCCAGGTCCAGATCCGCCGCCGCGCAGACGGAACCCCGGTGGTGCTGGGCGTCTGCGCGACACTGGGGGAGAACAGCAAATGGGCGCCGGAACTGCTCGACGCCGTGCTGGCCACCTTCATGCTTCCGGCCTTCAACCCGGCCTCATTCCGGCGGTGCCCGGCGATTCCCGCGGCCGCCTTCGGCTAGGGCGCGCTAAGGGCCCTGGTGGAGTGAGCCCCGGGCAATGTCTCCCATTTGTACTCAATCCACACCGAATAGTGCTGGGCGCGATCGAACATTGCCCGGGGATCCGCGCCGTCGGAGGCTATCCAGAGGATTTGGTCGTCCGGAGTTACGCAGTCGACCCTCCCCGTTCTGACGGTCTTGTCACGGAGCCGGATTTCGACATTCTCACCCACAACCGGAAACCACTCGGTTTGTAGATGCAGCCTGATTTTCACCGGAATCCCCCCAACAGGACCCCGCTAACCCGCCGTTGCCTGTGCATTCTGCGGAGGATTTCCACGGGCTGGGAGCGATTGCGCCGGAAAGCACTCCAATGCCGTGGCATAGGCCACCTGCAGTGCCTCCCGAACGGGCAGGGCGCGATGTTCATGGGACAGGATTTCCACGCCCCACGGACCATTGAAACCAATGGACTTCATTGTGGTGATGAACCCGGCGACATCCTGGTCGCCATGTCCGCACAGGCGCCGATTGTCGCGGGTGTCTTCGAACAGGGAGCCCCTGGTTTCCGCATCCGCGTCGTTGAGTTCCACTCCGAATACCTGCTGTGCCTCGAGGCTGCTGGCCAATTCGTCCAGGGAGGTTCCGGCACGGAAGACGTGCCAGTAGTCGATGACCAGCCCGCATCCGGGCCTGTCGACCTTTCGCATGAGCTCAGCGGCCGCCGGCACTAGTCCGGCCATCGTAAATGCCATCGGTTCAAGGGCAATGCGCGTACCGCGACGCTCGGCTTCCGCCGTCAGGCGCCGGAGAGGTTCCACCAGAAAGTCGAGATCCTTCAGGGGTTCGCCGAAAGCAGTTCCGACCTTTATGAACCTGGCGCCGAGCGTCTCGGCAGCCTCCAGGAGCAGGTCGAACTGCGGCCGCCACTGGTGGGAACGGCTCTCGTCCCACCAGTCGCTGAGGAGCTCAACTTCGACGTAGCGGAGTCCGGCGTCGTCGATGAGGCGTCCGCAGGGCCGGCAACCCCAGTGTCGAGCGTGCGGCGGCCAGATCGTCGTGGGCGAGCCCGAAGCCTGACCATCCCGTGGAGGCGATGGCTTCGATGCGCTCGGCAATGGGCACGGGACTGGTCTCGGGGTTTTGCAGCGGCGACCGCATCACCGGCGCTGGTCCAACAGGACGCGACAAGTTCCGGAGCAGGGGTGTTGGTCATTCTTCTCCTTTGAAGCAAATGAGGGACTGCCGCCGGGAGCGGACAGCGCGATGTAAAGAATGAAACCACAGATTGATGGAACGTTCCATTGACATTCGGAATTCCGGCGCTTTACAGTTGGAACGTTCCACTCAGAGAGCTGGATCACATCCGTTCACAAACCGACGGCCTCCGTCTTCCTCCATGCCGCGGCATGGCGCAGAAGCGTTCCGGAAGGGCCGAAATGGCGCGAATCAAAGGAGATTTCACGTGGCAAAATTCACTTGGCGGCGGGGCGTTACTGCTCTCGGCCGTCGTTCCGCTTCTGGCGTTGGCAGCATGCTCAAGCAGCGGCGGCAAGACCGAAGCCGCAAGCGCCGGAGGGGCAGGCGGCCAGGTCGCGGACACCGCCCGCATCAAGGTCGCGATGATCACGCACGCCGCGGCCGGCGACACGTTCTGGGACATCGTCCGCAAGGGCGCCGAAACCGCCGCGAAAAAGGACAACGTCGAGCTGCTCTACAGCGGCGACGCTGAAGGCGGCCGCCAGGCGCAGCTCGTGCAGCAGGCCATCGACCAGAAGGTTGACGGCATTGTCGTCACGCTCGCCAAGCCTGAAGCCCTCAAAGACGTGGTGAAGAAGGCCACTGACGCCGGCATTCCCGTTGTCAGCTTCAACGCCGGTGAAGACCAGTCCAAAGCCATCGGCGCCTTTACCCACTTTGGGCAGAGCGACAAGCTCGCCGGCGTGACGGTCGGGCAGCGGCTTGCCTCCGAGGGCATCAAGCACCCCATCTGCGTGATCCAGGAGCAGGGCCACGTGGGCCTCGAGAACCGCTGCGCCGGAGTCAAGGAGAACGTTCCCGGAACGGAGATCCTCAACGTCAACGGCGCCGACATGACCTCAGTTTCCTCCACGGTCAGCGCGAAGCTCCAGTCCACCCCGGATGCCGACGCCATCGTCGGCCTCGGCGCTCCGTTCACCCTGACGATTGTCAAAGCCGTCAAGGAGTCCGGAAGCAAGGTCAAGGTGGCCTCCTTCGACCTGAACGGTGAGCTCGCAAAGGCCATCGAAGACGGCAGCTGTGGCAGTTCACCGTGGACCAGCAGCCGTACCTGCAGGGCTACGGCAGCGTTGATGCCATCTGGCTGAGCAAGGTGGGCGGCTTCAAGGTCGGCGGCGGCCAGCAGGTCTACACCGGCCCCGCCGTCATCGACAAGAACAATGCGGCCGACGTCCTGAAGTTCGCCGAGCAGGGTATCCGCTAACAGCCCGCTGGCCGGGCCGGCTCTGCGCCGGCCCGGCAGCAAGGAGAATCATCATGACCATCACCCAGACACAAGACAAGCCAAAGTCGGCGGCGCCCGATGAGCGCGTCGCGAAGCGCAGCCCGTTCCAGAAGCTCCTCGGCCGTCCCGAGGTCGGCGCCCTGGTGGGCGCGATCGTCCTTTTCATTTTCTTCGCGTTGGTGTCCTCGACTTTTACCCAGCCCAATGCCTTTGCGACCATCCTGTATGGCAGTCCTCCACGATCGGGATCATGGCGGTGGGGGTGTCGCTGCTGATGATCGGCGGGGAGTTCGACCTCTCCACCGGTGTCGCCGTGATCTCCTCGGCGCTGACCGCGTCGATGTTCAGCTGGTACTTCACGCACGAACGTCTGGGTCGGCGTCCTCCTGGCCCTGATTGTCTCCCTGGGCATCGGGTTCATCAACGGCTGGATCCTGATGAAGACCAAGCTGCCCAGCTTCATCGTCACCCTGGCCACGTTCCTGATGCTGACCGGCCTGAACCTGGGCCTGACCCGCCTGATCGGCGGCTCGGTGTCCTCACCCTCGATCTCGCACCATGGACGGCTTCGCCTCGGCCCGGGCCGTGTTCGCCTCCTCCGTCACCATCGCCGGGGTCGAAGTCAAGATCACTGTGTTCATCTGGATCGCCCTGGTCGCGGTGGCCACCTGGGTGCTGATGCGGACCCGGGTGGGGAACTGGATCTTCGCCGTCGGCGGGGACGCGAACGCGGCCCGCGCCGTGGGTGTGCCGGTCAAGGCCACCAAGATCGGCCTGTTCATGGCCGTGGGGTTCTGCGGCTGGGTCCTGGGCATGCACAACCTCTTCGCCTTCGACACCGTGCAGTCCGGTGAGGGCGTGGGCAACGAGTTCCTCTACATCATCGCCGCGGTGATCGGCGGCTGCCTGCTGACCGGCGGCTACGGCTCGGCCGTGGGCGGCGCGATCGGTGCGTTCATCTTCGGCATGGCCAACAAGGGCATCGTGTACGCGCAGTGGAACCCGGACTGGTTCAAGTTCTTCCTGGGCCTGATGCTGCTGCTGGCCACCATCGTCAACCTCATCGTCAAGCGCCGCGCGGAACTGAAGTAAAGGGGCCCGGAGACAATGAATGCCAAACGAGATCGACCAGCAAACCCTGCTGCAGAACGAAAAAGACCCCCTCACCCACACCCCGGTGCACCTGCTCTCCCTGGACGGGGTCGGGCAAGCACTACGGCAACATCGTCGCCCTGTCCGATGTCACCATGGCCGTGGACAACGGCCGCGTCACCTGCGTCCTGGGCGATAACGGTGCGGGCAAGTCCACCCTGATCAAGATCATCGCCGGCCTGCACCAGCACGACGCCGGCGTCCTGAACATCATGGGCGAGGAACGGAAATTCACCTCCCCGCGCGATGCCCTCGATGCCGGGATCGCCACCGTCTACCAGGACCTTGCCGTGGTGCCGTTGATGCCGATCTGGCGGAACTTCTTCCTCGGCTCCGAACTCACCTCCGGGTTCGGGCCGTTCAAGAGCATGGACGTCGAGAAGATGAAGGACATCACGCTCAAGGAACTCGCCGAGATGGGCATCGACCTGCGCGATGTGGAGCAGCCCATCGGCCAGCTCTCCGGCGGTGAACGCCAGTGTGTCGCGATCGCCCGGGCCGTGTACTTCGGCGCGAAGGTCCTGATCCTGGACGAGCCGACCGCGGCGCTCGGCGTGAAGCAGTCCGGCGTGGTGCTGCGCTACATCCTGCAGGCCCGCGACCGCGGCCTCGGCGTCATCTTCATCACCCACAACCCGCACCACGCCTTCCCCGTGGGGGACCGGTTCCTGCTGCTCAAGCGCGGCAAGTCGATCGGCTACTACGACAAGAAGGACATCACCCTGGACGAACTCACCGCCCAGATGGCCGGCGGCGCCGAACTCGCCGAACTCGCCCACGAACTCGAACAACTCGGCGGCCACAGCGACGTCGTCAAAGAAGTCCAGGCGGAGGTCGCCGAAGTCGCTGACGCAGCGCACGAGGGCACCACCAAGCGCCACTGAGCGCCAACATTTACAACCAGATGGAGCAACCATGCAAATGCTAATCGCCGGAACCTGGCGCGGTGCCGCCGACGGCAGGACCGAGGACGTCCGGTCACCCTTTGATGGCCGGATCATTGACACGGTTCCCGTCGCCACGGTCGAGGACGCCCAGGCCGCCCTGGACCGGGCCGAGATCGGCGCCCACCTGCAGCGGTCCACGCCGGCACACGTGCGGGTGGACATCCTCCTGCGCGCAGCTGCCCTGGCCGACGAGCGTGCCGAGGACATTGCCCAGACCATCAGCGCGGAAACCGGGAAGCCGATCACGGAAGCCCGGGGCGAAGCCAGCAGGTCCGGAAACATCATCCGCCTTGCCGCCTACGAGGGAAGCCAGCTGTATGGATCCACCCTTCCGCTGGATGCCAACGCGGGTACCGGGCTGGACAAGATCGGCTTCACCCTGCGGCAGCCCGTGGGCATCGTCGTTGCCATCACACCGTTCAACTACCCCGCCCTGCTGGTGCTGCACAAGATTGCACCGGCGCTGGCAGCCGGCAACGCCGTCGTGCTCAAACCCGCCCGTGCCACGCCGCTGACGGCGCTGAAGCTGGCGCAGTGCTTCGTCGACGCCGGCCTGCCGCCGGAGGCGCTGTCCGTCCTGACCGGCCCCGGCAGCACCCTGGGCGATGTGCTCGTCACCGACCCGCGGGTGCGGAAAGTCTCGTTCACCGGGTCCACCGCCACGGGAACGCGGATCAGCTCCATCGCCGGGGTCAAGAAACTGTCCCTCGAACTTGGCGCCTCCTGCCCCGTGATCATCCTGCCGGACGCAGATCTCGAACTCGCTTCCAGCGCCGTGGCAGCAGGCGGCTTCATCAACTCCGGCCAGGTCTGCATCTCGGTGCAGCGGGTCATCGTGGACCGCCGCGTCGAAGCAGACTTCCTGGACGCCCTCGTGCCCAAGGTGGAGGCCATCGCCGTGGGCAACCCGAAGGAGGCCGACACCCGGCTCGGGTCACTGATCTCTGAAGAGGAAGCGATCCGCGTCCACTCCTCGATCGGTGAGGCCCGGAACTCCGGCGCGAAGGTGCTCACCGGCGGAGACCGCGATGGCGCCGTTGTCACCCCGGCCGTTGTTGCCGGCGTCGACCCCCGCTCCCCGCTGAGCCGCAACGAACTGTTCGGACCCGCCGTCGCCGTTTCCTCCGCGACGGACATCGAATCAGCCATCGCCATGGCCAACGACAACGACTACGGGCTCGGCGCCGGAATCTTCACCAGCGATGTCTCCGGCAGCATCCAGGCCATGCGGCAGATCGACGCCGGAAACATCCACATCAACTGGACGCCCCTGTGGCGGGCCGACCTCATGCCCTACGGAGGACTCAAGGGCAGCGGCATCGGCAAGGAAGGCGTCCGCTCCGCAGTGAATGAAATGACCGAAGAGAAAACGGTCATCCTGCACGGACGCCCCTGGTAACCCACCACCCGACTTGGAATAAGGCAATGACCACTAACTCACAGACCATCAGGCTCACCACCGCCCAGGCCGTCATCAAATACCTGTCGGTCCAGCATTCCGTTGCGGACGGTGTCCGACGCCGCCTGGTCCCTGCCGCCCTGGGCATCTTCGGACACGGCAACGTCGCCGGCCTGGGCCAGGCCTTCGACGAACTCGCCGATGACATGCCCTTCATCCAGGGCCGCCACGAACAGTACATGGCCCACATTTCCACGGCGTTCGCCAAGGCAAGCCGACGCCAGGCCGTCCTCGCCGTGACCGCATCCATTGGCCCGGGCGCCCTCAACCTCGTCACCGCCGCCGGACTGGCAACGGTGAACAGGCTTCCGCTGCTCCTCCTTCCCGGAGACACGTACGCAACACGGCATCAGGGCCCTGTCCTGCAGCAGCTCGAGCACCCCATCGAGGCGGACGCCACCGTCAACGACGCGTTCCGGCCCGTCTCCCGCTTCTTCGACAGGATCAACCGTCCGGAGCAGCTCCTGACCGCCCTGCCGCAGGCCATGCGTGTGCTGACCAGCCCCACCGATACCGGCGCCGTGGTCATTTCGCTGCCCCAGGACGTGCAGTCCCACGCCTACGACTTCCCGGCCGAATTCTTCGAACCGCGCGACTGGAAGATCCGCCGTCCGCTGCCGGACCCGGAAGAGGTCGACGACGTCGCCCGGCTTATCCGCTCGGCTGAGCGTCCGGTGATCATCGCCGGCGGCGGCATCCACTACTCCGATGCCCACGCTGCACTTGAAGCGCTGGCCGGCCAGGTCGGAATTCCCGTGGTGGAGACCTTCGGCGGCAAGGGCGCCGTCACCAAGGACGAATGGTGGCAGGTAGGCGGTGTGGGCCTGGAAGGCAACTTCGCCTCCAACACCCTCGTCAAGCAGGCCGACCTGGTCCTGAACGTCGGCACGCGGCTCACCGACTTCGCCACCGGTTCACAGTCCATCTTCGAGAACCCGGACGTCCGTTTCGCGTCCTTGAACATTGTGGACGCCGATACCCGCAAGCAGGGCGCCACCGGGATCCTCGCCGACGCCCGGCTCGGGCTCGAAGCCCTCGCCCAGGCGCTGGAGGGCCACAGCACCAGCGAAGCCTGGCAGGACACCGTCCAGGCCGAGAAGGCCGGCTGGGCACCCATCCGGTCCACGTGGCTCGACGCCGACACCGCCTACAACCCGGGACCACCCGGACGCGCCCGTCACCGAAGCCGTCCTCACCCAGCCGCAGCTGATCGGACTCATGCAGGAACACGCACGCTCCGGCGACACCGTCATCGCCGCCGCGGGCGGTGCTCCCGGCGACCTGCAGAAGGTCTGGGACGCCACAGGGAACCGGCAACTGCCACCTGGAATTCGGGTTCTCCTGCATGGGCTACGAAATCGCCGCCGGCATGGGCGTCCGCCTGGCCGAAGGCAACAACGACAACCGCGTGGTCACCTTCATCGGCGACGGCACGTTCCTGATGGCACCCACGGAGATCCTCACCGCGGCGCAGGAAGGGCTCAACGTCACCATCATCGTCTCCGAAAACCACGGCTACCAGGTCATCCACCGGCTGCAGATGAACCGCACCGGCAAGGAATTCGGCAACGAGTTCCGTTACCGCACCACCGGAGGCAGCGTCGCAGCCGCTGACGCCCCCAAGGCCCGGCTCGACGGCGACTACCTCAAGGTGGACCTGCGGCAGATCGCCGAAGGCCTCGGCGCACTGGCCATCCGCGCCACCACGGCAGCCGAGGTCCGCGAGGCGCTGTCCTCCACCCGGGACACCCAGGGCCCGGTGGTCATCGTGGTACCCACGGTGCCCCACGTTGACCTGCCCGGCGGTGACGTCTGGTGGGACGTTGCCCCGGCGGAAGTCTCCGGGCAGGAATGGGTCCGCACCCTCCGCACCGACTACGAGAAGGCACGCGGCAGCCAGCGGTGGTTCGGATGAGCCAGCGGACCACTGAATGCAGGGCAGCTGCGCCGGCGCTTTCCGAGGGCGATGTCACGATCGGCACGTTCGTCGGACTGTCATCGGCCACCGCGGCCGAAGTCTGCGCGGCGGCCGGCGCCGACTGGATCCTGATCGACCTCGAACACGGCTCCGGCGGCGAAGACGCGGTCCGGGACGGCGTTGTTGCCGCCGGCAGCTACGGCGTCCCCACCATCGTCCGGGTCGAATCCGGAGACCGCATCCGCATCGGCCGCGTCCTGGACCAGGGAGCCGCCGGGATCATGGTTCCGCGGTTGAACACCGTCGACCAGGCCGCCGAATCGGTCCGGCACATGCTGTATCCGCCCCACGGGGACCGCGGCGTGGCCACCTACAACCGCTCCTGCCGCTGGGGCATGGACCGCCGGACGCTCACCGAACCGGACCAGGAAACCCTCGGCGTCATCCAGATCGAAACCCTGGATGCGCTGGAGTCCGTCGAAGACATCGCCGCCCAGGACGGCGTCGACGTCGTCTTCGTCGGGCCCCTGGATCTCTCCTACGCCCTCGGGGTTCCGCTGCAGCTGGACAGCAACGTCTTCCAGGAGGCCCTGGAGCGCGTCGTAGCCGCGGCCCAGCTGCACAACAAGGCGGCCGGAATCCTCGCCGTGGACGGCATGGGAGCCGCCAAGTATGTCCGCCAGGGCTTCCGGTTCGTGGCCATCGGCTCGGACTCCACCATCATGGCGGCGGCGTTCCGCGACGCCTTCGACACCGCCCGCAACTGACCAACAAGCAAAGGAAAGCAAGAACGTGAACGCAGAATCTCGCACCATCGGCGTCGGTCTCATCAGCGTCGGATGGATGGGAAAGCTCCATTCCAGGGCCTACCAGGCCGTCCCGTACGCCTACCCGGAGCTTGGCCTGAAGACAAAGCTCGTCATTGCCGCCGACACGGCGCCCGGCCGCGTGGACTATGCCCGCGATGTCCTGGGCTTCGCGGAAGGCACCACCGACTACCACGATGTCCTGAACCACCCCGACGTGGACGTCGTCTCCATCTGCGCGCCCAACTTCCTCCACGCCGAGATCGGCATCGCAGCCGCCAAAGCAGGCAAGCACTTCTGGATCGAAAAGCCGGTCGGACGCGGCTACCAGGAAACCGCAGCCGTGCAGGAAGCCGCCGTGGAGGCCGGCGTCGTGACGTCCATCGGCTACAACTACCGCCACGCCCCGGCAGTGGAGCACGCACGGAAGCTGATTGCTGACGGCCGCCTCGGCCGGATCACCAACGTCCGGGCGGTCTTCTTCTCCGGCTACGCCTCCGAGCCCAACGGCGCCCTGTCCTGGCGCTTCGACCGGAAACTCGCCGGCACCGGCGTGCTGGCCGACCTGTTCAGCCACGCAACCGACCTGTGCCAGTATGTAGTCGGACCCATCGCCGAGGTCACCGCGCTGACCAGCACCGTCTACACGCAGCGGCCCAAGCTGGCCATGGGATCCGGCACGCACTTCGCAGTGATTGAAAACGGTGAAATGGGGGAGGTCGAAAATGAAGACTACGCAGCAGCGCTGGTCCGCTTCGGCCCGTCCGCGGTCGGCGCAGGCGCCGTCGGCACCATCGAGTCGTCCCGCGTCGCCGTGGGCCCCGAATGCGGTTACCAGATCGAGGTCTACGGCACCGAAGGCTCCCTCAAATGGGACTTTGAGCGCATGAACGAACTCAAGGTCTGCCTGGGACGCAACAACGACGAGCAGGGGTACACCACGGTGAACGCCAGCCCGCGCCACGGCGACTACGCCTACTTCCAGCCCGGCCCCGGCAACAGCATGGGCTTTGACGACCTCAAGGTGATCGAGGCGAAGAAGTTCCTCGTCGCCGTCGCCGGCGGAGCCCAGGAAAACTCCAACATCCACGATGCCGCCTCCGCTGCCGCGATCGTCAGCGCTGCCGAAGCCTCCTCACTGTCCGGCCAGTGGCAGAAGATCGAGGAAATCCACGGCACCACGGCAGCGCGGGTCTAGCCATGAGCACTGCATCCGCCCGTCGGCCCACGATCAAGGACGTGGCCGAACGCGCCGGCGTCTCCAAGTCCTTGGTCTCCCTCGTGCTGCGCGATTCACCGCGCGTCAGTGACGAACGCCGCCAGCGGGTGCTCGAAGTTGTTGAGGAGATGGGCTACGAGCTGAACCTCGCCGCCCGGTCCCTGGCAACCCGGGACAACGGAACCATCGGCGTGCTGGTCAGCGACATGCACAACCCTTGGGCGTTTGATGTGGCCGACGCCGCCCGGACCGTTCCTGGAAGAGGCCGGACACACCGTCCTCTTCAGCGCGGTCACGGCCGGCGCCGGCAGGGGAGTGGACCAGTCCATCCTCCAGGCCTTCCGGGACCTGCGCGTGGCGGGCCTGCTGGTGGTGGGAACGGTGCCGGACAAGGCGCCGTTCAACCGGGCCGTTTCCGGCGGAGCCGTGGTCTTCGCCGGCGGCGGACCGGACTACATCGACACCGCCGACGTGGTCCGCAGCGACGATACCCTCGGCATGAGCATGGTGGTGGAGCACCTGATCGCCCAGGGCCACGAGAACATCGCGCACCTGGGCGGGCTGGGCGGCTCGGTGGGCCGGGCCCGCGTGGACGGATACTCCGCCGCCATGGAAGAGCACGGGCTGGCCCGCCACATCCATGTTGTCGATGCCGACTTCTTCCAGGAGTCCGGCTACGTCGCCGCCCAACGGGCGCTGGGCTCCTCGCGGTCCAGGCACCAGCGCCCCACGGCGCTGGCGTGCATCAACGACCTCGCCGCCTTCGGCGCGATGACCGCTGCCGATGAACGCGGCGTCGAAGTCGCCATCACCGGCTACGACAACATCGCGCTCGGTGCCATGCCCCGCCTCGGACTGACCACCGTTGATCCGGACAGCTCCGGCATCGGCGTCACCGGGGCGAAAACGCTCCTGCAGCGCATCCAGGACCACGACTTTGGCGGCGGCTTCGTCCACCAGCCCATCGTCCCTCGAACTGGTCATACGCAAGTCCAGCCTGCTCGGCCTCTAACCACCCCACACCCATATCGTCACCCCGCGGGCCTCCAAGCCCTCCCGGGGTGCACCCTCACATCTTCAAGGATGACGATGGCTTCAATAAGCACACCCCAAATACTCGTAGCCCTTGGCAGCGTCGAGGCCGGCCTGGTCGAACCGGAACTGGCTCCGCACCAGCAAATCATCCACAATCCCACCGACGCGGACCTCGCCCGGGCCGACGCCGCCATTGTCCGCGCCGCCTACCGTGTGGACCGTGAACTCCTTGACCGCATGCCCGCCCTGAAGGTCATCGCCAGGACCGGCGTCGGTACCGACCTCGTGGACGTCGCGGAGGCGAACCGCCGCGGCATCCCCGTCGTCATCACCCCCGGAAGCAACACGGCGTCCGTCGCCGAAGGCGTGTTCTCCCACCTCCTGGCACTGGTCAAGAAGCTCTCGACACTGACGTCGCTGGTCCGGGACGGCCGCTGGGACGAACGGTCCGCCGTGGCCGTCGGCGACCTGGAGGGCTTCACGCTGGGCATCATCGGATACGGGCGCATCGGGCGCCGCGTCGCCCGGATCGCCGAGGCCTTCGACCTCAAGGTCCTGGCCTTTGATCCGTTCGCCGACGTCCCTGCCGGCATCCGCTGCGAAACGGTCGAGGAACTGCTGGGCCGCAGCGATTTCGTCACCCTGCACGTGCCGCTGACACCGGAAAACCACAACCTCATCAACGCCGAACGCCTCGCCCTGATGCCCGCCGGGGCCGTCCTCGTCAACTGCAGCAGGGGCGGGCTCGTGGACCTGGACGCGGCCCACGAGCGCCCTTCTCTCCGGGCAGCTGGGCGGCCTCGGACTGGACGTCTACGATCCCGAACCGCCAGCCCACCACGCCGTCTTTGACCACGCGGAACGTCGTCCTGACGCCCCACCTGATGGGTTTCACCCGCCAGGGAATGGCCCACACCGTCCGCGACGCCGCCAAAGGCGCCGTCGACGTCCTGGCCGGCCGCGCCCCGGCGGCCGTGGCCGCCCCGTGACGACAGCGACCGGCGCCACCGTCACCTCAATCAAGCTCAACCAACCGCAGGCGGACCATCCGCCGGCGGGAAACAGGAAAGGACCCCCACCCATGTCCAGTGACCGACCACTCAAGGTTGCCCTCTTCGGATCCGGCCGCATCGGCCAGGTCCACGCCCGGAACATCGCCGACCACCCTGACCTGGAACTGGCCTGGATCGCTGACCCGTTTATCAAGGGCGCGCAGGCCCTCGCCGCCGCCACCGGGGCGCAGGCCGTCGAAACCGCCGATGAGGTTTTCGCCAACGCTGACCTGGACGCCATCATCATCGGTTCGCCGACGCACACCCACGTCGACCTGATCTCCCGGGCCGCGGCCGCCGGCGTCGCCGCCCTGTGCGAAAAGCCCATCGACCTGGACATCGACCGCGTCCGCGAGTGCCGGGACCAGATCCGCGGCACCAGCACCCCCCTGATGCTCGGCTTCAACCGCCGCTTCGACCCGAACTTCGCCTCGCTCCGCGCACGGGTCGAGGCCGGGGAAATCGGACGCCTGGAGCAGCTGACCATCATCAGCCGGGACCCCGCCCCCGCGCCCAAGGCCTACATCGAGACATCCGGCGGGATCTTCCGGGACCAGAGCATCCACGACCTGGACATGGCCCGGTTCTTCGTCCCGGACATCATCGAAGTCTCGGCCACCGGCTCGAACCTGTTCTGCGACTACATCGAAGAGGCCGGAGACTTCGACTCGGTGGTCATCAACCTGCGCGGACGCGGCGGTGAGCTCATCACCATCATCAATTCCCGCCACAGCGCCTACGGCCACGACCAGCGGCTGGAAGCATTCGGCAGCGAGGGCCTGCTGACCGCCGGCAACATGGCTCCCACCACCGTGCGCAAGTACAGCGCCGCGGGCACCGAAGAGTCCGACGCCTACCTGCCGTTCTTCCTGGAACGCTACGGCCAGGCCTACCGCAATGAGCTGGACAGCTTCGTCAAGGCCATCCGCGGAGGAACCAGCTTGCAGCCCCGGCTTCGATGACGGCGTGATGGCCCTCGTCCTGGCCAACGCGGCCGAGGAATCCGCCAGGTCCGGCCGCGTCGTCACCATCGGAGAGGAGTAAGGAATGAACAGCCCGCTCCTCGCTGACAAGGTGGTCCTTGTCAGCGGCGGCACCCAGGGCCTGGGCGCCGGCATTGCCCGCCGGGCGGCAGCCGAAGGCGCCGCCGGCAGTCGCCGTGACCGGCCGCAACGCCGACTCGGGCGAAAGAATCGCCGCCGAGCTGGAGGCAGTCCGGCGTCGCGGCCCGCTTCATCAAAACCGACCTGGCCGACGTCGAACAGGCCAGGAACTCGGTGCTGGAAACCATCTCCGTGTTCGGGCGGCTCGACTGCGCCGTGAACGCCGCCGGGCCTGACCACCCGCGGAACCATGCTGGACACCACCCCGGAACTGTTCGATGCGCACATCGCGGTCAACCTGAAGTCGCCGTTCTTCATCATGGCCGAAACGATCAAGCACCTCCGGGAACGCGGAGCCCCCGGCAGCATCCTGAACGTCATCTCCATCGCCGAACTCGGCGGCCAGCCCTACCTGGCGCCCTACGTCGCGGCGAAGGCCGGGCTGGCCGGTGCCACCCGGAACGCCGCCCACGCGCACCGCTGGGACAAGATCAGGATCAACGGCCTGGACATCGGCTGGACGGCCACCGAAGGCGAAGAAGAGACCCAGCGGAAATTTCACGGCGCAGGAGACGACTGGCTGGAAAAGGCCAACGCCTCTGTGCCGATGGGCAAGCTCGGACAAGTGGACGAGATCGCCGAATTTGTAGTCTTTCTCCTCTCCAGCAGGAGCGGAGTGGTCACCGGCTCGGTCATTGACTGGGATCAGAACGTACTTGGAGGATCAGATTGAGCACCATCACCAGCCGCCTTGCCGCCGCCCCCATTTCCTGGGGCGTGTGCGAAGTCCCCGGGTGGGGGCACCAGCTTGAAGCAGACCGCGTCCTGTCCGAGATGACCGCCCTGGGCATCACGGCCACGGAATTCGGCCCGGCAGGCTTCCTGCCCGAGGAAGCAACCGCACGCGCCGAGGTGCTGCAAGCGGCACAACCTGCAGGCCATCGGCGGATTCTTCCCGATCATCCTGCACGATGCCGCCAAGGACCCGCTCAAAGCAGTTTCCGCGGAACTGGACGCCTACCAGGCGGCAGGAGCCAGCATCATGGTCCTCGCCGCGGAAACCGGCGTCGCCGGCTATGACCAGCGGCACGAGCTCGACGCCGACGGCTGGCACCTGTTCGGCCGGAACCTTGACACCATCGTCAAGGCAGCCGCCGATCAGGGCATCCAGGCAGTAGTGCACCCGCACGTGGGCACCATGATCGAGACGACGTCGGACGTCAACCGCGTCCTGAACGACACCGCCGCGAACCTCTGCCTGGACACCGGCCACCTCCTCATCGGCGGCACGGACCCCGGACAGCTCGCCCGGGACTACGCCTCACGCATCGGCCACACGCACCTCAAAGACGTGCGCAAGGCCGTCGCCGAGCGGGTCCAGAACGGTGAAATCTCCTACACCGACGGCGTCAAGACCGGAATGTACGTCCCCCTGGGACAGGGGGACGTCGGAATCGCCGACATCGTCCTGAACCTCCTCGAGGCCGGCTACGGCGGCTGGTTCACGATGGAACAGGACACCATCCTGGAGGCCGCACCGGCAGGCGACGGCCCCGTCCGGGATGTCCGGCAGTCCGTGGCGTTCCTCCGGGACCTGGAAGCCGGGCTCGCCACATGAGCGCGGTGCGCTGGGGCGTTCTCACCACCGCCCGCATCGCCCAGGACAGGTTCCTGCCGGCGATGCACAAGGCCCGCAACGCCACCGCCTCGGCGATCAGCAGCCCCAACGGCCGCGCCGCCGAGGTCGCCGCCCGCTTCGGCATCCCGGCCGCCTACTCGTCGCACGAAGAGCTGCTGGCCGATCCGACCATCGAGGCCGTCTACCTCCCCTTTCCCAACGGACTGCACGCTGAATGGATCGTCGCGGCGGCCGAGGCCGGCAAGGACATCCTGTGCGAGAAGCCGCTGGTGGGAAGCCTCGAAGACTACGCCCGCGTCGTCGAGGCCTGCGAGCGGAACGGCGTGAGCCTGATGGAGGCGTTTATGTACCGGTTCCACCCGCAGCACCAGAAAGTCCGTGAGTTCATCGACGCCGGCCGGATCGGCCAGGTTGTCTCGATGCATGCGCGCTTCCACTTTGTGATGGACCGCAGCCCGGGCGAGGTCCGCCTGCAGACGGGCCTTGAGGGCGGTGCCGTCAATGATGTCGGATGCTACGCCGTCGACATCATGAACATGGTGATGGGACGGGCCCCCGTCAGCGTGTACGCCAAGGGAACCAGCCCGGCGGACCCCGTGGAGACCACCGTCGCCGCGATCCTGGATTACGACGGCGTCATCGGAACCTTTGACTGCGGCTTCGAAGGACCCCGCACCAACACGTTCCAGATCATCGGCACCAAGGGGCAGATCACGCTCGACAAGGCGTTTGACCCGGACCCCGGAGACCCGGCACGGGTGACCGTTTCGCTCCGGGACGGCAGCACCGAGGTCTTCGATGTCACCGAAGACCCGTTCAAGGTCGAAATCGAACGGTTCAGCGTCTGGGCCCGCAGCGCCGGGCAGGAAGTTGTCCATCGGGAACTGACCGAGCAAAACCTGGCCGTCCGGCTCGCCATCCATGAATCCCTCGCCGCAGGACTCCCACGGAACGTCGAACCCGTGCACGCCGTGGAACACCACTTACTACAGGAGCAGTAACCATGACCTTCATCAACCACTTCATCAGCGGATCCGAGGCAGCAGGTACCGGAACCGACACCAAGCCCGTCTACAACCCCGCCACCGGCGCCGTCACCGCAGAGCTGCGGCTGGCCAACCGGGCGGACCTTGACGCGACCGTCGCCGCGGCCAAGGCAGCCGCCCTCACCTGGGGCGACATCTCCCTGGCCAAGCGCACCGCGGTGCTGTTCAAGTTCCGTGAACTCGTCGCCTCCCACGTGGACGAGCTCGCCGCAGCTGATCACCGCCGAGCACGGCAAGGTCCTCTCCGACGCGAAGGGCGAGATCGGCCGCGGCCTGGAGGTCATCGAGTTCGCCTGCGGCATCCCGCAGCTGCTCAAGGGCGAATATTCGGACCAGGTCTCCACCGGCATCGACGTGTTCTCCTTCCGGGAGCCGATCGGCGTGGTCGCCGGCATCACGCCGTTCAACTTCCCGGTCATGGTGCCGCTGTGGATGGCGCCGATGGCGATCGCCACCGGCAACGCCTTCATCCTCAAGCCCTCCCACCGGGTCCCGTCCGCGGCGATGCTGCTGGCCGACCTCTTCAAGCAGGCCGGCCTGCCCGACGGCGTGTTCCAGGTCCTGCACGGCGACCGTGAAGTGGTCTCCGGCCTCCTGACCCACCCGGACGTGGACGGCATCTCCTTCGTCGGCTCCACCCCGGTGGCCAAGCACATCAACGAGGTAGCCACCGCGCACGGCAAGCGCGTCCAGGCCCTGGGCGGGGCGAAGAACCACGCGATCGTGCTGCCCGACGCCGACCTGGACAACGCCGCCGACCACCTGGCCGCCGCCGCGTTCGGCTCCGCCGGCCAGCGCTGCATGGCCATCTCCGTCGCCGTCGCCGTCGGAGACGCCGCCGACCTGCTGGTGAAGAAGGTCGAGGAGCGCGCCGTGGCCGTCAGGGTCAAGAACGGCACGGAACCGGACGCCGACATGGGACCGGTCATCAGCGCGGACTCCAGGAACTTCATCGTCAAGACCATCGCCGAGGCGGAAGCCGCGGGCGCCGCGATGGTGGTGGACGGCCGCGACCTGGTGGTCCCCGGCCATGAGGAAGGCTTCTGGGTCGGTCCCACTGTCATCGACCACGTCAAGACCGAAATGAGCGCCTACACCGAGGAGATCTTCGGACCGGTCCTCGTGGTGGTCCGCGTCGAGGACCTGGACGACGGCATCGCGCTGATCAACGCCAACCCCTACGGCAACGGCACGGCGATCTTCACCTCCTCCGGCGCCGCTGCCCGGAAGTTCCAGCGCTCCGTCGACGTCGGCATGATCGGCATCAACGTGCCGCTGCCGGTGCCGGTTGCCTACTACTCCTTCGGCGGCTGGAAGGCGTCCCTGTTCGGCGACAAGCACATCTACGGCCCCGAAGGTGTCTCCTTCTACACCCGCGGCAAGGTGGTCACCTCACGCTGGCCCGAAGCCAGCCACGCGTCCGGCGCCTCGTACAACTTCCCCTCCAACTGAGGAAACGGGTTTCGGCAGGCTCAACCACCGGTGGTTGAGCCTGCCGAAACCGTCATCGACGGCGGGAAGTCCCGCCGTCGATGACTGAGTATTCGGATGCCACCTAAGTCAGCCCGCCCCGGGGTGGCAGGGGCTACACTCGCACCCTCGCTGCCGCGGTTTCGCGAACCTGGCGAAAATCCTGTGCTTCGGGGCTGGTCAGGAATTGCGGATCAGGCTTGCGGGCCTCGAGGTCGTCAAGCGATTTGCCCTTGGTATCGGGGGACAGGAAGGCAGCCAGCGCTGCGACGGCGCAGATGCCGAATGTTGTCAGCCCGATGACCAGGGGGACGTTGGTAGATCCCGGCGGAGCGATGGCGGTGAAGATGCTCGGGAAGAACGAGGCGATCATGAGGCCCAGGTTCTGCGACACCGCGAACCCCGTCACGCGGATACGCATGGGGAACTGCTCCTGGAAGAACGTGGCAAAGGTGGCGTTCCACATCTGGAAGAAGATGCCCTGGACACCACAACGCACACGAAGACCAGTGCCAGGCTGCCCTGCTCGATGGCCCACAGGTATCCGCCGGCCAGCACTCCGCCGCCGATGCCGCCGGCCACCATCAGCATCCGCCGGCCGATCCTGTCGGACAGTGCGCCGAAAAGCGGGATGGTGGCGACTGCGGCCACGTTGGCCACGAGGGTCACCCAGAGGAATTCGCTGCTGGTGAAGCCGTTGCCGTAGCCCTCCTGGGTGGCGTAGGAGACGCCGAAGATGAGCGTGGCCATGCCGATCACGTTGGTGAACGTCATGATGACGCAGCGGACCATGACCCAAGGGTGGCTGCGCACAAGGTCAACGAAGGGGAACCGGGGCTTCGCCTTGCCCGTTCCGGTCTGCGCCAGGTACGCCGGCGGCTCCTGCACGCGGCGGCGGATGAGGTAGCCGGCCAGGATCACGAAGGCGCTGAGCAGGAACGGGATGCGCCAGCCCCAGGACTGGAACTGGTCGGCGGGGAGGATGGCTGCGAGGGGAAGCAGCACGGCGGTGGCAAGGATGGAGCCCACCTGTGTGCCCTGCAGGCTGAAGCTTGTGAAGAAGCCGCGCTTGGCATCGGGGGAGTGCTCCACGATCATGGCGCTGGCGCCGCCCAGTTCGCCGGCGACGGCGAACCCTTGGATCAGGCGGAGGATCACCAGAAGGATCGGTGCCAGGACGCCGACCTGTCCGTACGTGGGCAGGAGCCCGACGGCGAACGTCGCGAAGCCCATCAGCAGCATGGCAAAAACCAGCACCTGCTTACGGCCGTGCCGGTCGCCGTATGCGCCCAGGACAACTGCGCCCACCGGACGGGAAACGTAGCCCACGGCGTAGGTCGCGAGCGAGGCGATGATGGCCACTGTCTTGTTCTCGGACGGGAAGAAGATGGCCGGGAAGATCAGCGTCGCGGCCAGCGAGTACAGCGCAAAATCGTAGTACTCAAGTGCGCTTCCGATCCAGCCGCTCATTGCCGCTTTCTTCGGGTCCCGCTGGCCGGCGCTGGCTTCAGGGGTTGGGCGGATTTCCCCTGGGGTGGTGCTCATTCTGATGAATTCCTTCGTCGTCATTGGCAAGGAACCGGGACGGTATGTTCCGGACGGTCAACGTGACCGTGAAGGGATCAGGCTGGAAAGCCCTTTCCGATGAATCGTTTCATCAAAGATAGGACGTGACGCCGGTTACGTCAATGAGGCATGGTGGCACAGCATCGCAGCGACCGGGTTCGCCCTGCGAGAACCGCCCCAACTTCCTCTCTATCACCGGCGCCGTTCCCAGCCTCCGGACGTAAACTGACCTTCGCACCACCTCTCGTGGACACTGCGTCAGGTTGAGCCGCCATGCTCTGGAAACTGCTTGTTGAATACCTGCGGCCGCACCGGCAGCTGCTGATCGCCGTCGTGGTTTTCCAGCTGGCGCAGTCCATCGCGTCCCTGTACCTGCCCACGCTGAACGCGGACATCATCGACGAGGGCGTGGCCAAGGGCGATACCGGCGTCATCCTCAGCCTGGGCGCCCTGATGCTGGGGATCACGCTGCTGCAGATCGTCTGCGCCGTGATCGCCGTGTACTTCGGCGGCGAAGGCGGCGATGGGCACGGGCCGGGACCTGCGCGGGGCCATCTTCGCCCGGGTGGGGGAGTTCTCCGAGCAGGAAGTCACCAGGTTCGGCGCGCCCAGCCTGATCACCCGGTCCACCAACGACGTCCAGCAGGTCCAGCAGCTGGTGCTGATGTCCGCCACCATGATGGTGGCCGCGCCCATGCTCGCATCGGCGGGGTGATCATGGCCGTCCGGCAGGACGTGCAGCTGTCCTGGCTGATCGCCGTCGCCGTGCCCGCGCTGCTGATCGGCGTGGGCCTGATCATCGTCCGGATGGTGCCGCTGTTCCGGAAGATGCAGAAGCGGATCGACACCGTGAACCGGGTGCTCCGCGAGCAGCTCACCGGCATCCGCGTGGTGCGCGCGTTCGTCCGCGAGGACATCGAGACCGCCCGCTTCGCCCAGGCGAACGACGACGTCACGGACACCGCGCTGCGTGCCGGCCGGCTGATGGCGCTCGCCTTCCCCGTGGTGATGCTGGTGCTGAACGTCTCGTCCGTGGCGGTGATCTGGTTCGGCTCGTTCCGGATCGAGGACGGCTCCATGCAGGTGGGCACCCTCATCGCGTTCCTGAGCTACCTGATGCAGATCCTGATGTCCGTCATGATGGCCACGTTCATGGCGGTGATGATCCCGCGCGCCGCGGTCTCGGCGGACCGGATCGGCGAGGTGCTGCACACGGAGTCCAGCGTCCGGCCGCCGAAGAATCCGCTCAGCAGCGCCGTTTCTCCGGACGGCCGGCGCCGCGGCGAGCTGGAAATGCGCGACGCCGGATTCGCCTACCCGGGTGCCGATCAGCCCGTCCTCTCCGGGATCAGCTTCACCGCCAGGGCGGGGCAGACGACGGCGATCATCGGCAGCACCGGCGCCGGCAAAACCACCCTGGTGAACCTCATGCCGCGGCTGTTCGACGCCACCACCGGCTCGGTCCGGATCGACGGCGTGGACGTCCGCGAGCTGCACCCGGACCTGCTCTGGGGGCACATCGGCCTGGTCCCGCAGCGGCCCTACCTGTTCAGCGGCACCGTCCGCAGCAACCTGCAGTACGGCAAGCCGGACGCCACCGAGGACGAGCTCTGGACAGCGCTGGAGATCGCCCAGGCCCGGGACTTCGTGGAGGAGATGGAGGGCGGGCTGGATGCGCCCATCTCCCAGGGCGGCACCAACGTCTCCGGCGGGCAGCGGCAGCGGCTGGCCATCGCCCGGGCCCTGGTGAAACGGCCCGAGCTGTACATCTTCGACGACTCGTTCTCCTCCCTGGACACCGGCACCGACGCCCGGCTGCGCCAGGCCCTCAAGCGCAGCACCGCCGGCGCCACGCTGGTGATCATCGCCCAGCGCGTCTCCAGCATCGTGGACGCGGACCAGATCCTGGTGCTCGACGACGGCAGGATCGTGGGGCGCGGAACGCACAGTGCAGCTGCTGGAGACCTCGGAGACGTACCGCGAGATCGTCTCCTCCCAGCTGGCAGCGGAGGAGACGGTATGAGCACGCCGGACCGGCCGCCGTCGGGCGCTGCTTCCGCCAACACGGCTCCCACCGCCGGAACCGCACCCGCCGCGAAAACCGGGAGCTGCCGACGTCGTACGCATTCCCCGCCCGGCGGCGCGGGCCCGGGACGCGGCGGACCGTTCGGCGGGATGAACATCCCGGCGGAGAAGGCGATGAACTTCGGGCCGTCGGCCAAGCGGCTGCTGGGCACGCTGCGGCCGGAGCGGGCGTGGCTGCTGCTGGTGCTGGTGATGGGCATTGCCAGCGTGGCGCTCTCGGTGATCGGGCCGCGGCTGCTGGGGGAGGGCACCAACCTGATCTTCGCCGGGGTGGTGTCCAAGGAGCTGCCCGCCGGGGTGAGCAAGGCGGAGCTGATCGCGCAGCTGCGGGCCGCGGGGGAGAACCAGAAGGCGGACATGCTCACGCCCATGGCGCTGACGCCGGGGCAGGGGATCGACTTCGCGGCGCTGTCCAGCGTGCTGCTGTGGGCGCTGGTGCTGTATGTGCTGGCGTCGGCGTTTATGTGGGTGCAGGCGTATGTGCTGAACGGGGTGGTGCAGCGGACGGTGTTCGGGCTGCGCGAGGAGATCGAGGCGAAGATCCACCGGCTGCCGCTGCGGTATTTCGATTCGATCCAGCGCGGTGAGCTGCTGAGCCGGGTGACCAACGACGTGGACAACATCTCGCAGAGCCTGCAGCAGTCCATCAGCCAGGCGGTCACGTCGGTGCTGACGGTGGTGGGCGTGCTGGTGATGATGTTCATCCTCTCGCCCACGCTGGCGCTGATCGCGCTGGTGACCGTTCCGCTGACGCTGGGGATCACGGCGCTGATCGCCAAGCGCTCGCAGAAGCTGTTTGTGGCGCAGTGGAAGCACACGGGGGAGCTGAACGGGCAGATCGAGGAGACGTACACCGGGCATGCGCTGGTGAAGGTGTTCGGCCGGCAGCGCGAGGTGGAGGAGCGGTTCCGGCAGAAGAACGTGGAGCTGTACGACGCGAGCTTCGGCGCGCAGTTCATTTCCGGGCTGATCATGCCGGCCATGACGTTCATCGGGAACCTGGTGTACGTGGGGATCGCGGTGGTGGGCGGCCTGCAGGTGGCGTCCGGGGCGATGCAGCTGGGCGACGTGCAGGCGTTCATCCAGTACTCGCGGCAGTTCACCATGCCGCTGGCGCAGCTGGGGTCCATGGCCAACCTGCTGCAGTCCGGGGTGGCGTCGGCGGAGCGGGTGTTCTCGTTGCTGGATGAGGAGGAGGAGTCTGCTGGAGCCTGCTCGCTTCTGCCGGGCCGGTGTTCGGGCGGGGGCGGCTGGTGTTCGAGGATGTGTCGTTCTCGTATTCGCCGGACAAGCCGCTGATCTCTTCGCTTGTCCCTGGTGGCGGAGCCGGGGCAGACGGTGGCGATTGTGGGGCCCACCGGGGCGGGCAAGACCACGCTGGTGAACCTGATGATGCGGTTCTACGAGCTGGATGCGGGGCGGATAACGCTCGACGGCGTGGACGTCACCTCGGTGCCGCGGCGCGAGCTGCGCTCGCGGCTGGGGATGGTGCTGCAGGATACGTGGCTGTTCGGCGGGACCATCCGGGACAACATCGCGTACGGCCGGCCTTCGGCTACCGAGGACGGAGATCCTGGAGGCGGCGCGGGCGACGTATGTGGACCGGTTCGTGCGGTCGCTGCCGGAGGGGTACGACACGGTGCTGGAGGACGAGGGCTCCAACGTGTCCGCGGGGGAGAAGCAGCTGCTGACGATTGCGCGGGCGTTCCTGGCCCGGCCGTCGGTGCTGATCCTGGACGAGGCGACGTCTTCGGTGGATACCCGGACCGAGGTGCTGGTGCAGAAGGCGATGAGTGCGCTGCGGTCCGACCGGACTTCCTTTGTGATCGCGCACCGCCTGTCCACGATCCGCGACGCCGACCTCATCCTGGTGATGGAGGCCGGCCAGATCGTGGAGCAGGGGACGCACGCTTCACTGCTGGCCGCGGGCGGGGCTTACGCGCGGCTGTACGAGGCGCAGTTCGCGGCTCCGGTGGCGGAGGTTTGAGGGATCGGCGCGCCGGCCGCAATCGCCATGAGACGCGCGCGCCGCTAGTAGAATCAGCGCACAGTAGATCGACCATCATTTCGATGTCCTCGCAAACTTCAGCTGGCGTCAGCCGCCCCGCCTCAGCTATGGCCGGCAGGCCCAGCCTCCGGATCACCTGCCACTGCAGCCCACTATGGGCATCAAGAGCGGAACTGCGACGGCGCGCCTCGCGCTCCGGACGACGAACTGGTTGCTCCGAGAACAGCGGTTTGGTGACAGCGGTCCTTAGTTCCCTACGGGCACCCGCAGCACCCCAACAGCCGCCACCAAATACGGCACCGGATCCGGGTCCGTCCCCGCGGCCCACTGCATCCAGGCCTCGAACGTCGCGCCGATGAACGCGGCACACAGATACCCGGCGACGTCCTCGCGGACGCCGGCCGAAACCAGGTAGGCCCGGGCCCGCTCGCGCTGCGGCGCCAGGGACTCGTAGCTCCGGCTGGCCAGTTCGGGGTGTTCGGCGATCAGCCGCAGCCGGCCGCGCGTCACCGCGAGGTCGGGCAGAACGGCAACCCCGGCGACAGCCGCCTCGCGCAGCCCCGCCAGGACGTCGCCGTCGGCCGCGCCCGTCAGCGCGGGCTGAATCCAGCACCCGCCCGGACGCCTCGACCACCGGCTCCATGCCGCCCCAGACGAGCTCGGCCTTGCTGGAGAAGTAGCGGTACAGGCTCTTGCGCCCGATCCCGGCCTCGCGCGCGATGTCCTCCATGGAGGTCTGCTCGTAGCCGCGCTCGGCGAACAGCCGCAGCGCGATGGCGGCCACGGCGTCGGGATCAATCGTCACCGGGCGCCCGGTGGAGCGCGGAACGGCGGTCGTCACAGCATCCGAAGGCATCCCACCAGTATTCACCCTTACATAATGACACAGAGTGTCATAAGGTGGACCGCATCACCGTCAGCAACGTCTGGAAGGACATCATGGGCAACGAAGCTACATGGCAGGAAGCCGCCACCAACGGCCGTTTCGCCGGAAAGACCGTCATCGTCACCGGCGCCGGCCTCGGGCATCGGCCAGGCCACCGCGCTGCGCATCGCCAAGGAAGGCGGCCAGCGTCATCGCCGCCGACATCAGCAAGGAACGCCTGGACGACCTGGTGGCCGAGAACGCCGGGCTGGACCTGGTCCCCGTGGCCGGCGACATCTCCACCGAAGAGACCGTGGCCGCCGTCGTCGCTGCCGCCGGCGGACGGGTCGACGCCCTGGCGAACGTCGCCGGCATCATGGACAACTTCGCCCCGATCCACGAGGTGGACGACGACCTCTGGGACCGCGTCTTCCGGATCAACGTCACCGCCCTCATGCGCCTCACCCGCGCCGTGGTGCCGCTGATGCTCGACGCCGGCACCGGCTCCGTGGTCAACGTCGCCTCCGAGGCCGGCCTGCGCGGGTCCGCCGCCGGCGCCGCCTACACCGCGTCCAAGCACGCCGTCGTCGGCCTGACCAAGAACTCGGCCGTGATGTACGGGCCCAAGGGCCTGCGCTTCAACGCCGTGGCCCCCGGCCCCACCATCACCAACATCGTGGCCAACTGGGGATCCCAGCTCGCGGCCGAACGCCTCGGCCCGCTGATGCAGGCCACCGTCCCCACGCCCGCCACCGCGGCGCAGCTCGCCGCCTCCATCACCTTCCTGCTCAGCGACGACGGCACCAACGTCAACGGCGCCATCCTCGCCTCCGACGGCGGCTGGTCGGCGCTGTAGGGGAGCGGCGCCGAACGCAAACGGACGACGGCGGGAGGTCCCGCCGTCGTCCGCTCATTCGCTGCGCCTGCTTTGGTGTCAACGCTGACGCTCATGCCGGTGCACCCACGAGGTGGCCGGCCGTGAGGGGCAAGCGCTGCCCGTTGATCTGTTCTGCCTCCAGGTCGAAGATCCGCTGTACAGCGTCGGCAAGGACACTGACATCGGTGAAGCCCGGAAATTTCCGTTCCGGCTGGGCTGCGCGCATCCGGTCATCGACCAGAGCCTTGACGACGAAGACCAGGGCGGCTGAGTGCTGAGCGGAGAGGGGGCTTTCGTTTCCTCCCTGCAGGTGCCGGAATCCGTCGGCCACGGCCAGGGTCCATGCCTCGGCGGCGGACTTGACGGCGGCATAGGCGGCGCCGCCCGCTGTCGGCGAGGAGGCGGACTGTGCGGAAACGATGGCCAGGCGACCCGCAGGGGAGGCAGCCAAGTCATCGTAAAAAGCGCGGCTGGTGTTCCTCAGGGTGGTGAGGACGCTGGTGTGCAGGAAGTCCCAGTCTTCATCCGTCTGGCCTGCAATTCCGGTACCGCCTCGCCACCCTCCTACAAGATGGATAAGGCCGTCCACGGGACCCAGATCGTTCCGGACAGACGTCGCCAAGTCCTCAACGGCTTGCAGGTCCGCGAGGTTGCAGACATAGCCCGTGACGTTGTCGTACGCTGCCGCGAGCTCCTGCACCCGGTCCTCAAGAATGTCCACGGCGGCCACGCGTGCCCCTGCTTGCGAGAGGGTGCGGACTACCGCGACGCCGGCGGCGCTTGTCGAACCGGCGACGACGACCGTACGCCCCGAGAGGTCCTGGCTCATGCGCCCGCCTCGCCCTCAGTCTTCACAGGGCTCTTACCGGTGATCCCGGCAGTTGATTCAATGACCGAGGCCATCTTCTTCTCCAGTGCTTCGTAGAACATCGACAGGGGGAATTCGTCATCAAGGATCTGGTCCGTCAGACCCCGGGGAGGGCCGTCGAGCGGAAGGGCCTCCGGTCCCTTGGCCCACACGGAGGCCGGGTGGGGGGTGAGGGTTTCCGAGACGAGCTCGTAGGCAGCCAGCCAGTGTGCGGTCTTCGGCCGGTCGATTGAACGCCAGTAGAGTTCCTCGATGCGGAGACCCAGCTCGACGACCACGCCGGCGACGTCCTTCCAGTCGATGCTCAACTTTCCATCGGTCCAGTGCAGGACCCGGTGCTGGTGCATCCAGGCGAACAGCAATTGGCCGCCCACGGCGTCGTAGTTACGGACCCGGTTCCCGGTAATCGCGAAGCGGAAAATGCGGTCGAAGATCACGGCGTACTGGACCAGCTTGGCGTGCTTGCGGGCGTCCTCGGAAGCCGTTTCGTCCCGCTCGATGAGGACGGATTCGCGGAAGGCGGTCAGGTCACAGCGGAGCTCCTCCAGGGAGTACAGGAAATACGGCATCCGCTGCTTGATCATGAACGGGTCAAAGGGCAGGTCACCGCGCATGTGGGTCCGGTCATGGATCAGATCCCACATCACGAAGGTCTTCTCCGTGAGGTGCTGGTCGTCGATGAATTCCGCGGCGTCAGCCGGCAGGTCCAGGGAAGTGATGTCGGCAGCAGCTTTCAGGACGCGACGGAACCGGGCAGCTTCGCGGTCCGCGAAAATGCCTCCCCAAGTGAAGGAGGGGGTGCTCCGGACCGCTACGCTCTCGGGGAAGAGAACTGCGGAGTTCGTGTCATAGCCGGGCGTGAAATCGACGAAGCTGATGGGGACGAACAGCTTGTTGGAGTAGTTTGCTGCCTCCAGTTCAGCCACGAATGAAGGCCAAATGACCTCGATGAGGACGGCCTCGAAGTAGCGGTTGGTGCTGCCGTTCTGCGTGTACATGGGGAACACAACCAGGTGCGGCAGCCCGTCGATGCGCCACTGCTCGGGGTGGAAGGCTACCAATGAGTCGAGGAAATCCGGTACGACGAAGCCCTCGGACGCCCACCGCTGGAAGTCCTGCACGAGCAGTTCAAGGTAGTCCGTGTCGTGGGGGAGGTGGGGGCGCAGATCGTTGATTGAGTCAGTGATGATGCCGACATTCCGGCGGGCCTGGTCATGGTCAGCGGGTTCCGGAACGGAACCGTCCTGCACTTGAACCTGCTGCAGCCCGATGACGGCTGCCTTCAGAGCCTGCCATGCGGGGAGCGCCTTGAGGTCTTCTGCCCGGGTGGTTGTCACTTCCGGGTTTGCGATTACAGACATGCTCGTTCCTTCCGTTGAGGGGATTCCTGAAGAAGCTAGCAGTGCGTAAGCATCCGTGAAGGATTCTTCGCTCATGCATAAGAAATACTTTTGCTCGGGGCCTGCTCTTCAGCGCGATGCCTGCGTCTGACCTTGGGTCGGGTGTTCTTAGGGCATCCCAGAAACGGCGCATCACGACTGAATAAGCAGCGGTATCCGGGACGAGTCGAGGTTCGGCTCTGTTGCCGTGCAGTCAGCGAATTCGCCGTTCACCGCCTATCGACGGCGCCATAGCAGATCATCAGAGCTGCTTAGCCACCGGCGTGCATCAAATCAGCAACTCTTGTGCTCAGATTGGATTGCCGCTGCCTATGCGTAAGGACTTGACCCGTCGGACGTGCAACATTCGCCACGCCAAATGTCGCTTCCTTTACCTGTGTTAGCTTGATCACCATCCTTCCCGGCCCGAGGGCTTCGGAAGGCCCAAATTCACCGCAGCTACCTTTTCGGAGGCACCATGGGACTTGGCTCCCACACGCAAATAAGTGATCGGGCTTATCTGACATCACCGAACGAACTTCGCAGAAATCAAGCCCGATGGAACAGCAAGGGGTCCTCCCTTGCGATAGCGGCAGATCGCGCTTCCGGCGAATCCACCAACGAACTCAAGCGCGGGCTAAACCACCGCCACCTGCAGATGATCGCCATCGGCGGTGCGATCGGTACCGGGCTGTTTGTGGCCTCGGGCAGCACCATTTCCCAGGCGGGTCCCGGCGGTGCGTTGGCCGGCTACGCGCTGGTCGGGCTGATGGTATTCCTGTTGATGCAGTCACTGGGCGAGATGTCGGCCAAAATTCCGGTCGCCGGTTCGTTCCAGTCCTTTGCCACCCGTTTCGTCTCCCCGTCCTTTGGGTTCGCGATCGGCTGGAACTATTGGTTCAACTGGGCCATCACGGTGGCCGCAGAGCTGGTCGCGGCCGGAATCATCATGGACTTCTGGTTCCCGGGGGTCCCGGATGGGTGTGGGCCGGGATCTTCCTGCTGGTGCTGACCGGGCTCAATGCCCTCTCGGCCAAGTCCTTTGGTGAGTCGGAGTTCTGGCTCTCACTGATCAAGGTCAGCGCAGTGGTGCTCTTCCTGATCGCCGGCGTGCTGATGATTTTCGGCATCCTCGGGGATAACTCTCCGGGACTGAGCAACTGGGAAAACCGCGATGACGTGTTCCACGGGGGTTGGGTCTCGATCATCTCGGTCTTCATGGTTGCCGGGTTCTCCTTCCAGGGCACCGAGCTCGTGGGAGTCGCCGCCGGCGAAGCGAAGAACCCGCGCCGCGAAGTGCCGAAGGCTATCCGCACTGTCTTCTGGCGCATCATGCTTTTCTACATTGGCGCCATCTTTATCATCGGCTGCCTGATCCCGTTCACCGATCCGAGCCTGCTGGCCTCCGGTGAGTCCGATATTGCATCATCGCCCTTTACCCTGGTCTTCTCTCGCGCCGGAATCGCCTTCGCGGCGGCCTTGATGAACGCCGTGATCCTGACCGCAATCCTGTCCGCGGGCAACTCCGGACTATATGCCTCCACCCGGATGCTTTACGCCATGGCCCATGACGGCATGGCCCCGAAGATCTTCGGCCGAACCAATGCGCGTGGTGTGCCGATCGCGGCGTTGCTCGCGACGGCGGCCGTGGGACTCTTCGGGTTCCTCTCCGCGATCGTCGGGCAGGGTGCAGCCTACTCCTGGCTGCTGAACATGTCGGGCCTATGCGGCTTCATCGTCTGGGCGGGAATCGCGGTCTCCCACTACCGTTTCAGGCGCGGCTTCCTGGCCCAGGGAAACAAAGTCAGCGACCTGCCGTACAAAGCATCCCTGTTCCCCATTGGCCCACTGCTGGCCTTCGCCCTGCTCATACTGGTCATCGCGGGACAGAACTACGAGGCTGTGCTTGCCGGACGGTCCGTGGAGGTGCTTTCCTCCTACATCGGGTTGCCGGTCTTCATCGTTCTATGGCTGGGTCACCGCTACATCACCAAGTCCAAAGTAGTGCCGCTGCTCGAGATGGATCTCACGGCACCTAAGGACGTCGAGGACGAACCTAGGGGCGCCACCCAGTAACTAGGCCAGAAGGAGCGAAGCCGGGTGAGAACAGCACCCGGCTTCGCTCCTCCCCCAGGTCAGTCACGACCGTTTCTTACTTGCATTCGGCACGCATTCGAATAGCGACTGTGAATCGCAGCGATAAGCGGCTACATATTCACGGCGCTAAATGTCGCGGCTGGTGCCTAGGTCGAACCAGAAACGGTCAGCGATCAAGTCCAAAGTTTATTGGCTTCGCTCTGGCCCGCGACCAGTGTCAGTTGCGTTCGATCACGGAGATATTGTTTACAAACTCGCTATGCATGTTGTATTGGAAGTGCTCGGGAATGGCGAGCCCGTTCTGCCCACCGATGGTCCGCCATACACCCCATAGCGAGCCGGTACGGTTCCATACGCTCTCGATGTTGTCGTTCATCCCGGTCGGGCCATATCCGTCCGCCAGGTTCGGGTCACCGATCTGGTACGCCGCCATGAGCCCAGAGCCGTTCGGGCCTGCGAATGCGCAGAAGTGCGCTTGCGGACAGCGATCCCACCCCGTGGCAGCCTGTGCAGGGGCGGCCACGCCCGCAACCGCTATCAGTGCCGCAGCGGCTAGACCAACACCAAGGTTCGCTGAAATTCGCATTTTGTCTCCCCCATGAACAAATGACACGGCGCGGGATGCGCCGAGGTCCAGACTAGAAGAAGTGGTTAGTTCCGTACAGCTGTGAACGGACGCGGTTCGGACTGCCACCGCTACAGGAGGCACCCGGGCACCCCTCCCTGAGGCCAGAACGGTCGGCGGCGGTGAGGAGAAGGGCGCCTCATTTCCGGGCTGATCACGCTGGCCATGACGTTCATCGGGAACCTGGTGTATATCGGTATTGCGGTGGTGGTCAGGTGTTCTCGTTGCTGGATGAGCCGGAGGAATCGGCCGATCCCGGTGCTGCTGTGCCTGCCGGCGGCCGGGGGCGGCTGGTGTTCGAGAACGTGTCGTTCTCCTACTCACCGGACAAGCCGCTGATCTCGGACTTGTCGTTGGTGGCGGAGCCGGGGCAGACGGTGGCGATTGTCGGGCCCACCGGGGCCGGGAAGACGACGCTGGTGAACCTGATGATGCGGTTCTACGAGCTGGACGCGGGGCGGATAACGCTTGACGGCGTGGACGTCACCTCGGTGTCCCGGCGCGAGCTGCGCTCGCGGATGGGCATGGTGCTGCAGGATACGTGGCTGTTCGGCGGGATCATCCGGGACAACATCGCATACGGGTGGCCTGCCGCTACCGAGGACGAGATTCTGGAGGCGGCGCGGGCGACGTACGTGGACCGCTTCGTGCGCTCGCTGCCGGAGGGGTATGACACGGTGCTGGAGGACGAGGGCTCGAACGTGTCGGCGGGTGAGAAGCAGCTGCTGACGATTGCGCGGGCTTTCCTGGCCCGGCCGTCGGTTCTGATCCTGGACGAGGCGACTTCTTCCGTGGACACCCGGACCGAGGTGCTGGTGCAGAAGGCGATGAGTGCCTTGCGGTCCGACCGGACTTCGTTCGTGATCGCGCACCGTCTGTCCACCATCCGCGACGCCGACCTCATCCTGGTGATGGAGGCCGGGCAGATCGTGGAGCAGGGGACGCATACTCGTTGTTGGCGGCGGGTGGGGCGTATGCGGGGCTGTATGAGGCGCAGTTCGCGGCTCCTGTGGCGGAGGTTTAAGTTTCATCGAATAAAACGGGCTCTCCCTGTTCGCCTATTTGACCTCCTCCTACGGCGACGGAATTGAGCTTTATTGCGAACATCAGCTTGAACCTCTCCTCGAAGTCAGTGTCGTTCGGGAATTATACGGTTTCCGGCGTCGACGGAAAGTGCTAGATTAGTGGAACACTTCGAGGGAGGACAAGAGTGCCGGAGGATCTAGCGCCCGAACCAAGAACACTCGACGATGTGCTTCTCAGATGCGTGGAACTGCTCAGGCAGTCCATGCCCGAGGGGTGGTCATTATTTCAACTTCGCGGTGAATACGCGCAACGCGGCATGTCACCCGACGCGCGGGTGGGCCTGCAGAGCCCGGAAGGCCGCGAGGTGTTTCTTGCCCTAGAAGCCAAACGAATCCTAGAGCGACGCGATGTGTCTGCGGTACCAGGCACCGAGGAGTTGCGGCGAGTAATCGACTTCCGTGAGGATCTGGTCGGAGTGGTCGTTGCTCGGTACTTGGCTCCAACCGTCCGCGAGGCTCTCGTGAAGAATCGCTTATCCTACGTGGATGCTACCGGCAATATCTTTTCAACGTTTTCACGCCCCGGCATTTTCATTGCGCGAGACGGGGCCAAAAGCGATCCTTGGCGGGGGCCAGGAAGGCCCCGGGGGAGTCTTTAAAGGTCGCCAGCAGCCAGAATCGCGAGCTCGGTCGGGCTGGTCGACTTCTCAGAGAGACCTTGGAGTATTCGTGAGCTCATTGAGGTGTCTGGTGTGTCAACGGGAGCTACATACAGAGTCCTGGATTACTTAGAACGGGAGGCGCTAATCTTCCGGGACGAAAACGGAAAGGTTCTGGCGCCGAAGTGGCGTCCTATCCTGCAGGCATGGAGCAAAGATTACGGGTTTGCTGTAGTAACCGAGTTTCTAGTTACATCGAGCCTAGAGGGCTGCCTGCATTCGTTGCCAACCTAGCAAAGACGGATGAGATTGCTTATGCCGTCACAGGAAGTATCGCAGCGTCGGAGTGGGCTCCTTACGCCCCTGCAAAATCTGCATTCGTGTACGTCGAAAACGCGGCTGAGGCAGCAAGGGTTTGGGGACTTCGCCCCTCTGAAGCTGGTACAAACATTCTGCTCGCAGAACCAGAAGGAGATTTCGTATTTCGACGACGATTGACCACACTTGGAGGAATAAAGATTGCCACACCTCCCCAGGTGGCAGTTGATTTGATGACTGGGCCGGGACAATGTAACCCTTCCGAGGCCGAAGAGCTTATGGATTGGATGGAGCGGAATGAGCAATCTTGGAGGAACTGACCTTCTGATAAAACTCGCTCTGCGTTACTGGATGCACTGGAAGCGCTTATCGACCACAAGGACGCGGTGATCGTTATTGGGGCTCAGGCTGTGTATCTTCAAACGGGCGACGCGCCAGTTGCTTTGGCGGAGGCAACCAAGGACAGCGACCTGGCCATAAATCCGCAGCTTCTAGCCTCGGATCCTTTGCTAGAAGCGGCTATGGACAAAGCCGGGTTCTACCGTAACCCCTTTAGTGGTCAGCCGGGCGCTTGGATGAATGCGGCAGGCATACCAGTAGATCTTATGGTGCCAGAGGATTT
Source organism: uncultured Actinomycetota bacterium (assembly GCA_963807805.1). Lineage (GTDB taxonomy): Bacteria > Actinomycetota > Actinomycetes > Actinomycetales > Micrococcaceae > Arthrobacter. The sequence goes on along the minus strand of CAWECX010000012.1, from coordinate 446,879 downwards.
GGCAGGCCCTGGGGGCAAACAAGCACGAGGGGCGCGCATCCCCCCTCATGCCAAGGGCAGTACGCGGCGCGCGAGAGGCCTGGAGGCTGCTGTAGTTGACAATTCCAGAATAACTATCGAGGCCTTAGACGAGGCGGACAAGAGAAGCCACGAGGCGATCGAGCTGGACCAGCTGCACTGCTCGTAGCCAAGCTCCACAAAATCGCGGAGCGCGCTGACTCTCCAGACCGTCTCAACGACAAAGATGCCCACGATGTATATCGCCTGTTCATCGCAACGCAAACCCATGATCTGGCGAAAACTTTCCGTCACCTCCTAAGCAACGAAGTCAGTCAGTCAGCGACGGCTGATGCTGTCGACATGTTGCATTCACTTTTCGCTGAAGGACCGCAGTCGCTGGGCTCTGTCATGGCTGGTCGAGCAGAAGAAGGAATTGGCGATCCTGAAGCAGTGTCCGTTTCTGTTTCGCTTCTAGCAGAAACCTTCTGGCGGCATTGTGAAGTCCAAGGGCGGCGACAAGGGATAGTTTTGCAGTAAAGCATAAAGATCTGTGTGCAATATATTTCCCGAGGACTTGCAGTCGATGCTCGTGCATGCAGTTCCGCATCCGGCTGCAGGGCCTACTCCGGAGCGGAGGTAAGGGCTACGAAATCTAGATGGGCCTGGACGGTACAACCTCTAGACTTTTACCCAGTATTAGGGCAGGTGACGAAAGCGGTGCGGTCGTCCTTGGTCGCGATAACACTGCGGCCAAGAAACAAGTTTAGACTTTTCTCCAAGCAGGGATCTTCCGGCCTTATCTGGAACGCGTTCAATCGTCTTGACATCTCTGAGGGAGTAGAACACATCCTTCATTGAATTCTCTACTGAATACCGGTAAGTTCTCTTGCTATCCGGTTGGTAATCTCGTCATTGGATTCGAGATACTCCATTATCAACTCTTCGGGGCGGGCCAACTTTTCGTGAGGCAGGACTGCCACGCAGTAGTTGCCTTCGACCGCAAATCTAGGCTCTTTGAGCCTAGCTTCCGTCATCTTTTCGCGAGCCGTGCGCAGCCCCTCACCGAAGTCCTTGTTAGGGGGATCGTCATATCGATTTAGAAGCCGGAGTATTTTGGGGTTTCGCCGAAGCGCGTTCCTTGAACAATAGCTCTAGGGTCATTTGTCCCGGGAGGCCTCCGGGGCTCATCACCTCCACACGGTTGTCAAAGATTGAGACTCGAACATCGTCGGAAATATTGTAGTCACGGTGAATAATTGCGTTAACGATTATCTCCTTAAGTGCTTCGGGCGGGTACTCCATCGGCTCCATCGAGCCGTCAGATTGGAGCACCGATACCCACTCGATGATTCTCGTCGTCTCTATGAGAGTCTCGTCTATGAGCTTTCGGGCCGGCCCGTCGACAGTGATCGGTTTGAAGGCAAGGTGTTCGCGTCTGGGTTCGCCTGTCGTGTTATACCGCGAAATCTTAACGGCGCAACGCTTGGGTACCAGCCCGGTTGGATGCTCTGCGAATAATACCGCTGCGGCCACCTTGCATTGGCCAGTTGAACGGTCCGCCAGTCTCTCCTTGCGAACAAGCTCTTGAGCGCTCGTGCTGGGACTGTAGGATTTGAGAAAAAATTCAAGTTCCTCTTCGTCCGCAAACTCGGCAACATCGTAGTCAGCGAGCAACTGGTCTTTCGTAGCTCTTCGTGCCCTTGGAAAGCTGAAGATCTGTTACGGCCTGCCCAACAAGTTCTCTTGAACTAGCCGCACGTCGAATTAGGCATTTGTTCCCAGATGTGTAGTGAACGTCCACGCTCTTCTCGACTCGAACCAAACAAGCGATGCCTTGTGTTTCACGACCCTCGATTTGTAGGTTTTCATAAGAGAACGGCACGGGTGGGCGAACGTCGCCCGCGAGCGACTGATGGATATGATTTGTATCTTCAATGGAGCGGGAACCTTGCCAACGCTCTATGGTGCCAGCGGTTTTCGCATCCTCGACTCCAAGGATGAATTCGCCGCCATCAGCGTTTGCAAACGCCACGGCAATCTTCTCCCACGACGCTCCCGTTACTCCGCGCGCTTTTCTGATCCCACAAAAGGGATTCCTCCCGCGCGATGAGCGTAAGAGCCTCGTCCTCAGTAATTTTTCTTATCTCCACGAGCATGAGCCTATACGTTGATGAGACAATTTTTTGATAAGCCCCTGAATCGCAGATGACTTTAGTGCCGATCTCACTGGCGCAACGATGTTGACTTGTCGGGTCCATGCTTCGAAACCCACGCGAATTGCGTTGCTTGCTGCATCGCGGCCTGTGGGCCAATGCAAATCGCAAGCTTCGTCTACCATGTCCGTTTCTGGGGTTGCCCAGAATAGGCCGGCGAATGCAGAGGCGCCATCTGGAACGGATCGTCGCTGGCGTGTACCACTTCAAACATCGACGACAATGCGGTCCGCAGCAGTTCTGACCGCCACGGCAATGTCCGCACAGCAGCAAGGTGTCTAGTCCGTGGTTCGGGAAAACTGCAACAGTGTACTCGGAGGTCCCGTAGGGAAGGTATATCCTGGCAACCACTGGCCTCCTCAGGTGTATTGTCCCCATCCGTCAGGCATGAATTGCGAGGTTTCGGCACAACGCCGCCCACCCGCCGCCGTAGTACACGGACACACAGCGCAACGTTCCAGCCCCCGCACGTAACCTGTTTAGATGCCTCGTTTTGCGCTTGATATTGAGTCCGTCCCCCGCCCCGTCCGCGCCCAGGAGCTGCTGGATGCGGTGAACCACCGGGTCGTCATTGCCGACGGGGCGATGGGCACCATGCTGCAGGGCCGGGAGCTGTCGCTCGAGGACGACTTCCTGGGGCTGGAAGGCTGCAACGAGATCCTCAACGACACGCGCCCGGATGTCCTCGCGGACATCCACGACGCGTACTTCGCCACGGGCATCGACGCCGTCGAAACCAACACCTTCGGCGCCAACTGGTCCAACCTCTCCGACTACGGCATCGACGACCGGATCGAAGAGCTCGCCCGCAAGGGCGCGGAGATCGCCCGCGAGCGCGCCGAAGCGGCAGAAAAAACAGACGGACGGATGCGCTGGGTCCTCGGCTCCATGGGGCCGGGCACCAAGCTCCCCAGCCTCGGCCACACCACCTACGACTACCTCAAGCAGACCTTCGCCCTGCAGGCCGAGGGCCTCATCGACGGCGGAGCGGACGCCTTCCTCATCGAAACCAGCCAGGACCTCCTGCAGACCAAAGCCGCGGTCAACGGCTGCAAGCAGGCCATCGTCACCCGCGGCATCCGGCTCCCCATCTTCGTCGAGGTGACCGTCGAAACCACCGGAACCATGCTGATGGGCTCCGAGATCGGCGCCGCGCTCACCGCCCTCGAGCCGCTCGGCGTCGACGCCATCGGCCTGAACTGCGCCACCGGGCCGGACGAGATGAGCGAGCACCTCCGCCACCTCTCCAAGCAGTCCTCCGTGGCCATCGCCTGCATGCCCAACGCCGGCCTGCCCGTCCTTGGCCCCAACGGCGCGCACTACCCGCTCTCACCCACCGAACTCGCCACCGCGCACGAGCAGTTCGTGCGCGAATTCGGCCTGGGCCTGGTGGGCGGCTGCTGCGGTACGACGCCGGAGCACATGGCCGCCGTCGTCGAACGCCTTGCGCCCTTCCGCACCGCCGCCGCCGTCACCAGCGGCGGGCGGGGCGCCGACGGCAGCCGCGTTCCCACCGAGCGTGAAGCCGGCATCGCTTCCCTCTACCACCACGTGAATTTCGACCAGGAGTCCGCCTACCTCGCCATCGGTGAGCGCACCAACGCGAACGGTTCGAAGGCGTTCCGCCAGGCGATGCTCGAAGAGCGCTGGGACGACTGCGTGGACATCGCCCGCGAGCAGGTCCGCGTCGGCGCGCACCTGCTCGACGTCTGCATCGACTACGTGGGGCGCGACGGCGTGGCCGACATCAAGGAGGTCGTCTCACGTTTCGCGTCGGCCTCCACCCTCCCGCTCGTCATCGACTCCACCGAACCGCCCGTGCTGCAGGCCGGGCTCGAACTCATCGGCGGCCGCCCGGTGGTCAACTCCGTCAACTACGAGGACGGCGACGGCCCGGACAGCCGCTTCGCGCGCATCATGCCGCTCGTGAAGGAACACGGCACCGCCGTGATCGCCCTGACCATCGACGAACAGGGCCAGGCCCGCACCACCGAGGGCAAGGTGGCCATCGCCTCCCGCCTCGTCGACGCCCTGGTGGGCGAATGGGGCATGCGCGTCGAGGACATCATCGTGGACGCCCTGACCTTCCCCATCGCCACCGGCCAGGAGGAAACCCGCCGCGACGGCATCGAAACCATCGAGGCCATCCGCCAGATCACCACCAAGTACCCCGGCATCAACACCACGCTCGGCGTCTCCAACGTGTCCTTCGGCCTGAACCCGGCAGCGCGCATGGTCCTGAACTCGGTGTTCCTGCACGAGGCCGTGCAGGCCGGCCTGACCAGCGGCATCATCGACGCCGCCAAGATCGTGCCGCTCGCCTCCCTCCCGGAGGAACAGCGCAAGGTGGCCCTGGACCTCGTCTAGGACCGCCGCGAATACGACGCCGACGGCAACGTCACGTACGACCCCCTGGCCATCATGCTGGACCTGTTCGCCGGCGTCGACACCGCAGCGCTGAAGGACCAGCGCGCCGCGGAACTCGCCGCGCTGCCCACCGGCGAACGCCTGCAGCGGCGCATCATCGACGGCGAAGGCAAGGGCCTCGAAGAGGACCTGGACCTGGCCCGCAGCGAAGGCATGACCCCGCTGGCCATCATCAACGACCAGCTGCTCGAAGGCATGAAGGTGGTGGGTGAGCGCTTCGGCGCCGGCGAGATGCAGCTGCCGTTCGTGCTGCAGTCCGCCGAGGTCATGAAGAACGCGGTGGCCCTGCTCGAGCCGCACATGGAGAAGTCCGATTCCTCGGGCAAGGGCACCATGGTGATCGCCACCGTCCGCGGCGACGTGCACGACATCGGCAAGAACCTGGTGGACATCATCCTCACCAACAACGGCTACAAAGTGATCAACATCGGCATCAAGCAGGGCATCGCCGAGATCATGGCCGCGGCCGAGGAGCACAACGCCGACGTGATCGGCATGTCCGGGCTGCTGGTGAAGTCCACCGTGGTGATGAAGGAGAACCTCGCCGAACTCCAGTCCCGCGGCCTCGCGAAGAAGTGGCCCATCATCCTCGGCGGCGCCGCCCTGACCCGCGCCTACGTGGAGCAGGACCTGGCCGAGCAGTTCGAAGGCACCGTCCGGTACGCCAAGGACGCCTTCGAGGGCCTGGCCCTCATGGAACCGCTGGTGCAGGTGGCCCGCGGCGCCGACCCCGCCGCCGTCGGCCTTCCGCCGCTGAAGAAGCGGATCCACAAGGGCGGCCCGAAGTTCACGGTGACCGAGCCGGAGGCAATGCCCGGCCGGTCCGACGTCGCCGCCGACAACCACGTGCCCGCGCCGCCGTTCTGGGGCACCCGCATTGTGCGCGGCGTGGCCCTGCACGACTACGCCAGCTTCCTCGACGAACGCGCCACCTTCATGGGGCAGTGGGGGCTCAAGCCCGGCCGCGGCGAGGACGGCGCCTCCTACGAGGAACTGGTGGAACGCGAGGGCCGGCCGCGCCTGCGCTACTGGCTGGACCGCATCCTCGGCGAGGGAATGCTGGACGCGTCCGTCGCCTACGGCTACTTCCCGGTGGTCTCCGAGGGGGAGCAGGTGGTGGTGCTGCACCACGGGGAGGATCCGCGACGGCGTCCTCGGCACCGCGGGCCTGCTCGCCCCCGACGGCGGTTCAGGCGGTCCGATCGGCACCGAGCGGCTGCGGTTCGACTTCCCGCGCCAGCGCCGCGACCGGCACCTGTGCCTGGCCGACTTCGTCCGCTCGCGCGAATCGGGGCAGATCGACGTGCTGCCGGTGCAGCTGGTCACCGCCGGCTCGAAGATCGAAGAGTTCACCGCCAAGATGTTCGCCGCCAACCAGTACCGCGACTACTACGAGCTCAACGGCCTGGTCATGCAGCTCACCGAGTCGCTGGCGGAGTTCTGGCATTCCCGCATCCGCAAGGAGCTGGGCTTCGCGTCCGAGGAGCCCAAGGACAAGGCCGGCCTGTTCAAGCTTGAGTACCGCGGCGCCCGGTTCTCGCTGGGCTACCCCGCGTGCCCGGACATGGAGGACCGCCGCAAGGTGACGGAGCTGCTGAAGCCCGAGCGGATGGGCGTGGTCCTCAGCGATGAGCTGATGCTGCACCCCGAGCAGTCCACCGACGCGTTCGTGTTCCACCACCCGGAGGCGAAGTACTTCAAGGTGTGAGTGCAACGCCGCTGTGAAAGGCTGCAGTCATGGACACCTCATCTCGGGAACATGACCTCGTTCTCTACGGAGCGACGGGTTTCGTTGGCAGACTGATCGCCGCCTACATCGCCGAGCATGCACCGGCCGGGATGCGGGTCGGACTCGCGGGCCGGTCCACGTCCAGGCTCGAGGCGGTTCGGTCGCAGTTGCCGGCCGCGGCGCACGGATGGGCACTCATCGAAGCCGACTCGGGGACGCGGACTCAATCGCCGCCCTGGCCGCGAACACACGCGTGCTCTTCACCACCGTCGGTCCATATGCGAAACACGGACTGCCCGTCGTCGAGGCCTGCGCCCGGGCCGGTACCCACTACGCCGACCTCGCGGGTGAGGTGTCCTTCATCCGGGAGGCGATCGACCGCTACGACGATCTGGCCAGGACGACAGGGGCCCGGATCGTGCACTCCTGCGGCTACGACTCCGTGCCGTCCGACCTCGCCGTACTGCTGCTGCATCAGGCGGCAGAAGCCGATGGCGCTGGCGGTCTAGCCGAGGTCCAGCTCGTCGCGACGGCCAAGGCCGGCATCAGCGGAGGCACGCTCGAATCGATGCGCGGGCAGCTCGATGCGATGCGATCAAGCACCGCCCTGAGGTCATTAGCCGCGGACCCCTACGCCCTGAGCCCCGACCGCACACGGGAGCCGGCGACACCACAGCCTCCTGACGCCGGTCCTGTGCGCCGTTCCGCTGACGGCACCTGGACTGCGCCTTTCATCATGGCCCCGTTCAACACCCGGATAGTGCGCCGCAGCAACGCACTGCAGGGCTGGGCCTACGGCCGCTCCCTTCAATACGGCGAGGTGATGGGGGTGGCCCCCGGACCGGCAGGAGCGGTCATCGCCAGGGCAATGGCACTCGGGCTCCGGGCATTCACGGGCGCGATGGCGTTCCCACCCAGCCGGCAGGTGCTCGACCGCTTTCTGCCGGCACCAGGTGCGGGTCCGAGCATCAGCACGCAGCGCGCGGGCTGGTTCCGCTCCCAAGTGACCGCCCGCACCGAGGCCGGCCAGCGTTACCAGGCTATTGCTGCTGGCCCCGGTGATCCCGGCTATGCCGCCACCGCCGTGATGGCAGGGGAGACTGCACTTGCTCTTGCCCTCGACGGTGACCGGCTGCCGACCGCGAAAGGGTCGCTGACACCGGCCACTGCACTCGGCAACGTGCTCATAGAGCGACTCCGCGCGGCCGGCCACACCTACCAGGTAACCAAACTCGCCTGAAACCAGGTCCTGCAGGTCAAAACTGGGCTGGGGCCGGCGGCGCCTGTCACGAGCGGGTGTCGAGGTACTGCAGAATCGCCCGGGCCGTTTCCTCCGGAGCGCTGACGTGGGGGCAGTGCCCGGTGGCCTGGAGCTGCACCAGGGTGCTGTGTTCCAGATTCTTGTGCAGGTAGGCGCCCACTTCCGGCGGGGCAAGCCGATCGTCGGAGCACTGCAGAATCAGGCAGCTGGTGCGCACCTTTTTCAGTTCAGGCCGGGTATCGGAGAAAAAGGTTACCCCGGCGAAATGCCGTGCGATGGTCGGATCTGTCCGGCAGAAGCTGACACGCAGGTCCTCCGCTAATTCCGGCTCCTGCGGGTTGCCCATGACGACGGGCGCCAAGGCCGCGGCCCAGGCGAAATAGTTGCTGTCCAGGGATGCCAGCAGGCCCTCGATGTCTTCCCGCGAAAACCCGCCCACGTAGCCGTCGTACGGGTCATCCGTATGGCGGGGTGAAGGAGCAAGCAGGACCAGGTGCGAGAAACGGTTGGGGTCCTGCACGGCGGCGATCACGGCGATCATCGTGCTGACACTGTGGCCCACCAGGATGACGTCCTCCAGTTCAAGGGCGGCGCAGATCTCCAGCAGGTCCGACGCGTACCCGTTGAGGGACCCGTACTTCTCCCAGTCATAGGCGCTGATGTCGGAGTGTCCTGCACCCACATGGTCAAAAAGCACCAGCCGGTAATCATCAGCGAAATAGGGCAGCAGCTTCCGCCACATCGCCTGATCGCAGCCAAAACCGTGGGCAAACATCATCACAGGCCCATCATCCCGGCCGGATACGGTGACGTTGTTCCGGCCGATTACCGCAGCAACTGCGTCGATCACGTTCTCACTGACCCTCCGTTGGGTGGCGTCCCGTCCCAGACTATCCACGGGAAATAGCGAATCCTAGGGATCCTCCCACTATGACCTTCAAGGCGGCGTCGATCCAGCCCATGACGTACCGGCGCGGTTCCACCGCCCGGAGGCCACGTACTTCACGGTGTGAGCCGCGCGTGATCTCAGGCACGGATTGGTGCGTGGCGGCCGGTTTCAGCAGGGACAGGGCCTAGGCTTCCCCTATGGGAATTATCATCGCACTGCTTATTATCTGGCTTGTCCTGTCGATCCTCGGTTTCGTGGTGAAGGGCCTGCTGTGGCTGGCCGTCATCGGCCTGGTCCTGTTCGTGGCCACGGCCGTCTGGGGCTGGCTCAAGCGCAAAACTAACGCCTGATCTCCTCCAGATCAGGGACGACGGCGGGGAGGCCCTTGGTGGCCTGCCCGCCGTTGTTGTATACCGGCTTCACCCGCCGGAGCGCGGCGAGGATGGCCCGCCCCACTACAGCGATGCCCACGATCGTGGTGATGGCACGCAACGTGTCCCAGCCCGCCGTCGACGTCACCAGCGAGTACAGCAGGAAGCTGCCCAGGTTGGTGCCCAGCGGCGCGCCCGGCACGTACGAGATGCCGGTGCCGGCGCCCACCGCGAACGGCCAGAACCACAGGTTGGTCAGCAGCCCGAACAGGTAGGACGCCACCACGCCGTAGCCGCACAGCATCCACAGCTCGGCCTTGCCGCGCACCCGCCGGGGGAGCAGGCCGGCCCCCGCACCCACCCACGCACACGCAAAGATCTGGAACGGCGTCCACGGCCCGATCCCGCCCCACAGCGCGCTGGAGAGGGCGATCGTGGCGGCACCCAGGAGCATGCCGAACCGGGCACCGAAGGCCCGGCCCGCCAGGATCAGCAGGATGAACACCGCCTCCACGCCCCCGACGCCGGTGCTCGCCACCCGCACCGCGGAACCGACGGCGGCCAGGACACCGAGCAGCGCCACCGTATGGGCGGAGCGCACCGAACCGTCCAGGGAAATCACGACGGCGACGGCGGCCAACGGCGCGATGGCCAGCGCCGCGTACGGGAGGGCTGCGGCAGCATCCTGGGGGAGGGCCGCGGCGAGCAGCGGCCAGCAGAACGCTGCCAGGGCCAGCAGGTTGGCCGCCGCGAGGACGGCGAGCTCCACGCCCCGCGGCATCCGGAGGCGGCGCTGCCGTTGCCGGGCCGGGGGAGTCCGGTTCGACGGCCCGCGGCTGTGGCCCGGCACCTGCCTGACGGGGAAGCGGGGGGAGCGGGTCCGGTCCTTCGGCCGGCACGGAAGAAGGCACGACGCCGTCACGCATCGGCAGGATCCGCGCACCGAGGCCATGGGCAAAGTCGAGGTCGTGGGTGGCGATCAGCACTGCCGCGCCGGAGTCCGCTGCCGCCCGGAGCGCCGCCGAGACCGCTGTCCGCGCCGCAGGGTCGAGTCCGCGGGTGGGCTCATCGATCAGGAGGACCTGGGGATCGTCCATGGTCTGCAGCGCGATGGCAAGGATCCTGCGCTCCCCCGCTGAGAGGTCCCGGGGGTGCTCGTGACCGATGGGAATCGTGACGTCGCCGCGCAGCCGGGCCAGGCGGGAGGCCGCGGGCACCGCGGGAAGCTGTCCCGGGCGGCTCGGGTCGTGGTTGCGCCGTCCTGCCCGGCGCCCGCGTGCCTGCCGCCGTTCGGCCGCGCGGAGCTCTGCCGCCACGGTATCCCGGGTGAAGAGGTCGTCCGACGCATCAGGCACCAGGGCGACCCGGCCGCCGTCGACCGTTCCGCCGTCGTGCTTCCTTCCACTGCCGGTGCCTTGACCGGACATGCCTTCACCGAGGGCGAGGGCCACCAGGACCGACGACTTCCCCGCACCGTTGGGCCCCACCAGCGCCACCACTTCACCGCGGTGCAGGGTCAGGGAGGCATCCCGCACCAGCGCGGTGCCCTTGCGGTGCACCTCAAGGTTCGTGGCGGTCAGGACGGGCACCTGCCCGGCTGCCGGCGTCGGCGCCGATGCCTGAGCCGGACGGGAGCCGGCGGGGACGGGCGCGGCACCGGGCACCAGGGCGCCGTCGTCGATGGTCCACCACGAGTCCGCGATGGGGACCAGCGGTTCCGCCCGGTGCTCCGCCACGATGACGCAGACACCGGAGTGGCGGGCCAGGGCGTCGAGGACGGAGATGACGCGGGCTCGCGCCGACGCATCAAGGTCGGCCAGGGGCTCGTCCACCAGGAGCAGCGCGGGCTGCTCCACCACGGCGGCGGCGATGGCCACGAGCGTTGCCTCACCGGCGGAGAGGGTGCTGATGGTGCGGTCCAGCAGGGCCGTCACGCCGATCCGCTCGGCGACCGCCCGGACCTGCGCCTTCGCGGTAGCTGAGGGCAGGCCACGCAGTTCAAGGGCGAGGGAGATTTCGTCCCGGACACGGGTGGAAGCGAAGGCGGCGCGGGGATTCTGGAGGACCACGCCGATAAGCCGTGCCGTATCGCGCGGCGGCGTGGTGGCGCGGTCCGTTCCGGCGATGCGCACGGTGCCGGAGATTTCGCCGCCGTCAACGTGGGAGAGGAGGCCGGCGAGGCCGCGAAGGATGGTGGACTTGCCGGAGCCCGTCGGCCCGGTGATGACCGTGACCGACCCGCCCGCCGGCGCGAAATCCGCGACGCGCACCTGGGCGTCAGCGATGCGGAACCGGGCGTCCCGCACAAGAACCGGACCGCCGTCGTCGTCGCTGCCCGGGCGGTGCGCTGCCCGGCTCCCGAAGCCGCGCAGCTCCAGGGCCGCGGCAACCCGGCTTGCGTGCTCCAGGGTGCGTTCGAGCACGGGCACCAGGGCGCGGGGCCCGAACCGTTCGCCCCGCAACCGGAACGCCAGGCGGACGGAGGTGACGGCGTCGGCGAGTGCCGGGAGCGCCGCCCACGCCACCACCAGCGTCCGGGCAACGCCCTGCATGGGGCCGCGGCGGGCCAGATGGACGAAGCCGCGCGCCACATCCACAAACGCATTGAGCACGCCGAAAGCGAGGAGCATCCCGGCAATCGGGAGTGCTGACAGGACCGCAGCCCACAGCCCGGGCCCGGTGACCGGGCCGAGGAGGACAACATGCGCATACGGGGCAGCCAGCCGGACCGCCGGAAGGTCGAGCAGGACCGGCGCACCCAGGCCTGCGCCGTTGAACAGGACCCGGTAGATGACCCGCGCCGCGATGAAGACGACGGCGAGAGCCGCCCCTGCACGTAGCGGCGCGGGTCGGAAGGTCATGCTGCGGGGGCGGCCGGTTCGCCGTCGACCGTGTAGAGCAGTTCCAGGCTTTCGCCGGGGTTGAGCTTCAGGCTGTCCAGACCTTCCTGCGCGTAACCCCACGTGCCGGCGGCGGGCTTCACCCAGAGGGCCCAATAGGAGACAGCGTTTTTGTCATCGCACGCTTCGCGGAGAGTGCCACCCTTGTGCTGGATGTCCAAGTCCGCAGCGGGCACACCGTTGACGCGGCACGCGAAGCTCGTGGGGTACTTGGCGGTGCCCTCGATCTTCACCTCAGCGTCGCTCAGCACGGCCGATGCCAGAGTGGGTGCGTCAACCGGCACGCACACGGACGTGTCGGCGGCGTCCTGCTTCAGGGAGCCCGAATCCACAATGACCTCTACACCCGTGCAGGGCCCGGAGGCTGCGCTGGGCGATGCCGTTGCGGGCGCCGTCGAGGAGGGGGAGGGCTGGGTGGCGGCCGGGGTGGAACAGGCGGCGAGGGACAGCAGGAGACCTGCGGCGGCGAGGGAGCTCGCGGCGGCGGTGCGCATCTTAGTCAAAGTCACCTGTCAAGGGTAGGGCGTTGCCTGCCCGGAGCGGGATGCTGTCGCGAAGTGTGACGTGAGTTCCCCTGCCGGCGGGCGGCCCGCGCGTCAGGCCGCACGTACAGCAGAAGGGCCGACGGCGGCACCCGGGTGGGTGCCGCCGTCGGCCCTTCCGGGGCTGTTACTACGCTTCCGACGCGGCCATCTTGGCTGCGGGCGCATCCTCCGGGGCTTCGAACTGCCCTGTTCATGCTGCGCTGCTTCGCTGGTGCGCGGGGCCCGACGACGGATGCGCCGCGACTGCCGCCGCGTGCTCGGCCAGCACCCCGGTCTGGTGCCGGATCTTCAGGCGGTAGAGCAGGGTCCCGCCAATGATCACGGCGGCCACGAAGATCACGCCGCCCCACTGCAGGTACCACTCGAACGGCGGCACCGAGTTGTAGATCTCCGGCCGGGGCCAGACCAGGTTCAGTGTCATGGCACCGCCCCAGAAGACCGCGAGGATGTTCACCGGCAGGCCCCATTTGCCCAGGCTGAATCCGGCGTCGGACTGCTGGTCCCGCAAGCGGCCACTTCTTCAGCAGCCGGTGGCGCAGCAACGGAACAGTGACCAGCAGGTAGGACAGGTAGATCAGGACGATGCTGATGCTGGACATGATGGTGAAGATGGCCGGCTGCGTGACGTTGACCAGCAGCGGAATGACGGCCATGACGCCGATCACGATCGCCGCGACCTTGGGCGTCCTGCGGACCGGGTCCACCTTGCTGAGCTGGCGGCTGAACGGCAGGTTGTTGTCCCGTGCCATGGCGAACATCATGCGGATCGCGGCGGCGTGGACGGCCAGGGTGCAGACCACCACGGCCACCACGATGCAGGCCAGGAAGGCCTTGCCGAACGGTCCGCCCAGGACGGAGAGCACGATGTACTGCAGGCCGCCGTCGGCAGCTCCCACCTTGGGATCGGCCAGGTCCGGTGCGGCCAGGATGCCAAAGAGCAGGATCAGCCCGCCCAGCAGGAACGAGGCCGTGACGGCGCGCAGGATGGCCTTGGGGGCGGTGCGCTTGGGGTCCTTCGTTTCCTCGCCGAGGGAGCTGGCGGTATCGAAGCCGTACATGACGTAGCCCGATGCCATGGCGCCGATCAGGAAGACGCCGAAGAAGCCGAGGTCGTGCCCTTCGCCGAAGCCGGCGGTGTCGAAGAAGACTTCCGGCCCCCGCACCACGTGCCAGCCCAGGGCGAGGATCAGCAGCACGGCCGCGGCCAGTTCCACGAAGACGCCGATGCTGTTGATCCTGGTCATCAGCTTCACGCCGAAGGCGTTGATGAGGGTGGAGATGGTGATCATGATGGTGGCCAGCACCACGCCGTTCATGGCGAAGTCGTAGGGGCCCGTGCCGTCGCCGACGAACTGGAACCCGGACCAGAGCTGGGGCAGGGTGAGCTGCAGGGCAAGTGCCACGGAGCCCAGCGCCACGATGGAGGAGAGCATCAGCAGCCAGCCGGCCAGCCAGGACGAGGTCCCGGACGAGAGCCGCTTGGCCCAGTTGTAGACCGATCCCGCCACGGGGTAGCGGCCGGCCAGCTCGGCAAAGCACAGCGCCACCATCAGCTGGCCGACGAACACGATGGGCCAGGACCAGGCGTACGCCGGGCCGGCCATGGAAAAACCAAAGTAGAACAGTTGGAAGACGCCGGTGAGGATGGAGATGTAGCTGACGCCGGCGGCGAAGCTGGCAAACTTGCCGATGCTCCGGTCCAGGGTCTGGGTATAGCCAAATTCGTCCATGCCGCTTGAATCAATACTCTTGCTGGGTTCCAAAATGTGAACTCCTAGGTCAGAAAAGTACGCTCGATGCATCCTGCGGCCCCCGTGGGACGCAGGTGAATTCAATAGCCTCCGGAACTTGCCTCTCAGGCGAAGGACGGGCTGAGCTCCTCCTCTTCACTGGCAGCGCCATCGGTGCGGCCGGCGCGGATGAGGTCGGCCCGGATCAGGTCAGCACAGCGCTCGCCGATCATCATGACGGTGATGTTGGGGTTGACCGTGATGTGTTCAGGCATCACGGAGGCATCCGCCACGCGCAGGCCGGTGACGCCCTTGACCCGCAGCTCGGGATCCAGCGGTGACATGTCGTCGTCGGCCGGGCCCATCCGGACCGTTCCCACCGGGTGGTACACGGTGTTGTGGGTCTTGCGGATGTAGTCCTGCAGCTCCTCGTCCGTCTGTGCCTCGACGCCGGGCGACAGTTCGCGGCCGGTCCATTCGGCCATGGCGGGCTGGGCGGCGATTTCGCGGGCCTTGCGGATGCCGGCCACCATGACGCGCATGTCGTGGCCTTCGGGATCCGTGAAGTAGCGCGGATCCACCATGGGCTTGTCGCGGAAATCGCGGCTGCGCAGCCGGACGGTGCCGCGGGAGCGGGCGTGCGTGACGTTCGGGGTGAGGCAGAAGCCGTTCTCCGTGGTGGGGTAGCCGTGCCGCAGGGTGTTCATGTCGAACGGGACGGAACCGTAGTGCATCATCAGGTCCGGGCGGTCCAGGCCCTCCTCGGTGGGGGTGAAGATGCCGATCTCCCACCACTGGGTGGAGGTCTGCACCATGGGCTGCCTGGCCTCGAACTGGACCACGCCTTCGGGGTGGTCCTGCAGGTTTTCGCCCACGCCGGGGGAGTCCACCAGCACCTCGATGCCGTGCTGCGGCCAGGTGCGCGGCCGGGCCGATGCCGGAGAGCATCAGCAGCTTGGGGGAGTCGATGGCGCCGGTGGACAGGATGACCTCGCGGTGCGCGGAGAGCCGGTGGGTCCGGCCGAACGCGGAGTCCACCACGTCCACGCCGGTGCAGCGCTTGTCCGCGTCGAACACCAGCTGGCGGGCGCGGAGGCCGGTGAGCAGGGTGAAGTTGGGGCGGTCCATGATGGGGTGGATGTAGGACACCGAGCTGGAGGCGCGGGTCCCGTCCGCGCGGCGGTTGATCTGGAAGAAGTTGGCGCCGTTGACCACGGTGGTGCCGGTGTTGAACTTGGCTCGCGGAATGCCCGTCTGTTCGCAGGCGTCCAGGAGCGCGACGCCGGCAGGATCCGCCGGGGGCACGTTCATCAGGTGCACGGGTCCTGAGTCCCCGTGGTGGGGTGCGTCCGGCCCGGCGTCCTCGTTGGTTTCCAGCCGCTGGTAGAGGGGCCAGGCGGCGTCGGCATTCCAGCCGGTGGCGCCGTACTTGGACTCCCACTCGTCCAGGTCCTCGCGGGGCGCCCAGAAGGCGATGCAGGAGTTGTGGCTGGAGCAGCCGCCCATCACCTTGGCGCGGGCGTGGCGCATGAACGAGTTGCCGTTTTCCTGCGGTTCCACCGGGTAGTCCCAGTCGTAGCCGGATTCGAGCAGCTCCATCCAGCGGTCCAGCTGCAGGATTTCGGGCAGGTTGCGGTCATCCGGGCCGGCCTCCACGAGGGCCACGGTCACGTCCGGATCCTCGCTCAGCCGGGCGGCGACGGCGGCACCGGCGGATCCGCCGCCGATGACGACGTAGTCGAACCCGCGCTCGGTGAGGTTGTCGATGTTGTCGATATGCATCTAGTTCTCCTTGCCGTGGTCAGCGAACCAGCCGGTGACCTGCGGGCTGGTGTTCTGGTAGATGTGCTTGGCTTCCTGGTATTCGGCCAGGCCCGTGGGGCCCAGCTCGCGGCCGACGCCGGACTGGCCGAAGCCGCCCCACTCGGCCTGGGGGAGGTAGGGGTGGTAGTCGTTGATCCAGACGGTGCCGTGCCGCAGCCGGGATGCCACGCGCTGGGCCTTGCCGGCGTCCTGGGTCCAGACCGCGCCGGCCAGGCCGTAGATGGTGTCGTTGGCAGTCGCCACCGCTTCGTCCTCGGTGCGGAACGTTTCCACGGTGACCACCGGGCCGAACGCCTCGTCGGTGACCACGGACATTCCCCGCTCGACGCGGTCCAGGACGGTGGGCTGGTAGTAGAACCCGGCGTCGTACTTTTCTCCCTGCGGTGCCGCGCCGCCGGTCCGCAGCCGCGCACCCTCCTGGATGCCGCGCTGGACATAGGCGTGGACTTTGTCGCGGTGGGCCGCGGAAATCAGCGGCCCGGTTTCGGCGGCGTCGTCAAAGGGGCCGCCGAGGCGGATGTCCTGCGCGCGGCGGACCAGTTCGTCCACGAAGCGTTCGGCGATCGATTCCTCCACCACCAGCCGCGCCCCGGCGGAGCAGACCTGCCCGGAGTGGACGAAGGCGCCGTTGAGGGCATTGTCCACGGCGGCGTCGAAGTCCGCGTCCGCGAACACGACGTTGGGGTTCTTCCCGCCAAGCTCCAGCGCCACCTTCTTGACGGTGCCGGCGGCGGCCGCCGCGATGCGCTTGCCGGTTTCCAGCCCGCCCGTGAAGGAGACGAGGTCGACGGCGGGGTGTTCGGAGAGCGGGGCGCCCGCCTCCGCGCCGGCTCCGGTCACGAGGTTGGCGACGCCGTCCGGCAGGCCGAGGTCCTGCAGCAGCTGCATGGCCAGGATGGCGGTGGACGGGGTCAGCTCGGAGGGCTTGAGGACGAAGGTGCAGCCGGCGGCGAGTGCGGGCGCGATCTTCCACGCCGCCTGGAGCAGGGGGTAGTTCCAGGGGGTGATCAGGCCGCAGACGCCCACGGGTTCGTAGACGATTTTGCTGACGACGGCGGCGTTCCCGGCGTCGACGATGCGGCCCGCCTGCTGCCCGGCGAGCCTGCCGAAGTACTCGAAGCAGGCGGCAATGTCGTCCATGTCGATGCGGCTCTCGACCATGCGCTTGCCGGTGTCCAGCGACTCGGCGCGGGCGAACTTTTCGCGGCGTTCGCGCAGTCCGGCGGCGACCTTGAGGAGGAAGGTGCCGCGCTCCGGGGCCGGGACATCCGACCAGACGCCGGAGTCGAAGGCCGCACGGGCTGCGGCGATGGCGCGTTCCGCGTCTTCCCGGCCGGCCTCGGACACGGTGGCCACCAGTTCGCCGTCGGCGGGGTTGCGGATTTCGCGGACAGCGCCGGAGGCGGCTGGCTCCCATGCACCGTTGATGAACAGGGTGGATGCTGTCCCGGTTTCTGCGGTTCGGATGACGTCATGGGCTGGTGTGGCGTAAGTCATACGAGGGACAGTAATGCAGATTGAACGAGTGTTCAATACTTTTCTTGAACACTTGTTCAATGTGATCGGACGGGGTGGTGGGCTTGACTGCCTGAGGAGTCGGCGGGCGAAGGCGATTTGCTCCGTGCGGGCGATGCTCCGCTGGATGGCGGCCTCATCAACGCCGAGAAGCGCCGTCAGCCACATGCCGTTCTGGATGACCACAATGTCAGCCGCCCGCTCCCTGCAGACCTCCCAGGAAAGAGCGGGTTGGGCATTGGACACCAACGCAGCGAGGCCGTCGAGGTAGCGGTCGAAGGCCTCGGCGTTGATCTGCGCGTAGCCCTCGTCCGCCTGGGCGAGGGCCCAGAGGTGCAGGCGCAGGGACAGGTAGCGGGTGGTCAGCAGATCAGCGGCTGCCACGCGCCGCAAGGCCTGGCGCAGCTGTTCCTCCGGTGCCGACGACGGGTCGGGCGCCACCAGCAGAAGGTCGTGCTCGTCGACCCGGCGCAGGGCTGCCCGTATCAGGCTGGTCTTGTCGTCGTAGTAGTAGTTCACCAGGCCAAGCGCAACGCCGGCTTCGCGGGCCACGGCCCGCATGCTCACGCCCGAAATCCCGTGGCGGGACAGCAGATCCAGCGCAGCCTCAAGAATGCGCGACTGCCTGTCCATCTGTTCGCCGGAGTTCACGGCATTGGTCCCCATCTGGCCAGACTATTGCCTAACCCGTACGAGTGCACTTTCCGTGGACCCGTGACCGCGCTTCGCGCAACGCCGGCGCCGCACCCGGCGCCGCACCGAACAGCACGGCCGCGCCGGCGTCGTCCGGTTCCGTACCCCTGGCTGCCGTCACGATGACAGATCCGGGGGTGTCTGACAGACACTGCCACCGGCTTCCCGGGCTGCGTAGCGTTAAGGGTGTGAACAGGAAAGAAGACATCCGGGAGTTCCTGATCTCGCGCCGTGCGAAGGTCAGTCCGGAGCAGGCCGGGATCCCCAGCTACGGGGACCTGCGGCGTGTGCCGGGCCTGCGGCGTGAGGAAGTGGCGCAGCTGGCCGGGGTCAGCACCGATTACTACACCCGGCTGGAACGCGGCAGCCTCCGCGGCGTCTCGGACTCGGTCCTCGAGGCTGTGGCCGCCGCCCTCCAGCTGGACGAGGCCGAGCGGGCACACCTGCTGGACCTGGCACGGACGGCCAATGCGCCGTCTCGCCGGGCGCCGCGCCGTCCCGCGCAGCAGCGGGTCCGTCCCGGCGTGCTGCGCCTGCTGGACGGAATGACCGGGGTGGCCGCCCTGCTCCAGAACGGCCGGGGCGACGTGCTTGCTGCCAACCTGCTGGGCAAGGCGCTGTACGCGGAAGTGTTCAATTCCCCGGCGTCGTACGGGCCGGGCGTCCCCGGCGCGTTGCCAAACCAGGCGCGCTACCTCTTCCTCGCTCCACGCGCGGCCGATCTCTATCCCGACTGGAACGCGGTGGCGGCCACCACCGTGGCCATGCTTCGCCTGGAATCAGGCAGGAATCCCCACGACAGGGTGCTGAACGAGCTTGTCGGCGAACTGACCACCGGCAGCGGGTACTTTGCCGCGCTGTGGGCCGGCCACGACGTTCGCATCCACACCACTGGCACCAAGCGCTTCCACCACCCGGTGGCCGGGGACCTGTCCCTGCAGTTCGAGACGCTGGACCTCCCCGGCGATGAAGGACAGACCCTGTTCACCTTCACCGCCGAGCCCGGCTCGGCCTCCGAACACGCTCTCGCCTTCCTCGCCAGCTGGGCAGCTCCGCCTGCCCGAATACCCGCCGCCGGCGATCCATCCGACTCATCCACCACCCCGGCGCGCTCCCACGCGGAACCCGAACAACCAACCCACGAAGGACTGAACAACCCCCATGACTGAGCAGACCACCCCCGGAAAGACCACTACCACCGGACGACCACCACCACCGGACGGGCCCACGGCGCCTTCGGCCGCGCCGCCGGCAAGCAGGTCTGGTTCATCACCGGCGCCGGCCGGGGCCTGGGCACCGACATTGCTAAAGCGGCCCTCGCCGCCGGCCATGCCGTGGTGGCCACCGGCCGCAACCCCGAAAAAGTCACCCAGGCCATCGGTGAAAGCAATGACCTCTTCGCTGTGAAGCTGGACGTCACCGAGCCCGCCGACGCAGCCGCCGCCATCCAGGCAGCCGTGCACCGGTTCGGCCGGATCGACGTCCTCGTGAACAATGCCGGCAACTTCTACGCCGGGTTCTTCGAAGAAATCACCCCCGCCGACTTCCGTGCACAGATCGAAACCACCATGTTCGGGCCCATGAACGTCACCCGTGCTGCCCTGCCGGTCCTGCGGGCCCAGCGCTCGGGCCTGGTGGTCACCATCTCCTCAACCGCCGGCATCGTAGGCGGGGAGTTCCTCACCGCCTACGCCGCCTCGAAGTTCGGCGTTGAGGGCTGGGCTGAGTCCCTGGCTGTGGAGGTCGCCCCGTTCGGAATCCGCAGCATGATCGTGGAACCGGGCTTCTTCCGAACCGAGCTGCTCACCCCGGAATCCACCAGCTACGCCGCATCCACCCTTGAGGACTACGCCGAGCGGACCGAACAGACCGTCAAGGCGTGGCAAAGCATGGATGGCCAGCAGGGCGGGGACCCGGCCAAGCTTGCCGAAGCGCTGATCCGGCTGGCCGAACTGGATGAACCGCCGCTGCGCTTCGCCGCCGGAGCGGACGCCGTCGGCACTTTCGAAGCACGGGCCAAGGCCCTCCTGGACCAGGCCAATGCCCACCGGGAACTCTCCAGCAACCTCGCCCACGACGACGCCTGAGAACGGAAGCGGCCACCGGCGGACCAGCTGTAAAAGGACTTCGCGCACCTCCGTACTAATGTATAGATGTATACAAGTATGATGAACGTGGAGGTCACCACATGGCAGAATCACCGTCCCGGAACACCGGGGCCCACGTTGTCTACACCGAGCTGAAGCGGCAGATCCTGAGCCTTGAGCTGAAGCCCGGCGCGCGCATCTACGAACCGGCCATGGCTGAGGCGCTGCACGTGAGCCGCACACCGCTGCGGGAGGCTGTCCGCCGGCTCATTTCCGAGAACCTGCTGGAGCAGCAGCCCACCGGGGCGGTGCTGGTGCCCGCCCTGGACGAGGCGGTCATTTCCGAGCTGTACGAGGTCCGGGCGGCCATGGAATCACTGATGGCGCGGCAGGCGTGCGTGAAGGCCACCGCGGCGGACATCGAAGCGCTCAACGGCATCCTTGAACGCAACGCCGCCATGGTGCAGTTTGCCGATGATGCGATGAGGCAGGGCATGTCGCTGCACGCAAAAATCGCCGACATCGCGGGGAACTCCTGGGCCCGCCGGTTCCATGACCAGATCTCCAGCCAGATGGAGCGGTACCGCCACTTCACCAACAGCACGCAGGAGCGGCGGGACGAGGCCCTGGCACAGCACCGCATCCTGGTCGCTGCGGTGGCCGCCGGCAAACCCGAAAAAGCCGCCACGCTCGCCTTCGACCACGTCATGGCAGCCCGGGACGCGGCCCTGCGGGCCATCACGGGCAGCAGCCTCCTCAGCACATGATCGGTGAACTCGGACGCCGCTCGGCCACAGCCCTCCTGGCCCATTCCGCCCTCATCCAGGCGGTGACTTTCCTGGTCCGCCCGGCAGCCACCTACCGTGCGCTCGAGCTTGATGTTCCCGGATTCGCCCTGGGCCTCCTCGCTGCGAGCTATGCAGTCTTTCCGCTGCTGCTCGCTGTCCCCACGGGCGCACTCGTGGACCGCCTGGGGGAGCGGCGGCTGATGGCGATCGGGTCCGGCGTCGTGCTTGCCTGCTCCGCCTTCCTGCTGCTGTGGGGATCCTCGATCACCACCCTGGTGATCGGCACTGCTTTTCTCGGCGCCGGCCAGCTTGCCTGCGTCGTGGGGCAGCAGGCGGTGGTGGCCAACAACGCAGCGTCGTCCAGGATGGATTCCGCGTTCGGCTACCTGACCTTCGCGGCATCGCTGGGGCAGGCGCTGGGGCCGTTGGCGATCTCCGTGGTAGGCGGGGCCTCCGTCCGCCCTGACACCCAGGCGATCTTCTTCCTTGCCTCCTGCATGAGCCTGGTGCTGTTTGTGGCCACGTTCGGCGTCTCCGCCAAGGTCAGCGGCGGCAAACGGAAAGCAGCAGTGGGCGCCGCTGATGGCGGCGGCGGTGTTGTGCCGCTGCTGAAGACACCCGGCGTCGCCCGGGCCCTGGCCACCAGTGCCACCGTCCTGGCCGTGGTGGACCTGACCATGGTCTACCTCCCGGCGCTCGGAGCCGAACGCGGGCTCACGGCGGCCACGGTGGGCCTGATGCTCACCACCCGCGCCGTGTTTTCCATGGCCTCCCGGCTCATGTTGGGGAGGATGGCCCGGACGCTGGGCCGCATGCGGTTGCTGGTCTACAGCCTGGTGCTGTCCACGGTTGCGCTGTCCGCCGCCGCAGTGCCCATGCCGGCCTGGCTGTTGTTCATTGTCATGGCGGTCCTGGGCCTGGGGCTCGGCATCGGCCAGCCGCTCACCATGTCGTGGCTGTCAGCGCAGGCTCCGGCGGGGCAGCGCGGCCGGGCGCTGGCCCTTCGCCTGGCCGGGAACAGGGTAGGCCAGGTGGTGCTGCCCAGCGCCATCGGCGTGGTGGCGGCCGGGCTGGGCGCCGGAGGGGTTTTCCTCGCGTCGGCGGCTGTGGTGGGCGGAACGCTCCTGTTGCTCCGGGGCGTGCGCCTGGACGGCCAGGGCCCCCGCCCCTAGCGATCACGGAACGGAAGCGTACGACGGCGGGAGGTCCCGCCGTCGTACACTCACCGCGGGCGGTGCTTCAGGAGGCCGTGCGGGTGTCGAACGCGGCGGCCGACTCGCGCAGGAGGCGGGCCACGGTATCCGCCGGTGTGCTGGTGGACCGCCGCCTGTCGAACCGGCGGAGGACAATGCGCCGCGTTCCCAGGCCCGGGACGTCCAGGACGTCCACGCCGTCGTGGACCACGCCGCTCAACGCCAGGGTGGGCAGGATGGCAATGCCTTCTCCCGCGGCGACGAGGGCGAGGGCCGTCAGGGTTTCCTGGTACTGATGCACCGTTTCCATCTCGGTGCCCGTCGACTGCCGGAGCCGGCCGAGCACCGATGCGTTGGCTGCCGTGGACTCGACGCCGAGCCACGGAAGCGGCAGCCGGGCAAGGTCGATGTTCTCGGTGGTGAGCAGGGCGCCGGCGGGAACCACCAGCTTCCACGGTTCATCCAGCAGTGGCTCCTCGGTCATTCCGGCGGAGAGCAGGCGCGGATCGGCCGTGGTCGAATCATGCTCCACCACCACGGCGTCCAGCTGGCGCTGGCGGAGCATCCGCATCATGGCAGGAAAGTCGTCCTCGACGATCCGGATCTGCAGCTGCGGATACTGGCTTCGCCACTCCGGCAGGCGTGGGATCACCACCGTCCGGATAAAGCTGGTGAAGGCGCCCACGCGCACCACGCCGGCCACTGTGGCCCCGCCTTCGATGCGGGCGCGGGCAACACTGAGTGCCCGTTCGATCTCCTCGCCGGCTTCGGCTACTGCCAAGCCGGCTGGCGTCAGGACAGAGCCTTTGGGGGTGCGCACCACCAACGCATGCCCCGTCTCATCCTCCAGTTTGGTGAGCTGCTGGGAGACGGCAGACGGACTGATCCCCAGTTCGTCGGCAGCTGCAAGCACCCCGCCGGTGCGGGCAATTGCAAGGAGCACGCGCAGCCTGCGCGGATCAATATCCATATTAAGCAGTTCTAAACCATATCTTCAGTGGAATGCAATTGCTCTGAATGTCCGGGCTGCTCATAATTGCTGATAAGCACAGGCTTCGGAGATGTCCAGGCCGTCAAAAATACACACACCGCCCGCCAGCAAAGACTCCGCCCGGGCATCACCTCTGGGAAGGACATCATGGAACTGCTGTGGGAAATTGCGGGTTGGTCAGGCGCGGTGCTGATCCTGTCGGCCTACCTGTCAGTGTCCATGGGCTGGCTGAAGGCCGGCAAGCGCTTCCAGGTGGCCAACCTCGTCGGTGCCTGCGCGTTCATCATCAACGGCGCAGTCCACGAAGCGTGGCCTTCAGTGGTCACAAACGTTGCCTGGTGCCTGATCTCCGCCGTCGCGATCCTCCGCATGCGCGCCACCAGCGAGGCGCCCGCGGCCGCCGTGGAGGCTCCGCAGGTGCAGTTTCCCGGCGTCCCCGACACCACCGGCCAGATCGCCGTTGTCGAGGCCATTACCTCTGCTGTCCACGGCGACGTCGCCGGGAGGGCGGCGGAGTGCCAGGCCGGCCTGCGTGAGGGGCGGGCCAGGGAGTCTGCGCTCCTCAGCGTGCAGCACTGACTCAGCTTCACCAGCGGGAGCGGACGACGCCGGGTGCGTCCCGCCGTCGTCCGTCACCCCGAGCGTCAGGCCCGCTTAGGCGGGGAACTGCAGCCCCTGGGCTTCGAGGGCGGCTTCCAGAATATTGATGGCTTTGGGGCCCACGCCGTGCATGGCGAGCAGTTCCCGCCTGCTGCAGGCAGCAACCTGGGCCAGCGTGCCGATCCCGGCCGCGATCAGTGCGCTGGTGGCAGGGCGCCCGATCGGCGGAAGGTCGCCGATCTGCGCGGGAGTGTCGCGGGTGCTCATACCGGGGTCCTTCCGGGAATGCGGAGTTCCATAAACACGCTGTTCGGATCCAGGACGTAATCGGCAAACGGCGGGCACTCGGTGAAGCCATGCCGGGCGTAGAGGCGCCGCGCCGGCGCAAAGTAGTCCTCGGTGCCGGTTTCAAGGCAGAGGCGTTCAAGGTTGCGGGTCCGGGCGTCCTCGAGGATGTGCCGGAGCATCAGGGTGGCCACGCCACGTCCCCGGGCATCCGCGGTGGTGCGCATGGACTTGATTTCGCCGTACCGGGCAGCGCCGGGCGGTGAGCCCAGGAGCTTGAGGGCGCCGCACCCCAGCAGGTTGCCGTCCTCCCGGGCCGTCCAGAACGTGATGGACGGCGCGGACAGTGCGGAGTGGTCAAGGGCGTGGACGCTCTCCGCCGGCGAGGTGGCAAACATGTCCGCCAGGTGCTCGCTGAGGAGCTGGTGGACATCGCCGCGTGCGGGGTCGTCCCGGTCAATGTGGATCACGGCTCCAATGTACCGTTCAGCGCCGTGGCGCCAGCAGCACCCGAACGCCGGAAGGCAGGACCCGTGCGGGTCCTGCCTTCGACGTGTGCGGATGCGCGCTCCTGCGCCCGGCTTTCGGGCTACCTGTTGCGATGGAGTGCAGGAGCGGCATCCGTACGCCCGCCGGGCATGTGCCGGCAGCCTTGGGCCGCCGGATTCCACCTCCCCGCGGCCGCAGAACTTACATGATGCCGGTGGGAACCAGCAGGACCCAGGCCAGGGCCGGGGCAACCAGCACCACGCCGCCGGCGTACATCATCAGCTGCTTGTACACGCGCTGCCGGTCGTTCTCACGGGCGTTGGCCACCACCAGGGCGCCGTCGGTGGAGAAGGGGGAGACGTCCACAACGGTGGCCGCGATGGCCAGGGCCGCCACGGTGCCGGAGGCGCTCAGCGAGCTGGTGGCCAGCAGCGGTCCGGCCAGCGGGATGAACGCGGTCAGCAGCGCCGTCGAGGATGCGAAGGCCGAGCCGACGCCGATCACGTAGCAGAGGACCAGGGCCACCAGCAGCGGCGCGCCCAGGGCCAGGGCCTGCTCGGCGAGGGTGTCGATGACGCCCACGTGCTGGAGGAGGGAGACGTAGGTGATCATGCCGGCCACCAGCAGGACGGTGGACCAGGAGACGCCGCCGATGAAGGTCTGGTGTTCCTTGATGTTGACCAGGGCCAGCAGCAGGCCGGCGGAGAGGGCAACGAAGCCGATCGGCATGTGGAAGCCCAGCGCGCAGACCAGCATGGCGACGATCAGTACCAGGGTCAGGATCTGCTGGCCGTGCGGGCGGCCGGTGCGGGCCGTGTCGAGGTCGGCGTGCTGGCCGTCGCCTGTCGCGCAGCTTGCCCAGCAGGGCGAACAGCACCACGGTCAGGACGGAGAGGATCAGGTTGATGGCGAAGCTGGCCGTGAACAGTGCGCCCTGCGAGATGGGGAAGCCGTTCTTCACGGCGATGTCGTGCACCAGCACGCCGGCCACGGAGAGCGGGGAGAAACCGCCGGCGTGGGCACCGTTGATGAGGAACGCGCCCATCAGTACCGGGTGGATGCGGGATTCGTAGGCCAGGCCGATGGCGGCCGGTGCCAGCAGCGCGACGGCGGCGGGGGAGAAGGTGCCCAGCGAGGTCAGGGCTGCGGCCATCAGGAAGAACACCCAGGGGAGCAGGAGCGTCTTGCCCCGGACCAGGCGGACGCAGGTCTGGACGATGATGTCGATGGTGCCGTTGCGCTGCGCCATGCTGAAGAAGTAGGTGACACCGATGATGGTGATGACGATGTTGGCCGGGAAGTCCGCCAGGATCTCCTTGTCGGTCATGCCCAGCATGAAATAGCCGACGCCGAAGGACGCCACCAGCCCCATCACGCCGATGTTCAGCGGCCACTTGGTGGCGACGACGAACATCACCACGAGGATGATCGAGCGGGATGATCTGGATAGCGGTCATGGTCGGCTCCGATTCCGCGGTGGCCGCCTGGTTGAAGATGCCTCCCGCCAGAACGAGGGCAACCAGACCCAGGAGGGTGATGCCGACCACCGCCATCAGCAGGATACGGCGGCGGCGGGCGGGACGCGGTGACCTCTGGTCCGGTGACTGCTGGTCCCGGGTTTCCTCAACGGTGTCGGTGGGCTGCTGCACGGTGTTAGTCATGGTGGTTACTCCTCATCGAGTGGCTCCCGCGAGGGCGTCTTCGGCGGCGTTGCCGAGGGCCTCGGGGAGGTGGATGATGGTGGTGGCGATGGTGCGGGCCGTGCGGTCGACGCCGACGAGCAGGGTCCCGTCGTGCTCCTCGGTCCAGGTTTCGATGACCCCGGCCGGGGTGCGCAGCTTCAGCGTGGCTCCCAGGCGTGCCGCCTGTGATGGCGTGCAGGACGGTGCCCGGGGTGCGGGCTGCCAGGGTCAGGGCGATGCTGCCGGTGATGGCCAGGGCCGGGTGGGGCCTGCCCATCGACAGCATCATGACGTTGAGGTCGCTGCCGCTGCTGTCTGCCTGGGCGGCAATCGGGGCGGCGGCGATGGCGAGCTTGGGGATGGCCCGCGCCGCCTCGGGCGGTGGTGGGCGCCAGCCCCATGCGCACCGCCGCCTGCCGCCGGATCTGGTCCAGGGTCTCCAGCTGCAGTTCCACGCCGGCCAGCCAGCTGCCGTAGCGGCCGGCGTCCAGGCCCAGGTCCTCGGCGCGGACGATCACCACGGGGGCGCCGGCGTCGACCATGGACACGGTCCAGCGGGTTCCGCCGGCGGTGATGGTGTCCGTCGCCGAGCCGGTGGGGAGCAGCGCTCCCGGTGGTCTTGCCGGCCGGATCCTGGAAGCCGAGCCCCACGCGGTAGCCGGGGAACGGGACGCCGGGCATCTGGGCGTCCGGGACGATGGGCAGGGCGCCGGCGGGGGTGGCTACCCGCTGGACGATGACCTGGCCGGTGTTGGTGTTGCGGGTGACGATCCGGGTGACGTCCCCGCTGGGGACCACCCATCCCTTTTCGATCGCGTACAGGCCAACTACTGCCGAGCAGTTCCCGCAGTTGCTGCCCCAGTCCACGGCGGCCTCTTCGATGCCCACCTGGGCGAAGGTGAAGTCGACGTCGATGTCCTCGTCGTCGGGCCGGTGCAGGATCATGGCCTTGCTGGTGGTGGAGGTTGCGCCGCCCACGCCGTCGATCTGCCGGGAGTCGGGGCTGCCGAACACGCCGGGGCAGCAGCGCGTCCAGGCTGGTGCCGCTCGTTCAGATGCCCGGCTTCGAACACCCAGCACTTGCTGGTGCCTCCGCGCATCCACTCCGCTTCGATCTTCATTGTTCTTCCACATCTCCTTATGCCTCGGTTACTGCAAGGGGCCCTGATAAGAGATTGATCCGGATCACAAATTAAGACAATGTTCAATAATTGATGGGGGATGTAGGATTGCTTCAATCACTGTGGTCCGAAGGTCTGGATCCGCAACGCGTGCGTCTTCCGGCCTCTGAGCGGGCACGCGTCATTCCCGCGGTCTGCAGGCCGCGTGCACAGAATTAACCAAATCCGACAGAGGGGTAAAGCATTGCTTCACGATGACGAGCAGCATCTTTTCGACATCCGGCGCCTGGCGCTGCTGCTGGAGGTGGTGGAGCAGGGATCCATCACCGCTGCGGCCGACCTGATGATGTACTCGCCCTCCGCTGTCTCCCAGCAGCTGCGCAAGCTCGAACAGGAAGTGGGGCAGCCCCTGCTCAACCGCCGCTCCCGCGGGGTGGTGCCCACCGAGGCCGGCCAGGTGCTGGCCGGCCATGCCCGCCAGATCATCCGGCAGATGCAGGCGGCCCAGTCCGACCTGGACCAGATCGCCGGCCTCAAGCGCGGCGCCCTGACCGTGGGCACTTTTCCCACGCTGGCGGGGTCCTTCCTGCCCGTCGTCATCCGCGCCTTCAAGAAGCGCTACCCGGCCATCAGCCTCTCGCTGCGCAGCGCCCGCTTCGATGAGCTGGTGGCAGACCTGCAGTCCGGGGTCACCGGCCTGTGCCTGCTCTGGGACTACCCGTGGAACCGGTTCCATGACGACTCCATCCGGGTCACGGAGGTCTTCCGGAGAGCACCGTGATCCTGGTGGCCGGCAGCCACCCGCTGGCCGACCGGGAGCAGGTGAGCATGGAGGAACTGCGCAACGAATCGTGGATCGTGCGGGCGGAGGCCCACCCCGTGGTGGAGGTGCTCCAGCGCTCCGCCCACGACGCCGGGTTCGAACCGACCATCGGCTTCCTCGCCAACGACTACCAGGAAGCGCAGGCCATGGTCAGCGTGGGCATGGGCGTGGCCATGGTGCCCAAAACCGCCGTCGCGCTTCAACACCCCGACGTCCGGGTGCTCAGCCTCGGCGACGCCGCCCCGCTGCGCCGCGTCCTGCTGGCCCAGCGCCAGGACAAGGTCTACGCCCCGGCAGAAGTGGCCTTCCACTCCACCCTGCTGGAAATCGCCCGCGAACGGGCCGGCGACTACCTCTAGGGTGGCGTTAACAGTGGGCGGTTCCGTCTGTGGCGTCGCCTACGCTTGAACCCATGGGGGTCAAGGAGTTGCTCAAGAGGTTTGATGCGTCGGGCGGACGGATTCTCTATGGAGGGCTCATTGCCCTCATGCTGGGGATGTTCGTATGGTTGGCAGGCGGCCGGGTTTTCGAGGCTTTGCCGTTCCTTGGCATCGGGGTGGCCTACGCGTTTGCTGTGTACCGGATCGTCTCCCTGTCGGTCAGGGCGTATTCCGTGATGCTCTGGACGTTCCTCCTGAATTACTACGCCCTGATCTCCATAGACCTGGGGGGTGGCCTGGACATCCCTGCCGCGGGGCCGTGGTTCGTAGGATTCCTCATCGGTGGCATCGCCGGAGCGCACATCTGGTCCGGCCCGGGGTCCGGCGCGGAAATCCCGCAGCTGCGTCAACGCAGGCCTGCGGACGACGGAAGTTTCGCCGGCGGGTGGCACCTTGCACTGATCAATGCAGCCTGCGCGGTGGCGCTGCTGGGCATGGGGGCAGCCCAACTGGTGCTCATCTCACCCACGCTGCCGGCTGTGGCCGCACTCGCCGTTGCAGCCTTGGCCGGCTGGTCCCTTTTCCGGTTCCCGCCCCCGCTGCCCGTCAGGAACGGCCTCATCCTGGTGATACCGGCGGTCTACTTCGTGCTTTTGCTCGTGGGCGGAGCCATAGGCCAGATGGCTGTTCCACACTCCTGGGCGTACGGCGCCCTTGCCGGCATCCTGATCGGCGGCCGGTACTGGACCGGCTCCCGCCTGGGCGCGCCGCGGCCACCGTACGCTGTCCGCGGCCAAGGGCGACGCCGTCGAAAGCGCCGGTCACGGGCAAAGCAGGCGCAGGCGTTATAGACGTCCCAGGAAGTCCTCCGCGAACCGCTTTACGCCGTCCCACTCCGTGTACACATAGTCACGCGAAGTATCGAGGTCCAGGGAGCCCTTGTCACTGGCGATCTTCTTCATGACCAGGCGCTTGATGAAGCCGTACTGCGTGTAGAGCAGGGCTCCGCTGAACAGGCCCACCTGGGCCGGACGCCAGCCCGTCTCTTCCTCAAACTTCTCAACGTAGCTCTCCGCATTCTCGGCGTCGCCGTGTGCTGCGAGGCTGACGGAGAAGAGGGCGGAGGGCCGGCTTTCCAGCGTGGCCCTGTTCTTCTGCACGAAGTCCCGGATGTAGTCCTCGTGCTTGCCCATGTGGACTGATGCCCCGACCATCACCGCGTCAAAGCCTTCCGGAATGGCATCTCCGGCATGTTTGATATCAGCAGTCTGCGCAGTGTGTCCATGTGCCTGGACCACGTCCATGATGAAGTCGGCAATCTTGGCCGTCTGGCCCTCGGTGGTGCCGTACGGGATATAGATGGCGGACATGGCTGGTCCTTGCGTTGTGGGTGGCCTTCAGAGCCAGTCTGCCAACGGCAGGGGACAAGCCGTAGGGCCGAACGTCCCATTGTGGAGGCTCCCCAACAGGGCCACCATGATCGTATGGATGCTCAATCATCAACAGCGGCGGAGCTGAATCTTCCACAGGCCTTCCTCCTGCTGGCCACGAACGACCACACCGGCAAACCCGACGTTCCCGTGTTTGCCCTCAGGACAACGCTGGCGGGCGCCATCCTGGCGGAACTGGACCTGGTCGGTGCGATCGAGCTGCAGGGCAAACGTGTCCATGCCGCCGGCACCTCCCCGGACACGGACCTGCAGCGCGAGCTGGAGCTCATCCGCGGCAAGTCCAGGCCCCACACCCCCAAACGGTGGATCTCGATGCTGGAAGGCCGCGCCGAAGTTCAGCGCTTCTACGAGGGGATGGCGGCTCGGGGCATCGTGGAACATGTGGGTGAAAAACACCTGGGCAGGTTCCGGCCCGCGCGGTACCCGGAGAAGGACCACGCCCCGGAGGCTGCACTCCTGGAAAAGATCCAAGCCGCCCTCAGCGGTCCGCCCGCCGCGCTCGCAGTGCCCGACTCCACGGCGGGTGATGCCACGCCGGCAGACCCGGGGACCGGGGCCACCGGATCCACGCAACCTGGCGCTCCGGACAGCAAGCCCGGATCCACGGCGCCCGATGACAGGACGACCGCGCTGATCGCACTGCTCCAGGCGGCCGGACTGCTGGGAAAGCTCTTCCCGTCGGCAGACCTGACCCGCGCCAATGAGCTGTCCAAGGACTATTGGCCCACGCGCGCGGTGGAAGACGAGCTCCGCCTGATCAGGCTGGCGCAGCAGGAGGCGGCCACCCTCTGAGGCCGCACCTGATTTCCGGTCACGGCGGGGTGCCCGGATAGACTCGGCTGCATGGGGGAGAACAACACATCTGAACATCACCAACCACCCAAAACCGGCCGGATCCTGGCTGTCGCCGTGCCCTTGGTGGGCCTGGTGGCGGTGCTGGCGGGGTGCCTCGTCGCGTGGAACACCACCCAGGCCACCAGCATCGGCTGGTTCGCCTACGCGCCGCTCAGCAACCAGGTCCTCTCCAGCGACGGCATGGTCTTCGTCAGCCGGGGAACGCAGATCGGCCTGGCCATAGCAGTGGCCGGGTTGCTGGTCCTGACGTTCTGGGCAGGCCACACCATGGGTCGAAGAGCTCGCCGGAAGCAGTAACCGGAAGCAGTAAGCGGAATGCCCGGCTCCAAGACTGGAGCCGGGCATTCCGCTCCAACGACTTACCTCAGCAGCTACGCGACCGCCCCTGACGGCACCAGGCTGGAGTCCGCCGTCGTGCCCTCCAGCTGCGGCGCCCAGCCGTCCGGTCCCTGCAGGTACGTCCTGACCGTGTGGTTGTCCGCTTCAGCCGCAGGCAACTGCGGCCTGTCCGGGGTGACCTGCGCACCGGGACCGCGGTTGTTGTGTTCGTGGAACCGCGCCTCCCGCCATGAGAAGCCACTCATGTCCGTCCACGGCGTGCCGGCGATGTGCGCGCCCAGCCAGCAGTCCCGGACCAGGACCTGGGCCACCGCACGCGGGTCACCGCCGGAGTGCCAGGGCCGGCCGAGGTGGACGCTGTCCTTCGCCGCATCCGAGACAAACCGGCACTGGTCAAAGAGATAGCCGAACGGGAGGGAAAGGTCCAGGCTGCCCGCCGTCACATAGCCATTGTTGGTGGCCGAGGCGCGGTCCAGGGACCGGATCTCGCTGCCACTGAACACGGCGGTCCCGCGGCCAAAGATGAAGTCAACATCGCCTTCCACGTAGCAACCGTCAAAGTAGGACCTGGCCAGGACTCCCACGCCCGGTGAGTTGACCAGCAGGGTGTCCTGGTTACCCAGGCACCGGACGTTGGCCAGCACTGACCGGTCCGCCGTGATGTGCAGTGCAACGGCCTGGCGGTCCTTGATCCCCGGGTTGGCGGCCTCGTCGAAGTCGTTGCTGAACGTCAGGTTCCGGGCCACGAAGTCCGGGCCGTCAATCCGGACGGATGCGCTGCCGGACGTGCCGTAGTTCCCGCTGCCGTCCGGCTTGGGCGTCCCCGAGGCGTTGTTGTAGACCAGCACGACGTCCTCCGGCCGGCTGCCCTGTCCAACCAGGGAAATGCGCGGCTTGTTGCTTGGCACCCGAACCAGCTCCCGGTACGTTCCGGGCTGGATCCTGATGACGGTCCGCTGGGAGCTGCCCGGAGTTACGGAGTCGACGGCGGACTGGACAGTCGCGAACGTCCGGCCCGGCCCGACGTCGAGCATGACAGGCCCATCGATGGGGCGCTCAGCGGGCCAGTACATGCCCAGCAGGGGATCCGTGACGCTGTCGGCCTTCTGGAAGTAGCCCGGCGGGACGATCTGCTTGGCCTGCAGTTCGCGCGCCACGAGGCGGGCCACCGCCAGCGCGCCGGCGGCCTGGAAGTGCGTGTTGTCCTCGGAACCTTCCGGATACTGCGGGTGCTCACCCGGCGCCAGGAACAGGAACTGCGACCTGGTCCCGTCCGGGCCAAGCTGCTGCCACAGCTCTTTCGAGGAAACCGTCAGGTCCACCAGGGGAGTGCCGGTGGCGGCGGCGAGTTCCCGGACAGCCTGCGGATACGCACCGTGGGAATCCCCGGCGTTTCCGAACGAATCAAAGCGGCGCCGTTCCACCGGAGTGACCAGAACGGGCTTGCCTCCGCGTGCCCTGGCGCCATCGATGTACCGGCCCAGGTACTCCTTGAACGTGGTGTCCGGGAGAGTTCCCCGCGCCGGGTCTGTAACTTTCTCATCGTTGTGCCCGAAGGAGACCAGCAGGTAGTCACCAGGCTGGATCAGGGCCAGGACCCGGTCCAGTTTTCCGGCGTCGGCAAAGCTCTTGGACGAGGCGCCGGACCAGGCGTAGTCAAACACCGTTGCCTGTGGCCCCAGCAGGAGCGGCAGCGCCTGCCCCCAGCCGGCGCGGGGGCGCTCAGACTGCTGGTAGGCCGACGACGTCGAGTCCCCCACCACGAAGATCACCGGTTTGGCGCTGGGCTTTGCGGGGTTGGGTGAGGTCCGGACGACGGCGCTCGCCGTCCCCGTCCCCGCGAGGGCGAAAGCCCCGGCAGTGACTGCCAGGCCCGCGAGGACACTGCGGCGTTTCGGGAGGAAAGCGGCCATCAGGGTTGGCCTCCCGCCGTGAAGATCGGACCCGTGGACTTCTTCAGCAGCGCCGGAACTGCCTGGGCCGGGTGGACCTGGGTGCGCAGCGTGGGCGTCCAGGACGTGTCCGCGGCCAGCTGCTCCGCGGGCGCAGCGGCGGCGTTGTACTCGGCCCGAAGGTCGGTGATCTTGCCGTTCACGGCGTTAGCCACGGTGGTGATGGCCGTGCCCTTGTAGCGGCCGATGATGCTGGACGCCTCAATGCCGGCGGGAAGCGAGAAGGCGTTTGCCTCCGCGTGGAGGTGGGAATCGAATCCGGCGCCCAGGGTGTAGCCGTAGGGGACCGTGCTGTCCGCATTGACCTTGAAGTGGTTGTTGTACACGTCCACCTGGCCGAACCGGACGCGCGGGGCGCGCTGGCCGACGTTTTCGAACACGTTGTGGTGGATGGTGACGCGCAGCTTGCCCGGGTCCCCACGGGTGGGCGAATCGGTGGAGCCGATCAGCAGCAGCTTGTCGTGGTCTGAAAAACGGTTGAAGGACATGGTCACCAGGTCGGAGCCGTTGGTGACATCCACGGCGCCGTCGTGCACCTGGTAGTGGCGGCCGAAGTAGACCGGCTGCGAGCTGTCCAGATTGGGCGCGTCGGTGAAGGTGGAGTGGTCGATCCAGACGTGCGTGGCTTTGTTGATGACCTGCAGCAGATCGTATTCGCTGTTCCAGTTGCCCTCGGCACCGTCGGTGGGATCCCAGGCGGGGAAGCAATCGGCGGAGTCCCGCACGGTGAGGTTGCGGACAATCACGTTGGTGGCGCCGTTGACGCGGAGGGCTGCGCCCGTAATGCCACTGTCCGGTGTGGCGCCGACGACGGTGGTGTTGCTCGGGATATCCCAGCGGATGTTCTTCGCCTGGTTTGCGGCTGCGGCACGCCTGGCGCTTTCCTGCGGACCGGCCGGCACCTGGGTGCGGCCGTAGGTGGCCGGATCGAAGTCCTCGAGGTACTGCTCCAGGCTGTAGCCGGTACCCGTGGCGTAGTTTTCGCAGGTCAGCGGCGATCCGTCCGGCGCTGTATTGGCATCGATGGTCCCGTGGACCCGGACGATCTTGGCTTCGGAGCCGGCCGCCGCGAAGGCTGCCAGCAGCTCGGCCCGGCTGGAAACGTCGTATACGTTGGCGTCCGTCGCGGCGGAGCCTCCTGTGGTGCCCGTTCCCCCGGAGGCCCAGCCGTCGCCCGGGGGAAGCACCTGGCGTTCCAGCGGGGTCTGGGCGGTCTGCGCGACGGGATCGGCCAACGGGCCGGGAGCCGCTCCCGCGGGAGCAGAAAGGACGAGGGTCCCGGCTACTGCCAGGGCTGCGGACAAGGCTAAGCAGGTACTGCGTTTTCGCATGTTCTCTCTTCCGTCATTGGAATGAACTGCGCCCGGTCCGGCGGCTGCTATGACGCCGGTCACTGCGGAGCGCTGAAAAGGACACTACCGAGAAAGCGGTTTCTCAGCAACCGGCAGCGCTACGGGATTGACCCCGCCCGATCGGAGCACCACGTGTGGGCTGCGGGGCTAAAGGCAACGATGCCGCAGCCCTTGTTCTGCGTCAGGGTGAGCCGATCATGGTGGTCGGACCCTCTGCTCACCCGCGCCGACTGTCCCGGCGGCTGGCGCCGTGCCATCCACCGCGCTGACGACTTCAAGACATTTTCCCGTCCAGCCGGCAGGAATGCCCGGCCTCCTCTTCAGGGGTAACCGGGAAAACGGAAAAGCGAACGACGGCGGGATGCTACCCGGCGTCGTTCGCTTTACTTTTTTATTCCCGATGAGGTATTCGCAAATACGTATTTTGTGCGGCCTAAAATGGTTCCAGCGAACTTTATTCTGGAATCCGAAGAAACTTCTAGGGAAATTCGCCGACAGGCACGTGGGCGCTCTCGGCGCGTCACTGCGCGGCCAGGGGATGGCCTGAACGGCTACGACTAGAACTGGCATAAAAAATATAAGCCGGTATGGTATCGGGTAGATGCAACGCACAGAAAGGCGTGATTCCAATGTCAGGAAAATCTCCCCGCAGCGCTGGAGCAAAAAAGGCCGGGAAATCCATTCTCGAAAAGCGTGCCGAAAAAAGGGCTAAGAATGAGACCAGCGAAATCCAGTTCATAAAGCCCCGAAAAAACCAGCGCTAAAAGGCGCGGCAGGCGGCCCGGCCGGTGCAGGCGGGCGTCAGGCCCCAGGACCAGGCGCCGCAGGAGGCTCGGTCCGGAACTTGATCAGCTTGTGCGTGCCGTCGCAGTACGGCTTGATCGCCGAGGCGCCGCACCGGCACAAGGCCACCGTCCGGCGCTGCCGGGGCACGGGGTCCCCCGACGGAGTGAGGATCTCGAAATCGCCCCGGACCAGCAGCGGACCGTCCGGGCAGACCACGATCGACCCATCCGCCGGTTCGCTGTCCACGTGCTCCATGCCCCGTGTCATGCCGCCACCGGCACATCGGCGCGGAGCGAGGACGAGTTGTTCTCCCATGCGTCCATGACGTGGTGGGAGAGCCGGGCGTCCAACGCAAGTGCCGCCGTCGCACCGAACAGCACGTCAGGGAGCAGATCCGGCTCGGACTCCACCAGGCCGCCGGCGAGGTCCCTGCCGGCGATCTGTTCGTGGACAGCGTCTGCCTCCACGTGCTCATCAAAATAGGCTGTTGCGGCGGCGTCGAAACTGTGGCGGCGGAAACCGTTGCCGTACAACTGGTTGGGCCGCGACGATGTCATTTCGTAGATGGCCAGATGCCCGGCGATGGCACCCCGGAGCCGCCGGTTCAGTCCGAAGAGGGACATCATGTTGACCGAGGCCAGGGAGATGGCGGGAACCGCGTCAACGTAGGCGCCGTAACGGTCATCGAGCCCGAGGGCGCGCATGGTCCTCGCAAACAGGGCGCTGTGCATCCGGTCGGCCCGGCCGCCGCCGTACTCGTCAGCCTGGATCTCCACGAGGGCCGCCTTGGCGCGGCCGGTGAGGCGCGGAATGGCCCACGTATGGGGGTCCGCTTCCTTCAGCTGGTAGATCGATTTGTGGATCAGGAACTCCCGGAGCTGGTCCACGGTGGCCTTCTTGGCAACGTGCTTGGACATACTCGGGCCTGTGTCGGTGGCAGCGAGGGCGAACAGGAGATTGGCCACGCCGTCGCTGACTGAGCCCGTGGGGGAGACCTGTTGATCCTCCGGCGCCATACTGGCAGCAGCGGTCCGTAACTCCTGTTCGAACGGATCCTCAAGCAGGCGCCGGACGGTGATCAGGCCGGGGTTCCACTCCCAGCCGTCATCCACGCCATCGAGGCCGCCATAGTGCAGTTCATAGAGGCAGAACAGCGCCAGCTGGAGATCGCCGCTCCCGATGACGTCGTCAGCACCGATCAGTTGCGACGTGACAAGTGCCTGGAGTCCGGCCGTCGCTGACGCGTCCTGCGTTGGCTGGCCGGCAAGGAGCGTCAGCAGGGCGGTGCTGACCGGTCCCCGCGGTTCCGGGATGTGCATTGTTCTCCTAAGAAATCTGCATCACGGGAATGCCCGTGCTGAAGCCATGTGCATCTTTTGGATGCAACGGCAGAGTCTTGGCCGCCGGGGGCCGCAAGATCAGAGGCGGCGGCGGTTCGGCGGCGTGGCGCCGCCCTGCTTTGCCCGGCGGGCGCGCAGAACGCGGCTGATGATGGTGGGAAGGAATGCAAGGAGCAGCTTCTTCATGACGATCGTTCCTTTCGGGGCGGGCACCAAGGCCCGGTGATGGGGGGACAAGCCCGCTGGGCCGCCCCTCCGGAAGGAGGGACGGCCCAGCGGCTACGGCGAATCTCAGGTGTTTTTGACCTGGTCCTGGACGTGGTCTTTGGCGTCTGTTGCGGTGTTGCGGACCTCTGCTGCTGCGTCCTGGCCTTCGGCTTTGACGTGGTCGGCGGCGTCGGTGGCGGTGGCTTTGACGTTGTCCATGGCTGCCTGGGCTGGTTCTTTCAGGCCTTCGGCCATGTCCTTGGCGGCGTCGGTCAGTTCGGTGGTGAGCGGTTCTGCGGCGGTTTTGAGGGCGTCCGCTGCTTCGCGTTCCTTGTCCGAGGCCGGGATCAGGGAGGACAGGAGCAGGCCGGCGCCGAACGCGATCAGGCCCGCGGCCAGGGGGTTGCCCTGGGTTTTGGTTTTGACCTGGGCGGGGGCGCTCGGTGATGGCGTGCCCGGCATCGCCGAGGGTGTTGCCGCGCGTGGCCGGTGCCGGGCGTGGACGCCGCGCCCGGTGGTGGAGGGTGGCGGTGGCGTCGTCGGCGGCTCCCATGATTTTCTCCTTCACGCCGAAGACGGCGTCTTTCACTTTGTCCGTCTGGCGGTGGACGATGTTGGACGGGGTGACTTTGTCCGCCACGGCGTCGACGTTGGTGCCCAGGCGGGCACGGGTTGCTTCTATGTCTGCACGGATTGCGTCCGGGTTCTCGCTCATCGGTTTACCTCACCTGGTTTTAGGGTTGGGGGGATTTCGGAGAGGGTCTCCCCGGTCTGGGGAAGGCCTTTGATCTGTTTGAGTTCTTTGCGGCCGATCGAGGCCAGGACCGCGGCGATGATGGCCCAGATCACGGCGACGACGACGGCGGACCAGCCCAGGCCCATCAGGGCGCCCAGGGCGTACCAGAGCGCGATCGAGAGGAACAGCAGGACGAAGTGTCCGGCCACGCCGGCGCCGGCGAGCATGCCGCCGCCCTTGCCGGCGCGGGTCGCTGATTCCTTCGCTTCGGCCTTGGCCAGTTCCACTTCCTGCCGCATCAGCGTGGACAGGTCACGGGTCACATCACCGAGCAGATCACCCAACGAGGTCGTATCAGCCTTCGCATGCGCCGCCGACGGAGGAGTCTCCGGCATCTGGCTGCTCACAGGTGCCGACCTTCCGAGTCCCGCACCGCGCTGTTGCGGAACGGATCGTCTTCTTCGCGCAGGGGGGTGTCTGCAGCGGTGCCGGCGGGCAGCGTCCGGGAGGATACCGGGCCGCCCGAGACGGTGGGCTCCTCGAACAGTCCGCGGTCATCTCCCGCAGCGAACACCGTCTCCTGGCGGATAGCGCCTGGCTGGACCGAGGATGTCCGGGGAGCGAATGACGACTGGCTTGCCGGAGTGCCGGTGGTGTCCGGGACGCCGGCTGACAGGCTGCGGGTGAGGCGGCCGGCGAGGACGCCCGCGCCGGCGGCAAGGAGCAGGAACGTGCCAGGACGCTGCCGGGCGAAGCTCTTCACCTCGGTAAGCAGTGATCCCGGATCCCGTCCGTCAAGCCAGGACGCGATGGACTGTGAGCGGTCAGCGGCCTGTTTGATGAGGTCGGAGGCTACACCGGGCTGGTCCGAGGCGTCTGCCATGGTGCGCAGCTCGGAGGAGATGTTGCGGATTCCCTCGGCAACCTTCTGCTGCTGCGTGCCCGCCTGGCTGGTGAGGTCCGATTTGGCCTGGTGAAGGAGGTCGCGGGCGTTGGTTTTCACTTCCGCGGCCACGTTGGAGGCTTCAGCCTTGGCTGTCTCCGCAACACCCTGGGCTGCCTCGGCCGCATGGCTGGCGACCTGTGACGCCTCACCCTTGACCGCCTCGGTGGTGGAACCGGCGCCGCCGGTTGCCGTTGAAGACGGCGTGGCTGCCGGGTTCCCGTACGGGTCCAGGGTTGCCGGTGCTGTTGTCTGGGGCCATTGGTTGTCAGTCATGGTCGCTCTCTTTCGTGAAGGATTCGCTGGCAAGAGCTGCCAGCACTGCTGGCTTCGCAATAGTAAGCATGGTTACTACCTAGATAGTAAGCACACTTGGTATTGATTCCGCAAGGGGTCGCGCAAAGCCGGCACGCCTCCTGATGGCCGGCAGGGGCTGCTGGCCGGCCTCAATAATAAGCATGCTTGCCAAATGGATGGTAAGCATGCTTATGGTAGGCCTCACACCGGAGCTCCCAAGGAAGGGACGGTATTGCGATGACGGCCAAATCAGAGCGCGATCTCCGTGACCTCCGTGATGGCTGCCGCCTCGTGTCCCTGGCCGCGCGTTTGGTCCAGCGCCGCCAGGATGATGTCCTGACACCTCTGGGCCTGACCCGCGCCTCCGTCATTGCCCTCGAGGGGATTGCCCCCGGCCCCCTGAACCAGGAGCAGCTGGCGGCCGCCGTGCATGTCAAAAGCCAGACGCTCGGCAAGATCCTGGCGCGGCTGCAGATTGCGGGCCTGGTCAGTCGGAGCAGGCATCCGCGGGACCGGCGTCAGCTCGTCGTCGGCCTGACCGTCGCCGGACGTGCCGCGCTTGAGGCGGCCCACCGCGCCGAGGCCCGGGCCTTCCCGGCGGATCTGGACTCCCGTGGCTGGCAGGCGCTGCGGGAAGAACTGGCCAGGTTCATCGACGCCATACAGGCCGACGCCATACAAAACCAGGACCGGGCCAGGAGCCGCAGCCCGGCCAGCCACCTTTCGCTTTCCCCGGCAGTTCCCCGCAGTTATCGGACCAACGAGTGAGGAAAACCCATGTACCTGCACACCCAGCAACTGATCAACGAAATCGCCGCCGACGAGCCGGATCCCGCCGCAGCGAACGCACTCCAGGAGGGCCTTGGCGGTCAGTTCGGTGAGATGCGCACCATGATGCAATACCTGTTCCAGAGCATGAACTTCCGCGGCGATCCGGCCTCCAAGCCGTACAAGGACCTGCTCCAGGGGGTGGGCACGGAGGAGATCAGCCATGTCGAGCTCATCGGCACCACCATTTCCCAGCTCCTGGACGGTTCACCGCGGTACCAGGGCAAGAAGACCGATCCCGTGGACGAGCCAGGCGCCAAGGGTGCCACGCCCCTGAAAATCGCGCTGGATACCAGCAACATCCACCACTACCTGGTGGGCGCCCAGGGCGCGCTGCCGGTGGACGCAGCCGGCAATCCCTGGAGCGGTTCCTACGTCTACAACAGCGGCAACCTGGTGCTGGACCTGCTGTACAACCTCATGCTGGAGTCCACGGGCCGCCTGCAGAAATGCCGGATCTACGAGATGACCGAGAATGCCACGGCACGGTCCACCATCGCGTACCTCATCGTCCGCGACCAGGCCCACGAAAATGCCTTCGCCAAGGCGCTGGAGAGCCTCGGCGTGAACTGGGGCAAGGTCCTGCCTATCCCCAAGACCAACGCTGAGCAGTTCCCCGAAGTCAAAAAGCTGCTGGACAAGGGGCTGCAGAGCATCCAGTACACGTTCAGCGCAGACAACCTCAGCGAGGCGGGGAAACTCTACCGCGGGGCGTCCCCCTCCAACGACGGCACAGAGCTCAGCACTGACGTGATGCCGGACGGCTTCCCGATCAAGATCTCCCCGGAGCGCCGCGAGGAATTCGCCCCGGGCCTGGACCCTGACCTGCTGGCGCTGATCCAGGCCACCGCCGAGGTGGAGCTCAAGGACGCTGGCAACCCCAAGGACACCACGTCCAGCAGCGCAGCAAAGAGTTCCCCCAAGGCCGCGGCCAAGCCCGCAAAAAAGCCGTAGGCCTGGCTGCCGGGGTCGCGAAACTGAGACGGGCGACGGCGGGAGGGCCCGCCGTCGCCCGTTTCTTGGTGCGTGGGGCGGCCAGGATTTGGCTCCTATGACCCGCAGCGGGTAATGTGTGAGGCGTGTCACCCACCAGTGGCACGGCTTATGATCTGCGGCGGGAGAGTCCTGCCGGTACGTTCAGCAGGCGCCGTAGGAGCAAATCCTCCCCAGGAATCTCTCAGGCCCACGTACCGCCGCGGCAAGGCAACTCTGGAAAGCAGTCCGGGCAACCGGACTCACCGACGGTGCAAGTGGCGCCCTGCAGACCGCAGTGCAACGCAAAACTCTCAGGTCCAATACAGAGCGGGGAGGAACCCGAATCAACGTGGTGCTCAGGCGCCACCTGAATTATGGAGTTCCCCTCATGACGGTTCACTCGTCCCCAACCACCTTCGCAGACCGCCATATCGGCGCGCGCCGCCAGTCCGACATCGACACCATGCTCAAGGCCGTCGGGTACGACACCCTTGATGGCCTGGTGGACAGCGCAGTCCCGGATTCCATCCGCCAGGACAAGCCCCTCACCCTCGAGGGCGCACTCAGCGAAGTCCAGGTCCTCGCCGAGCTCCGCAAGCTGGCCGGCAAGAACAAGATGGCCGTGCAGATGATCGGCCAGGGCTACTACGACACCGTGACCCCGCCGGTGATCCGCCGCAACATCCTCGAGGCCCCCGCCTGGTACACCGCCTACACCCCGTACCAGCCGGAGATCTCCCAGGGCCGGCTCGAGGCCCTGCTGAACTTCCAGACCATGGTCCAGGACCTCACCGCGCTCCCCGTGGCCAACGCTTCCCTCCTGGACGAAGCCACCGCCGTCGCCGAGGCCGTGCTCCTGATGCGCCGGGCCAACAAGAACAAGACGGCCAAGGACGGCAAGACCGTCCTCGACGCCGACCTCCTCCCGCAGACCATCGCCATCGTGCTGGGCCGCGCCGAGGCCCTCGGCTTCGAGGTGGAGGTCGCTGACCTCTCCGACGGACTGCCCGACGGCGACATCAACGGCGTCGTCCTCCAGCAGCCCGGCGTCTCCGGCCGGGTCTGGGACCAGTCCGCCGTCATCGCCGAGGCCAAGGAACGCGGTGCCCTGGTCACCGTCGCCGCCGACCTCCTGGCCCTCACCCTCATCACCCCTCCGGGCGAGCAGGGCGCGGACATCGCCGTCGGCTCCACCCAGCGCTTTGGCGTGCCGTTGTTCTTTGGGGGACCGCACGCCGCCTACATGGCCGTCCGCGAAGGCATGGAGCGCACCCTCCCCGGCCGCATCGTCGGAGTCTCCAAGGACAACGCCGGCGTCCCTGCCTACCGCCTGGCCCTGCAGACCCGCGAGCAGCACATCCGCCGCGAGAAGGCCACGTCCAACATCTGCACCGCGCAGGCACTGCTGGCCATCGTCTCCTCCTTCTACGCCGTCTACCACGGCCCCGACGGCCTGAAGGCAATCGCCGAAACCGTCCACAACAACGCCCGCGCCCTCGCCTCCACCCTGAAAATCGCGGGCCGTGAACTGGTCACCGAGTCCTTCTTCGACACCCTCACGGTCCGCGTCCCCGGCAAGGCCGCCAAGGTCATCACCGCCGCCGAGGCCCGCGGCATCAACCTGCGCCTCATCGACGCGGACACAGTTGGCGTGTCCGTCGATGAAACCACGACGCCGGAGGTCCTCTCCGCGGTGGCCGTCGCCTTTGGCGCCGGTCCGGTTGTGTGCCGGCCAGGGCTTTGAGCTGCCGGAGTCCGTGCTGCGCACCTCCACCTACCTGCAGCACCCGGTGTTCAACACGCACCGCTCCGAAACCCAGCTGCTCCGCTACATCCGCCGCCTCTCGGACCGGGACCTGGCGCTGGACCGCACCATGATCCCGCTGGGTTCGTGCACCATGAAGCTGAACGCCACCGCCGAGATGGAAGCCATCTCCTGGCCGGAGTTCGCCTCCATCCACCCGTTCGCCCCGGACTCCCAGACCGAAGGCTGGCGGGAACTGATTTCCGGACTGGAAGCCGACCTCGCCGAGATCACCGGCTACGACCAGGTGTCCATCCAGCCGA
This sequence comes from uncultured Actinomycetota bacterium, assembly GCA_963807805.1. Lineage (GTDB taxonomy): Bacteria > Actinomycetota > Actinomycetes > Actinomycetales > Micrococcaceae > Arthrobacter. Next base: position 404,215 of record CAWECX010000012.1, on the reverse strand, counting down.
ACGCCGGTTCCCAGGGCGAGCTCGCCGGCCTGCTGGCGATCCGCGGCTACCACCACTCCCGCGGGGATGCCCAGCGCAACGTCTGCCTGATCCCGGCCTCGGCGCACGGCACCAACGCCGCCTCCGCGGTCCTGGCCGGCATGAAGGTTGTGGTGGTGGCCACCGCGCCGGACGGCACCATCGACCACGCCGACCTGTCCGCGAAGATCGAGGCCAACAAGGACGCCCTGTCCGGCGATCATGATCACCTACCCGTCCACGCACGGCGTGTACGACGCCGACGTCCGCGAGGTCTGCGACGCGGTCCATGCCGCGGGCGGCCAGGTGTACGTGGACGGTGCCAACCTGAACGCGCTTGTGGGCCTGGCGCAGCCGGGCAAGTTCGGCGGCGACGTCTCGCACCTGAACCTGCACAAGACTTTCTGCATCCCGCACGGCGGCGGCGGGCCCGGCGTCGGACCGGTCGCAGCCAAGGCGCATCTGGCGCCGTTCATGCCGGGTGACGCCAACAACGCTTCTTCCGAAAACGCAGCGGCGGGGCACGGCGTGGCGATTTCCGCTTCGCGCTTCGGCTCAGCCGGTGTGCTCCCGATTTCCTGGGCCTACGTGAAGCTCATGGGCGGGACCGGTCTCACCGAGGCCACCAAGTCCGCGCTCCTGGCTGCAAACTACGTTGCCGCCCGACTGGACGAGCACTTCCCCGTCCTCTACACCGGCGAAAGCGGACTGGTGGCGCACGAGTGCATCCTGGACCTGCGCGAACTCACGGCCAAGACCGGCGTCACCGCGGAGGACGTGGCCAAGCGCCTCATCGACTTCGGCTTCCACGCCCCCACGCTGTCCTTCCCCGTGGCGGGCACGCTGATGGTGGAGCCCACCGAGTCCGAGGATCTCGCGGAGATCGACCGCTTCATCGAAGCCATGGTCACCATCCGCAAGGAAATCGACCAGGTGGCCAACGGCGACTTCACGGTGACCAGCAGCCCGCTGCGCAACGCACCGCACACGGCTGCCGCCGTCGTCTCCTCCAACTGGGACCGTGCCTACCCGCGTGAGCAGGCAGCCTTCCCTGTCGCCGCGCTGAAGCAGGACAAGTACTTCCCGCCGGTTGGCCGCATCGACGGCGCCGCCGGAGACCGCAACCTGGTGTGCTCCTGCCCGCCGCTTTCCGAATTTGAGAACTAAGGATTTCTGATGACTGAGAACTACACCGCGCTCTACGAGCAGCACAAGAAGGCCGGCGCCTCCTTCACCGACTTCGGCGGCTGGCAGATGCCCCTGAAGTACAGCTCCGAGCTGGCCGAGCACCACGCCGTCCGCAACGCCGCCGGCCTGTTCGACCTCTCCCACATGGGCGAAGTCTGGGTCACCGGCCCGGACGCCGCCGCGTTCCTGGACTACGCCCTGGCCGGCAAGCTGTCCGCCGTGGCGGTGGGCAAGGCCAAGTACTCGCTGATCTGCCACGAAGACGGCGGCATCATCGACGACCTCATCACGTACCGCCGGGCGGACGACACGTTCCTCGTGGTACCCGAACGCCGGCAACGCGGCAGTGGTTGCCGCAGCCCTGGCCGAGCGGGCCGCCAACTTCGACGTCACTGTGGAGGACGCCTCCGCGGAGACCTCGCTCATCGCCGTGCAGGGCCCCAACGCCGAAGCCATCCTGCTGACGCTGGTCCCCGCCGAGCAGCACTCCCTGGTGACCGGACTGAAGTACTACGCGGCCGTTGAGGTAGGCATCGCCGTCAACGGCACAGTCCAGGACCTGCTGCTGGCCCGCACCGGGTACACGGGTGAGGACGGCTTCGAGATCTACGTCCCGCAACGAGGACGCCGCCGGCCTGTGGGACGCGCTGCTGGAAGCCGGCGCCGGCCACGGGCTCATCCCCGCCGGCCTGGCCTGCCGCGACTCCCTCCGCCTGGAAGCCGGCATGCCGCTCTACGGCAACGAACTCTCCCGCGAAGGCAACCCGTACGCCGCAGGCCTGGGCCCGGTTGTCTCGCTCGCCAAGGAGTCCGACTTCGTGGGCAAGGCGGCACTGGCAGGGCTCAAGGCAGCAGGGGCCGGCTCAACATCCGGCCGCAGGCTGGTGGGCCTCAAGGGCCTCGGCCGCCGCGCCGGACGCAGCCACTACCCGGTCCTGAAGGACGGCGTCGTGGTGGGCGAGGTGACCTCCGGCCAGCCGAGCCCCACCCTGGGGTACCCGATCGCCCTGGCCTATGTCGACGTCGAACACGCCACCCCCGGCACGGCCCTGGACATCGACCTGCGCGGCAAAGCCGAGCCCTTCGAAGTGGTTGCCCTGCCGTTCTACAAGCGCGACGCCTAGCCCCACCACCCCCGGGGGCACGCTCTCTCACTTGTTTCGTGTTTTTCCCTAACGCTCTCTCACTTTTCACCGACCTGAAGGAACCAACCATGGCTAAAGTTGCCGCTGAACTGAAATACTCCGCCGAACACGAGTGGGTTGCCGCGGACGGATCCGGCCCCACGGGCATCGGGATCTCGGCCGTTGCCGCCGAAGCGCTCGGCGACATCGTGTATGTGGACCTGCCCGAAGTGGGCTCCGCTGTGACGGCGGGGGAGACCTGCGGCGAGGTGGAGTCCACCAAGTCCGTCTCGGACCTGTATGCCCCGGTGACCGGCGAGGTCGTGGAGATCAACGCCGCAGTGGTGGACGACCCCGCCCTGATCAACACCGACCCGTATGGCGCGGGCTGGCTGTTCAAGGTAGCCGTCACCGAAGAGGGACCGCTGATGTCCGCTGAAGAGTACGCCACGGCCAACGGCGGCGAACTGTGAGCCCGGCAAGCTCCGCCACGGCGGTCTTCGAGCAGGTTGTGTCACCTTCGCTGGACGCCGACCTGTCAGCGCTGGACCCGGAAATCGCGGTAAAGATCGACGACGAACTGACCCGCCAGCGCGACGGCCTGGAAATGATCGCTTCCGAGAACCACACCGCCGCCGCCGTCATGCAGGCGCAGGGCTCGGTGCTGACCAACAAGTACGCCGAGGGCTACCCGGGCAAGCGCTACTACGGTGGCTGCGAGCACGTGGACGTCATTGAGCAGTTGGCCATCGACCGGGTGAAGGCCCTGTTCGGCGCCGAATTCGCCAACGTGCAGCCGCACTCCGGCGCCCAGGCCAACGCCTCGGTGATGCACGCGCTGATCACGCCGGGCGACACCATCATGGGCCTGAACCTGGCCCACGGCGGCCACCTGACCCACGGCATGAAGATCAACTTCTCCGGCAAGCTGTACAACGTGGTCCCGTACCAGGTCCGCGAAGACACCCACACCATCGACATGGCCGAGGTGGAGCGACTGGCGCTGGAGACCAAGCCGCAGCTGATCGTGGCCGGCTGGTCCGCGTATGCCCGGCAGCTGGACTTCGCCGAGTTCCGCCGGATCGCGGACCTGGTGGGCGCCTATCTGATGGTGGACATGGCGCACTTCGCCGGCCTGGTGGCGGCCGGGCTGCACCCGAGTCCGGTGCCGCACGCCCACGTTGTCACCTCCACCACGCACAAGACCCTCGCCGGTCCGCGCGGCGGCATCATCCTCTCGAACGATCCCGCGATCGCCAAGAAGATCAACTCGGCTGTGTTCCCGGGCCAGCAGGGCGGGCCGTTGGAGCACGTCATTGCCGGCAAGGCCGTGGCCTTCAAGATCGCCGCATCGCCGGAGTTCAAGGAACGCCAGGAGCGTGTCCTTGCTCGGCGCCAGCATCCTGGCCGACCGCCTGGTCCAGCCGGACGTCACCGGCCAAGGGGATCAACGTGATCTCCGGCGGCACGGACGTCCACCTGGTCCTCGTTGACCTGCGCAACTGCCAGCTCAACGGCCAGCAGGCCGAAGACCGCCTGGCCGCGATTGACATCACCGTCAACCGCAACGCCGTTCCGTTCGACCCCCGCCCGCCGATGGTCACCTCCGGTCTCCGCATCGGCACCCCGGCGCTGGCCACCCGCGGGTTCGGCGAAGCTGCGTTCCGTGAAGTTGCGGACATCATCGCCGAGGCCTTAACGGCCGACGCCGGCGCGGACCTTTCGGGCCTGCGTCACCGCGTAGAGGCACTCGCCGCAGCCCACCCGCTGTACCCGGGCGCTCTCGCTTCCGGCCTGGTGCCGGGTGGGACTGACATCCTCCGCGTGCTGCTCCTTCGTCGCTTTGACGCACGCTGCCGGATGCCAGCCCCACCGGCACTCGCGGGATGCCGTCGCCTTGGTGACGTGCCCTGGGAGTGGGCAGGGCATCCGGCAGCATGCTCCCCACCGTCCCCCTAGCCTCGCAAGCTCGGCGCAGGGAACCCGGAGCGTGCGTGGAGCGACCAGGAGCACGCGGAGGATGTCCTGCCCGCTCCAACCCAACCAAGCATGCTTCAGTTAGGAACCCCACCATGGCCGTTGGTGTCTTTGATCTTTTCTCTGTTGGTATTGGGCCGTCGAGCTCGCACACGGTGGGCCCGATGCGTGCTGCTGCGGTGTTCGCCGAGGAGCTGAAATCCTCGGGAACGCTGGCGAAGGTGGCCGGGCTGCGGGTGGACCTGTACGGGTCGCTCGCCGCGACCGGGCATGGCCACGGCACCATGACGGCCATCCTCCTGGGCCTGGAGGGGTTCCACCCTGAGAAGATCCTGCCGGCCGAGGTGGAGGAAAGGTTGGCCGCCATCGCGGAGACCGGGATCCTCAACCTGGCCGGTGCCGGCGGGGAAGGTGTGCCGCTGCCCTATGGCGTCACGGACATCATCCTGCGCCCGCTGACCATCCTGCCGCGGCACACCAACGGCATGACGTTTACCGTCTCCGACGAGGCAGGCGAGGTCCTCCACAAGGCCACGTTCTTCTCCGTGGGCGGCGGCTTCATTGTCCGCGAGGGCGAAGAGGACGCCGCCCTGAAGGAGCTCGACGAGTCCAAGAAGGAACTGCCGCTGCCGTTCCGGACCGCTGCCGAGCTGCTGGGCCGGTGCCAGTCCAAGGGCCTGTCCATCGGCGAGGTGATGTTCGTGAACGAGCGCGCCTCCCGCTCCGAGGAGGAGATCCGCGAAGGCCTGCTGCACATCTACTCCGTCATGGAGGAGTGCGTCCAGGTCTCCCTCAAGCGCGAAGGTTTGCTGCCCGGGGGACTGAAGGTCCGCCGTCGTGCGCCTGACTGGCATGAGCGGCTCGAAAAGGAAGACAAGGACCGGGACCCCAAGTACTGGCAGGAATGGGTGAACCTGATCGCCCTGGCCGTGAACGAGGAGAACGCGTCCGGCGGCCGGGTGGTCACCGCGCCCACCAACGGGGCGGCCGGGATCATCCCGGCGGTACTGTACTACGCGCTGCACTTCGCGCCGGGGATGGACAAGGCAACGCAGGAAGACCGCGACGACGTTGTGGTCAAGTTCCTGCTCACCGCAGCTGCCATCGGGGTGCTGTACAAGGAACAGGCTTCCATTTCGGGGGCGGAAGTGGGCTGCCAGGGCGAGGTGGGCTCGGCGTCGTCGATGGCGGCCGGAGCCCTCGCCGAGGTCATGGGCGGCACCCCGCAGCAGGTGGAGAACGCCGCCGAAATCGCCATGGAACACAACCTGGGCCTGACCTGCGATCCGATCGGCGGGCTGGTCCAGGTCCCGTGCATCGAACGGAACGCCATCGCCGCCGCCAAGGCCATCAACGCCGCGAAGATGGCGCTCTGGGGCGACGGCACCCACCGGGTGTCGCTGGACGAGGTCATTGTGACCATGCGCGAAACCGGCAAGGACATGTCCTCCAAATACAAGGAAACGGCCATGGGCGGCCTCGCCGTCAACGTCGTGGAATGCTAAGGAAAGAGAACAAATGACATTGGCACCAGAAGGCCGGAAGCTGCTGCGGGTTGAGCAGCGTAATTCGGCTGTTCCTGTGGAGCGTAAGCCGGAGTGGATCAAGGCGAAGGTCCAGATGGGTCCGGAGTTTGTCCAGCTCAAGAACCTGGTCAAGAAGGAAGGCCTGCACACCGTCTGTGAGGAGGCCGGCTGCCCGAACATTTTCGAGTGCTGGGAAGACAAGGAAGCGACGTTCCTGATCGGCGGGTCCGAATGCACCCGGCGCTGTGATTTCTGCCAGATCGATACCGGCAAGCCCTCCCCGGTGGACATGTTCGAACCCACCAAGGTCGCCCGGAGTGTCCAGGCCATGCAGCTGCGCTACGCCACCGTCACCGGTGTGGCCCGGGACGACCTCGCGGACGAGGGCGTGTGGCTGTACGCCGAGACGGTCCGGAAGATCCACGAACTGAACCCCGGTACCGGCGTCGAACTGCTGATCCCGGATTTCTCCGGCAAACCCGAGCACATCGCGGCGATCTGCGATTCCAAGCCCGAGGTCTTCGCGCACAACGTCGAGACCGTGCCGCGGATCTTCAAGCGGATCCGGCCCGCGTTCCGGTACGAGCGGTCCCTGGATGTCATCACCCAGGGCCGGGCCCTGGGCATGGTGACCAAGTCCAACCTGATCCTGGGCATGGGCGAGACCCGCGAGGAAATCTCCGAGGCGCTGCGGGACCTGCACGAGGCCGGCTGTGACCTGATCACCATCACCCAGTACCTGCGCCCGTCCGAACGGCACCTGCCGGTGGACCGCTGGGTCAAGCCGCAGGAATTCGTGGACCTCCAGGACGAGGCCACAGAGATCGGCTTCCTCGGCGTCATGAGTGGGCCGCTGGTCCGCTCCTCCTACCGTGCCGGCCGGCTCTGGGCCACCGCGATGCGCAAGAAAGGCTGGGAAATCCCCGCCGAACTCGCCCACATCGAGTCCTCCGGCAGCACCCGCCAGGAAGCCAGCACCCTGCTGGCAGCCACGGCCTGAGTCCGCGGGCCACCCCCTAGATGTTCCGAGAGGACCAATAGTGTTCCCCGTCAGAATAGAAATCATTCCTTCATCAGGGATCGTTGAGCAGGTCGCGGCCACCGTGCCCACGGCCACCACGCTCACGGTGACGTGCCTGCCGCACCACGGCATCGAACGGACCGTGCGGACCGCGGTCCAGCTCAGCGAGCTCGGTTACACGGCCATCCCCCACCTTGCCGCCCGGAGCCTGCGCGACCGTGCCGAACTGACGGGCATTGTCCGCGAATGCGATGCGGCCGGCATCCGCGAGGTGTTCGTGATCGGCGGCGACAGGAAACAGCCGGCCGGCCAGTACTCCTCCGCTCTCCCGGTGCTCGAGGACATCGCACAGTACTCCGGCGGTATGCTGCGGGCCGGTATTGCCGGCTACCCGGAGGGCCACCCGTCGGTAAAGCCTCTGGACCTGCTCGATGCCCTCCTGGCCAAGCAGCACCTGGCCTCCCACGTGGTCACCCAGATGTGCTTCTCCGCGGAGAAGATCCACGACTACGCAGCACTCCTGCGCCGTGAAGGCGTGCACCTGCCCGTCTGGGCAGGGGTAACGGGGTCGGTGCCGCGGACCAGGCTGATCTCCCTCGCAACGCAGATCGGCGTCGGAAGTTCGCTCAAATTCCTGAACCGCAAGGGGCCCCTGGCCCGCAAACTCCTTGCCGGGGACCGCTACTCGCCGGACCCTCTGGTGGCAGGGCTCGAAACCCGGCCCGGCAACCTTGCGGGGATCCATCTTTACAGCTTCAACAGCCTCGATCCGCTCCCCGGGACTGTCCGCGGCGAACCGGGCCAGGCGTCCACAACAGCACTCCAGACAGCATTGATCCGAGGAGCAGCACGCGAGAACTGAAACCACAACGTCCCACCGGGAACTGCTTCGTGAGCAGCATCCGAGCAACAGGCACATCCAGCTGACCGCCATCGGCACCGGCCTGTCCATGGGTTCCGTCAAGACCACCTCGGCGGCCAGGCCCGCCCACCTTGCCCGGTAGGCAAAGGGGAACCGCTATTTGCCGTTCCGGCAAGAGAGCTTGCCGTCGCGCCGGTCTGTTCGGGACCATCTAACGTGGGAACGGGCACGACGGAAGAGGCAGGCATGGGACAGGCAGCAGAAACCTTCACCAAGGACTATTGGGAACAGCACTGGGAACAGTCACACGACGGGGCTGCGGCTCATGGCGAGGGTGCCCCGAACCCGCACGTGGTCCACGGAACGGCCGGACTGCGGGTTGGCGCCGCCCTGGACGCGGGCTGCGGGACCGGCGCGGAGGCTATCTGGCTGGCCGCCCGGGGCTGGCAGGTTACCGGTGCGGACATCTCCGCCGCCGCCCTGGCTGACGCTGCCGCCAATGCAGCCACGAAGGATGCCCCGGCGGGCAGCCTGACATGGGTGGAAGCTGACCTGACCTCGTGGGAGCCCGGCCGGCAGTACGATCTCGTGACCACCAGCTACGCGCACCCGGCGATGCCCCAGCTGGCCTTCTACCGGCGCATCGCGGAGTGGGTGGCGCCAGGGGGCACGCTGTTGATCGTCGGGCACCTGCACCATGCCGCGAACGAGGGGCACAGCCACCACCCGCCCGCCGAGGCAACTGTCACACTCGCGGACATCACCGCAATCCTGGATCCTGCCGTGTGGAGCATCGAGGGCGCACAGGAAGCAACCCGCACGCTCGCGGCCCCCGACGGCCGGACGGTCACCCTGCAGGACGCGGTGGTCCGGGCCACAAGGGGCGCCTGAACCAGGCGGCACAGCAGAACGTACGACGGCGGGAGGTCCCGCCGTCGGCCGCTCTTCCGTTCTCAGGCGTCCAGTAAGCCGCCGCTGGCCCAGCGCCGCACCGCAAGCTTCTCCGCTGGATCGAACTCCAGCAGCGCCACCCGGCAGAGCTGTTCAACATTCGCCGTCCAGGCTGCTGCCAGGGTTTCGGCTGTTGCCTCGTCGTTGAGCTGGACGTTGTCGTAGGCCAGCCCCTGGAGGACAAAATTCACGGCATTGCGGGAAACCGGCTGGCCGGCGCTGACGCAGTCGTCCCGCACCGTCCGGGACAGTTCGGTGCGGTTGAGGGGGTGCTCACGGAGCCGGGCTGCCATGGCCAGGAACATCTGCCGGAACTGCCCGGCCGACAGCGCCGGCACGTCCGTCACCCGGGTGACCTGTTCCTCGATGCCGGGCTGGACCACCGAATCCGACGGGAGGTCATCGCTTGAGAACCGCTTCCCATCCCACACCCAACCGCCCTGCGCCGCGGAGTACTCCACGCCCTGGCCGATCTGGGCGACCCAGGTCCCGAACTTCCCGCAGCCGCCCCAGTCAGCTTTCAGGGAAGGGTCAACTGTCAGGGCCCGGTGGGCCACCATCGCACCCACAACCGGTCCCGGCGCAGTCCGGACCAGATCGCGGACTTCGCGGACGGCCGGTGAGGCCTTGGCCTTGGTCTTCGCCGCGGCCGGGGTCTGCGGAAGCTTCCCCTCCGCCACGGCGTGGATGGGCTCCGCCGTGCTGCCCGTCAGGATGGCCACGAAGTCGTGGGACTCCACCACATGGTCCGCCATCTCGCGGTAGGCGAAGGCCACTGCGCCGGCCGCGATCACCGTGGTCATCCGGTCAGCGGCCCGGAACCGCTGGATCAGGGACGTGAAATCGGCGTCTGCTGAGGCGATGAAGAACTCCTCGATACCGCCGCTGCCGGACAGCGCGTCCATGGCATCCAGGACAAGGTTGATGTCCGTGCTGCTCTTTCCCCGCTGGGTCAGCGAGGGGCAGTCGATCACCTTGAAACCGGCGCGCGTCCAGTACGTCCGGTACTTCGAGTAGACCATCGGATTGAGGTAGCAGTTGCGGATGAGGAAGCGGCGGGCGTCCTCGCCTGAGCCGCCGGCTGACAATGCGTCCGCCCAGTGCTTCGGATCTTCGGCGAACCGTTTCGCGGCCAGCGGGTCCAGGGCCTGCAGGCCCGTGTAGACGTTGTCGAAGTCGACAAACATGGCGGCGCGGATACCGGGCCGGCGGGAGGGTGGGATTGCCTCGTTCATTGGCTCAGTGTGCCAGTAACGTCCCGTGCGCGGAACTGCCCCGTTTCCGGCACGCCCCGTGCAGGCCTCGTCAGGACGAACAGGCTGGCCACAATCAGACCCGCCCCGATCCACGCCATCGCTGGCAGGCGCTCACCCACCACCAGTACGGCAAGGACCGCAGCGACCACCGTCTCGGCCAGCGACAAGGTGGTGGCGGTGCTGGCCCGGACGCGTGCAAGGCCCCAGCCGAAGAGTACATAGCCGGCGAACATGGGGACCGCTGCCATGTACGCCCCCACTGCAGCGTTCTGCCACGATGCCACCAGCGGGGCTCCGGTGACGGCGAGCACCGGCATCAGCAGCAGGCCGCCGAGTCCGAACACCGCCCCCATCACTGCCCGGGAGGGGATGCCGGTGCTGATCAGCCGGTGAGCCGCCCAGGAATAGAGGGCGTAGGTCAGTCCGGCCACCAGCCCCAAGGCGATACCGGCGGGCGTGGACCAGCCAGGGGCCTGTGCCGAGCCGGCACCGGCGTGCCCGTCAGCGATGCACAGCAGCGCGGCGCCGGTGACCCCGAGGGCAGCGCCCACCGCCCACCGGACCGTAAACGGCCTCTTGTCCACCACCCGTTCTATGACCGCGGAGGCCAGCGGGGCCGAGCCGATGGACACCACTGTCCCCACCGCCACGCCAGCCAGGTGCATGGAGGAATAGAAAGCGAGGGGATACATCGCCACGGCCAGGGCGCCGAGCAGTACGGTCCGCTGTTGCCCTCGCAGGGTCCCGGCGAAGGCAACGATGGGCCGCACCGCTATGGAGGCCTGCAGCAGGCCGCCAAACCCCATGGCCACGGCGCCGATCGCCAATGGGCTCACGTCCGGGGCGAAGGTGGCGGCAGTTCCGGTGGTGCCCCACAGTACTGAGGCTGCCAGGACGAACAGCGCGCCCCACGTGGCGCCCTGGAACCCCCCGTTCCTCACAGGCTGCCGATCAGGGAGGCCGCAATCCCGCGGGCGTCCTGGACACAGTGGCCGTCGCCCTCAAGGCCGGCACGGGACATGGCGCCCTCAAGGAGGAAGGACAGGTGCCTGGCAAGGGTGGCCGCCTGGCCGGGGGAGTCCGGCAGGAGCTGGCCAAGGTGTTCGGCCAGCAGCCCCTCCACTTCCTCCTTGTGCCGGCGGACCACCGTCCGGCCGGGATCCCCGGCGGAGAGTTCGGCGGCGGCGTTGAGCAGGCCGCAGCCGCGGAAGCCGTGTTCGTACGCCAGGCCGGCGTGGTCTGCATAGGCGTCAAAAACGGCCAGGATCCGGTCCTCGGCGGAGGCAGCCGTGGCAACACGTGCCCGGTACAGCGCCAGCCATTCCTCGTGGCGCGCGTAGAGGTACGCCGTCACCAGGTCCGCCTTCGAGGCGAAATTGTTGTAAAGGCTCTTCTTGGCCACGCCGGCCTCAGCGGTGATGGCGTCGATCCCGGTTCCGGCCAGGCCGTCCGCGTAGAAACGCCTCGCGGCGGCTTCGAGGAGCGCGTCCCTTGCGGGCTTCCTGGGGGTGCGGCGTGCCGGAGCTGCCTGGTCTGCGGTCAAGGCCAGTCCTTTTCGGGTCGACGGTCTAGTAGGTAGACCAGTCTACCTACTTTTGACGTGACACGGGGATGACGTCAAGGCGCCCGCCAACGCCCAGAACCACCAGGACGTGCCCCGCTGTGATCCCTTCCAGGGCCTTCGCTACCTGCCCCACGCTTTCCTCGGACGCAGGACGGCTGCCCGGCGCCGGGTCTGTTGCTCCGCCGTCGTCCATCCTCAGCCAAACCGTCACCTTGGCACCGCCGGTTGCCTCGATGATGCCCTGTTCCAGTGCCTCCGGGGCGGTGCCCGTCACCAGCGTGACCTCGTCGATGGTCCGCCGCTTCGCGGGTCCGGCCGCAGCAAGGAGGGAGCGGTCATGGCGCCAGAGAGCGAAATGGTAGCCCGCCACGAGGCCTGCAGCCACCAGGAGCCCGAGCGGCGCGCGGATGCGGTCAAGGACGCTGCTTCCTGTGACATCGCCGAGCAGGAATTCAAAGATCCGGTAGCCGATCACCAGGAGCGCTATCAGCGCCACCACCGCGCTGATCCCGAAAAATGCGACGAGGTAGACGCGCCGTCCGGGTGGCATTGCGTCCGCCGCCTGCGGTTGCCTGGCCGGTTTCCACGCCAGCCACCAGACCGGGCCACCTACCAGCAGGGAGCTGATGCCGCCCAGGAGCAGGGTCCGGGTGGCACCCCCGGCCAGGGGTGAGACTGCCGCCGCCAGCAGCGAATTGACGATCACGCCGATTCCCGAGGCGGCCGCGGCCAAGGCCACCGCCGACGTGACCAGCAGGATGGCTCGCCTGGTGGCGCCGGAGCGATGGACAGCGACGGCGCGGTGGTAGCGCCACACGGCAGCGCCGATCAGGGCCGAAGCCAACGCTGCCGCCAGGGGTTCGAGCAGATCCGCCATCGGGTCGGCACGGTCGAAGGCCAGCCTCAGGAGGACAAACAGCGCCACCCCGGCGCCGCCCAGCGCAGTGATGCCCGCAGCGAATATTCCGACGGCGATCATGGTGGTATCCACCAGGCCGGTCCGCATGCGGTGGCCACCCTCGCGGAGCCAGTGCCACCACCACACCGCTGTCCCGCCGGCGGACCAGACAATGGCGCGCAGAACGGAATACCACCAGGGTTCAGCGGCCGCGGTCAGAAGGGTTTCGCCCCGGAACGCGACGTCCAGCAGGCCGGTCAGCGCGGTGATGGCGGCCACGGCACCCACCAGCAGGCCGTAGACGGTTCCGATGGTGGTCCGCACATCCTCCAGATGGGCCGCGCCCTTACCCGGGTGTTTCCACATCCACCGATGCCAGAGCCAGATGACGCCCCAGACCAGGGCATTGGACAGCCGCGAAGGCCACTGGCCCCGCGGCTCCCCGATAAAGGAGGCGGCCAGTCCCAGCAGGGAGGTGGTGAAGACAATCAGCGACACGGCGTACGTGGCGGTGATGTACAGCCCCCAGCCGGCCGCCTTCCGCTCGGCCTCATCGTCGAGCCGCCTCCACACAAACCACCAGAGCAGCAGCGCCAGCGGCCCGCCGATCAGGGTATAGGCCAGGGCCAGTGCCAGCCCCGCCACGCCGCTGGCTGCGAGGACCGCCCCTGAGCTGAACAGGCGTTCGAGCAGCCCGCTCAGGCCCGAGGCCGTGATCACCACCAAGGCAAACAGCAGGGCGTACAGGATCAGGCGGCGCAGGGTCACGGTGGCGCGGGCCGCGGCGGACACCGGGGCCTGCAGGTGCGGAGTCATAGTTTCGCCGGCATTCCGGAGCAGGACATCAGCGGGTACGGCGCCCGGTCCACTTTCCATTCACCGTTGACCTTCAGCAGCGAGAATGAATCCTCCATTTCGTACTCGGACGGGCCGAACAGCCCTCCGCCCGACGACTGGACGATCGACACCATGACCGTGGCGGAGTCAGCCCGTTCGGTGGTGGACACCAGGACCACGCGGTCAGGTGCCGGCATGCCCTCCACGCGCCCCGAGCACTGTGCCCGGGACGCCTCGGTAAGGTAGGCGCCGGCAGCCGCGGTGTCGCCGTCGATCACGGCCGCGCTGTATCGCTGCACCACCCCGGCCGCGCTGCGTTCATCCAGCGGTGCAGGCTCACCCCGGGAGAAAACCACCGCGAGGGCAACGGCCACCAGCACCCCGATGGTGCACAGCAGCGCGATGAGGATCCGGTCAGGCTTTCTCGCGGCATCGTCCATGCGGTCAGTATGGCCCTTGCATCCGGGTTTCGCTGGTGTCTTTGGGCCTTGTCCCACGGGAAACGCACATGCCCTGTTCGTTGAGGAAGTCGGGCATCGGATGGCAGAACAATCCAACAATGGGATTGTTGGGCGTTCGTGTACATTCGGGATATGGCCGCCCTGAATTCCAACACTGAAACCGGACTCCTGCGCTCGACGGCGGGCGGGGCCGCCAGGCTGCGGGTGGCAGTGCCGTCCGTGGCCACCCGGGTGGCGGCGGAACTGAGGCTGCAGATCGCTGAGGGTGACCTGCAGCCCGGCGCGAAACTCAAGGAAGAGGCGTTGTCCGAGGCGCTGGGCGTCTCCCGCAACACGGTCCGCGAAGCGTTCGCCGAGCTGGTCAGCGAACGCCTCCTGGTCCGTGAGCCCAACCGTGGCGTCTTCGTGGCAAGCCTCGGCGCCAAGGACATCCACGACGTCTACACCGTACGCCGCGCCATCGAGGTGAGCGCCGTCCGCGGCGGCGGCAGCCCGGAACGGATAGCCGCGGTCAGGGCAGCCGTGGAGGAAGGCAAAGCCGCGGCCGCCGCCGGTGACAGCGAGCAGCTGGGCAGCGCCAACCAGCATTTCCACGGTGCACTGGTGGCATTGGCAGAGAGCCGCCGGCTCAACACCATCATGTCCCAGGTCCTGGCGGAGATGCGGCTGTTCTTCCACAAGGCCTCCATTGACGGCGGCTTCTACCAGGACTGGCTGGCTGACAACGAGAAGATCTGCCAGGCCATTGAGGACGGCGATAACGAGCGTGCAGCCGAGCGCCTGACCGACTACCTGCTCAGGTCAGAAGAGCAGCAGGCCTCCGTCCACGCAGCCGGGGCCGAAGCCTCCAAGTAGGACAGCCCTCCTCATCCCGGGCGCCGCCGCGCGCCTGGTTCCGGGCTGCCCCGTGCCCCTTTGCGCGCGGCTTCGCGCCCGTTTTTGGGCTGTCCCGCACACCCTCAGTCGGGGCTACGCGCCCAAAAACTGGCGGAACTGGGTCCAGCGAAAACCTTGACGGTGTGACGTACGTCGCGTAGGTTTGTTCAACATCAGGATTGTTCAACAATCCAACGATCATCCCCTGGAGGAACACATGGCCGCTCCCCAAGCACTGGCCCCCGTTGACCCGAAGCCCCAAGTGGGCCGCAAGGATATGTATAAAGCGTTCGCCGCCAGCCTGACCGGAACGGCACTGGAGTTCTACGACTTCGCTGTCTATTCCGCAGCGGCCGCGATCGTCTTCCCACTGATTTTCTTCCCCGCCTCGGACCCCGTCACAGGCACGCTGCTGGCCTTCTCCACGTACGCGGTGGGCTACATTTCCCGGCCCGTGGGCGGCATCATCTTCGGCCGGCTCGGAGACGAGATCGGGCGCAAGAAGATCCTGGTCATCACCCTGATGCTGATCGGCGTAGCCACCTTCCTGATCGGCCTGCTGCCCACGTATGACAACATCGGCGTGATCGCCCCCGCCATCCTGGTGTTCCTCCGCTTCGCCCAGGGCGTCGGCGTCGGCGGCGAATGGGGCGGCGCTGTGCTGCTGTCCAGTGAATTCGGAGACCCGAACCGGCGCGGCTTTTGGGCTTCCGCCGCACAGATCGGCCCGCCCGCCGGCAACCTCATGGCCAACGGTGCGCTCGCCGTCCTCACCCTGACCCTCTCCGAGGAAGCCTTCCTGGACTACGGCTGGCGCATCGCCTTCCTGATCTCGGCGCTGCTGGTGGCCTTCGGGCTCTGGATCCGCCTCAAGCTCGAGGACACCCCCATCTTCAAGGCCATGGAAGCCCGCGGCGACAAGCCCAAGGCCCCTATCCGCGAAGTGCTTGCCACCCAGCGCCGGCCCCTCATCGCCGCCATGCTCAGCCGCATCGGCCCGGACGTGCTGTACGCAATGTGCACGGTCTTCACCCTCACCTACGGCATCCAGGAACTCGGCTTTGACCGCGGCCAGGTCCTCGTGGCAGTCCTGGTCGGCTCAGCACTCCAGCTCTTCACCATGCCGCTCGCCGGAGCCATCTCGGACCGCATCAACCGCAGGCTCGTCTACGGGATCGCAGCCGTTGCCGCCGCCGCCTGGGCCTACCTGTTCTTCATCGTCCTCGAGGGGCGGTCCCCGGTCATGCTGATCGTGGGCATCGTGCTGGGCCTT
This sequence comes from uncultured Actinomycetota bacterium, assembly GCA_963807805.1. Classification (GTDB taxonomy): domain Bacteria; phylum Actinomycetota; class Actinomycetes; order Actinomycetales; family Micrococcaceae; genus Arthrobacter. The sequence goes on along the minus strand of CAWECX010000012.1, from coordinate 388,383 downwards.
CTCTGCCACTCGTTTATGTACGGACCGCAGGCAGCGTTCGTCGTCGAACAGTTCTCCCCGCGGCTGCGCTCCACCGGCAGCTCGCTGGCCTACACGTTTGCCGGCATCATCGGCGGCGCCATCGCGCCGTTCATGTTCACGCTCCTGCTGAGCACCTATGACAGCTGGGTCCCGGTCGCCGTCTACCTCAGCGTCGCCTGCCTCCTGACCCTGGTGGGCCTGGCCCTGGGCCGCGACTCCAACGTGGCCGAGGACGAGGAATACCTGCAGTCCTCCGTCGAACTGGCGGAAGCCCGGTGAGCACGGCCCTGCTGACCCCGGCCGAGGCCCGTCTGCAGTTCCGCAATGGCCTGGTCACTCCCACCTCAGGCTGGAGCGACGGCTACACCCAGGCCAACCTGATCGCCGTCACTGCAGAGTACGCCGACGAATTCATCGAGTTCTGCCGGCTCAATCCCAAGGCCTGCCCCGTCATCGACATCATCCCGGCGGGACAGTATGGGAGCACCCTCGCCCAGGGCTCCGATATCCGCACCGATATCCCGGCCTACCGGGTATGGGTGGACGGCGAACTGGCTGAGGAGGTCACTGACGTCTCCTCCGTCTGGCGCGATGACATGGTGGGCGTGCTGATCGGCTGCAGCTTCACCTTCGAAGCGGCACTGGCCGGCGCAGGCATCCCGCTGCGGCACATTGAAACCGGCCGCAACGTGCCCATGTACCGCACCACGGTTGAGTGCACGCCCTCCGGCCGGATCCACGGGCCCATGGTGGTTTCCATGCGTCCCATGCTCCCCGAACTGGTGGAAACGGCCATCCGGGTGACGTCGGAAGTGCCCAAGGTCCATGGCAGCCCCATCCATGTGGGATCGCCCGAAGACCTGGGCATCAAGGACATCAACAGCCCTGATTTCGGCGATGCCGTGGAGATCCGCGAGGGAGAGGTGCCGGTGTTCTGGGCCTGCGGTGTGACCCCGCAGAGCGCCGTGATGGCATCCAAGCCGGCCTTTGCCATCAGCCACGCGCCGGGCCACATGTTTATCACCGACGTTCCGGAGGGCAATTACCGGGAACCGGCTGCCTGAGACGGCAGAAACGCCAAGCGGACGACGGCGGGACCTCCCGCCGTCGTCCGCTCGGCGTTTAAGCGGGGTGCCCGGGCAGGCGGAGCACCCCGACTGCCTCCGCCAAGTACGGGACAGGGTCCGCGTCATTTCCCACCGCCCACTGGATCCACGCCTCAAACGTGGCCCCGATCAACGCCGCGCACAGGTACCGCGACCTTCGCTCCGGCACTCCACGTGCCAGCAGGTAGGCCATAGTCCGCTCGCGCTGGGAGCCAAGGGAGTCGTAGCTGCGGCTCATCAGTTCGGGGTGCTCGGCGATCAGCCGCAGCCGGCCGCGCGTTACGGCCAGATCCGGAAGGACGGCCACTCCGGCCACAGCCGCCTCGCGCAGCCCGGCCAGAATGTCTGCGTCGGACGATTCCCCGTCCGGCGCCCCGCCCAGCACGTGTTCGGAGGCCTCGATCACGGGGCCGGTGCCGCCCCATACGAGGTCGGCCTTGCTGGCGAAATGGCGGTACAGGCTCTTGCGGCCGATCCCGGCTTCGCGGGCGATGTCCTCCATGGATGTCTGCTCGTAGCCCTGCTCGGCGAACAGCCGGAGGGCGAGCGAAGCGACGGCGTCGGGGTTGATCGTGACGGGGCGGCCGGACGGGCGCGTGGCGGTCTTGGGGGCTTCCGTTGGCATCGGTCCAGTATTCACCCTTTCATAATGACACAGGGTGTCATAAGGTGGCGTCATCACCATCAACGTCTGGAAGGACATCATGGGCAACGAAGCTTCATGGCAGGAAGTCGTCAGCGGCGGCCGTTTCGCCGGCAAGACCGTCATTGTCACCGGTGCGGGGTCGGGCATCGGCCAGGCCACGGCCCTGCGTATCGCCAAGGAAGGCGGCCGCGTCATCGCGGCGGATATCAGCAAGGAACGCCTGGACGCACTTGTCGGAGAAAACCCCGGACTGGACGTCGTGCCGGTGGCCGGTGACATTTCCACCGAGGAGACCGTGGCCGCCGTCGTTACCGCTGCCGGCGGAAAGGTGGATGCCCTGGCGAACGTTGCCGGCATCATGGACAAGTTCGCCCCGATCCACGACGTGGACGATGAAACGTGGGACCGTGTGTTCCGGATCAACGTCACCGCCCTGATGCGGCTCACCCGCGCCGTGGTGCCGCTGATGCTTGACGCCGGGACCGGCTCAGTGGTCAACGTGGCCTCCGAAGCGGGGCTGCGTGGGTCCGCCGCCGGCGCCGCGTACACCGCGTCCAAGCACGCAGTGGTGGGCCTTACCAAGAATTCGGCCGTGATGTACGGGCCCAAGGGCCTGCGCTTCAACGCGGTGGCTCCTGGTGCCACCATCACCAACATCGTCGCCGAGTGGGGATCCCAGCTGGCGGCCGAGCGCCTCGGCCCGCTGATGCAGGTCACCATCCCCGCGCCCGCCACGGCCGCGCAGCTCGCAGCGTCCATCACCTTCCTGCTCAGCGATGACGGCACCAACGTCAACGGAGCTGTGCTCGCGTCCGACGGCGGCTGGTCGGCGCTGTAGGGGAGCGGCGCTGCGGGGACAGCTGAAGGCTGAGGCGGACGACGGCGGGAGGTCCCGCCGTCGCCCTCCCTGTGCCTAGGTCGGGCGCCGGCAACATGCCGCGCTCGCAGCCACAGCGGCCAGTGCCCGAACCTTGCTACGGCAGGCGGGAGGGGCGCAGCAGCGTGGCGACGCCGGCGCGGTCCGGGTCCAGGGGGACCGGGCTGACCAGCACGGCGGGTCCGCGGTGCAGGACGCCGTCAGTCAATACCTGGCAGCGGATACCTCCGCGCCCCCGCATTGCCTTGTGCGCGCCCGGGGCGAGCATCTGGTCCATCCAGGCGCAGGGATGCGCGGGCCGGCCGGCCCTGAACTGGACCACTCCGCCACGGGATTCGATGGCGAACTCCCCGCCCAGCAGCGGTGGCAGGTCACCACCCCGAAGAATGACGTTCCGACGTGTCAGCAGCGGGTCGAAGGACGCTGCGCCCAGTTCTGCGGCGATCGATTCCAGCGCTTCCACGGCCATGACTGTGACAGCGGCGTCCATGTGCGCCGCCTTGCCGAAAAAGCGGTCGCCCACAATCCCCTTGCCGGCCACGAGGTCAACCCTGGCGGCGTCCTCGGTGGGAACGTCGGCGGCTCCCTCGCGCGCCCTGCCGAAGTAGGCATGCCCCGGTGATACCAGGAGGTGCAGGATTTCCACGTCATACCGGTTGCTTGCCGTCATGCCTTCAAACTATCGTGCACCGGTAACTTTGGGTGCCTCAGTGACCCCCAACGGCGGCAGCCCGCAGTGCCTGTTTCCCCAGACCGCGGCCATGTCCACGGCGCGGGTTCCTCCGGTACATTGTGAAGATGGTTCGCGGACTGTCTGACATGGGCGCGGAAGGCATTCTGCTCGCCGGAGCAGGCCGCGCCATCCTGCTGCAGATCGCCAACCCGGCTGTGGGGCACGGCGTGGCCGAGCACAGCAGTTTTACCGAACGCCCGCTCGACCGTCTTCGGGGCACCCTCACCTATGTCTATGCGGTCGTTTACGGCACCGACGGGCAGGTGGCGGCCGTCCGCCGCCGGGTGAACCGGGCCCACGCGCCCGTCCGGCGGGCACCCGATGGAACCTCCAACGGCTACAGCGCCTTCGACGCGGAGTCGCAGCTGTGGGTGGTGGCCACGCTGTATGACACCGCGGTCACCGTCTTCGAGCGGGTGTACGGCCCGATCGACGACGAGGCGGCGGACCTGATGTACCGGGACTACGCAAAACTGGGGACAGCCCTGCAGCTCCCGGCTGAGCTCTGGCCGGCAGACCGGGCGGCGTTCGCTGCCTACTGGAACGGACGCCTGGAGTCGCTCACCGCCGATGCCGCCGCGGTCCGGGTGGCCCACGGCCTGCTTCATCCCCAGGGTGGGCCCCTCTGGTACCGCGCCGTCATGCCGTTTGCCCGGTTCCTCACCGCCGGCCTGCTGCCCGGCCACCTGCGCGAAGGATTCGGACTCCCGTGGAGCTCCCGCGCCGGGCGCCGGTTCGACCTCACCATGCGGTGCACCGCAGTGGTCTACCCCCGGCTCCCGCAGCGGATCCGGCACTGGTTCAAGAACTACTGCCTGGCCCAACTCGACGCTGCCTGACCTGCATCCGCGATCGGTGGAACAAAAGAATGGTGCGGCCCCCGGCAGTGGGGGCCGCACCGTGTGATTCCGGCTGGTATTAAAGGGCGGTGCCGGCGGGCCTGGACTGCCTGACCGTCTGCGGGGTGAACGTGGCTCCCGTGTCCGGGAAGGACGGCACCTCGATCCGTGCATGCTCATGGACCTCGGTGACTGTCCGGCGGGTGTGTTCGGCGATCTCCTCCATCGTGGTGACCCACATCCCGTCCATGGACTTCACCCGTTCAATCAGCTTCTCCAGCGCCACGGCCTTGGACGGACGGCCGGAAATAAACGGATGGTTGGTCAGGACGAAGCAGCTGCCCTGCGCGTGGTGGGCTTCCGCCTCGAGGGTCCACATTTCAAGGACCTTGGCCGGACTCTCAATGACCCCGCTGCCGGTGACGCCGGGATAGAAGGCGTACTGCTCCCAGTCGTCCAGGGCCCAGTCGACGGGGATTTCCACAATGTCCCGGCTGTCGCCCGGAGCGACGCTGAAACGGTAAGGCGCGTCGCCGTCGAGCAGGCTGGAATCGTACAGGAAACCGCGGTCCGCAAGCAGTGCAGGGGAGTGCCAGTTCAGCTCCCACCAGGGTGCGCGGTAGCCTGCGGGCTCGACGCCGGCGGCTTTGGCCAGTGCCGCCAGTCCCCGATCGATGTAGCGGGCTTCGGTTTCGGCGTCGATACCCTGCATGGGTTCGTGCAGGTAGCCGTGGTGGGCCACCTCATGCCCCGCGTCCACGATGCGCCGGACGGTGTCCGGGTAGCACTCGGCCGTGAAGCCGGGGACGAAGAAGGTGGCCCGGATGTCCTGCCGGTTGAGGATCTGCAGCAGCCGCGGAACGGCAACCTTGGGCCCGTAGGACTGGTGGGTCATCAGGGACATCCGGCGGGTGCTCTTCGGATCGTGGGCAATGGTGCAGGACTCCGCGTCGACGTCGAAGGTGAAGGAGGCTGCCGCCTGCTTGCCCTCGGGCCAGGTGATGGGGTGGGCGGCGTCGGGGAATGCTTCAGGGGTCATGTCAGGGGTTTCCTATGATTCAGAGTTCGGCGGGTGCGCTGGGCCGGGTGGTGAAGCGCAGGTCCGCCGTGGCCTGGGCTACGGTGGCGGCGGGCAGTGCGGAGTCAAGGTGCCTGCGGTGGAACCTCGGGCCCAGGATGGCGTAGCTGCCGGCGCTCGCCAGGCCGCCGGCGAGCCAGGAGAGGTCCCAGCCGCCCAGGGCTACTGCAATGGGGCCCTGCATGGCGGGAACCAGTCCGTACATAAACAGCCACGTGGCGAAGATACCCACCAGGAGGGAGACCACGCCGGCCCAGTTGACGTCGGGGAGCCGCTTGGTGCCCACCGCGTCGAAGAGCCTTTCCGGGTTGCCCGGATGGCGCTTCTCGAGCCAGAAGTAGTGGACCAGCATGACTCCGCCCCAAGCGGCAACCCAGGCGACCAGACCGATGAGCCAGGCGTCGAGGACAGTGGCGAAGTCTTCCTGGAAGATGAAGAAGACGACGGCGGCGAGGGAGAAGACGCCGACGAACAGATTGAGTTTGCGGCGGCTGATGGTGATGTCCAGCGACTGGGTTGCCACCGAGAACGTGTAGATGTTCAGGATGTTGGTGGCGATGGGTCCGTGCAGCACCATCAGCAGCACGGGCAGTGCGAGGACGCCGAAGTTCTGGACGATGAGTTTGCCGGGATCGATCTCGCCGCTGTTGGTGGCGAGGCTGGCGCCGAGGATGCCGAGCCAGACCACGGGGATGAACTGGCCCAGGACGGAGGCCAGGTAGACCTTCTTCTTGGGGACTTCGGTGCTGACGAACCGGGAGTAGTCGGCGGCGTAGGTGAACCAGGTGATGCCCCAGCCGATGCCGATGGCGGTCATCACGGCGCTCATGGCGGCGATGCGCTCGGAGCCTTCAAGGATCTGGCCGGCCGGGCCTGCGTAGCCCCAGTCGATCTTCATGCCGAACCAGGCTACGGCGGACATCACGGCCAGGATGATGATGGTGGGCGGCACGGTCCACTTTTCGAAGGCTGCGATGGCCTTGTAGCCGAACCAGGCGATGGCTACCTGGGCGGCCATGATGGCGGTGGCCACACCGATCTTCCAGGCGTAGTTCTGGGCGGTGGGATCAACCCAGCCGAGCGTGCCGAAGAGGGCCATGACCAGGTCCAGGATGATCCAGGTGTTGACCGCGCACCAGCCGATCACCAGGACCGCCTGGATGGTTGCCGGGAGGTAGTTGCCGCGGCGGCCGAACGCTGCCCGGGCCAGGACCATGCCGGTGGCGCCGGTCTTCTGGCCGAGGAGGACGAAGCAGCCGAACAGCAGCATGCCGATCAGGTTCCCCAAAACCAGGACGGTGACGGTGTCCGCAAAGCCGAGGCCGAGGTGGATGCCGAGGGCGCCGAGCACCCAGTTGATGGGCGCAAGGTTGGCGCCGGCCCAGATCCAGAACTGTCCGGAAACCTTGTGCGTGCGCTGGGACTCGGGAATGGGCTGAAGCCAGGCCTCGCAGTCTTCCGGCGCAGTGTGCTGGTCAACTCCTGGGGTAGCGGGTTGTTGTTGCATGGGTGCCTCCGTTGGGGGATGGGGGTTTCTTCAAGATTATGTGGCCCACCCCACATGCACCATCTACAATGTGTCGTGAAGTCCAGCCTTAAATGCGACGGAGTGTCATGCCTATACGCCTGCAGGATGTTTTGAAACATTCCACCCTCACCGCGGCCGATCCTGTGATCCGCGCGGCGGCGGCGATCGCGGCTGAGACGCAGCTCCGCTGGATCCACTCCAGTGAGGTCCTGGACATCGCCCCGTTACTTGGCGGCGGCGAACTGTTGCTTACCGGCGGACAGGCGCTCGCCGCGGCAACCGATAAACGGCGTGAGGGCTATGTCTGGGAGCTCGCGGAGCGGGGAGTGGCTGCGCTGGCGATCGAGACGGGAGCCGCCCTGCCCTCCATCCCGTCCTCGATGGTGGCAGCCGCCGAAGCCGCCGGACTTCCGCTGGTGGAGCTGCGCAGGCGCGTGCCGTTTGTCGGCGTCATGGAAGCCATCAACTCGCTGCTGGTGAGCGAGTCGGCCGGTCATCTGCAGGAGGCTGACCAAGCCAGCCATGCGATGGCCGTGGAGTTGGCACATGGCGGCAGCCTGGACCGGATCCTCGCCGTGCTGGCTGCCGCGACACATGCCGAAGTGGTGCTGACGTCCATCTCGGGAACCACGCTCGCCAGCGCAGTGCCGGCCGCCCGGGCCGGTGAACACCGGCCTGCAATCCCTGCTGACCCCGAAACTGATCCCGGCCAGACCATCCATGTGGATGTCTCCGTGCGGGGGATTCCCTCGGCACGCCTTGCCCTCCACCCGCAGGCTGGATCCGACGTGAACCTGGCAAGGATTGCAGGCAGCCGTTCCGTGGACATCCTTGCCCTGGCCCTTCTGCAGCGCATGCCACCTGGCCTGAAGGAGATGGCCGGGGCGGCCCTGATCCGCGCTGTCGATTCCGGGAACCAGAGCTGGCGGCTGCAGCAGCTCGCCCCGTCGGCCGGCATCCCGGTCTCAGGAGACCTCGTGGCGGTGGTGGTCCGTTCCGCAGTGTCCAAGCAGCTCCGCACCGCCGTCGAACATCTTTTGGACCGGGTGGGGCACCACAGTGCAAGCTACGCGGACAACGCGGAACTGCTGGCGCTGGCGGTCCTGCGTCCCGGCAAGGCCCAGGAGGACCGGAATGCGATAATCGCAGGGCTGCAGGAGCTGCCCGTGCCGGAGGGCACCGTCAGTGCGGTGGGTCCGGTGGCCGCCGGGATCACGGACGCGCCCTGGTCGCTGGCGGAAGCACGGCTGACCTTTGAGCTGGCTGCTGGTAACCACCCCGGCAGGGCAGGGACCGGGCGGTCGGGGATGGTCCTGGATGCCCAGGCCATGGCCGTTGAACGGATGGCCTTCCACTCCATGGATTCGGCGCAGCGGAGGGACTTTGTGCGCCAGCAGCTGGGTGCAGTCCTCGACTATGACGCCCAGCGCCGTTCCCTGCTGGTGGAGACCTTGAAGGTCTGGCTGGACTCTGGCTGCAACACCGCGCAGGCCGCGCGTGAGCTGCACGTCGAGCGCCAGTCCATGCACCAGCGCCTGCAACGGATCTTCGCGCTGTGCGGCGGCGACCCCCGCGGCACCGGAAGGCTTGCCGCCTTGCACCTGGCGGCGCGCCTCGCTGGAATGCCCTCAGGCTGAGCAAGGCACTTTCCTGCCTGAATCTGCGCAACCAGACTTTCGTCTCGCGCAACGAATAACGTTCCTTCGGGCGGCTTGCCCCGCCAGAGGTACCTGCCTGCTTGGCGGCGGAAGTTTCGTTTACATGCCGTAACAACAAGGCATTGACTGTGTTACATATCACCCCTAGTCTGGTGCAACAGCGTTGCGCTGATTGCAACCACAAACAACTTGGTGGATACATGAGTAACGGAATTTCCCCCTCTGCACTGGCTGGCGGCCTTGGCCCGGAACCGCACAACGGCTCCGGCCGCAGGACCTTGAGCGGCCAGAATTACGAGCCCGCTGACAACAGCGTCAGCAAAGACACCCGCCGCAGGGTCATCGCGGCCAGCTTCATCGGCAACTTTGTCGAATGGTTCGACTACGCCGTCTACGGCTACCTTGCCGTGACGATCGCAACGGTCTTCTTCCCTGAGTCGGATCCGCAGACCGGGCTCCTGCTGACCTTCGCACTCTTCGCCATTTCGTTCCTCGTGCGTCCGCTTGGCGGGTTCGTCTGGGGGCATATCGGCGACAGGGTAGGCCGGCGGACCGCACTTTCCCTCTCCATCCTGATCATGTCCGGAGCCACTTTCTGCATCGCCCTGATCCCGGGCTACGACACGATCGGGATCTGGGCGCCGATCCTCCTCCTGATCATCAGGGTGGCGCAGGGCTTCTCCGCGTCCGGGGAGTATGCCGGAGCCTCGGCGTTCCTGGTGGAGTACGCCCCCGCCAACAGGCGCGGGCTGTACGCAGCGGTGGTTCCTGCCAGCACCGCTGCGGGCCTGCTGCTCGGATCATTACTGGCGGGCCTCCTGACCACCCTGCTGACCTCCGACGCCATGGAAAGCTGGGGCTGGCGGCTGCCGTTCCTGTTGGCGGCCCCGATGGGCCTGATTGGCCGCTACATCCGGACGAAACTTGAAGACACCCCGGTCTTCCGCGAACTGGCCGCCGAGGATGAAGCCGTCAAGGCACCCGTCTCCAGCCTGTTCCGGAACCACTGGCGGCAGCTGCTGCAGGCCGTCGGAGCGGTCCTGCTCAACGCCGTCGGCTTCTACGTCATCCTCAGCTACATGCCAACGTACCTGTCCTCAGAACTGGGCCTGGGCGAAACCGAGTCCTTCCTGGCCACCACCATCGCGCTGGTCACCTACATCGGATTCATTTTCCTGACGGGCATGCTCTCGGACCGGTTCGGACGCAAGAAGGTGCTCATCAGCGCGTCGATCACCTTCATTGTGCTGACGGTGCCGGCCTTCGCGCTGCTGGGAACCGGGAACTTCCTGGTGATCGTGCTGGTCCAGATCCTGCTGGGTGCAATGCTCACCCTCAACGACGGCACGCTCCCCAGCTTCCTCGCCGAAATGTTCCCCACCCGGGTCCGGTACAGCGGCTTCGCTGTCAGCTTCAACCTCTCCAACGCCCTGTTCGGCGGCACCGCCCCGTTCATGGCAACACTCCTGATCGCCGCCACTGCCAGCGACCTTGCCCCCGCCTGGTACCTGGTCGGCGCGGCAGTCATCTCCCTGATTGCAGTCTCCCTGTCCAGGGAGACCTGCAAGGAACCGCTGCGCCACGAGTAGCAACCGGCTCCCCCCCGACTTCCCTCCCCACGTAACCGCACCACAGAAAGGCACCACCACCATGACCATCACAGCTTCCGAGAATGCCTCGTCCATCGCCGAACTGGAGCGTCTCAAGGTCCTGAAAAACGGCGAGAAGGTCAAGCTCACCTTCTCCGACACTGAATTTGAACGCCGGATCGCCGGCCTGCGCCGCATCATGGCAGAGAAGGACCTGGACGCCGTCGTCCTGACCAGCTACCACTCCATCAAGTACTACTCCGACTTCCTTTTCACCACCTTCGGCCGCTCCTACGCCATGGTGGTCACCAAGGACGACACCGTCACTGTCACGGCAAACATCGACGCCGGTATGCCCTGGCGCCGCAGCTACGGCGACAACATCGTCTACACCGACTGGCGCCGCGACAACTACATCTTCGCCATCCAGGAAGTCCTGCGCACCCGCGGCATCAGCCCCCGCCGCCTCGGCGTCGAAGACGACTCATTGCCGCTGGACAACCGCAACAAGATCCAGGCCGCCTTCGCCTCCGCCACGCTGGTGGATGTGGCCCAGGCCGCGATGCGCCAGCGCATGATCAAGTCCGCCGAGGAAATCGAGGTCATCAAGCACGGTGCACGGATCGGCGACCTCGGCGGAGAGGCCATCCGCAACGCCATTACCGCCGGCATCACCGAGTACGAGGTGGCCCTGATCGGCACCGAGGCCATGGTCCACGAGATTGCCCGGACCTTCCCGGATTCCGAAATCCGCGATACCTGGGTGTGGTTCCAGTCCGGCATCAACACCGACGGCGCGCACAACTGGGCCACCACCCGCAAGATCCAGGAACACGACATCCTGTCCCTGAACTGCTTCCCGATGACCTCGGGCTACTACACCGCCCTGGAGCGCACCCTGTTCTACGGCGAACCGGATGCCCGCTCCCTGGAACTGTGGAACATCAACGTCGAGGTGCACAAGCGCGGACTCGAACTGATCAAGCCCGGCGCCGTCTGCAAGGACATCGCTGCTGAACTCAACGAGATCTACGTGGGCCACGGCCTCCTGGCCAACCGCACCTTCGGCTACGGCCACTCGTTCGGCGTCCTCAGCCACTACTACGGCCGCGAGGCCGGGCTGGAACTCCGCGAGGACATTGACACGGTCCTCGAGCCGGGCATGGTGGTCTCGATGGAGCCCATGATCACCGTCCTCGACGGGCAGCCGGGCGCCGGCGGCTACCGCGAACACGACATCCTCGTGGTGGGTGAGGACGGAGCGGAGAACATCACCAAGTTCCCGTTCGGACCGGAGTACAACATCATCGGAGCCTGACTGCCGCTGTAACTCAATAAAGCAAAGCAGCGCCGCCTTTTGTGCGGCGCTGCTTTCCTTTAATCCGTGGACGTTGATTTCTCCCTGCGTAAGCTACTTGAGAGTATTAGTCATGGCTTTGAACAATGACCGCGAACCCGACGTCGAAGCCGAGGCGGGCCACGGCGGTGTCCAGTCAGTGGAACGGGCCCTGGCGGTGCTGGAGATCCTGGCGCGGGACGGCCACGCAGGCGTGAGCGACATCGCCGAAGAGATGGGTATCCACAAGTCCACCGTCTCGCGGCTCCTGGGCTCGTTGGTGAGCCGGGAAATGGTCCATCAGAACAGCGAGCGCGGCAAGTACCAGCTGGGTTTCGGCATCCTCCGGCTGGCCAGCTCCATTCCCGGACGCCTCAGCCTGGTCCGGGAGGCCCGGCCGTTCATGGAAAGCCTCGCTGACCAGTTTAAGGAGACGGTGAACCTCGCCGTACTGCGCTCCAACTACGCGGTGAACGTGGACCAGGCGATGGGGCCGTCAACCCTGGCCACGTATGACTGGGTGGGCAGCCTCACCCCGCTGCATGCCACCTCCAGCGGCAAAGTCCTGCTGGCGGCAGTCTCCGCGGATGACCGGGACCGGATCCTGAAGGAGACTGGGTTGCCGGCGCGGACCCCGCGCACCATCACCAACCGCAAAGAGCTTGAAACCGAGCTGATCACTGTGGCACGGGATGGCTACTGCGTCACCAGGGAGGAATTCGAAATCGGGATCAACGCCATGTCCGTGCCGGTGTTCAACCACCTGGGAACGGTAGTCGGTGCCGTCAGCATCTCCGGCCCTGCGTTCCGGTTCGATCCGGAGAAGCAACCGGGACTCCTTGAGGGGCTGAAAGAGGCAGGCCTGCAGATCAGCGCCAGGATGGGCTACATCCGCAGGTAGTGTGCCGGGGTCCCGGCCCGAGGCCATGGGACGGACAAAGACGCTGCCGAACGCCACGGCTCCGCGCCGGCAGCGCTCAGAGATCCTCTTCGAGACGGGCGGTAAGGATCCGGTTGGCATTGGCCTGCAGGATGCGGAGCGACTCCTGGATCAGGGGTGAGGCGATGCTGCCCCTGCGCACCGCGGCGACGATGCGGCGCGTGGGTTTCCCCTTGCCCGTGATGCGTAGCCGGACCACGTTCTCGGCACCATGCAGCGGCGCCAGGCGGGGCAGCAGGCCGACGCCCAGCCCCGCACCCACAAATGCGATCTGGGTTTCCCATTCAACAGCCTCATGGGCAATCCGCGGTGTTACCCCGACTGCCGTGAACGCCGCGCTGAAGAGGGAATGGTAGGTGGAACCCGCGGCCTCCGTAATCCAGGGTTCCGAGGCCAGCTCTTCAAGCGTCGCTGTTTCCCGTGATGCCAACGGATGGTCGCCGGGAATGATCACGTCCAGTGGATCGTCGAGCAGGACCCTCTGCTCGAAGCGCGGATCGTCCTCACCATACGTGTCGGACTGCATGGCGACAATGACCGCAAGATCGATTCGTTCCGCAACCAACAAGTCGAAGCAGCGGGCCGGATCTGCCTCGAGAACCTGCACCTCCAGCAGGGGGCGGGTTGAGCGCAGGGTGGCGGCCAGCGGCGCGAGCAACTGGGCGGCTGCAGTGGAGAATCCGCCGAGGCCAAAATGGGCCTGCACCTGGTCGCCGGCCTCCATGGCCGCGGCGCGCAGGCTCTCCCACTGGGCAATGAGGGGATCCGAGCCCGCCACGAGAAAGCGTCCCGTGGCGGTAAGCCGCACGCCCCGGCCGTCTTTCGTCAGGAGCTGCATTCCAAGCACGCGCTGGAGCTCCCGCAATTGCGCAGAGACGGCGGAGGGGGAGTAGCCCGTGAGCTCCGCGGTGGCGCCTATGGTGCCGCACCGGGCGAACACGCGAAGTGTGATGAGTCGCGCATCGATCATGCACCTATTCTGCACGGTTATCCTCAAAAATTTGCGCTTTTATTGCAGCGCTTGTGACCCTAATCTCATGACTACAACGAGTTCTTCGACCACGGCGCTACCCCCCACGCACCCGTGGTCAACACGCAACACCCACTACCCATGCCTCCCGGGAGGAAACCCATGACTGCTTCAGTGAACGTGCCCCTCAATTCACGCGGAAAACTCGCTGCATCATTGCCTGCCGAGCAGCTGGCGGAAATCACCGCGTTGTTTGAGTTCCGGCGCACGGGATACTCCCTCGATGCCCCCTTCTACACCGATCCTCGATCTTCAAGATCGACATGGAGGCCATTTTCGGCCAGCACTGGATCTTTGCCGCCAGCACCGCCGAACTGCCGGAGCCGGGCGACTACGTCACCGTCGACTACGGGCCCTACTCCCTGATTGTGCTGCGCAACGACGACGGCGGCGTGAACGTCCTGCACAATGTATGCCGCCACCGCGGCGCCCGCGTCCTGACCGAAGCTGCCGGGTCAACCGGAAACCTGGTCTGCGGCTACCACTCCTGGACCTACTCCCCGGAGGGCAACCTGATCCACGCCTCCGCGCCGGGGGAAACGAAGTTCGACAAGAGCTGCTTCGGCCTCAAGCGCGCCCACGGCCGCGAGGTCGCCGGACTCATCTTCGTCTGCATTGCGGACGAACCGCCGACGGACTTCGACGAAACCGCAAAGATCTTCGAGCCCTACCTGGCGCCCCACGATCTCGTCGAAGACAAAAATCGCCTACCAGCAGAACATCATCGAAGAGGGCAACTGGAAGCTCGTCATGGAGAACAACCGTGAGTGCTACCACTGCGACGGCCACCCGGAGCTCGCCTGCTCCCTCTTCCCCACCTGGGGCCTGACGGAGGGCCTGATCCCGCCCCACCTCGAGGAGGTGTGGGACCGGAACAAGGAAGCCCAGTCCTCCCTCGAGGAGCGTTGCCGCCGCTATGGCCTTCCCTATGAGGTGGTCGAGCAGCTTGACACGCGCATCGCGGGAATCCGCATCTCACGGGAATCACTCGATGGCGAGGGCGAATCGTTCTCCGCCGACGGGCGCAGGCTTTCCAAGAAGCTGCTCGGCGACTTGCCCGACTTCCGCCTTGGCCGCTGCTCGATGCACCTGCAGCCCAACAGCTGGTTCCATTTCCTCGGCGACCACGTCATCACCTTCGGCGTCTTCCCCATCAACGAACACCAGAGCCTGGTACGCACCACGTGGCTGGTGGCTGACGACGCCGTGGAAGGCGTCGACTACGACCTGGAGAAGCTCACCTACACCTGGAAGCAGACGAACCTGCAGGACAAGGCGTTCGTGGAGCTGTGCCAGCAGGGTGCCGGCAGCCCCGCCTACGAGCCCGGCCCCTACATGAAGAGCGAATACCAGGTCGAGGCATTCATCAACTGGTACGTGCAGCGCGTGCAGGAGCACTTGGCATGATTGAACTCCTCACTGAAACGGCAATCCAGGAACCGCAGCGTATCCGCGGCCTTGAGATGCCGTGGAACAGGGTGATGGGAAGCGCCGAGACGCCCGCCCGCGCAGCCCGTGCCCTGGGACCCTGGCATCCGCAGGAGTTCATGGCCGAATGCGTCGAGACCGTTCCCGAGGCCGGCGCCATGATGACCTTCGTGTTCCGCCGCTGCGACGGTGCGCCCCTGGCGTTCCGTGCGGGCCAGTACGTCAACGTCGCATTCCCCGTGAATGGCGAGGACCAGGAGCCGGTGGACCGCAGCTACTCGCTGTCCAGTTCGCCCACCGAGCCGTGGACCTTCAGCATCACCGTCAAATGCGACCCCACGGGACTGGTCTCGCCCTGGGTGCACGAGAACGTCAAACCCGGCACCGTCCTCGAGATGCTGGGACCGGTGGGAGCATTCCACCTGCCTGATGCCGACCGGCGGGCACGGTATCTCTTGCTGGCCGCCGGCGCAGGCATCACTCCCATCATGTCCATGGTGCGGACCATCCACTCCCTGCCCGGACACGCCGATGTTGTGATGCTCTACCACGGCTCGGATGCTGGAGGCTTTGCCTTCCACCGGGAACTGGCCTATATCGCCTCCGTGGACTCACGCGTCAAGGTCTACTACTCCCTGGGCGACCGCAGTGTGCCGGAGGGGTGGGAGGGGCTCAGCGGAAGGCTGACGGCGGCCATGCTCGAGGAGGTGGCCCCGGACGCCAACGGCCGCCAGGTGTACGCATGCGGCCCCGAGGGTTACCTGAACACCGCCACCGAGCTCCTCAAGAAGGTCGGTGTCGACGACACTTCCATCTACATGGAGTTCTTCTCGGGAGACCGCCAGACGCTCCTTGAATACCAGGCGGAGGTGGCGCTTGCAGCCGACGTCGCGGAGGAGATCGCCGAGGAGATCGCCGAATCCGCCGAGGACTACTTCGAAAGCCAACCCGCCGCGTTCGGCCTCTACGAGCCTGGCTACGACTCCGACGGAACCCTGCAGGCCTCGGGGTTGCCGCTGGAAATCGTCGACCCGGAAGCGCCCGGCTTCGACGCCTCCGCCGATAGCCCGGGCGGGGAGCCGGAAGCCGGTTCCCCTGATGCCTCGAGCTTCGACACGGTGGGAACAGGCAGCCTCACCATGTCCTTCATGCGTACCGGCATCAATGTGCGGATCGACCCCACCGAGCGCATCCTCGAGGTGGCCCAGCGTGCCGGGGTCAGGATTGGCGCGAACTGCAAGGAAGGCATGTGCGGCTCCTGCAAGGTCGTCAAGCTTTCAGGGGAGGTCGAGATGAACCACCAAGGCGGGATCCGGGCACGGGAAATCTCTGCCGGCAAGTTCCTGCCCTGCTGCTCCACCGCGCAGACCGACCTGGTGATCGATGCCTGACCCTGTTCCGGAGCCTCTGTCAAGGCCCCCGGAACCCCTGAAACAGGGCTTAAGAATTCGAATAATCCTTGACACGCGGCTGTGACGTGAGCCACTCTGTTGCTTATTGCGAGACGTGTTGATCCTTGCGGAACAATCGCCCCGGACAAAGCAAGGCCGATCTTGCTGACTGAATGCCAGGAAGCCCCTCCCCGTGGACGCCGGAGTAAAGCGCCAGCCCATGAATTCAAACCAAAGGACTTGACATGGCTTTGAACAGCGACATCCGCCCGGATGCCCAATCCCCCGTTGAGCTCGAGGAGCCCAAACCCGTTCCTGCACCGGGGAACTCTCCTTCCTCCCACGACTCGCAGGACGCGGAGGACACCCAGCAGATCATGCAGGAACTCCGCCTGACCAAGTCCGAGCAGGCTGTTGACGGAGCGGCGGAACCGTAAGCTCACCCTCGACAAAGCCACCTTCGGCATCACCGGCGTCCTCGCCCTGGCCTTCGTGGCCTGGGGCTTCCTCGGCCGGGACAGCCTGGCCGCAACCTCAACCGTCGCCCTGGACTGGGTCATGGAATACACCGGCTGGCTCTTCATGGTCCTGGCCTCGCTGTTCGTCGTCTTTGTCCTCTGGCTGGCCCTCGGAAAGTGGGGCAACATCCCGCTGGGCAAGGACGGGGAAAAGCCTGAATTCCGGACCGTCTCCTGGATCGCCATGATGTTCGCCGCCGGCATGGGCATCGGCCTGATGTTCTACGGCGTGGCCGAGCCGCTCTACCACTACATCTCACCACCGCCCGGAACCGTGGACGGTCGGACCCCCGCAGCCATCCAGACGGCCATGGCCACCTCCATCTTCCACTGGACCCTGCACCCCTGGGCGATGTACGCCGTCGTCGGCATCGCCATGGCCTACGGCACCTACCGCCTGGGCCGCAGGCAACTGATCTCCGCAGCCTTCACCTCGCTGTTCGGCATCAGGACGGTGGAAGGGCCGGTCGGAAAGTTCATCAACATCCTGGCCATCTTCGCCACGCTGTTCGGCACGGCGGCATCCCTGGGCCTCGGCGCCCTGCAGATCGGCAGCGGCCTGACCTCCAACGGCTGGATGGGCGAAATCGGCACGCCCGTGCTCGTGGCGATCGTCGCCGTCCTGACCGCCTGCTTCGTGGCCTCGGCGGTGTCCGGCATCAGCCGCGGCATCCAGTGGCTGTCCAACATCAACATGGTCCTGGCCGTGGTCCTGGCGCTCATCGTCTTCATCGCCGGCCCCACGCTCTTCATCCTCAACCTGATCCCCGCCGCAGTGGGCGACTACGCCCGGGACCTGGCCGAGATGTCTTCCCGCACCGAGGCCGTGGGCGACGAGGCACTGCGCACGCTGGATGTCCGGCTGGACCATCTTCTACTGGGCCTGGTGGGTGTCCTGGACGCCCTTTGTGGGCATGTTCATCGCCCGCATCAGCCGCGGCCGCACCATCCGCCAGTTCGTCACCGGCGTCCTGCTGGTCCCCAGCGTTGTCAGCGTCGATCTGGTTCGGCATCTTCGGCGGTGCAGCCTTCAACGTCCAGCAGGAAGCCGACAAGGCGAACCAGCCCGGGACTGGTGACCATGGCAGACGGAGCACCGTCCATCGACTTCGACGGAGCACTGTTCGACCTGGTCAAGAACCTGGGCATGCCGGGCTGGCTGACCGCAGCAGTCATCGTCCTGGCCATGGTCCTGGTGGCGAATCTTCTTCGTCACCGGGGCAGATTCGGCCTCGCTCGATCATGGCATCCCTGAGCTCGAACGGCTCCTCCGAACCCAAACGCGGGCTGGTCATCTTCTGGGGCCTGCTCACCGGCGCCGTGGCGGCAGTGATGCTGCTCGCCGGCGGCGACAAGCCCTCGGAGGCACTGTCCGGCCTGCAGCGCATCACCATCGTCGCGGCCCTGCCGTTCGTGCTGGTCATGCTGCTGCTCTGCTTCGCCCTGGTCAAGGACCTGCGCCGGGATCCGCTGTCCCTGCGGCGGCG
The DNA here is from genome assembly GCA_963807805.1 of uncultured Actinomycetota bacterium. Taxonomy (GTDB): domain Bacteria; phylum Actinomycetota; class Actinomycetes; order Actinomycetales; family Micrococcaceae; genus Arthrobacter. The sequence continues at coordinate 370,178 of CAWECX010000012.1, read as the reverse complement.
GCTCGCCGACTCCGTGGTCGAACGCGCCATCCGGACCGGCGTGGACCAGCACGGCGGCGTCCAGTTCGATCTCGTGACCAAGCATCAATGTGACCAGCGCTGTTCGGAGGACGGCCGCTGCGTCGCTTCCCCCGCTGACACCCACGCCCCCGCAAAGAACCAGGAGTAGACCATGACCACAGTCCTCGAAGGCCGCCCCACCGGTAACGCGACGGCGGAAGCCGGCGCCGTCCCCAGCGTCCGCAGCACCGGCACCGCACAGTACGTCCTCACGCTTGCCTGCCCGGAGCGGCCCGGAATCGTCCGGGCGATCACCGCCTTCCTCGCTGATCGCGGCTTCGACATCGTTGAACACCAGCAGTTCGATGACCACATCAGCGGCAAGCTCTACCTGCGCACGGCCTTCACCCCGGGAGACAAGGAAGTTTCCGCGGAGGGCCTCAGCGCAGAATTCGCCGCCACTGCCGATGAGTTCGACATGGAGTTCGCCATCCACGACGGCAGCCCCCAGCGCGTGCTGGTGATGGTCTCGAAGTTCGGCCACTGCCTCAACGACCTCATCTTCCGCTGGCGCGCCGGCAGCCTGGGTGCGGAGATCGCCGTCGTGGTTTCCAACCACGAGGACCTGCGCCCCATGGCGGAAGCCGCCGGCCTGCCGTTCATCCACGTCCCGGTCACTGCGGATACCAAGCCGCGAGGCCGAGGCACGCCTGCTGGAACTGGTCGACGGAGTACCACGCAGACCTGGTGGTCCTGGCCCGCTACATGCAGGTACTCTCCAACGGCCTCTGCAGCGACCCTCCGCGGCCGCGCCATCAACATCCACCATTCCTTCCTGCCCGGTTTCAAGGGGCCAAGCCTTACCACCAGGCGTACGACCGCGGCGTGAAGCTCATCGGAGCCACCGCGCACTACGTCACCGCAGACCTGGACGAGGGCCCGATCATCGAGCAGGAAGTGTTCCGGGTGGACCACAGCCTGGACCCGAATGCCCTGGTCACTGTTGGCAGGGACGCCGAATCGCAGGCACTGTCCCGCGCAGTCAAGTGGCACTGCCAGCACCGGGTCCTGCTCAACAACACCCGCACCGTCGTCTTCCGCTAACGCGAACACCAGGAGAACCACTTATGAGCGCATCACCACGCGTTGTCATCATCGGCGCCGGCATCGTCGGCACCAACCTTGCCGACGAACTCGCCACCCGGGGCTGGACCAACATCACGGTGGTGGAACAGGGCCCGCTGGAACTTGCCGGCGGCTCCACCTCGCACGCACCGGGCCTGGTGTTCCAGAACAACCCGTCCAGACCATGACCGAATTCGCCACGCTACACCGTCAACAAGCTGCTCTCCCTGAGCAAGGACGGCCAGTCCTGCTTCAACCAGGTGGGCGGCCTGGAGCTGGCCACCACCCCCGAGGCGCGCTGGCCGACCTCAAGCGCAAGATGGGCGTCATGCCACCTCCTGGGGCGTCGAAAGCCGGATCGTCGACGCTGACGAATGCGAGAAGATCTACCCCCTCCTGAACACCGGCAAACTCACGGGCGGCCGCGAAGTCCTGGGCGGCCTGCTCATCCCCACCGACGGCCTGGCCCTGGCCGCCCGTGCGGTGCAGCTGCTGATCGAGCGTTCCAGCGAGCGCGGCGTGACCTTCCGTCGGCTCCACCACGGTGACCGGCATCGCCCAGGAGGGCGGCAAGGTGACCGGCGTCGAAACCGCCGACGGCGTGATCCCGGCGGACATCGTGGTGTCCTGCGCAGGTTTCTGGGGCCGTGAACTCGGCAAGATGGTGGGCCTGGAGGTACCGCTGCTGCCGCTGGCCCACCAGTACGTCATCAGACCACCCCGCTGCCCGAACTCGAGGGCGTCAACGAGCTCCCCAACGGCGCCGGCAAGCCCATCCTGCGCTACCAGGACAAGGACCTGTACTACCGCGAATGGGGCGACCGGATCGGCATCGGCAGCTACGCCCACCGCCCCATGCCGGTGGACATGTCCGCCCTGCCGAAGGTCGCCGCAGAGGAAATGTCCGACCACCGCATGCCCTCCCGCCTCGAGTTCACCCTGGAAGACTTCCTGCCCGCGTGGGAGGACAGCCAGGACCTGCTGCCCGCGCTGCGCAACTCCGCAGATCGAGGACGGCTTCAACGGCATCTTCTCCTTCACCCCGGACGGCGGCCCGCTCATGGGCGAGGCCCCCGACGTCGAGGGCTTCTTCGTGGCCGAGGCCGTCTGGGTCACGCACTCCGCCGGTGTTGCCAAGGCCATGGCCGAGCTGCTGATCGACGGCCACTCCCGCACCGACCTGCACGGCTGCGAGCTCACCCGCTTCGAAAAGGTCCAGACCTCCGACGCAGTACGTCAGCGAAACGTCCCAGCAGAACTTCGTGGAAATCTACGACATCCTGCACCCGCTGCAGCCCAAGGAATCCCCGCGCGACCTGCGCGTCAGCCCGTTCAACGTCCGGCAGAAGGAGCTGGGGGCCTTCTTCCTGGAGTCCGCCGGCTGGGAGCGGCCGCACTGGTTCGAAGCCAACCGCGGCCTGCTGGATCGAGCTCCCCGCAGAGTGGCAGACGCCGGAGCGCGACGAGTGGTCCGCCATGTTCTCGTCCCCCATTTCCGCGGCCGAGGCGTGGAAGACGCGTACCGCCGTCGGACTTTTTGACATGACGCCGCTGAAGCGGCTGTCCGTGGTGGGCCCGGGCGCGCAGGCGCTGCTGCACCGGCTCAGCACCGGCAACATCGCCAAGAAGCCCGGGCGCCGTGACGTACTGCCTGCTGCTGGAGCACGACGGCGGCATCCGCAGTGACGTGACCGTCGCACGGCTGGCGGAGGAAGACTTCCAGCTGGGTGTGAACAGCAACGTGGACTTCGACTACCTGCGGGTGGAGGCCCGGAAGCAGTCGGCTGCCGATCCCGCCCAGTGGGTGCATGTCTCGGACATCACCGGCAGCACCTGCTGCATCGGGCTGTGGGGCCCGCTGGCCCGGGAAGTGATCGGCAAGGTCAGCTCCGACGACCTGACCAACGACGGGCTCAAGTACTTCCGCACCAAGGAAATCTCGGTGGGCGGCATCCCCGTCACGGCCATGCGCCTCTCCTACGTGGGCGAGCTCGGCTGGGAGCTGTACACCACTGCCGAGTACGGGCTGAAGCTGTGGGACCTGCTGTTCGAGGCGGGCCGGGAACACGGCATCATTGCCGCCGGCCGCGGCGCGTTCAACAGCATGCGGCTTGAGAAGGGCTACCGGCTGTGGGGCACGGACATGACCTCCGAACACCACCCGTACCAGGCCGGCCTGGGCTTCTCCGTAGCCAAGGACAAGACAGGATTCGTGGGTGCCGAGGCCCTTGCGGCGCGCAAGGAACAGCCTGCCGCGCGGGAGCTGCGGTGCCTGACGGTCGACGACGGCACGTCCCTCGTGCTGGGCAAGGAACCGGTGTACGTCGACGGTTCCGCAGCTGGCTATGTCACGAGCGCCGCCTACGGCTACTCCGTCCGGAAGCCGATCGCGTACGCGTGGCTGCCCGCCTCGGTGTCCGTCGGTGATTCGGTGGAGGTGGAGTACTTCGGCAAGCGCATCGCTGCCACGGTCACAGCCGAGCCGCTGTTCGATCCCGGCATGGAGCGGCTGCGCGGCTAGCCTGTCTGTGATTGAACCACTCGAAAACCGGGGGCTGCCATTCCGGCGGCCCCCGGTTTTTGCGCGTGCTTAGCGGTCTCGGTTGAATGTCTGACCCCCTTGTCATGATGGGCATATGAGGAATCCGGTGGTGGCGAAGGCATATGCGGAGATCGCCGCTGCCGTTGCTGTGCTGACCGGTGTGCTCACTGGTGAGGCGGGCGAATCCGGTCCCGGTGGACTTTCTCCGGGGGTCGATCCGTTGCAGGAATTATCCGGGGATTGCCTGGATATCCTGACCGGGGCGGCGGGAGCGGACGCGCAGCTGGCCGGGTTGAAAGCCCTGACTGCCGCAACATTTGTCGCGACCGCGGACGCGGCGGCCCCACCGGACGCTTCGCCACAGGCTCGGGAGATGGGGGCGGCTGCCGAGATCGCCTGCGTCCTGGCCATCGGACCGCGGGCTGCCAGTGCGTTCCTGTCCGACTCCCACGAGCTGACCACGCGGTTGCCGTTGACCCTGGCCGCCCTGCAGGCCGGAATGGTGTCCTGGCACCATGCCAGAGTGATGGTGGACGAAACTGCCAGCCTCAATCCCGCCGGGGCCGCCGCTCTGGAGGCTCACTTCCTGGATCCTGATGCACCAAACCCTGCCCGTGGCTGCCCTGCCGGGGACATGCCTGCCTCCCGGTTCCGGCACAAGGCCCGCATCTGGCGCGAACGCCATCACGAGGAGAGCATCGAGAAGCGCCACGCGAAAGGCATCCTGGACCGGCGGGCGAACTACTCGCAGGACAAGGACGGCATGGCCTGGCTCTCGGCCTACCTCCCGGCGCATCAGGCGGCAGCGATCTGGAACCGCATCACCGCGATCTCCCGGGGCCTGCAGGGGCCGGAAGAGTCCCGGACCCTCGCCCAGCTCCGGGCCGACGTGTATGCCAGCGCCCTGCTGGGCAGCGGCCGCGACGGCTGCGACGATGGTGACGCCGGTGAGGGCGGCACCGGTGAACCCGGCAACACAGTTGGCACCGGGCAGGTCCGCACGCCCCGGGCCGAGGTACTGGTTACCGTGCCGGTGTTCTCTCTGCTCGGCGCCACGGATGAACCGGCCATGCTCGACGGATACGGCCCCATCCCGGCGTCGATGGCCAGGGATCTGGTGGCCAACGGGGCCGACTCCTTCTACCGGGTGCTGGTGGACCCGAGGGACGGCGCATCGCTGGAGATCGGCCGCGCTAACTACCGGCCCACCGCGGCGATGCGGCGCTGGCTGCGGATGCGTGACGGGCGCTGTCCCTTCCCGGGCTGTTCAAATCAGTCGCTGGACAATGAAGCGGACCACCTCCGGGCGTGGCATCTGGGCGGTCGCACCGGGATTTCGAATCTGGGACAGCCGTGTCCTCGGCACCACAGGCTCAGACACACCACCGCGTGGAAGCCAACCCCGGCAACAAAGGACGAACCACCCGGCTGGATTTCACCCAGCGGCCGGCATTACACCAGCGAACACCAGGACTGGGAACCACCACAATGGCCCAAGGAAGTCCTGCCGGCAGTGGCATCACAGCTGATATCCAACGTGTCCGCGAAAAGGGACAGGCCACCCTCGGCCCGGGGCGCCTCTTTCTCCGGCCATCCGGACTTTATCCACATCGGACTCTCCCTGGGCGAAGACGGCCTGGAGCGTTTTCTCCACGCCGCCGGCTGAGAGCAGAGTACCGCCGTAGTGCAGGCGCCTGAGGGGTTGCCTGCCGTGGGCAGCAACAGAACCTGCGTCCGGGGCCGTGCGTGTTTTTCCTGGTTCCTGGCGCGCCCATGGTTGCTGCGGCCCGGAACGGGTAGAACTGAGTCATGGCGACTTCCCTGGTGCTTGGCCCCATGATGCGATACGTGGATGAGACTTCGGCCAGCATCTGGGTGGAGGCCCGGAACGATTCCCGCGTTACAGTCCGGACCGGCCACGGGAGCTGGGAGGCCCGTACTTTCGCCGTTCACGGCCACCATTACGCGCTGGTGGAGGCAACCGGAATTGAGCCAGGATCGGTGCTTGCCGTACACGGTGGAAATCGATGGGGTACATGTGTGGCCCGAGCCCGACTCCGGTTTTCCACCGCCGGTGATCGCGACACTGAAACCCGGCAAGCCGCTGCGCCTGGCCTACGGCTCGTGCCGTACCAGCGTCCCGCATGACGAATCCGGCAACAGGACCCACGGCGTCGACTCCCTCCGCGCCTACGCCCTGGCGATGGCCTCCGGTGGTGACCTGCCGTGGCCTGACCTGGTGGCCTTCCTCGGCGACCAGGTCTACGCAGACCTGACCAGTGAGCAGATGCAGCAGTTCATCCGCGCCCGCCGCGACATCAACGAACCGCCTGGCGAAGAGCTCAAGGACTACGAGGAATACGCGCACCTCTATAACCTGGCCTGGTCCGACCCCGCCAACAGGTGGCTGCTGTCCACCCTTCCCAGCGCCATGATCTTCGACGACCATGACGTCCGTGACGACTGGAACGCCTCGCTGAGCTGGAAACAGGAGATGGAAGCCACGTCCTGGTGGCACGGGCGGATCGTCTCGGGGCTGGCCTCGTACTGGGTCTACCAGCATCTGGGCAACCTTTCGCCGCAAGATGCGGCGCGACGACGCCATCTGGCAGCGGGTTGCCGGCCACCAGGACGACGACGAACTCGACCTCAGCGCGGACCTCGACACTTTCGCGGACCGGGCTGACCAGGACCCGGCATCGTACCGGTGGAGCTACTGCCGGGATTTCGGGGACACACGGCTGATCGTGGTTGACTCCCGCGCCGCCCGGAGCCTGGAGCCGGACACCCGCGCCCTGCTCGATGCTGACGAAATGCGGTGGCTGGACAGCCAGATGCGCGGCGGCTTCCGCCACCTGCTGGTGGCGACCTCGCTGCCGTTCCTGCTGCCGATGGGCCTGCACCACGTCGAGTCGTGGAATGAGGCCATCTCGGAGGGCGCGTGGGGGAAGCTGCCGGCCCGGGCGGGCGAGAAGCTGCGCCAGGCCGTCGACCTGGAACACTGGGGCGCCTTCCAAAAAAGCTTCCAGGAGGTGGCCGCCATGGCGTCCGAGGTGGCCGATGGAAAGCGCGGGCCGGCGCCGGAGACAGTGACCTTCCTATCCGGCGACGTCCATTTCTCCTACGTCGCCGAGGTCAAACGCACCTCCGGCAGCCGGATCATCCAGGCAGTCTGTTCCCCGATCCGCAACCCCCTTCCCCGGCTGATGCGGTACTTCGGGGCTGTCATGGCCTACGGCCTGGCATCACCGGTGGGTGCCTTGGTAGCCCGCTCGGCGCGCGTGCCGGACCCGCCGTTCCGCTGGACACGCGTCAAGGGGCCCTGGTTCACCAACAACCTGGCCACCCTGGAAGTTGTCCCGGAAGGGCTGAAACTGTGGTGGCAGACAGGCGTGGTGGAAGGTGGCGACAACCTGCACCCACGGCTGGAGACAGTGGCGTCCCTTACGGTGCCGTCCCGGCAAGCGCAGGAGCATGTGGCTGGAAGCGGACGAACATTGCCTTGAAGCCGGGGGTGTTGGATTCCCGGGCGACGTTTTCCTTGTGGACCAGGGCGTTGGCCTCCGGGAAGTACGCGGCGGCGCAGCCCTTGGCGGTGGGGTAGGCCACCAGTCGGAACTTGTCCGCCTGGCGGTCGTGCCCACGGAAGGTGCTGACCACGTCCACCAGGTCCCGGTCCTTGAACCCGAGTTCCGCCAGATCCTCCGGGTGGACCAGGATCACGCGGCGGCCGCCCGAGATGCCGCGGTAGCGGTCATCCAGGCCGTAGAAGGTGGTGTTGTACTGGTCGTGGCTGCGGATGGTCTGGAGCACCAGGTGGCCCGTCCGGCGGGGTCAGGTATTCCAGCGGACTGACGGTGAAGCGGCCGCGGCCGATGTCTGTTTCGAAGGAGCGGGTGTCGCGCGGCGGGTTGGGCAGCACGAAGCCGTTCTTGGTCCGGATCCGGGTGTTGAAGTCCTCGAAGCCGGGCAGCACCCGCGAGATGTGGTCCCGGATGACGTCGTAGTCCTCGGCCATGGCTTTCCAGTCCACGGCATGGTCCTGCGCCGAAGGTGGCCTCGGCCATCCGGGCGACGATCACCGGTTCGGCGAGCAGGTGCTCGGACACCGGCGCGAGCCTGCCCTGGGTGGAGTGGACCACCGACATGGAGTCCTCCACGGACAGGAACTGGGCGCCCTTGGGGTGTTTGTCGTCCTTGTCGGTCCGGCCCAGCGTGGGCAGGATCAGCGAGGTGCGGCCGTGCACCACGTGGGACCGGTTGGGCTTGGTGGAGATGTGGACGGTCAGGCCGATCCGCTGCATCCCGGCTTCCAGGGTTTCGGTATCCGAGCAGGCGAGCGAGAAGTTGCCGCCCATCGACACGAAAACGTCCACCTCGTCGCGCTCAAACGCCTCCATGGACTCGACGGCGTCGTAGCCGTGGTGCCGCGGAGACTGGATGCCGAACTCGGTGTCCAGCGCGTCGAGGAGCCATTCCTTGGGTTTTTCCCAGATGCCCATGGTCCGGTCGCCCTGGACGTTGGAGTGTCCGCGGACGGGGCAGGCGCCGGCGCCGGGCTTGCCGAAGTTGCCCTGCAGGAGCAGGACGTTGACCATTTCCTTGATGGTGTCCACCGAGTGCGGCTGCTGGGTAACCCCAGGGCCCAGCAGAAGATCGTCGCCTTGGACGCCACCAGCATCCCGGCCACCTTCTCGATCTGGTCACGGGCCAGGCCGGTGGCCTTCTCGGTTTCGTCCCAGTCCAGGGTGCGGCGCGCGTCGCGGTAGGCGTCGAAGCCGTCCGTCTGCGCGTCGATGAAGGAACGGTCGACGACGGTGCCCGGGTTCCGCTCTTCCTCTGCCAGGAGCAGGTGGCCGAGGGCCTGGAACAGTGCCAGGTCACCGCCGACCTTGATCTGCAGGTACTCGTCGGCCAGCGGCGTGCCGCCGCCCACCACGCCGGAGACGGTCTGCGGGTCCTTGAAGTTGAACAGCCCGGCCTCGGGCAGCGGGTTGACCGCCACCACCTTGCCGCCCTTGTCCTTGCATTCCTTCAGCGCAGAGAGCATCCGCGGATGGTTGGTGCCGGGGTTCTGGCCGACGACGAAGATGAGCTCGGAATCGTGGATGTCCTCCAGGGAGACAGTGCCCTTGCCGATGCCGATGGTCGGGTTCAGCGCCGAGCCCGAGGATTCGTGGCACATGTTCGAGCAGTCCGGCAGGTTGTTGGTGCCCAGGGCCCGCGCGAACAGCTGGTACATGAACGCCGTCTCGTTGGCGGTGCGGCCGGAGGTGTAGAACACGCAGCGGTCCGGAGTGGAGGCCCGGATGTGCTCGCCGATGAGTTCGAAGGCTTCCGCCCAGGAGATCGGCGTGTAGTGGCGTTTCACCGTCGCGGATCACCACCGGTTCGGTGAGCCTGCCCTGGTTCCCCAGCCAGTACTCCGTCTTCCCCGACAGCTCCGCGATGGAGTGCTGTGCCCAGAACTCGGCGCCGACCGTGCGGAGGGTGTTCTCCTCGGCCACGGCCTTGGCGCCGTTCTCGCAGAACTCGGCCGCCTTGCGCTTCTTGTCCGATTCGGGCCAGGCGCAGCCGGGGCAGTCGAAACCGCCCCGCTGGTTGAGCCGGAGCAGCGAGTGGGCGGTCCGGGTGACCCCTGCCTGGGCCACGGCCCGCTCCAGCGCAACCATCACGGCCTTGACGCCCGCCGCTTCGGTTTTTGGCTGATGGATGGAGAGCCCGTCCTCGTTGATGTCCTCAACGGGGGCAGGCTGCTTGCCGAATTTCACTGGACCAACCTTCACTGGAGTGCCTTCATTCTGCTGCCTGGATTATGGGGCCGCCCGGTTTTCCCGATGGTGACGCCCATCAGGAAGCCGCCGTGGGGATCTCTACCACGGAGCGCAGGACCTTGCCCTCGTGCATCTTGGCGAAGGCCTCTTCCACCTGGTCGATAGTGATGCGTTCGGTGACAAACGCATCAAGGTCCAGGTTGCCCAGCTTGTACTGCGCCACCAGCATGGGGAAATCGCGGGAGGGCAGGCAGTCGCCGTACCAGGAGGACTTCAGGGAACCGCCGCGGCCAAAGACGTCCAGCAGGGGGAGTTCAAGCTTCATCTCCGGCGTCGGGACGCCCACCAGCACCACGCGGCCTGCGAGGTCCCGGGCGTAGAACGCCTGCCTGTACGTCTCCGGGCGGCCCACCGCTTCAATCACGACGTCGGCGCCGTTGCCGCCCGTGAGTGCCCGGATAGCCTCGACCGGGTCTTCCTTGCTGGAGTCCACGCCGTGCGTGGCGCCCAGGGACCTTGGCCATCTGCACCTTGTTGGCGTCGATGTCCACGGCGATGATGGTGGTGGCGCCGGCCAGCTTCGCGCCGGCGATCGCAGCGATGCCCACGCCGCCGCAGCCGATGACGGCCACGGATTCGCCCCGCTTGACCTCACCGGTGTTGATCGCGGCGCCGATGCCTGCCATCACACCGCAGCCGAGGAGTCCGACGGCGGCGGGATCGGCGTCGTCGTCAATCTTCGTGCACTGCCCGGCGGCAACGAGGGTCTTCTCCGCGAAGGCGCCGATCCCCAGCGCCGCGGTGAGTTCCGTGCCGTCCTCAAGGGTCATCTTCTGCGTCGCGTTGTGGGTGTTGAAACAGTACTGGGGCTGGCCTTTGGCACAGGCGCGGCATTCGCCGCACACGGCGCGCCAGTTCAGGATCACGCGGTCGCCGGGAGCCACCTCGGTGACATCCGGGCCGACGGCGCTGACCACGCCGGTGGCCTCGTGGCCGAGGAGGATGGGGAAATCGTCAGTGATTCCGCCCTGTTTGTAGTGGAGGTCCGTGTGGCAGACGCCGCAGGTGAGGATGTCCACCAACGCCTCGCCAGGGCCGGGATCCGGCACCAGGATGGTCGCCACCGTAACCGGCGCGTTCTTCTCCCTGGCGATGACGGCGTTAACTTTGTGAACCATGACCCGTTGTCTTCCTTTCCTGAGTCCGCAGACTCGAAGGCCACCCATCGAATTGCGTATTACACAACACGATGCACATGGCGCGTAATGGAAATATTGCAGCGATCACTTCACGTGTCAATGGGTGGCCACCTACAGACACTCGCCCCGTTCGGATATGAATGCAACCCTGTTGCATTCAACGCAACAATAGGCGAATTACCTCCGTTTACGCCAGCACTAGGGAATGATGGGTACACCATGAGCGCAACAGAACCCACTGAGACCACTGGTAACGGCGACACCAAAGGCGCCTCCGTCATCGTCAATGCCATCGCCGTACTCCGCACCTTCACGGCCGACGAGCCGCTGCTGGGGGTCACGGAGATCGCCAACCGCGTGGGCCTCCACAAGAGCACCGTCTCGCGGATCCTCGCAACCTTCGAGCAGGAACGCCTGGTGGAGCGGGACGCCGAGACGCGCCGCTTCCGGCTCGGACTGGGGCTGATCGCAGTGGCCGGCCCCCTGCTGGCCGAACTCGAGGAACGCCGGGTTGCCTACCCGGTGCTGCGCGAACTCACCGAGCAGACCGGCGAGACCAGTGCCCTGATGGTGTGGAACGGTGCCGAGTCGATGTGCGTGGAACAGATTGCCAGCCACCACCAGATCAAACACACCACCCCGCTGGGCGCCCGCTACAACGACGCCATGAGCGCCTCGGTCCAGGTTTTCCTGGCGGCTGAGTCCGCCGAGCGGGTCCGGACGCTGCTGCTCGGAGGAGCCGTCAGCTACCCGGGCCTCGACGGGGACAGCCTGGAGGCGTACCTCATCCGGCTCAAGGAGGATGCCGCGCGGGGCTGGGCCATCAACTACGGCGAATCGTCCATGGACGAGGTGGGCGTGGCATCGCCTGTCCACGATCATCGCGGCGACGTGGTGGCGGCCGTCCTCATCCCGGCACCGCGGTTCCGGGTCTCCCAGGAAAGGCTTCAGGGCCTGGGCGAAGCGTGTGCAGCGGCGGCACGCAAAGTCACGGCCCGCCTCGGTGGGCGGCCACTCTGACGTCACCGGTGCCGGGGTATTCGAGGCCGGCGCGCTGAACCTGGCACTGCACGGTAAACACAATGGAAAAAGACGACGGCGGGGGTCCCGCCGTCGTCCCTCCCCGCTGTTGACCGCTACCGGGTGACGGCCTCGAACGTTGCACCCTGCGGGACGCTGCGGCTCAGGCCAACGGTGAAGGTGTTGGGTCCGCTGCGGGTGACGGCAATGCCGCACTTGGCTGCCGTGGCGCGGGGGGAGAGGTCCTGGATCACCGAGTCGATGGTGTGGTCGATCGCAGACCGGTCCCAGATTTTCAGCGTTACGGATTCAGTGGTTTCAAACGTCATTGTCAGTACTTTCACTCTTGCAGTCGACGGCCCGGCGTCATTGTTCAGGGCCGCATCCTCGTCGGTGAGGATTGCTGATTCAGGTGGTCGGGAAATGCTCTCCCTTCTTCATGGTTCATGGTGAAAGTGGCCCTTGACAACCAAAATGCCGAAAGTGTGACCGAATACACGTGCCGCGCGGACGGTGCTTTCGGAACAGCAGTGGCGGTTCGTGATGCCGCCGGCTCAGGCGGGGACAGCCGCACCGCCCCGCTGCAAGGCCGCCTGGCCGGCGTCCGCGTGGGCGGCGGTCAGGCTCAGGATGACGGACTCAAACCCGCCCGCGCTGACGTGCACGGTAATCTCGCCCGCCGCGGTGGGACGGACGACGGCGAGCAGCCGGCCGTCGAATGACGCGTGGCTCGCCCCGGTGTAGGTTTCGGCGGTGTCGGGCCGGGCGCTGCCCAGTCCCTGCAGCACGCCGGCGCCTTCCACGGTGACGGACACGGCGTGGTCGGCGTCTGTGGCCAGGGTGCCACTGGCATCGCGGAACTCGATGGCCACGTAGCTGAGGTCCGAGTGGTCGGCCGCCAGTTCGGTGCGGTCGGCGGTGGCGGTGAGGCGGACGTCCGCGGTTGAGCTGCGGAGCGTCGTGCGTGCCTGCTCGGCGCCGTCGACATAGCCGACTGCCACCAGTTCGCCGGGCTCGTAGGCGAGCTCAAAGTCGGCGCGGAAACGGTGGCCGGATCCGGCCGGGACGCGGCCCACCGGGCTGTTGTTCAGAAGCAGTTCCACCTCGTCAGCGTCGCTGTAGACCTCCACCTTGACGGGGGAGCCGGCGGGGACGTCCCAGGTCCAGCTGGAGATGCTGTCCGTCCAGGTCCAGGGCCCCATGCCGTGTTCACGGCCGTAGTTCTGCGGCCGCTGGACCGCGATGTAGGGCTCATGGCGCAGCCCGAAGACGGTTTCCCGGTAGTAGGAGGCAGGGCGGCGGTAGCCGGTGATGTCGATGTCGCCGCACCAGGCCAGCAGCCACGGGTACGGCGCTCCGAGGGAGGGTGCGCCGTCGGTTTCGTCGGTGTACTGCACGCGGCCGATGCCCGCTTCGCCAAGGTAGTCCCACCCGGTCCACGTGTAGTCGCCGATCACGTGCGGGTTTTCCTTCACGAGCTTCCAGAGGACGTCGATCCGGTCCGGGAAGGTTTCGGTGCCGACGATGATCCGGTTGGGGAAGAGGTCCTTGTCCTGGACGTAGCGCCCGTCGCCATAATTGATGCCGGCCACGTCCACGGCTGCGTGGGACTCGGCCGTCCGTTCGGAGACGAGAGGGGATGCGCCGATGCGGCCCATCACGTCGCCGGCCTCGCTCATCATGGCGTTGACACCCTTGCTGTCATCGGCTGAGCCGGCCTGTTTCATCATGGCCGTGGCGTCCGCGATGACCGACACGAAGCCGTTGATCCCGTTGGTGGTGTACCGGGTGGAATCCAGGGACCGGATCTTCTCCGCAATCTGCCGTCCCCAGCCGGAGCCGAGTCCGCTGCCGGTTTCAGGAATCTCGTTGCCGATGGAGTAAAGCACCACGGACGGGTGGTTGAAGTCCTTAGCCACCATGGCTTCGACGTCGCGTTCCCACCATTCCGGGAAGGACAGCGAGTAGTCGAAGGCAGACTTCCCCTCGGTCCACACGTCGAAGGTTTCGTCCATCACCAGCATGCCGTGCTTGTCGCAGGCATCCAGCATGGCCTGGCTTACCGGGTTGTGGGCGCTGCGGATGGAGTTGAAGCCGGCCTCCTTCAGCAGCTGGATCCTGCGCTCTTCCGCGCGGGCGATAGTGGCGGCGCCGAGCACGCCGTTGTCGTGATGGATGCAGGCGCCGCGGAGTTTCACGGTCTCGCCGTTGATCTGCAGTCCGTTGAACGGGTCCAGCTGCAGCGACCGGATGCCGAAGGCGGTGGTGTGCTCCTGCAGCACCTCCAGCGCGTCGCGCAGTTCCGTCCGTGCCGAGTACAGGTGCGGGCTGTCCACGCCCCAGAGCTTCGGTTCGGTGACGTAAAGGCGCTGTCGCACGACGGCGGTGCTGCCCGCCTTGAGCGTTACAGGAGCCGAACCGACGGCGACCACCGTGCCGTCGGCGTCGTACAGGTCCGTGCCCACCGTCACGGTGGCGGTGGTCAGTCCCTCGTTCTCCACGGTGGTGGCGACGTCCACGACGGCCCTGCCGGTGGTGATGTCCGGGGTCGAAATCCTCACCGCGTTCGGCGCGAGGTGCACCAGTCCGGTGACGGTCAGGAACGTGTCCCGGTAAATGCCGGCGCCCGAGTACCAGCGTGAGTCCTGGTGGACGCGCGCATCAACGCGGATGGTGTTGGCCTGGCCGTATTTCAGGAACGGATCCAGCCGGACATTGAACGTGGAGTAGCCGAACGGGCGCTGGCCGGCGAAGTCCCCGTTGACGAAGACCATCGCGTCCCGGTAGACGCCCTGGAACTCGAGGGCTACCCGCTTGCCCCGGTAGTCCTCGGGCACCTCGAAGGTCTTGGAGTATTCGAAGGTGCCGTCAGGGAAGTAGCCGGTGTGCGATCCTTGGGCAGAATCTGCCGAACGTGGCAGCCCGATCAGCGCATCGTGCGGCAGGGTCACGGGCTGCGGCGGGGCCACCGGTCCCGAAAGCTCGGCGAAGAGGCTGACCTTCGGGCGTACGGCCCAGCCAGCGTTGAACGACGTGCGGGTCATCGGTTTCTCCCTTGTAAGCGATGGACGGGACCGGCCTGCGCAAAAGCAGTCAGTGGCCCGACACGGTTCCGGCGGCGCCGGCATTAGTATCACGTGTCACCATCATGAGAACACCCCTGTCGCTGAGCCGTCAAGTAATGGGCTGGGAAATGTTGACACGTGATACTGGCCGAGGTTCAGGGCAGGCCCGGGTCCTTCCGGCGGGGGAGATTCAACTGCCGGGCGTGGAAATCGAAATGCTGCGTCGGGTACGCATAGACGTCCTGGAGTGACATGACGGGTTTGAAGAAGGGGTCCCACTTGTCGGGGAAGGGCATTGAGCGGGCGAGCGAACCTGGGCTCTGCCGTTCCAGCTGCCGGGTCAGCGCACTGATGGTCAGCTCCAGCTTCCGGCCCATCCTTCGCCGGTTGTAGACCTTGGCGGCGGCACGTGAGCCCCAGTAATTCACCACGTCGAACGGGCGTGTGCCGGCGTTCAGCAAGGCCGCGAACCCTGCGCGCATCGGCTTGGGGAGCCGGCTGACGGCCCGGACCAGCGGCAGGAGGGCGCGGACAACCATGTAGCCAAAGACCATGTGGAAGAGAAGCTCTTCGTTGGTCCACCGTGTTCCGTTACTTTTGCCGCGAAGTTCCGCTGGCGTTACGCTCCCGAGCCAGGCATCGAGATCGCGGATGGCGCGGCGGTAACCGGCGACGATCTCGGCCTTTGTTGGCTCAGTTGGTGGTGCTCCCATGTCTGCAGTGACCGCGGTCAGTTTTCGCTGGAGCGGCCGTGGGCCAGGCCAGTGGGGAATCCGACGAGGACCGGCTCGGGCGTTCCGCAGCAGCCGCCTGAGGTTTCGGCCACAAAACCAGCCGCCGCGGGGACGTCGCAGCTGGTGCCGAGGTCCGAGGAGCAGACACCCGTTTGCGGGAGCTCGAGCTGGACAGCGTCGGCGGCTTCACGGTCCCCGGCCAGGGCCGCGGCGACGGACCGGACCTGTTCGTAGCCGGTGGCGAGCAGGAAGGTGGGGGCCCTGCCGTAGGACTTCATGCCGACAATGTAGAAATCGGTCTCCGGATGGGCCAGCATCCGGGCTCCGTGCGGCTCAACGGTGCCGCAGGAGTGGAACTCGGGATCGATCAGGGGGCCGAGCTCACGCGGTGCTTCCACGCCGGGATCAAGTTCCAGCCGGAGTTCGCCGAGGATACCCAGGTCAGGGCGGAAGCCGGTGGCGGGAACTACGATGTCAGCTTCGAGGGTGCGGCCGTCAGTGGAGGACAGGGTGACGACGCCGTCGGCAGCTGCGACGGCCGCGATCCCGAACCCGGTGTGCAGCTCCACGGCGCCGGACTCAACGAGGCTGCGTAGCCTGCTGCCGAGTTGGCCGCGGGCGGCCAGTCCGTCCGCGTCGCCGCCGCCATAGACCTTGGCGGCGGACGAGCCGCGGATTGCCCACAGGATCTTCGTTCCAGGCACCTGGGCGGCGAGTTCGGAGAGATTGATCAGGGTGTTGGCAGCGGAGTGGCCGGCGCCGACAACGACGGCGGTGCGGCCCCCGAACGTTTCACGCTCGCGCCCCAGCACGTCAGGCAGCGGAGAAGCGATGCTTGCGGCTGCATCGGCTTCGCCGGGGGCAGGCACACCGGACGTGCCGAGCGGGTTGCGGGTGGACCAGGTGCCGGAGGCGTCGATGACGGCGGCAGCCCGGTAGTCGCGGACTTCGCCGTCTTCGTGTTCCACCCGGATCACGAAGGGTGTGGCGTCGCGGCCGCGGCTGTGGGTCTTGTCCATGCCCAGCCGGCTCACCGCGACGACGCGGGCGCCGGTGCGCAGGCGCGATGCGATCGCGGGGAGCGCGGCAAGCGGGGTGAGGTACTGGTCGATGAGTTCGCCGCCGGTGGGCAGCGCCGTAGCGGCAGGGGCTTCCCATCCGGTGCCGGCCAGCAGGCGGACGGCCGCTGCGTCGGTGTTGTACTGCCACGGGGAGAACAGCCGGATGTGGCGCCACTGCCCGATGGCCGCGCCCGCCGTCGGGCCGGCTTCGAGGATGAGAGGTTCGATGCCGCGTTCGAGCAGGTGTGCTGCCGCGGCAAGGCCGATGGGCCCGGCTCCGATGATGGCGACGGGGAGGTTCTTCGCTGAATCCATGGTGTCCTCTGTTTCATCCGGTGGGGTGGCGGTGAACTACTAGGCGTGGGTGGGTTCCTCGACGAGGGCGGTGGCGATGCTGTCGGCGTCGTCCAGCGCTGCGAGGTAGCGTTCGGCGTCCAAGGCAGCCGCGCAGCCAGTGCCGGCCGCGGTGATGGCCTGGCGGTAGCGGTGGTCCACAGCGTCCCCGCAGGCGAAGACGCCGGAGAGGTTGGTGACCGTGGTGGGCGAGTCCACTTTGATGTAGCCCTCGGCATCCAGCTCAACCTGGCCCGCCACCAGTTCGGTGCGCGGCACGTGTCCGATCGCCACGAAGATGCCCGTGGCGGGCTGTTCGCGGGTTTCTCCGGTCCGCGTGTCGGTCAGGGTGACGCCGGTGACCTTGGGGTCGCCGTGGATGGCGGTGACGGCAGAGTTCCAGGCAAAACTGATCTTCGGGTTGTCCTTTGCACGCTGCGCCATGATGCGGGAGGCGCGGAGTTCGCCCTTGCGGACCACCACGGTGACGGTCCGCGCGAAGCGGGTCAGGAAGGTGGCTTCCTCCATGGCGGAGTCGCCGCCGCCGACGACGATGATGTCCTGGTCGCGGAAGAAAAAGCCATCGCAGGTGGCGCACCAGGAGACACCGTGGCCGCTGAGCTTCTTCTCCTCGGGCAGGCCGAGTTCTTTGTAGGCGGAGCCGGTGGCGAGGATGACGGCGGGTGCCTCGTGGATGTCTCCGCCGCCGGTGACCACGCGCTTGAGGTGCCCGGTCAGCGTCACTTCAGTGACGTCGTCGAACACCACCCGGGCGCCGAACTTCTCGGCCTGCTGCTGCAGGCCGTCCATCAGCTCAGGGCCTTGGACGCCGGCGGGAAAACCCGGGAAGTTCTCCACTTCGGTGGTGTTCATCAGGGCGCCGCCGGCCGTCACCGAGCCGGCCAGGACCAGGGGCAGCAGGCCTGCGCGCGCGGCATAGATCGCCGCCGTGTAGCCGGCGGGGCCTGATCCGATGATGATCAGCTGTTCGGCGCTCGCTTCGGTGCTCACGGGAGGTCTCCTCGGTTCGGGCGGTTACTTGGCAGCGGGAGCAAGGGAGGCGATGAGGTCCTCAATGCGGGCCTTGATGTCGTCCCGGATGGGGCGTACGGCGGCCACGCCCTGCCCGGCAGGGTCTTCGAGTTCCCAGTCCTCGTAGCGCTTGCCCGGGAAGATCGGGCAGGTGTCGCCGCAGCCCATGGTGATCACGACGTCGGATTCCTTGACCGCCTCGGTGGTGAGCACCTTGGGAATCTCGGCGGACATGTCGATGCCCAGTTCGGCCATGGCCTCGACGGCGGCCGGGTTGACCTTGTCTGCCGGTTGCGAGCCGGCGGAGCGGACCTCGATGGCGCCCTTGGACAGGGTGGTGAGGAACGCCGCGGCCATCTGGGAACGGCCGGCATTGTGGACGCAGACAAAAAGGACGGAGGGCTTCTTGCCGGTTTCGGTGCTCATGGTGTTCTCCTGGAGGTTCGTGAGGTCAGGCGGAAAGGGGGCTGGTGGTGAAGAAGCGTTTCCGGGCCCAGAGGGCTACGTAAACCAGTGCAACAAGGACGGGGACTTCGATCAAGGGTCCGACGACGCCGGCCAGCGCCTGGCCCGACGTGACACCGAAGGTGCCGATCGCCACAGCGATGGCGAGCTCGAAGTTGTTGCCCGCGGCAGTGAAGGCCAGTGTGGTGGTCTTGGCGTAGCCCAGGTCCAGCCACTTTCCGATCAGCATGCCGGCGCCGAAGACCGCCAGGAAGTAGACCAGCAGGGGCACTGCGATCCGGACGACGTCGAGCGGGCGGGAGGTGATGGTCCCGCCCTGCAGTGCGAAGAGCAGCGTAATGGTGAACAGCAGCCCGTACAGCGCCCACGGTCCGAGCTTCGGAAGGAAAGTTCCTTCGTACCAGTCGCGGCCTTTGGCCTTTTCGCCGATCGTGCGGGTGAGGAAGCCGGCCAGCAGCGGGATCCCCAGGAAGACCAGGACGGAAGCGGTGATGGCCCAGAAGGAGAAGTCCGCGCTGGTGGTGGGCAGACCCAGCCAGCCCGGCAGCAACTGCAGGTAGAACCAGCCCAGCGCGCCGAATGCGATGACCTGGAAAACGGAATTGATGGCCACGAGGACGGCGGCGGCTTCGCGGTCCCCGCAGGCGAGGTCGTTCCAGATCATCACCATGGCGATGCAGCGGGCCAGGCCCACGATGATCAGTCCGGTGCGGTATTCGGGCAGGTCCGGGATGAAGATCCAGGCAAGGGCAAACATAAACGCCGGGGCGAGGACCCAGTTCAGTACCAGGGAGGTGATCATCAGCTTCCGGTCCCCGACCACGCGGTGCGCCTGGTCGTAGCGGACCTTCGCGAGCACCGGGTACATCATCACCAGCAGCCCGATGGCGATCGGCAGCGAAACTTCGCCGACCTTGACTGCCTCAAGTGCAGTGTTCAGGCCGGGAACGAAGCTGCCCAGGAGCAGGCCCAGGACCATGGCCGCGATGATCCACACCGGCAGGAAACGGTCCAGGGTGGACAGCGTGCCAACGACGGCAGCCTCGCCTTCACGGGTGGGCGACGTGTCAGTCTGGGTGCTCACGGGACTCCTGTGCTTCTTGGCTCTAAGATGCTTCTCAGCATTAGATTGATGCTTGTCGATATGTAGTATCCCCAACTATATCGATGAATGTCAATCTATGTGCATAATAGACGCATGAATTCCCTGCAAACTGTTGAGCCGGCCCTCGACGACGCCTGCTGCGCACCGTCCGGCCCGCCAGCCTTCAGCGTGGAGGATGCCCGGCGCACGGCCCTCGTCTTCAAAGCCCTCGCCGATCCCAACAGATTGCGCCTGCTCTCGATCGTCAAGGGATCGGGGGAGGGGGAGGCCTGCGTCTGCGATCTCACTGAGCCGCTGGATCTGGGCCAGCCCACCGTGTCCCACCACTTGAAGATTCTGGTCGATGCCGGACTGCTCCACCGCGAGAAGCGAGGCACGTGGGCGTATTACTCCCTCGTTCCTGGCGCCCTCGAGCAGACCGCCGGGCTTGTGGCATCCTTGTGATCCACAGTCCGCCGGCCACCCGCACCCTCACTCGGGCAGGGGACGGAAGGCCGTCAAGGCCGACAACTTTTCCACTCCGATGGGTTCCGCGGGTAACAGCGGGATAAGCGCGAACCGGTCCGTGAGGGTGTGCACTTTCGTGATCTGTTCGAGTTCACTGGCGGCGCGGGCCCGCAGGAACGGTGTCCGCGGGTGCGCGGCGGCGATCGAGTTGTTGATCACCCAGGCCCACGGATGGATTCCGGCCCGTTCCAGGTCACCCTTCAGCCCCTCGGCTTCGAGGACCGGCGTTGTTTCGGCCAGCGTGACAAGGACAACCTTCGTCTGCGCCGGATCCTGCAGCCGCATAAGGGGGGTCACGAATCCCATGGTGTCGCCGACCTGGCGTGCGATCTCCCGGTGGTACGAGCCGGTGGCATCCAGGAGCAGCAGGGTGTGGCCTGTCGGTGCCGTGTCGATCACGACAAAGTGCCGGCGGGATTCCTGGACTACTTTGGAGAACTGCCGGAATACGGCCACTTCGTCGGTGCAGGGCGACAACAGGTCCTCGGCGAGGGCCGCTCGCCCGTCCTCGTTCAGGTTGCGGCCCTTGGTCTCCATGACATGGGATCTGTACTGCTGAATCGCCGCTTCCGGATCGATGCGTGAGACCGTCAGGCCAGGGACGGAACCGTTAAGGGTTTCTGTGAGGTGCGCGGCCGGATCCGTGGTGGTCAGGTGCACCGCATGCCCGCGTGTGGCCAGGGCAACGGCGATTGCGGCAGCGACCGTGGTCTTACCGACTCCGCCCTTGCCCATGCACATCACGAGGCCGTGGCCGTCGTGCTCAACGTCGTTCACCAGGGCAGCCAGCGGGGCGTCCTCAACCTCGGGGACCAGTGCGGCGTCACCAGGGGTATCGGCGCCGGAAGTGGGCACAAACAGGGATTCAAGCGCAGCCAGGCCGACCATGTTGCCTGGCTTCAGGTCCAGGACGTCGCGGGGCAGGCCCGCGACCGCCATGGGAATAGCCGAGATGGCAGCCGCTTCACGGGCGCGCAAGGCCTGCGCCAGCTCCTCGTCGCCTGCGGCTTCAGGCAGGACTCCGTTGATGACGACGTACCCTCCTGCGATCCCGATCTGGTTAAGTTCGAGGTATGTCCGCTCGATCTCGGCCAGGGACGATGTCTGTGCGCGGCTTACCAGGACCAGGCGCGTCCGGTCAGGGTCCGTGAGCACCTGGACCGCTTTGGCGTAGACCTGCTTGTGCTTTTCCAGTCCGGCGAGGGGGCCCAGGCAGGATGGGTCCCCCTTGCCGGCGGCCAGGAAATCGGTCCAGGAACCCGGCAGCTGGAGCAGCCGGATAGTGTGGCCCGTCGGGGCGGTATCAAAGACGATGTGGTCATAGTCCCCGTAGGAACTGTCGTCGGCGAGCAGGCTGGTGAACTCATCGAAGGAAGCGATCTCCGTGGTGCAGGACCCTGAGAGGCTTTCGGCGATGCCCACCAGTTCCGCCTCAGGCAGGACGCCCCGGACGGGCGCAATGATCCGTTCCCGGTACGCCTCGGCGGCCTGCTCCGGGTCAATTTCCAGGGCCGACAGTCCAGGCGCCCCCTGAAGGGGTGTGACGGTGTTCCCGACGGTCACGCCGAAGACCTGCCCGACATTGGACGCAGGATCGGTGCTGACCAGCAGGACCTTCTTGCCGGCCTTGGCGAGGGTGAGCGCTGTTGCGCACGCTACGGAGGTCTTGCCCACACCACCCTTGCCCGTGAAGAAAAGGAACCGGGGTGCGTCCTGGAGAAACCTCATGCGGGAACCCGGCTGAACGGCGGCGGATTCGCAGATTCGGTCAGTAGGCATGTGGTGCTCCTCGGCAGTAGGGGTCAGTTGGTTTCGCCGCGGACTATGTAGATGTCGGGCAGCGGCCAAGGATCCTGTCCGGCTCCCGCTGCGTTCAGGGTGTCCAGATCCGCTGCAATCCGGTCAATCAGAACCCTGTTTTCGGCACGGACAGACGTCAGTCGGGGTGAGACCAGTTGCCCGATTTCCGTGGCGTCCACGCCCACCACGCTGAGGCTGCGGGGTACGTCCAGGCCGAGCGCCCGGCCCGCGGCAAGGACGGCGATGGCAACGTCATCGTTGTAGCATCCGACGCCGAGGGGTAAGCCTTCCGTTGTTGCGGCATCGAGGGCCAGGGTTGCGCCGACGATGTCCAGCGGAACGTCGATGCGCACCGGCTCGGGCAGTCCGCGCTCGCGGGCTTCGGTTTTCATTCCCTCGTAGCGGCCCGGACCAAAGGGATCCAGCCGTTCATCCAGGAGGGCAGCGTAAGCCAGTGGTCGCGGGCCATTCCGGAGCAGGTCCTCAGCCAGGGTGCGGCCAATCCGGACGTTGAGGTTGTCGTCGAGGCTTTCCCCCTCGGGAAGCCGCGGAATGGGCACCGCCCCCGATGCGGAAATTGCGTCCCGGTCCTGGGCTGTCAGGACGCCAAGGTCCACCACGGCCACAGGCCGGAACTGCAGGATTGCGGCCAATGTTTCGGCGGCATCGCGCCCTGCGAACCTGACCACGACGCTGAGGCCATGCAACGTGGCGCGGCTCGTGACGGCGTCGACGAAATCCTGGAGGTTGCTGCCGAAGGTCGTATTGGGAATCAGGAGAACCAGGATGTCGCTGCGGCCCGTGACCAGGGCCCGGCCGGCAGGGGAGGGCCGGTACTGCAGTTCCGCGGCCGCATCCAGGACGCGCACCCGCGTCGCTTCCGGAAAGCGCGAACCCTGACCGTTGAGGACGTGGCTCACCGTGGCGCGGGATACCCCGGCCTTTTTGGCCACGTCGAAACTGGTGGGTCGCCGTGCGTTGTGTTGTTCCGCTGCCACCCTGTGATCATCC
Organism: uncultured Actinomycetota bacterium; assembly: GCA_963807805.1. GTDB lineage: Bacteria > Actinomycetota > Actinomycetes > Actinomycetales > Micrococcaceae > Arthrobacter. The sequence goes on along the minus strand of CAWECX010000012.1, from coordinate 347,405 downwards.
CACGCCCTGGACATGACACGTGATACTGCACCCGTCCGTCTTTCCGGCGCGTGGACGCCGGTGCGGCCGCCTGGCCGGTGCGCCGATGGCGCCCGGCGCGGGTGTTCGGGCCTGCGTGGGTGACGGCTCAGGCGAGTGAGAGGAAGAGCTTCTCCAGCTCTTTCCTGTCCATGGTGGTGTCTTCCCGGACGATGCACTGTTCCAGGCCGCTGGCGATGATGGCGAATCCTGCCCTGTCCAGCGCCTTCGAGACAGCGGCCAGCTGCGTGACGATGTCCTTGCAGTCACGGCCTTCCTCCAGCATCCGGGTCACGGCCGCCAGCTGGCCCTGGGCGCGCTTGAGGCGGTTAACCACCGGGGCCAGTTCAGTTGAGTCGAGTTGCATATGGGTTCTCCGTCGTTGGGGTTCTCGTCCGACTATATACCCCCTAGGGTTTTTTGCGTACCCCGGGGGGTATCTGTAATACTCGGTGGGGTATACAGATTCCCTACGTCGAGAGGCCAGCAATGACTTCCTTTTCCACTGCTTCGGCCGTCACCGCCCTTGCCCCCGAGACCTTGCGCTCCTGGATCTCGCAGCACCAGGACCTTGTGGTCATTGATGTGCGCTCCGCAGCAGAGTTCGAATCGATGCACATCCGCGGCTCCTACAACGTGCCCCTGCCGCTGCTGTCGGAGCATGCCGACGAACTCGCAGACCGCCTGGGCTCCCGCGTCGTCCTGGTGTGCCAGTCCGGCGCCCGCGCCGAGCAGGCGCGCCAGCGGCTCGGCAGGTCCGGCATTGGCGGCGCCTACGTCCTGACCGGCGGGGCGCCCGGCTTCGCCGCCGCCGGCGGGGACGTCGTGCAAGGCAAGGTCCGCTGGGACCTGGAGCGCCAGGTCCGCCTCGCCGCAGGTTCCCTGGTGGTCCTGGGCCTGGCCGGCGGCACGTTCGTCTCCCCGAAGTTCCGCATGCTCGCAGGAGCCATCGGTGCGGGCCTCACCTTCTCCGCAGCCACCAACACCTGCGCCATGGGCCGGGCCCTCTCTGCCATGCCGTGGAACAGGGCTGCCAAGGAACCCACCCGCGAAAGTGCCATCCTGACCCTTCCCGCCCCGGCGCCTGAAGTGGACGCAGCGGCATGATTCCGGCCCTGGTCCTGGGGCTCGCAGTCGGGATTGTCCTCGGCGTCGTGGGCGGCGGCGGGTCGATCATAGCCGTACCCGCCCTGGTTTATGGGGTGGGAATGAGCCCGGCCCAGGCGATCCCCACCTCCCTGCTGGTGGTCGGGGTGTCCTCGTTGGCCGCCCTGGTGCCACGGTTCCGGGGCGGGCTGAACTGGCCCGTCATCGCGTTGGTCGGCGCGGCCGGCATCCCGGCAGCCTGGGGTGGCGCGGCCGTGGGGAGGCTTCTGGACCCAAGCATCCTGATGCTGGCCTTCGCCGTGATCATGGTGGCCGCAGGAATCCGGATGCTCCGGAAGCCGCGCGAGTCCGAAGGTTCCTGCAGCACCGGGCCGGGCAGGGCGTTCCGCTCGTGCGCCCCGAAAGCTGTGGGTGCAGGGCTGATCGTGGGCTTCCTCACCGGACTGCTCGGGGTGGGCGGAGGCTTCCTCATCATGCCCGCACTGACCATCCTCCTGGGCCTGCGTATGAAGCAGGCCGTCGGAACATCCCTGGCGATTATTGTCATCAACTCCGCTGCCGGATTCAGTGCCCACGCTGCCGGGTACAGCATCGACTGGGCCACCACCCTGGCCTTCGCGATCCCGGCCATCCTGGGTTCCCTCGTGGCTGCCCGGCTGGCCCGCCAGCTGAAGGACACGCACATCCGCATCTCGTTCGCGGTACTCATCTTCGCCGTCGCGGCGTGGGTCACCGCCGGTACCGTCACCGCCTGACGTAAACCAGGGCCGCCCCAAACACTGACTCACCGAAGGAGAGCAACACATGCTTATTGAGCGCATCTACGACGAAGACCTGGCCCAGGCCAGCTACCTGATTGGCTGCCAGGCCAAGGGCGAAGCGATAGTGGTGGACGGCCGCCGCGACATCGCGGTCTACCAGGACCTCGCTGCCAGAAACGGCATGAAGATCGTGGCCGTCACCGAAACCCACATCCACGCCGACTACCTCTCCGGCACCCGTGAACTGGCGGCCGCCACCGGAGCGAGGATCTACGTCTCCGGCGAGGGTGGCCCGGACTGGCAGTACGCCTTCGACGGCGAACGCCTCTACGACGGTGACAGGATCACGCTGGGAAACATCAGCATCCAGGCCGTCCATACCCCTGGGCACACTCCCGAGCACCTGTCTTTCCTGATTACGGACGGTGCGTTCAGCGACCAGCCCGGCTACCTGCTCTCCGGGGACTTTGTCTTCTCCGGCGACCTGGGGCGGCCTGACCTGCTCGACGAGGCGGCCGGTGGAACCGATACGCGCTTCGAAGGTGCCAGGCAACTGTTTGCCAGCCTGCGGGACAAGTTCCTGGCACTGCCGGACTACGTCCAGGTCCATCCGGCCCACGGTGCGGGCAGTGCGTGCGGCAAAGCCCTGGGTGCGATTCCCTCCTCAACGGTTGGCTACGAGCGCCTCTATGCGTGGTGGGGCCCCTACCTTGCGGCCAACGACGAGCAGGGCTTCATCGACGAACTCCTCGACGGGCAGCCCGACGCCCACGCCTACTTCAGCCGGATGAAGCGCGAAAACCGTGAAGGCCCCGCCGTCATGGGCGAACGCCCCCAGCTGCCCGAGCTCGCACCCGGCGATGTCGCTGCGGGCCTGGCCGAAGATACCCTGACCTTTATCGACACCCGTTCCCACAGTGAGGTCCACGGGGGAACGGTGGTGCGGTCCCTGAATGTCCCGGCCGGCAAGTCAGTGGCCAGCTACGGCGCCTGGGTGGTGAACCCCGAAACGGACAAGAACCCGCTGGTACTGCTGGCACCGGACCAGGAGCAGGCGATGGACATGTGGGACCACCTGGTCCGGGTAGGCATCGACAACGTTGAAGGCTATGTCACCAGCGTTGACCGCCTGCCCACATCCACCCCCAGGCTCGTCCAGCCCGCCGATCTGGCCAACTTGGACGCTGCCATGGTCCTGGACGTCCGCAACAGGACCGAGCACAACGCCGGACACATCCCCGGCTCCCACCAGCTCAGCGGCGGCCGGGTCATGTGGCACCTTGATGAACTCCCGGCCAGCGGCACCATCGTTACCTACTGCCAGTCCGGCGTCCGGAACTCCGTGGCAGCCAGCGCCCTGCGCCGTGCCGGGTACGACGTCGCAGAACTTGACGGCAGTTACGCAGGCTGGAACGCCTGGCAGTCGGCGGACACGTCCTTGGCTGGCGCGTAGCGGACGCCCAGGCCGGGGGAGGGGCATCGCGGTAGCGGCATCCGGTACCCATTGACAGCGCGCCGTACCGGGCATATTGTACAACCAAATGGTTGTAGATCAGTTGGGTGACGCAGACACGGACCGCCTCTTCCAGGCGTTCGCGGATACCACCCGCCGCGACATTGTCCGCAGGGTCACGGTGTCCGAGTATTCGGTGTCCGGCCTCGCAGCCCTCTACGCCATGAGCTTCGCCGCCGTCCAGAAGCACGTGGCGGTGCTGGAGCGTGCTTCCCTGGTCACCAAGGAGAAGCGCGGAAGGGAGCAGATCGTGCGGGGCAACCACGAAGGCCTGGCGAAGGCCCGCCTGCTGCTCGATGAGTACGAGGTGATCTGGCGGCAGCGCGCCGAACGGATCGCCGACATTCTGGCTGAAGGATAAGGAAGGTACGGCAATGCCTGTTGTCAGTTCCACCACGAATCTCGAGGCACTCAGCCTCACCCTCGTCGCCGAGTTCGATGCCTCCGTCGAACGCGTCTGGCAGATCTGGGAGGACCCCCGGCAGCTGGAGCGATGGTGGGGCCCGCCCGGGTACCCGGCCACGTTCGACGGTTTCGATTTCCAGCCTGGCGGGAAGGCCAGCTATTACATGACCACCCCTGAAGGGGAGACGCCCAAGGGCTGGTGGAAGTTCACCGCCATTGACGCTCCCCGGAAGCTTGAATTCGATGACGGCTTCTCCGACGAATCCGGCACTCCGGTGGACGCCCTGGGCAGCGCCCACGCCAGCGTAGGCCTCGAAGACATCGCCGGCCGCACCCGGATGACCATCATGTCCACGTTCGACTCCGAGGAGCAGATGGAAGAGATGGTCAAGATGGGCATGGAGGAAGGCATGAAGGAGGCAGCGGGCCAGATCGACGCGATCCTTGCCGAACACGCACACGCCTGACCCGCGCCGCTCACTGCACCAGAACTACCGGTAACAGCACAGGAAGCCAGCGTACGGCGGCGGGCCGCGCCCGCCGTCGTACGCTGCTGTGTGGCACCGGTGCAGCCCGGCCGCAACCTTCGGATCCGTAGCATCGGGCCAGGACGACGACGTCCATCTAGCCGGCAAAGGGGTATTGAATGACGAGAATGCTGATTATTGGTCCGCCCGGTTCCGGTAAGGGAACCCAGGCAGAGCGGATTTCGCAACGCCTCGGCGTTGTGGCGATCTCCACAGGGGACATCTTCCGGGCCAACGTCAAGGGCGGAACGCCGCTGGGTCTTGAAGCCCGGAAGTTCATGGACAACGGCGACTTCGTGCCGGACAGCGTCACGAACGAAATGGTCCGCAACCGCCTCAGCCAGGACGACGCGAAAAGGGGCTTCCTGCTGGACGGCTACCCGCGCACGGAAGCGCAGGTGGACTACCTCGACGGGATCCTCGCTGCCGCGGAGCAGGAGCTCGGAGTGGTCCTCCAGCTCACCGCCGACGACGAGGAACTGGTGTCCCGCCTGCTGGGCCGGGCTGAGGAGACAGGCCGGAGCGACGACAACGAAAGCGTCATCCGCCACCGCCTGGACCTCTACCACCAGCAGACGGAGCCCGTGGTGGCCCGGTATGCCGGGCGGGGGATCCTCACCCGCGTGGACGGGATCGGCGCCATCGACGACGTCACGGAGCGGGTACTGGGAAGCATCGAAAAGGCGCTCGGAGTTTCAGCCGCCGGACAGTAGCGAGGGCAAGGCGGGAGGGCGACGGCGGGAGGAACCGCCGTCGCCCTTCCGGCGTCAGGCGGGCGATTCCCGGCCGTGGGCGGGAGTGGTTGTCATAGCTGCGGAACGCATTCCCCGCTTCCCAGCAATGCCAGCCCGGCACGGTCGCCTTCACCGAAGCCGAACTGGCCCCGGTTCGTTTCAGACATCAGCTGTCCGGGATCGTCCACATGGTCCAGGCCCACCACATGCGCCAACTCATGCATGATGACGGCACGGACGTAGGAAGGGCCATCCGGCCAGGACAGGGTTTCCGACAGGCCGGGTGCGTCCAGCGTCACCTGGCCGGCGACGTATACAAAAGGCTTGCCGGGAGTGTGCGCGTAGGAGCTTCCCCCGACGCCCGCCACATTCCCCGCCAGCCTGGGGGACTCCTCCGGGGTGGACCACGCGATGAGGATGGGTGCCCAGCGTTTGCCATAGCGGTGGGGCTGGTAGGTTTCCCGCAGTTCCGCGGGCGCCTCGGCAGTGCTGCCGTCAAACACGAACTGCAGGCCCGTGGCAGCGGAAACCTCGGCTACGGCTTCCTGGACCAGCAGGTCTGATCCCGGCAACGCGTTGTCCGGGCGCACCACGTAGTGGAGCGGGCGGCACGGATCGTAGGCCACGAACGGCTGGTCCTGATCTGGGGATTCCTGCAGGAGGTAGGCAGTGGATCCACCCGGGGCCGGGGGACGGCCCAAGGGCGATGCTGCTGCCTCCACCCCTGGCGGCGGCATGGTGGATCCGGGCAGATGCGGCAGCGCTGCAGGCAGGATAAACCTCGCAAAGAGTGACGGGGTGAAGTACAGCCCCACCACCATGGCTATGCCCAGGACGGTGGCGGACCCCGGCGTCCACCTGCGCCTGCGGAATGGCCTCCGTCCGGGAAGCCCCCCGTTGCCAGCATCGAATCCCAACAGTGCCCCCTGTGCCGCCACGTCCACCGGAGGTGGTGGAGGGCACAGCGTAAGCATCAGGGCAGGGGTAATCGGGCGCCCGGGACGGAAGTCTGTGGAATTCCACATAGCAGGGGATGCCTGCCGGAACGGCTGCCTGCCGGGACATGGCCAGCCGTCAGGGCAGGTCCAGGGTGTACACCACAAGCTGCACCAGCGGAGCCGGCCGTGGCTTTTCCCGCTCGGGGCGGCGGACAAAGCCGAAGCGGCGGTAGAGCACCTGGGACCGTTCATTGGTCAGCCCGGTGTCCAGCACCACCCGGCGGGCGCCGCGCTCAATGGACAACGCCACGGATTCCTCCAGCAGTTTCCAGCCGATTCCGGAGCGCCGCGCTTCGGGCAGGACAGCCAGGAGCCGGACTTCCGTTTCGCCGTCACCTGCCTGGCGGGCCAGCGGTGACCCTGCCGGCAGGAGGCTTGCCGTTCCCACCAGGGTGCCGGTCTCGAGATCTTCGGCGACGAGCAGGTCGCCCTCACGGGCCCGGGCCGCAGCGTCGAGCAGCAGCCCGCGGCGTTCGGGGGTGGGCTGGGCTGCTCCGGGAAGGTGGTGGCCGAACCCTTCGTACGTCAGCCTCCCCACCGCCCCGTACTCGCTGTCGGCTGCATGACGGACCCGGTACTTGGCCGCTGTCGCTGTATTGGTCATGGTGGAATACTCCGTCCTGGCCAGCCAAAACACCCAACGGCACGTCTGTTTCGTTACCCCATGCTTCGGGCCGTGAAGCCGTGTTTCCTTGCGCGTCGGTGCATTGCACCCCCGGTTGAAAGGGGTGGGGGCGGGTGGTTGGTTGGACGTATCGGCTTTGAAAGGAAAGAACATGACGGAACACTTTGATCTCACCCCGCAGCGTCTGCGTCACGTCCTGGGCCACTTTGCGTCGGGCCTGACGGTGATCACCGCAGCGACAGACAACGGCCCGGCGGGGTTCACCTGCCAGTCCTTCTCCTCCCTCTCGCTTGACCCGGCACTCGTGACCTTCAGCCCGGCCCGCAGCTCCAGCACCTGGCCGTTGCTGCGCACAGCCGGACGCTTCACGGTGAACATCCTCCCCGCTGAGCACCAGCACCTCGCGGGCCAGTTCGCGCGTTCCGGAACCGACAAGTTCGCCGGCGTTGACTACACGGCCTCCCCGCTGGGCAACCCCGTGCTGGACCAGGCCCTCGCCTGGGTGGACTGCGAACTCCACCAGGAATACGACGGCGGCGACCACACAATCGTGGTGGGTGCCGTCCGCGCCCTCGGTGCCAGGGACGGAGCAGAGCCGCTGCTGTTCTTCAAGGGCGGCTACTTCGAAGGCGTGCCTTCCCGGGCCGGGTTGCTGGAAAGAGTTGCATGACAGCGCTCAAGTCCGGCTCCCGCAGGCGGGGCCGGCGGCCGGCGGCGCCGCTGCACGGCACCGGTCCGGATACGGAGCTGGACGGCGGAGAACCGGGCTATCCCGCCCAGGACTGGTCCGCCGTCGAGGTGGGCACCACTGTTGAGGTCATTCCTCCGGGAGGGCTGCCCTACCTGGCCCGGGTGGATGAGAAGACGCCGGACTCGGCGCTGGTCTGGGTGCTGAGCCTGGACGGCTCCGGCCGCCAGCTGCATGGAAACCACGACGGCGTGACTCTGCGCCGTGCTGCAGGGCCGCTATGACACTCGTCCTTGTCCTCGCCTGCTTCGGCGCGCTGCTTGCGGCCGGCATCTGCTGGGCGGCCTCGCCGCTGCTGGACCCGGTAGTCGACTCCGCGGCGCCGACTGCCTCCGGCCCGGCGCAGCCGCGCGACGTTGCCGGACCCTGGCCCGCCGCCGATGGAGTGGGCCTGACCATCTATTCCTGAAGGAAGTACGTGCATGATCGGGACACTGACCCGCAGGATCCAGATGATCTGCGGCGACGAGCTTTCATTGCTCCGCCGCCAGATGTACGCCCTCGCCTGGCAGGACATCCACGAAGGCGCTGTTGACGGCGCCGCCACCGCCATGCCCCGGAAACCCTCCTGCGTGAACCATGGCGTCAGCGTCGACGTAGTGTGCTTCGCGCTCCGTCCGTCCGTGGAGGACGCCGCCTTCATGATCTCTGTGGCGATGCACGTCCACCCGGACCGCCGCTCAGGAGACGTCTACTGGGAGGAAGCCGATGCGTGGGCGCAGGCAGTCGCCGGCCACGAGTGGTTCCGGGTGGAACCGCGCGGCAGCCTGGAAAACTCCGGCGGCCGCGTGTTCCACTACGCGCTGACCGATGAAGCGCCCACCGCCGGGGACACCGGTGCAGCCCGGCCGGCAGGGCTGGCCGGGGCTGCGTCTTCCTGACCCGCCCCGGCCGCAACCGCCGCTGCAATCCTGCCGTCCACCAGCACGGCCAACAGCGTCCCGGCAGGTACGCCGGCTGCAGCGTCCCCGGCCGGCCGGCCGGCCGCTGAGGTGCCTGCCGCCGTCGGAAGTGCAGTCACGGCAGTCCCCACTCCCACCGCAGTGAACGGAATTCCGTGCCGGGCCGCGGGCACGGCAGCGGACAGCGGCTCCCGCTCGAGTACCAGCTGCAGGGAACGGGCCGTCACCGCGGCAACAACTTCCCGGGGATGCACGGTCCCGAAGGTGGCACCCCGGTCCAGCGCAAGGAAAGCTGCCTCATTGGCCCGGACACCCCGCCGTGCCAGCTCATCCCGGGCCTGGCTGACGGTGGCGTCCGCCGGAAGCAGATGGACACCGCCTGCCGGTGCGTGGAGCAGGGACCGCACAGTGCCTTCAGGGTGCTCCGGTTCGGCGAACCCGGTGGAGGTGAGCCAAGCGTCGTCGAAATAGGTTGAAAGGTAATTGCGGCCTGAGTCAGGGATGATCACCACCACCGTGTGGCTCTCATCGAGGTCCTCGGCCAGGCGCAGGGCCGCAGCCAGGGCAGTCCCCGAGGTGCCGCCGATGAGCAGCCCCTCCTCCCGGGCGGCCCGGCGGGCGGTGAGGATGGATTCACGGTCACCGACCCGGACATAGCGGTCCACCAGGGCGGTATCGAACGCCTCGGGCCAGATGTCCTCCGTGGTGTCCGGATGGAGCGCATGCCCGGCCCCCTCCACATACTTTGCGGCACCGTCGCCGCCGCCGTACGTGGAGTGCTCCGGATCGGCAGCGATGACCTGGACCTGCCCGGCGCTGGCCTCCTTGAGGAACCTGGCGGTGCCCGAGAGCGTCCCGCCGGTGCCGACGCTGGCCACGAAGTGGGTGACGCCGCCCTTGGTATCCCGCCAGATCTCCGGGCCGGTGGATCCGTAGTGGGCTGCCGGGTTGGCAGGGTTGTCGTACTGCTGGGCAAGCCAGGCGCCCGGCGTCGCTGCGGCGAAGGCGGCGGCCCGGTTGGCCAGGTGGCCAGGGTGGCTGCGCGGCACAAAATCGCCCACCAGGTGAACCTCGGCCCCGTACGCCCGCAGCAGCCGGATCTTCTCCGCAGCTGTCGCTGCCGGCGCGAAGACCACGGCCCGGTATCCCAAGTGCGCCGCCACCAGGCTCAGGCCGATCCCGGTGTTGCCGCTGGTCCCTTCCACCACCGTGCCGCCCGGAAGCAGCAGGCCATCGCGCTCCGCGGCCCGGATCATGGACAGCGCGGCCCGGTCCTTCACGCTGCCACCAACATTCTGGAACTCGAGCTTGGCGTAGATCGCAGGGCCCAGTCCGGCCCCGACCCGGCGGAGCCGCAGCAGGGGAGTCTCGCCGATGGCCTCAAGAAGGGACTCATAAATCGTCATGGCAGACACGCTAGGGCCGGTGATCCCCACGGATCAAAAGTGCTTAACGCGGATTGCCCGGGGTGTCCCTCCGTGAGCCCGCGAGACGAAACATCACGCTCCCGGCGACATGTGACGACGCCGGCGGGCCGCCGTTCGTCACGGACGGTCATGGCCGTTAACCCGCAGTCTCGTAATGTCCGGACTGCCGGCGGCCGGCCTTAGTGTCCGGATATGGGGAGGACAGCCACAGACACAGCGCAGGCCGGGGCCGGACCCGCCGGCACCGGGCCGGAACAGGGGAAGCAGGCGTTGCACGGCCCGGCCGGCTCCCGCGCATCACGGGCCGCGCTCTGGCTGTGCCTGGGCGCGGGGTTTATCACACTGCTTGACCAGTCCATCTTCATACTGGCCGTGCCTGCCATGGCTTCAGGCCTGGCAGCGGACGCCGCGCAGGTGCAGTGGATCCTGGCCAGCTACTCGCTGGCGTTTGGTGTTGCGCTGGTCCCTGCCGGCCGGCTGGGGGACATCCTGGGACGCCGCCGGCTCTTTGTGGCTGGCATTGTCGTGTTCGGAGTGTCCAGCCTGGTGGGTGGCCTGGCCTCGGATCCGTGGGTGGTCATCGCGGCCCGTCTCCTGCAGGGACTCGGCGCCGGAACACTCAATCCGCAGGTCCTCGGCCTCCTCCAGGACCTGTACGCCGGTCCGCAGCGGGCCCGGGCACTGGGGTTCTACGCCGCCGCTGGAGGATTCGCCGCAGTATGCGGGCCACTGATCGGCGGCGTGCTCCTGTCCGTGGCCGGTGCCGACACCGGATGGCGGCTGCTGTTCCTGGTCAACGTCCCGCTGGTCCTGGTCCTGGTGCCGCTGGCCATCAGGTTCCTGCCGGTCAGCGGGCACCCGGCCCCGCGCGCCGACCCGCTGCCTGTCCCGCGCACCGGTAGAGCCGCAGCCCCCGGCCGCAGAACCCCGGGCCAGCAGAAGCCGCGCTCAACCTCGGTGGATGGCGTGGGCGCCCTACTCCTCGGATCGGTGGTCATCGCCTTCCTGGCCCCCACCGTCTACGGCACGGAGGGGACCCTGCTGGCGTGGCTGGCCGCCGGTGCCGGCACGCTCCTTTGCTTCGCCGCGTGGGAGTTCCTGTACCACCGCCGCGGGCGCACGCCCCTGCTCAGCGCCGAACTGGTCCGGTCCAAGGGCTACCTCCTGGGTACCGTGGTGGCGCTGAGCCAGTTCGGGGTGGGTGCCGCCATGGCCGCCCTGACGGCCTTCTACTTCCTGTCCGGGTCCGGCCTTGCACCGCTGGCCGCCGCAGGTATCCTCGCCCCGCAGGCCGCCGGGATGCTGTTCGCATCAAGTGTCAGCTGGCGCTTCGTGGGCAGGTTCGGCCGGGCCGGGGTGGTGTTCGCGCTGGTGGCGTCTTTCGCCACGCTGGTGGTCAAGGACATCGCAGTCCAGGGTCTGGACAGTGCAACGGCAGCCGTCGCCGTAGCTGCGGTGGGCCTGGTCCAGGGCGTTTCCACCGGCCTGGTGGTGGCACCGAACCAGGCTTTGACACTGGCGCATGCACCCGGCGGCGCCGCCGGAGTTGCCGCCGGCTTCTATCAGTTGAGCCAGCGGTTCTCGGCAGCACTCTGCTCGGCGGCCATCGCGGGACTGTTCCTGCAGGCTGCAGGTCCGGGCGGCGGCTTCCGCGCTGCCTTCCATGAAGGAATCGTCCTGTGCCTGGTGCTGACCGCCCTCGCCGTCCTCGCCGGCTGCGCGGACTGGCTCCGTTCATCGCTGGCCCGACGCCGCGCAGGAGTCGGCTGCGCCTAGAGATAGATCCGCGGTTGAACTCAATTGGTCGTAGGGTGATGTCCCGGCATAGTTGGGATAATGACAGGGTTTGCGGACAGAGCAGAGCAGATTGCGGCACACTTGGTTTCTCGTGAAACGGGTGCTGTGGCCCATCTCCACGACACAGGAGGCCGCCAGGCGGCTGTTGATTTCCAACTCGAGTGGCCCGATGGCAGGCTAGGTGCCCTTGAAGTGACGCTTGTGACTGACCCCGTGTCGATTGCGTGGCAGGGAATGGCCGCACAGGACGGGTGGAGGTGGGAAGCGGAGACGTCTTGGGAATATCGACCTACCAACGCAAGCTTCCACTATAAAAGCACACGGCGGGCCGTTATTCGCGCTGTACAGCTTTGCGACCAATGGTACGTGGCTGCCCCCGAGGACCTGCCAGATGACGCCTTAGCGGCGGAGCCTGAGCTCACAGCATTTCTCGCCAACGGTACGGGGACTCTGCGTCGGACACCGCATGGCCGTGGTGTCGTGCTTTACCCGAACACCCGTGCAGAGTTCGTAGATGCCGTTCCTTCCGATTTTTCCCTCATCGTGGAGAGTTGGCATAACCAACCGCACATCGCATCCCATATTGAAAAGGTGAAAGTTGCACCTCATGTGTCTGAGCGACATCTATTTCTAGTCCCACTTGATGAAGTGTTACCGGCAAGGTTTTTTACCGACGACTTTGATGCGCCAGAACGAACCCCGCAGGGCTTCGAAGGGGTCGACGCCGTATGGGTGTGGTCGAACCACTGGCGTCGCTGTCTTGTGTTCCGCGACGGGACGTGGCGCTGGCTCCAATTCCCGCCACGCTAATCACAAGCTGCAAATCAATGGGTATCGACAGTAACTAGGGCTGGGGACACCTAGCAAGTCGCCTGATTGCGATTGTTCTGTCGCAGAATGCGTTCTGAAGCAATCGATGCCGCAGGCTAACCGCAGCACGAAGCCCGGCTCCCGCCGTCGGAATGCCCCAGGCACCCCGACGGCGGCAGGCGGGCTTGGCGGTGCCGCTACACGGCGGCGGGCGCTGCGGCCGCCTCCCCGGCGGCCCGCTCCTGGTCCGGTCCCGTGGTGTTCACTCCGGCGTCGCGCAGTGCGGGAAAGCCGCCGTCCACGTGGAGTGCCTGCGAGTAGCCCAGCACCTTGAGCTTCTCCACCACCGGCCCGGAGCCCTTGACTGAGCCGCAGAACACCACAACTTTCTGGTCAGTTCCGGTCAGCTGGGGGAGACGGCTGGCCGATTCGGGGCCGAAGTCCTGCGCCACATTCTCCTTCTCCACCACCACGGCGCCGGGGACGCTCCCGGTGCTGGCCCTGCCGCCCTCACTGCGCACATCGATCAGCAGGACGCCGTCCTCGATGAGCCGGGCTGCTTCTTCGGCGCTGATCAGCTGGGGATCGTGGGAGGTGTTGTTCTCGCTCATTCTTGCTCCTTTTGTAGGTGTTGGTTGGAGGGTGAAGTCATCAGCCCAGTCCCCACGCGTCCGCCAGCAGCGCCTGGGACCGGAGGCGGTGGTCCTGGCTGTGGGCGATGGTGGTGACCAGGAGCTCGTCGGCCGCGGTGACGCGCTGGAGGGTCCGCAGGCGCGCCGCCACGTGGCCGGGGTCCCCGACGAACCGGGTATCAAGGCGGTCACGGACCAGGTCACGCTCTGCCCGTCCCAGCGGCGGCAGTTGCGCTGCGTCCGCAGGTGCCGGGTAGGGGATGGCCCCTTTGCCGGACCTGATGCTGTGCACCCACGTGTCGAAGCCGGCGCCGAGCGCAGTGGCCTCAGCTGAAGTGGGGGCCACCAGGACGTCGGCGGAGACCGCCACGTAGGGCCGGTCGAGGGTCTCCGACGGCTGGAAATGAGCCCGGTATTCCGCCACGGACTCGAGCACCGCGGACGGCGCCACGTGGTAGTTGGCCCCGTAGGGGAGGCCCAGTTTCCCGGCCAGCCGGGCGCTGGGTCCGGCGCTGGAACCGTGGATCCAGAACTCCGGGGAATGCCCTTGCGCCGGGTGGACGGCCACGGGGTCGCCCGCCGGTCCACGGTAGGTCCCGGCGAAGAAGGCGATGATGTCCTGGACGTCGTTTTCGAAGGTGTCCACATCTCCGGGCACCCGGCCCAGGAGCTTTGCCTGAAGCTGGAACCGTTCGGGGAACTCTCTGCCAAAGAGGGGGCGCGGCGGCGGAATGACCAGCCCGTCCACGTCCCGGTTGGTGCCGGCCGGCCCGGCCCCTGGTGCTGCAGCAGGACCGGGGGAAGGCGGCGCTGCGGACGGACCGCCGGCGTCCGCGATCTCCGGAGCCTCAGCCTTGGGTACCCCTGACCGGCCGAAGCCCAGGTCAAGCCGGCCGGGATGGAGGGCCGCGACGGTGCCCACGTTCTCCGCAACCTGGACCGGACGGTAGTTGCCCAGGATGGTGGCGGCCGTACCCACACGGATGGTGCTGGTGGCGGCGGCCACGAGTGCGGCGAGGACGTGCGGAGCGGCGCCGGCGACTCCCGGGCTCAGGTGGTGTTCGGCAAGCCAGAACCGCCGGTACCCCAACGCCTCTGCGGAGACGGCCAGCTCGATGCTGTGGCGCAGCGCATCGGCGGCGGTCTTCCCTGCCGGCACGGGGCTGAGGTCAAGGACCGAGAGGGGAACTGCTGAAGGCGTAGGCATGGCATGAGACTACGGATCCGCTGCCCTGGACCAAACCCGGCCGTCACCGGGCTCAACGCACCGAAACGGCAGGTCATCCAGCCCTAAAACCGGGTCATACATGACGGAATGCATCGCCCGTTGACGTGCCATTTCATGAGTTGACGCCGCGAGTCGGGCCGCTTGTGGAGGCCCCGGACAGCCCCCTAGATTCAGTCCCAGGTCAAGAGACAGCACGCCAAGGACCGGCTCGTGCTGCGGCAACCCTCAGGCATTACATGGCGGGGTGCTCCGGAAACAGACCTGGCCGCAGCAGCGGCAAGTGAAATGTCGAACCGGCCGTCCGCGGCCCCAAAAATAAGGGAACCATGCCTGCCTCACCCACACCCAGTAAGCGTCCCGCTGTGCTCGGCATCGAGCTCGACGGCGACGGCGCGCACCCCGCTGCCTGGCGGTTCGCCGCCCACGAACCGGGAAGCCTCCTGAGCGGACGCCGGATCCGCGAGACGGTCCAGGCGGCCGACATCGCCGGCTTCCACTTTGCGACGTTCCGCGATTCACGCACTACTGACGCCGCGACGGAAGGCATTGTCGGCCGCATCGATGCCGTCCAGCGTGCGGCGTTCGCCGCACCGCTGACCCGCTCCATCGGCCTGGTTCCCGAAGCCGGAGTGCTCTACACCGAGCCGTTCCACGTTGCCACGCAGCTGGCCAGCCTGGACTACTCCTCGAACGGCCGCGCCGGCTGGCTCCTCAATGCCGAAAACTCCACGCAGGAGCCACGGTCCGTAGGCCGCGGCACCATCGCGCAAGCCGACGTGCAGTCCGAGGCCGCGGACGTCGTCGAGAGTTCGAGGCGGCTTTGGGACTCATGGGAGGACGACGCCGTGATCCGTGACGCAGCCACCGGCCGCTACCTCGACGGCGACAAACTGCACTATGCGGATTTCGAGGGAAGCAGGTTCTCCGTCAAGGGCCCCTCCATCATTCCGCGCCCCTTGCAGGGCCAGGTGCCCGTCTTCGCCCCTGCTTCGCTCTTCCCCGCCGTGGAAGCCGATGTGGCCCTGGTGAGCGCTGCGACGCCGGAGGCATTGGCGGCAGCCGTGGCCACCGCGCGCAACGCCGGAGCGCCGCGCGCGCTGGTGGAGCTGGACGTGGTGCTGGATGCCCGCGGCCGGCGGGCGGCAGACCGGTTGGCGGAACTCGATGCCCACCGGCCGTGGACTGGCGGTGCCCGGTATGTGGGCGACGCCGCCGGCCTCGCGGACCTCCTCGCAGCTCTGTTCCAGGACGGCGACGGCGTCCGGATCGGCCCTGCAGTGCTGGACACCGACCTGCCGGAACTGGCAGCCGTGGTGCTGCCTGCACTCCGCCGGGCAGGCCTGCTTGCCGCGCCGTCCCCGGGGAGCACACTGCGTGAGTCCTTCGGGCTGCCCCGCCCCGCCAACCGCTACGCCGCCGCCGCGGCCCTCTAGGGAGAACCCATCATGAGCACTTCTTCGCGTATCGCCGGCGACGGCAAGATCCAGTTCGGCGTCTTCTTCCAGGGCGTCAACCACACCACCGTCTGGCGTGATCCTGACAGCGGGTCCCAGACAGATTTCGAATCTTTCCGCCGGGTTGCCCAGACCGCCGAACGCGGCCTCTTTACGGCGTTCTTCCTCGGTGAAGGGCTGCGCCTGCGCGAACATCTGGGCCGGATCCACGAACTCGACGTCGCCGGCCGGCCCGACGCCCAGACGGCGCTGGCCGCACTGGCCGCCGTCACGAAGCACATCGGCCTGGTGGCAACGCAGAACACCACCTACAACGATCCCGCAGACCTCGCCCACCGGCTGTCCAGCCTTGACCTGCTCTCCGGAGGCCGGGCGGCGTGGAACATCGTGACCACTGACAACGCCTGGACGGGGGCGAATTTCCGCCGCGGCGGCTTCCTGTCCCACGAGGACCGCTACACCCGTGCCGAGGCTTTCGTCCAGACGGCCAAAGCGATCTGGGATTCCTGGGCTGACGGCGCAATCGCCGGGTCCCGGGATTCCCGCCGCTGGCTTGCTGAAGGCGGCATCACTCCCGTGCGCCGGCGGGACGCGAGTTTCGACGTCGACATCACCGGACGGCTTCCGCGCTCCGGCCAGCAGCACCCGGTGCTGTTCCAGGCGGGGGATTCCTCCACCGGCCGGGACTTCGCCGTCAGGAACGCCGATGTCATCTTCTCCCGGCATGCCGGCCTGGAGGCGGCCCACAAGTTCCGCGAGGACATCGTGGCGCGCACGCTGCGGGCGGGCCGCCCGGCGGACGACGTGAAGATCTTCCCCGGCCAGGAATTCATCCTTGCGCCTACAGCCAAGGAAGCGGAGGAGAAACTCCAGTGGGTCCGCGAACGCCAGGTGGGGCCGCAGACCGCGGTCGCCTACCTGGAACAGTTCTGGGGCCGCACGCTCACAGAGTACGATCCCGACGGCCCGCTCCCGGACGTCGATCCGGTGGTGGACGTCACCAACCCCACGCGGGGCAACGCCTTCCACGGCAAGAGCGCCAAGGAGCTGGCCGCCGAGTGGCGGGCTGAGGCCACGGAGAAGGGCCTGTCCATCAGGCAGTTCGTCTCCCAGCGTTCGGCAGTCAATGGACGCGGCCTCGTGGGATCCTACGACGACGTGGCGGACCTGCTTGCAGAGTACGCCCACACCGGTGCCGTGGACGGCTTCAACATCACCCCCTGGATTGTCCCCACCGGACTGGACGACATCGTCAACCACCTTGTCCCCAGGCTCCAGGAACGCGGCGTGTACCGCACCGGGTACGAAGGCACCACCCTCCGCGAAAACCTTGGCCTCCGCGCGCCCCTGACCCACCGCAGCGGCTCACTCTCAGCAGTGGCCCGGAACGAAAACGAGGACGTCGCATGACCACGCCCACCGTCTGGCCCGCTCCCGCGGGCAATGTCCACGCCGCCTGGTTTGGACGGTCCCGCAGGACGGCGGCAGCTGGCGCCGTCCTGGGAAGCCTTGCACTCCTGCTCACCTCCTGCGGCGGAACGGCCGACGCCGGATCGCAGCAGGGTGCCGACGCCACGCCCGTTTCGGGCGGGAACCTGACCTTCGCCGTCTCAGTGGACCGCGGCTGCATCGACCCGCAGCAGGTCGGCAACAACGACGCGATCGCCATCGCCCGGCAGACGGTCGCGTCGCTGACCTCGCAGGATCCGGCCACAGGGGAAATCGTGCCCTGGCTGGCCGAAAAGTTCGAGGCGAACGCCAATGCCACCAGCTTCGCCTTCACGCTCCGGGACGGAGCGACGTTCGCTGACGGCTCGCCCATCGATGCGGCATCGGTCAAAACCAACTTCGAGGCGATCAAGGCTTTGGGGGCCAAGGCCACCCTGGGTTCGACGTACCTGAGCGACGTCAGCGCCATCACGGTCAAGGATCCGAAGACGGTGGTGGTGGACTTCTCCAAGCCGAACGCCCAGTTCCTGCAGGCCACTTCCACTTTCACGCTGGGGCTGCTGTCCCCGGCGTCGGCCACCCTCAGCGAGGCGGACCGGTGCGCCGGCAAGTTCTCCGGCTCGGGGCCGTTCACTGTGCAGGGCTACACAGTGGACAAGGAAGCCGTACTGGCCCGCCGGGCCGGCTACGCGTGGCCGGCGTCCACCAACAGCAACACGGGCGAGGCCTACCTGGACACGGTGACCTTCAAGATCATCCCGGAAGCCGGCAACCGCACCGGCAGCCTGCAGTCCGGCCAGATCGACGCCACCGCCGCCATTTCAGCCGCCGACGCGAAGCTCTTTGACGGCAACGGTTTCTGGAACGAGACCCGGGCCAACCCCGGCGTTGTCTACAACCTGTACTCCAACGAGTCCAGCCCCAAGCTCAAGGAAACAGCGGTAAGGCAGGCCATCTCCAAGGCCATCAACCGGGAAGAGATCACCGGGACCCTGCTCACCGAGGCTGACCAGCCGGCCAAGGGCGTCCTGTCCCACACCACACCGTTCTTCACCGACCTGAGCGAGCTCCTCACACATGATCCTGAAGGCGCCAAAAAGCTTCTGGACGATGCCGGCTGGACGCCCGGGCCTGACGGCATCCGGACCAAGGCCGGGGAGAAGCTCTCCTTCCTGGTCACGTACTGGCAATCACCGAAAGAGGTCCTCGAACTGGTCCAGCAGCAGCTGAAGGTGGTGGGCGTTGACCTGCAGCTGAAGTTCACCACCATTGCCGACGTCACGGCGGCCCAGGCCAACAAGGACTACGACTTCTCCTACGGCAACCTGACCCGCAGCGACCCGGACGTCCTCCGCACGGTCTTCGCCTCCAACACTGCCCGCGGCGGCAGCAACCTTCGGGGAGCACTTCCGGTGGACACCATTCTCGGTGACCAGGCGGCGGCCCTGGACAGGGATGCCCGCCAGAAACTGGTGGATGAGGCCCAGGAAGCCCTGATCAGGGATGCCCACTCGATCCCGCTGTACGAGCTGTCCACCACGATCTCGGCAGGCGAGAAGGTCCACGGCCTGAAGTTCGAAGCCTCCAGCCGGCTGGACTTCTACGACGCCTGGCTCAGCAAGTAGCACCCCGGACGCTGGCCGGCCCCCGGGCCGGCCAGCCCCGCCCAATCCGTAAGGACGCAGATGATCCGCTACATCGGACAACGCCTTCTCCAGGGAGCCTTTGTGCTCTGGGCCGCCTACACCGTGTCCTTTTTCATCCTCTACCTGCTTCCCGGCGACGCCGTGAGCATCATGGCCAGCGGGGACGAACAGAACGCGGTGGACCCGGTCCTGGTGGATAAGCTCCGCAGTGAATACGGGCTGGACCGCCCCATTTACGAGCAGTACTTCATTGCCCTCTTCAAAGCCCTCCAGCTCGATTTCGGCGTTTCGATCAAGAACGGCGTGGCCGCCACGCAGGCGGTGGGGGAGGTTTTGCCGGAAACCATCAGGCTGGCCATCGCAGGTTTTGCCCTTGCAGTACTGCTCGGCAGCACCCTCGCCATCGCCGCCACCTTCAGCCGCAACCGTTGGGTACGGCAGGTGTTCGGTTCGGTTCCGCCGCTGGGAATCGCCCTGCCGACCTTCTGGATCGGGCTCCTCCTGCTGCAGCTGTTCTCCTTCCGGCTCAGGCTGTTTCCGGCCATCGGCA
Source organism: uncultured Actinomycetota bacterium (assembly GCA_963807805.1). Taxonomy (GTDB): domain Bacteria; phylum Actinomycetota; class Actinomycetes; order Actinomycetales; family Micrococcaceae; genus Arthrobacter. Next base: position 328,074 of record CAWECX010000012.1, on the reverse strand, counting down.
ACGACGGCGCCGAGAGTATTGTGCTGCCGGCGCTCACCCTGGCCATCCCCACCGCGGCGGTGATCGCCCAGCTGCTCTCGCGCAGCCTGCACCAGACCTTGGGCGAGCCCTACATCGAGCAGATCCGTGCCAAGGGAGCCAGCGAGGCACTGATCCAGTTCGGCCACGCCCTGCGGAACGCCGCCATCCCCACGCTCACCATGCTCGGCATCCTGGTGGGAAACCTGCTGGCCGGTGCAGTGGTCAGCGAGACGGTATTCTCCCGCGCCGGCATCGGCCGGCTCACCGTCACAGCCGTGAACAGCCGCGACATCCCCGTGGTCCAGACCCTTGTGGTCCTGGCGGCCGCCATCTTCGTGGTGACCAGCCTGATCGTTGACCTGATTTATCCGCTTGTGGACCCCCGCATCAACGTCGGCAACACGGCCAAAGCCTAGGAGGCACCATGGCTCAGCAACTCATTCGGGATCCGGACACCGGCACCACCGGCCACGCCACAGTGGAGACCGATGTCGCGCCGAACCCCGCACCCAACCTCGCGTCCGATCCGGCGGCCGTCGGTGAAGTTCCGGCGGCCCACGCCGCCGGGGCATCCACCCGCGCCACCCGGCGGTTCCCGGGCCGGGAGCTCCTCGGCCGGACAGCCCGCCGGGCCGGCCGCAACCCTGGCCTGGTCCTGGCCATCCTGGTGCTGGGGACTGTCCTGCTGTGGGCTGCCCTGCCGGGGCTGTTCACGTCCTGGCCGCCGGACACCGGAGTGCCCGCGGACCGGCTCGAGCCGCCGTCGGCCACGCACTGGTTCGGCACAGACAGCCTTGGCCGCGATCTCTACTCCCGCGTGGTGCACGGTTCCGCCACCTCCCTGGCGGCCACCGCCGTCGCCGTAGGAGTGGGCCTGGTGGCCGGGTCCCTGCTGGGGCTGCTGGCAGGGACCGCCCGCGGCTGGGTGGACGATGCCATCATGCGGGTGATGGACGTCCTGCTGGCCATCCCCAGCCTCCTGCTTTCCCTGGCCCTGATCACGGTGCTGGGGTTCGGCACGGTGAACATCGCCGTAGCGGTAGGGGTGGCGAGCATTGCCAACTTCGCCCGCATCATGCGGTCCGAAGCGCTGCGCGTGGGAACAGCCGTCTACGTTGAAGCGGCCCGCTCGGCAGGGGTCCGCTGGCCTTCGATCCTGCTCCGCCACGTCCTTCCCAACGCGGCAGGACCGGTGCTGGCCCTCTCGGCCCTGGAATTCGGGATGGCTGTCCTGTCCATCTCATCGCTGAGCTTCCTGGGCTTCGGTGCCCCGCCGCCGGCATCCGAGTGGGGCTCGCTGGTGGCCGGCGGCAGGGACTACCTGGTTGCTGCCTGGTGGCTGGTGACCCTTCCGGGCCTGGTGATTGCCGCCGTCGTACTCTCCACCAACCGCCTGTCCCACGCCTTCCTCACCAACGCAAGGACCACCCGATGACCATCCCTGCACCCGCGGCCGCGCCCCTCCTCACGGTGGACGGGCTGGACGTCAGCTACCTCGTGGACGGCCAGTCCCAGCCCGCCGTCCGCGGCATCAGCTTCACGGTCCATGCCGGCGAGGTGGTGGCCATCGTGGGCGAATCCGGTTCCGGCAAGACCACCACCGCCCAGGCCGTGATCAACCTCCTCCCGGCGAACGCCCGCCGGGTCGCCGGCAAGGTCCTGTTCGACGGCGCGGACCTGGCACGCCTGACCGGCAGGGAATGGCAGGGCGTCCGGGGGAAGGAAATCGGCCTGATTCCGCAGGACCCCACGGCGTCGCTGGATCCGTTGCAGAAGGTGGGCGACCAGGTGGCCGAATCCCTGACCATCCACCGCCTCCAGCCGAAGAAGGCGGCCAGGGAATCGGCGGTGCGCCTTCTGGAAGAGAGCGGCATCCACGACGCCGCCACCCGGGCGCGGCAGTATCCGCACCAGTTCTCCGGCGGCATGCGGCAGCGCGTCCTCATCGCTGCGGCGCTCGCGGCAAAACCCAGACTGGTGATCGCCGACGAACCCACCAGTGCCCTGGACGTCACCGTCCAGCGCCAGATCCTGGACAACATAGCGCTGCTGACCGCTGAGCGCGGTACCGCTGTACTGCTCATCACCCACGACCTGGGCGTCGCCGCGGACCGCGCGGACCGGATCATCGTGATGCGGCACGGCCGGATCGTGGAACAGGGCCCGGCGGAATCGGTGCTCAATGATCCGCAGGAAACGTACACCCGGGAGCTCATCGCCGCCGCTCCGGGCCTGACTCCGCGCCGGCTTCGCACGCGCCGCCCCGGCCCGGACGCCTCCGGCGGAGCCCAGCCGGACGCGGCGCCGCTGGTTGCTGCCGCGTCACTCCGCAAGGAGTTCAGGCTGCCCAGGACGCGTGCCGGCGCCGGGAGCATCACGGCCGTGGACGATGTCTCGTTCGATATCCACCGCGGCGAGACGCTCTCGCTGGTGGGGGAGTCCGGGTCCGGAAAGAGCACCGTGGCCAGGCTGCTCCTGCGGCTGGAGAAGCCCACCGCGGGCAGCGTGGCGTTCGACGGCGTGGACCTTGCCAAAGCCAAGGGTGAACAGCTGCGGCTGCTGCGGCGCAGGTTCCAGGTGGTCTTCCAAAGTCCGTTCGCGTCACTGGACCCCCGGTTCAGCGTTGCGGAAAGCATCGGCGAGCCGTTGAAGGCGTTTGGCGACGTCTCCAGGCAGGACAGGGCCCGGAAAGTCTCCGCCCTGCTGGACTCCGTGCAACTGCCCGGCGCCTTCGCGGGCCGGCGTCCCGTGGAGCTCTCCGGCGGCCAGCGCCAGCGGGTAGCCATAGCGCGCGCCCTGGCGTTGGCGCCGGACCTGGTGGTCCTGGACGAGGCCGTTTCCGCGCTGGACGTCTCGGTGCAGGCCCAGATCCTGGACCTGCTGGCCGGCCTGCAGGAAAGGGACGGACTGAGCTACCTGTTCATCTCCCACGACCTGGCGGTGGTGGAGCAGATCTCGGACCGCGTGGCCGTCATGAAAGCCGGGAAGCTCCTGGAGATCGGGACCACGGCCGAGGTGCTGGGGACCCCGTCCCACGAATACACGCGGCAGCTGATCAGCGCCATCCCGGGCAGGAAACCCGCACTGGCCTGATCTGCGTCGCGCCCCGAAGCTGCCGGTGGGGGCCGGCAGCCCGACGGAAGAGGCCGACGGCGGGATGTCCCGCCGTCGGCCTCCTGCTGACCTTCGCGGGTGTTACCCCAGCGACTTCCGGAAGCAGACGCTGCCGTCATCGCCGGCGTACGGACCGAAGCCCGGGATGCGGTCCCATCCTTCGCGGGTGTAGAGGGCAATGGCTTCCGGCTGCAGGATGCCGGTCTGGAGGACCAGTTCCTGCACGCCCAGCCCCCGGGCGCTGTCCTCAACCTTCGCCAGGGCCAGCCGGGCGAGGGCCCTGCGGCGGACGTCCGGTGCGACGAACACCCGTTTGACCTCCCAATAGGCCGGGTTGCGAAGCAGGGCGGCGGTGGCAGCCGGGGCGCCGTCCACCACCGCGATCCACACTGTTTCGATGTCCTCCGCCCGGGGCGGCAGCGGCCGGGGGCGTCCTTGCTCGATGAACTCCCGGTACCGGGGACCGAGCTCCGCGTCCATCTGTCCGCGGAGCGCTGTGGCCCACGGGTGGTCCCAGGCTGCCTGCACCCATTCGATGCCAGGATCTGCGGTCCCGGATGTGCGCACCGGGGCACCCTGGCGGGCTGAATATCCAACTGTCACGGTGGTCCCTTTTCGTTGGGGCAGTGCCGTGCACCGCCGGACGGAGTTCCTCTGAGAGCCACTGTAGGAGCGGCGGGCACCACAACCCAGCCGGCGGTGAAGGCGCAGTCACGGAGTGAAACGGGGCGTCAGCCGGCGCAACGGGCAGTCACGTTCGGCAACAAAGGACTCCCGAACCAGTACCGGCCAACCGGGGGACCCGTTGAAACCGGCGGCCGACGCTTGAATACTGGAAGCCAGGTCCGGTGAAGTACGGAGGTGGTGGCGGTCATGAGCGGGAGTGCCTTCAGGCGGCGGCTGGAACGCGGGGCAGAGCTCCGGTCCTACCGCGGCGCAGGCATCAGTGCCGAGGAAGAGGCCCAGCTGGAGGCTGCTGAGGAGAATGAGCGGCAGAAGCGCCGGAAGGTTGATGATGCCAAGCGGGTGGAGTACCTGATCCGCGACGCCATGGCGCAGGGCAAGTTCGACAACCTCAAGTACTCAGGTAAGCCGATTCCGGGCCTGGGGGAAGCCTACGATCCCGACTGGTGGGTTAAAGGCCTGATCCAGCGGGAGAACCTCAGCGGGCTGGGCCCCAAAGCGATCCTCCTCCGCACCGAGGACGCGGAGCTGGATGCCCGGCTCGATGCACAGTTCACGGAGAAGCAGGTCCGGGACATCCTCACGGACTTCAACGCCCGGGTCATTGATGCCCGCAGGCAGCTTCAGGGTGGCCCGCCCGTTATCACCAGGACCCGTGATGTCGAGGCGGAAGTGGCACGCTGGGCCGGGCGCCGGGCGGCCCGCGCGAAGGACGCCGCGCCGGCCCCGGCCCCCGTCAGCCGGCGCACGTGGTGGCAGCGGTTGTGGAACGGCACCGGATAAGCAGGGGACGACGGCGGCGCGCGCCGGGTGCGGGAAGTTCCCGGCCACACACCCTTGCAAAGCGATACTCGGCGATATATCGTTAAGTATCGCTCGCCGGTCTGGTGGGCGGAGTACCACTCACCGAAAGGACATTGCCGTCATGAAAGGCATGTACGAGAACAACCAATTTGCAGACAACGAGCCGCGCCGCGGGCGCTTCGGCCGAGGACATGGCCGCCGTGGACCCCACGGGCACGGCGGCGGGGGCTTCAGTCCCCGCGGCTTCGGACCCGGATTCGGCCAGGGGTTCGGACCTGGGTTTGGGCCGGGCGGCCCCCGGCGGGCAAGCAGGGGTGACGTCCGTTCGGCGATCCTCTCCCTGCTGGCGGAGGCGCCATCCAACGGATACGGGCTGATCAAGACCATTGCCGAGAAAACCGCAGGAGCCTGGCGTCCCAGCCCCGGCTCTGTCTACCCCACGCTCCAGCAGCTGGTCGACGAAGAACTGATCAGCCCGGTGGGCGAAGGCCGCCGCACCGAATTCACCCTCACCGATGCCGGCAAGGAATACGTCGCAGAACACAGCGAGGACCTTGCCAACGCCTGGAGCGCCTCCCGTGACTCCACCGGCTCCGCCTTCCACGAAAGCATCGGCAAACTCATGGGAGTGATCCACCAGTTCCGTGGAGCCACCGAGGAACAGCGGACTGCCGCCGTCGAAAAGCTGGACGAAACCCGGCGGGCGCTTTACCTCATCCTGGCCGATTGAGCCGGCATCGGACCGTCCGGTACTGACCCTCCGGACGGTCACCGGCCACGCGCCGGGCCGCTGCCGCGGGCGGGGGCCACGGGCCCGGATGTGACCGTGCCGGAAACGTGGAGCACAATGGAGCCTTGGTCCGTTGTCCCCGAGGAAAGGCCCGCTCCGCCATGGCAGAACCGAGTTGGGTCAAACACGCAGTGTGGTGGCACGTCTATCCGCTGGGCTTCGCCGGGGCGGAAAAGGAAGCGCTCCCCACCGGCGCCGCGGTGGAACACCGCCTGCAGAACCTCATCCCGTGGCTGGACTACGTCGTCGGACTGGGAGCCTCCGGCCTTGCCCTTGGCCCGGTGTTCGCCTCCGAAACGCACGGGTACGACACCACGGACTACTTCCGCATCGACCCCCGCCTGGGCGATGACAGTGATTTTGACGACCTCATCCGCGAAGCGCATTCGCGCGGCATCAAGGTGCTCCTTGACGGTGTCTTCAACCACACCGGGCGTTCGTTCCAACCCTTCCAGGACGCCCTGGCCAACGGACCGGAGTCGCCCACCGCTCCCTGGTTCCGAATCAGCTGGCCCCAGGCGCGCCCGTCCGGCACGGCAGGGGAGGAACCGGCCGAGACCGAACCTGACTACGAGGATTTTGAGGGCCACCACCACCTGGTGGCCCTCAACCACGGGGAACCCGCCGTGGCCCGGTTCGTAGCAGACGTCATGAAGCACTGGCTGGGACGAGGCGCGGACGGGTGGCGGCTGGACGCGGCCTACGCCGTACCGTCGTCGTTCTGGTCCGCCGTCCTGGCCGACGTGCGTGCCCAGTACCCGGACGCCTACTTCGTGGGCGAATACATCCACGGGGACTATGCCGGTGAAGTCCGGAACGGCACGCTGGACTCCGCCACGCAGTACGAACTGTGGAAAGCCGCCTGGAGTTCCCTGAACGATGCCAACTTCTACGAGCTGGCATCCTCGCTGGAGCGCCACAACTCCTTCCTGGACACGTTCGTTCCGCTCACGTTCGTGGGCAACCATGACGTCACCCGGATCGCCAGCCAGCTCAAGGACCCTGGACTCCTGCCCCTCGCCCTGGTGCTCCTCTTCACCGTCGGCGGCACGCCCGCCATCTATTACGGCGACGAACAGGGGTACCGCGGCGTCAAGGAGGACCGCGAAGGAGGCGACGACGACGTCCGGCCGGTGTTCCCGGCCGCACCGTCAGACCTCGCGGACGTGGGCCAGCACATCTACCGGCTGCACCAGCAGCTGGTGGGAGTCCGGCGCCGGCACGACTGGCTGCACGGATCCCGCACTACTGTGCTGTCGCTGAGCAACGAGCACCTCGTCTACCGCTCCGCCGCGGGACAGGGCCATGACGGCGAAGTGCCTGCCCTTGTGGTGGCCCTCAACCAGGGTGCGAAGCCGGCGGAACTTGAGCTGCCGCCGTCGGCCGTTGCCGTGCTCGACGGCGATGGACGGCTCCTGGACGGGAACCGGCTCGCCCTGCCGGCACGCGGCTGGGCCATCCTCTCCGAAGAAAGCTCCTAGGGCCTGCCGGGAGAAGGCGCCGGAGTGGGGCCCGGCGTCGGCTTCGGCGGGGCCACCATGGCCGCGGGCGGCGGCGGGAACGGATCCGCAGGGTAGAGCCGGGCAACCTGCAGCATGTAGTTCACCCATTGCGGTCCGGCAATCATGTACCCGTCCAGCCGGGGGTAGAACACCCCGTTAATGGTGACGTTCTGGCCGGGCCGTTTCTGGCCTTCCAGGGCGTCCCCGAAGAACGACGCCGTGGCCAGGCCCGACGTGTAGCCCACCACCCACGTGGCTCCATTGTTATTGGACGTCCCGGTCTTTGCCGCGGTGGGCACCACGGTGTGGATCTTGGGGTTGATCCAGACACCCGACCCCACCTTCAGGACGTCCTGGAGGACTGCGTTGACCCCTCTGGCAACCTCGGGCTTGACGGCATTCCGGCATTCGGAGGCCTGGGCAGGCAACGTGCCACCGTTCACGTCGGTCACCTCCAGCAATGCCACCGGCACACAGTAGCGGCCGTCGTTTGCGAACGTTGCAAAGGCGTTCGCCATATGGACCGGAGCCACACCGATGGCGCCGAGCAGGTTGCCCAGCTGATGCATGTTGATCTGGGCGCCGTCCAGGCCGCTGTGCAGGCCCACGGCGTCCACCATTTTCTGGATGCCGCAGAAATCAAGCTGGGTGGCCGAGGCGAACGTTGCCGTGTTGATGGAGTTGTAGAGCCCGTAGTTGATGGGCATTGGGCGGTAGTAGCCCACATCGGCGTTCTGCAGGTCGTCGGCGGCCCCGAGTTCAGGGTTGTTCTGTGCCGTACTGTAGGCCCCAAGCACCTTTCCACAGCTTGACCGCCACGGGAAGCCCACCGGGTAGACCCGCCGCGAGGCGTCCACGACGGCTGTCAGGGACTTCCCCTCATTGAGCCACTCGGCAAAAGTGAAAGGCTTCATCGTGGATCCGGGCTGGAAACCGCCGGCACCGTTGAGGTCATTGCCGTCGGGGTCCCGGGAGTCCACGTTGAAGTTCAGCTGGGTGTCAAACTTGCCCTCCTCCGGCAGGAAGACGGTGTTCTGCGCCATGGCCAGGATCCTGCCGGTACCCGGCTGGACGGTCACCAGGGAGGCTCCCCACCGGTCCGGGTTGGCTCCTGCCGTGCCGTCCACCTGGGCCTGCGCCGCTGCCTGCAGCCGGGGATCCAGGGTGGTCCTGATGGTCAGCCCGCCGCGGTACAGCCGCCGTTCCCGGTCAATGAGGCTGGCACCGTAGGCGGGGTTGTTCAGGATCAGGTGCGAGATGTAGTCGCAGAAATAGGGTGCCATGGTGGCGTTGGCGCACCCCTGCCGCCCAGGGTTCAGCTTGAGCTCAATGGGCGTCGCTACGGCGGCATCGTGGTCCGCCTGGGTGATGGTGCCGGCGGCCAGCATTTCGCCGAGGACCTGGTTGCGCCGGACGATTGACTTCTCCGGGTTGACCGCCGGGTTGTAGAAGCTGGGGCTGTTCACCAGCCCGGCCAACAGGGCGGCCTGGGGGAGGGTGAGCTCCTTTGCCGTGGTGCTGAAGAAGTACCTGGACGCCGCCTCGATGCCGTAGGCGTCCCGGTTGAAGAACACGATGTTGAGGTAGCCCTCAAGGATCTGTTCCTTGCTGAACCGCTTTTCCAGGGCGATGGCCAGCTTCATTTCCCGCAGCTTGTCGCCCACACTCTTCTGGCCGCTCAGCACCACCTCATCTGTCCTGTCTTCCGACAGGTAGGCCTCGTTGATGACGTTGGTGACGTACTGCTGGGTGATGGTGGAGGCGCCCTGCCGGCTGCCGCGGGTCATATTGGCAACAGCTGCCCGCAGGATTCCCTGGGGATCGATGCCCACGTGCTTGTAGAACCGGCTGTCCTCGATGGCCACCACAGCGTCACGGACGTAGGGGGACATCTGGTCCAGGGGAACCTTGGTCCGGTTCTCGGCATAAAACGTGGCGATCAGCTGCCCGTCGGCGGCGAGCACCTTGGTGGACTGCGACGGCGGCTCGACGATCAGTTCCTCGGGCAACCGGTCGAAGAACCCGATGGAGGTGCTGACTCCGAACCCTGCGGCTGCCACGGCAGGAACTACGAGGCTGGCGGCCAGGACCCCGCACATTGCGCTCGCAGTGAAGAACCCGATGACCCTTCCCAGGGTGGCGGCCAGACGGTGCCCGCGGTTCTTTTTCTGCCCCATTTTTGCTCTCAGGCTAGCGACGTGACTTCAGGATACGCCGCCCGTCCGCGCATCCTCCAGAGGCGTTATGACACTGGAATGGATGCTCGTTCCCTGGCTGGATCCTCTGCTGCTGCCGCGGCCTTGGCCTCCTGCCTGGCTTCCGGTTTGGCTTCCGCTGACGGGGCGCCGGGGCCGGCCGGGCTGAAGCGGCTGCCCAGTTCGCCGAAGGAGTACGCGCTCTCCGCGTGCTCGGCGAGGTCCACGCCCACGGTTTCGGCCTCGTGGCTGACCCGGAATCCGATGGTCCGGTTGATGGCCCGGCCGATCACCAGGGTCATGCCGCCGGAAAGGACCAGCGTGACCACTACTGCTGCGGCCTGCGCCACCAGCTGCTGGGTGCCGCCGCCGTAGAACAGGCCGCCGGCCGCGCCGTCCATGGGCAGGGCGATGAACCCCAGGGCCAGCGTGCCGATGAGGCCTGCCCCCAGGTGGACGCCCACCACGTCGAGGGAGTCGTCCAGGCCGAAACGGTACTTCAGGTCCACGAACACGCAGCAGGCGGCGCCTGCCACCAGGCCCAGGCCGATCGCGGCGACCGGGCTGATGTTGGCGCAGGACGGGGTGATGGCCACCAGGCCGGCCACCACGCCGGACGCCGCGCCGAGGGAGGTGGGGTGGCCGTGCCGGATCTTCTCCACCACCAGCCAGCTGAGCATGGCCGCGGCAGGTGTGACCAGCGTGTTGACCCAGATCAGGCCGGCCTGTTCGGCGGTGCTGGCGGCTCCGCCGTTGAAGCCGAACCAGCCGAACCACAGGATTGCGGCGCCCAGCATGATGAACGGGACGTTGTGGGGACGGTGGTTGGGGTCCTTGGCGAAGCCGTGGCGCTGGCCCACGACCAGGGCAAGCACCAGGGCCGCGGTGCCGGAACTGATCTCCACCACGGCGCCGCCGGCAAAGTCGATGACCTGGCCGAAGACAGCCGTGAGGGCGCCGCCGGCACTGAGGAGCCCGCCGCCCCAGATCATGTAGGCGAGGGGGCAGTAGACCAGGGTGACCCATACCGGCACGAAAACGGCCCATGCACTGAACCTTGCACGGTCCGCGATGGCGCCGCTGATGAGGGCAACGGTGATGATGGCGAACGTTGCGCTGAAGCCTGCCTTGATGAGGTCGGGGGAGCCCATGAGGCCCTGGAGGCCGAAATTGGCGAAGGGATTGCCGAAGAGGCCCAGGAAGCCGTCCCCGGTAGTCATCGAATAGCCCCACAGGACCCAGACCACGCCCACGATGCCCGCCGATATGAAGCTCATCATGATCATGTTCAGCGCAGCCTTGGCCCGGGTCATGCCGCCGTAGAAAAGCCCCAGGCCGGGCGTCATGAACAGTACCATTGCGGCCGAAACCATCAGCCAGACGTGTTGCGCAGTGATTTCCACCTGCGGGTCCCTTCGCGTGTTGAGCCTGAAATACGGGACTCTCCACTGCGGCCCTCGCATTCCCCCTGGTCAATATTTGCGGTGGTGTGTTTCCGGTACTGCTTCACTAAATTGCGATCACGTTACACAGCTGGCCCCTGCGTGAAGTTTGCATGACGGCCATGTTTCGGGCGTGTAAACAGCGATTATCCGGACGGCGGCGCAGCGGTGCTGCTGTCCCCCGGATGGCCGCGGCAGCGGGCCGCCGGCGGAAACCTTGGTGAGAACCGCCGTCGGGCTTTCACCAACGCCCAGGTTTCCTGTGCATGAACGGCGGCTCACCATCGCTGGGGACCGACGGGGGTTCACGTACGGTATGGGGATGCCACTGCCATCCCTGAGCGAATTCACCGTGCCCGGCGGTTCCGGCGTCGAACTGCGTTGCTTTGACACAGGCGGCAGCGGGCCCGCCGTGGTGTTCCTCCACGGCCTGGCCGGCAGTGCCCAGGAATTCATTCCGACGGCGGCAGCGGTCCCGGAGTGCAGGAGCGTCCTGGTGGACCTTCGCGGCCACGGCGGCAGTACCCGGCACCCCGGCGATGTTTCGCGGGAAGCCTATGTGGCCGACGTCGTCCGCGTGATTGGGGCGGTGGGTCCCCCGGCGGTCCTGGTGGGGCAATCGATGGGAGGGCACACTGCCATGCTCGTGGCCGCTGCCAGGCCCGACCTGGTGTCCGGGCTGGTGCTGCTGGAGGCCGGAGCCGCCGGCGGGTCCGGCGACCACACTGCGATGGGGGAGTATTTCCGGTCCTGGCCCGTGCCGTTCCCCAGCCGGGCCGCCGCCGCCGCGTTCCTGGGGGCCGCGCCGCTGGCGCAGGCTTGGGTGGCGGATCTGGCCGCCGGACCGGACGGTTTCCGGCCGAGGTTCGATGCCGACGTCATGGTGGCGGCCATCAGTGCGGTGGATGCTCCGCGGTGGGCTGAATGGGAACAGGTTTCAGCCCCGACCCTGGCTGTCTTCGGGGAGAACGGGATGTTTGATGAAGCGGCCAGGGCCGAGTTCGTCCGCCGCGGCCGGGACGTGGTCCGGGCTGACCTTACCGGTGCCTCGCATGACGCGCACCTGGACAGCTTCGGGCCGTGGGTGGCCGCGCTCCGGGAATTTTTGTTTCGCTGAGCGCGGCACCCTCCACTCCGTGACGTGCTGCAGAGCAGGACGCGCCCCGGTGTCCGGTTGTGCTCAGAACGTCCGGGCGTTGGCCAGGACCGGCAGCTTCCCGCGGACCTCGGCTACTGCTGACGGGTCGATGTCGACGACGGCCAGTTCCGGTTCGCCGCCCAGCGCCACCAACGGTGACCCCAGAGGGGAAATGACGGCGCTGTGGCCGATGCCGGTGGGAGCGTTGCCGACGGCTTTCGGTTCCGACGCTGGCGGGATCGCCCTGGCCGCAGGCCACCACGAAGGTGGTGCTGTCCAAGGCACGGGCCCGGACCAGCAGGTCCCACTGCTCCGCCTTTGCCCTCGCCGGCACCCCAGGAAGCGCAGACGATATTGACCTGGGCGCCGGCCCTGGCATTGGCCGTGAAGAGGGCGGGAAAGCGGACGTCGTAGCAGGTGGCCAGTCCGAACGTGGTGCCGTCGACCTCGAAGGTCACGGGGGCGGTCCCTGCGTCCACCGTGTCCGACTCGGCGAACCCGAAGGCGTCAAAGAGGTGGATCTTGTCGTAGGAGGTCTCGACGCCAGGGCCGGTCACCAGCAGGGTGTTACGGACCCTGCCGTCCTGGCCCGGGGTGAACATGCCGGCCACGACCGTGATGCCCAGGTCCCTGGCGATACCCCGGACGCTGCCGGCCCACGGCACCGTCCACAGGCTCGGCGATGTCCGTAAGGCGGTGGCCGAAGGCCCGCATGGCGGCTTCGGGGAAGACCACGAGTTCGGCGCCCGGCGGCCTTGGCCCGGGTAGCGTAGTCTCGGATAAGTTCCAGGTTGGCGGCCAGATCGGCTCCGGTGATGATTTGGGCCACTGCTAAACGCATGAAGTTACTCCATTCTGTTGTATACATAATGTATGCGAAAAATTTCGGGGACGGCGGCGTCCGGCCGGGAAAAGGCGTACGCGTACCTGCGTGAAAACATCCTGATTGACCCGGACATGCAGGGACGGTTCCTGAATGAACAGGAACTTGCCGCGGAGATCGGTGTCTCCCGCACCCCGGTCCGCGAAGCCCTGCTGCTGCTGGTTTCCGACGGCCTGGTGGAACTCATCCCGCAGCGCGGAGCCTACGTGCCGCCGGTGACCGGCCGCGAAATGTCCGAGCTCATGGAGCTCCGCGGCGTGCTGGAGAGCCATGCCGCCCGGCTGGTCATCGAACAGCACCGGGTGCCGGCGCGGACCATGCAGGAGACCCTGGACCAGCAGGCCGGCCTCCCCGATGACCTGAACCCCGATGCGGCGCAGGGAGTTCATCCGGCTGGATACGCTGTTCCACCAGCAGCTCATCGACGCGGCCGGTAACGAGCTGATCTCCCGGACCTACAGCAAGCTCCACGTCCGGCAGATCCTGGTGGGTGTCTCCGCGCTGTTCCGCACCGGCGGGCGGCGCGAACAGGTGTGCGCCGAACACCAGGGCATCCTCGATGCCCTGGTGTCCGGCGATCGCCGCGAAGGCGCAGGAGGCCATTGACCATCACCTGGCCATTACCCGGGACATCCTGCTTCGCACCTGACGCTGGACCCTACTGGGCGTCGCTGACGGCGGACCGCTGCGGAGTCCCCGGTCCCTTCGAGCAGCAGGCGGTAGTCCTCGTCCTCCACGGTGTTCGAGTCCCGGCCGAGGGCCAGGCCCACGAGGGTGACGGCGCCGGCCACTGCCACATAGATGGCCACCGGAATCCAGGTTCCGAACTGGGAGAGCAGCAGTGTGAACATCAGCGGGGCGATGGCGCCGCCGATGACTCCGGCGAAGGTGTACGCCAGGGAGCTGCCGGTGGAGCGGAGCCGCGGCGAGAACTGCTCCACGATGAAGGCTGCCTGCGGTCCGTACATGAAGGAGTGTGCCATCAGGCCCAGCACAATGCCCACGATCAGCATGGGCTGGTTGTCGCCGCCCAGGACGCCGAAGAAGATGAAGGTCCACAGGGCGCCCAGGACTGCAGCAGTGCCGTAGACCGCACGGCGGTTGAAACGGTCGGACACGGCGCCGGCCAGCGGGATCATGAACAGCTGGAAGGCGGAACCGATGAGGACTGCGGTGAGGACCTGGTTGCGCTCGTAGCCCAGGGTCTGGATGCCGTAGGTCAGGGTGAAAACGGTGAAGAGGGCGTAAAGGACATCCGGACCCACGCGGCACAGGATGGCGGCGATCAGCGGGCGCAGTTCCTTGGTGAATACCTCGCGGACCGGGGCGTTGGGCTGTTCGCCGTGTGCCTCGATGGCCTTGAAGATGGGGGTATCCTCCAGCTTGAGCCGGATCCAGAGGCCGAAGCCCACCAGGAGGGCGGAGACCAGGAAGGCGATGCGCCAGCCGAAGCTGAGGAACTGCTCTTCGGTCAGGGCAAGGGTAAGGATGGCGAGGGCGCCGTTGGCCATCAGGTTGCCGGCGGGCGGGCCCACCTGCGCTGCAGAGGCCCAGAAGCCCCGGCGGTGCGGATCGCCGTATTCGCTGGACAGCAGCACTGCGCCGCCCCATTCGCCGCCCACGCCCACGCCCTGTGCGAACCGGAGCATGACCAGGATGATGGGCGCCGTGATGCCGATGCTGTCATATCCCGGCAGGACGCCGATGAGGACGGTGGCCACACCGATGATCATCAGCGTGGTGACCAGGACCTTCTTGCGGCCGATCCTGTCCCCGAGCCGGCCGAAGATGATGCCGCCCACGGGACGGGAGACGTAGCCCACCGCGTAGGTGGAAAAGGCCAGGATGGTTCCCGTCAACGGATCCGACGACGGGAAGAAGACCACGGGGAATACAACGGCCGCGGCGGCAGAGTAGACGGCGAAGTCGTACCACTCGAGGGCGGTGCCGGTCAGGCTCGCGGCGAAGGCCTTGTACAGGCCTTTGGGATGAAGCGGCTTATCCTGGCGCGGCGCTGCGCCGGTAGCCGGAACTGGGACTTTAGCCATGGTGTTTGTCCTCCAGGGGGTTTTTCAGGGTGACGCCTGTCACGCTGGCGTTAAATGTATACATTACGCATACTGGATGTACATAGGCGACCGTTTCCGGTTTCCGGTGTGTAAATTTTTCCGGCAGCACTCGTAAAGGATGGATCCACCATGACGGTTCTCAGCTTCGAACTTCCCGACGGCAGCACCCAGGACGTACAGGTCAAACACCTCCTCAATGCGGGCTATGCCGGGCGTGAGCAGGAGGAAGTCCAGGCCCACATCGCCGAACTGGCCGAGCTTGGCGTTCCCGGGCCCACCACCACCCCGGCCCTCTACCCAGTGTCCCCCTACCTGGCCCAGCAGGTCACGGAAGTACAGGTCCAGCACGCCAAGACTTCGGGCGAAGCCGAGTGGGCGTTGGTCATCACGGACGGCGGCGTCCTGCTGACGGTCGCCTGCGACCACACCGACCGGGACCTTGAGGTCCATGGCGTTGCCTGGAGCAAGAACGCCAGCCCGGATGTCCTGGGCCGCAAGGCGTGGCGCCTGGATGACGTGCGCGGACACCTGGACCAGATCACGCTCAGGGGCTGGGTGGGCGAGGGTGATACTCCGGATACCCTCATCCAGGACAGCTCGCTGGAAGCCCTGCTGACGCCGGACTACTGGCTGGACGTGCTGACGGAGCGCGGCCTGAACAAGCCCGGCACGGTCCTGATTTCGGGCACTGTCGCCATGACCTCCGGAGTCAACCAGTTTGCCCGCAGCTGGAAGGTGGAGATGGCGGACCCCGTGACCGGAACTGCTGTCGATGCGCAGTATGTGGTGGAGCAGATGGCTGAGCCGATCGGCTGATTGCGCCGGGCCCGGGCGCGACGTGGCAGCCCGGGCCGGGCTAGGACGTGGGGCGGGGATGCATGATGCGCATCTGCTCCCAGCTCCGCTCCGACGCCGCAATGCTCTGGTTGGACCGGTTCCGGTCCAATGATGCAAGTTCGACGGCGATCGCCTGGGTTGCTGCCACGGCGGCGGTCAGCGACGGGAAGAATCCGGCGCCCTCGGACGGCACCACGATCCGGTGCACGGCGTGTTCGGCCACCGGAGAGCCGGCGTTGTCCGTGATGGAGACAATCGGCGCGCCCAGGTTGTGCGCAATCTCCACCGCCCGCAGCGTGCTGTCATAGACGCGCCACAGGCTGATCGCAATCACCAGGTCATCAGGGGTAAGGCGCGCAATGGCGTTGGTCAGGGTGGCCACATCGGCGTCCAGCAGCCGGACGTTGTAGCCGGCAATGACGGCGTTGTGTTCCAGCGCTTTGCCGGGAACGGCGTAGCTGCCCGCCGCGATGATGAGGGTCTGCTGCGCGGCCGCAATGGCCTGCGCGATGGAGTGCACTGTGTCCGCATCCAGTGTCCGTTCCAGGTGGGCCAGGCTGGACCGGTCGGTGGTGAGCGCTGCCTGCGCGGGACTGCTGACGTTTCCGTTGTGCTCGGCCGCCACCTCCACTGCGCTCAGGGACGCCAGGTAGCGGGAGCGCAGTTCGAACTGGAAGTCGGCCCAGCCCTTGAAACCCAGTGTTTGCGCCGTCCTGGTGACGGTGGAGGCATTGGAGGATGCCGCTTCGGCAATGTCGCTGACCGAGCCGTAGGAGGCCAGCCGCGGCTGGGACCGCAGGATCCCCATGACCTGCAGTTGGCGGGCGGCCAGCTTGCGCCCCTGTGAACGGATGTCCAGCCATTCGGTCACAGTGGCAGTGTTAATTTCCTGTTTCACCTATTGACCTTCCCCTTTGGTGGCGCGTAACTTCAATACATCTTGCACAGGCCCGTGCAAATCCCAAAAAATGTACAACTTCGCCCACTCTGGCAGGAACAAACATGTCTCTTACCGCACGTCTGGACCGGCTGACGCTCAGTCGACCACACTACAAGCTTCTCCTGATCGGCGGCCTTGGATACTCCTTTGACGGGATGGACGGCGCTGTGGTGGCGTTCCTCCTGCCCCGCATCCAGGAACTCTGGGGGCTCAGCAACGCCAGCCTGGGCCTCGTAGGCTCAGCGGCGCCGCTGGGATTCTTCTTCGGCGCCATCCTGGCCGGATGGCTGGGGGACCGGTTCGGCCGCAAGAAAGTCATGTTGTGGGCCCTGGCCTTCTACTGCGTGATGTCCGTGGTTGCGGCACTCTCGCCCAACTTCGACGTCTTCCTGGTGGCCCGGATCCTCGCCGGGCTGGGCGCCGGTGCCGAAAGCGTCATCATCGCCCCGTTCCTGTCCGAGTTCATCCCGCCCAAGCGCCGGGGCTGGTTCATCGGCACGCTGGCCGGCTTCTTCTCCTTCGGCTTTGTGGGCGCGGCCCTGATCGGCCGGTTTGTGGTTCCCCTCGGCGAGGACGGCTGGCGCTGGGCGCAGGTCATCACCGCCGTACCCATCCTGCTCCTGCTGTGGTGGCGCCGCGGCCTGCCCGAGTCACCGCGCTACCTGCTCAGCCGCGGCCGCACCGCGGAAGCCGAACAGGTGGTGGAACGCTTCGAAGCAAGCGTGGTCCGGGCCACCGGCAAGACCCTGCCGCCGCTTGAACCCGGCGAAGAGGAAATCACCAAGCACCAGCAGAAGATCAACATCTGGAATGCCCTGAAGTTCATGTGGTCCCCGCAGATGCGCCGCCGGACCGCCGTCATCTGGCTGATCTGGTTCGTCATCACGTTCTCCTACTACGGCTTCTTCTCCTGGATCCCCACGCTGCTGGTGGGCCGCGGCATCACGGTGACCAAGAGCTTTGAGTATTCGATCATCATTTACCTGGCCCAGATCCCCGGGTATTTCTCCGCCGCCTGGCTGAACGACCGGATCGACCGCAAGAACACCATTGCCCTGTACCTGGCCGGTTCCGCGCTCAGCGCGTTCTGGTTGAGCCAGTCCTCCGATTCGGGCATGATCCTGGTGGCTGCGGCAACCTTGTCCTTCTTCCTCAACGGCACGTACGCCGGCGTTTACGCCTACACACCGGAACTGTTCCCCACCTGGATGCGGGCCACCGGCGTCGGCCTGGCCAGCGCAGTGGGACGCATCGGCAGCATCCTGGCACCGTCAATCATCGGCATCTTCTCCGTGGCCCTGGGCTTCGGCGGGGTGTTCACCATGACCACCATCGTGCTGACCATCGGTGTTCTGGGCGTGGTGATCTTCGGTGCCTCCACGGCCGGCAAGTCGCTGGAAGACATCAACGCCGGAGCCAACAAGCCACGGAACGCAAGCATCGGAGCAGGAAACTGATGGCAGCCACCACTGGCGACGCAGTGTTCCAGCGGACCTGGGACGCGCTGGCCGCTGACCCCGGCGTGGTCCTTTTCACCGCCCTCCAATGGATTCCCGAAACGTCCACGCTCCGCCGGATCTTCACCAGCCATCCGGACGCCTACCCCACAGGCGCCGAGAAGACCGTGGAAATCTCCGCCGGCTGGCTGGATGCCGTCATCACCGGAAAGAAGCCGTTCCTGGCGGCCGACCTGCGGGCCCTGCAGGAGGTGTTCACCGACGTCGAACTCATCAGCTCCCTGGGCTGCGGGGCAGTCATCAACCTCCCGGTGCTCCACCAAGGCCGCATCGTCGGCGTCCTGGCCCTGCTGGACGCCGAAGGAACCTATACCCGGGAGAGCGTCTCCACCGCCGCGGCAGTGGTGGACGCGGAATCCGCTGCCCTCGCCGAAGCTTTCGGCTCCCACCCCCTCGCAACCCCCAGGAAGGACAGTGCCCTGTCATGACCGGCACCACTCCGCAGGACCCAACACCATCCAGCCCGGCAGCCCAGGCCACCCTGGTCATCCGCAACGCCAGTGTCCTGGACGTTGCGGCGGGCACCTACCGCACCGCCGACGTCGTCAGCGTCAACGGGAAGATCCACAGCGTCGAAACGGACGCCGACGTGGCGGAAGGTGCGCAGACCATCGACGGCACCGGAAAATTCGTCATTCCCGGCCTGATTGACGCCCATGTCCATGTGGTGGCCTCCAGTGCCGACTTCCGGTCGCTGACGTTCACGCCGCCGTCGTACGTTTATGCGCAGACCGCACGGATCATGGGCGCCATGCTCCGCCGCGGCTTCACCACCGTCAGGGACCTGTCCGGAGCCGATTTCGGGCTGGCCCGCGCCCAGCGTGAAGGGCTGCTCGAGGGGCCCAAGCTCCACTTCTGCGGGCATGCGCTGAGCCAGACCGGCGGCCACGGCGACATGCGCCTTCCCGGCGAGGACCACGATCCCAACGGCCGGGGCTGCTGCGGCATCGGTAAAGTGGCCGACGGCGTGGACGCGGTCCGTGCCGCCGCCCGCGATGAGATCCGCAAGGGGGCCCACCACATCAAGATCATGGCCTCCGGCGGCGTCTCGTCCCCCACGGACCGGATCGACTCCACCCAGTACTCGATGGAGGAGATGCGTGCCGCGGTGGAGGAAGCGGACGCAGCCAACCTCTACGTAGCCGCCCACGCGTACACGGCCCGGGCCATCAACCGGGCCCTGGAGGCCGGCGTCCGGTCCATTGAGCACGGCAACCTCCTCGATGACGAAAGCCTCCGCCTGTTCCTGGAAAAGGACGCCTTCCTGGTGCCCACCCTGGTGACGTACTGGGCGCTGAAGGAGGAAGGCCGGGAGTTCGGCCTCACCGAGGAGATGTGGGCGAAGGTCGACTCCGTCCTCACCAGCGGGTTGGACGCGATTGCGCGTGCCCACGAGGCAGGCGTGAAGATGGCCTTCGGCTCGGACCTGCTCGGCGGCATGCACCGCCACCAGAATGAGCAGTTCCGGTTGCTGGGCAAGGTCCAGCCGGCCATCGATGCCATCCGTTCAGCCACCACGACGGCGGCGCAGCTGCTGGGGCGCGAAGGCGAGATCGGCGTGGTGGCTCCTGGGGCGGACGCGGACCTGCTGCTGCTGTCCGCGGACCCGCTCGCGGACATTGCCGTACTGGCGGACATCGCAGACCACCTGGACGTCCTGATCCAGGACGGTGCCGTGGTCAGCCGGCGTTAAGCGGTTCCCTGTAGCATCGTGACCATGCCCACTGCGCTCGATATGGCAGGTCCCATCCTGGAAATGCTGACCTGGTTATGCCTGCCTGCCGGGCTGATGCTGCTCGTGTACTCGGGCATCCTCCGGCGCTTCGTCAACCCCTGGGTCGTGGCGGAGGGCGTGGTCTATTCGGATGCGAGCGGTACAGGCTTCCGGTGGTTCGACCACAAGTTCCGGGTCCACCACGCCCCCATGTCCCCGCACGACATCAAGGACATGGCAGTAGGGGACACGCTTCCCATCTATTACCACCCCAAACGCCCCACCCAGTGGCAGACGTCGGTCCCGGAGCCGGTGGGGAGGAATGCCGTCATCGTGGGGCGCCTCCTCACCGGCGTCGGCACCGTGGCGCTGGTGGTGGGCTTCTTCCTGCCGATGTTCTAGGCGGAAACGGGTCTTCCCCCCTCCCGTGGGCCCGACCTAGGCGAGGACCACCACCATCCCCAGGACGCCCAGCGCAATCCCGGTGAAGGCGGTCCAGAGGACGGCGGAGGTGTCGGCGTCGAATGCTTCCTGCACAATGCCGCGCGCGCTGGCATGGTAACGGCGGCGCTGGGTGGCGTAGATGGTGGCGGCGGCGCCGGCCGAGACGGCGAACAGCAGCAGGATGGGGAACCCGTGCTGGGGGAGCCACCGCAGGAAGATGGCACTGACCGTCACCAGTGCCATCATGGTCCGGCCCCACGCCAGGGTTGTCCGTTCGGGCTGCAGGCCCGGGTCCTGGTGCGGGCCGGTGCCGGGCCGGCTGGTGCGGTCCACCCGGCTACCGCCAGAGGATAAAGATCAGGACGACGGCGGCGGCCAGCGCGCCCGCCCCGGCCAGCAGCGGCACAATCAGGGGCAGCGGCAGCGGGGTCTTGTTCCGCATGCTCCGTTCCACCCGGATCCAGCGCACCGCCGCGCCGGCACTGAGCAGCATGCCCAGCAGCAGGAGCAGCACGGCGAGGCCTTTCCGGACAGGCTCCAGGAAGAGGTCGGAGGTGAAGGCCTCAATGGCTATGCCGCCGGCAAGGAGCGCCAGGGAGGTCCGGATCCACGCCAGGAATGTCCGCTCGTTGGCCAGGGTGAAGCGGGGATCCGGTTCGGTACCGCCGGGCAGCAGCCGTTCAGCAATCTTCCCCCGTTGCGAAGGGCCGGGCTCGCGGGACGAAGGCTGGTTGCTGGGCACGGGGACAGTTTAGCCGCCCGGCCCGGCCCCGCCCCCGCCGGGCCCCGCAGGGAATGCGGGCGGGTACGGGACGGTTGGGCATTACATGCTGCGCATAGGATTCCTCTCATTCGGCCATTGGGGCCCCGGCCAGGGTTCGCGGACCAGGACTGCGGCCGACGCCCTGCTCCAGGGAATTGACCTGGCGGTCGCCGCCGAGGAACTGGGAATCGATGGCGCCTTCTTCCGTGTGCACCACTTCGCCCGGCAACAGGCATCCCCGTTCCCGCTCCTGGCAGCCATCGCGGCCCGCACCAGCAGGATTGAACTGGGGACCGGCGTCATAGACATGCGTTACGAGAACCCGCTGTACATGGCTGAGGAAGCGGCCGCCACCGACCTCATCAGCGGGGGCAGGCTGCAGTTGGGCATCAGCCGTGGTTCACCCGAACCTGCCCGTAATGGAGCAGCAGCCTTCGGCTATGTACCGGCTGCGGGCGAAACGGATGCGGACATGGCCCGCCGCCACACCGCCCTGTTCCGCCAGGCCATCAGCGGGGCCGGGGTGGCCGAGGCCGATCCCAGGTACGCGGGGGAGGGCCGGGGCCTCCTCCCCGTTCTGCCCCAGGCTGCCGGGCTTGCGGAACGGATCTGGTGGGGCGCCGGAAGCCGGAAGACCGCCGTGTGGGCTGCCGGCCTGGGGATGAACCTCATGAGTTCCACGCTGCTGACCGAGGACACCGGGGTCCCGTTCGACCAGCTTCAGGCCGAGCAGATCCACCTCTTCCGTGACGCGTGGGCGGCGGCAGGTCACAGCCACCGGCCGCGGGTATCGGTCAGCAGGAGCATCCTTCCCATCGTGGATGAAGAAGACAGCAGGTACTTCGCCGGAAGCGCCCTGCGCGACAGCCGTGACCAGGTGGGAATCATTGATGGCCTGACTGCGAGGTTTGGCAAGACGTACGCCGGCGCGCCGGATGTCCTGGCCGAGCAGTTGGCTGCCGATGCCGCCGTCCAGGCCGCAGACACGCTGCTGGTGACGGTGCCAAACCAGCTCGGCGTCGATTTTAACGCCAAGATGCTCGGAAACATTGCGCGTCATATTGCGCCTGCAGCTGGTTGGAGGCCGTCGGTTTCCTGAGAATCACCCACTACGCTGGGCGATCAGCTGCCGTAGGAATATCCTGAGAGAGTACAGGCCATTGCGGCCCGACGATTGCGATGCCAGAGAGGTTCCAATGTCTGACAAGTTGCATCTATCTCCGGACGACGACTTCCCGGAAGACCTTTCCACTGTGCCGGACCAGGCCCTGCAGGTCCTGGACAGCCAGATCCAGCGCCAGCTGGATTACGAGTCCGTGGCCGACGGGGAACCGAACCCTGAGACCGAGTTCAGGCACTTCGACCTCGATGAGGAATTCCAGGAGCGCGACCACCGCTGACAGCGGACCGTGCCCGACGTGCCCAACCTGCTGAGCTGGATTTAGTCAGTAGACTTATTATTACAATTTGGGAACCATCCGGGGCCGTCAGCCGTTATCCTTAGAGTGGCTTGGGGGAGCTCAGCGTCCACCATTTTAAGCGTGACTGCGGAACGGTCATGTGACGGGAGAGAGAAATATGGCTCGCGCCGCTTTAGGCTTGACCGCATGATCCGGCTACGCCAACTGGCCCAGGCGGCCTCTGTTTTGACGACGCCCCTCGCGCCGGAGGATATCCTTGCGCTCTTCAACCCTGTCTTCTCTGCGCGCCAGCTCCGCGGTGTAGTCACCCGGGTGGTCCAGGAGACGGCGCAGTCGGCAACCATCTTCTTCCGGCCGGGCCGTGGCTGGCACTCCCACCTGGCCGGCCAGTGGGCCCGCATCGGTGTTGAACTGGACGGCGTCCGCCATTGGCGCTCCTACTCCCTCAGCGCCCCCGCCGGCAAAGACCCCGCCATCACCGTCACCGACGTCGGGGCCGTTTCCGGAACCCTGGTGCGCACCACCAAGCCCGGCGACGTCCTCTTCCTGGCTCCGCCCCAAGGCGACTTCGTCCTCCCCGAGCACCCCCGGCCGCTGTTGATGGTCACCGCCGGCAGCGGCATCACTCCGGTGATGTCCATGATCCGCACGCTGGTTCCGCGGCGCCCGGATGCCGACGTCGTGCTGGTCCACTCCGCCCGCACGCCCGGCGACAGCCTGTTCCGCGAGGAACTGGCCGAGCTCGCGGACCAGTTCCCCAACTTCCGGCTTGCCCACTGGTATACCGGCGAGCAGGGCCGCATGGACTTCAGCACCACCGCCGAGCTGGACCGGATCTGCCCCGACTGGAAAGAACGCGCCGCCTACGCCTGCGGTCCGGACAGCTTCCTGGACGACGCCGAGGCCCTCTGGAAGCAGGCGGCCCTCACCGCCGGAGCGCCCGGATCCGACGTCGCCATTGCCGGCGATCCCGGCAACCTCATGATTGAACGGTTCAACACCACCTTCGCCGGTGGCGTGGGGCACGACGGCGGCCTGGTCACCTTTGAAGCGTCGGACCGGGAAGTGGACGCCGACGGCGATACTCCCCTCCTTGATGTGGGCGAGGACGCCGGGGTGCTGATGCCCAGCGGTTGCAGGATGGGTATCTGCCACAGCTGCCTGACCCCCCTCCTCGCCGGACAGGTCCGTGACCTCCGTACCAACGAGATCCACGGCGAGCCCGGCGAACTGATCCAAACGTGTGTCTCGGCAGCCGCCGGACCCGTCAACCTCGAACTCTGAGGAGCACCACCGCATGACACTGATATCAGACAGCAAAGCCACCCCGACCGGAGGAGCAAGGACGCGCCCCGGCGCGCTGGCCGAGTCCGGCGCACCCTCGGTCCGCCCTCCTGCCGCGGCCCATCTCTCCGACGAACAGGTAGCTGAGCTGGGGCGTGAACTCGACGCCATCCGCGACGACATCCTGGGCAAGCGCGGAGCCTCCGACGCCGCCTATATCCGGCGCATGATCAAGATCCAGCGCGGACTGGAGATCTCCGGCCGTGCAGCGCTGCTTGTCAGCAAAAACAAGGCAGCCTGGGTCACCGGCACCACCTTGCTGAGCCTGGCCAAGATCCTTGAAAACATGGAGATCGGGCACAACGTCCTCCACGGCCAGTGGGACTGGATGCGGGACCCGGACATCCACTCCACCACGTGGGAGTGGGACTTCGTTACGCCCTCGCGCTCCTGGCAGCACACCCACAACGACCTCCACCACCGCTGGACCAACGTGGTGGGCAAGGACAACGACGTCGGGTACAACCTCCTGCGCATGGACGAGGCCCAGCCGTGGAAGCCCATGAACCTGGGCAACCCGCTGTACAACGCGATCCTGGCGCCCCTGTTCGAGTGGGGCATCGCCATCTACGACCTCGAGCTGACCGAGTACAAGGAAGGCACGAAGTCCAAGGAAGCCCTGCTCAAGGACCTCAAGGCCCTGGGCAAGAAGGTTGTCACCCAGTTCACCAAGGACTACGCGGCCACCCCCGCCGTTGCCATGCTCACCGGCTCGGGCAAGCAGGCCCTGTACGGCACCCTGACCGCGAACGCTGTGCGCAACGTCTGGGCCCACGCGGTCATCTTCTGCGGCCACTTCCCCGAGGGCACGGATACCTTCACCGAGGAAATGGTGGACGGCGAAACCCGGGGCGACTGGTACGTCCGCCAGATGATCGGTTCCGCCAACATCTCCGGGTCCAAGTTCATGCACCTGATGACCGGCAACCTCTCGCACCAGATTGAGCACCACCTCTTCCCGGACCTGCCGTCCAACCGGTACGCCGAGGTGGCGCCGCTGGTCCGTGAAATCTGCCAGCGCTACGGCCTGAAATACACCACGGGCCCGCTGCTGAAGCAGGTCGGCTCCACGTGGGGGAAGATCTTCCGGCTCGCGCTTCCGGGCAAGACCGCTACGGCCTGATGGCAGCACTGAGGTAGGCGGACAAGCGGAGGGGGCCAGGCAGATGTGCCTGGCCCCCTCCGCTTTTTTGTACCTGTTTCCTGCTGCCGCGTGTCCGGCTTACTTCTTGAGGAACGCGAGCAGGGCCTCGTTGACTTCAGCAGCGTGGGTCCACAACAGCCCGTGCGGGGCACCTTCGATTTCCACGTAGTCGGCGCTGGGCAGGGCCTTGGCGAACAGCCGGCCGGTGGAGTCGATGGGGAGGATGTTGTCCGCCGTGCCATGGACAATCAGCGCCGGAACATCGATCCGGGGGATGTCTGCGCGGAAGTCCGTCAGCCATGTGGGCTGCGCCGCAACTGACGCCGTGGCTCCGGCTCCGGCGGCGAGGTTCCAGCTCGCATCCACGGCTTCCTTGCTGAGGCGGTCGGTGCCCAGGAAGGTATCCGTGTTGTAGAAGTTCTTGAAGAACTCCGTGAAGAATGCGTACCGGTCCGCCGTGACGGCCTCGGTCAGCCCGTCAAAGACGTCCTGCGGAACGCCGTCAGGGTTGTCGTCCGTCTTCAGCAGGAACGGCTCCAGTGATCCGAGGAATGCGGCCCGTGCCACGCGCGCTGATCCGTACGTGCTGAGGTAGCGGGCCACTTCGCCGGTGCCCATCGAGAATCCCACCAGGACTGCGTTGTTGAGGTCAAGCGTGGTCAGGAGCTTGTCCAGGTCCGCCGCGAACGTGTCGTAGTCATAGCCCTCGGTGGTCTTGCTGGATTTGCCGAACCCGCGGCGGTCGTACGTGACCACACGGTAGCCGGCGTCCAGCAGGGCAGCCGTCTGCTTCTCCCAGGACGAACCGTCCAGCGGGTAGCCATGGATCAGGACCACAGGCTGGCCGCTGCCGTGGTCTTCGTAGTAGAGCTCGGTATCAGTGCTGTTCTCGGTTCCAACGGTGACGTATGCCATCTCGGCGGTCCTTTCGAGGCTTCGGGATCAGGTTCAGGGCGCGCTGTGCCGCGCCCGGCATTCCCTACTCTAGGGAACGCCCGGCGCGGCACCAAGGACATGTATTACTGCGAAGGCTGCGGCAGTTCGCAGGTGATCTGTGGGTTGACGCCCATATAGTTCAGTGGCCCGGCGACGATGGTCACGGCCACAGTGCCCGCTTCGGCGCAGGAGCCGGGCGCGCCGCCGAAGTAGCCGCGCTGCCAGGCGGCGAACCCTCCGATGATGAGCCAGATGATGATCAATGCTCCGAGAAACTTCATGGTGTCCTCCCATGGCCGTGGCCGCCTGTGCGTCAATTATGCGCTGTTAACCCGATTCCAGACAGGACGCTCTCTCACTTACTGCAGGAAAACCGCGATCCGTCTCTCACCTGATGCCGAAGAATGCCCGACGCTCACTCACTGTCCTGAGGAAAGTGAGTGAGCGTCTGCCCGGAACCTGCAGGAAGTGAGAGAGCGTCGCAGGGGGCGGGGGGGGCAGGGGGCAGGGGGCAGGGTCAGGGGGCTGGGGACAGGCTGGGGATCGGGGGAGGCAGACGGGTCAGCGTCGGGCGCCGAAGCCGCCTCCGCCACCGGGGCCCTGCTCGGCGGTGTATTCCCCGGCAGTCACGGTGCCCACCTGGTCGGCGCCGTCGAGCGAGCCCTCGCCCAGGCCGGCGCTGACGGTGGCCGTTCCGCCGGTGTAGACCGTGTACACCCCACCCTCGGTGATGGCGGCGGAGGAGAACACCAGCGACGCCGTCGCCTTGGTGGTCACGAAGGCGCCCACCACGGTGCCGCTGGAGTCGGCGATCTGCACCACGGTTCCGGCTGCCACAGAGGATCCGAGCGTCACCTGCACGCCGGACTGGGTGGAGGAGGTGCCTGGTGTGACCACCATGCCCACGCTGCCTGCTGCTGCCACGGTGCCGCCGGTAACGGTCAGTTCGCCGTTGACGTCCAGCGCACCGTTGCCGGAGTTGGTGGGGCCGTTGACCACTACGGATCCACCGGAGATGCTGGCGTTGCCGTTGGAATCCAGGCCGTCGCCCTGGGCATTGATGGTCAGTGATCCGCCGGTGACTTCCACCGTGTAGTCGCCTACGGCCATTTCGCCGCCACCGCCGCCCATGCCGCCACCGGCAGTGGAGGTGGAGGACCCGCCTGAGGCGTTCACGCCGTCGTCGTTGGCGGTGACGTTGGCCGTGCCGCCGCTCATCACGATGTGCTGGGCCTCCAGGCCTTCTTCCGACTCTTCAACGGTGGTGATGCCGGCGGCGATGGTCAGGGTATTGAAGGCCTTGATGCCGTCATCGGCGGCGCTCACGTTCAGGGTGCCGCCGTTGATGAGGACCCAGCCGCGGCCCTCGTCCTCCTCGTTGTCGGACTTGAAGCCGTCGTCGCCGGCGGTGACCTGGTAGGCGCCGTCCAGCAGGACTGCGTAGTCCTTGCCCACGATGCCGTCGTCGGTGGCCTCCACGGTGACGTTCCCTGATGCCAGCACCAGGCCGTCCTTGGAAGAGATGCCGTCATTGAAGTTTCCGGATACGTCCAGCGAGCCCGTGCCGGCAATGGTGAGATCCGCCATCGAGTACAGCGCAGCGTTCGGGGCGTCCTCGGCGGTGTCAGCGTAGGTCGACGCATCCGTCAGGGAGTTCGAGGTGCCGTCCTCCAGGAACACGATGGCCTCATTGGCGCTTTGGACCACAAACGGCGATCCCGTGGAGCTGGTGACCCCGGCGCCGTCCAGGATGATGCGGACTACGTCCTCCTCGCCGGCAGCCACCACCACCTGCCCGTCGGACAGCGACCCGCTCAGGCGGTAGGTGCCGGCCGCGCTGATGGTGACGGTGTCGCCGTCGACCTTCACAGCGTCCGACGACGAGCCGGAGGCGACCTTGCTTGCGCCATCGGCCAGCGTCACGGCCACTTCAGTGGCTGCGTCCCAGGTGAGGTCGTCGGCGTCGTAGTGGGTGTCGGCGGCGAGGGTGTCCAGGGATACAGCCGCCTGGGCGGATCCCGAGGTGGCTGACGACGAACCGGACGACGTGCCGGTGGAAGTGCTGCCCGTGATGGAGGTGCCGGTGCCGGCGGTTCCGGTGGCGGAGCAGCCCGCCAGCCCGACGGCGAGGGCGAGGGCGGTGACGGACAGGGCAGAGCGGAAGCGGTTCATAGCGGGTTCCTTAAGGAGTGTGGGGGGAGGGACGGTCAGGCGGCGGGGCGGAGGGTCATGGTGCGCCGGAGCGTGCGGTTCCAACGGTTGGCGGGCAGATCGGGGCAGAGCGCCGCCATGCCGGTGGCGAACTTGGAGATCCGGGAAGGCCGGACCCCATGCGCCCAGAGGTGCCGGTCCAGCGGGCCGGAGGCAGAGCCGGACTTGGTCTCCAGGATCACCGCGCCGTCCAGCACCCACGCCTGTTCGCCTGGACGCTGCCAGGTCACGCCGGTATCGATGGTGGCCCGGCTGCCGGATTCCGGGAGGTACAGTGTGGTGCGGTGATAGCGGGTTTCGAGGACTGGCCCCAGGGGCGCGGCCGGCGCTCCGCCCACTGCGGCGGCCAGGGTTTCCTGGACGTACTCCAGGCCCTCGGCCGTGAGCCGTGCCCGGTCGCTGAGCTGGTACGGGATGCGTTCCTTGACGGTGGCCTCCCGGGCGCCCTCCGTCTTGACCTCCAGGAAGCTGACGGCGGTGTCCACGTAGGTCCGGGTGCGGACCTTGTAGCGGCGCCGGCGGCCGTGGGCTGCCAGGAGATAGCTGTCCAGCCCGGCGGTGTCGAAGTAGACCGAGTCATAGGCGAAGCAGCGGGAGCCGTCCATCTCCAGGACGCGGACCTCGCCCTCGAACGTGGCCAGGAGCTCCTGGGCCTGCTGTTCGGGGATGACGTATTTGCGGTCCACCCGGGTCTGCAGCGCCGCTTCGGCGTTGAGTTCCTCGAGCCCCACGGCCGGTAGCCGGCTGAGGATACTGACGACGCCGGCGCTTGCAGGGGCGCTCATGCCGCACCTGCCGAGGCGTGTACGGGGTCCGCGGCCCGGGCAGCGGGCACGGCCGGCAGTGCTTCGGACGCCGGGAAGGCCGCCGGAGGTGCGGCCCCTGCGTGCCGGGGTGCCGCCGTCGTGATGGACGGGATGTTGCCGCTGGCTGCAGGCTGGACGGTCTGGATGGAACGGGCTGCCGGGTCGTAGGCGTAGCGGACGTCAACGATGGTTTTGTCGTTGACGAGGTCGAGTTCCAGGACGGTGGCTGAGTGGACTTTGCCGTGCAGGACTTCCTCGAGCCGGGCGTGGAGTTCCCCGTCCCCAGCCAATGCCCGGTCCAGGATCACGGTCTGGTGCCGGTGGGCGGGAAGGACACGGGGGTGGTCGCCGACGAACATCACCAGCAGGATCAGGCCCATCAGCGACGCGGTGAGCCAAAGCGGTTCTATGCCCAGGCCCGCGATCAGGCCGAGCGCCAGGGCGGAGAAGTAGTAGGCCACCTCGTGCTGTGCCAGCTCGGTGGAACGGAGCCGGATGATGGACAGGACGCCGAAGAGGCCAAGTCCCAGGCCGAGCCCGGCGGCCGAGCCTGACAGTGCGGTGGCGACAGCCAGGACGCCCACGTTCATGCCCAGGTACGAGACCACCAGGTCACGGCGCCGGTGGCGGCGAAGGTAGAGGACAAACGTGAGGATGCTGATGGCCGCGAGGTCTGCGGCAATGAAAATGAGGGAATTCATCGGATTCTCCGGAATCTGTTGGTGGGCTGCTCTTTACGATCCACGGCCAAACTGTGCAGGTGCTGTGACGGAACCTAGGCCGGAATATGAGTGCCGGCTGTGGGTTCCTTGGACGCTTCTTGGGCGGGTTTGCCGGCCCGTGGCCCGCCGTCCCTGCCGAAGAGAAAGCGCTGCTGCACGGTGTAGCTGATCGCCAGGAGCGCGATTTCAGCCAGGATCTTGGCGGGAAGGGCCGCCACGGAAAGCGCATCGAGGGCGTAGATGAGCCCGTAGTTGGCGGTGAGCAGGACAATGACCAGGCTGAAGTAGCGCAGCCCTGCGGCAGCTGCCGGCCGGTCCCTGCCGTGTTCGAAGACCACCTGCCGGTTGACCAGGAAGTTCACGGCGGAACTCACCACCCTGGCTCCCACTACCGCCAGCAGCAGGGAGTCGCTGACCACTGTCAGGAGCAGGAACACCATGGTGTCCACGAGGAAGGCTGCGAACGACGACGCCAGGAACTTGAGCAGCGGTGCATAGATGCGGACCGAGTCCGCCAGCGGCCGGAAGTGGGACCCGGCGTTGTGGTCGAGGTAGACGGTGGCAATGTCCACGGCACTGATGGCGTAGCCGGCCTGCTTCGCTTCCAGCAGCAGGTTCAGTTCGTATTCGTAGCGTTCGCCGCGGACGGAGCGCAGCCACGGGAGCATGGCTGCCGGGTAGCCGCGGAGGCCGGTCTGGGTATCGGAGACGCGCTGGCCGGTGGCAAGCGTGAACAGCAGCCTGGTGGCGGTGTTGCCGAATCTGCTGCGGGCAGGGACATTGCCGGTGAACGTCCGGGTTCCCAGCACCATGGCCGGCGCTCCGCCATCCACAGCATCTGCGACGCGGAGGATGTCCGTCACTGTGTGCTGGCCGTCGCTGTCGGCGCACACCACGTCATGGCCGGGCAGGTTGTCCGCAATGAAGCCGAAGCCGGCCTTGAGGGCGAACCCCTTTCCCCTGTTGCGGGCGTAGCCGATGACGTGGCACCCGAGTGCCCTGACGCCGTCGAACACGTCCCTGTAGGCCGGGCCGCTGCCGTCATCAACCACCACGACGGCGGTCCGCGGCTCGGCGGCGCGGATGGAACGGATGAGGGCGGGAAGCTGCCCGTCGGGCTCGTAGGCCGGGATCAGGACGATCATGGCCGGCCCCTAGTCCGCGATGTAGAGGATGTCGGAGGTGCCGCGTTCCTTGTTCTCACCCAGCGGGTTGTTGACCAGCTCACCGTTGAAGTACATGGTGGAGGACCCGCCGCCGTCGATGTTGTACGCCGTGGTGGCGCCCAGGCCCTGCATGATCTCGGCCAGCCCGGTCATGGTGACGCCGGCGCTGTAGCCGGGGCTGCGGCCGTCCACCACCACGAACACCAGGTGGTTGTCGTCGATGATGCCGACGGCGGTGCGCGGCTGTTCGCCCTGGATGGAGTGGTTGCCGAAGTTGGTGTCCACCTCCACGTCCTCGATGCCCTCGGCCACGTCGCCGTTGTCCAGCAGGGACGGGCCGAAGGAGAGGGTGTTCCAGACCCCGTCGGCCAGCAGTTGCTCAGCGGTGGTGGCGGTCTCGTCGTAGACCTTCACGGTGCCGTCGCGGTAGAAGGCCAGGCCCTGACGGGCGCCCTCGTCGCGGAACACCACACCGTTGCGGATCACGATGCCGGTGTCGCGGAAGCCGTAATAATCGCCGTTGATGGCGAAGACGGCATTGTTGGCCCCGGCGATGGCGGAGGTGGTTTCGGTGATGTTCTCGCCGAAGCTGTCCTCGGCGAAGGCGGACTGAAGGGTGATGGCGTCGTCAAGAACGACGTCGGCAACATAGTAGGTGACGGTGCTGTCGCCGCTGCCGGTGGTCACCGTGGAGATATTGATGTTGGAGCTGTCAGACGAATAAGACGTGTCCGTGGTGACGGCCGCGGAGGAGGTGGAGTCGGTGGCGGTTTCCGCCGTCGTTCCGGCGGAGGTTCCCCCCTGGCTGGCCTCGTAGGCGGACACGTCGGAGATTTCCACGTGTTCAACCACGAAGCGGTCCAGCGCCCAGGCGGTGGCCCCTCCGGCTGTCAGCGTGAGGGCAACGGCCCCGGCCACCACGGCGCGCCGGACCCGGCCGCCCTTACGGGGTGTGTTCTTCAGAGGAGTCATGCATCATTTCTAGGCAGCCAAGCTATTGCTCCGGTTTGCCGAGGATGTGCTGCGCCTGTGAAACGTGGGGTCGCCGTGAACTTCCGGCGACCCCACAGCATTCCCACGAGCCAGGGGTGGGCTTAGACGGAGGCGCCTTCGAACGAGATGCGCTTGGCTGCTTCCTTCGCCTCGATCTTCTCCGCTTCGGCCAGGACCTTCTCAGCTTCATCGCGCCGGACCACCACAACGCCGTCGGCGTCAGCCACCACGATGTCGCCCGGGGCGACCACGACGCCGTCGATCGCTACCGGGAGCTGCAGCCGGCCGGGGCCGAACTTGTACGGTCCGGCGGGGGTAACCGAGCGGGCGAAGACGGGCAGTCCGCAGTCCGCCAGGGCATCAGCATCGCGGACGGCTCCGTCGATCACGAATCCGGCGATGCCCATGTTCTTGGCGCGGAGGCCGATCATGTCGCCGATCAGGGCCCTGGACTGGTCCCCGCCGCCGTTGACTACAATCACGTCTCCCGGCCGGGCTTCGTCCATGGCCTTGTGGATGTACAGGTTGTCGCCCGGACGGGTCCACACGGTGTAGGCAGGTCCGGCGAGCTTGGCGCCGGGCCAGCTGGGCGACAGGGCGGATGCCACGCCGATCCGTTCCTGGGCATCGCCGATATTGGCTGCCGGGACGGCTGCCAGGCGGCGGACCAGCTCAGCTGTGGAGAGGGGAGGGGTGTGTTCTGCCTGCATGGTGTCGCCGGCCTTTCTGGTGGTGTCCATGGCTACTGCTGCTTGAGGAGTTCGTCGATGACCGGCTTGATCAGGGTTTCGCGCTCTTCCCACATCTTGCTGACCTCGGCGGCAGGGACCCAGGTGGGCTGCGTGGCCGCGCCCTTGAGCTTTTCCTGCACTGCAGGTGTCTCGGCGGCCTTCTTCAGCGACGCCTCCAGCTTGGCCACAACTTCTTTGGGCGTCTTGGACGGGACGGACAGGGCGAAGTTGCTGGCCATCGGATCGACGTCGTAGCCGGCACTCTTCAGCGTGGGGACGTCCGGCACGAAGCTGCTGGGGTCGTCCTCGATCACGGTCAGAAGCTTGATGTCTCCGGACTTGTACTGGCCGAAGAAGCTGGACACGCCGCCAAGGGCGAAGTCCACCTCGCCGGAGACAATGGCTGCCACCTTGTCCG
Organism: uncultured Actinomycetota bacterium; assembly: GCA_963807805.1. Lineage (GTDB taxonomy): Bacteria > Actinomycetota > Actinomycetes > Actinomycetales > Micrococcaceae > Arthrobacter. Next base: position 295,325 of record CAWECX010000012.1, on the reverse strand, counting down.
CGCCGCTGTTGTAATGAACGATGTTGAAGTCCAGGCCCAACTCGTTCTCCAGCAGGCGGAGGTTGATGTGGTCATCGCCGGCGCGTGAATCGGTGCCGACGGTGATCTTGCCTGGTTCTGCCTTCACGGCCTCGAACAGGTCTTTGATGGTCTTGTACTTGCTGTCCTTGTTCACGCCGATCACCACGGAGTTGGTGGCGAAGGAGCCGATGGGCGTGAAGCTGCTGCGGTCGAAGGCTGCCTTCTTGGACGGGTCCAGGTAGCGGCCAAGGATTGAAGGAATGTTGGTGTTGCCGAAGGTGAGGCCGTCCGGCTTGGACTGGGCCACGTAGTTCAGGCCGACCACCTGGCTGCCGCCCTCTTTGTTGACCACCTTGATGTTGGCGCCGAGGTCCTCCTGCATGGCCGGGGCCAGGATGCGGGCCAGGATGTCGTTGCCGGCGCCTGCGGCGGAGGGCACGATCCACTCGATGGTGGAGCCGGCCTTCGGGAAGTCGGCGGCGGCTGTGGTTGAGGTGCCGCCGGCCGGCCCGCCGCAGCCTGTGAGGGCCAGGGCAACTGATGCGGCAAGTGCGGTGGTGGTCAGTACGGTGATCTTCTTCATTTCGCAAGCTCCTTTGGTGCGATGGGGGTGATGGTCTTTTTCTTCAGCATGGAAGCAATGAGGGGGCGGACTGCGCCGAACAGGATCGCGAGGACAATGACGCCGATCAGGGTAAGGCTGATGGGGCCCTGCAGGAACACGTTGTAGTCGCCGCGGGAGAGCGCCAGTGACCGCTGGAAGTTCTCCTCCAGCAGCGGGCCCAGGATGAGCCCCAGGACCAGCGGGGTGAGCGGCACCTTGACCAGCTGGAAGACGTAGCCGAGGATGCCGGCGCCCAGCATGATCAGGATGTCGAACGCGCTGCCGTTGATGGAGTAGGTGCCCAGGAACATGAACGCCAGGATGGCGGCCATGAGGTAGTGGAACGGGACCTTCAGGACGGCAATCCAGACCCGGGCCAGCGGGACGTTGAGCACCAGCAGGATCAGGTTGCCCACGATGAGGCTGGCGATGATGGCCCAGGCAACGTCCGGGTTGTCGCGGAACAGCAGCGGCCCGGGGATCAGGCCGTTCATGGTGAACGCGCCCGCCATGATGGCCACCGTCGCGGAGGTGGGGATGCCCAGGGTAAACAGCGGGATCATCGACGAGACGGCCAGGGCGTTGTTCGCCGCCTCCGGTCCGGCGATGCCCTCCACCGCGCCCTTGCCGAACTCCTTGCTGCGCTTGGAGATCCGCTTTTCGGCGGCATATGAGGCCAGCGAGGTCGCAGCACCGGGTGAACCGGGCAGGAGGCCCATGAAGAAGCCGATGACAGATCCGCGAAGCGACGGGAAGGCCGAGCGGCGCAGGTCGGTGCGGGTAGGCAGGAGCCTGGCAACCTTGAGCGGGCTCGGAACTCCCAGGGGGCCTTTCTGCGCCTGGCCAAGGACTTCGCTGAGGCCAAAGACGCCCATCACAATCGCCACCAGTCCCAGGCCGTCGAACAGTTCGGGCATGTCGAAGGTGAAGCGGGCAATACCGACGCCGGAGTCCACGCCGACGGTGGCGATAGCCAGGCCGGCTGCGGCACTGAGCAGGGCCTTGGCCGGATTGGAGCCCGCGAAGCTGGTAATCAGCGCGAATCCGAGGAGGGAGACCAGGAAGAGCTCGGGGGCACCGAATTCCAGGGCAAGCCTGCTGAACGGAGCCACCACGACGAAACCGATGACGCCGATCAGTCCGCCCACGAAGGACGCGAGTGCGGCAATCACCAGGGCCGGACCGCCGCGTCCCTGTTTGGCCATCTGGTAACCGTCCAGGGTGGTGGCGATGGAGGATGCCTCCCCGGGGATTCGAAGCAGGACCGCCGTCGTTGTTCCGCCGTAGGCCGCGCCGTACAAAATGGCGGCCAGCATGATGATGGCGGAGGTGGCATCCAGGCCGAAGGTGACCGGGATGAGGAGGGAGACGGCGGCAGCCGGCCCGAAGCCCGGAAGGACTCCCACGAGCATGCCCAGGACACAGCCCAGCAGCGCGAACAGGAGGTGTTCAGGGGTGAAGACGGTGGCCAGGCCACCCAGGAGCTGGTCGAATCCCACGGCTAAAGCCCCAGTCCTGCAAGGAAGTCGATGCTGGCAGTCGGCAATGCCGTGCCCAGCCAGACCTCAAAGACCAGGCGTGAGGCCAGCGCGGCACCGACCGCCACCAGGCCCGCCATCCAGAGCTTGCGCTTGCTGACGAAAAACAGGATGGTTCCCAGCATCAGCGTCATCACTACCGTGTAGCCGAGCAGGGGGAGCAGGAGCGCTGCCAGGAGGATGGCGCCGGAGATGATTCCCACGCGTGCCCAACCCTGGCGGTCCGGGAAGTCCGGTGCATCCGGTTCGTCGCTGTTGTCATCATCGAGCAGGGACACCAGCGCGGATTCCGATTCGTGGTGCGGCGGCAGTGACTCGACCGCGTCGCCGGTGACGGGTGCCGGGACGGATGTCCGGCGCGCCGCTGCCAGCTGGAGGGCCCAGAGGACTCCGGCCAACGCCATGAGCGTGCCGGCCACTGTGGGAAAGAACCCGGCCCCCACACCGGAGGTGTTCGTCAGCCCGTAACCGGCGCCGACCACTGCCATGGCCAGCCCACCGGCGACGGCCGCTGCGGCCACCGTCCATTCAAGCGCAACAGGTGCGTTGAGGGTTTGCATCTTCGTTGTCCGCCTCTCTGCGGCAAAGTGGAGAAAATAGGGAGAGCAAGATTGGCCCTGAAGCTCACTTGCAATCTTGCACAGGATTGCATGTCCGTGAGAGAGTGTCAAGCATCACACTTATTCCGAGTGGGAATCTCAAAGGAGAGCCAGAGTGAGTTTCAAAGCAGTAGTGGCCAGCAGTACGGTCCGGCTCAGTGCCTCGGAAGAGCGCGTCATGAACGTCCTCATGGGTGACGACATGTCCGGCATTCCGGCCGCGGAGGTGGCGGATCGTGCGAAGACCCACGAGTCCACCGTGGTGCGGCTGGCAAAGAAGCTGGGATACCGCGGCTACCCGGACCTGCGCAATGATCTCCGCAAGGATGAAACTGAGATCCAGGACCACCATGGCGGGATCATGCGGGGGGATACCGGCTATGACCTCGCTGCTTTCGTCGCGGACGAGATCGTCGCTCTGAAGCGGTTGCCGCACTTCGTTTCCCAGGAAGACCTGGACGCAGCTGCCAGGACGCTGCATGGATCGCGGACGATCTACCTGTTCTCACGCGACGACGAGAAGCCGACGCGGGACCTGATGGCGCGTCGCCTGCGGCGGCTGGGCCTGACCACGGTCTCGCTTGGTACCACCCCGAAGGACCTGGCGGAACGGTTTGTCAGCTTCGATGACAACAGCACGCTCATCGGTTTTGCCCTCCGGGAGGCACCGCGACAGCTTGCGGCGCTGGTCACCGAGGCCAACCGGCGGGGCGGCAAGAGCATCCTGATTTCGGATGTGCCCGGGTACCGTTTCCGCCCCAGTCCCGACCATCTCATCACGGCGCGGCGCGGCGACGACGGCGAGTACCGCACCCAGCTGATTCCGGTTTTGTTGGCGTACGCCCTGCAGCTGGCGATCTTCCACCTGGACCCCGCCCGATACCGGGCTGCCAGGGACGGGATTGATGACCTGACACGCCTGCTGGGCGGGGCGGACGAGATCCCGCTGCGGGCGTGAAGTCCGGCTGGCGCAAAGCGCTCAGCGCGCAGGCGGTGCTGGCCCAGGCCGCCTGGGTGGGGATCCGCCTGATCATCGGCTACCGGGCGCTCGCCGAGGGTGCCGACCCGGTATTCCTCGGAGTCCTGGCCTCCAGCTTTGCGTTGCCCGCCCTGCTGACTGCCCTTCCCGCCGGCAGGCTGGCCGACCGGTTCGGCGGCACCGCCATGGCCTTCGTGGGGCTGCTGACCGCAGCCGCCGGAACGCTGACCATGCTTGCTCTCCGGGGCCTTCCCGTCCTCCTGGCGGCCAGTGCCATCATCGGGCTGGGCCATCTCATGGTGATGGTGGGCCAGCAGGCGTTCGTGGCCCACGTCAGCGCCGGCGGTTCCACTGACAGCGCCTTCGGCACCCTGACTGCCGCCGCATCAATCGGCCAACTGATCGGGCCGCCGGCCGTGACGCTCGTGGCATCCATCGGTGTCCAGGCAGGGGCGCAGCCGGACACCAACCTGGGGCTCCTGGTCTGCCTCGGGTTCAGTGCGCTGGCCACGCCCGCGTACTTCTTCCTGCGCCGCACTGATGCAGGGCTCCGCAAGGGCAGGCATAAAGCGGCGGCTGAACCGGTCAGCATTGCAGGCGTCCTCAGGGCGCCGGGTCTCTGGCGCTCGCTGGTGGTCAGCGGCGCCGTGCTGGTGACAGTGGACCTGATGTACGCGTTTGTGCCGGTCTGGGCCACGGAGCAGGACGTCAGCGCGGCCGTCGTCGGGATGCTCCTTGCCCTCCGGGCCGCCGTCTCCGTGATGAGCCGGGTAGGCCTGACGCGGCTGATCGGGCGATTCGGCCGCAAAGCGATGCTGATCGTTTCCATCGGCGCAGCAGTCCTGTCACTGGCTGCCCTGCCGCTGGTGGGCCCTTACGGAGCCATCGCCGTGATGGTTGGCCTAGGCCTGGGGCTGGGGATCCCGCAGCCGCTCACCATGGCCTGGGTGGTGTCGCTGACCGCGTCCTCGAGCCACGGCGCCGTCCTCGGCTTGCGGATGACCGTCAACCGGCTGGCCCAGATCACGCTGCCCATCGCCGTCGGGTCCTTCGCCGCGCCGCTGGGCGTGCTGGGGATATTCTGGGCCAATGCCGCGCTGCTCGTGGGAGCCATCGCGGTGGTCGCGGGGTCCGACGCCGGCGAGCCGCCCGAGGCGGATACCCCCGCCTGACGCCGGACTGCCTGTGCTCTGACCGCACGACGCCGGCCTGCCGCCGTCGGGCACTGGCCGTACTGTCAGCCGTCGTAGTGGGTGCGCGCGGGGCCCTGCCCCAGCGAGTTGACCACTGCCGCGGCAACGTCGTGGAGCTTTGAATTGCGGGTGCTTGAGGCAGTTTTGAGGATCTCGAAAGCTTCGAGCTGGCTGCAGCGGTTCTGGGCCATGATGATCCCCACCGCCATGTCGATCACCGTGCGGGACTCCAGGGTGGCCCGCAGGTTCGCGGCGGTTTCACTGTAGTGCGCGAACCGCACGGCGAGGCGGAGGGCAAGGGAGGTCTGGCTGACGAAGTCCGACGCGAATTCAAGGACGCGCCCTTCGAAGCGGTCGGGCCGGCGGGAGTACAGCAGAAGGGCGGCTTTGGTGTTGCCCTCCAGTTCGAAAGGCAGTGCCAGCACGGAACGGACACCCTGGGCCAGCACTGCCGAGCAGTACTCCGGCCAGCGGCCATCCTCGTGGGCGTCAGGGATGTGGACGGTGGCCTGCTCCAGTGCGGCCGCCATTCCAGGGCTGTCCCCGCACTCGTATTCGATCTGGCCGATGGCCTGGGCGTCCGGACCGCTGCTGGCCACCGTGGCCGCCTTGCGCTCGCGCAGCAGTGTGATGCTGCAGAGGACTTCGTCCTCGGCGTCGGAGAGGCTGCGCACAGACACCCTCGCAAGCTCGTTAAGGAAGTCCCCGACGTCGGAACTGTTGAGGACCAGCTCATGCAGGTTCTCGGTAATGGATGTATCAGTTTTTGCTGTTGACTCGCTGGCCACGATTCTTGGTGCCATTCGCTCAGGTCAAAACGAGCCGGCAACACTCCGCCCAAACCCTCGCTGGGCCGGCGGCATGGTCGCTGGATCGACGAACTTTCCAACGGCCTGCTGCTAAACCGATAACCAGAAGTATATACAGCTCTGGCCTGTGGAAACGTCATCGTTTCGGTGCCCGCAGGCTGGTGTTGTGTTGCCGGTTGTGGGCAGAATGAAGCACGCGCCGGCGCTGCCGGCCGCGGACCCCAACCAGCGGCTATGGTGCCGCGAAGGGACTTGAAACATGACCAGACTGCTCATCATCGGCCCGCCCGGCTCCGGCAAAGGCACCCAGGCCGAGCACATTGCACGCCATTTCAAGGTCCCGGCGGTGTCCACCGGCGAGATCTTCCGGAGCAATGTCAGCCGGGAGACGGACTTGGGAAAGGATGCCGCGAAGTACCTCGATGACGGGCTCTTTGTTCCTGACCACCTGACGAATGCCCTGGTCAAGGACCGGCTGCTGGACGCTGACGTTGACGCCGGCTTCCTGCTGGACGGGTATCCCCGCACCGCGCCGCAGGTAACGGAGCTGGACAACATGCTGGCCTCCCGGGGCCGCCGCCTGGATGTGGTGCTGGAACTGCGGGCTCCCGACTCCGAGCTCGAACAGCGGATGCTCCAGCGCGCAAAGGACCAGGGGCGCAAGGATGACACGGTGGACGTCTTCCGCCGCAGGCTTGACCTCTACCACCGCGAAACCCATGAGGTGGTTTCCGTCTACGCCGGGCGAGGACTGCTCGTATCAGTGGACGGCAGCGGCAGCCCCGGCGAGATCACCACCGCCGCCATCGCCGCCCTTGAAGATTTCCTCGCGGCAGGGGTTGCCCCGTGAGGATCGCAGTGACCGGCGGCAGCGGCAAGCTGGGCCGCCACGTGGTGAAAAGGCTTACCGACGACGGCCACTACGTGCTGAACCTGGACCGTGCGGGGGAGCGGAGTGCGGGGCTGGCCAGCGTGGACCTCCGCAATTACGGCCAGGTCCTGGACGTGCTCCTGGGCCTTGATGACAGGCACTCCGGCCTGGACGCGGTGGTCCATCTTGGTGCCATTCCGGCCCCCGGCATCCTTCCGGACGCGGCAACGTTCGAGAACAACATGCTCTCCACCTACAACGTTTTCCAGGCGGCCCGCCGGGCGGCCATCAAGAAGGTGGTGTACGCGTCCAGCGAGACGGTGCTGGGTCTGCCGTTCGACGTCGACCCTCCCTACATCCCCGTGGACGAGGAATATCCTGCGCGTCCGGAGAGCACCTACTCCCTGGTCAAGCACCTCGAAGAGCAGATGGCCATCGAACTGACGCGCTGGGATCCGGAGCTGAGCATCACCGGCCTGAGGTTCTCCAACGTGATGGACGCTGAAGACTATGCTCGCTTCCCGTCGTTCGATGCGGATCCGATGCTGCGCAAGTGGAACCTGTGGGGCTACATCGACGGCCGTGACGGTGCCCAGGCGGTGGCACGGGCGCTGGAGCATGGGAAACCTGGATTCGAGGCGTTCATCATTGCGAACGCGGACACTGTCATGAGCCGTTCCAGCTCAAGCCTCGCCGCTGAGGTTTTTCCGGACGTGACCGTCACGAGGGAGCTGGGAGAACACGAGACCATGCTCTCGATCGACAAGGCCAGGCGGCTCCTGGGCTTCGAGCCGGTTCACTCCTGGCGGGCGGCTTCGCCGGACACCGGGGGTCAGGAGACGGGCAGTATTTCGTAGCCGTCGGTCCGCGCCACCATCTGCCGCCCATGGTTTCCGTCGAAACGAAGCCACAGGACGGAGGAGTCCGCGGTGGCTTCCTCCACCTCGCCAGTCCGGACCACCATGCCGCCGAACCGGAGTTCCACCTGCTTGCCCACCAGCTGCGGCCAGTCGGGATCGGCTTCGTGGGCTGGCAGTGACGGCATTGGCTACCTCGTAATTTTGTGAACGCTAACAAGACTGAGCCTAGGGTGGCATGCGTTGTGAGTCAAATCACACTGACTACCGGAGTCCGTCAGTCCTTGAGCTCGAAAACGGAGTGGCTATGCCGGATCCCATTGACCTGGAGTTCCACGGCATGCAGCCCCGGATAGTGGACCCGGGTGGTCATGGGCTTGAAGGCGTGCCTCTTGGAGAGTGTCCGGGTCTCGCCGGCCGCCAGGGTCAGGGCGGCCAGTTTGAAGACCTTTGCTGACTGGCCTCCGTTGGCTTTGCGGTAGTGCACGGCGTAGTCCACCGCCAGGCGGGCTGCGGCGTCGCCGGTATTGGAAAGCTCGAACTCGAAGCCAAGCTCGCCCGGAAGGCTGACAATCATCCGGTCCAGCCTCAGTGCCGTGACAGCCACCGAGGCCGGGGCGAAGCCCTGCAGGGCCAAGGCACCGGGATCGCCCTTCTTGACCAGTGTCCGCAAGCCATGCCGGACTACCCACGGGGTGTTGGCATCGGGGGCAGCCAGCCACCGGCCCGCCGTCGCCACCACCACATCCGGGACATGGCGGGCAAGGTCGTTCAGGTGGTTGGCCACCGACCTGCGCACGTACTCCGAGGGGTCGCGGTAAAGGGCGTTGAGGACGGGAAGGGTGGCTTCCGGATGGTGGAGGAGCGCCGGTACCCGGACAGCCCACGGAAGGTAGGGGCGGGTGCCCTCGGTGGCAAGCCGGCGGACATGTTCGTCCGGGTGGGCCGTCCACTCGAGGATGTCCTTCAGCGCCGCCTCCGTATCCTCGGCGAGCAGGCGCCGGATGGCAAACTCGCCCGTGAGCCGTGGGGTCAGTTCGGCCAGGAGCGCCAGGCAGTCATGGAAGTCCGCCGCGCTTCCGGACTTCAGGGCGAGCGTCACGGCGGCCTCGGAAACCGGCCACAGGATCCAGCCGGTGAAGCCTGGGTTGCCCAGGGCGCTGCGGAAGGTTCCTGCCGCCGTCGGATACGGCTGGCCGGATATGTTCCTGAGGTCCGCCAGCAAGGCCTCTGCCACATGGTCGGTCCTGCCCCGGAGGCTGAGCTCGTCCAGTGTGGCGGCAGCAGCGGCCACGGCAGGCCAGCGGCTGCCGGGAGCGGCGGAGGACAGGATGTCCGCCAGTAATTCCACGGCCGGCCGGTTGATCAGTTCGTTCATCGCACCCATTCCGTCAGGCTATAGCCCATCGGCGGGGATGAATTGCCATTGTGGGGTCTGGGGGATGGATTGCCCCGCCAAGAGGGCACAGGCGGGATATTCTTCACCCTAGGAAGTCATCAACGGCGCAGGACGGAATACATCAGTGGCAGAGCAGTCAGGTTCAATAAAGTCCCGCAAAGGCCCCCATTGGTGGCGCGTCTTCCACGACAAGTTCGTGGTGGAGGAACGCTACATGGAGCCGGAGGCCAGGAAAGGCCTCTACGTCTGGGCGGTGGTTTTGGCGGCAGTCGGTACAGCCGTTTTTGTGGCCACACTGCTGGGCGTACTGCAGCATGACGGGCTGGCCTCGGCTGACGAAGGAGTGCGCAACTGGCTGCTGGGGCTACGTTCGGAAGTCCTGACCGGCGTGATGATCTTCCTTGCCGTGGTTTTTGGTCCCATTGCGCTGCCCATCATTGTGCTGGTGGTCATCGTCGTGTGGGGTTTCGCCGCCAAGCATGCCTGGCGCCCCATCCTGCTGGCAGGCGGCATGCTCACCGGCGTGCTGATTTCCCAGATCATCCTGCAGATAGTCCGGCGGTCCCGCCCGCCCGTGGAGCTGATGCTCTTCGGTGCGGATCACACTTTTTCGTTTCCGTCGGGCCACGTCCTGGGGGCCTGCGACTTCCTGCTGGTGGGCGCCTTCCTCATATTCTCGCGGCGTGACAATCCACGCGCCGCTGTTTTGGGGTTTGCCGGAGCAGGCGTAGGAATTGTGCTTGCCGCAGTCAGCCGGCTGTACCTTGGGTACCACTGGTTGAGCGATGCGCTGGCCTCCCTCTCGATCTCCCTGGTCATCCTGGGTGGTGTGATCGCCCTGGACACGTGGCGGACAGCCCGGATTCCCGGCGAGCGGATCACCGGTGAGCTGTCCAAAGCCGATGCCCCGGGCGACTGACGGAGATGGCAACCGAGCGGGACGTACGGCGTATGTGCATGGCCCTGCCCGGGGTCACCGAGCGCAGCAGCTGGAACCAGCCCGCCTGGTTTGCGAAAACGCTCATGGCGCGCATGTGGGAGGACGGCGTGCTGACGGTCAAGACCACCGAGCGTGAGGCGCTGGCGGGGACGGATCCGGACACTTACTTCTGGACGCCGCACCACGAGCGTTCTCCCCGGCTGGTGCTGGTCCGGCTGGAACGGATCACCACCGGGGAACTGGCCGAACTGTTGGAGGAGTCGCATCGCCTCGCCGGCGGACGCCAAAGCTAGTTGCCCCGCCCGGGTGCCGGATCGGGCGCAGCCACCAGGCCCGGCCGCCCGAACGGACGCCGGAACTCAGCCAGGGCGCGACTGGGCGCGCTTGAGGGCCCGGTGCAGCCGGGCGTTTGCTGCCTCCAGTTCCAGGACCTTCGCCACGCCGGCCAGGTTCAAACCCTGCTCCAGCAGCTCGCCGATATGCAGGAGGACGGCGATGTCGTCGTCGCTGTACTGCCGGGTTCCGCCCGACGTCCGGACAGGGGTAAGGAGCCCGCGGGTTTCATAAAGCCTGATGTTCTGCTGGCCTGTCCCTGCGAGCCGCGCCGCCACGGAAATTGCGTAGAGCGGCCGGGTGGCCCTGGGCTGCGTTCCATGTCCGGACGCCGGCTCGATCATCTGTTCTCCCAAAAATCCCTCGACAGGTCCTCTTGCCTCAGTTTCGCACGGGTGCTATAAAAAATCTATATCCACCACCATAGATAATCAGGTAGTGGATATGGAACCCTAGAGAACCTCACGTTGAAGGAGTGGGAAATGATGTTGATGCGTACGGACCCGTTCCGTGAGCTGGACCGGCTCACCCAGCAGGTCTTCGGAACCGCGGCCCGGCCGGCCGCCATGCCCATGGACGCCTGGCAGGAAGACGGAGAGTTCGTCGTGGCGTTCGACCTGCCGGGCGTCAAGGCGGACTCCCTGGACCTGAACGTCGAGCGCAATGTCCTGACTGTCCGGGCGGAGCGCATGGATCCGACCCAACCCAATGTTGAGCTGGTAGCTTCCGAACGCCCCCGCGGCGTCTTCAGCCGCCAGCTGATCCTCGGTGACACCCTGGACACGGACAATATCAAGGCCAGCTACGACCAAGGCGTCCTGACGCTCCGGATCCCAGTGGCAGAGCAGGCAAAGCCGCGAAAGATCGAGATCGAAACCAAGGAACAGCTGCACCAGATCGGAAGATGATCCCGGCACCCGGCACCCGGCACCCGGCACCGGGCACCCGGAACCCGGAACCCGGCAGCAGTTGGCTGCATGACCGTTGGCACAGCCGGGGTGCAGGCCGCCTGGCCTGCACTCCGGCATACCCGTGGGAGGCAGGAATGGAAACCCCTGACGCCGGCAGGCCGGAGCAGGCAGGCCCGCCGGACTTCTACGCGGCACTGCGGGTGCCGCCCTCCGCCAGCCGGAAGGACATTGCCCGCGCTTACCGGGCCCTGATGCGCAACCTCCATCCCGACGTCGGCCGCGGTCACCCGTCCGGAGACGACGCACACAAGGCTGAGCTGCTGCGGATCATGCAGGCCTTCGCGGTCCTCCGCGAACCGCGCAGCCGGGCAGCCTACGACCGGCGCCTCGCTGCCGGCCGACCGGCATCCGGCCCCGATCCCGGACAGTAAGGACATCCCGGTCCACCACTTCCCCAGGGCGGAACAAGCCCCCAGCCCCACCATCAGGATCACCCCCGTGCACTGGGAGAGCGGGCCCTGGGCCTGAACAGCGGTACCGAGCCACCTATCCGAGGAGGAGCACCACCATGAGCGAGTGGCGTCGCTACGATTCATACCTGATGCCCGCATTCCACGAGCGTTTCGAAGAACGCTGGGGAAAGGGTACGGCCCCGTTCCTGGACCCCGAAGCCCATGAACAGCCCATGCCGCGGGCGCAGTGGATCAACCCGTCCACCGGAGCAGCGCTGGCGGTGGTGCCCGTGTGGACGGCGGACGACGGGCAGCAACGCTCCTTTGGCGTGTTCTATCTCCCGCCCGCCGGCGACATCTGGCTGCTCAGGCCGGGCTACACCGGCTACCTCGAGCCCGCAGACGGCGACACCGAACATCTGGTCACGCTCCGGAATGATGCTTACCGGAAAGCCGTGGCGCATGCCAAGGAATTCCTGTTCGGCTCACAGTGAGCCTGCCGAGGTGAACCCCGGCCCTGGCTGGCCGGGCCGCACGACCCCGGTCGTGTGGGGTCCCGGCCCGGGGAACCCTGGCTGGCCTGACGCTTCGGTGCCGCTGCCCAGCAGGCTCCGGGTGAGGGTTTCGGCGTCGGCCATCAGGTCCTCCACGGCTGCGGCGAGGTGGGAGTCGGCCACCGGGACGCCTTCCAGGGCGGCGGCCACCACAGCCCGGCGGACCAGTTCGCGGGCGAACGAGGCAGTGGTGCCGTCCGGTCCGCTCTGCCGCCGCCAGCAGAGCCTCCGGACTGAAGTCCACCCGGCGGGCATACAGTTCCAGCAGCCGGACCCGCTCGGCGAGGGCCGGGAGCGGAATCTCGACGGCGAGGTCCACCCGCCCGGGACGCTGGGCCAGCGCCCGCTCCAGCATGTCCGGCCGGTTGGTGGTGAGCACAAACGCAACGTCGGCGTCGTTGTCCAGGCCGTCCATGGCATCCAGCACCTCGAACAGCAGCGGCTGCGGGCCGTGCCCGAAGCTCCGGTCCTCGGCAATCAGGTCGCAGTCCTCCAGCACCACTATGGACGGCTGCAGCGCCCGGGCCATCCGTGCCGCCTCCGAGATCCTGGCCAGCGAACCGCCCGAGAGGAGTATCGCCGTCGACGCCTTCGCTCTGGCCCAGCAGGTGGCGCACGGTGTGCGTCTTGCCCGTGCCCGGCCTGCCGTACAGCAGGATGCCGCGCTTGAGGTGCTGGCCGTGGTCCTTGAGCGACTGCCCGGTGCGTGGCGATCCCCACGGTGTGGTCCGCCACCTTCTGCAGCAGGCCGTCGGGCAGGATGACGTCCGACGCCGGCAGGCTGGGCCGGTGATGGAAGGTCACCCCCGCGCTGCTGGGCCCGTACTCGGACATCACCAGGGAAATCACCTGGCCTTTGAGGACGCTGCCGCTGTCCATCCGGCGTCCGGAATCCGGTCAGGAACGCCGTGGCTGTTTCCCGGCTGGCCGCCAGCACTTCGAGGGACGCGGACTGCCGGCCGGACCGGGGCTCGGCGTCGCGCTGCAGCACGGCCAGCGGGCTGCCGTCGAAGCTGAACAGCCAGAGGCCCAGGGCCACGGCCTGCCGCTGGGTGTCCGGTCCCACCGCCAGGTTCGCGTAGTCGGGCTGGGCGAGCGGAAACTGCGGAAAGAGCTGCGACTGCTGGACCATGTCGCTCAGCGACTGGTGGTGCCGCTGGCCACCGCCGCCGATGCCCACGAGCCGGCTTCCGGGGTCCTGCGCTGCGAGCCCACGCCATCACGATGTCCGCATCCACAAAGCGGTGCGGCGGGATCTTCTCCTCCACCACGGCCATTCCTTCTGCCGGCGCACCCAGATGCTCAGTCAGCGCTGACAGCAGCTGTTTTCCTGGTCTCTGCCGGTGGTTTCCGGACTGCGCCAGCTGAACCAGCGCGCGCGAAATCGTCGATGAACTTCCCCAATTTTTCATCCATTCCCAGACCCTAACAGCCCGGCTCGCCAGCCGCGCCGTGGTGTGCGATTCTGATTCGTACCCGTTCGCCGTTCCACGTCACCTCTAAGGGCTGATTTTCCATGCACATCACCGCCAAGGACCTGGCTAGCCCGCATCCCGGCCGGCTTCACCCTGGGCGTGGCCACCGCGGCGTTCCAGATCGAAGGCGCCCTGGACGAGGACGGCCGCGGACCCGCCGGCTGGGACGTCTTTGCGGCCAAGCCCGGCGCCATCGTGGATGACCACAGCCCCGCCATCGCCTGCGACCACTACCACCGGATGCCCGCAGGACGTAGCCCTCATGAAACAGCTTGGCGTGGACTCCTACCGGTTCTCCCTGTCCTGGTCCACGGATCCAGCCCACCGGCAGCGGCGCGGTGAACCGCGCGGGCCTGGACTTCTACGACCGGCTCCTGGACGAGCTGCTGGCCAACGGGATCTCCCCCATGGCTCACCCTCTACCACTGGGACACTCCGCTGGCCCTGGACGACGCCGGCGGCTGGATGAACCGCGATACCGCCTACCGGCTGGGGGAGTTCGCCGCCATCGCCGCCGAGGCTTACGGTGACAGGGTGGCGCGCTGGTGCACCATCAACGAACCTGCCACCGTCACCACCAACGGCTACACCCTGGGCCTGCATTCGCCGGGCGAAGCCCTCATGCTCAATGCCCTGCCCACCGTGCACCACCAGCTGCTGGGCCACGGCCTGGCCCTGCAGGCGCTGCGGGCCGCCGGGGTTCCAGGTGAGATCGGCATGACCAACGTCTACTCGCCGATGGTCCCCAACTCCATCAACCCGCTGGACAAGATCAGCGCCGGGCTGATGGACCTGGCCCAGAACCGGCTGTACGCGGATCCCGTCCTGACGGGCAAGTACCCGGACCTCATCCGCGCCGCGAAGTTCTTCGGCTCCTTCGACCACCCGGACGAGGACATGGACATCATTTCCCAGCCGCTGGACTTCTACGGCCTGAACTACTACATGCCCACCAAGGTCGCTGTCGGGCCCGGTGAAGGGGCCGTCCCTGCCAGCATGGCCGAAGCCATGGGCAGCGACCTCAGCGCCGCGGGCAGCGGCGGCACGCCGTTCCACGTGGTGGAGCCTGGCCCGAAGCGGACATCACGGCCTACGGCTGGCCGGTCAAGCCCGAGTACATGGGCGTCGCCCTGAAGGAGATGGCGGAGCGCTATCCGAACCTGCCGCCCGGTCATCATCACCGAGGGCGGAGCCAGCTTCGAGGACATCATTGTCCGCGACAAATCCACCAACACCACGTTCATCCCGGACGAGCGGCGGCTCAAGTACCTCTCGGACCACCTCGAGGCTGCGCTCAAGGCCACGGCACCGGGCGGGGAAGCCGAATCGGTGGACCTGCGCGGCTATTACGTCTGGTCCCTGCTGGACAACTTCGAGTGGTCCGCGGGCTACAAGCAGCCGTTCGGCCTGCTCCACGTCGACTTCGAAACCCTGGAACGGACCCCCAAGGCGTCCTACTTCTGGTTCCAGGAACTGATCGAGGAACGTGACCTCGTGGCTGCGGCGGATTCCGCCGTCGCACAGGCTGCCGCCCCGGAGGCGTCGTGGGCAGAACCCGACGACGGCGTGACCGCCTTGGGTGCCACCGCCTAGCCGGACCCTCCTACAGCAGGTCCAGCGCCCTGAGCTGCTTGGCCATCCCGGCGCCGTCCGGCGAATAGATCCAGGGAACCACGGAGGCGCTGTGGTCGCCGTCCTCGGAATGTCCGCCGGCGAACACGGCCTCGCTGACGGAGAGCTGCCGGATGGCGATGGCGGCCACCTTGTCGGGGTGCTCCTGGGCGAAGCCGGAGTAGATCTGTTCGTCGTGCTGGCCGTTGTCGCCGATCAGCAGCCAGCGCATGTCCGGGAATTCGTGCGCGAGCCGTTCCAGGTTCCGGTGCTTGTGCTCCTGGCCGCTGCGGAACCACCGGTCCTGTGTGAGGCCCCAGTCCGTGAGCAGCAGGGCCCCGGCGGGGTACATGTTGCGGCCCAGGAACCGGGCCAGGGTGGGCGCGGCGTTCCACGGTCCGGTGGAAAGGTAGATCACCGGCGCGTCAGGGTGTTCAATGCTGAGCCGGTCCAGCAGCACCGCCATGCCCGGGGTGGCCATGCGGGCCCTTTCGCTCAACACGAAGGTGTTCCACAGGGCCAGGAACGGGCGGGGCAGGGCCGTGACCATCACGGTGTCGTCAATGTCCGAGACGATGCCGAACTTCGTGTCCGGCCCGATCACCTGGATCAGTGCCTCCACAGGTTCGGTGCCTTCGGCACGGCAGAACTGCCGTGTGCCAGCCGGGGGAAAGGCTGATGTCCACCACGGTATCGATCAGGCCGCCCCGGTCCGCCTTGACCCGGGTCACGACGTCGCCGATGGTCACCTCGACGTCGGTGAACTGCACGGGAACGCTGGTGAAGGCCCGCCAGCCGCGGACGTTCTGGGTGCCGTTACGGGCGGCGTGTTCGGCCCTGCTGCCGGGCGCCGGCTTCTTCGTCAGCAGCACGCGGCCCAGCACCCGGACCCACTCGGTTGACCCGTAGCCCTGGTATGCGATCGTTTTGGGTACGAAGTTCCAGCGTTTGGCGAGCTGCAGGCGGGCGCTGTTCACGCCGTCGGAAACGCGGTGGGCCAGCCTGAAGACCTGGTTGCCGGTCAATGATGTCTGGTGCGGAGCCGTGTCCATGCCTCCACTCTGCCACAGGCCTTCGCGCCGGCCTGCCTCCTCCGTGACGCCTAACCCGCACCAAGCATCCAACGCAGGGTCTCGGCGTTGCGCACCGCGTTTCCGCCGCCGTCGTTGTTGAAATACACGTAGCACGTCCCGCCCGCCTGCATCCCACTCCCGGATCCGGTCCGCCCACCAGGCCAGGTCCGCGTCCGAGTACGAGCCGCCATAAAGGTGCTGGTGGTCAGGGCCGTGGAGCCTGGCATAGACAAAGGGCGCGGTCGCGCGCAGGATGCAGGGCAGGTTGGCTCCGCTCATGATGCAGTAGGCAGCCCGGTGGCGCTCCAGCAGGGCGAACACGTCCGGGTGGTCCCAGCTGGGATGCCGGAATTCTACGGCAACGCGGATCCACCAGGGCACCGCCGAGAGGAAGTAGTCCAGCCTGGCGTCATCCCTGGCGAACTGCGGCGGCAGCTGGACCAGCAGGACCGCCCGTTTGTCGCCGAGCTCATGCCAGCAGCGGGAAATCCGCTCCAGCCAGACCTCCGGCGCGTAGAGCTTCTTGCCGTGCGTCAGCCCGCGCGGGGCCTTGACTGACATGGTGAAGCCGTCCGGAAGCCGGCGCCGCCAGCTGGCGAAGGAGGTATCCCGGGGCCAACGGTAGAAACTGGCGTTCAGTTCCACAGTGCCGAACCGGGCCACGTAGTGCTGCAGCCGGTCCCTGGCCGGGAGTCCCGGCGGGTACAGCACGTTCTCCCAGTGGTCGTAACTCCAGCCGGAAGTGCCGATGTGGATTGCCACCTCAGCTGAAGTGGGTCTTCAGCCGGCCGCCGCCGGCGGACTCAACGATCGCCTGGGCAACATCACGGAGCTTCACGTTGCGGGTGCTTGACGCGGATTTGAGGAGGGCGATCGCTTCATCCTGGCTGCAGCGGTTCTGTCCGATGATGATCCCCACGGCGGTGTCGATCACCGTGCGGGAATCCAGCGCCGCTTTCAGGTCGGCGGCTTTCTCGGAGTGCTGGGCCAGGCGCACGGCAAGCCGCATCCCCTTCGAGGCCTGGGACACATAGCTGACGGCGTTCGCAACGGCGGTGGCGTCGAACGCGTGCGCCTGGTCGGAGTAGAAGTTCAGGCCCGCTTTGGCTTCGTCCCCGGAGAGTTCGAACGGCACAGCCAGGACCGATCGCATGCCGTGGTTCATCACCGTGGCTGCATATTCGGGCCACAGCGTTTCCTTCTCCAGGTCAGTGATGTGCACGATGGCTCCTTCCCGGGCGCATTGCAGGCAGGGCCCGTCCCCGTACCCGTACTGGAGTTCATCGAGGACCAGTGCCCGTGCGCTGCTGCTGGCCACCGTCACTGCAGTGCGGTGGCGCAGGAGCGTGATTCCGCAGTGGACTTCGCCGCGCGGCCCGGACAGGTTTTCGGCTGAGTACCGCGCCAGTTCGTTGAGGAAGTCTTCGACGTCCTGGGTATCCAGGAGGAGGTCCTGGATTTTTTCGATCACCAGGCCGGAGTTGGCTGGCTGTTCCAAACGTGCCTCCCATGGTGCTGGCCCATCCGGAGCGGCGTGATGCGCCGCCGGCCATCATCGATAGCCACAGGCAGCTGCTTTACCTGATTTCAGGCTACACCCCGCCTCCCTCCTACCAGCAGGGTCCGTGTGTGGCAGGGTAGGGAAATGGCGCGAATTGAGGATTATGCGGTAGTAGGAGACCTGCACACGGGGGCACTGGTGAGCACGGCCGGATCCATTGACTGGCTTTGCCTGCCGCGCTTCGATTCCCCGGCGTGCTTCAACGCGCTGCTGGACACCCCGGACGCCGGCCGGTGGCTCCTTGCACCGGAAGGCGGCGGAACCTGTACCCGGCGCAGCTACCGGGAAGGCACGCTGGTGCTCGAGACCGAGTGGGAGACTGCCGACGGAACAGTCCGGGTCATCGACTTCATGCCGCCCCGGGACGAGGTGGCTGACATTGTCCGGATCGTGGAGGGAGTCAGCGGCAGCGTCAGGATGCACGGGGAACTGGCGCTTCGGTTCGACTACGGACACATCGTTCCTTGGGTCCGTGCAGACGCCCACGGCATCCACGCCATTGCCGGACCCGACGCCGTCTACTTCGTCACTGACGCACCCCTCCACGGCGAGAATATGCACACGGTCAGTGACTTCACGGTCACAGCCGGTCGAGCGCGTCCCGTTCGTGCTGACCTGGGCGCCCAGCCATGTGCGGCGCCCGCATACCGTGGACGCGGAAAAGGTGCTGGGCACCACAACTGCGTACTGGCGGGGCTGGAGCACGCAGTGCACGGTCACCGGCAAATACCAGGATGCCGTGGTCCGTTCGCTGGTGACCCTCAAGGCGCTGACGTACGCTCCCACGGGCGGGATTGTCGCCGCCGTCACCACGTCCTTGCCTGAGCAGCTGGGCGGTCCCCGCAACTGGGACTACCGTTACTGCTGGCTGCGGGATGCCACCATGACCCTGCAGGCGCTGCTGGCTGCCGGCTATACAGCTGAAGCCGCTGCCTGGCGCGACTGGCTGCTCCGGGCAGTTGCCGGAGACCCTGCCGATCTCCAGATCATGTACGGGATCCACGGCGAGCGGCGCTTGCCGGAGATGGAACTGCCGTGGCTGGCCGGTTATGAGGGTTCAAAGCCGGTGCGGATCGGCAACGGGGCCGCGGAGCAGCTGCAGCTCGACGTCTGGGGCGAGGTGCTGGACTGCCTCGCCCTGACCCGCAATTCGCTGCTGACGCACCCTGACGAGGCCTGGGATGTTCAGGTGGCCCTGATGGAGCACCTGGAGACCATCTGGGACCAGCCGGACAACGGGCTGTGGGAGATGCGCGGGCCCCGCCGCCACTTCACGCATTCCAAGGTCATGGCCTGGGTGGCCGCGGACCGGATGGTCAAAGGTGTCCGCGAGTCCGGGCTCCCCGGCCCCGTGGAACGGTGGGAGGCGCTCCGGGACACCATCCACCGGGACGTCATGGCCAACGGCTTCGACGCCGGCCGGAACACGTTTGTGCAGTCCTACGGGCGGCCGGAACTGGATGCCAGCCTGCTGCTCATTCCGCGGGTGGGCTTCCTGCCGCCGGATGATCCCCGCGTG
This sequence comes from uncultured Actinomycetota bacterium, assembly GCA_963807805.1. Taxonomy (GTDB): domain Bacteria; phylum Actinomycetota; class Actinomycetes; order Actinomycetales; family Micrococcaceae; genus Arthrobacter. The sequence continues at coordinate 276,026 of CAWECX010000012.1, read as the reverse complement.
CTGGGCACCATCGACGCAATCCAGCGTGAGCTGACCGAAGACGGCTTCGTCCTCCGGTACCGGCCGGAAGAGAGCGACGACGGCCTGCCGGGGGACGAGGGTGTTTTCCTTGCCTGTTCCTTCTGGCTGGTCGAGGCGCTGCTGGGGGCAGGGCGGCGCCGGGAATCCACCGAACTCTTCGAGCGGCTCCTGGAACTGCGCAACGACGTCGGGCTGCTCAGCGAGGAGTGGGGGGTGAAGGCAGGCCGCCACCTGGGCAATACACCCCAGGCGTTCAGCCACTTCGCGCTTGTGACCAGCGCCCTTGAGCTGCATCAGGATACGGTACGCCGGAGTGACACCCCCATACCCCCGGAAGCGGAAAGGGTGGGCGTGAATCTGCAGGAGCGGCGCTTTCCGACTTCTCCCCGACAGGGTCGATAAGTATACTTACTAATACTTCATGGAGCGCTTCCAATAAGCACAGCGCCGTGACTTACGGAGGAGTGGTTGGTATGGCCGGATATTTTGAACTGGTGGACGCACCCGATGGTGGCTACAGGGTGAGGATGTTGGACGGGGCCGGGGACCTGATGGCCATCTCGGTCACCTTTCCCACCAAGCGCGCGGCGGTAGCCGGCGTGGCCATGGCCCGCGAGATTGCCGGGACGGGACTGATCCGGGACCGCAGCCGTGACGGCGCCGGTTCCGTAATCCGCGAACGGGTCCGCCCGGTATCCAGTCCGAAGGAAGAGGCTGCGGGCCGAACCGCCAAGCGGACCGGAACCAGGCAGGCTGCTGTCGGCTGATGGAAGACCGGACTGAAGGGCACCTTGCCGCGACGCCGCGGCGGGGTGTCCTTTTTGATGTGGACGGTACGCTGGTTGACTCCGCCTACCTTCACACGCTGGCCTGGTGGCAGGCGTTCCGCCAGCAGGAGTACGACGTGCCGATGGCCTCGATCCACCACTGCGTCGGCATGGGCGGTGACCGGCTGGTGGATGCACTCCTTCCGGCGGGCAGGGACAAGGACGCCGACGCCGAGGTGATGGCCAGCCACGCCGCCATCTTCGCGTCGTACTGGCCTGCGCTGCGCCCCCTGGACGGTGCCAAGGATCTGCTCGCGGAGTGCAACGCGGGAGGGTTGGCCGTAGCGCTGGCCTCGTCCGCGCGCATGGCGGACCTTCGGGCCACCCGCCTCGCACTGGGGGCCGATGCCTACATCCACGCGGCAACCAGCGCGGACGACGCCGAGGCCAGCAAGCCCGCGCCCGATATCCTTGTCGCCGCCTTGGACGCGGTGGGCGTCCTGGCCGCAGATGCCGTGTACGTGGGGGACGCGGTCTGGGACATGCAGGCTGCCGGCGCGCTGGGGATGCCTGCGGTTGGCCTCACCTGCGGCGGTACCAGCGCTGCCGAGCTGAGGAAGGCCGGCGCAGCTGAGGTCTACGCCGGCCCGCGCGACCTCCTGGAAAACCTGAGTTCAAGCGCCATCGGGGCACTGCTGTCCTAGGCACCCAAAGAGAGGCAGACCATGAAGGCACTGACGTGGCAGGGAAAACGCTCTGTAAGCGTTGAAGAAGTACCGGATCCGGTGATCCAGGAACCAACGGACGCGATCGTCAGGATCACGTCCACGGCGATCTGCGGGTCGGACCTCCACCTGTACGAGGTGCTGGGGCCGTACATGCACAAGGGCGATGTGATCGGCCACGAGCCGATGGGCATTGTGGAGGAGGTGGGAAGCGCCGTCACCAACCTGAAGAAGGGCGACAGGGTGGTCATTCCCTTCAACATCTCCTGTGGGCATTGCTACATGTGTAGCCAGGGCCTGCAGTCGCAATGCGAGACCACGCAGGTGAAAGAGAAGGGGTCGGGAGCAGCCTTGTTCGGCTACTCGGAACTGTATGGATCCGTCCCGGGAGGCCAGGCCGAATACCTGCGGGTGCCCCATGCAGACTACGGGCCGGTCAAAGTAGGCCATGAGCTGCCCGACGAACGCTACCTGTTCCTCTCGGACATCCTCCCCACTGCCTGGCAGGGCGTCGAGTACGCGGACGTGCAGCCAGGCGGCACGCTTGCCGTCTTCGGGCTGGGGCCGGTGGGCCAGTTCGCGGCCCGGATCGGTGTCCACAAGGGACTGCGCGTGATCGGCGTGGACCCGGTGCCTGAAAGGCGGGCGATGGCGGGCCGGCACGGGGTGGAAACGATGGACTACAGCAAAGACCTGGCCGAAGAACTCCGGGAAATGACCGGGGGAAGGGGCCCTGACGCCGTGGTGGACGCGGTGGGGATGGAAGCGCACGGCTCACCTGTGGCCGGTTTCGCACACCAGGCCCTGGGCCTGCTGCCGGACAAACTGGCGCAAAAGGCCATGGAGACCGCCGGCGTGGACCGGCTGGCGGCCCTGCACACTGCCCTGGATGCCGTGCGCCGCGGGGGTACGGTGTCACTGAGCGGCGTTTATGGCGGCCAGGCGAGCCCCATGCCGCTGCTGAGCATGTTTGACAAGCAGATCCAGTTGCGGATGGGACAGTGCAACGTCCGCCGCTGGACTGATGCCCTGCTCCCGCTGGTGGAGGACGACGCCGACCCGCTGGGTGTGATGGACCTGGTCACCCACCGCTCTGGCCTCGATGGTGCCCCCGCGCTGTACGAGAAGTTCCAGAAAAAAGAGGACGACTGCATCAAGGTGGTCCTCAACCCCGGAGCGTGATCTCAGGAGCGGGCAACATCCACCACGCAGAACCGGTTGCCGTCCGGGTCGGCCAGCACCATGAAGTCCGGATCCTCGGGGTAGAGATCCCAGTCAACGCGGGAGGCACCCAGGTCCAGCAGACGGGCCACCTCGGCCGCCTGGTCATCGGCGTACAGGTCCAGGTGGATGCGGGGGTGCAGCTGGACGGGTGTTCCGCTGAGCATCAGGGCAAGCCGTGCCCCGGCCCCTCCGTGCGGAATGAGGACCACCCAGGTCTCATCGCCGTCATCGCGGGGGACATAGCCCAGCGCGTCACACCAGAAGGCGGTGGCGCGGGCTACGTCCTCCACGCCGAGGACAGTGGTTCCGATGGCAAGCATGCCTTCATGGTGGCCCGAACCGGAAGGCCAGGCAAGCCCAGGCGCCACCCTGGACAGGTGCCTGTTCAGCACCGGGAGTTCAGCGTTTCTTCCGCGAGCGCCTCCAGCTCTGCAATCAGCGGGTTGACCATCAGCGTGGGTGGCTCCGGCGGGTACGCCACGGCGATGGTGAGCTGCCGGGAGCCGTCCTCGCTGGTCATGGACACGGTCCCATAACCGTCGATGTCACCGGTGTGGCCGCGGTACAGCCGGTTGGTGCAGGTGTCGTTCCATCTGAACAGGCCGAAGCCGTAGAATGTCGCTGTCCCGCCGCAGCATTTCCGCCAGGCTCCTCTTGCTGACGAGCTCGCCCTCAAGGAGTGCGGCGTAGAACCTGTTGACTTCCGACACGGTGGACACGGCCCCACCGGCCGCCAGTTCCGCGAGCCAGGCCGGGCGCGTCACATCGAGGCGCCCGCCGTTGATGGTGATGTAGCCGTGCACCATCGCAGCGGGTTCGCCGCCGGACCGCGGAAGGCCCGTGGCCTTGAGTCCCAGGGGACCGGCGATGTCCTCGGCCAGGACGGTCCTGATGCTTTTGCCGCGGAGCCGCTGGACCAGCAGGCCCAGCGCCGCGTAGTTCGTGCTGGAATATTGGAACCCCTGCGCCAGCCTCCGTTCCCATGGAAGGGTCGCTGCCAGGGCGAGTTGCTGCTCCAGGCTCAGCGGCCTGTTCATCGTGTCCTGCCAGGGTCCCGAGGCCAGCAGGGGAACCGTGAAGTCCGGCAGGCCCGTTTCGTGGATCAGGAGCTGGCGCACCGTTACCGGGCCAGGCGGGTGGAGGACGGTGCCGAATTCCGGGAGGTAGCGTGCCCACCTGCCCGTCGAGGCTTACCATTCCTTCGTCCACCAGCTTCATCACGGAGACGGCGACCATGGACTTCGGTAATGCTCCCCACCCTGAAGGCATCCGAGACCGCGGCCGGTTCGCGGGTTTCCAGGTTGCGCACGCCGGCTGCGTGGTTCCAGGTTTCGCCGCCGTGCCGGGCTTGAATGAGGACAGCGGGGGCGCCGTCCTCGATCATCTGCCGGCTGAATTCCTCCAACGCCGCGTACTGTACGGGCGTTTCCCTGTCGTCCGGAGGGCGGGGACCGCCCGTGCAGCCGCCCAGGCCGAGGACCAGCAGCGCTGCGGTGGTGGCCGCCGCGATCCTCAGCCAGGCGCGCTGGAGCATGGTTCCGTTCATCTGCGCAGACCCTCCGGGCCGGCACCCCGGCTAGGAACCGCAGTGCCGGCACCTTCATGCTCCTCGTGCCCAGCCCGCGGGTCAAGGAGCCGTGTGCCCCACTTCGCCGGGAAGGTACGAGGTCGCAGGGTAGGTCCTTACGTGAGGCGCACTTGGCGGTTCATGTCCTTGTACAGCAGGTAGCGGAATTCGCCGGGGCCGCCGGCGTAGCAGGCCTGCGGGCAGAAGGCGCGCAGCCACATGAAGTCGCCCGCCTCCACCTCCACCCAGTCGTTGTTGAGCAGGTACATGGCCTTGCCTTCCAGGACGTACAGGCCGTGTTCCATGACGTGGGTTTCGGGGAAGGGGATGACGCCGCCGGGCTGGAAGGTCACGATGTTCACCTGCATGTCGTGGGCCAGGTCGCTGGAGTCGGTGAACCGGGTGGTCTTCCAGGCGTCGTTGGTGTCCGGCATCGACGTCGGCTGGACGTCCTTTTCGTTGGTGACGAAGGACTTGGCCTCGAAGCCTTCCAGCCGTTCGTACGCCTTGCGGATCCAGTGGAAGGACACGACGTCGTCCGAAACGTTCTCGAGGCCCCACTCCGCACCGGCGGCAAGGTACGCGTAGCCGCCTTCTTCGAGCTGGTGCAGTTCACCGTCGAGGGTCAGGTTGACCTGACCGCGGGTCACGAAGATGACGCCTTCCACACCGGACTCGAACTCGGCCTTGGGTGCGCCGCCGCCGGGACCTATCTCCACGATCAGCTGCGAGAAGGTGGTGGCGAAGCCCGAGATGGGGCGGGCGATGATCCACGAGCGGGTGTTCGCGAAACCCGGCAGGTTGGACGTGACGATGTCCGTCATGACGCCCTTGGGGATCACGGTGTAGGCCTCGGTGACGATGGCCCGTTCGGTGGTCAGATGCGTCTGCGGGGGCAGCCCGCCGGTGGGGGAGTAGTACTTACCCATGGAGGAGATCCTTTACTGAGGTGGTGGAAGCGGCGAGCCGCGGGTGCGCCAGTGCGGTGAGCTGGGGAATCCCGACGCCGGCAAGCGCCTGGACCTCTTCGGCACCTACTGCGCCGCACTGGACGCCGCGCAGGACGAACGCGGCCAGCGCGCGGGCGGTGGCGGGCTCGTCCATGACGCCGCCCTCGGTGCGTTCGACGTAGTTGCGGAGCCGGGCTGCTGCAGCCGGGAGGCCTTCGCGGTAGAAGGCGTAGGTGGCGGCGAACCGGCTGGGCAGCTGGGCCGGGTGCAGGTCCCAGCCCTGGTAGTAGCCGCGTTCCAGTGACCGCCGGACCAGCCGGCCGTGCAGCTGCCAGGCGTTTTCCACGTTGTCGCCCACGGGGATGATGTTGGTGGACCCGTCCGAGAGCCGGATGCCGGTTCCGGCCACGGCCAGCTGCATGACTTCCTTGGCGAAGTCCGCCACAGGGTGCTCCATGGACTGGTGCTCGGCCGGAATCTGCAGCGATGCGGAGTAGTCGTACGTGCCGTAGTGCAGGCCGCTGATCCGGCCGGGGACCGCGTGCGGCAGCTGCGCCACCGGGGACGTCCCCTCGGGGCCGAGGATCAGCTGCGGCGTCTCCACCTGGACCTCGAACCGGAGCCGGCCCGCCGGCAGCCCGTGGACCTCCTCCAACCGGGTCACCGCGAAGTCCATGGCCTGCACCTGCGCCACCGTGGTGACCTTGGGCAGGGTCAGGATGAGCCCTGCCGGCAGCTCGCCCGAAGACGCCAGTCCGGAGACGAAGAGGTCCAGGGTGCGCAGGCCCCGCGCCCGGGTTGGGGCCTCGAAGCACTTGAACCGGATCCCGATGAACGGCGGCGCCGAGCCGGCCGCGACGGCGGTGGCCACGGCGGTGGCCGCAGCAACCGCGGCGGCGTCCTCGGCGTCGTCGCCCCTGTCACCGAAGCCGTCCTCGAAGTCGAGTCGGAGGTCCTCGATGGGTTCGCTGTCCAGTTTCGCCTGGACGCGGGCGGCGACGGCGCCGGCGAGGGCCGGTTCCTGGCCCAGCAGGAGGCCGAGCTTCTCGAGCCCGCCATGGGCTTCCGCCGCCGCGAGCGCCTGGGAGCCCCAGTCAGCGGCGAGCTGCGGCGTGAACCGGTCGGCGGGGACGTAGACGGTGTGGACGGGCTGGCGCGAGCCGTCGTCGCCAGGGTAGTTCCGGTCCAGCAGCCGGTCCGTGGCGGCCAGCTGCGCGTCGATGTGGGCGGTGTCCGCCGCGGAGAGCGACGGTGTGGGAGGGACCGCCATGCCTTAGCCCACCAGTTCGTAGGCCGGGGTGGTGAGGAAATCGGTGTAGTCCTCGGACAGGCAGATGTCGGCGATCAGCGTGCTGGCCGGCTGGTAGTAGCGGCGGAAAGCCTCATCCCCGAACTCGGTGCGGAGCCGTTCCGTTTCCTCGCCGAGGATCCGCTCCACCAGTTCCCGGGTGACCGTGTTTCCGGTGTCGGCCAGGACTGACTTGTTCCGGATCTGCTGCCACACCTGGGAGCGGGAAATCTCCGCGGTGGCGGCGTCCTCCATAAGGTTGTGGATGGCCACCGCGCCGTTGCCCGACAGCCAGACGGCGGTGTAGGCGATGGCCACGTACAGGTTCAGGCGCAGCCCCGCCTCGGTGACGTGGCCGCCGGCCGAGGCAATGTCCAGCAGCTGGTCCGCGGTGACCGAGACCTCCGGCCGCAGCTTGTCCAGCTGGTTGGGGCGCTCGCCGAGGACGGTGTCGAATACTTCCCGGCAGGTGGGGACGAGGTCCGGGTGCGCCACCCAGGAGCCGTCGAACCCGTCGTTGGCCTCGCGGGTCTTGTCTGCACGGACCTTGGCGAAGGCCGCCTCGGTGACCTCCGGGTGCCGGCGGTTGGGGATGACGGCGGCCATGCCGCCCATGGCGAAGGCGCCGCGTTGGTGGCAGGTTTTCACCAGCAGTTCGGTGTAGGCGCGCATGAACGGGGCCGTCATGGCCACCGAGGCGCGGTCCGGGAGCACAAATTCCTCGCCGGCATCGCGGAAGTACTTGATGATGCTGAAAAGGTAGTCCCAGCGGCCGGCATTCAGGCCCGAGGCGTGGTCCCGCAGTTCGTACAGGATTTCGTCCATTTCGAACGCTGCCGGAATGGTCTCGATCAGCACGGTGGCGCGGACCGTACCCCGGGCGAGTCCCAGGAAATCCTGGGCGAACACGAAGACATCGTTCCAGAGCCGGGCCTCGAGGTGGCTCTCCATCTTGGGCAGGTAGTAGTAGGGGCCGTGGCCGTTGAGGACCAGCTGCTTGGCCACGTGGAAGAAGTGCAGGCCGAAGTCCACCAGCGCACCCACGGCGGGTTCGCCGTCGACCAGCAGGTGCTTTTCCGGCATGTGCCAGCCGCGCGGGCGTGCCACCACCACTGCCAGCGGTGCGTCGGTGCGGAGCGTGTACTCCTTGCCTTCCTCGGAGGTGTAGCTCAGGGTTCCCTGCGCCGCATCACGGAGGTTCAGGATGGAGTCGATGACGTTGGACCACGTGGGCGTACTGGCATCCTCGAGGTCCGCCAGCCAAACTTTCGCACCGGAGTTCAGGGCGTTGATGGCCATCTTCGCCGGGGACGCCGGGCCGGTCATTTCCACCCGTCGGTCCTGGAGGGCCGGCGGTGCCTCGGCAACCTTCCAGTCGCCGTCGCGCACGTCCTGGGTGTCCGGCAGGAAGTCCAGCCTGCCGGTGTCCGCCACGCGCTGGCGCTTGACGCCGCGGGCGGCGAGCAGCTCTTTGCGCGTACCGGCGAAGCGCCGGTGCAGCTCTTCGATGAACGCCAGCGCCTTGGGGGTGAGGATCTCCTCCGCGCGTTCGATCGGCCGGGGGTCTGTAACGGTGATGGCCATTTCTGGTCCTTTCGTTGGCTGCGTGTCAGGCGTTGGCGAAGGCTGGGGCTGCTGCGGGTACTGCGGCCGCCGCGTGTGCTGCGGTTTGTGCTGCGTGCGCCACCGCATTGGCCACGTCCGCGGCGACATGGGGATCGAAGACGCTGGGGATAATGTAACTGGCATTGAGCTCATCGTCAGCCACCCGGTTGGCGATGGCCTTGGCGGCGGCCACCAGCATCTCCGGGGTGATGTCGGATGCGCCGGCATCCAGGAGCCCGCGGAAGAACCCGGGAAAAGCCAGGACGTTGTTGATCTGGTTGGGGAAGTCACTGCGCCCGGTGGCCACCACGGCCGCGTACTTGGACGCGATGGCGGGATCGATTTCCGGCGTCGGGTTGGCCATGGCAAAGACAATCGCCCTGTCCGCCATCGAAGCAACCTGTTCCTCGCCGATCACGTGCGGCGCGCTGACGCCGATGAACACGTCCGCTCCCCTGAGGGCCTCGTGCAGGGTGCCGGAGAAGCCTTCAGCGTTGGTGTTGGCGGCGATCCAGGCGCGGTGTTCGTCGTTGTACGCCTCGCCCGAGTGGATGGCGCCGGAGCGGCCTGCAGCGATGATGTGCCGGGCGCCCTGGGCCTTGAGGAGCTGGATGATGGCGGAGCCGGCGGCACCGACGCCGGAGACCACAATGCGGACCTCGTCGAGCTTCTTGCCGACGACGCGCAGCGCGTTGACCAAGGCCGCCAGGGTGACGATCGCCGTGCCGTGCTGGTCGTCGTGGAATACCGGGATGTCGAGCTCCTCGCGGAGGCGTTTTTCGATTTCGAAGCATCGGGGGGCCGCGATGTCCTCAAGGTTGATGCCGCCGTAGACGGGGGCCATGGCCTTGGCGATCATGATGATCTCCTCAGTGTCCTGGGTGTCCAGGCAGACCGGCCAGGCGTCCACGTTGGCGAACTGCTTGAACAGGGCGGCCTTGCCCTCCATCACCGGCAGGGCTGCGGCCGGCCCGATGTTGCCCAGGCCCAGGACCGCGGAGCCGTCGGTGAGGACGGCAATGGTGTTCCGCTTGACGGTAAGGTTGCGGGCCGCTGCCGGGTCCTCGGCAATGGCCAGGCAGACGCGGGCGACGCCGGGAGTGTAGGCACGGGAGAGGTCGTCCCGGTTGCGCAGGGCTACTTTCGGGACGACTTCCAGCTTGCCGCCGAGGTGCATCAGGAAGGTGCGGTCCGAGACGTGCTGGACCGTGACGCCGTCGAGCGCGTTCAGGGCGTCCTTCACGCGGCCGGCGTGGGCGTCGTCGGTGGTGTTGCAGGTGACGTCCACCACCAGGGTCTCGTGATGGGACTCAGTGACGTCCAGGGCGGTAATGGCCGCGCCGGCTGCTCCGACTGCGGCGGCAAGCTCGCTGGTGGCGGAGAAGCTGGACGGTGCTTCCACGCGCAGGGTGATCGAATTTCCGGGGCTCGGGTTCGCCATTGAATGTCCTCCGTGTTGGGCCCGTGACCGGGCGGGATACTGAAACTAAAGTTTTCGTATTATGGATATTATTATCTACTTTGTGGAATTACAAGCCCGAGGAGTCCGTCGACGGGGGTGCGGCCGTGCGGTATCTTGGGAAATCCAAGGCAATTCTTTTCACGATGTGGATAAGGGTTGTCGGAATTCGAGTCCTCAGGAGACTGGTACATGGCTGAAAAAGCCTCGGGTGGCGTGCAGTCCGTAGAGCGCGTCTTTGAACTCTTGGAACTGATCACCGATGCCGGCGGGGAAGTGACCCTCAGCGAACTGTCCGCCTCCACTGACCTGCCTCTGCCCACCATCCACCGGCTGCTGCGCACGCTGGTGACGCTGGGGTACATCCGCCAGCTGCCCAACCGCCGTTATGCCCTGGGGCCGCGGCTGATCCGGCTTGGCGAAGGCGCCAATAAACAGCTTGGTGCCGTTGCCCGGCCGCAACTGAAGACGCTGGTGGACCGGCTCGGGGAGACCTCCAATATGGCCGTGCTCGATTCGGACATGGTCATCTATGTGGCCCAGGTGCCCTCCCTGCATTCCATGCGCATGTTCACCGAGGTGGGCCGCCGCGCCCATACGCATGACACCGGCGTGGGCAAGGCCATCCTGGCGCAGCTGGACGATGATGTGGTCCGCGGCATCGTGGCCCGCACCGGGATGCCGACCCCCACCTCCAAGAGCATCGGCGATATCGACTCGCTCCTGGCCGATCTCGCAGCCATCCGCCGGCGCGGCTACTCCATCGACGAGGAGGAGCAGGAGCTGGGCGTGCGATGCTTCGCCATGGCCGTTCCCAACGCGCCTACCCCCACGGCCATTTCCGTGTCCGGTCCGGTCTCCCGGGTGGACCAGTCCTTCGGTGAACGCGCCGTGCCCATGCTGCGCGAAGCCGCCCAGGCGATCTCGGACGAGCTCAACCGCAACTGACCCTGGGCGGCCACGGCAGTGTCCCCAGCGGAGACTGCCGTGACGCCCGTGCCGGTTCCCGGTCAGTGCTCGGACTTTGTTGTCGACTCCACCGGGACTTCCTTACCCTCGCAGTCGATCAGTTTGCCGCCTTCGTAGCGGTCGCCGTCGGCCAGGCACTTGAGGTCCTCTTCCCGGACCACCCGGCCCGTGCCGGCCACAAACACCGACTGGTTCTCAGAGTTGCCGGCTTTGAGGTGGTTGAACAGCAGGTTCAGCGCGATGGCCATGACTGCGGCCGAGCTGATGCCGGAGTGGAAGATGGTGGCGAACCAGTCGGGGAACTTGTCGTAGAAAGTGGGGGCCGCGATGGGAATCATGCCGAATCCGATCGACGCAGCCACGATGATCAGGTTCATGTTGTTCCTGTACTCCACCTTGGCCAGCGTCCTGATGCCGCTGGCGGCCACCGTGCCGAACAGGACGATCCCGGCGCCGCCCAGGACTGCGGTGGGGACGGCTGCGACAACCCGGCCAAGCACCGGCAGCAGGCCCAGCAGGACCAGGATCACGCCGCCAGCGGCCACTACGTAGCGGCTCTTGATCTTGGTGACGGCCACCAGTCCCACGTTCTGGGCAAAGGCGCTTTGGGTGAAGGAGCCGAAAAGCGGTGCGATGAGGCTGGAGCCCATGTCGGCGCGGAGTCCGGCGGCGATCCGTTTGGAGTCCACTTTCGTTCCGACGATCTCGCCGACGGCCAGGATGTCTGCCATGGTCTCGGTGAGGATCACCAGGACGACGATCACCATGGAGATGATGGCGGCCACCTCGAACGTCGGCGCACCGAGGTGGAAAGGCGTGGGAAAGGCGACGATGGGGCCTTCCCCGACGGTCGAGAAGTTGGCCATCCCTGTCGCCACGGCGACTCCGGTGCCGATGACCATCGCGAGCAGGATCGAGAGCCGCGAGATCGTGGCATTGCCAAGTTTGCTGAGGACGAGCACCAGGGCCAGGGTGACCGCTGCGAGGCCAATGTTCTGAACGCTGCCGTAGTTCTCGGCTTTCCGGTTGCCGCCCATGGCCCAGTTGGCGGCCACCGGCATCAGGGTCAGGCCGATGGTGGTGATGACGGTTCCGGTGACCACCGGGGGGAAGAACCTGATGATCTTGGAGAAGACCGGCGCAATCAGCAGGCCGATCGCCGCTGAAGCGATCACGGCGCCGAACACCGACTGGATGCCTCCGGGGCCGGTAACGATGGCCACCATGGTGGCGACGCTCGCGAAGGAGACGCCCTGCACCAGCGGCAGCTGCGAACCGAAGTAGGGGATGCCGATGGTCTGCAGCAGGGTGGCCAGGCCGCCCATGAACAGTGCTGCGGCAATGAGGACGCCGATGTCGGCGGGGGAGAGGCCGGCGGCCTGGCCGACGATCAACGGGACGGCGATGATGCCGCCGTACATGGTGAGGACGTGCTGGAAGCCGTAGGCGAAGCTGCTTCCGATGGAAAGGCGCTGGTCTTCGGGGCGGTCGGAGGGTTGGCGGCCGGCCTTGGCGGCGGCCACAGAGGACTTTTTCTTGAGGTTCACGGCAGACTTTCTGGTTCATGGCAGACGTCTTTGTCTGGCTAACGTGGTCTGGCTACAGGGTGGGACTCCGGTGCCGGGCCCGACGGGACCGCCGCTGGGGGCGGAAGCCGGGGCCCGGCCACCGGGACGGGATCAGCAGAAGCCGGCGATGCCTGACCAGGCGATGTCAGCCGCAGTGGCGTCGTCGCGCTGGACGGTGGCCTCGATCAGGCCATAGGGGCGGTCGGCCGCGAAGAAGACCTCGTTGGGGTTGTCCAGGCCGAAGGGCGACAGGTCCACCAGGAAGTGGTGCTTGTTCGGCATGGAGAACTTGATCTCGTCAATTTCGCTGTGGGCCTCCAGGACCTTGGTGCCCATGTCGAACAGGGTCTGCTGGAGGGCGTGTGAGTATCTCTCCGTGAAGCCCTCGAGCAGCAGGCCTTTGACGTCCTCGTAGCTCTTGTTGAAGTCAAAGGTGCTGAAGTCGGTGCCGGCCTTGAACCGCCACCGGGCGGAAACATCGGTGGCCAGGATGCGGTCCGTGGTTTCCGGAAGCGTGGTGTATTGGTCCCGGGGGTAGCCGACGAAGCCGGACTGGGTGGACTTCAGGACGGTCAGGTCCTTGAGGCCGGAGATCAGGTGGGTGGCGGCGCCGTCGCGGACCAGGACGGCGGTGCGGACTTCCTGGCCGTTGCGCACGAAGGAGTGGTCGTGTCCGCTGCCGTGGGCCTGGATGCGGTCCCAGCTGAAGGATTCCGCTTCCCAGCGGCCGCCGGTGACCCAGTCGAAGCTGGACGTGAAGTGCTCGCCGAGGCGCAGGAGGAAGGCCTCGGGCGAGCCGATCCCCTGGCGGGCGAAGGCGTAGATCGTGTTCTTCTGGGTATCGGTGGCCACCACGTGGGCGTTGTCGCCCTCGAGGTGTGCCGCCTCGAAGTCGCCCCGCAGCTGCGAGGTGACGTTCAGGTCCTCGATCTCGTGGCGGTCGGTATCGCGGGTGATCTTGACGACCCGCACTTCGGCCTTTCCGTACTGGTTGTGGCCCAGGATGATGTTGCTGCTCATGGTCAGATTCCCAACTTCAGGTATGTGGGACCAACGTTCCACATAGAAATTAAGCGCGCGTTTCCCACGCGTTTCTTGTACCGTCGGCCCAACAAAAAATGAGCCGACATCACTTGATGTCAGCTCATTACGACCCTGCCTGCTGCTCCCAGGTTACGTGACCTGCGCCACGAGTTGGGATCCAGAATAGCCCAGGGAGCCGGTGGTGTACATCACAATCTGAAAATCCCGTTTGTGACTGGTCCCGTTGACGGACCCGCGACGCACGCTTAGTCTTTCCATATAGCAAAAGTTAAATTCCGCAGAATGGAATCAAGCGCAGAATGCTTACGCCTTTGAAGGAGGATCAGATGTACCAGCAGGACAAGACGCCGGTGGTGCCGGTGAGCACAGCGGCCCCGGCAGTCCATGAGTTCTACTTCCCCCTGGGGGGCGGAACGGACCCGGATTTCAACCTTCCGGCGGACCGTGAGCACGTCCCGGGCCGTATCTCGCGCTGGATCCGCGCGCTCCCGGGCTTTGCCGGCCAGCGCTCCCAGGCCTGACGGCGCGCAGCGTCGCGGACTTATTGTCGGGTCGCCGGCGTCAGGACGCCGGGCGCCCGGGCCACTCTTTGCCGGCCCAGGGGTCGTAGTCCGCGATGAGCCCCTCCTGCGGCGGCCGCTCCGCTTCGGATACGTGCTGCAGGTTGACCCGCACGCGGTACCAGAGCGAACTTGAGCCGCGCATTCCGTCCACCATCACATCGGCGGGATGAAGTGCAGGTACGACGTCGGCGTGCCGGGTCTTCCACTCGTCGAGCGCCGCGAGCGCCTCGGGCTTGGTCCTGGTGCGGGCCACCTCGATGAGCGGCATCACCGACTGCCGGCGGCCGGAACCGTCGCCGGCCCGCGGTGCCTTCTCGGCGGGGCCCAGCTCGGCAGCGAGGGCGAGCAGTCCGTCCAGGGTGCCGGTGGCGCCGTCGATCCCGGCATGTGGGTCTCCGATGTCCGCAAAGCGCCCGGGCACCGTCAGTACCGTGAACTGCTCCGGCCGGATGGTGCGTACCTCCTCCCAGCTGAGCGGCGTCGAGATGCGTGCGTCAGGCAGCGGCCGGATCGAGTACGCCGACGCCACTGTGCGGTCCTTGGCATTCTGGTTGAAGTCCACGAAGACACTCTCGCCGCGTTCCTCCTTCCACCACCGCGCAGTGGCGAGGCCCGGTGCACGGTTCTCCACCTCGCGCGCAAGGGTCTCGGCGGCGAGCCGCACGTCACGGTAGGACCAGTGCGGCGCGATCCGCACCAGGATGTGAAGCCCGCGCGACCCGCTTGTCTTCGGCCAGCCCACGAGCCCCACGTCGTCGAGCACCTCCCGCGCCACGTAGGCGACGTCGACGATCTGGGACCAGTCGACGCCCGGCATCGGGTCGAGGTCCACCCGGAGCTCGTCGGGATGCTCGAGGTCCTCGGCGCGCACGGGATGCGGGTTGAGGTCCAGGCAGCCAAGATTCACCACCCACGCCAGGCCTGCGGCATCCCGGATGACTGCCTCTTCGGCGGACGTCCCGGACGCGTAGTGCAGTGTCGCCGTGTCAATGAAGTCGGGGTGGTTCTCGGGCACGCGCTTCTGGAAGAACGGCTCCGCATCGATGCCCTTCGGGAAGCGCTTCAGGACCATGGGCCGGCCGCCGGCGCCGCGAAGCGCACCATCCGCGACGGCGAGGTAGTAGCGCACCAGGTCGAGCTTCGTCAGCCCGGGCCCGGGGAACACCACCTTGTCCGGGCTCGAGATGCGGACTTCATGGCCGTCAATGGTGAGGATCTCGGCCGGCGCCTTCGACGGGGTCATGCCGCCACGCTAGCAACGATTGCGCGCCGCAACCAGAGCGGCCGTCCCCCGGCCGGTAGGTTGAAAGGGCTGGCGGGAGTGATGGCCGCGAAACATGGATTTCACATTGCGAAATTAAACTTCCAGAAAACTATGGCGCCGGCCACACCGCAGTGCTAGCCTCGAACTTGCCAAAGGCGGGCACCCGGACTTCGGGAAGCTATCTACCAGGCGCAACTTAACCTTCACAGCACATGCTGAAGCCTGGTAACCGTCGCATCTGGTTCTACTGGTCCTGCCACGGGATACCGGCTTCCAAGCAAAGGGAGTCGCATCATGAGTACCACCGTCACGGCCGAGCAGTACCTGGCCAGATCCATCCAACTGGCAACCGCCAACGTCCTGAACAACGGCGGACCGTTCGGGGCCATGATCGTCGCGGCGGACGGCCGGACGTTCGACGGCGTCAACCGTGTCACTGCCGACCACGATCCCACCGCCCATGCCGAGGTCACCGCGATCCGCACGGCCTGCCGGGAACTGGGCACGCACGATCTCACCGGCGCAGTCCTTTACACCAGCTGCGAACCGTGCCCCATGTGCCTGGCTTCCGCACTGTGGGCACGCATCGATCGGGTCATCTTCGCTGCCGACCGCCACGACGCCGCCTCGGTGGGCTTCGACGACGCCGTCTTCTATGAATACTTCGAGAACCGGGACAGGGATTCCCTGATGCCGGTGGCCAAGCTGGGGCTGGACGATCCACTGGCGCCGGCACCGCTGGAGCCGTTCACCACCTGGAACACGCTCGAATCCAGGATCGAATACTAAGGTCCGGTGGCTGAGATGACCATCCTGGATCACTCCCACGGGGACCATCGGGCTCCCGTCAGCGCACCCCGGCCCACACCGCCGGCCCCGAACGCCCTGGACCGCTTCTTCCAGATCTCCCGGCGCGGTTCCACGCTGGCCCGCGAAGTCCGCGGCGGCCTCGTCACGTTCTTCACCATGGCCTACATCGTCATCCTCAACCCGCTGATCCTGGGCGGATTCGCGGCAGACAATGCGCCCACGGACGTTGCCGGCGGCTGGCTTTCCGCCGCCCAGGTCGGTGCCGTCACTGGCCTCACCGCCGGGGTCATGACCATCCTGTTCGGACTCGTGGCCAACCTCCCGTTCGGCCTGGCCGCCGGACTGGGGATCAACTCCTTCCTGGCCGTTTCGGTGATCCAGGAAGTCACCTGGGCTGAGGCCATGGGCCTGGTGGTGATCAACGGCATCCTTATTGTGCTGTTCGGCATCACCGGCGCCCGCACCGCCATCTTCCGGGCCGTCCCCAAGGAACTCAAGGCCGCCATCACGGTGGGCATCGGCCTGTTCATCGCCTTCATCGGGTTTGTGGATTCCGGCTTCATCCGGCCGACGGCGGGCGGCCCGCCCGTCCAGCTGGGCGACGGCGGCTCCATCACCTCCGTCCCCACGCTGGTCTTCGTGGTGGGCCTGCTGGCCATGGGCATCCTCGTGGCCCGCAAGGTCCAGGGCGGCCTGCTGATCGGCATCGTTGCCACCACCGTCCTGGCTGCTGTCGTTGAAGCTGTCATGAAGATCGGCCCGGCCAGTGCCACCAACCCCGGCGGCTGGCACTTGAACACCCCTGTCCTGTCCGGCCAGCTCGTCTCCGCCCCTGATTTGGGCCTGGTAGGACAGTTCGACATGTTCGGCGCCTTCGGCCGGATCGGCGGGCTCGCCGCCACCATGCTGGTGTTCACCCTGGTGTTCACCAACTTCTTCGATGCGATGGGCACCATGACAGGCCTGGCCAAGAGCGCCGGCGTGGCTCACAAGGACGGCACGTTCCCCCGGCTCAAGTCTGCCTTCATCGTCGAGGGATTCGGGGCCGTGGCCGGCGGCGCAACGTCGGGCTCGTCCAACACCGTGTATATCGACTCCGCGGCCGGGATCGGGGAGGGCGCCCGCACCGGCCTGGCCTCGGTGGTCACCGGCGTCCTGTTCCTGGGCTCCATGTTCCTGACTCCGCTGACCAGCGTTGTCCCGCTGGAAGTGGCCGCCGCAGCCCTGGTGGTGGTGGGCGCGATGATGATGGCGCAGATCCGCGAGATCAAGTTCAGCAAGTTCTCCGTGGCACTGCCGGCGTTCCTGACCATTGTCACGATGCCGCTGAGCTACTCGATCGCCAACGGCATCGGCGTGGGCTTTGTGTCCTGGGCCATCATCGGGGCGGCCTCGGGGAAGGCGAAGAAGATCCATCCGCTCATGTGGGTGGTCAGCGCCGGTTTCCTGGTCTACTTCGCCCGCGGACCGATCAACCTTCTGCTGGGCGCCTGAGCCGGCCGCTGTCCAATCCACGCCACGACCACCGGGCCGGTGCTTTGTCCGGCTGCCGATAGGAACGACAATATGGAAACCACCGCCACGCCGGATGAGGGAGTGCCGCCATGCTGGACCTGATACCTTCGCTCAGCACATGGCCGCCTGCCGTGACCGGTCAGCGGTACGCCGTAGCCACGATCGTGGCAGCAACGGGCTCGGTGCCGCGGCCGGTGGGAACCTCCATGCTGGTCTCCGAATCGGGGGACATCCTGGGCAGCCTGTCCGGCGGTTGCGTGGAGGGTGCCGTGGCCGCACTCGCCCTGGAATCCATGGCCGACGGCGGTACCCGCCACGGGACGTTCGGCTACAGCGCCGCCGATGCGTTCGCCGCCGGACTCACCTGCGGTGGTGAACTGCACGTCCACGTCGAACCCGCCGGCGGCAGCCTGCGGCAAGCCATCGCAGGGCTTGCGGCAGTCCCGCCGGGGCAGCCCGTGGCAGTGGTGCGCCGGCTGGATGCCGGCGGCAGCGGCGCCGTCGTCATCCGGGACCCGGCCGGGTTCAGCGTGGCCGGGTTCCCGGAAGCCGCCTCCGGGCTCGGCGTACCCGGCGGCTTCAACCCGGCAGGGGCCGCGCAGCTGGAGTCCTTCCTGCGCGGCGGCTCCACGGGCGTGCTGGTCCTGCCGGGGCCGGGCAACTGCGCAGGGGAGCCGGTCGCCCTCCTCGTTGAGTCCCGGCTGGCACCGCCCCGCATGATCGTGTTCGGGGCCAACGACTTCGGTGCAGCGCTGGTGCCCGCCGCAAAACTGTTGGGCTACCGGGTGACACTGGTGGACGCCCGTCCCGCCTTCGCCAGGCAGGCAAGGTTCAGCTGTGCCGACGAGGTGGTCACGGACTGGCCGCACCGGTACCTCGCATCCGAAGCGGCCGCCGGCTTGCTTGATCAACGGACCGTGGCCTGCATCCTGACCCACGATCCGAAATTCGACCTCCCGCTCCTGGAAGCAGCGCTGGCCCTTGACCTTGCTTACGTGGGGGCCATGGGGTCACGCCGCAGCCACCTCCAGCGGGTGGACGACCTGCTGGACGCCGGCGTGCGGCCCGGGCGGATCGCGCAGCTGCACTCGCCGATCGGGCTGGACCTGGGGGCCGTGACCCCGGCGGAGGTGGCTGTGTCCGTGACGGCCGAAATCATCGCCTCCCGCAGCCGGAGGTCCTCATGCACACCGTTGCGGGACGCCTCCGGTCCCATTCATCAGTCCGCAGCGCACCCCGGCGCGCGTCCGGACGCCGAAGCCATCACCCAGCAGGAGATTGCATGGACATGAACACCATCGAGGCGGTGGTCCGCACCACCGACCCGGCCGACTGGCGCGACGGCGACGCCTGGCTGGCCGGCGGCACCGTTCTGTTCTCCTACGGCAGCTACGCCTTCGGGCCCGCACCGCTCAAGCGTCTCCTGGACCTGGGCTCCGCCGGCTGGACACCGGTCACCGTCACCCAGGACGGCATCGGCCTGGCAGCCACCTGCACCGTTGCGGAACTTTACGCGCTCGCAGGGTCGCCGGAGGTGGCCGGCCGGACCTGGCCAGGGCTGGACCTTATCCGGCCGTGCTGCGACTCCTTCGTGGCATCCTTCAAAGTCTGGAACATGTCCACGGCAGGCGGGAACATCTGCACAGGACTGCCCGCCGGGCCCGTCACGTCACTGTGCGCAGGGCTCGACGGCGTCGCCACCGTCCTGGCGCCCGGCGGCGCCACGCGCACCGTTCCCGTCGCTGAGTTCGTCACCGGGGACGGAACAACCTGCCTGGCACCGGGCGAGCTGTTGCGCGGGGTCCACCTCCCGGCGTCGGCCCTTGCCTCCCGGGTGGCGTTCCGCCGCCTGTCGCTGAGCAACCTGGGGCGCTCCGGCGTGCTGCTGATCGGAAGGCTCGACGGCGGTACCTCCCTGGTGCTGACGGTCACGGCGTCGACTAAACGGCCCGTGCAGCTGCGCTTCGGGTCCCTGCCCGACGCTGCAGAACTCGACGCGGCCCTGACGGACGCCATCCCCGAAGCCCTCTACCACGATGACATCCACGGGCTTCCGGCCTGGCGGCGGGACATGACGCACCGCCTCGCTGCGGAGATCCGCGCCGAACTCGCGGCCCCGGACGGCGCACCGGATGTGCCTGCGTCCGGCGATTTCTGGCCGCCGGCAACCCGCCGCACCGCACAGCAGGAAGGGGCCTGACCTTGGCCATCGAGATCAACGGCGTTCCGGCCGCAACCGGGCCCCGCCCCGGGCAGTGCCTGCGGACCTTCCTGCGCGAGCAGGGCAACCTGGGCGTCAAGAAGGGCTGCGACGGCGGCGACTGCGGTGCCTGCACCGTGCACGTGGACGGCACCCCGGTGCACAGCTGCATCTATCCGGCCGTCCGCGCCGAGGGGCACGCCGTCACCACCATTGAAGGCCTCGCCGGAAACTCCGGCGCTGCTGACGGGGAGCTGCATCCGGTCCAGCAGCAGTTCCTGGAGCGCCAGGGTTTCCAGTGCGGCTTCTGCACCGCCGGGATGCTGATGACCGCAGCCACGTTCACAGACGAACAGAAAGGGAACCTGCCCCGCAACCTCAAGGGCAACCTGTGCCGGTGCACCGGGTACAGGGCCATCGAGGACGCAGTCTGCGGACACGACGGGCACGCCGGGCACCCGGGGCCGGCCACGCACCCGGAGCCGGCCGGGCCAGCATCCGGCGTTGCCGGGGAGGGCCGGCCCGGACCGCGGCCTGGCGGAATGGGTGACGACGTCCCCGCCCCCGCCAGCCGCGGCGTGGTCACCGGCACCGCCCGCTACACGCTCGATGTGCCCGCGGACCAGCTGCCGGGGCTCCTTCACCTGAAGCTCCTGCGCTCGCCGCACGCCCACGCCCGCATCCTGGGGATCAGCACCGACGCAGCACTGAACGTGCCGGGAGTGGTGGCAGTGTTCACGCACCAGGACGCGCCGGAGCAGCTGTTCTCCACTGCGCAGCACGAGCTCTACACGGACGACCCCGACGATACCCGCGTGCTCGATGACGTGGTCAGGTTCATCGGGCAGCGCGTAGCCGCCGTCGTGGCGGACACGGTCCAGGCTGCCGAGGCCGGTGTCCGTGCCCTGACCGTGGAATACCAGGTCCTGGACGCTGTGTTCACGCCCCAGGATGCCATCCGCCCGGGTGCGCCCGCCGTCCACGGCGACAAGGACGGGCCCACCGCCAGGATCGCCAGGCCAGGGCAGAATATCGTGGCTGAACTTCATTCTGAACTGGGCAGCGTCCAGGACGGCTTCGCGGCAGCCAGCTACATCCACGAACAGACCTACCAGACCCAGCGGGTCCAGCATGTGGCACTCGAAACCCACGCCTCGATCGCGTCGGTGGACAGCGGTGGCCGGCTGCAGGTCCGCACGTCCAGCCAGGTCCCGTTCCTGGTCCGCCGCACGCTCTGCAGGATCTTTGGCCTGCCCGAGGAACGGGTCCACGTGGTGGCCGGCCGGGTGGGGGGCGGTTTCGGCGGCAAGCAGGAAGTGCTGACCGAGGACATCGTGGCGCTCGCTGCCCTGGCGCTGGGGCGGCCGGTGCAGCTTGAACTGACCAGGACGGAACAGTTCACCGCCACCACCACCCGGCATCCGTTCACCATCCGCCTCAAGGCCGGGGCCAGCGCCGAAGGCAGGCTGACCGCCCTGCAACTGGATGTCCTGACCAACACCGGCGCCTACGGAAACCACGCCCCGGGGGTGATGTTCCACGGCTGCGGCGAATCGCTGGGCGTCTACAACTGCGCCAACAAGAAGGTGGATGCCCGGGCCGTGTACACCAACACCGTCCCCTCCGGCGCCTTCCGTGGCTACGGCCTGAGCCAGATGATCTTCGCGATCGAATCCGCCATGGACGAGCTCGCGATCGGTACCGGGATGGACCCGCTGGAATTCCGCCGGCAGAACATGGTGCGCGAGGGGGACCACATGCTGTCCACGCACGCCGATCCTGCCGAGGACGTCCACTACGGCAGCTATGGCCTGGACCAATGCACCAGCCTGGTCCGGGACGCGCTGGACCGGGGCAAGGAGCGGTACCGTGCAGCGGGCCTGGACCAGCTCGGCCCGGAGTGGGCCATAGGGGAAGGCACCGCACTGTCCATGATCGACACCGTGCCGCCGCGCGGCCACTTCGCCCATTCGAAGCTCAGGCTCCTTCCGGACGGCACGTACCAGGCCGACGTCGGCACCGCCGAGTTCGGCAACGGCACCACCACGGTGCATGCCCAGCTCGCCGCCACCGCGTTGACTACCGTGGCCTCACGGGTCACGGTGCGGCAGTCGGATACCGACCTGATCGAACACGACACCGGCGCATTCGGCTCGGCCGGGACAGTGGTGGCGGGGAAGGCGACGCTCGCCGCGGCCGAGGAACTCGCCGTCCGGATCCGGGCGTTCGCCGCAGGGATCCGGCAGGTCCAGTCCTCCGGCTGCGTGCTCGACGGCGATACGGTCGTGTGTGAGGGGACCGCAGTGCCGCTCGCGGAACTGGCGCAGGCCGCCGCTGAGGTCGGCGTCGAACTCGCCGCCGAAGGACGCTGGGGCGGCACGCCGCGCTCCGTCGCGTTCAATGTGCACGGCTTCCGGGTGGCGGTCAGTCGTGCCACCGGGGAGCTGCGGATCCTGCAGAGCGTGCAGGCTGCGGATGCCGGCGTGGTGGTCAATCCGCGGCAGTGCCGTGGCCAGATCGAGGGTGGGATTGCGCAGGCCCTGGGTGCCGCGCTGTACGAAGAGGTGGTGGTGGACGACGCCGGACGGGTCACCACGGACATCCTGCGCCAGTACCATATCCCCACCTTTGCCGATGTGCCCCGAAGCGAGGTGTACTTCGCCGACACCAACGACAAACTGGGCCCGCTCGGCGCAAAGTCGATGAGTGAGAGTCCGTTCAACCCGGTGGCCCCAGCGTTGGCGAACGCCATCCGCGACGCCACCGGCGTGAGGTTCGCGTCGCTGCCCATCGCCCGCGACAAGATCTACCTGGGCCTGCGGGACGCCGCCGTGGTTACCCGCGCCTGAGCGCTGCACACCATATAGTCGGGGGATGGAACAGCGCATATTAGGCAAGACCGGACGGAACGTCTCGATCGTGGGGCTCGGCACCTGGCAGCTTGGCGCTGACTGGGGAAACGTTGACCACGCGCAGGCGCAGGCCATCCTGGCTGCCTCCGTGGAAGCAGGGGTCACGCTCTTCGACACGGCGGACGTCTACGGCGACGGCAAGAGTGAGCAGGCCATCGGCGCGTTCTTGAAGGACAACCCGGGCCTGGACCTGACGGTGGCCACCAAAATGGGCCGCCGGATGGACCAGCAGCCGGAGAACTACACCCTGGCCAACTTCCGCCAGTGGGTGGACCGCTCCCGCAAGAACCTCGGCACCGACAGCCTGGACCTCGTCCAGCTGCATTGCCCGCCCACCGCTGTGTACAGCAACGCGGAGGTTTACGACGCCCTGGACACCCTGGTCTCCGAAGGAGCCATCCGCAACTACGGAGTCAGCGTCGAGCGTACCGATGAAGCGCTTGAAGCAATCCGGCACGACGGCACCGCCTCCGTCCAGATCATCCTCAACGCTTTCCGGCTCAAGCCCCTGGACGAGGTGCTTCCTGCCGCGAAGGCAGCCGGCGTGGGCATCATCGCCCGGGTTCCGCTGGCCTCAGGCCTGCTCTCCGGCAAGTACAGCAAGGACACCACGTTCGCTGAGAACGACCACCGCAATTACAACCGCAGCGGCGAATCCTTCGATGTGGGCGAGACCTTCTCCGGCGTGGATTTCGAACTGGGGCTGAAGGCCGTGGCTGAGTTTGAGCAGCTGGTCCCCGAGGGTGCCACCACGGCGCAGGCGGCCATCGCGTGGATTGCTGCGCAGGACGGCGTGACCACCGTGATCCCCGGGGCGCGGAACGTGGACCAGGCTACGGCGAACGCTGCCGCCGCCGGACTTTCCCTCAGCGGTGAATTCGACGAGGGCGTCCGCTGGATCTACGACCACTACTTCCGTGAGGCCGTCCACCCCCGCTGGTAGGCGTCCCTGGCGGCTAGTCCAGGAGGTGGAGCTGCTCCGGGGTGTCGATGTCCGCCCCGGTGGACTGGTCGCTGCAGTCCACTTCATCCACCAGCTCCGGGTGTGACCGCAGGAAGCCGCGTGCTCCGGCGTCGCCCGCCACGGTACTGGCCACTGCTTTCCGGAGGCCGACGTCGATGAGCAGCGGGTGCCCGCGGCGGACCGTGCCGTCCCTGCCGCCGCCGTCATAGGCGGCGGCGGTGATCCGCCCGGGCCGGTGGGACGCCAGCAGCCTGCCCACCGTCTGCGGCGTCAGGCCCGGCTGGTCCACGAGTGCGATGAGCAGGTGGTCGCCGGGATCCGCCGTGGCGTTGCCCAACAAAAACGAGCTGCCCATTCCGGACTGCCAGTCCTCGTTGGCCACCGTCCGGAACCGGTCCAGTTCGGCGAGGGCCTCCACATCGGCAGCTCCGGCGCCGAGCACCACCACTACTTCGCGGCATCCGCCCAGGAGCAGTGCCCCGGCGACGGACTCCACCAGCGGCCGGCCACGGTAGGGCAGGAGGGCTTTGGGCCCCCTGCCGAGCCGGCTCCCGGCGCCGGCAGCAAGGACAACGGCGGTGGTCCGGACGTCAGGCGTGTTCCCCATAGCCCCACCCTAGCCACCCGCGATGGCAGTTTGGCGGCAGTGTCACGGACCGGCGATGCCTCGAACTGCCAACTGCGCGCTGGTCAGGAATCGCCGCCCGTGCCTCCCGTGGTGCCCGCGGTGACGTCCAGGAGCTTGTAGCGGTCCATGGCGTAGGCCGGTGCGCCGTCCTCCACGTCGCCCCTCGCCGCGAGCAGCTGGAGTGCCTTCACCACGATGGAGTGGGTGTCGTTTTTGAAGTAGCGGCGTGCTGCTGCGCGGGTGTCGGAGAAGCCGAAGCCGTCGGCGCCGAGGGTGGCGAATTCGTTGGGTACGAATTGGCGGATCTGGTCCGGGACGGCCTTCATGTAGTCCGAGACGGCAACGACGGGGCCGGTGGCGCCGGCGAGCTGCTGGGTCACGAACGGTACCCGGGCGGGCTGGCCGGGGTTGAGGAAGGCTTCTTCCTCGGCGGCCATGCCGTCGCGGCGGAGTTCGTTCCAGGAGGTGACGGACCAGACGTCGGCGGAGACGCCCCAGTCCTCGGCGAGGATGCGTTGGGCTTCGATGGCCCAGGGCACGGAAACGCCGGAGGCCAGGATCTGGGTCCGGGGACCGTCGATCTTTGCCGGCGCGACGAGGTAGATGCCCTTCAGGACGCCTTCCACATCGAGGTCCTCGGGCTCTGCGGGCTGGGTGATGGGCTCGTTGTAGACGGTGAGGTAGTACATGAGGTTCCGGTCCGCTGAATCGGGCCCGTACATGCGTTCGATGCCGTCGCGGATGATGTGGCCCATTTCGTACCCGTAGGCGGGGTCGTAGGTGACCACTGCGGGGTTGGTGGAGGCCAGCAGGGGGGAGTGGCCGTCGGCGTGCTGGAGGCCTTCGCCGGTGAGGGTGGTCCGTCCTGCGGTGGCGCCGATGATGAAGCCGCGGGCCATTTGGTCCCCGGCGGCCCAGAACGCGTCGCCGGTGCGCTGGAAGCCGAACATGGAGTAGAACACGTAGACCGGGATCAGCGGGACGCCGTGGGTGGCGTAGGCGGTGCCGGCGGCGGTGAACGCTGCGACGGCGCCGGCTTCGTTGATGCCGGGGTGGATCAGCTGGCCCTGGGCGGATTCCTTGTAGGCCAGGACCAGGTCCCGGTCCACGGAGAGGTAGTTCTGGCCCTTGGGGTTGTAGATCTTCGCGGTCGGGAAGAACGCGTCCATCCCGAACGTGCGGGCCTCGTCCGGGATGATCGGGGCGATGTGCTTGCCGAAGTTCTTGTCCCGCATGAGGTCCTTGAGGAGCCGGACGAACGCCATGGTCGTCGCTGCCTGCTGCTTGCCGGACCCGCGCTTGGCGACCTCGTAGGTTTTGGTGTCGGGCAGGGCGATGTCCTGGTGCTTGGAGCGGCGCTCCGGCACGGCTCCGCCGAGCTCGGCGCGGCGTTCCATCATGTACTTGATTTCCGGCGCATCGCTGCCCGGGTGGAAGTACGGCGGGTTGTAGAGGTCTTTTTCGAGCTGCTCGTCGGTGACCGGGATCCGCAGGTGGTCGCGGAACTTCTTCAGGTCATCGAGGGTGAGCTTTTTCATCTGGTGGGTGGCGTTGCGGCCTTCGAAGTGCGGTCCGAGTCCGTAGCCCTTGACCGTTTTGGCCAGGATCACGGTGGGTTTGCCCTTGAATTCGGTGGCTGCCTTGTACGCGGCGTAGACCTTGCGGTAGTCGTGGCCGCCGCGTTTGAGGTTCCAGATCTGGTCATCGGTCAGGTCCGCGACGAGGTCCTTGGTGGCGGGGTCCTTGCCGAAGAAGTGTTCCCGGACGAACCCGCCGGATTCGGCCTTGTAGGTCTGGTAGTCCCCGTCCGGGGTTTCGTTCATGATCTTCACCAGGGACCCGTCGGTGTCCTTGGTGAGCAGCTCATCCCACTCCCGGCCCCAGACGACCTTGATCACGTTCCAGCCCGCGCCGCGGAAGAACGCTTCGAGTTCCTGCATGATCTTGCCGTTGCCGCGCACCGGCCCGTCCAGGCGCTGGAGGTTGCAGTTGATCACGAAGTTCAGGTTGTCCAGGTTCTCGTTCGCGGCGAGCTGGAGCAGGCCGCGGGACTCGGGCTCGTCCATTTCCCCGTCGCCCAGGAACGCCCAGACCTGCTGGTCCGAGGTGTCCTTGAGGCCGCGGTTGTGCAGGTACCGGTTGGACTGGGCCTGGTAGATCGCGTTCATCGGCCCGATACCCATCGAGACGGTGGGGAATTCCCAGAACTCGGGCATCAGCCTGGGGTGCGGGTAGGAGGAGAGCGCGTGGCCTTCCTTGGACTTTTCCTGCCGGAACCCGTCCAGGTCCTCCTCGGTCAGGCGCCCTTCCATGAACGCCCTCGCGTACATGCCGGGGGAAGCATGGCCCTGGAAGAAGACCTGGTCACCGCCGCCGGGGGCATCCTTGCCGCGGAAGAAGTGGTTGAAGCCCACCTCGTACAGGGTCGCGGCCCCGGCATAGGTGGAAATGTGCCCGCCCACCCCGATGTTGGCCTTCTGCGCCCGGTGCACCATGATCGCCGCGTTCCAGCGCATGTACGCCCGGTAGCGGCGTTCGTACTCCTCGTTGCCGGGGAACGCCGCTTCCTGGTCCACCGGGATCGTGTTCACATAATCGGTGGTGGTCACCATCGGCACGCCCACACTCTGCGCGCCCGCACGCTGCAGCAGGCTCCGCATGA
Organism: uncultured Actinomycetota bacterium; assembly: GCA_963807805.1. Taxonomy (GTDB): domain Bacteria; phylum Actinomycetota; class Actinomycetes; order Actinomycetales; family Micrococcaceae; genus Arthrobacter. The sequence goes on along the minus strand of CAWECX010000012.1, from coordinate 249,321 downwards.
TGTATTGGGCACGCTCAGTGCCCTGTTCCCTGATCAACGAATCCAGGGACTCAACCCACTCGGCGGTCTCTTCCGGATCACGATCAGGCAGCTGGTTAGTCAACCCGCTGAGGATATGGGAGGTATCTTCTCCTGCAGCCACGTCAGCCTCGTTTCGTCATTGAATGGCGGCTCATGTTCTCGTATTGTGAGAAAACAATCTTGCATTCCGAGATTATGACTGAAGGCCATACTATTCAATTGTGACCGCGTCGATGAGGAGCAGTGCATGAGCAGTCCAGAGGAAACCGGGCGGGTTGCCGTCGTCACCGGAGCCGGGTCCGGGATCGGCAGGGCGGTTGCCCGGCTGATGCTCTCTGAGGGCTATCGGGTGGCATTGGCCGGACGGCGGGAAGCCCAGCTGCTCGAGACCGCGGGCGGACACGGGAACGCACTGGCGGTGCCGTGCGACGTCACCGCCCCCGACGACGTCGAACGTCTCTTCGCAACTGTCCTGGGAACATGGGGGAGGGTGGACGTCCTCTTCAACAACGCCGGTGTCTTCGGGCCCGCCGCCTCGGTTGACGAGATCAGCCTCGCGGACTGGAATGCCACCGTGGCCGTGAACCTCACCGGCTCCATGCTCTGTGCCGCCGCGGCCGTCCGCGCCATGAAAGCCCAGCAGCCGCGCGGCGGCCGGATCATCAACAACGGCTCCATCTCGGCACACTCCCCCCGGCCCAGGACGGTGGCCTACGCAGTGACCAAGCACGCCATGACGGGACTGACCAAAAGCATCGAACTGGACGGACGCGCTTTCGGCATCACCTGCGGGCAGATCGACATCGGCAACACGGCCACGGACATCATGGACACCATCGGGGTGGGCGTCGGCGCGCTCCAGGCTGACGGCAGCAGGCGTGCTGAACCGACGTTTCCCGTGGAGGACGCCGCACGGGCGGTCCTGCTGATGGCCAACATGCCGGCGTCGGCCAGCGTGGGATCCGTGGTCCTTACCGCCGCGGGCATGCCGTTCATCGGCCGCGGGTAGCATCGGCCCATGACGGCCACCAGGCGCCTGATGCTGGTACAGCTAGAGCGGCAGCAGGGCGGAGAGGTCCGCCCTCAATCCTGAGGCCGCCACTTTGCCTGCCGCGACAGCCTCCGCCCAATCCACCTGGCCGGAGACCATTCCCAGCCAGGTCGCGGCGTCGCACTCAATAACATTCGGCGGCGTTCCGCGCGTGTGCCGCGGACCCTCCACGCACTGCGTCACACCGAAGGGCGGGACGCGCACCTCCACCGAGTTGCCCGGTGCCCGCGCCGCCACCTCCTCAAGTGTGTAGCGGACTGCAGTCGCCGTGACGTTCCGGGGGAGCGGGACCCGGCGACCCGGCGGCTGCGGTCCAGGCGGCGAGTGCAGCCCTGCCTTCTTCAATGCCGATACGACGGCGTGCTGTGGCCATGTGGCGCGACTCCTTTCATAGGTGGCGGGAACCTGGTGCTGCGTCAGTCCAGGAGCGCGGACACCGCCGGGCCCAGCCGCAGCCTGCCCACCGGCCGTCCGCCTCCCAGGACGGGTTCCACCACTTTTTCCAGGACGCTGGAGACTCCCGGGATGTCCACGGCGCCGGCGGCCGCGAGCATGGTCAGCCCCACCAGGGAGGTGGCCCGCGGGTTTCCGTCCAGCATCTTGATGGCCACGGCGACGCCCTGCGGGGTGGCCATCACCAGCACGCCTTCGGCGCCGATCTTGGCGATGACCTCGAGTTCGTCCATCACGATCGTGTTGGCTTCCCCGCGGCCCTGCACAGCCCACGGGTAGTCCAGCATCGACGTGGCGATGGTGGCTGCCCGGGCGTTGGAGTGTTTGTCTCCAGGTGCCTTGGCCAGCTGGGAGAAGGCGCGGGCCAGGCCGGTCAGCGAGACAGCCGCCACCGGGGCGCCGCAGCCGTCGATGCCCAGGTGGGCGATCTGTTCCCCGGTGTACTCCTCGATGATGCTCCGGACGCGCTGCTGCAGGGGATGGTTGGGTTCGAGGTAGCTGTGGGTGTCCCAGCCGTTCTCGGTGCACGCCCACAGAAACGCGGCGTGCTTTCCCGAACAGTTGAAGGCAAGCCTGGATTTGCCGCGGTCGGAACGGATCATCCAGTTGCGGGCGGTCTCGTCCTGGGGCCAGGCTTCGGGGCACTGGAGCTGGTCCTCCCGGACTCCGGCTGCCTTGAGCATCCCTTCCACCACGTCCATGTGGTCCAGCGACCCCACATGGCTGGCGCAGGCGAGCGCCACCTGAGCGCCGCGCAGGGGGACCCCGGACTGCATGGACGCCAGCGCCTGCAGCGGCTTCAGGGCTGACCGGGCGTAGATGGGGGTGCTGATGTCACCCAGTTCGGTGACGACCGTGCCGTCGGCAGCCAGCAGGACGGCTGAGCCGATGTGGCGGGATTCCACGAAGCCGCTGCGTTCAACAACAGCCAGTTCGACGGCGGAATCCACGGTGAAGGTGGCATGCGGGTTGTGCGGCATGTTGCCAGTCTAGGGCCCTCCGGGGCGGTGCCCGGGGACGCCGGGCTACTCCACGGTGACCATCACGGACTGCCAGCCGGACGCACCGTCAGGGACCGGCTCCGCCCGCTGGTCCGTCTGCACCTCACCGGTTCCGTCCGTGGCGCGGACTTTGATGTAGTGCGGGCCGGGGGTTGCCTCCCACTCGAAGGACCACTGCCGCCAGGTGATCAGGGATGCCTCGGTGGAGAGCGTGGCCTCCGCCCACTCCGAGTTGTCGATCTGGACCTCCACCTTGGTGATGCCCCGCGTCTGCGCCCAGGCGGTGCCGCCGATGGCCAGCTTTCCGGCCGGGACCTTGGCGAATGATTTGGGTACCTCAACCCGGGCCATGGTTTTGATGGGACCCCGCTCGGACCAGCCCCGGTCCGTCCAGTAGGCCCTGCTGTCCGCGAATCGCGTCACTTCCAGGTCCACTACCCATTTGGTGGCCGAGACGAAGCCGTACAGTCCGGGTACCACCATCCGGACGGGGTAGCCGTGTTCGAGCGGGAGCGGTTCACCGTTCATGCCGATGGCAAGGATGGCGTCACGGTCGTCCTGCAGCACTTCGAGCGGCGTGGAGGCACTGAAGCCGTCGATGGAGGTGGACAGCACCATGTCCGCGCCCTCCTTGGGACGCGCCCGCTTGAGCACCTCGCGGATGGGCAGGCCCAGCCACTTCGCGTTGCCGGCGAGGTTTCCGCCCACCGGGTTGGAGACACAGGTGAGGGTCACGTGCGATTCGATCAGATCGGCGTCGAGCAGGTCCTGGAAGCTGAGGCGCACTTCCTCCTCCACCAGGCCGTGGACCCGCAGCTCCCAGTCGTCGGCATTGATCTCCGGCACGCTCAGGGCCGTGTCGATCCGGTAGAAGTCGCTGTTGGGCGTGATCCAGGGCGTCACCCCGGCCACGGGGGACTGCACGCCGGCGGGAACAGCGGGCGCAGCCTTAACCGGCGCGGGCAGCTGCAGGGCCTCGCGCGCCTGGGCAATGTTGCTGCGCGCAGCGCTCAGGAGCCGTCCGCCTGCGGCCGCAATCCCCGCCCCGGCCGCAGTGATGCCGGCCGCCGCGAAGAACCGGCGGCGGCTGGGCGCGGACGTGTCCGGGTTCCGGGGCGGCGGCACCGGCCCGTGGCTCCGGCGCCGTCGTCTCCACAGCGGCGCGATCAGCAGCCGCAGGACCAGAAGCCCGGCAACGGTGCCCAGGAGGGTGGGAATCGCATCCAGCGGCGCCACCCCGGCGCGGGTCACAACGCTGGCCACAATGACGGCGCCCATGAACAGTACGCCGGCCACGCCGAGCACCCATTTGCGGTACGCCACGACACCCAGCACGCAGGCGAGCAGGAAGATCGTCAGGCCCATTCCCACGAACAGGGCAGCCTTGTCATTGGTGCCGAACGTCGCGATGGCAAAGTCCTTCATCCACGGCGGCGTGAAGTCAATGAATGTCGACCCCAGGGCGATCACCGGGGTGGCGCGCGCCGTGAAGAACGCGCCCACCAGTTCCGCGACGGCAAGGACGACGGCGGCGGCCACCACACCGGCCAGCGCGGCCATGGCGGTGGGACCCTTGAGCCAGTTCATCAGCTTCTTCATGCCTCTGGTTCGTAGCGGACGGCGCGGGGGATTGTTCCCGCAGGTGCCGGGGGCTGACACACCTTAGGAGCCTGCCGGGTGCACAAAGTACCCTTGGAGACTGTGAAGGTACTCGTCATCGGCCCCGGAGGCCGCGAACACGCCATTGTCCGCTCCCTGCTTGCCGACCCCAACGTGTCCGAGGTCCATGCAGCTCCCGGCAACGCCGGCATCAGCAAACTGGTCCCCACCCACAACATCAACGGCAATGATCCGGACGCCGTCGCGGCCCTGGCCACCAAGCTCGCCGTCGACCTGGTGGTGGTAGGTCCCGAGGCCCCGCTCGCCGCCGGGGTGTCCGACGCCGTCCGGGCAGCGGGAATTCCGGTGTTCGGTCCCAGCAAGGCCGCGGCGCAGCTGGAGGCCTCCAAGGCCTTCGCGAAGGAAATCATGGCCGAGGCCGGGGTCCCCACCGCCATGGCCATGGTGGCTGCCAACGCCGAGGAAGCCGCCTCGGCCCTGGATACCTTCGGCGCCCCCTACGTGGTCAAGGACGACGGCCTCGCCGCGGGCAAGGGTGTTGTGGTCACCAGGAACCGCGACGAAGCTCTGGCTCACGCCCAGACCTGTTTCGACGCCGGCGGCACCGTGGTGATCGAGGAATTCCTGGACGGCCCCGAGGTTTCCGTCTTCGTGCTGTGCGACGGCCGCAACACCGTTGCCCTGTCCCCGGCGCAGGACTTCAAGCGGATCTTCGACAACGACGAAGGCCCCAACACCGGCGGCATGGGGGCCTACACACCGCTGGAATGGGCGCCCGAAGGCCTGGTCCAGGAAGTCATCGACCGGGTGGCCCAGCCCACGGTGACCGAGATGGCACACCGCGGCACGCCTTTCGTGGGAGTGCTGTTTGTGGGCCTCGCCCTGACTTCCCGCGGAACCCGCGTCATCGAATTCAACGTCCGGTTCGGCGATCCCGAAACCCAGGCCGTCCTTGCCCGGCTCAAGACCCCCCTCGGGGCGCTGCTGCTGGCAGCTGCCAAGGGCGAACTGGACAAGGCTGAAGAGCTGCGCTGGTCCAAGGACACCGCTGTTGCCGTCGTCGTTGCCTCCGAGAACTACCCGGACACGCCCCGCACCGGTGACCGGATCCGTGGACTCAAAAAGGTCGACGAACTGGACGGTGTGCACGTGATCCACGCGGGCACGGCGTTCGACGAAGACGGCAAAGTGGTCTCCGCCGGCGGCCGCGTGCTGGCCGTGGTGGCACTGGGCAGCGACCTGGTGGAAGCCCGCGAGCGGGCCTACGATGGCGTGGAACTGGTGCAGCTTGAAGGCTCCCAGTTCCGGACCGACATCGGCCGCAAGGCAGCGCGCGGCGAGATCAAAGTATCCTCCGGTGCCACCGGATCCCTGCCCGTGACGAAGGCGAAGGCATAACCATGACTGAGAACTCTCCGCTGGACCCGGCACGGAAGCGTGGCCTGAGCACGGACACCCTGGATCTGCCCGGCTGGACGCACGTCTACTCCGGCAAAGTCCGTGACCTCTACGAGCCCGCTGACGAATCGATCCGCGAACGCGTCGGGCAGGACTCCGTCCTGGTGGTGGCAAGCGACCGCATCAGTGCCTTCGACCATGTCCTGGCCAGCGAGATCCCGGACAAGGGCCGCATCCTGACCCAGCTGAGCCTGTGGTGGTTCGGGCAGCTCGGCGTGGAGCACCACGTGTTGGCGTCCACCGTGGAAGACGGAGTGCCTGCCGCGGTGGAGGGCCGTGCCATGATCTGCAAGAAGCTGGACATGTTCCCGGTGGAATGCATCGCCCGCGGCTACCTCACAGGCTCCGGCCTGCTGGAATACAAGGCCTCAGGCACCGTGTGCGCCATTCCCCTGCCCGAAGGCCTGGTGGACGGCTCACGGCTGGAGCACGCCATCTTCACGCCGTCCGCCAAGGCCGAAGTGGGCCACCACGACGAAAACATCACCTACGACGCCGTTGTAGGCATGGTGGGCGATGACATCGCGGGCCGGCTGAGCGAGCTGACCCTGAAGATTTACACCACGGCGGAGAAGATCGCCCGCGAGCGCGGCATTATCCTGGCCGATACCAAGGTGGAGTTCGGCTACGACGCCGTTTCCGGGTCGATCGTCCTCGGCGACGAGGTCCTGACGCCGGACTCCTCGCGGTTCTGGGATGCCGCCACGTACCAGCCGGGCCAGGCGCAGCCGTCCTTTGACAAGCAGTATGTACGCGACTGGCTGACGTCAGCCGAATCGGGCTGGGACCGGTCCTCCGACGTTGCCCCTCCGGCGCTGCCCGCGGACGTGATCGCCCGGACCCGCGGCCGCTATGTGGAAGCATTCGAGAAATTGACAGGCCAGGCGTTCGCCTAAGCCGCAGCCAAGCACAGGGGCGGGCCCGGCAGGCCCGGCCCGCCCCTAGCTGGCCGTGGCCGCCTTCGCGGCGCGCTGCTGGGCCAGCCTGATCTCCAGGACCGCGTCCAGTGCCTGCTGGACCCGGTCTGAGGCTCCGGCGGCACTGAAGGCCTTTTGTGCCTCCTCCAGGTACACCAGGGCATCCTCGGATTCGCCGGCGGCCTTCAGGGATTTGCCCAGCAGGAGGGACACCTCGCCGGCGGTGTGTTTGGCCAGCGCGTCGGACTCGGCGTGGATCTCCTGGAGCTTGTTGATGGCGGCCACGATGTCGCCGGTGAGGTAGAGCCAGCGGGCGCGGATGAACGCGACTTCGAGTTCGTCGCTCTTGGTGCCACGGACAATCGAGAAAGCAAGCTCGGCCCGTTCGATGGAGGAGAGCGTCTCCGGTTCGACGATCCCGGCCGACAGGCGCACGGCGGCGGAGGCTTTATTGAAGCGGGCCCATAGCTCGATGTCGTTGGCAGGTGTCAGCAACCTTGCTGCGCGCTCGTGCTGCTTGACCCCCTCGGCGTAGTCGTGGCGCATGAAGGCCACGTTTCCGACCACCCAGGCCACTTCACCGGCAAGTTGGGACATCGAATTTTCGTCCACCTGGTCGTTCATGGCCTGGCAGTAGGTCCACGCTTCCTCCAGCCGGCCGCTTTCGGCCAAGGCGCTGATGAGGGCCCTGTGGGCGCCGATGATGATCGTGGAGCCCTGGGACAGCTGCGCGCACAGCTTCACTGCCTCCAGCGCGGAGTCCACTGCGGCTGACAGGTGGCCCTGGCGCTGCAGCACTGCCGAGTACATTTGGCGGGCGCGGACGGCCAGGCCGACGGATTCCATGGCCATGGGGTGCTCGATAAGGCGCTCGATGATTTGCTTGCACTCGTCAAGGTCGCCGTGTTTCATCAGGCACTCAGCCTGCATGTACGTCATGTTCCACCAGGCGCTGGTGTTCTTGCCCTCCAGGGCGATGCGCGCTGCCGTGGCGGCGTGGCTGGCCGCCAGCGGGTAGTCCCTGAGGTCCCACGCCTGGCGCGCGTAGAGGCCTGCGAGGACGTATTCGGCGTCGCTGACAGTAATTGGCTGGCTCCAGGCCTGCAGTGCCTTCGGCGCGAGCTCGAGCCGTCGGGCCAGCTCCACGATGACTTCTGCGGTCGGTTCCCGCCGGCCTGTCTCGAGCAGGGAGATATAGCTGGGGGAGTACAGGTCCTTGCCCAATTCGGCCTGTGTCAGTCCACGTTCGAGACGCTCCGCCCGTAGCTTCTCCCCGAATCCGTTGCCCACGGGATTTCCTCCTCATTCCGGACAGTCTTTGTACTCAATGCTTGACAGTCCCTGTGGAAAACATTTTACAATGTATGTCAACAAGGACAGTGCTGACTTTGTAACGAATCCGACTCGTATTGAGGAACTTATATGTTGAAGAAGATTGCAGCCGCGGCTGTGTTGGCAGGGGCCTTGGCGTTTTCTGCGGCGGCTCCGGCTGTCCTGTCTGCAGGTTCCCTTGCCGATACCACCGGTGTTTCCGTAGCCACAGGTAACTGGCCGGACCCGATGTCCAAGAAGACCAAGGACAAGGGCACCAGCACTAACTTCACCACCTACACGGGCAACTGGCCCGATCCGATGTAATCACTCCTCACCAAAGGAGGCGAGGCCCTGGAATGCGAACAGTGTTCCAGGGCCATTCCTTTGCCAAAATGTAATAATCGCCGCGGTCGGATCGCTAGTGCCTGCCAACCGGGACCGGCTGGTTTGTGACAGGCAAGACAACACCGGTCACGGCGGAACACAAAAAAGAGGGCCTCCCAGTGGGAGACCCTCTTACTTTTGGTCGGGATGACAGGATTTGAACCTGCGACCTCTTCGTCCCGAACGAAGCGCGCTACCAAGCTGCGCTACATCCCGATCCGCTGCAAAAGCAACTTTACAAGAATAGCCGATCCCGGGTCCGGATGCGAAATCCGCCTGCCGCCGTGCCCGGCTGGAACGTAGCCGGTCAGACCAGCGAGTCCTTCCAGGCGCCGTGGAGGTCCGCGAACCGCCCTCCGCCGCCGATCAGTTCTGCCGGCGTTCCATCCTCCACCACCCGTCCGTCGTGGACCACCAGCACACGGTCCGCGGTTTCCACGGTCGACAGCCGGTGAGCAATGATCAGCGCCGTGCGGCCCCCACCCGCAGCAGCCGAGCCGGCGCCACCTGCCGTACTGCCGGCGTCGGACGTTGCCCCCAGGAGCCGCGCCAGGCCTGTCTGCACGAGCCGTTCGGACGGGATGTCCAGCGACGACGTTGCCTCATCCAGGATCAGCACGGCTGGCCGGGCCAGGAACGCGCGGGCAAAACTGATGAGCTGGCGCTGGCCGGAGGAGACCCGCCCGCCGCGCTTGTTGACGTCGGTGTCGTAGCCTTCGGGGAGGGCCGTAATGAAGTCATGGGCTCCGACGGCGCGGGCAGCTTCTTCGATCTCCTCCCGGGAAGCCTCGGGCCGGCCAAGGGCGATATTGTCCGCCACGGAACCGCTGAACAGGAAGGCTTCCTGGGTGACCATCACAATGTTCCGGCGCAGGTCGGTGGTGCTGAGGCTGCGCAGGTCCACGCCGTCCAGGGTCAGCGACCCGGAGGAGACGTCATAGAACCTGGCGATCAGCTTTGCCAGGGTGGACTTGCCGGCGCCGGTCTGGCCCACCAGCGCTACGGTCTGCCCGGCGGGAATGTGCAGGTCCATGGTGGGGATGATGACGGGGCCGTCCCCGTACCGGAACTCGACACCCTTGAAGTCCACCGTGCCCTTGGCATCCCGGAGCGCTATGGCGTTCTTGGGCGGGCGGACAGTCGGAACCTCCTCCAGCAGCCCGGATACCTTCTCAAGGGCCGCCTGGGCGCTTTGGAAGGAGTTGTAGAACATGGCCATCTGGTCCACCGGCTGGAAGAAGCGCTTGGTGGACAGGATGAGGGCAAGGAGGACGCCCACGGCCAGTTCACCGTTGAGTACCCGGAAGCCGCCGAACAGCAGCACGAAGGCCACGCAGATGTTGCCGATCAGCACCAGGCCGGGCTGGAAAATGCCGTTGAGGTTGATGGACCTGACAGTCACCAGCCGGTAGTCCTCGGACAGCTGCCCGTACCGGTCGGCGTTCTCGCGCTCCTTGCGGAAGGCCTTCACTGCCCGGATTCCGGTCATGGTCTCGACAAAGTGCACGATCAAACGGGCTGAGACCACCCGGGATTCACGGAAGGCGATCTGGGAGTGCTTCTGGTACCAGCGCGAGAGGAAGTACATGGGCACGCCGGCCGCCAGCACGATCAGTCCGCTGCGCCAGTCCAGGGCGAACACCGTAATGGCGGTGAACACCATAAAGAGCAGTCCTGACGCCAGCGAACTGACACCGGAATCGAGGAGCTCGCGCAGTGCCTCAAGGTCCGAAGTCTGCCGGGCGATGATCCGGCCGGAGGTGTACTTCTCGTGGAACTCCAGGCTCAGGCGCTGGGTGTGCCGGAAGACCCTGAGCCGGAGGTCCAGGAGCATGGCCTGGCTCAGCCGCGCGGTGGAGGTGACGTACAGCGCCGTCAGTCCCGCCGTCGCCACTGCCGCTGCGAGGTAGGCGACGCCGGTGAGGACCAGCGGAAGGTTGTCGCCGGCCTGGAGGGCCGGGAGGGCGTGGTCGATGCCGAAGGCGATCAAAGCCGGCCCTGCGACCCGGGCGGCCTGGGACAGGACCACGGTGGCGATGGTCAGCCAGAACCTGAGCCGCACCGGGCGGATCAGTGACCCCAGGAGGGCGAGTGACCGGCGTCGTACGGCTTTGCTGTCGCTCTTGCTGAGGTGGGTGTTGTCTTCGTTGGCGGTACCGAACGTTGCGGTGCTCATCGGATGCTTCCCTCTGCCTCGGCGCCTGCCGCTTCCTCAAGTTCCGACAGCTCTGAATCCAGGTCGCGGGGTTCCTGGTCCAGGCTCGCTATGACGTAGCGGTAGTGCGGGTTCTCGGCCAGCAGTCCGGTGTGCGTGCCCACCGCGGTGATGCGCCCGTCCTCCAGCAGCGCCACCCGGTCCGCCAGCGCCACGGTGGAGGGCCGGTGGGCCACGATCAGGGTGGTGGTGTCCTTCAGGACAGAACGGAGCCGGGTCTCCACCAGCTCCTCGGTGTGGACGTCCAGGGCCGAGAGCGGGTCATCGAGCACCAGCACCCTGGGCCGTGCGGCGATGGCCCGGGCCAGGGCAATCCGCTGGCGCTGGCCGCCGGACAGGCTCAGGCCTTCCTCACCGATGAGCGTGTCCACACCGTCAGGCAGTGAGTACGCGAAGTGGGCCTGGGCTACGTCCAGGGCCTCCTCCAGCACCTCTTCGGTCCGGTCCTGCGCGCCAAGGAGCACGTTGTCCCGGACCGAGTTGGAGAAAAGCGTGGTGTCCTCGAAGGCGACTCCGACCACCTGGCGGAGCTCTTCGACGTCGAACTCCCGCAGGTCCACGCCGTCAATGGTGATGGAGCCTTCCGTGACATCGTAGAGCCGGGGCACCAGCTGGATCAGGGCGCTCTTGCCGCTGCCCGTGATGCCCACCAGTGCCATCGTTTCACCCGGCAGGACCTCCAGGCTGATGTCCTTGAGGATCGGCTTGTCCGGGGCATCCTCGAACGCGAAGGTCGCATGAGTGAAGCGCAGCGCCCCGCGGAGCAGGTCCGGCCGGTGGGGCTCGGAGGGACTGGTGATGGTGTTGGCGGAATCCATGACCTCGAAATGGCGGTCGACGGCGGTCTTGGCAGTCAGTGCCATGGCCAGCAGCATGCCGGAGAACTCCACGGGGGTTGCGATGACGGCAGCGGTTGCGAAGAACGCCACGAGCGCGCCGATGCTGAGCTGCCCGCCGGCGCACAGCATCACGCCCACCACCAGCCCGGCGCCGAGGGCCAGTTCCGGAAGGAGGGTGACCACCAGGGTGAAGGTGGCCTGGTGCTTGGCTTTGGAGATCTCGGTCTGGCGGAGTTCTTCAGCCTGTTCGTTGAAGTTCTCCAGGGCCTCGCGGCTCCGGCCGAACGCCTTGAGGACGCGGATGCCGTGGACGGATTCCTCCACCGTGGTGGCGAGGTCGCCGGCCTGGTCCTGGCTGCGCCTGGCGACCTTGCTGAAACGGGTGCGGAAACGGAAGCTGTAGGCCATGATGGGCCCGGCGGCGGCCAGGAAGATCAGGGCAAGCTGCCAGCTCATGGAAAACATCACTGCAATGCCGATCACCACGGTCAGGGTGGTCACCACCAGCATGATGGCGCCGAACGCCATCCAGCGGCGAAGGAAGTTCAGGTCCGTCATGGCCCGGGAGAGCAGCTGCCCGGAGCCCCAGCGGTCATGGAAAGACACGGTGAGGTCCTGCAGGTGGTCGTACAGGGAGACCCTCATCCGCGTTTCAACCGTGGTGGCCGGGTTGATGACGAACTGCCGGCGGAGGGCCACCAGTCCTGCCTCGGCAATGCCAAGCACCAGGATGACGCCGGCTGCTGCCCAGACGGCGTCGGTGGCGCCTCCCACCTGCAGGGAGTCATTGATCAGGATCCGGAGCACCTGCGGGATGGTCAGCGCCACAACGCTGGCCAGGAGGGCACAGATCAGGCCCAGGACCAGCCGGGGGATAATCGGCCTGACGTGGGGGTAGAGACGGCTGATGGATCGGAAAAATGAGGTCTGCTTGGCCATGCCTGCTTCTCAAGCTCTAAAACGAATGTAGTTTCCTTCAGCAACTACCCTATGCCATGGGGTGACACGATTCACAGCATTCCCGGCAGCGGGTGATGCTTGCGCAGTTATCGCGATCCGCAATGGGCCGGCAGGAGCGGGCGGCGCTATCCGCGGGCAGTGAGTGTCAGGAGGACGGCCTCGGGTTTGCAGGCAATCCGGAAGGGGGCGAACCGGGAGGTGCCGATGCCTCCCGAAACGTTGAGCGGCGTCGTGGTTCCTTTGCTCTGCCAGTCATTCAGGCCCTTTGCCCGCCACGTTGGAATGTCGCAGTTGGCAACCAGGGCGCCATAGCCGGGGATGCACAGCTGTCCGCCGTGGGTGTGGCCGGCCAGGATGAGATCGGCGCCGTCTTCCGTGAAATGGTCAAGGACGCGCTGGTACGGGGCGTGGATGACGGCGATCCGGAGGTGCGGGTTCTGGTCCTGGCCCCTGGTTCCTCGCGGCCAGCCGGCGTACCGCTCACGGTTCAGGTGCGGATCGTCGACTCCGGAGAAGTCGAACCGCATGCCGTTCAGGACGATTGACTGGTTCCTGTTGGTCAGGTCCACCCAGCCGCCCATGCCGAAGGCCGAGCGCAGCCGCGGCCAGTCCAGTTCGGTGGCTTGCCGCTTCAGCTTGGACGGGCCGAGCAGGTACGCCGCGGGGTTCTTGAATGTGGGGGCGTAGTAGTCGTTGGAGCCGGGGACAAAGACCCCCGGGAATTCCAGGAGCGGGGCGAGCGCCGTAAGGAGCGGTCGCAATCGCCTTGGCGTGGCTGAGGTTGTCGCCGGTGTTCACCACGAGATCGGGCTTCAACGAGGCCAGCGACTGAAGCCACTGCGCTTTCGTGTCCTGGCCGGGAACGAAGTGGATGTCGCTCAGGTGCAGGATGGTGAACGGGTCCTGGCCAGGCGGAAGGATGGGGAGGGTTTCCTCGCGCAGCACGAACTGGTTCTTTTCCCACAAGCCGTAGCCTGCCGCGGCCAGTCCGGCCGTTGCGCCGGCCGCGGCAGTGACGGCAAAGCCGCGCCCGATCGAACGGACGCGGCTGGCCAGGGAAGGGCTGATGGTCACCGGCGGCTAGTCCGTTCTTTTCGCTGGCGCCGTTGTTGCTCGGCTGCGTGGTCGGCTGGCTGGACGGCTGCGGCTGCGGAGCAGGGGCGCTGCTGGACGGCGCCGGGCTTGCCGGAGCAGCCGGTGCAGGCGTGGTCCGGGCGGGGGTGCCGTTGACCATGTTGGTGGGCGGTGCCGTGAACGCGGTGGTGCCGTAGGCCGGTGCCATCTGCAGCATGTACTTGGAGAACATCGGTCCGGCAATCATGTAACCGTCGATCGCTTCGTACTTCTTGCCGTTGATGGTCAGGTTCCGGCCCGGACGGCTCTGGTCCCCCAGCGGGTCGCCGAACCAGGCGGCAGTGGCCAGGCCCGTGGTGTAGCCCACCACCCAGGTGGAGCCGTTGGTGTCGTTGGTACCGGTCTTGGCAGCCACCGGGAAGTTGGTTTTGGTGGAGAGCCGGGGCTGGATCAACGCACCGGAGCCGCCGTTCAGGACTTCCTGCATGGCGTAGGCCACGCCGCGGGCCACCTCGGGCTTGACGGCGTCTCGGCAGTTGCTGGACTGGGCGGGAAGCTGGGCTCCGGTCTGGTCAGTCACGGACGTGATGGCGATCGGCTCGCAGTACTTGCCGTCGTTGGCGAAGGTGGCAAATGCCGCTGCCATGGTCAGCGGTGCCGTCTGGGTGGAACCGATGAGGTTGGCCAGGGTGGTCATCTTGACCTTCGGATTGGGATCTTCAGCCGTCGGCAGGCCGCCGTGGATGCCCACCGCGTCCACGATCTTCTGGATGCCGCAGAGGTCAACCTGGGCGGCGGACGCGAACGTTGCGGTGTTGATGGAGTTCATCAGGCCGTACAGGACCGTCATGTTCCGGTAGTAGCCCTCGTCAGAGTTCTGCAGGTCAAAGCTGCCTGGAATCCTGGCGTCGTACCAGCCGACAGTGGGGTCCGGGCAGGTGTTCTTCCAGGGGAAGTTCTGCGGATACTTACGCACCGACGCGTTGAGGTTCGTGTTCATGGACTTGCCCTCATTGAGCCATTCCGCGAACGTGAACGGCTTCATGGTGGACCCGGGCTGGAAACCGCCCATGCCGTTGAGGTCGTTGCCGTCCTTGTCCAGCTTGTCCACGTTGAAGTTCACCTGCGAGTCGAACTTGCCGTCTGCGGGCAGGAACGAGGTGTTCTGGGCCATGTTGATGATCTTGCCGGTGTTCGGCTGCACGGACACGATGGCCGAGCCCCATTTGTCCGGGTTGGCGCCGGCAGCCGCATCGGACTCCGCCTGCGCCACATTCTGCGCGTTGGGATCAAGGGTGGTGGTGATGGTCAGGCCGCCGCGGAAGACGCTGTTGTACCGCTCGGTGGCGTCTGCTCCATACGCAGGATTGTTCAGCAGCAGATGCAGCACGTAGTCACAGAAGTACGGTGCGGTGGAGGCATAGGCGCAGCCCTGGCGTGCGGGGGTGACCTTCGTTTCAACCGGTGTGGCCACGGCGGCGTCGTGGTCTGCCTGGGTGATTTTGCCCTGGCCCAGCATCAGGCCCAGCACCAGGTCGCGGCGCTGCTTGGCGTTGTCCGGGTTGGTGATGGGGTCAAAAGCGGAGGGGCTGTTGACCAGTCCGGCGAGGAGCGCAGCCTGGGGCAGGGTCAGGTCCTTGGCCGTGGTGCTGAAGAAGAATTTGGAGGCGGCTTCGATGCCGTAGGCGTCCCTGTTGAAGAAGACGATGTTGAGGTAGCCCTCAAGGATCTGGTCCTTGCTGAACTCCTTCTCCAGGGCGATGGCGAGCTTCATCTCGCGGAGTTTGTCGCCCACGCCCTTGTTGACGCCGTTGAGCTTGATCTGGTCCTCGTTGCCCTCGGCGGCGAGGTTGGCGTTGAGGACGTTGTTCACGTACTGCTGGGTGATGGTGGAGGCACCCTGCTTGTTGCCGCGGGCGGTGCTGACCAGGGCCCGGAGGATACCCGTGGTGTCCACGCCGCCGTGGACATAGAAGCGGCTGTCCTCAACGGCGATGACAGCTTCCTTCATGAACGGCGAGATCTGGTCCAGGGCAACCTTGGTCCGGTTCTCCTCGTAGAGATTGGCGATCAGGCTTCCGTCCGAGGCGAGGATCCTGGTGGACTGGCTGGGCGGGTCCACCTTCAGCTCCGCCGGCAGCGTGTCGAAGAACTCGATGGAACCGCTGGCCGCGCTGCCGGAGACAGCTGCGGCAGGGACCAGCAGGCCCGCCACCAGGACACCGCAAATAGCGCTCACGCCAAGGAAGCCTAAAATCTTTCCGAGGGTAGTGGCTGTGTCGAAAATGGGGTTCCTACGAGTCACCATGTTTTCCACTTTACCGGCAAGGACTAGTCTTTCTCTCATGACCAAATGGGAGTACGCGACGATTCCGCTCATTATTCACGCCACCAAGCAGATCCTGGACCAGTGGGGTGAGGACGGCTGGGAGCTCGTCCAGGTAGTCACCGGACCGGACGGAAACGGGCTGGTTGCCTACCTCAAGAGGGAGAAGGCATAACCATGACCACCCCATCAGAGACCGCCTCCGGCGCGGAAACTGCGCCGGTTTCCGCCGTCGAGCAGCGCCTTGCCGAGCTGGGCCTGAGCCTGCCGGAGGTCGCTGCTCCCGTGGCCAGCTATGTCCCGGCAATCATCTCCGGCAACCACGTCTACACCTCCGGACAGCTGCCCTTTATTAACGGCAAACTCGAAGCTACGGGCAAGGTCTCCTCCGGGAGCGAAGGCTTCGCAGACGAGGCCACAGTGTCCCCGGAAGATGCCCAGCGGTTCGCCGCTGTCTGTGCCATCAACGCCCTCGCCGCCGTCAAGAGCGTCATCGGCGACCTTGACCGTATTACCCGGATCGTCAAGGTTGTGGGATTCGTCTCTTCGGACCCCTCGTTCACCGGCCAGCCCGGTGTCATCAACGGCGCCTCCGAGCTGCTGGGCCGTGTCCTCGGTGACGCGGGCCAGCACGCCCGCTCCGCCGTCGGCGTTTCCGTGCTCCCGCTCGATTCTCCCGTCGAGGTCGAACTGATCGCGGAATTCAGCTAGGGACCGGTCGCTTCCCGTGCCTCAGCTCGCCCGACGTCTTTTTGTCCTCCCGCCAGATCTGGAAGGAGCGGCACGAAGCTGGCTTGACCACGGTGAGCGGACGCCGCGGGCGGCCCGGCTGGCGTCGTCGGTGGTCCTGCTCCGTGATTCGCCCAGCGGCCTGGAGACCTGGCTCGGCTACCGGCCGGGCTCTTCGCCGCTGGGGGTCCTCGCCTTCCCCGGAGGTTCCCTGCAGGCGTCCGACGACGACGCCGTGGGCTGGCTGGGTCCCGCGCCACAGCATTGGGCCGAGCAGATGGGAACGGACGACCTCGGGCTTGCGCGCCGCCACGTCGTGGGCGCCATCCGCGAACTTTTCGAGGAGACCGGCGTGCTCCTCGCCGGACCGGACCTGTCCAGCACCGTTGAAGGCACCGGCACTCCCGAATGGATGAAGGCGCGGGAACTCGTCGCCAACCAGGAAAAGTCCTTCACCGATGTCCTCGCCAAACGGGGCCTGTCGCTGCGTACCGACCTCCTGAAGCCCCTGGTCAACTGGCGGAGCCCGGACTTTGCCCACAACCGGTTCGACACCCGGTACTTTGCGGCTACCGTGCCCATGAACCAGCAGCCATCCCTCCTGGAAAGCAAAGGCGTCTGGGGCCGCTGGGTGTGCGCAGCCAAAGTCATTGCCGAGCGCGACAGCACTGCGCTGGGCGACGAGGTAGGCGTGGAGAACACCGTTGGCCTGACCCTGGGCCAACTGCTGGTGCCGGGCTCTGAGATCATGCTCGAGAAGATGGCTGCCGCGAACGGCTGCATCGCCTATCTCAGCTACAAGCGCAAGGCCCACGTCTACCAGCCCCGCCTCGTGGAAGAGGACGGCCAGCTGATGCTCGAAGTTGAGGCTGCCAAGACGGTAGCCGGAGACCCGCAGCGCGAGCGCTAACCGCCGCCCCTGGGTCCGTGGTTGAGGCCGCTGTGCGGCGGCCTTTCGCCGTCACTTAGACACGACGCGTAAGGACGCCGGTCGCTCGGCGACCCCTAGGTCGCGATCGATCGCGGTGCGGTCCCCAGCGAAAGCCCGCCGCCCGGCCAGGACGCTCTCTCACTTACTGCAGGTTTTCGGGCAACGCCCGCTCACTTTCCCTAAGGAAGTGAGAGAGCGTGTGCGGAAAAGCTGCAGAAGGTGAGAGAGCGTGCCAACCGGGGCAACGCAGAAGGCGGGCTCCGGTTTCCCGGAGCCCGCCTTAGTGCGTGTAAAGCTGGTGAGTCTTAGCGCGAGCGCTGGCGCAGTCGCTGCATGTCCAGGATGACCACGGCGCGTGCTTCCAGGCGGAGCCAGCCCCGCTGGACGAACTCGGCCAGGGCCTTGTTGACGGTTTCGCGGGATGCTCCCACCAGCTGTGCCAGTTCTTCCTGGGTGAGCTCGTGGGCCACCAGGACGCCGTCCGTTGCGGGCCGGCCGAAGCGGTCCGCGAGGTCCAGCAGGGCTTTGGCAACACGGCCGGGAACGTCGGAGAAGACGAGGTCGGACAGGGAGTCGTTGGTGCGGCGCAGGCGGCGTGCCAGGGCCTGCAGCAGCTGGGCTGACACCTCGGGCCGGGTGCGGAGGAGGGTGTTGAGGCTCTCGTTCTTCAGGCCCGCGAGGCGGGTCTCGGAGACGGCCGTGGCGGTGGCGGTGCGGGGACTCGGGTCGAAGAGGGCCATTTCGCCGAAAAGTTCACCCGGGCCGAGGATTGCCAGGAGTGATTCCCGGCCGTCCGGGGACGTGCGGCCCAGCTTCACCTTTCCGGAGACGATGAAGTAGAGCTGATCGCCCTGGTCACCTTCGCGGAAGACCGACGCTCCGCGGGAGAGGTCCACCTCGGTCAGCTCGTCCGTCAGCAGACGGAACGCTTCGTCGTCGAGCGTGGCGAAAAGGGGTGCTCGGCGCAGTACCTCGATGTCCATAAAATCTCCTGAATAAAAGTGTCGGCTGTGGCGCTTGTGCCATTGTTTCAGAATTTTGGTGGTTCTGTGACGTACTTGGCAGTCGAAACGCCCTAAAGCACCGGCCCGGACGCCTATTTCGGCAGCAGCGGAGGGCAGTACGGCCGTTTCCGGCGCGGGCGGGGCGGGCGGTTGGTCCTGGCAGGCAAGCACAGAAGAATGTCAGGCTGCACCGTTAGAATTGGGCTTCAACCGTAAATAAGGAGCCTTGGTGTTTGGCTTGACTCTTCTGGACCTGGCGTTGATCGTAGCGCTGTTGTCCTACCTGGTCTACGGCCTCCGCAACGGCTTCCTCGTCACCTTGGGTGGAATTGCCGGGTTCGCCGCCGGCGCCGTGGCAGCGTTTTTCGCCGTGCCGCTTGTCAGCGGCTTCGTTGAGGACTCCGGGTGGCGGCTGACGGCCATCGTGGCTGCCGCCGTCGTGCTGATGGCCATGGGCCACGGCGTGGGAACCATGATTGGCCGGAAAATCCGCGGCGCCGTGCGGATCAGGCCGTTGCGCGCAGCAGACCGGCTGATAGGCGGGGCAGTCAACGTTGCCGTCTCGGCGCTGGTCATGTCCATGCTCGCCTTCAGCATCAGCTCCCTCGGCGTGCCGCTGGTATCCCAGCAGCTGGCCGAATCGAAGGTCATCCGGTTCATCGACGGCCTCACGCCAAACCCGGTCAAGGCCACCATGGCGCAGCTGCGTTCCGCTGTGATCGGCAACGGCATCCCCACCCTCCTGGAAGGCCTCGACCAGGGCCAGCACGGTGGCAGTGCCCGACGCCAGCACGGACACGCCCTCCCTGAACCAGGCTGCCGAATCGGTCCTGAAAATCGCCGGGACCGCGTTTGAGTGCGGGCAGAACCAGACAGGAACAGGCTTCGTGGTCTCGCCCGGGCGGGTGATCACCAATGCGCATGTTGTGGCGGGCGTGTCGCAGCCCGTGGTGGAGATTCCAGGTGGCGGGGCGATGCCGGGCCGCGTCGTCTACTTCGACACCAAGCACGACCTCGCCGTCCTGGCGGTGGATGGCCTGCGTGCTGAACCCCTCGCCCTGAGCCCCGACCTGCCGGACGGAAGTCCGGCGGCCTTCGCCGGCTATCCGCACGGCGGGCCTTTCCAGTCCAACCCCGCAACGGTCCAGGACATCAGCACCGTGCTGGTCCCGGACATTTACGGCAACAACCCCTCTCCCGAGGAAATCTACCGGCTTGCCGGCAACGTCCAGCCGGGCAACTCGGGCGGTCCGCTGCTGACCACGGACGGGCTAGTGGCCGGCGTGATCTTCGCCAAGGCAACGTCCGGTGCCGAGCTGGGGTTCGCCATCACCATGGACGATCTCAATCCCGTGGCGTCCCAGGCTCCCGCCCTCAGCACCGCCGTTTCCTCAGGGCAGTGCATCCAGAAATAACACTCAGATCCACTCCAGACTCTGGCCGTGGGGGCCGGTGATGGCCACGGGATGTCCGTTGTGCGTCAGCAGGAACCTGCCGAGGATCCTCTGCTGGTCCACCTCAGGAACCACATTCGATCCGTCCTCCTGGTCTATGACCATGTGTCCCTCGTTGGAGAGCCAGTGGCACCGGCCACCGGCGACCAGCCGATTCATGGTTTGCCGGAACCGGGCGCGGCCGTCCGCGTCCAGGTAGCCCATCACCGCACTGTGGAACACCACCAGGGCCGCGTCCGGGGGCGCCTGCGACGCGACCTCAAGAAGCCGCTCATTCAGGTCACCGGCGACCAGGAGCGGCGGATCCGACTGCGCGACTGCCACAGCCCGGCGCAGCCGTGTCCGCCGGAATTCCTGTTCCGGCCACACGAGCGCCTCCAGCCACGCGACATCGTCCGGATCTGACACGTCCAGCGGGTTCAGGTCAATGCCTGCCCGCCAGATGACGGGCGGGAGACTGTCCGGCAGGGGAACCTGGCCGCTGGTGAGGCACGCCAGGACCGGAGCCGCGACGGCGGTTCGCCCGTCCTGTGCCGGGGAGAGGCGGGTGACTGTGGCGCCGTCGTCGTACTCGTAGCAGTACTTGTCCGGGTACAGCACCAGGCCTGCCGAGGCGCCGACCTCCAACAGCGCAAGGGGCCTGTCCTCCGCCGCGGCAATGGCCGCGAGCGACGGCAGGAGGGTGGCACAACGGCCGGCTTCATTGGTCTGCGTGGACCGGGCAAGGACAACCCTGCTGACGTCGGCCCAGTGGTCCTGCAGGAACGTCCGGAACTGTGCGAACGGCCCCGGCTGCGCTCCGAGGAACCGCGCGGCGGCCAGCAGCAGGTTGGGCTGGCGCTTGTCATGCGGCCACAGGTCGATCCGCGCGATGAGATCCGGGTCCTCCGCGATCCCCAGCGTCCACTCGGCGTAGCAGGCCGACGAGCCGGGTGCTTCAACACTCCCGAAGTGCCGGTACCACGCGGCGGTGGACATGGCTACAGGGCTTCGGCCAGGTAGTCGATGGCAAGCTTGTAGCCGAAGACGCCGGCTCCCACGATCACCGCTGAGCAGACGGGCGACAGGAACGAATGGTGCCGGAATTCCTCGCGCTGGTGCACGTTGGTGATGTGGACCTCGACGGCGGGCAGCTGCACCGCTGCGAGGGCGTCGCGGAGGGCAACAGAGGTATGCGTGAACGCGCCGGCGTTCAGCACAATCCCGACGGCGGTCCCGCGGGCTGCGTGGATGGCGTCCAGGAGGACACCCTCGTGGTTGGACTGGACGCAGTCCACCGTGAAGCCGTGGGCCTGCGCCGTGGCAGCAGCCAACGCCTCGACGTCGGCGAGCGTGGAGGTGCCGTACTTTTCCGGTTCGCGCGTTCCCAGCAGGTTCAGGTTGGGGCCGTTGATCACGAGGATGGTGCCGCGCCCGGCGGCGGTGGTGGCTTCAGTCATGCATGCAAATCTAGCGTCCGGGACGGCCTGCCGTGCATTTCTTACGGCCATCGAAGGCACGGCAGGCCCGGCAACTCCGCGCCAGGGCGACGCCAAGGGCTGTTACAGTGCCGTAAACCTCAGCACCAAGGCATGCTCCGGGTTGAGGACGGGCATTGGCAGGCCTACCTCGGCCAGGAAGCGTCCGTTGGCCTCGGCTCCGTCCGCCAGCCAGGCCGGCGGATGGACCTGCGTGAACGTGTGGGCGTAGTCGGCATCGCCGGGCGCCGGGAAGACGGCTTCCACCCGGTACCCGCGGTCCGGTTCCAGACCGGGAACCATGATCCTTCCGGTCTGTTCGGCAAACGAGGTGCCGGTGCTGACCAGGGCGAACAGCGCAGCCGTTGCGCCAGCGGCAACGGGACCCCTGTCAGCAGCCGCGGGTGCCACCACACCGTGGAGCATCAGGGAACCGTCGGCGAGGTCGGCACGGACCATGCGTCCGGAGTGGATCAGGTCCCGGTGTTCCTTGTAGAGGGCAATGAACCCCTTGAGCTCGTCCCTTTCGGCGCCCTGGACACCGCGGACATCCCATTCCATCCCGAAGTGCCCGAACAGCGCCGTGATGGCGCGGAAGGACAGGTCGTGGGTGCGGGCCGTGGTGTGCGAGGTGGTGGGGCCGACGTGGCCGCCTACGAGTTCGGGCGGCACAACAAGGCCGGTCCAGCGCTGGATGGTCTGCCGTTCCAGGGCGTCGTTGCAGTCCGAGGCCCAGATCCGGTCGGTCCGCTCCAGGATTCCCAGGTCCACGCGGCCCCCGCCAGAGGAGCAGCTTTCAATTTCGACGCCGGGGTGCGCCTTCTTGAGCTCGTCGAACAGCCGGTAGGCGGCCAGGGTCTGACCGTGGACCGAGGGGCGTCCGGCATGGCCGTGCTCGAGCAGGTCCCGGTTCTGGTCCCACTTGAGGTAGCTGATGTTGTTCTCCCGCAGCAGGGCGTCCACGCGGTTGAAAATGTACTGCCACGCCTCGGGGTTGACGAGGTCGATCACATGCTGGTTGCGCCACTCCAGCGGCAGGCGGCCGCCGTCCTTGTGGGACAACGCAGCCGGACCAACGATCCATTCGGGGTGGGCACGGGCGATGTCTGAGTCCAGGTTGACCATCTCCGGTTCCACCCACAGCCCGAACTCCATGCCGCGGGAGGTCACGGCGTCGATCAGCGGGGTGAGCCCGTCCGGCCAGAGGGTCTCATCCACATACCAGTCGCCCAGGCCGGCGTGGTCGTTGCGGCGGCCGCGGAACCAGCCGTCGTCGAGGACAAAGCGCTCCACGCCGAGTTCGGCTGCGGAGTCTGCCAGCTCAATCAGGGTGGACAGGTCGTGGTCGAAGTAGACCGCTTCCCAGGTGTTGAGCACCACCGGCCGGGGCTTGCCGGCGTTCGGCGTGCCGGCGGCGGCTGCGGGGAGCACGTGGTGCGGGCGGGCCCGGAACCAGCTGTAGAACGCCTCGCTGATGCCGTCGAGGCCGCGGTCCGAGTAGGCGGCAAACAGGGCTGGAGTGGTGTAGCTGGCTCCGGGCTCGAGGATGACCTCGGCGGGGCCGAGGAGCTCGGAGCCGCCGATCATGGTGCGGCCGTCGCCGATGCTGTCCGCGAACTGTTCGTGGTTGCCGCTCCAGGCCAGGTGCGTGGCCCAGACCTTCCCGTGGCGGTTGCCGAATCCGGCGGTGCCGGCGGCGAAGAGCAGTGAGGAGTCGTGTCCCGTGCGGCCGTGGCGGCCGGTGCGGACCCAGGTGCCCTGCTGGATGGGGCGGCGCTGCGGGTGGCGTTCGCGGCACCAGCGCCCGGTCAGGTCAAGGAGTTCGACGGCGTCGGGGGCCACGGGCAGGACGGTCGCCAGTTCGTCGAGCTGGTAGGCAGTGGCGCCGTCGTTGGTGAGGGTGTGGCGGAGTTCCAGCAGGCCGCCGTCATGGAGTGTCAGGGAGGACGAGACGGTGAGGCCGGCGTCTGGATCGGCCTGGACGATCACCGCGGAAGCCCCCTCGGCGTCGGCGCTCTGCACCGCGGAGGCGGGCCGAGAAGTCCAGGCCGGAGACGCCGTCGGCAATGCGGTGGCCGCGGAGGCCGGGACGGCCCCGCCAGCTGGAGGAAGCCTGAGGCAGGAGCCCGGCGGGGACTGTGGCGTCGACGGCGGAGTGCGGAATGGGTCCGCCGAGGATGGCGAGGTCCGGAAGGGTGCTGCCAAGGTCCGCGCCCCAGTGGATGACCTCGGCCTCTCCGCTGTCGAAGCCCATCACCAGGCTGGTGCCGGCGGAACGGAGGTGGAGGGGGTCCATGAGTGCTGTCCTTTGCGGGTTGTGGTAGGAAGGAAGCTGCGCGCCGCGGGGTAACAGGCGCCCGCGGCGCGCAAGCAGGTGAAGCGGAGGGGGCCTACTTGAACAGGGCGTTGACCTGTTCGTTGGCCTGGGTCAGCGAGCTGACGGCGCCTTGCCTGAGACGACGGCGTCCATGGCGGGCTCCATGATGCCCTTGACCTTCGCGGTGTTGTCCGTGATCGGGTAGAGGAAGGTGGTGCCGTTCTTGACGTGCTCGGTGAACGCGGAGACGTCAACGCCCTTTGCCTTGAAGGCCTCGGCGGCCTTCTCGGAGGAAGCCTTGAGGGCGGGGAACACGACGGCCTTGGAGGCCACGACGTCCTGGCACTCGGCGGAGGCGAGGTACTCGACCCACTTGATGGAGGCGTCCTTCTTCTTGGTCCCGGCCCAGATCGAGTCGGCCAGGCCGTTGAACATGGACGCGCGCTTGCCTTCCGGACCCACCGGGGTGGGGGCGATGCCCACTTCGATGCCCTTGTAGCCGGTGTACTGGCCGGTCATCCATGAGCCGTGGGCGTTGATGGCGGACTTGCCGGCTGCGAAGGTGTCGGCCATGGCCGCGCCGACGGTGGTCTCCAGCTTGGGCATGTAGCCCTTCTGGGCCAGTCCGGCGAACCAGTCCATGCTTTCCTGGAACTTGGGGTCGTCGTAGTTGTACGTGCGTGCCCCACGGGTTCTTGTCCGTGTGGGACCAGCCGGTGGTGTTGGTGAGGTAGCTCCACTCGGTCTGGCCGGAGGAGTCACCGCCGCCGTTCAGGCCCAGGCCGTAGACAGCTACGTTGTTCTTGTCGAAGCCGGCTTCGTCGCCGCGCTTGCCGCTCTTGTCAACGGTCAGGTGGGCGATGACCTTCTCGTAGGTGCCGCCGTCTTCCGGGTTCCACGTGAGGTCCTTCATCTGGTCCTCGGTGACGCCGGCGCTGGCCGAGCATGGCCTTGTTGTAGAAGAGTCCGATGGTGTCCCAGTCCTTCGGCAGGCCGTAGCGCTTGCCGTCCTGGCCCACCCAGAGGTCCGCGAGGCCCTCGTTGTAGGCGGTCAGGTCCACGTTGTCCTTCTCGACGGCGTCGTCGATGGCCAAAAGCTGCTTGTTTTCGGCGAGCTCGCCGTAGCGTCCGAGGTGGTTGGTGAAGACGTCCGGGGCGGTACCGCCAACAAAGCCGTTGGTCAGCGTGCTCCAGTAGTCGTCCCAGCCGCGCTGGGTGATCTTGACCGAGATGTCCGGGTTGGCTTTGGTGAAGTCGTCTGCGCACTGCTGGTAGGCGGGCAGCTGGTTGGCATCCCACAGCCAGTAGCTGATCTCGCCCTTGGCTGACTCTGCCGAGGAGGATGAGCCGCCGCCACAGGCGGACAGGGACAGTGCCACAGCTGCGGCGACGGCGACGGCGCCGAGGGTTTTCTTCATGGTTCTACTTTCCGTTCGGGGATGGTGAGGGAGCGAAGGGATGGGGGTGGTTACTTGATGCCGGAGAAGCCAATGGAGTTGACGATCTTCTTGCCGAAGGCGGCGAAGAGGATCAGGACGGGCAGCGCCGACACCAGGGTTGCGGCCATGAGGCCGGACCAGTCCGGCGCGCCCTGGGGGGACTGCGATTTGAAGACGCCCAGGCCCACCTGCAGAACGCGCACGTCATCCTGGGACCCGACCAACAGGGGCCAGAAGTACTCGTTCCATTGGCCGATGAAGGTGAGCAGGGCCAGCGTGGCGAGTGGGGCGGCAGCGTTGGGCAGCACGATCTGGAAGAAGATGCGCAGGTGCTTGGCGCCGTCGAGCATGGCCGCCTCCTCGACCTCGCGGGACATGTTCAGGAAGAACTGGCGCAGGAAGAAGATGGCGAACGGGGTCATGAAGAGGTACGGCAGGACCATGCCGAGCATCGTGTTGAGCAGGTCCAGGTTCTTGATCAGCAGGAAGTTGGGCAGGGCGGTGAAGATCGGCGGGACCAGCATGGTGCCCAGGAACAGGCTGAAGACCAGGTTCCGGCCCTTCCAGCGAAGCCGGGCGAAGGCGTAGGCAGCCATGGCGCTGAAGAACACGGCCCCGGCAGTGGTGATGGAGGAGAAGATGACGGAGTTCCGCAGGTAGAGCCAGAAGTCGATCGCCGCACCGGAACCGCCTTCCGCGACGGCGTCGGCCGGGCTCTGCAGGCCGAAGACCCGCATAAAGGCGCCGAAGGTGAATTCCGCGGGCAGCAGGCTGGCTGAGTTCGAAGCCAGTGCCGAGTTGGTGGACAGCGCCGTGCGGAGCACCCAGAGGAACGGGACCACGGAGACTGCAATGGCGAGGACGAGGAGGGCCCAGGCACCGGCAGTGCGGGGATTGAACGGACGACGGCGGCGGGTTGCGGCCGGCAGCGGTGCGCGGCTTGTGGTGGTGGTCATGCGGGGCTCCTAGTCCAGGTCCGACTCGTTGCCCTTGAGGAACTTCATCTGGATGAAGGCCACCAGGGCGAGGATGAGGAAGAGAATGACGGCGATGGCGGATCCGTAGCCGAAGTCCGACTCGGTGAAGGCGCGTTGGTAGATGTAGTACTGGATGACGCGGGTGGCGTTGACCGGGCCGCCGCCGGTGGTGACGGAGACGGTGTCGAAGACCTGGAAGGAACCGATCACGGTCACCACCAGGACCATGACCAGGACTGGCCGCAGCAGCGGAAGGGTGATCTTGCGGAAGGTCTGGAACGGTGAGGCGCCGTCGAGTTTGGCTACCTCGTAGACGTGGCCCGGGATGGCCTGCATGCCGGCGAAGATGAGCAGGGCGGTGTAGCCCATGTGGCGCCAGGTGTTGATCAGGGCCTGGGTGGGGATGGCCCATTCCTCGCTGCCGAAGAACGCGACGCGCGGCAGGCCTGCCCACTCGATGAACTGGTTGACGACGCCGATCTGGTAGTCGAGCATCCAGAACCAGAGCAGTGCGGCGATGACGTTTGACATCATCCAGGGCAGCAGCAGGGCGCCGCGGATCAGGGTGGACTTCGCGACCTTGTGCATCAGGAGGGCCAGGCCCAGGGCAAGTGCGGTCTGGAGGACGATGTTGAGGAAAACGTACTGGCCTGTGACGGCCAGTGAATTCCAGAACAGCGGGTCCTTGGCGATGGCCGTGTAGTTGTCCGTTCCCACCCATTCCGGGTCCCCGAGGATGTTGTACTCCGTGAAGCTCAGGTACACGCCGCGGATGGTTGGAACGACGTAGAAGAAGATGAAGCCGATCATCGCCGGGGCGATGAAGAACAGTGCGATCTTGAGATCACCGAGCTGTCGGAAGCGGCCGCGTGGTGTGGGGCCTCCGGGGGAAGCGAGCGGCGGAAATCGCGGGTTTGGCAAGGGTGGTCATCGTCGACCCTTTCCTGACTGTGATGTGAATAACAACTGGGAAGGAATCTACACGAGTAGATTAACGAAGGCAACTGCTACTTTTCACCAGTATCGGCAAGGGTTTCATCGAGTTGCTGGGCTATTGACTCGAGTAGATTGACAGTGAAACACTGAGGCTCCTGACGGACAGCGCTTGCCCGGCTCGGCGCCGGCCACGGCGCGACACCCCAATTTCACGGAAAGAGAGACAATGACGTTTTCACTCGGCGTAGTAGGAGTCGGCCAGTTCGGCGGCCAGTTTGCCCACCTGTTCAATCTCCACCCCGGCGTTGATGCCGTGTATGTGGTGGACGGGCTTCCGGAGCGCGCAGCGGAGGCTGTGGACCGCTACCACCTGGCGGGGTCGAAGGCGAGCTTTGAGGACCTTCTGGCCTCCGACGTCGACGCCGTGGCCATCTTCACGCAGCGCTGGACCCACGGTCCGTTGGTGGAGCAGGCCCTCCGCGCCGGGAAACATGTCTACTCGGCCGTTCCCATGGCTATCTCCGAGGACGAGATCGGCCGTATCATCGACGCGGTCCGGGAGACCGGGCTGGTCTACATGATGGGGGAGACCAGCTACTACAACCCGGCCACAGTCTTTGCCCGCAAGCAGCATGCAGCCGGAAAGTTCGGCCGGATGTTCTACGCCGAAGGCGACTACGTCCATGACATGGACTTGGGCTTCTACGATGCCTACCAGTACAGCGGCGGTGACCGCTGGAAGGAAACCGCCAGCTACCCGCCCATGCTGTACCCCACGCACGCGGTCGGCGGAGTGCTGGGCGCGGTCCCCGCGCACGCGGTCAGCGTCAGCTGCGTTGGAGTCAAGGACGACCGGAATGACGGCGTCTTCGACAAGGACGTCAGCATGTTCGGCAACGACTTCTCCAACGCCACGGCCCTCTTTGAACTCAATGACGGCGGCGTCATGCGCACCAACGAAATGCGCCGTGTCGGCTACCCCTCGCACATCCGGGAGTCACGGTTCCGGTTCTTCGGGACAGAGGCCAGCTTCGAACAGCTCGCCAAGGTCACCGTCTGGCAGGACAAGGAAAACGTCCACGATATTTCCGAACAGTTCGAAACCCGCCCGAGCATGTCGCTGGATGACCCGTCGCTGGCCAACGTGGCACCGGAGCTGAGGGACGCCTTTGTCTCCGGACTTTCGCCCGTCCATGACGCCGAACGGCTGCCGGAGGAGTTCCGCGGCGCACCCAACGGCCACGAGGGGAGCCACCATTTCCTGGTGGACGACTTCGTCACGGCCGTCAACACCGGCACGCTCCCTCCGGTCAACGCGTGGGTCTCCGCCCGGTTCACGCTGCCCGGCATCGTGGCGCACGCAATCCGCCGTCCGCGGCGGGGAGCGGCTGCCCATCCGCGATTTCGGTGACGCTCCGGCAGACCTCTAGCTAGCATGTACTCCATGACGACTCCAGCAGTGCACGCCCCGCGCGGCCCGGTGACCCGCAAGGACGTTGCCCGGTACGCGGGCGTCAGCACCGCCGTCGTCAGTTATGTTGTCAACGGCGGGCCCAAAAAAGTGGCTCCGGCGACCGAAGCGAAGGTCCAGGACGCCATCCGCGTCCTGGGCTACCGCCCCAATGCAGCTGCCCGCGCCCTCAAGCTTGGCTCCAGCGAGACCTTGGGGCTCGTTGTCCCGGACAACTCCAACCCCTTCTTTGCGCTGCTGGCGCACGCCGTGGAAGACGCCGCCGCGGAACTGGGCTATGCGCTGGTGCTGACCAACTCGGATGGAAATTTCGCGAAGGAACTCCGGCACGTCCGCAACCTCGCCGCACGCCAGGTGGACGGGGTGGTCCTTTCCAGTGTCCTGATGGAACCGCGGCTGGCGGATCTCGAATCGGCGGAGATCCCTGTGGTTCTCCTGAACCACAGTGCCGATGCGCCGGGATTCAACAGCGTAGGCGTGGACCTGGTTGCGGGCGCAAAGTCGGCCGTTGAACACCTGATCGGCCACGGACACACGAACATCGCCCTGGCCATGGGGACAAACACCGGCAACTACTATGACGGCCGGGAAGAGGGCTGGCTTCAGGCCCTGGCCGGGGCGGGGCTGCCGGAAGGACCCATTGTGCGCACCCCGTTCACCCGGGAGGGCGGCTACGCTGCAGGGAAGCGCCTCCTGGCAGCCGCGGCTCGTCCGACGGCCATTTTTGCCACCTCTGACCTGCAGGCCGTTGGTATCCTCCGGGCGCTCCACGAGGCGGGCCTATCGATTCCCAGCGACATCGCCCTGGCGTCCTTCGACGGCTCAGCCGAAGCGGAGTACAGCTGGCCGCCGCTGACAACAGTGAAACAGCCGGCAAAGGCCATGGCGGAGGCCGCTGTCAGCGCCCTCATAGGCGCCCATCGCGGCCGCGAACCGGAACACCTGATCTACCCTGCTGATTTGCAGGTCCGGCAGTCCTGTGGCTGCCCCTAGGCTGTAGCGAGCCGAAGCCTGCCAACTTTTTCCTGCAGGACACGCTGCGCTTCAGATCCGAGCTCGGCATCACTGATGACCTCATCCACGTCCTCGAGGGACGCGATGGAACTGATGCCCAGCACTCCCCATTTGGTGTGGTCCGCCAGCACCACGGTCTTCCGCGCCGCTGCCATGAATGCACGGTTCGTTTCGGCTTCGAGCAGGTTGGGCGTGGTGAAGCCGGCATCGGCTTCCATGCCGTGGACGCCGAGGAAAAGCACGTCCAGGTGCAGCTGCTTCAGCGCGTTCGTAGCGATGGGGCCAACCAGGGCGTCCGACGGCGTGCGCTGCCCGCCGATCAGGATCACCGTGGAGCTGTACCGGGCCGGGCCCGTCGCCGCGGCGTGGTGGAACAGGTCAGCGATGCGCACCGAGTTGGTGACCACGGTAATCCGTGGGCCGTTGACCAGTTCCTTGGCAAGCGCCCAGGTTGTGGTTCCGGCACTCAACCCCACCGCCATGCCTTCCTGGACCAGTGCGGCCGCCTCCACTGCAATGGCACGCTTCTCCGCTGTCAGCTGGGTGGATTTCAGCTCGAAGCCGGGCTCGTGGGTGCTGGCATCGCCGGGGAGCTTCGCGCCGCCATGGATGCGCTCCAGTTTCCCGCCTTCCTCCAGCACCTCGATATCCCGGCGCACCGTCATCAACGAAACACCCAGCTGCTGGGCAAGGTCCGAGACACGGACAACCCGTTCGCGCTGGACGGCGTCCACGATTGCCTGGTGGCGTGCTGCGGGGAGCATGGAGTTCCTTTCGTGCTGCGGCCGGGCAAGGGGCAGTGCCGTCATATTCCATCATGGTCTACCCCTTGCTGGAACCAAGAGTCAGCCCCGCAACAAACTGCCGCTGGAGCAGGAGGTAGATCACCAGGGTGGGGATGACTGTGATGACGGCGCCGGCCGCCAGCAGGTTGTAGTTGTTCAGGAACTGGCCCTGGAGGTTGTTGATGGCGGTGGTGATGGGGAGCCGGTTGCCGCTCTGGATGAACAGCAGCGGCCAGAAGTAGTCGTTGTAGATGAAGATGACCTGGAGGGTGCCCAGGGCGGCGAACGCGGGCCGGCAGAGCGGCATGATGATTTCCCGGTACTGCCGCCAGATCCCGGCGCCGTCCACCAGGGCGGCCTCGGTCAGGTCAGCGGAGAGGGCCTTCATGTAGTTGGACAGCACGAAGGTGCAGAACCCCATCTGGAAGGCCGTGTTGACGGCGATGACGACGATGTAGGTGTTGAGCATGTTGCCCGAATCGCTGAAGGAGTAGGGCACCTCGAAGTGCTTGGCCATTTCGAACAGCGGCGCCGCGAGGACCTGCGGCGGGCAGCAGGTTGCCGGCGGTGAACATGATAAGCAGCGTGATGTTGAACTTCCAGCTCACCCGGCTGACGGCGAACGCCATGAGCGAGGCGAAGAACAGGGTCAGCAGCACCGCCGGGACGGTGATGATCACCGAGTTCAGAAGTAGGTGGAGAACCCGCCCTGGGTCCAGGCCTGGACGAAGTTGTCGAAGTTGAACGTCGCCGGCCAGGCTGAAATAGCCGTGTTCGTTCGTGGACGCCACCGGCCGCAGGGCGGTGAAAACTGACCAGCCCAGCGGAACCAGCCACATGATGGCCATGACCGTGAGGAAGATGTGCGTTCCGTAGTGGCGCTTGGTCCGTTTGCCGGACCGGCCGGCGTCGCCGCGGCGCAGGGAGGCGCGGGTTGCGGTGGTGCTCATTCTTTGCTCTCCTTGCCGAAGGTGCGGCTGAGGTAGAACACGATGGGGACGAGGGAGATGACCAGCAGGACCACTGCCAGTGCCGAGCCGACGCCGATCACCTGGCCTTCACCCACCAGGTTCTGGATCACCAGGGCGCTGAGCATTTCCAGCCCGTTGGTGCCGCGGTTGATCACGTAAACGACGTCGAACGCGCGCAGCGATTCGATGATGGTGATCACCACGATGACGATGTTGATGGGGCGCATGGCGGGGAAGACCACGCGGAAGAACGTCTGGTAAGCGTTGGCGCCGTCTATGGAGGCAGCTTCCTTGAGGCTGGGATCCACGCCCTTGAGGCCGGCCAGGTACAGAAGCATGACGTAGCCGGCGTGGCGCCAGGTGGCGGCGATCATGGCGGCCCAGATGTTCACTGACGAATCCCCGAACCAGTCCACCGCCTGAGGTGTCCCCGCAGTGCCCAGAAGGAAGTTCAGGAGGCCGTTGTCGCGCTGGTAGAAGAGCTGCCAGATGATGCCGATCAGGGCCAGCGACAGCATCACCGGCGCGAAGAAAATGCTTTGGTAGATCTTGCTGCCGCGGATGTTCTGGTCCAGGAGGACAGCCAGCAGCAGGCCCAGCGGGGTGGCGACCAGCGCCAGGAAAAACAGCCACAGCAGGTTGTGCTGGACTGCGGGCCAGAACGGCGGGTAGTCCTGGGTGATGTACTGGTAATTGTCGACGCCTGCTGGCCTGATATTGCCCAGATCCAGGCCGTTCCAGCGGGTGAAGCTGAGCCCCACCGACATCAGCATGGGCAGCCAGACCAGGGTCAGCTCGATCAGGGTGGGGATGCCCACCATCAGGGACAGGACCACTTTGTCCCGGGTGGACAGGCGGCGGACGCGCCCGCTTTTGGTCTTGCGCGCAGGAGCCCCGGACGGCTCCCGGGATTCCGGCGGAATCAGCTCTCGTGCGGTGGTGCTCATGGAAGTCTTCCCTCTGTTGATCAGGTGCAGGAAGGAAGGGACGACGGCGGACGCCTGTTCCGCCGTCGTCCTTTCCGTCTCCCGCCGGCAACCGGACCCGGTTGCCGGCGGCGGACTACTGGGCGGCGTAGAGCGTCTTGGCCTGGGCCTCGAGGTTCTTGACGTCCATGGTGCCGTCCTTGATGAAGTTCTGCAGGGCCGGGATCATCACGTTGTTGGCCATGGCCGGCAGGGCGTCCCGGTCAAAGAACTGGCTGATGTACTTCGCATCGGCGATGGTGTCGGCGCACTTCTTGTTCAGCGGGGTGAACTTGGACGTGTCAGTGCCCTTGGCAGTGGCGATGTTGGACGCGTCCACTGCGGCGTAGGCATCCTGGGCCTCGGCGGTGCCCAGGAACGCCATGAAGTCGCGGGCCGTCTGGTTCTCGCCGCCCTTCTTGGACAGCAGCAGACCGTCGATGGGGGCTTCGACGGCGTCGCGGCCTTCCATGGCGATCTCCGGGAACGGGAAGAACTCGATATCGGCCAGGACGGCCGGATCGGTGAACTGCTGGGTCACGAAGGAACCCAGCAGGTACATGCCCGTCTTTTTGGCTTCCAGCGCCTTGGCTGCGTCCTGCCAGGTCTGGCCCAGGGCCGCCGGGTCCTGGAAGGGGAGCAGCTCAGCCCAGGTGTCGAAGACGGCGCTGACCTTCGGCTGGTCCCAGGATTCCTTGTGGGCGCAGAGGTCCACGTGGAACTGGTAGCCGTTGAGCCGCATGTTCATGTAGTCGAACGTGCCCATGGCGGGCCAGCCGTCCTTGTCTGCGAAGCCGATGGGAATGATGCCGTCTGCCTTCATCTTGGTGGCCAGGGACTTGAGGGCATCGAAGGTTTCGGGAACCTCGTAGCCCTTCTCGGTCCAGAGGCTCTTCCGGTAGAAGAATCCCCACGGGTAGTTGTAGTTCGGAATGAAGTACATCTTGCCGTCGGGGCCGGTGGACGCCTTCTTCAGGGCATCGGAGTAGTTGGCGCCGATGCTCTCCCAGACGTCGTCGATGGGGGCCAGGAGTCCCTTCCCGGCGTAGTACTGCATGCGGTATCCGGCGAACCAGGTGAAGGTGTCGTCCGGGGAGCCCTGCAGGTAGGAGTTGATCTTGTTCTGGAAATCGTTGTGCGGCACGGTATTGGTGGTGACGGTTTTGCCGGTCTTGGCCGTGAAGGCGTCGGTCACGGCCTGGTAGGCGCGCTTGGGCACATCGTCCGAGGACCCGGACCCGAAGGTCAGGCCGGAGGAATCTGCTGCCGGATGCGGAGGGGGCGCTTCCGCCGGTGCAGGCTGCCAGGAACGGAATGCCGGCCAGTCCGGCCGCGCCGACCCCGACCGTTTGAGGATGCTCCGCCTGCTGGGGAAGGCAGTTGCAGACGCATCAAACTGTGAAGCCATGTTCTCTCCCTTGAAAAATAGCTGCATGTGAGGCGCCTCACATTGTCTGACTATAAACTTTCAAAACGGAACATGGAAGAACGTCAAATAACATTCTTGAATTCGGTTTTTTTGAATCGTCCCAAACGGGAAGCGGCCCCGATTTTCCCGCACCTATGGGAAAACCGGGGCCGCTACACGCGCCGGACTGGCGCCGGGGGCCGCTGTTACTTTCTGAGCGACGCCGCGATCTGGGCCATGACGGTGTTGTCGGCCAGGGTGGTGGCGTCGCCTACTTCGCGGCCTTCTGCGACGTCCTTGAGGAGGCGGCGCATGATCTTGCCGGAGCGGGTCTTGGGCAGTTCCGGGACCACGAGGATGGTTTTGGGTTTGGCGATCGGGCCGATTTCCTTGCCCACGTGGTTGCGGAGTTCCTGGACGATGGCGTCGCCGGAGTCCACGGCGTCCCCGCGGAGGATGACGAACGCGACGACGGCCTGGCCGGTGGTCTCGTCCGCGGCGCCCACGACGGCGGCTTCGGCCACGGCGGGGTGGGAGACCAGGGCGGATTCGATCTCGGTGGTGGAGAGCCGGTGGCCGGAGATGTTCATGACGTCATCCACCCGGCCCAGGAGCCAGATGTCGCCGTCCTCGTCCTTCTTGGCGCCGTCGCCGGCGAAGTACATGGTTTCGAACCGGGACCAGTAGGTTTCCTTGAACCGCTCAGGATCGCCCCAGATGCCGCGGAGCATGGCCGGCCAGGGCTCGCGGATCACCAGGAACCCGCCGTGGCCGTTGGGCACGGACTCGCCGATCTCATCGACGACGTCCACGGCGATGCCGGGCAGCGGCCACCTGGGCGGAGCCGGGCTTGGTGGCGGTGACGCCGGGCAGCGGGGCGATCATCTGGGCGCCGGTTTCGGTCTGCCACCAGGTGTCCACGATCGGGGCGGGGTGTTCCTTCTTCTCGCCGTTCTTGCCGGCGTTGGCCCGATGACGTTCCGGTACCACATCCACGCTTCGGGGTTGATGGATTCGCCCACGGATCCGAGGACCCGGATGGAGGAGAGGTCGTACTTGTCCGGGATGTCCCGGCCCCACTTCATGAACGTCCGGATGGCCGTGGGGGCGGTGTAGAGGATGGAGACCTTGTACTTTTCGATGATCTCCCACCAGCGGCCCTGGTGCGGGGAGTCCGGGGTTCCCTCGTACATGACCTGGGTGGCGCCGTTGATGAGCGGTGCGTAGGCGACGTAGGAGTGGCCGGTGACCCAGCCGACGTCGGCCGTGCACCAGTAGACGTCCGTCTCGGGGTGCAGGTCGAACACGGCCTTGTGGGTGTAGGCGCCCTGGGTGAGGTACCCGCCGGTGGTGTGCAGGATGCCCTTGGGCTTGCCGGTGGTGCCGGAGGTGTAGAGGATGAACAGCGGGTGCTCGGAATCGTGCCCGACGGCGGTGTGCTCGGTTCGGACGCCGCACTCGACGGTGTCTGCCCACCAGTGGTCCCGGCCTTCGTGCCAGTCCACGTCCTGGCCGTTGCGCTTGACCACCACGACGTTCTGGACGGTGTGCTCGCCCTCGTGCGAAAGGGCTTCGTCCACTGCTGCCTTCAGTGCGCTGGGCTTGCCGCGCCGGTAGGTGCCGTCGGCGGTGACCACCAGTTTGGCTTCGGCGTCATCGATGCGGGAGCGGAGGGCCTCCGCGGAGAACCCGCCGAACACCACCGAATGCACTGCGCCGATCCGGGCGCAGGCCAGCAGCGTGATGACCGCTTCGGGGATCATGGGCAGGTAGACGGCCACCCGGTCACCCTTGGCCACGCCGAGGGACTCGAACGCGTTGGCGGCCTTCTTCACCTCGTCAGTCAGCTGGGCGTAGGTGTAGGTGCGGGTGTCCCCGGGCTCGCCCTCGAAGTAGATGGCCACCCGGTCGCCCAGCCCGTTCTCCACGTGCCGGTCCAGCGCGTTGTAGGCGGCGTTGACCTCGCCGCCGACGAACCATTTTGCGAACGGCGGATTGGACCAGTCCAGCGCCTGATCGAAGTCCTTGGACCAGGTCAGCAGCTCGCGGGCCTGCTTGGCCCAGAACGCCGGCCGGTCGGCGGCAGCCTCTGCGTAGTCGGCCGCAGTGGCGACGGCGTCAGCGGCGAATTCCGGGGTGGGCGCAAACTTGCGGTTCTCTTGCAGCAGGTTTTCGAAGGCGTCGCCCTGCTGGTTGCCCTGCTCGGAAATTGCGGGGACGGTGGCGGTGGAGCCGGGAGTGTCCTGGGACATGGTGAACCTCATCATTCATCGATCTTTGCTGCGCGGCATGCCATCACCGGGCCGTGCTTCTGCCGCTTCTGCGCGGCGATCGGGCAGTGGCCGATCACGGACATTCCGCAAAGAGCTGTTCCGACACCAAGACTAATGCTTGAGCGCGCCCGGATGTGTGCCCTGTCACAGAGGGGGCCGCGAACGGCGTTTATTAAGCGGTGAGTGGTTCCGGCGGTCGTTTTCAGAGGCCTCTGACGCGGCCAGTCAGCTAGTGATCGACCATGCGGTTGACTAGGCTGAGATTGAATTGTGACTTTCAACGGAGCCGTCCGTCCCGGCAGGAGATTGCCCCTGCCGGCGTGCGTTCCGTTTCAGACGGCACGGTCGTCGGGTCCGGAAGGTCCCGCGGTGCCGCCACGCTAAGGAGAAACAGAATGAACCAGCAGAGCTTCGGCCAAAAGGCCGGCCATGCCACAGCTCCCGGACCCGACGCAACGTCCGGAAACAGTTCGGTGAAAAGCCAGCAGGAGCCAGCTGCAGTGAAGCCCGGCACCCGGAACCAGGCGGTCCTGGGGCACTTCACCGTCCGGGACCTGGCCGTCTTCGCCGGTACCCTCATTCTGTTCGTGGCATCCCTCCTGCCGGTGTTCTTCGACCGCTTCAACCTCTGGAACGCAGGCAGCCTCTTCTTCCTGGGACTCGGAATCGTCCTGCCGCTGGTTGTCAGCGCGATGTTTGCCGCCCGCCGGCTGGCGCCCGGCACGAAGATCAGGGTCGGATCGCTGTCCGTGGACCAGTTCGCATCCGTGATCTCCTCCTTCACCCTCGCCTTCTTCTTCCTCACCGTGGCAGCCGACTACCGCCCCGCCCTCCTGGCGGGGCTGGTGGGATCCGTGGTGCTGTTCGCCGCTACGGTCCTGGGCCGGTTCATTCCGTACTTCGCCGGTGACTTCCAGGGGCGCGAGGAAATCCCGGCGCACGTTGTGGCCCGCGAAGCTGCTGCTCCGCTGCCCAAGCCGCACACCCCGAAGGCCGCCAAGGAGTCCAAGCCTGCAGCCAACGGTTCGCCGGCAGCAGTATCGCCGGCAAGGACAGCAGCTGTGGCCGGCTCCGGTGCAGCTGCAGCGGCTGCCGCGGTCCACTCCAGTCCCCAGGCCGTCACGACGCCGGGAACGTCACCTGCCGCCCAGTCCGCGCCTGCCGCCCACTCCGGACCTTCCGCGCAGGCAGCGCCGGGAGCGCCTGCCGCAGGTTCCACCCACCCTGCTCCGGCTGAGCAGGCCGCTGGCCTGGCCTCTCCGAGCGCTGGCCGAGCCGAGCTCGAGGTTCCGCCGCTGACCGTTCCGCGGCCAGTGACGCCGGTCCGCGCAACCCAGGCCGCCGACGTCGTACCTCCGGCCCGGGTGGCGGCCGCCGACGAGACCCAGGCAGCCGATGTACCTGCAGCCGCGCAGTCCCGCGAAGGGTCCGAACCGATTGCGGCCACGGCAGTCCACCAGCAGGTGCGGCACGAAGAACCCATCGGCGCCACGGTGGATCCGGCCAGCAGGCCCGAGGAATCCGACGACCAGCCCGTCCACGAGGCCTTCTGGTTCGCCGTTGCCCAGCACCGCACCGCAGTGGACCCCCGCACCGGGGCGCCGGCCTTTGTGATCGAGCCCGGCGGCTGGGTCCTAGCCCTCGAAGACCGCGGCCACGAGTTCCTTGTCCAGCACACGGACGGGCGCGTAGGCGTCCTGCGTGACCTCAGCAACATCGAACGCGGCTAGCCGGTCCCGTGGCCACGTCCCGTACTCCGCGGAACACCACGGCCCGTCCCGCAGCTGCCGGCGGGTCGGGCGCCGGGGCCGTCCCGCCGCCGGTGCCCGAATCCTTGCTTGCCCTCAAGCGCCGGGCACGGCGGATCAACCGGGCCCTCGCCGACAAATATCCCTACGCCCATGCGGAGCTGGATTTCCGGAGCCCGTTCGAGCTGTTGGTGGCCACAGTCCTGTCCGCCCAGACCACCGACGTCACCGTCAACCAGATCACGCCCCTGCTCTTCGCCAGGTTCCCGGACGCCCGGGCCATGGCAGAGGCTGATCCGGCACTGGTCGAGGAAATCATCAAACCCACCGGCTTCTTCCGCGCGAAGACCCGCAGCCTGATTGCCTTGGGCACACGTTTGGTGGACGAATACAACGGCGTGGTGCCGCCCCGCCTCGAAGACCTGGTGACGCTTCCAGGCGTGGGCCGTAAGACCGCGAACGTGGTGCTGGGCAATGCCTTCGGCATCCCGGGAATCACCGTGGACACCCACTTCGGCCGGCTGTCGCGCCGGTTCGGCTGGACCCAATCCGAGGACCCGGTCCAGATCGAGTCAGACGTCGCCGAGCTGTTTGAGCCCAGGGACTGGACCATGCTCTCGCACCGGGTAGTCTTCCACGGGCGCCGGGTCTGCCATGCTAAGAAACCGGCCTGCGGTGCCTGCCCCGTGGCAAACTGGTGCCCCAGCTATGGCCTGGGTGAGACAGACCCTGCCAAAGCGGCCAAGCTGCTCAAATATGAACTGGCACCCGGCAACGAGCCGCTGTTGGAGCAGCTCCTGGCGGAAACCCACCGGGCCGCCGAAATCCGGATGGAATCCCAGAAGCGTGCCCCATGAGTGCACGGGATGACCTGATCGACCTGGTGCGCAGGTCGGAAACCGGCAGCGTCACAGCGCCCAACACCGCGTGGGCGGCGCTGACCGTGGACGAGGCGATTGCGCGGAAGGCCGCAGTCCTGATGCTTTTCGGCGTTCTCGATGATGTTCCCGCAGCCTCCGGCGTGCCCCTCGCCGCGGCGGACCTTGACGTGCTGCTGCTGGAACGGGCCCACACCCTCGGCTCACATCCCGGCCAGGTCGCCTTTCCCGGCGGAGGTATAGATCCTGACGAAACCCCGGTTGCTGCCGCCCTCCGTGAGGCTGAAGAGGAAACCGGCCTGGATGCCACCGGCGTGGAGGTCCTGGGCACGCTCCAGGAGCTGGGGCTCGCCCGGAGCAACTTCCTGGTAACGCCGGTGCTCGGGTGGTGGGCGTCGCCGTCGCCGGTGCGGGTGGTGGACTACGGCGAATCCGCCCAGGTTTTCCGGATCCCTGTCCGCGACCTGCTGGACCCGGACAACCGGGTCACAGCCACCGTCAGCCGGGACGGCAGAACTTTCACCAGCCCTGCCTTCACAGTGAACGGCGTGCTGGTCTGGGGCTTTACCGGGATTATTCTCGACGGCCTGTTCGAGCAACTGGGCTGGTCTGTTCCGTGGGAGAAAGCCCGCGTACACCACGTGGAATTTTAGCGGCGACGTGGTGCCCGGCGCTGTGGTCAGGTGGATTTCGGCGACTCGCGCAGATCAACCACGATGCCCGTGGCGGCGTTCTCCCGAAAAGCCTTGATGCCTTCCTTGAGTGCGCCGAGGTGCTTGTAGTCCGGCGACACCGCTACCGTGTTGCCGTGCGAGTCTGTAAGCCGCAGCCGGTAGCAGCCGTTACTGACGCGATGAATCTCGAACTTGCCCGCCATATGCCGGACCTCCCCTGGGTATGCATCTTTGCATGTGGTGCTGGACCCGTTGCCTGAGTCGGTTAATCGACTGTAACGCGGCTCACCGGACTCTGCCAGCTACCCTCGGGTAGGTTACTTCAGAACACGGTTTCTGGGCCGCTACTTGGCATTGTCGTAGGAATCCACCACTGCCACGCTCACCGGAAACTCCACCGGGATCCGCCCGAACAGCAGCTCCTTGGCTGCGCTGGCAGCGTCTTCAATCGCAGCGATACAAGCTTGAACCTGGTGTTCCGGCGCGTGGACCATGACTTCGTCGTGCAGGAAGAACACCAGCTCCGCACCACCGGATCCTTCCGCGCGGATGGTGCGCAGCCGCCGTCGTAATTCCGCCAGCCAGCACGCCGCCCAGTCCGCGGCGGAGCCCTGGACCACGAAGTTGCGCGTAAACCGGCCGCGGGAACGGGCGATCGATTCGGCGCGGCGCTGTTCCTCAGCCGTGGTGGACTGCTGGCTCTGGAACCACTGTGGTGGTGGCGGAGGGCTGCTGCGCCCCAACCGGGTGGTGACCGTGCCCCCCGCCTCGCCGTCCCGGGCCGCCTGCTCCACGAAGCCGACCGCGCGCGGATAGGTTTTGGCCAGCTGCGGCATCAGCCGGCCTGATTCACCGGTGGTGGCACCATAGATCGCGCCGAGCAGGGCAACCTTGGCTTTGGCACGGTCGCCGCCGAAACCCTGGGCAGCGATGCCTGCGTAGAGGTCCTTGTCCCTGGCGGCCTCGGCCATCTTGGCGTCCTGCGCCAGTGCCACCAGGACGCGGGGCTCCAGCTGGGACGCGTCTGCCACGATGAGTTTGTGGCCGGGATCAGCATGCACGGCACCGCGGACCTGGCGCGGGATCTGCAGTGCGCCGCCGCCGCGGGAAGCCCAGCGGCCGGAGACCACCCCGCCCACAACATATTCGGGCCGGAACCGTCCGTTGGCCACCCACGCGTCCAGCCAGGCCCAGCCGTTGGCCGCATGCAGGCGCGAGAGTTTTTTGTACTCAAGAAGAGGCTCAATCGCCGGGTGGCTCGATTCCTTCAGTTCCCACTGGCGGGTGCTCTTCACCTCGATGCCGTTGCGGTGCAGGGCGCGCATCAGTTCCTGCGGTGAGTCAGGATTCAGGCCGGGGGAGTTCAGGAGGGCACGCAGCTCCGTGTTCAGGGCCTCGAGCCTGGCCGGGCGGTGGTTGGCGGGCGGGCGGGGTCCCAGATAGTCGTTGAGGATCCTCTCATGCAGGTCTTCGCGCCACGGAACTCCGGCGTGCTGCATTTCCGCGGCGATCATGGCTGCTGCCGACTCTGCGGCGAGGAGCAGCTGGAGCCGTTTGGGGCGGTTTTCCCCGGGGCTCGCGGCTGCCAGCGCCGCCTGCTGCGCAGCGTATTCGGTCCGCAGTTCCTCCGGCGTGAAAC
This sequence comes from uncultured Actinomycetota bacterium, assembly GCA_963807805.1. Classification (GTDB taxonomy): domain Bacteria; phylum Actinomycetota; class Actinomycetes; order Actinomycetales; family Micrococcaceae; genus Arthrobacter. The sequence goes on along the minus strand of CAWECX010000012.1, from coordinate 208,618 downwards.
GGGGTGTCGCATTGTTGCCGGGATCGTCAAAGAGCGCGCCCTGGTCGGCCGGCGGTGCAGGTGGCTGGAGTGCCCGTGGCGGCTGCAGGTTCTCGTCCAAGGGGGCCCTGACGGCGTTCCGGGCGTAGTCTGTGTGGGCTGTGAACTGCGAGTTGGCCAGGATATTGCCGCACAGGCCAAGGTCGTGGCAGCGGTCCAACTCCACTCCCGCCGCCAGCAGTGCGGGGTACCAGTCCTGGGTACGGTGCCAGATCCATCGTGGCGGCGGGCCGCCGTTCGGTCGGCTCTCGAGGCGGCGCACGACGGCGGGGAGCTCACCTGCGCTGACCAGCCGCGGTTCCGGGGTGTTGGGGTGGGGCTCACCCGCCTGGGTGAGTTCCTGGAGAGCTGCGCCGTGGGGGTGGGCGGCCAGCAGCAGGTACATATGTCAATTCTGCCTTGCGCCGGGAGGAGTTCCTGCCCGGGGGCGCCGCTCCGCTGCCCTTCAACGCCGCCTTGTCCACAGCGGGAGTTGTCCACATAGGATGGGGCGCTGCTTCCGACCGGCTGCGTGCCGGAGCAGAGTGGCCCCATGAGCAGGCACCAGCTACCCCCGTCACAGTCAGGCACGTCCACCTCCTCCCGCCGGTCAACGCCGGAGGATAGGGCCGCCCCAGGAGGAGAACTCGCTCTTGACCGCGGCCCGGATCCGGGAGCGTGGCTGCCGCCCGGGGCAGCGGAGGTTCTGTTGGTCACCGCGTTCGACGTCCTCCGGGGCGAAGTGGAGCGCATTGTTGCTGCGGCGGGCGGCCGGCTTCGGGTGGTGGCGGACTCAGCGGAAGCAGCCAGGTACTGGGACTCGTCGGCCGCCGTCCTGGTGGGCAGCGACGTGCGTGAACTGCCGCCACGGCGCCGCGCACCGGCAGTACTGGTAGGCCTCAGCGGAGAAGGGGACAGCCTCTGGCACCTGGCAGCAGCCCTGGGCGCGGAGCGCGTGGCAGTGCTCCCGGATGCTGCAGCGTGGCTCGCGGAATACCTCAGCCGTTCACGTTCACCTGAGGCCGGCGGCCTGGTCCTGGGCGTCACGGGCGGCTGCGGCGGCGCAGGTGCCACCACATCAGCCATCTGGATTGCCCAGGCGGCCGCCGCGATGGGTGTCCGGGTGCTGCTCGTGGACGGCGACCCCTGGGGCGGCGGGCTGGAATTGGCTCTGGCGGCCGAGGAGTTGCCGGGCCTTCGCTGGCCGGACCTGTCCGATGCCAGCGGCAGTATTGACCCTGAACAGCTGTCAGATTCGCTTCCCATCGCCGGAGGATTCTCGTTCCTGTCGTGGCCGGGCAGCCGGGACCGGCTTGCCCCGGTGGACGCGGCAACGGCAGCAGGGGTCCTCGACGCCGCGCGGCGCGGGTACGAACTGGTTGTGGTGGACATCGGCCGCGGCACCGAACCGCTGCATACCTTTGCCTGGGACTGCGACCGGATCCTCGTCGTGGTCCCTGCGCAGCTGAAGGCGGCAGTGGCGTCGGCCCGGCTGCTTTTGGAACTGCCTCCGGTAGAGGCGGCCCTGCTTGTCAGGGGCAAACCGGGCGCTGCCCTGGACAGTGCCCTGATTGCCGATGCCGTCGGCCTGCCGGTGCAAGGCCGCGTACCCGAACTCCGCGGCGTGAGCGCTGCGTCAGAGAGCGGACGGCTCCTGGACCTGGGGAAAAAGCGGAGCGTGCGGCACTTCGCGGCCACCGTGCTGGACCTGTTGGACGGCGAACTGACCGGGGGCGGCCTGCCGTGAGTTTCCGTCCAGGCGTTCCTGCCGCGCCCCACCTGTCGACGTCATACAGCCCTCCGCCCGTCCAGCCGGCGGCCGCGGGCAGGCGTCGCCGCGATATGCGTGCCTTTGACACCCGCGCCCTTGATGAGGGCCTGCTGGAATCGGTCCGCGAGTCGGTCATGGCCGAGGACGGACCCGTGACGGCGTCCAGGGTGGCCGCAGCGGTCCAAGCTACCGGAAGGCTCCTCGGGACGGCTGGGGCACTCGCGGCGGTGGACCGCATCAATGCGGAGCTGAATGGCCTGGGCCCGCTGCAGGAGCTGACACGGGATCCGGCAGTGACAGACATCTTCGTCAACGCACCCGACTCCGTCTGGGTGGACCGGGGCAAAGGCCTCGAACACGCGGGGGTCAGCTTCGCCGCCGAGAGCCAGGTCCGCGCGCTCGCGTCCCGGTTGGTGGCGGCAGGCGGCAGGCGGCTCGACGACGGATCTCCGTGCGTGGATGTCAGGCTGGACGGCGGCTACCGCGTCCACGCGGTCCTCCCTCCGGTGTCGACGGCGGGCACGCTCCTGAGCGTCCGCATCAGGCGGGAGCAGGTCTTCACGCTCGATGAGCTGCGGGCGGCAGGCATGTTCGGACCGGTGATGCAGGACGTGCTGGCGCGGATCGTCCTGCGCAAGCTGAGCTTCCTTGTCAGCGGAGCCACCGGCTCGGGCAAGACCACCCTGTTGTCCACCTTGCTCGGACTCTGCTCCGGGCGCGAGCGCCTGGTCCTGATCGAGGACGCCGCCGAACTGAATCCCGTCCACCCCCACGTCGTTTCACTGGAATCCCGGCATGGAAACCTTGAGGGCGGCGGAGAGGTGGATCTGGGTGAGCTGGTGCGCCAGGCACTGCGGATGCGGCCTGACAGGCTGGTGGTCGGCGAGTGCCGAGGCGCCGAAGTGCGCGAGCTGCTGACCGCCATGAACACCGGGCACACCGGTGGAGGAGGCACCATCCATGCCAATACAGCACAGGCTGTTCCCGCGCGGCTCACGGCATTGGGTGCGCTTGCAGGGTTGGGGCAGGATGCCGTCAGGCTGCAGGCCTCAAGCGCCCTGGACGTCGTCATCCACGTGGAACGTGCGGCGGAGGGCCGCCAGGTGGTGTGCATCGGTGTGATGGAGGACGGCCCGGCGGGACTGGCGGTAGTGCCGGCTTTGGAGTCCAGCCGCGGAGAAACCGTTCCGGGACCTGCGTGGGAGCCGTTGGCACTTCGCCTGGGACTTGATGCCGGTGCCCCTGGTGGCCCGGCATGAGCGTTGTCCTTGCCCTGTGCCTGATGCTGGCGGCGTGGCTGTTCCTGGGGCCGGCCAGTTACGCATCAGCGCGCTTCCGCCGTGCTGTCGGTTCCGGCGCCAGCGGGATCGGGACGGCGCGGCCGCCGCTGGGGGGACGGGGCAGCCGGGCAGGCTCCGGGGATAAGGCAAAGAAGACGAGGTGGTGGGACTCCAACGGGAGGCGACAGGCTGCGGACAGTGTTTCGTTGACGTTGGTCGTGCAGCAGTTGGCCGCACTCCTGAAGGGCGGCCGGACGCCGGGACGGCTTTGGGACGAACTCTGGATGCTCTACTGTCCCCGCACCGCCCTTGATGTGGGCGTCCAGAAAGCCGGTCCACGGAATGCCGGCGGCCGGCCGGTGCATGGCTCCAGCAGGACCGGCGGCTCCGGCGGGGTCGGACCCGGCTCCGGACCAGCGCCAGGGCGCAGCGGCAGCGAGCCTCAGCCCAGGGTCCGGAGCTGTGCTGGCCGCCGCCCGGGCTGCGGCCCTCCGCGGAGCCCCGGTGTCCGATGCCATCCGGAGCGCTGTACCGTTGGCCTTTCCGCGGGCCCCCGGCCGGGAGCCTCGGGTCTGGGGCCAGCTGGCTGCCTGCTTTGACATCGCCGAGGCCAGTGGGTGTCCGCTGGCGGATGTCCTCACGCGATTCGCGGCCCAGCTGGAAGTGGAAGACGACGCCGACGCGGCCCGGCAGACGGCTCTTGCCGGTCCCCGGGCGACTGTCAGCCTCCTGACCTGGCTTCCGCTGATGGGGCTCGGGCTCGGCGCTGCGCTGGGAGTCGATCCGCTGGCCATCCTGGTCGGTACGCCGTTGGGTATGGCGTCGCTGACGGCCGGTGTCGTACTGACCGTTGCGGGCAGGATCTGGTCTGCCCGGCTGGTCCGGGCCGCTGCCGGAGCAGGCGTCCCATGACCGGGACGATCCTGCCGGCGGCAGCAGTGTTGGCCTGCCTTGCTGCCGCCGCGGTCCTGGCCTTCGCCGATCCGGGCCGGGTCGCGAAACGGCTGCAGGGTCCGGGTCTTGGCTTGCGGGTGGCCCCTGGGAACGGTTCCGGCGCGGAAGGATCCGGGCGCAGTGCAGGTCCGCCCGGGCGGCTGGCGGCACGCAGGGGGACCAGCCACCTTCGACCACCCCACCATGGACGCGCCCATGGGAACGACGGCCTCCGGGACACTGCCATGATGCTCGAACTGGTGGCAGCCATGCTGGACGCCGGCTCCGGGATTGGACGTTCCCTGGAACTGGTGGCTGCTACGTCATCCACCGACTACGGCCGCTCGCTGCGGCCGGTGGTTTCGGCCCTCGCCATCGGGGCCGACTGGGAGACGGCCTGGCGCAGCACGGAGGTGCGGCTGCCCGAAATCCTGGAGATGAGGGATGCCCTGGCCTTCGCGGCACTGACGGGGGCACCGTCCTCGGCAATCCTCTACGCCCAGGCAGCCAGGATCAGGCGTGAAAGGTTCAGGGCGGCTGAGAAGCGCGCCGCGTCGCTTGGCGTGAAACTGGTGGTTCCGTTGGGACTGTGTTCACTGCCGGCGTTCATCTGCCTGGGCGTGGTCCCGGTGCTCCTTGCCTTGGTGCCCTCCTGACCGCCACACATCCGGCATGGCCGCACCCTTTGCGCGTCGTTTCCATGGTGGCCGTTGTGGACGCCCGCGCCGCCGGCACTTCCTGCTCTGTGGGACGCAATCCACTCCTCCACAGACCCCTCCACAGCGATTTATCCACTTACGCCGGTCCGGCCCTTACGGGCAGTGGCCGGGGCCGGAAGAGTCGGAAGTGCCGGCAACCGGGCCGGACTCGAGGAAGGACCACAACATGTCGATCAACCAAAGCACTGCACTCATCCCAGCCGACCCCCGCAACACCAAAGGCTTGAGGCCTGGCGGTGCGCAGCCAGGGCAACAGCCGGCGGGCGGGCCGGCCGACCCCGGCGAAAACGTCGTCGAGCTGTACCCGGGGGCACGCCCCACGCGCACAAGCCGGCGCGGCAGGATGCGCCAGCTGGGGTCAGAAGCCGGGATGGCAACTGCCGAGTACGCTATCGCCACCCTTGCGGCCGTCGGTTTCGCCGGCCTGCTGGTGTTCATCCTGCGCAGCGATGAGGTGCGCGGGTTCCTGCTGAACCTGATCCGTACGGCGCTGGCCCTGCCGTGACGGAGCCACGGCCAGGGTGCCGCCGCGGGAAGGGGAATGCCCGCGGCGCCGTCACCGCGGAGTTTGCGGTGGCCCTTCCGGCGGTGCTGCTGCTTCTGGCATTGCTGCTGGCCGGCGCGGCGGCGGGAGCCACGCAGCTCCGGCTTGAGGAGGCTGCCAGGGCCAGCGCCAGGGCCCTGGCCCGCGGGGAGAGCCCAGCCACTGCTCAGCAGACAGCGTCCACCCTGGCCGGGGCTTCCGCCACGACGTCAATCGTCGCGGACGGTGACTGGGTCAGCGTCACCGTCACCGACAAGGTAGCCGGCCCCCTGGGATCGGCGGTTCCCTGGACTTTGACCGCCAGGGCCTCGGTTCGGAGCGAAAGCGCGGTTTTGCGCAGCGGAGGCGGCCGCACTGAACCTTCGTGGAGCGCCTCGCGGACGGCCGTCGCATGAGCCGGCGCACGGAGGACCATCGCGAGCGCGGATCCGGAACGGTCCTGGCCGCCGGACTGGCACTGGTGGTGATCATGGCTATGGCCCTCATGCTGTTGCTGGCACAGTCGGCGGTGATGGCCAGCCGGGCGGCGTCGGCTGCTGACCTGGCTGCGCTCGCAGCTGCAGACGCCCTCCGTGGGCTTACTCAGGGCGATCCCTGTGCGGTGGCTGCGGAAGTGGCCGGCCGTCACGCGGCTACGCTGCTGGATTGCGCAGAAGGATCAGGGCAGACGGTGGAAGTGCGGACCGAACTTAATGTGAGGACTCTGCTGGGGGCCGCCACGGGCCGCGCCCGGGCGGGGCCGCCACCTTAGGGCCGGGCGGACCCTGGCCGTGTCTCCGGTCCTGGCCATATCCCCGAACCCTGAGGGAGGCACTCCTAACCCCGGTAGTGTTCCTCGGCCTGGGTGTGGGACAACGCTCCAGCGGCCGGAAACTCGCTGGCGTCCTTGAGCAGGACGTCGATGAGGGTGATCGCGGCTGCCTTGTCCAGGGGGTTGTTCTTGTTCCCGCACTTGGGGGACTGCACGCAGGACGGGCAGCCGGTTTCACACTCGCAGGCCTCGATGGCGTCCCGGGTGGCGGAGAGCCACACCTTGGCTTTCTCGTAACCGCGTTCGGCGAAACCTGCACCGCCGGGGTGTCCGTCATACACAAAAATGGTGGGCACTCCGGTGTCGGCGTGAATTGCTGTCGACACCCCGCCGATATCCCAGCGGTCGCTGGATGCCACCAGTGGCAGGAGGCCGATCGCCGCGTGTTCGGCAGCGTGCAGGGCGCCCGGGAACTGCGCTTCAATCAGGCCCGCGCCGGTCAGCGACCGGTTCTCCACTACGAACCAGACAGCCTTGGTGAACAGGTCCCGCGCGCCCAGCTCCAACGGCTCCTCACCGAGGATCTCGTTGGAGATCAAGGCTTTCCGCTGAAAGGAGACCACCTGCGTTGTCACCTTCACGTCACCGAAATGCACGGCAACGTCGCCCCACTGGGCAGTGCGCAGCGTTTCCAGCACTTCGATCTGCGTCACGTCGCGTGCAGTGGTGTAGTAGTCGGGGTTGGCACGCCGCACCACCACGCAGTGCTCGTCCTCGTTCAGGTCCTCCACCACGTAGCTGTCGCCCTGGTGGACGTAGATGGCGCCGGTGTGGGCCTGGTAATGCGTCTGCGGCGAGTCCATTGTTCCCAGCAGGGAACCAGTTTCAGCATCCACGATGCTGACCGGCCCACCGCCGTCCGCACGGAGGTTCACCATGGCGGCGGCGCTTTGTGAGTGCGTCCAGAACCAGCCCGCCGGCCGGCGCCGAAGGTAGCCCTGGGCCACGAGTTGCCCCAGCAGTTTCTCCGCCGTGCTGCCGAACAGTCCCAGTTCGGACACCCCGAGCGGCAGCTCTGCAGCCGCGGCGCACAGATGCGGGCCCAGCACATAGGGATTGGACGGATCAAAAACGGTGGCCTCAACGGAGACATCAAAGATCGCCTCAGGGTGGTTGACCAGATAGGTGTCCAGGGGATCGTCGCTGGCAACAAATGCGGCGATGGCGTCCTGGCCGGCGCGGCCCGCCCGTCCGATCTGCTGGAACAGGGAGGCCCTGGTTCCCGGCCAGCCGGCCACCAGCACCGCATCCAGGCCCGAAATGTCGATCCCCAGTTCGAGGGCGGACGTGCTGGAAACTCCCAGGAGCTCGCCGGACCGGAGGGCCCTTTCGAGGGCGCGCCGTTCTTCCGGAAGGTAGCCGGAGCGGTAGGCCGCCACCCGTTGCGGCAGGCTGGGGTCCACCTCATCCAGCAGGCGCTTGGTGATCGAGGAGATGGTTTCCGCACCCCGCCGCGATTTGATGAAGGCGATGGTCCGGATCCGCGCTGACACAAGGTTGGCCAGCAGGTCAGCGGTTTCCGCGACGGCGGTCCGCCGCTCCTTGGCCCCGTTTTCCCCCTTGAGTTCGGTCAGCGCAGGCTCCCAGAACGCCACGGTGGTGGCGCCGTGCGGAGATCCGTCATCGGAAACGGCACGGACCGGCGCTCCGATCAGCCGGCCGAACGAGGTGCCGGGCTCCGACGCTGTGGCTGAGGCCGCGATGAACACCGGCCCAGGATGGGAGGACCCTGCGCCGTAATAGGTGCAGATGCGGCGCAGCCGCCGCATCAGGTTGGCCACATGGGAGCCGAAAACTCCCCGATAGCTGTGGGCTTCGTCCACGATCACGTACCGCAGCCGCCGGAAGAAACTTGCCCACCAGGCATGGTTGGGGAGGATCCCGAAGTGGAGCATGTCCGGGTTCGCCAGGATGACGTTGGCGTGGTCCCTGATCCACCTCCGGGCGGCAGGATCCGTGTCGCCGTCGTACGTTTCTGCACGGACTGTGGGCAGCTTCAGGGAGCGGATCGCTGCGAGCTGGTCCGCGGCCAGGGCCTTGGTGGGGGAGAGATAGAGCGTCACGGCGCCGTCGTCATGGATCTTGCCGGGCTCGGACAGGACCCGGAGCTCGGACCTGTGGATGGCATCGAGGGCTGGCAACTGGTAGGCGAGGGACTTCCCGGAGGCGGTACCGGTGGCAATCACCACATGCTCGCCGCTGTGGGCTATATCGGCAGCCTGGATCTGGTGCCGGTACGGCTCGTGGATCCCGAGGGAGCTGTAGGCAGCCACCAGGTCCGGGTGCGCCCAGTCCGGCCAGGCAGCGTGGACGGCCTTCCGGGCGGGGATAGTGCGGACATGACGGAGCTGTTCCGGGTCCGGGCCGCGGCCCAGCAAAGGGATCAGGGAGTCATGGGGGTTCACCCCAACATTCTTTCACCCCGGGAAAAATCACCCCACGGAGAGGTCTGCGCCTTCAGTGGACGTGGACAGCATCAGCACGTGGCACACCGGGGACCAGCCCAGATGCGAATACAGTTTCTGCCCGTCCAGGGATGCAAGCAGCAGGCCGTTCTCGACATCCGGCCCGATCGCCTGCGCGGCCAGTGCCTTCATGATGAAGCTGCCCAGACCACGGCGCTGGAAAGCTGGCTGGACGACGATCTTGTCGAACACCGCCGTCCCGCCCACCACGAAGACCCTGCCGCTGGCGGCCACGGTCTCACCGGAGCGGACCACGGCATGGTAGACGCCGTCGAGCTCGGACGTGACCAGGTTGAGGTCGTCATCCGCAAGCCACGGGTCCTCCGCGTCCTGGGTTTCCATGTCCACGATCATCATTGACTGCGACGCGGAGGTGACGTTCAGGCCATGCTTTTCGGCCAGCTGGGTGTAGCGGAGGACGTCGTTGGTCAGCACGGTCAGTATCCGCGCCGGGGCATCAATGGTCCGGGCCGCCAGGGACGCGAATTCCTCGTCGGAGGGGTCGTGGGAGAAATACTCCCACTCGCCGGTGGTGTCGGCCCGCAGGACCGCAGGGAAGCGGCCTTCCGTTGACGTCTGGTACCCGCGGCAACCGGCCCAGCCGGTCACCCAGACTTCGAGAAGGTGTGTGATGTCTCCAACCATGGCGTCCGGACTCATGTGATGAGGGTATTCCAGCCCCGTCACAAGCAACAGGGGTTGCGCCCGATTGACTTGCTTATCAATCGTGACCCGGGACTTGGTGCAGATCGGCCGGCGCCGTGACGGTCACCGCTGGCCTTCGCCGTCGTCGTTCCGGCTACCGGGCGGCCGAAACCGCGCTGAAAGCGCGAGCAGCCGCGGCGATGGCGGCCGTGGCTACCGGCGACCGGCGGGCAAAGCCAGTACCCTTAAATACGTGGCTTTGAACCGAATTGTGCTTTTTTACGGCTTTACCCCCATCGCGGACCCGGACGCTGTGCGGCTCTGGCAGCGTGCCCTCTGCGAAAAACTCGGCCTGACCGGACGCATCCTCATCTCCAAGGACGGCATCAACGCCACCGTGGGCGGGGAGATCGGCGCGGTCAAACAGTACGTCAAAACCACGCGCGAATACAGGGGCTTCCACGGTATCGACGTGAAGTGGTCCGACGGCGGCGCGGAGGACTTCCCGCGGCTCAGCGTCAAAGTCCGGGACGAGATCGTCTCCTTCGGCGCACCGGGCGAACTCAAGGTCGATGCCAACGGGGTGGTAGGCGGCGGCACCCACCTCAAGCCCGAGGAACTGCATGAACTTGTTGAGGCGAGGAAGCAGGCCGGGGAGGACGTGGTGTTCTTCGACGGACGCAACGCCTTCGAGGCCCAGATCGGCAAATTCAAGGACGCCGTTGTCCCTGACGTGGCCACAACCCACGACTTCATCAAGGAGCTCGATTCCGGCAAGTACGACGCCCTCAAGGACAAGCCGGTGGTCACGTACTGCACCGGCGGCATCCGCTGCGAAGTGCTGTCCAGCCTGATGGTGAACCGCGGCTTCAAGCAGGTCTACCAGCTCGACGGCGGCATCGTCCGCTACGGCGAAACCTACAAGGACCAGGGCCTGTGGGAAGGCTCGCTCTACGTCTTCGACAAGCGCATGCACCTGGAGTTCAGCGAGGACGCCAAGACCATCGGCCAATGCGTCAGGTGCGCCGCGCCCACCAGCAAGTTCGAGAACTGCTCCAACCCCAGCTGCCGCACGCTCACGCTCTATTGCGCCGGCTGTGCTGCCAGCCCGGAAACGCTGCGCTGCCCCGAAGGCTGCGACGCCTAGGGAAGCCGGGTCAGCCGGTAGGCGAAGTTGGCCACTGACCGTGGCTCCACATGGAACATCAGCGAGGACTCCTTGGAGAGGTAGATGACGTTCTCCCGGGTAGAACCGCAGCGCAGGCTGAGGTCCACCAGGGTGAACTCGTCATTGCGCACTGTAAACGTGACCCGTCGCTGGCTTCGGCACACGAGCGCCAGCGCGTAAGTTCCGGGCTGAAGGCCCGCGGCAGCGTCCGACGCGGTCTGTCCTTCCATCAGCAATCCCTGCCCGCTGTGGACCACCGTCCGTTCGGTGAAGGGCAGGGCGTCGTTCACCCAGCCGTCCAACATGGCTTCGGGGACCGGTTCGTTCCGGAAGTCGTACCGGCTGGACCCCTGGTCGGTGACAGCCGGCGCAGGTGCGGCATCCGGGGGCCGCCAGCCCTCGTCGTAGGTGTACTCGCATCCGGCAAGGGTCGCCGCGGCAACCAAGGCCCCTGCAGCCCAGAGCACGATGCCCCGCTTGGGCCGGGCATCGGCCGTTGACCGGGAGCGCAGTGACGTCTTCCGGGGCGGGCACGGGCCCGGAACGGGTACCGCCATGTGGCGCGGAGAGGCCCCCTGCGTTGCGGGCATACTCTGACTGTAAGCCCGCTCCACCCCGTAAGCCAGAGTCCGGAAGGCCGCACCGGCGGACGCGCACCGCCGCGGTTCCGTGCTGCAGGAGGGCTGCTACGGCGTTGCCGGTGACTTCTCCAACCGCATGGCAGCGACCGCAGGTTCCCCACGTCCCTTGGGTTTCAGGGTTGCTGAAACTTCCCCTGCGGTCAGCTCGAGGGTGACGTCCCTCGGTGCACCACAGACCATGTCGGCCTCAAACAGCCGGCTGCCGGCCTGGGCTACGGTCAGCGTCGCGGAGGGACCTGTGCTGCAGGCCACCCGGATGAGGTACAGGCCCGGGCCAGGGACCAGACCCATCAGGGACGTGCCGGAGCGCCCCATGCCGCCCGTCATCGAGATCACCCGCAGTGCCGATTCGTGGCCGAGCTGGGCTTCGACCTCGGCGGTCATCTCCCGCTGGCGGGCCAGATCCTCAGCGCTGGGGCTGGCGTCACCGTTGCCCGGCTCTGAAGGTGCCGGCGGTGTGCTGCTTACCGCGGGTTCTTGCAGGTCGGCGTATTCGCACCCGGTCAGCACGGCAGCGCTGAGCAGCACCCCCAGGGCTACGGCAACTCGCCAGGTGGGTATGGGCGCACGATGTTTCGATCCGGAACGTGGACGCCATGCCGGTCTGCAGACCAAGGACTTTTCCCCACAAGGTGCCATAGACCCGAGCCTACAGATACCGGAGCCCGCCGCACGTCCTGCGGACCTGGTGCCCGCCCCCGCTGCGGCCCGCTCCCACTTTGGCCAGGGCGCGGTGCTAGCCTGTGCCGGTGACTTCCGTTGTTCTCCGGCCCTGGCAGTCAGCCGACGCCGGCACGCTCTGCTCCATCACCGCATCAACGCCGGACCTGGCCACCCAAACCGGCCACACCGTCCTGGACACCATTGATGCTGCCATGGACTTCATCGGCTCCAACCTGGAGTGGACGCCGGGCGTTTCCTGCCATTTTGCGATCGAGCTGGACGGCACCATTGCAGGGAGCGTGGGGCTCACGCGCATCGACAACCGTCATCGCACGGCCTGGCTGTCCTACTGGGTTTCCGGCCAGGCCCGGGGCCGCGGACTGGCAACTCGCGGTGCTGCCAGCGTGGCTGACTGGGCCATCAGGGAACTCAACATCTTCAGGCTCGAGCTTGGACACCGCACGAACAATCCGGCGTCGTGCGCCGCCGCAACCAGGGCGGGCTTCATTCCGGAAGGCATCGAGCGCTCCAAACTCCAGTACGGCGACCGCCGGTACGACGTCGAAACCCATGCGCGGCTGGCGTCGGATCCACGGCCGGACGTGGACCTGATCGCCATCAGGACCCGCCGGCTGACGCCGGAATGGCTGACGCCGGAACAGCTGACGCCGGAATAGCTGACGCCGGAAACGGCTGACGCCTGAAGGCCGGAGCTAGCCGGCGGACACGAGGCGGTACGCATAGATCAACGGCGCGTCCACGCTGGAAGCACCGATGTCCAGCGTGGCAGCCTCAGCGAGCGTGATCTCCACGGACTCGCGCGTGCCGTAGCAGGCAGCTCCGAGGTCGGCCAGTTCCTTGCCTGCGGACCGCACAGCGAGGAAGGCCTTACCGCCGCCTTCGCAGACGAAGGTCACGGTATACGTGCCGGCCGGAACATCGGCGGTGCGGTCAACAGGCTGGGCGTTAAGGAGTTTCCCGGCGTCCTCTGCCACCGTGCCGGTGGCTGACGGAAGGGCGGTGGCTTTCCAGCCGGGAACATCGGCGTTCTCCACGGAGACCTGCTGGGCGCAGCCGGCGACACCCAGCAGGAGGGCGCCGGCAGCGACGGCGGAAAGGGCGCGCGGAAGCGAAGTGGGAAGAACAGCCATGCCTCCAACTTACCCGGGCGGTCAGTGGCTCCATTAACCGCCGATCAGTTCCAGTACCTCGCCGCGGTGCATTGCCAGGTACACCGTGTCCCGCAGGGCGTTCGCCTCCCTGTCGGTCAGCGTCCGGTCCAGCGGCTGCAGCACCAGCCGCAGCAGGACGTTGACCTGCCCGGCAGTCATCCGCAGACGTTCGACCGCGGCCGGCGGCAGCTCCGCCGTCGGCGTGGCGGCAAGGACCTCCAGGGACGCGAGGACGTCGGCATCAGCGCCAAGGGCTGTGCGGGCAAGGTCGCCAAGGAGTTCGACGTCGGCATCCCCGCCTGTGTCCAGCACCAGTGAGAGGTCCCGCCGGATTTCCGGCATGGCAGAGACGGGACGGTACGGTGCAAGGTCCAGCAGCTGGGACCGGATGTCCGGATGGCCGGACCGCAGCAGCCGGATGTCCCTGATTCCTTTCCGCAGCATGAGTGCCCGGTCCAGCCCCATCCCGAGGGCAAGCCCGGCCCAGCGGCGGGGATCCAGGCCGGAGCCGCGGAGCACGGGAGCTGCCACCAGGCCGCACTCGGCCAGCTCCAGCCATTCGCGGCCGCCGTCAGGCTGCGTGACCAGCACGTCCAGCTGCCGTCCTGCGGCGGTGTAGCTGTGCCGTGCCGGCGTGGCCCGCCACTGTACGTCCGGGTACTCCGACGACGGAAGTACCGCCGCCACGACAGCGGCCATCATGGCGTCCAGGTCAGACGGGCCCAGCAGGCCGCGGGCCCTGAGCCGCCACAGATCCACCTGGTGCGGTGCGCCCACATGCGTGCGGTCCACCGCGTCACGGCGGTACACCAGCCCGGGCAGGACGTGCAGTTCGTCGTAGTGGCCCAGTTCGCCGCGGAGCGAATCCAGCACCGCCGGGATGCCTGCGGACATATGGCTCCGCAGCATGACCGTGGGGCTCACGTGGCGGGAATAGCGCGAGTCCCGGGTGACGTCGTCGGGCGAATAGCCCAGCCGGTCGTAGTTGTCTGCAGTGGCCACCAGCGGGTTGAGCCGGTGCGTCCGGGCCGGGACGCCCCACAGCCGCTCCAACCCGCTGACGACGTCGGCCAGCAGCAACTGCATGGCGTGCGGGCCGGAGGCGGGATCGGACAGGTCGCGCAGGGTCAGGCCGTCATTGAGCTGGGACAGGGAAAGATAGGTTTTCATGTTCGGGGTCCTTTGATGCTTCAGGAGCGGGAGGGGGAGATCACCCTCAACCGCTGAGCCGGACGGACCCCGGCAGCCCGCGTCAGGTGCGCGGTGGGAAGCCCGTGCGGCCGGTGAGCGGCCGAGGGCTGATAAATCGCTGCTGTGTGTGCATGGGTCCATGATACGCGGCTCCGGGGGGACCTTGACGTTGACGCTACGTCAACGCCTACCGTGGAGGTATCGGCCAGGGAACGTGAAGGAGGTGGCCATGGACTGGTCCATCCAGGACATTGCCCGGATTGCCGGCACCACCAGCAGGACGCTCCGGCACTACGACACCATCGGCCTGCTCAAACCCAGCCGCACCGGCCATAACGGCTACCGGTACTACAACCAGGCCGCCCTGGTTCAGCTCCAGCGCATCCTGCTCCTGCGCGGGCTGGGGCTGGGCCTGCCGGTGATCGGCCAGGTGCTCGACGACGAAGCGGACGCCGCCAGGGCGCTCACCGGGCACCTGGCGTGGCTGAAACAGGAACAGGACAGGCTGGCGCGGCAGATCGCGTCGGTCACGCACACCATCGAAACAGTGAAAGGAGGTGGCGAAATCATGGCAGAGGACATGTTCAACGGTTTCGACCACACGCAGTACAAGGACGAAGTTGAAGGCCGCTGGGGCAAGGACGCCTACGTGAAGGGCGACTCGTGGTGGCGCGGCATGACCGCCGCCGAAAAAGCGGCGTGGAAGGAGCGCTCGCAGCAGCTGGGGGAGGACTGGATCGCCGCCGCCACAGCCGGCATCGCCCCGGACAGTGCGGAGGCCCAGGCCATCGCGAAGCGGCACGTCGACTGGCTGACCGGCATCCCCGGCACCCCGGCGGCGGACGCCAGCGGCAAGGGGGACAGGGGCAACGCCGACGTCCGGGAATACGTCACCGGCCTTGGGGAAATGTATGTGGCCGACCCCCGGTTCGCGAAGAATTACGGCGGAGCTGACGGCGCCGGCTTCGTCCGGGACGCCCTGCGGACCTACGCGGAGCAGAACCTGTAGCCCCGTCAGGAGGAAGCCGGCCCGCCAATAGACTTGACCGGTGACTGATTCCACGCTCTTTTTGGCCGGCGACACCCCCGATGCCCCGCGCAGCGACCTCCCCGGGTTGCTCGCAGCCCTCGCGGCTGACCTGCGGGCGGTGGACTACACGCTCGACGGCGTTGCCGGGCTCCTGGGCGGGTCCGCCTACCGCGCACTGAACCGGGACCAGCTCATCCCGGCGCTCCTGGCAACCAGGCGCGCACTGGGGGACGCGGCGGAGGGTGACGCTGCCACGGCAGCCCTCGCCGCCGTCGTCCGCCTCTGGCTCCTGGCCGAACCGCAACAGCAGGAAACGCTCGACGCCGCCCTCCCCGGCATCCGCACCGCAGGCCTGGTGGAGCTGGGGCTGGTTGAGCCCGTGCCCGGCCCGGACCCGGCTGCCGCCGTCATCCGGGCAAAGGCGGACCTGCGGCCCTACGGCTGGGATTCCAATGAGGACGGCAGCGGCGGCGCCGAGCTCTGGGTGGCCAGCGACCTGGCCGCCCACCAGCAGTCAGGGGTGCTGCGGCACGACCACGTGCTCGGAATCGGGCAGGCCTCCACCACGCTGGTACAGACCACCGTCCGGCGCCATGTTGCCAAGGCGCTGGACCTGGGCACCGGCTGCGGCATCCAGACCTTCCACCTCCTGCATCACGCCGAGCACGTCACCGCCACGGACATTTCCGAACGGGCGCTCGCTTTCACCCGGTTCAACCTGCTCCTGAACGCAGAAGCCCTGCACGTGGATCCGGAGCACCTGGAGGACCGCGTCAGCCTGCGGCTCGGATCATTGCTGGAGCCTGTGGCCGGGGAGGAATACGAGCTGGTGGTTTCCAACCCGCCGTTCGTCATCACGCCCCGGACCCTCGGTGAGGCTGCGGCCGACCAGTTCACGTACCGTGACGGCGGCCTGCCCGGGGACGACATCGTCGCCTCGCTGGTGGCTGCCCTGCCGTCGGTCCTTGCCCCGGCCGGAACAGCCCAGCTTCTGGGCAACTGGGAAGTCACTACGGGGTCGTCCTGGTCGGAACGGCCGCAGCAGTGGGTCAGTCCGGACGTAGATGCCTGGTTCATCCAGCGCGAGCAGGTCGGCCCGGACCAGTACGCCGAGACCTGGCTGCAGGACGCCTCCGAATCCCGCGACAGGCAGCACTACCAGGACGCCTACGCCGCCTACCTGGACGATTTCGCATCGCGGGACGTGGAGGGCATCGGATTCGGCATGGTCTACCTGCGGCGCCCCGCTGCCGGGACCGGGCCGGTCATCTCCCGCTTCGAGGAGATCACCTACCCGATCGAACAGCCCGTCGGGCCACATTTGGGTGCCGCCGTCGATCGTGCCGACTGGCTGGCGGCCAACAACCTGGAGGGCGCCCACCTCCTGGTCGCGGAAGACGTTACCGAGGAGCGCCACCAGCGTCCCGGCGCCGAGCACCCGGGCGTCATCCTGCTGCGCCAGGGCTCGGGACTGCGCCGGACCAACCTGCTCAGCACGGAACTTGCCGGCTTTGTCTCCGCATGCGACGGCGACCTGAGCGTGGGGCAGATCGCCGGCGCCCTGGAGGCCCTGCTGGGCGGCACCCTGTCAGGGGAGGGCGGGTTCGACGGCGGCACGTTCCGGGACGGGCTGCTCGCCGATGTGGCGAACCTGGTCAGGGACGGGTTCCTGCTGCCCGCCTGATGGCCGGCGTCCCGGGTCCGGGGGTGGTGCGGCCTCGCCAGCGGTCCGCCCGAACCGGGGAAGCACATAGGCCGCAACCCCCAGGGCCACCAGCAGGCCGGCTGCTGATGTGGCCAGGAGTCCGGCCCGCACCGGTAGGGGTGCGCGTGGGAAAGTGTCAAGCATTTCTTTCATAGTTGCCACGGGGCAGCTAGACTGGCGCTGTGAAGGCAGAATCAACGCGGGCTGACCCGCCGTCAGCGCCGGCCCCGACGGGCCGGCCGCGCCATGAGAAGAAGGTGGAGATCACCGACCCGAAAGCCATCCGGGCGCTGGCGCATGCCGCCCGGCTGGAGGTTATCTCCGAACTGTATTCCACCCAGGTCAGCCGTACGGCCACCGAGCTCGCGGCCCAGACCGGCCTGACCCCCAGCGCCATGAGCTATCACCTGCGTGCGCTGCAGAAATGGGGCATCGTGGCCCCGGCGCCCACCACAGGCGACGCCCGGGAGCGGCGCTGGCAGGCGGCCGGAACGGACTTCGCCATCAACTCCGGCGGGGGAGCGGCAAGCCCGGTCCTGGACCTTGAACTCGATGCCTTCCGACGCCGTGCCGCAGCCTACGCCCGGACCCGGGACGAACAGCGGAAAGCCGGCGGGCCCACGGAAGCCCCAACCGCCGTCGTACTGGCCAGCGACCTGCTGTACCTCACCCGCGACCAGCAGGCGGAACTGACCCGGCGGCTGTTCGCCCTGCTCAGCGAATACGAGCTTGCCGATCCGCACCGGATCCCGGACGGGGCCGAGCGGATGGCGGCCATGTGGTCGCTGATTCCCGACGACCGGGCCGTACCGGGACCTGCCCCGGAAGAGGCCACCGGACCTGCGCAAACGTAGGAATCCCGGGCCGCGGGGCCGGCGCCGGAGCGCGGGCGTTTTCCACATGAATGCGCATCCTCCGCCAAAATATGGTGAACTAGGCGAGTATGGGCTCATCTGCCCGAGCAACCTTTTTCCGTAGGAGCACCGTGCCAAGCAAGGCCAAAACCGGCAAGAAACTCGTGATTGTGGAGTCTCCGGCCAAGAGCAAGACCATCGCCAAGTACCTCGGCGAGGGCTTCATCGTAGAGGCCTCCATTGGTCACATCCGCGACCTGCCGCAGCCCTCTGAGCTCCCTGCGGAACTGAAGAAAACCTCGGTGGGAAAGTTCGCCGTCGACATCGACAACGACTTCAAGCCGTACTACGTGGTCTCTGCCGACAAAAAGAAGAAGGTGTCCGAGCTCAAGGCTGCGCTCAAGGACGCCGACGAACTTTACCTCGCAACTGATGGGGACCGCGAGGGCGAGGCCATCGCGTGGCACCTTCTTGAAGTGCTCAAGCCCAAAGTCCCCGTATACCGGATGACGTTCGGCGAAATCACCAAGGAAGCCATCCAGCGCGCCATGGGAAACCTGCGCGATGTTGATTCAGCCCTGGTGGACGCCCAGGAAACCCGCCGCGTCCTGGACCGCCTCTACGGCTACGAGATCTCCCCGGTGCTGTGGCGCAAGGTGGCCCGCGGCCTGTCCGCCGGCCGCGTGCAGTCCGTAGTCACCCGCATGGTGGTGGACCGCGAACGCGAACGCATGGCCTTCAAGGCAGCGTCCTACTGGGACCTGACCGGCCAGTTCGGTGCCGGGTCCGCCTCGTTCAAAGCCAAGCTGGCTGCCGTGGACGGCGCCAAGGTGGCCAGTGGCCGCGACTTCAACGACGACGGCGTGCTGACCGCCCGGAACTCGGTGCACCTGAACGAGGAACTCGCCACGTCGCTGGCGGCCGGCCTCCAGGATGCGGACTTCCGGGTCCGGTCCGTGGACACCAAGCCCTACACCCGGCGCCCGGCCGCGCCGTTCACCACCTCCACGCTGCAGCAGGAGGCAGGCCGCAAGCTGCGCTTCTCCTCCAAGAGCACCATGCAGATCGCCCAGCGCCTGTATGAAAACGGCTACATCACCTATATGCGTACGGACTCCTCGGCACTGAGCGACGAGGCCGTCACGGCTGCACGCCGCCAGGCCTCCGAGCTGTACGGCCCCGAGTACATCCCGGCCTCACCCCGCGTGTACTCCAGCAAGGCCGCGAACGCGCAGGAAGCCCACGAGGCCATCCGTCCAGCCGGCGACTCCTTCCGCACCCCGGCGCAGGTTGCCAAGCAGCTTTCCGGCGACGAATTCCGCCTGTATGAGCTGATCTGGAAGCGCACCGTCGCGTCCCAGATGGGCGACGCCAAGGGTTCCACCGCCACCATCCGCCTCGGCGCGGTTGCCACGGACGGACGGGACGCCGAGTTCTCCGCCTCCGGCACCGTCATCACCTTCCCCGGCTTCCTGGCCGCCTACGAGGAAGGCAAGGACGAGAGCCGCGGTGACGACGACTCCGACGAGGCCCGCCGCCTGCCGAACGTTGCCAAGGATGATGCCCTGTCGGCGTCGGACATTGTGGCCGTAGGCCACGAGACCTCCCCGCCGCCCCGTTTCACGGAAGCATCCCTGACGGCTGAACTGGAAAAGAAGGGCATCGGACGCCCGTCCACCTATGCCTCCACCATTTCCACCATCCAGGACCGCGGCTACGTCCGGAAGCAGGGCTCCGCTCTGGTCCCAAGCTGGATCGCCTTCTCCGTGATCCGCCTGCTCGAACAGCACTTCCATGACTATGTGGACTACGAGTTCACGGCAGACATGGAAGGCGACCTGGACAAGATCGCCAACGGACAGGCCGTGGGCGCCGCCTGGCTGCGCCATTTCTACTTCGGCGAGGACTCCGATCCCGGCCTGCTCAGCATCGTCAACAACCTCGGCGAGATTGATGCACGGGAGATCAACTCCATTCCCATCACGGACGAGATCACGTTGCGGGTGGGCAAATTCGGGCCGTACCTTGAAAGCTCCGCCGCCACCGTTGACCCGAAAACCGGGGAAATCGTGGAAAACTCCCGCGCCAACGTCCCCGAAGACCTGGCCCCGGATGAGCTGACCGCTGCCAAGGCCATCGAGCTCATGGAGACGGCCGCGCCGGAAGAGCGCGTACTGGGCGCGGATCCGCACACCGGTCACACCGTGGTGGCCAAGAACGGCCGCTACGGCGCCTATGTCACCGAGGTCATTCCGGAGATGACCGAGGAACAGATCGCCAACCAGCCGGTGGAGTACTACAAAAACGGCAAGCCCAAGCCGCCGAAGAAGCCGGTCAAGGCAAAGCCGCGCACGGGATCGCTGTTCAAGTCCATGACGGTGGACTCAGTGACACTGGACGAGGCACTGCAGCTGATGAGTCTTCCCCGGGCCTTGGGCGAGGACGCCGAAGGCAACCTCATCACCGTGCAGAACGGCCGCTTCGGCCCCTACCTCAAAAAGGGCACCGACTCACGTTCGATCGGCACCGAAGAGGAAATCTTCACCATCACGCTGGAGCAGGCCCTGGAGATCTACTCGCAGCCCAAGCAGCGCGGCGCCCGCGCGGCGGTGCCGCCGCTGGCCGAGTTCGGTCCGGACCCGGTTTCCGAGAAGAACATCGTGGTGAAAGAAGGCCGCTTCGGCCCGTACATCACCGACGGGATCACCAACATCACCGTCCCGCGCGCCACTTCCCTGGAAGAGCTCACACGCGAACAGGCCGTGGAACTCCTCGCCGAAAAGCGGGCCAAGGGTCCGGTCAAGCGCACGGCGACCGCCCGCAAGGCACCGGCCAAGAAAAAGGCCACCGCCAAGAAGTAGCCATGCCGAAGTCGCCGGTACGGTGCGGCCTCGCCGTCCCGTACCGGCAACCTCGCACCGTTCCAGCGATTTCGCGTCCCGGGCGCGGCTCTGTTTGCGGTGCCGGGCACAACGTGGTCGAGTAGATACATGACTGAACAGCCCGGCATCGCCGACACCACGCCGCTCAACGACCTCGAAGAGAAGCTCGCCAAGGGCGACCAGCCGGACGCCAGCCCGGTGGATGTCATTCTTTCCTTCCTCAACAGCGAGGTCTACGTCATCAGCACCGAGGGCATCGATGGCGAGGATTCCCAGGTGGAACCCCTGGTGCTCGCCAATGCCGACGGCGACCCCGTCCTGGCCGTTTTCTCCCACCCCACCAGGGTGGACGAGCAGTACCTCGAAGCTGCGCCGAACATCCTGGGAACCCAGGGCGCGGCCATCATTGCCAACATCGGCGACGAACTCGGCATGGTCATCAATCCGGGCGCCGCGTACGGCTTCGAGATCAACCCCGAGGGCGTGGCCAACATCAAGCGCGACTTCAAGCGGGCGGACGAACTCCCCGACGGCGCGCCCACGGATCCCAGCGCCAACTGACATATGCCGTCCCGGTTGTGGCTGAGGCAGCGCTCCGGGCAATAATGGCAGGATGCGGCTAGGCGTCCTTGATATCGGGTCCAACACTGTCCACCTCCTCCTGGTGGACGCCCATCCCGGCGCGCGCCCGGTACCGTTTGCGTCGCACAAGCGGCCGCTTTCCCTGGTGCAGTACCTGGATGCCGAGGGCAACATTTCGGATGCGGGCCAGCGCGAGCTCACCGATTTTGTCCTCGAAGCCTGGGAGTTCGCTGCCAAGCACCGGGCGGAGGACCTGCTGGCGTTCTGTACTTCCGCCATTCGGGAGGCTACCAACGGTCCGGCGGTGCTGGCCCGGGTCAAGCATGAAACAACGGTGACCCTGCAGGAACTGACCGGCAGCCAGGAAGCGTCCATGACCTTCTTTGCGGTGCGCCGCTGGTATGGCTGGGGTGCCGGTCCCATCCTGAACCTGGACATCGGCGGTGGCTCGTTTGAAATGGCGTTCGGCCAGGACGAACTCCCGGAGGTGGCCACGTCCGTTCCCCTGGGTGCGAGCAGGCTGACCCGTGACTGGCTGACGGAGGACCCGCCGTCGGCCAAAAGCGTCAAAGAACTGCGCCGGTACATCCGCAGTACCCTCAAGCCCGCCGTCCGCGAGTTCGACGGCCTGGGACGTGCCAACCTCGTGGCAGGGACCTCCAAGTCCTTCAGGTCGCTTGCCAGGATCGCAGGAGCGGCCCCCAGCGCGGCAGGTCCGTACGTCAAACGTGAACTGAACGGGTTCGACCTCGGCGTCTGGGCGCAGCGCATCTCCGCCATGAAGGCGGAGGACAGGGTGCACCTTCCCGGCGTCTCCGAGGCACGCGCCAGCCAACTGCTTGCCGGTGCCCTGGTGGCTGAGGCAGCCCTGGAGCTGTTCAAGTTCAAGAAAGTCAGGATCTGCCCGTGGGCGCTGCGCGAAGGCCTGATCCTGCGGCGGCTGGACCAGCTCCACTTTGCCGGCCCGCTGACCCCTGCACCGCACCTGTCCGCATCCTGGTAGGGGTTATCAGCCCCTTGCTGCGGAGGCGGCTCAGGCCTTAACGCGAAAGCGCCGGGGTCCGCAGCAGGAAAATGGGGGAAAACCTGCTGCAGACCACCGGCGCCTCGGGCAAACATCCCCATGCTTGCCGCATCACTCGCACCCTCAATGAGGTAATAACTACGTTAGGGCCCCAACTTGTGTGCTGCCTGCGCCCAACATGGGAGCCCGCTGTGAATCGGAATTCCGCAGTTCCCGGTTCTGCAGATGATTTTTGTTTCGGTAACGCGGGGCCCGAACTGTAATGATGGATCCATGAGCAACCGAATCGCCTTCCTTGGCTGTGGGTCCATGAACGAAGCCATCCTGGGTGGCCTGATTGACGGCGGAACCGACCCCGCCGATATCGTGGCCACGGTCCGCCGTGCTGAACGGGCCGCCGAACTGGCGGTCCGCCACCACGGCATCACCGCCATCGCCGGCGAAGAGGAACCGGAGAACAATAAACAGGCGGCAAAGCGTTCCGACGTCGTCATCCTGGGCACCAAACCGGTGGGCATCGCCGACCTTGCCCGGGAGATCAGCGGATCCCTGTCACCGAAGACCATCGTTGTCAGCGTCGCGGCCGGCGTGTCCCTTGAACAGCTGGAAGCCGCCCTGCCTCCCGGGCAGCCGGTCATCCGCTCCATGCCCAACGTCCCGGCCAAGCTGGGCCGCGGCGTCGTCTCCGTGTCACCGGGCACCAACTGCTCACCCGAACAGCTCCAGCTGGCCAAGGATGTCCTTAAACCGGCAGGCACTGTGGTGGAAGTCCCCGAGGAGAAGGTGGATGCGGTGTCCGCCATCAGCGGCTCCGGGCCGGCCTATGCGTTCTACCTCGCTGAGGCCATGGCTGCCGCCGGCGTTGAGCTGGGACTGGATCCGGAGCTTTCCCTGCTCCTCGCCCGCGAAACTGTTGCGGGCGCCGGCTTCATGCTGGCGGAGCCCGGAGCCGACCCCGCAGCCCTGCGCCGGTCCGTGACCAGCCCCAACGGGACCACGGAGCGGGCCATCGCCACGTTTGATGACCGGGGCCTGCCCGGAATCATCGCAGCCGGTGCCCGTGCCGCCGTCGACCGCTCCGCGGAGATCACCAGGCAGCTCAGCCTCACGCCGGGCAAATAGGCGCCAGTCCGGGTGGTTCCGGCAGCAGCCTGGCCCTGAGCAGGTGTCCGGTCTGCCGGGCACATTGGGTGATGCGCTTGGTGTGGACCGCTGCCAGGCCGGGCAGGAAGACCTCAGGACTGGTCCGGGTGGAACCCTCACCCAGTGATTCCTGCAGGTCCAGGGCCATTGCTGCCAGTCGTTCGGCCCCCACCATCTGGCTGGAGATCTTGAGGCTGAGGACCGCGTCCATGGCGCTGCCGTAGTCGCCGCCGGCAAGGCTGCGGAGTAGCCTTTCGACCCGCCGGGGCAGGCAGGTGATGAAACTTTGCACAAATCCTCTGCAGTTGCCGTCGTCGCCGTCGAGTTCTTCGCGCAGCGCCTCCAGCACTCCTGAGTCCAGGAGCGGATGAACGTGAGGGCCGGACGGGGCCGGAGCCGGGGCACCGGACCGGTGTCCCGGCCCGGTGCCCGGCACAACGCCAGCGGCGTCGCCTGGTTCCCTCGACAAGGAGGAGCTCATCGGCCCATGGTCAGCAGGACCACGCCAGCGCGCCAGGACTGGACAAGGTGCGCATCAGGGGCGGACCTTGCTGTCCCGGCGGAACAGAGCCAGCAAGGCCACGCCAATGAGCATCACGCCGAGGGCTGTGAGCAGCGTGGAGCCGACGTTCAGTCCCGTGTAGGCCAGCCCCGAGGAGGCCAGGGCGGCACCGGAGGCGGGGAGGGTGGAGTTCATTCCGTACATAATCAGTTAATTTCCTCTGCTGTGTATTGGGCTTCCCAGCGGTCGACTCGCCGCCGGGTGATCTTGGTGGTCAACACGGCGCACCAGGAGGCGAGAAACCATCCTGACCGCAGCCACATGAATAATTCCTGGGGGAAGAACGATGCTGCCATCACGATGTCCTTCCAGTCCCGGTGCGGTATCCGCAGGGCCCGTTTGATGTCCAGGGCCACAAACAGGATGGGGACCAGCCACCAGAAGAGGACGAACTTGAAAACCCCCAGCGACACCGACAGGACAATGACGGCGATCCACAGGAGCTTCAGGAACACGCTCATCAGGCCCATAGCCTGCTGCCCCCAGTCCCGCAGCGTCAGCCGGTTCATCCCGAGGTCCATGAGGTCCTCCACGGTGCCCACCTGCCATTTCATCCGCTGGCCCCACAACGCCTTGAGCGTCTTCATGGAATCGGTGTAGGCGCGCACGTCCGGGGACACCTGGCATACGTAGCCGAGTTCGCGGATGCGGTAGGTCAACTCGAAGTCCTCCACCTGGGAGGTGTACACCCACGGCCCTTCGCGGTCGTCGCGGGCGGCAACCTGCCGCAGGACGCTGTTGTTGATGGCGCATCCAGTCCCTGCCAGGACGCTGGTCTCTCCCCGGCGCAGGGCGACGTCGGTCCAGGTGGCGAACTCTGCCTTCTGGAGCCTGCTCAGGAAGCCCGGGTCCTGCATGGTGAACTTCGATGACGACCCACCCAACAGCGCGCCATCTTCGGCGGTGAACTCCTTCGACCAGGCCTCCACGGCGTTCGGGGGCAGCACGGTGTCGGCGTCCAGGCAGATCACCACGTCGGCGTCGTAGGCGTATTCTGTCCAGGCACGGTTCAGGGCCTCAGACTTGCGGTGCTCCAGGCGGGGCAGCTCCATGACGGTGACCGGGTACATGCGGGCTACCCGCGCGGTTGAGTCGGTGCATCCGTTGGGGATGACCACCACGAGGTCGGCCGGACGGGTCTGGACCATCAGCCCGTCCAGCGTTGCCCCGATCGACCCCGCCTCGTTGTAGGCAGGAACCAGGACCACCACCCGCACAGCCTCTTCCGGCGCGGGGGCCACAGCATGGTCCACTGCCACGCCGGCCGGCAGCGGCATGGCGCGGTGTCTGCCGGTACCCGTCGTTGTGGCCGGGAAAGTGGACAAGGCTGTGCTCACGGAGGTCTCCTGAAGTGTTTGCGCATCGCCCTGAGCGGGCTGCACATCCATTCTTCAGACGGCTTCTCAGATTTTTACCCCGGATAGGATCAAGGTTTTTGCAAGTTCTCCTGCGGCTTGTTGAGCTTGGCAAAAGGGCTCTGACCTGCGGTTATGTTCTTTATCACAGCAGCGGAGACCGTGGCCGTGCCGTGTGGCGGACCCCGTTATGGCCGGGCGGCGAACCGCTCCAACAGGTCCACGTGGCCGGACACAATCAACATGTCGCGGGCCGAGACTTTGGTTTCCGGCCGGGCGTACGTGAAGTCCTCGCCCGGAGACTTCACGCCCACAATCGTGACGCCGTACTTGGACCGGACCTTGGACTCATCGAGCGTAAAGCCCACCGTTTCGCGCGGCGGATACATCTTGACGATGGCGAAGTCGTCGTCGAACTCGATGAAGTCCAGCATCCGCCCGGAGACCAGGTGCGCCGCACGGACGCCGGCGTCAGCCTCAGGGTAGATCACGTGGTTGGCGCCGATCCGGGTAAGGATCTTGCCATGCGAGGGCGTGATCGCCTTGACCCAGAGGTGCTCGATGCCCAGGTCCACCAGGTTCACCGTGATCAGCACCGAGGACTCGATGGACGTTCCCACACCCACCACGGCTGAACTGAACTCCTGCGCACCGAGCTGCCGCAGTGCGTCGATGTTGGTGGCGTCGGCTTCCACCACGTGCGTCAGCAAGGGCGCCCACTTCTGGACGAGGTTGCGGTCGCGTTCGATCGCCAGCACTTCGCGGCCCTGCTTGACCAGCTGTTCGGCGGTTGAGGAGCCGAAACGGCCCAGCCCGATCACCAGCACCGGCGCGTTGTGGGCGGGGCGGTTGGGCGCGCCTGGGGAATTAGCCAATGATGGGCCTCTCTTCCGGGTAGTGGTACAGCTGGCTGCGCTGGCGCAGGGCCAGCCCGGCTGCAAGGGTAACGGTGCCCACGCGGCCGGCGAACATCAGGGCGGTCAGGACATACACGCCCGACGGCGGCAGCTCGGCACTGAGGTTGGTGCTCAGGCCCACGGTGGCAAAGGCGGAAATGGTTTCGAACAGCACCCGGTCAAGGGAGGCACCGCTGATCTGCAGGAGGAGGAACGCGGAGACTGAGACCAGGGTGGCGCCGGCAACGATCACGGAGATGGCCACCCGCATGGTGCCCTGGGGAATGGTCCGGCCGTAGACCTTGACGTCGGCGTCGCCGCGGGCTTCGGCCACGATGGCCAGGAACATCACGGCGATAGTGGTCACTTTGATGCCGCCCGCCGTCGACGCCGAACCGCCGCCGGCGAACATCAGGGCGTCCGTCAGCAGCATGGTGGTGGATTCCATATGGTTCTGGTCCACCAGGTTGAAGCCGCCGGACCTGGTCATCACCGAGGCGAACAGGGAGTGCGTGATCTTGTCGCCGAGGTCCATGGGCCCGATGGTGCGGGCATTGTCCCACTCCATCAGCGCCCACAGCACGGTCCCGGCGGCCAGCAGGATGAAGGACACCTGGATGGTCAGCTTGGTGTGCAGGTTCCATTTTTTCCAGTTGAGCCCGTTCTGCTGCAGGACCATCACCACGGGGAACCCCAGGCTGCCCAGGAAAACACCCAGCATCAGCGGGATGAGGATCCACAGATCAGTCTCGTAGGGGACGATTCCGTCCGAGTGCGGTGTGAAACCGGCGTTGTTGAAGGACGAAATCGAGTAGAAGACGCCGTGCCACACGGACTGCCCAAAGCTTTCGCCCAAGACCAGGAAGCGCGGTATGAGGGCCAGCGCCAGGCCGGCCTCGATGACCACGGAGGTGGTGATGACGATCCGCAGCAGGGTACCTACCTCGCCGAGCCGGCCGGCGTTGTTCATGGCCTCCTGGGCAATGAGCTTGCCGCGGACACCGAGCTTCTTGCTCACCATCAGGGCCAGCAGCGAGGCAAGGGTCAGCGTTCCCAAGCCACCGACGAAAATACCCACCAGGATGACCAGCTGCCCGAAGAAGGACCAGTGCACCGCCGTCGACACAACGGTCAGGCCAGTGACGCACACAGCCGAGACTGCTGTGAACAGGGCCTCATGGATCGGGGTGACGGAACCGGACGCGGAGGAGACCGGCAGGGAGAGCAGGAAGGTGAAAACGAGGCAGACCGCTGCGAACGCGCTCAGGGCCAGACGGGCCGGCGACGTATTGGCGATGTCGTCGATGAAGTCGCGCAGCTGGGTGAAGATCCAGAGGCCTTCGCGATCCGGTGCGGCGGGGTGCCAGCTGGCCGGGTTCCGGGGCCTCGACTGGCGTTGCGTCATGGGTGGCTTTTCCTCGGTTGAAACTGTTTCCCTCAGTAGTAAACCACTAATGCCTCCGTAATGGCCGGGCCGGACCGGTGCCATGCTCGGGTAGCCTGTGATTGATGACATACCTGCCCGGTCTTAGCCAGCCCGCGCCGCCAACGACGGTGGCGTGGAGTCCTGCCATGACCGCCTACAACTTTGGCCCGGGACACCCTATGGCTCCGGAGCGGATGGACCTGACTGCGCGCCTCGCGGGAAGCCTTGGGCTGCTGGACCTTGAACATGTATCCGTACGCGGCGCCTGAGGTGGCATCCGACGCGGAACTGGAGACCGTGCACTCGCCGGAGTTCGTCGCCGCCGTCCACCGGGTCAGCGAAGATCCCTCCACCCCGGACGAATCCCGTGGCCTGGGCACCGAGGACGATCCCGCATTTGCCGGCATGCACGAGGCCGCCGCGAGGCTGGCCGGCGGCTCGCTGCTGGCAGCCGACGCGGTCCTGGACGGGTCCGCGATCCACGCGGTCAATTTCGGTGGCGGGATGCACCACTCCGCCCGGGAGCGGGCCAGCGGGTTCTGCATCTACAACGACTCCGCCGTCGCCATCCGGAGGCTGCTGGACGGCGGCGTCCCGCGGGTGGCGTACATCGACGTCGACGCGCACCACGGCGACGGAACGGAGAGCATTTTCTGGGACGATCCCCGGGTGCTCACCGTCTCGCTGCATGAGAGCGGACTGACACTGTTTCCCGGGACGGGCTTCGCCAACGAAATCGGCGGTCCACGCGCAGAGGGAACTGCCGTTAACGTCGCCCTGCCGTCCGGCACGGGGGACGCCGGCTGGCTCCGCGCGTTCCACGCCGTCGTTCCACAGCTGATCGGGGCCTTCGCACCCGAGGTGATCGTCAGCCAGCATGGCTGCGATTCGCACCGGTCCGACCCCCTGACCCATCTGAACCTCAGCGTTGACGGCCAGCGCGAGGCGGCCACCGCCGTCGGGAACCTTGCCGCCAGGTACTGCGGGAACCGCTGGATCGCCACCGGTGGCGGCGGGTACAACGTCACCGACGTGGTGCCGCGGTCCTGGAGCCACCTGATCGCGATTGCGTCCGGACGGCCCGTGCCGCTGCGGACGCCCGTTCCTGAGGACTGGCGCGCCTATGTGCTGGCGAAGTTCGGCCGCGAGGCACCGCTGCTGATGGGCGATGACGTGGAGCTCTGGTGGCGGTCGTGGGAAGTGGGCTTCGACCCCAACGATGCCGTGGACCGCTCCGTCATGGCTACGCGTAAAGCCGTGTTCCCGCTGCACGGCCTGGACCCCTGGTTCGACTGACTGCCGCGGGTTCAGGCGGCCGGCTTTTCCGTCTGGAACACCACACCGGCCGCGCCGATCAGCCAGCCCAGCAGGGACAGTGCGAACGCCCCGATCAGGTCGGTGGACGCGGTCCCCTTGACCAGCCAGAGCAGCAGGACCAGCAGCCCGACGGCCAGGTACACCATCACGGCAGCCACGATCCGGCCGGACAGCCGTGACGGTGATCTCGGCCGGGTTGAACCCGGTTGCGGTCCCTGTGCCCGGGGCCCCCGGTGCCCGCGCCCGCCGCGCGTCCTCTTCGTCCCGTTCGTCCCGCCGCACCTCGGCAATGGTGAATCCCAAGGCTGACGCCGTGAGCGAACTCAGTGACGTGGCGAGTACTCCGGCGGCGGTGACCAATGCCCCGTTCAGGGGAGGAGCAGCGGTTCTCCCGTCCGGCACCCAGAGCCCGACGCGGAGCAGGACAGATCCCCACACCGCAACGAAGAGCCCCAGGAAAACAAACGCAATGATGTTGAACAGTTGCTGGCGCAGGAATTCCATAACGAGCACCCCACCTCCGGTGAGCGGCCGCGGGCGGACCTTCCGGGCAACCGTGCATCCGTTGTAGCACCGCCGGCCGGGAGGAGCAATGGCCGCCCGCGACGGGCCGAAATAGTTGATGCCTTCCGGCGTATATGTCGCTAGGGTGGGAGGCATGGTGACAGACGACGTATTTGCCGTCATTGCGGAAGCAACCCGGCGCGACATCCTGGTGTCCCTGCGCGCCGGGGATAAGGCCGTGGGGGAGTTGGTGGAGGAACTGGCCGCCAGCCAGCCCACCATTTCCAAGCACCTGAAAGTCCTCCGCGAGGCGCAGCTGGTGAGCATGCGCGCTCAGGGCCAGAAGCGCTACTACGCGTTGAACCCCAAGCCCCTTGAGGGTGTGGTCAGCTGGCTGGAAACGTTCGACGTCGGCCCGGCAGCTGCCGCCGCAAAGTCGCCGGCCGGTGCCGGTGCGGGGGTTGGCGCCGCTGCGGCGGCCGAGGCCGGAAGCGGGCGTGAGGTGCCCACCCCGGTGCCCGACGACGCAGCCGTGGCCGCTGTCCTGGCGCGCGACGACGCCGAGCTGAGCCCCGCCGTCGTGATCCCGGGCGGAACTGCCGCCCCGCTCAGTGACGACACCGTACCGCAGCAGATCGGCCGGACCGTGGGACGTGCCGCCACCAAGGCCGCGGACCTCCTGGCGAACCTGCCCAACCTCCCCAAGTTCGGCCGCAAGAAGTAGGGCTTAAACGCCAACTGACCCGCAGTCAACGGCATTGGAGCCCGGTATGGGCGCGTTGCCTGCGGATCAGTGGGGTGGAGTGCTTACTTGTTCAGCAGCCGCACGTGGTCCGGGGTGAGCTCGGAGATCCTGCTGACGCCCAGCAGGGCCATGGTGCGGGCCATGTCCTTTTCCAGGATCTGGATGGCGCGGTCAACACCGGCCCGGCCGCCGGCCATCAGGCCGTACAGGTAGGCGCGGCCGATCAGGGTGAAGTCGGCGCCCAGGGCCAGCGCGGCCACGATGTCCGCGCCGCTCATGATGCCGGTGTCCAGGATGATGGCGGCGTCGGAGTTGTCCTTGGTGAAGGCTTCCTTGACCTCGGGCAGCAGGTGGAACGGGATGGGTGCGCGGTCCAGCTGCCGGCCGCCGTGGTTGGAGAGCACTACGCCGTCGGCGCCGTGGTCCACCACCTTGCGGGCGTCCTCCACGGTCTGGATGCCCTTGACCACGAGCTTGCCCTTCCAGGTTTCGCGCAGCCAGTCCAGGTCCTCGAACGTCAGGGTGGGGTCGAACATGGAGTTGATCAGGTCCGCCACGGTTCCGGTGTAGCGGGAGAGCGAGGCGAAGGTCAGCGGCTCGTGGGTGAGGAAGTTGAACCACCAGGCGGGGCGGTAGGAGGCATCCAGCACGGTCTTGACGGTCAGTGCCGGCGGGATGGTCATGCCGTTGCGGACGTCGCGGAGGCGGGCGCCGGCGACGGCGGTGTCCACCGTGACCATGAGGGTGTCGTTGCCGGCCTTGGCGGCGCGCTCGATCAGTTCGAGGGAGCGGTCGCGGTCCGTCCACAGGTAGAGCTGGAACCAGTTGCGGCCGTTCGGCGCTGCGGCGGCCACGTCCTCGATGGAGGCGGTGCCCATGGTGGAGAGGGTATAGGGGATACCGGCGGCTTCGGCGGCCTGCGACCCGGCGTATTCGCCTTCGGACTGCATCATGCGGGTGAAGCCGGTGGGGGCGATGCCCACGGGCAGCCGGGAGGGCTTGCCCAGGATGTCGGTGCTGAGGTCGATGGTGGAGACGTTGCGCAGGATGCCGGGCCGGAACTCGATGTCCAGGAACGCCTCGCGGGCGCGGCGCAGGGTGATCTCGCCTTCGGCGGCGCCGTCGGTGTAGTCGAACGGGGCCTGCGGCGTGCGGCGCTTGGCGATGTCGCGCAGTTCCCAGATGGTGCTGGCCCGCTTGAGCCGCGCTTCCTTGCTGAATTCCGGCTTCTTGAACTGCATCAGCGGGGCCAGGTCCGAGTACTTGGGGATGCGGCGCTTGAGCGCGGCCGGCACGGCTGACGGCCGCGCGGGGCGTCGGAGTCGGCAGGGGACGGCTGCGGGGATGTCCGTGGCATCCGGCGCCGGGGTGGTCTCGGGATTGTTCGGCTGGATGGTGTGGGTCATGGCTTCCTCCGTTGGTGGGCCGGACAGCTGACGGGCCGCATGCGGCACCCTGTGGTCTAACCACACTCTAGGGCATGTGGTCCAACCACATCAAGTACTATGGCGTTATGCGTACCCATCAGCTTGTCCTGCACTGGATCGAGGGCCAGCTCTCCGAGGGCGGGCTGGCCGTGGGCGGCCGGCTTCCCGCCGAGCGCACCCTTGCCGAGCAGCTGCAGGTCTCCCGCACGTCCGTGCGGGAGGCCATCCGGATCCTGGAGGCCATGGGCGTGGTCCGGGCCGGCGTCGGCTCCGGCCCGGAGGCGGGGACGGTGGTGATTTCGGATCCGACGGCGGCCCTTGGCTCCGCGCTGCGGCTGCATGTGGCCACCCAGCACCTGCCGGTCGCGGACATCGTGGAGACCCGTGTGCTGCTGGAGTCCTGGGCCGCCGCCCAGGCCCGGCCGGACGCGCCGGAGCTGGCCGAGGCCGGCAGGCTGCTGGATGAGATGGACGCCGAAAACATGGCGCGTGGATGACTTCCTGGCCCTGGACGTCCGCTTCCACCTGGCCCTGGCCGATGCCGCCGGCAACGCGGTGGTCAGCGCCATGATGGGCTCGCTGCGCGAATCCATCCAGGGCTACGCTGCGCAGCTGACGGCCAACCTCCCGGACTGGGAAGCCACGGCGCAGCGGCTGCGGGCGGAGCACCGCGGACATCCTGGCTGCCATCCGGAAGGACGACGGCGGCCTGGCGGCTGAGCTTGTGGCGGCCCATATCGAGGGGTACTACCAGGGAAGCCGGCGTCAGGCACGTTGACTAGAGCTGCCCTCCAGGCGGGCCGCGCGGTTAGCCGTGCGCTGCCTTGCGGGGCGCCTTGGCAGGGCCGCTGCTGGACCGGATTTCAAGGCGCGGCTGGTAGCGGCTGCCCGGGGCGTCGTTCTCTTCCTTGCGGATCAGGGCCCGCATCTGGTGCCAGGCCTGCTCGCCCAGCTCGGTGATGGGCACCGCCGCGGTGGTGAGGGTAGGGGTGGTGTAGCGGGCGAAAGGGATGTCGTCGAAGCCCGTGACGGAGATGTCGCCGGGGACGTCCGACGCCGCGCTCGTGCAGGCCGCTCATGAGGCCCATGGCCACGAGGTCGTTGAAGGCCAGGATTCCGGTGGCGCCGCTGTCCAGCACCGCGTCCACGGCTTCGTGGCCGGTGTCGAAGTCCGAGCCGCCTTCCAGCATGCGCGACTTCCACCTGCGGGTGGCTGGCCTTGAAGGCTTCCAGGCCCTGCAGGCGAAGGCCGTTGGACGCGCTGCGGGGCGGTCCGGCCAGGAACGCCAGGCGGGTATGGCCCAGCTCCACGAGGTGTCCGGCGAGGTCCTGGACGCCCTGCCCGTAGTCCACCACCAGGCTGGGGACCTGCAGCGGCCGTGGTGGTCCGGTTGATCAGCACCAGTGGGTGGAGCGACGGGGCAATCTCCTCCAGCTCGGCGTCGGTCATGCGGGGTGCGCACAGGACCAGGCCGTCGCAGCGGCGGCGGGCCTCGCCGGCCAGGATGGCTTCCTCGCTGGAGACTTCGAAGGAGTCGGCAATCAGGACGCGGTAGCCGTCCTGCGCCGCGGCCCGGCTCAGGCCGCGCAGGATGGCCTGGAAGGTGGGGTTGGCGAGGTCCGGCACCACGATCCCGATGGTGTCCGTCTTGCCCAGGGCCAGGCTGCGGCCCACGGGGTTGGGCTGGTACTTCAGCTCGGCTGCCGCCGCCCGGACGCGCGCCGCAATCTCGGGGTCCACCGTGAAGTTGCCGTTCATGACGCGGGAAACCGTGGCATGCGAAACACCGGCCTTGAGGGCAACGTCCGCGATGCCGATCCTGCCGGTTGCCGATTTCCTGACCATGGCCTGCCTTTCGTAGGTCCGCCCGGGTCCATTCTGCCGCCAGCAGGGCTGGCGATGTTCCTGGCAGATGGCGGTGTCGTGAGAAAAAGCATATAACGCTGCGTGAAAGCGATTTCTGCCAGTTAGCGGCGCAATCCTGCACGCTCTCGCGCCGGGGCCGAAAAGCACACCTCGCTAGAAAACGCTTTCTCCTAAGAAGGATAATGGTTGACGGGAGCGGGCTGCTCTTGATACAAATCTTATAACGCACTGAGAAAACGCTTTCTCAGCGAAGTTCCACAGACTACCCGTTGCCACCGCCAACGGACGGCCCGCCCAGGCCGAGTATTGAGCTTTCGAAAGGGACCCCCATGGTCAACACAGCCGAATCGAGTTCTGCCACCGCTGCCCGCACGTCCGACCCGCCTGACCGGCAGCCGACTGCCGCAGCGTGCGCCTCAGCCGGGCGCGGGCGGCAAGGCCCGCATTGCCCTGATCGGCACCGGCGGCCGCTCCGAGATGTACATCCGCGCCATTTTCGGCAAGCACGCGGACACCGCGGAGCTCGTGGCCTTCTCCGACGTCAACCCCGGCCGGGTGGAGTTCTACCAGAAGCTCATCCAGGAACTGGGCGCGCCCGGGCCCGGTGGCCTCCTTCGATCCCGGCAGACCTCACCGCCTTCATCCAGGCCAACGACATCGACCGCGTCGTGGTGACCACGCCGGACTACACCCACGCCGACTACATCGTGGAGGCACTCGAGGCCGGCGCCGACGTCGTGGTCGAAAAGCCGCTGACCATCGACGCCGAGGGCTGCCGCCGGATCACCAAGGCCGTGGCAGGAGACCGGCCGCAACGTGGTGGTCACCTTCAACTACCGCTACTCGCCGCGCAACAGCGCGCTGAAGGAGATCATCCAGAGCGGCGTGATCGGCAAGGTCACCTCCATCGACTTCAGCTGGGTCCTGGACACCGTCCACGGCGCCGACTACTTCCGCCGCTGGCACCGCGAAAAGAAGAACTCCGGCGGCCTGCTGATCCACAAGGCCTCCCACCACTTCGACCTGGTCAACTGGTGGATCGACGATGTTCCCGAGCGCGTCTTCGCCTCCGGCGGGCTGAAGTTCTACGGCGACAAGAACGCCGCCGAGCGCGGACTTGGCCCCCGTCCGGAGCGCGGAACGCCCGACGCCGGATGCCCGCGCGCACGGGCAGCGCCGAAGGACCCCTTCGCGCTGGACCTGCGTGACGATGAGCGGCTCAAGGCCCTCTTCCTGGACAACGAGCACTACGACGGCTACCGCCGCGACCAGGACGTCTTCACCGGCGGCATCACCATCGAGGACAACCTGGCACTGGTGGTGGAGTACCAGGGCGGTCCGCGCCTGAGCTACTCGCTGAACGCCCACAGCCCGTGGGAGGGCTACCGCGTGGCGGTCAACGGCACCGAAGGCCGGGCTGAACTCGAGGTGGTGGAACGCGCCGCGGTCCTGCAGCAGCACGGACAAGAAGACCGTGGTGGACCCCAGCGCCACACCCGTCGAGGAAGAGGACGCCGTCCGCCGCAACGGCGAACGCCTGGTGGTCCAGCGCCACTGGGAGCCGGCCTATGAGGTGCCCATCGTCAACGGCGAGGGCGGCCACGGCGGCGGCGACGAGCTGCTGCTCTCGGACCTGTTCAACGGTCCCGGCGAGGACCCGCTGGGCCGCCCGTCCGGCTACCTGGACGGCCTCCGCTCCGTCTCCGTCGGCATTGCCGGCAACCGTTCGCTGGAATCATCCCTGCCCGTCCGCATCGAGGACCTGGACCTCGGCGCCGACCTCCGCCGCGGCCCGCCTGATGCCCGCGGCCCACGAGCAACCTGACCCTAAGGAACCACCATGAGCAGGATCTTTGTCACCGGCGGCTCCGGCCGGCTGGGGCGCAGCGTGGTGGCCGGGCTCGCCGAAGCCGGCCACCACGTCATCTCGGTGGACCGCGACGCCATCCCGGCCGACCAGCTGCCCGCCGGCGTCGTGCAGGAAACCGGCGACCTGCTGGCGCCGGGGGAGGCGCTTGCGCCTCCTCCGCGAAACCGCGCCCGACGCCGTCATCCACCTTGCCGCGATCGCCGTGCCGTTCAGCGCGCCCGGAGGACGTCATCTTCGCCACGAACACGCGGCTCGCCTTCGCCGTGATCAGCGCGGCCACGGAACTGGGCATCGGCAAGATCGTCACGGCCAGCAGCCCCACGGTGCTGGGCTACGGCTCGCCGGCCGGCTGGCTGCCGGACAGCTTCCCGCTGGATGAGCGCACCACGCCCAAGCCGTGGAACGCCTACGCGCTGTCCAAGCTCATCGCCGAACAGACCGTGCAGATGTTCGCCGCAGCGCAGGGGGACGAAGATCCGGTACGCCGCGTTCCGGCCCTGCTACGTCATCTCGCCCGAGGAATGGGACGGCGCACCCACCCAGCAGGGCCACACCGTTGCCGAACGCCTTGCCGACCCGGCCCTGTCCGCGCCGGCGCTGTTCAACTACGTGGACGCCCGTGACGTCGCGGATTTCCTGGACGTGCTCCTGCAGAAGATGGACTCCATCCCCAACGGCGAGACCTTCTTCGTCGGCGCCGCTGACGCCCTGGCCACCGCACCGCTGGCCGAGCTGATGCCCCGGTTCCTGCCCGGCAGCGATGCCCTCGCCGCCGGACTGACCGGCACCAGCCCGGCCTTCTCCATCGCCAAGGCCCGCGACCTGCTGGGCTGGGAGCCCAAGCGCAGCTGGCGGACCGAACTCAAGACAGAACACCACCCTCAACGACGAGACACCCGCCGCCCTGGTCACAGCCGGAGCCGGATCCAAGGAGACATCATGAAATTCGACGGCGTACTGTTCTTCCCCGTCACCCCGTTCACGCCCGAAGGCGCCGTGGACGTGGAGCTCCTCAAGGAGCACATCAGCTCCCGGCTCCCGTTCGGCCCCGGCGGCGTCTTCCCCGCCTGCGGCACCGGCGAATTCCACGCCCTGAGCATCGAGGAGGTGCGCACCGTGGTGACGGCCGCCGTCGAGGTTGTGGCAGGCAAGGTGCCGGTGGTTGCCGGTGCCGGCGGGCCGCTGGGCCACGCCCTTGCTGCCGCCCGGGTGGCCGAGGAAGCCGGTGCCGACGCCCTGCTGGTCCTGCCGCCGTACCTGGTCACCGGCCCCACCGACGGCCTGGTGGCCTACATCGAGGCCGTGGCCGACGCCAGCAGCCTCCCGGTGATCGTCTACCACCGCGGCAACGCCAAGTTCACGGCCGCGTCCATGGCCCGGCTGGCCGCCAACCCCAAGGTGATCGGCTTCAAGGACGGGCTGGGCGATGTGGGCCTGGCCCAGGAAATCGTGTCCGCCGTCCGCGCCACCGGACGCGAGGACTTCGCGTTCTTCAACGGCCTGCTCACCGCCGAACTGACCCAGGGCGCCTACCGCGGCCTGGGCATCCCGCTCTATTCCTCCGCGGCGTTCGCCATGGCCCCGGAGATCGCCAAGGCCTACTACGACGCCTACATTTCCGGTGACGAGGACCGCCGCAACGCCCTGCTGGAAGGCTTCTACGCTCCGCTGGTGCGCCTGCGCGACCAGACCCCCGGCTTCGGCGTCTCGCTGATCAAGGCCGGGCCTGCGCCTGGGCGGACTGCCTGTCGGCCCGGTCCGTCCGCCGCTGGTGGACCCCACCGAGGAACAGCTGGTCCAGCTGAAGGCCATCCTGGCCAAGGGCTACGAGCTGGCCGGCCGCTGATGAGCGCGCCCGTCGCCGAAGCCGTCCGGACCGCGCCGCGGATCACCGGGCTGTCCACCCGCCTCCTGACTGTCCCGCTGCGCCGCAGCTGGGGAGCGGACGCGCCGGAGAACCATGTGATCGTCACGGAGATCCAGACGGACGACGGCGGCGCGGGGCACGGTTTCTCCTGGACGCCCACCATCGGCCCGCAGGCCGTCAAAGCCCTCCTCGACTACGACATCGCACCCTTTGTCACCGGGCTGCCCGCCAACCCGGAGACAGTGTGGGACGCGGCTGTGGAAGCGGCTGCATGAGGCCGGCGGCGGGGGACTGACCACCATCGCGATGGCCGGCGTCGACCTTGCCCTGTGGGACCTGCAGGCACGCCGCGCCGGCACCTCGGTCACCGGCCTGCTGGGCCAGCGGCAGGAGTCCGCGGAGGTGTACGGCTCCGGCGTGAACCTGCACTACACGCTTGAGGAGCTGGTGGCGCAGACCGAACGCTGGGTTGCCGCCGGGCACCGGGCCGTCAAGATCAAAGTGGGCAAGCCGGACATCCGCGAGGACGCCGAGCGCGTGGCGGCCGTCCGGTCCGTGCTCGGCCCGGACCGCAAGCTGATGATCGACGCCAACCAGCGCTGGGACCTGCCCACCACCTTCAAAGCCCTGGACGTGCTGGCGGAGTTCGGGCTGGAATGGCTCGAAGAACCCCTCCGGGCGGACGACCTCTGGGCCTACCGCAGGCTGCGGAAGCACTCACCCGTGCCCATCGCCCTGGGCGAAAACCTGCACACCATCTACCGGTTCCGCGATTTCATCGAGGCGGAGGCGGTGGACATCATCCAGCCCAACATCATCCGGGTAGGCGGCATCACGCCGTTCCGGCGGATCGTGGAGCTGGCCCGGACCAACAGCATCAGGGTCATGCCGCACCTGCTGCCGGAACTGTCCGGGCAGCTCGCGCTGACCCTGGCCGAGCCCACGCTGGTGGAGGACGTGGAGGATGCGTCCTTCGAGCAGCTGGGCATCCTGGCCGGGCCGTCGCCGGTCCGCTTCAGCAACAGCCGGCTGACGCTGACGGACCAGCCGGGACTGGGCTTCCGCTTCCGGGATGCTGAGAGCGCCAGCCAGCACACGACGAATCCCTACTACGAACAGGTATCCCAGTGACAACTGCAACCCTTTCCCTTTCCGAGCTCACCGCAGCCGCCACCCGGGCCGCCGCCATTGTCGGCAGCCGCCTCCGACGCCGAACGCGCAGCCTGGCTCACCGCCGTCGCCGACGCCCTGGACGCCAACGTGGCCGAACTGGTGGAGATCGCCGATTCCGAGACCAGCCTGGGCACTGCCCGGCTGACCGGTGAGGTGGCCCGCACCATCCGGCCAGCTGCGGCTGTTCGCCCGCGTGATCACCGAAGGCTCCTACCTGGAGGCCGTCATCGACCACGCGGACCCGTCCGCCACGCCGCCCAAGCCGGACCTGCGCCGCATCCTGCGGCCCATCGGCCCGGTGGCTGTCTTCTCGGCGTCCAACTTCCCGTTCGCGTTCTCCGTGGCCGGCGGCGACACCGCGTCCGCCCTGGCCGTGGGCTGCTCCGTGATCGTCAAGGCCCACTCCGGGCCACCTGCAGGCTGTCCGAACGGACGGCGGAAATCGTCACCGAAGCCCTGCGCGCCGCCGGCGCCCCGGAAGGCCTGTTTCGCCCTGGTGAGCGGCCGCGAAGTGGGAACCGCGCTGGTGCAGGATCCCGCCATCAAGGCCGTGGGCTTCACCGGCTCCATCCCCGGCGGCCGGGCGCTGTTTGACCTCGCCGTCTCCCGTCCGGATCCCATCCCGTTCTACGGCGAGCTGGGCAGCCTGAACCCGGTGGTCATCACCGCGGCCGCCCTGGCCGAGCGTTCCGGCCAGCTCGCGGCGGGCCTCGCAGCCTCGTTCACCATGGGCGCCGGGCAGTTCTGCACCAAGCCGGGCCTGGTCTTCATCCCGGCGGGCACCGGCTTCGCCGCTGAGCTGGCGGAGGCCAGCAAGGACAAGCCGACGGCGGCCATGCTCACCAGCCGGATCTCCGACGCCTACCCGGACGGCCTGCGGAGCGTGGCTTCGCTGCCCGACGTGGACCATCGTCAGCGGCACCGCGGACCAGGACGCCACCCGCGACGGCGCCGCGCCGGTGGTCTTCTCCACCTCCGCCGCCAACGTCCTGGAACGCCCGGACGAGCTGCTGGAGGAGTGCTTCGGCCCCACCACGCTGCTGATCGAATACACGGACCAGGAGGAACTCTCAGCCGTCCTGGCCAAGGTGCCCGGCAGCCTGACCGCCACCGTCCACGCCCAGCCGGGCGAGGACGTCTCGGACCTTGTGGAGCAGCTGTCCGGCCTCGCCGGCCGGGTCCTGTTCGACGGCTGGCCCACGGGCGTGGCTGTGAACTGGGCGCAGCAGCACGGCGGCCCGTACCCGGCCACCACCTCCCTGTTCACCTCGGTAGGCGCGACGGCGGTGCGCCGCTTCCAGCGTCCCGTCGCCTACCAGGACGCTCCGGAGACGTGTCCTGCACCCGGCCCTGCGCGAGAGCAACCCGCTGGGCATTCCGCGCCGCGTGGACGGTGAGCTCCGCCTCCCCTGACCAGCCCTGTCTCATTTGAGACCGGTTTAGCCGCAGCGCTCTATTACTTTCTTTAGGAGAGTGATAGAGCGCTGCGGCTTAAGCGGCAGGACGTCCAGTACCCCGCTCGGCCGGAGGGCGGCACGCAGCGCACGTTTCTGGGAAAGCGGACGACGGCGGCGGCCGGTTTGCCGGGGGAGCGGCACCTGCGGTGGGCGAAAAGGCATCCCCGCGTGACGCCGTCGGACCTCCTGCCCGACGCCCTGCTTCCTGTCGCTTAACCCGAACGCTCTCTCAGTCGGGCGCTCCATGTGAGACGAGCGATTGAGAGAGCGTTTTGCTGCAGGAAGTGAGAGAGCGTTTGGCCTAGAGCTGGAGGGTCACGGGGCGGCGGAGGCCGTTGACGGTGGTCGCGGGCCAGCGGTCGTCCACGGTCAGGACAGTCAGCCCGGACTCGGTGAGCTGGACGGTGTCCTCGATCTTGACTCCCGGGCCCGACGGGTTCCAGGTGAACGGCTGGTTGGTCACCACCGTGTCGGTGGCCGCGGCGGTGACGCGCGGATCCCGCCCCGCGTAGCCCGCCGGGCCGCCCTGGTGGTGCTGCTCCCACTGGTCTGCGCCGAAGCCGTGGCGGACGTAGGCGGCCTTGATCTCGGTGAAAACGCGGTCCAGCCGGTGCGCCGGGACCGTCGCATCGAAGATGTCCGCCTCCACCGCGGCGATGCGGGCCTCGGCGTCGAGCTCCGCGGCGGTGCCGGCGTCGAACCTTACCCAGCGGGTGATGTTGGCCACCAGGCCGTCGCGGCGTGCGCACACTACGGCCATGGCACGGCGGCCCAGCGGCGCGTGGGTGGCCAGCGGATGGCGGAACTCGCTGCGGGAGCTGCCGTTGCACAGCAGCACCAGCGGCTCTGCGCCGGCGGCCACCACGCGTGCGGCCAGCGCGGACACCAGCTCGAACTCGGTGGTTTCCGGACGGGCGGTGGAGAGCACGTCCGTCATGATGGCCGCCAGTTCGGCGCTGAGGCGGGCGTAGCGGGCGCTCTCGCCGGGCAGCAGCTGCTGGCGGGCCGCCCTCAGCTCGGTGGCGACCTCGGCCTCGGCCAGGGGTGCCGCAGGCCCGGCAGCGGGATGCCCGACGGCGGCAGCGGCCTCATGCAGGTTCCCGTACCAGGGCACGGCGTGCAGTGAGACGCCGGCGGGGAGCTCCTCCGCGGCGATCCGCCCGGCTTCGTTGTTGAACGTCACCAGGTGGTCGCCCTCGCGGTCCACGAGCAGCGCGGCGATGGGATCGCCCGCGAGGCTGATGTGCACCCGGCTGCCGTCCAGGTACCAGGTCAGCGCCGTGTGGGTGGTCAGCAGCAGGGAGTCCTGCCCTTTGGCGTCCAGGATGTCCAGGACCCTGCGGCGCTTGATGGCACGGTCCTCCGCGGAGGCAGGTGCCGTGCGGATCGGTTCCGGGCGTCCCGGATCACAGACTGCGGTGCGGTGGCTGATTCGAGCTGCTGCGGCAGCGCTGCCGCGGCGGTTGTCTGGCTCATGAGTGGTCCCCCTGTGGTGTGATCAATGTTTCGATGTCTGTCGGTGCCCAGAATCCCGTCGGCGATAAAGACGGTGACGTGCGGCGGACCGGCGTTGCCGGGTTCGGCGATGACAGGCGCGTCCCAGGCCAGCGACTGGCCCACGCCGGGGTAGCCGTCCACGCGGACGAACCACGGGTCAGTGGACCCTCCGGCGGCGACGAACACGAGAGTGGCGGGACCGCCGGCAGACGCGGGACCGCCGCCCGTGCCGCCGGACGTCTGCGTGGCGGAGCCGCCCGTGCCGAAGGTGCCGGACCAGGCGAGCCACGGCGTGACGCTCCCGTGGACGGCCGCCTCACTCGGAGCGTGGTGCCGGCCTCGGGAGCCCACACGCGCGGCCCCGGAACATGCGGGAAGGCGCCAGAAGAACCCGCCGTAGCCGCCCTGGGCCGGCCGTTGGAGCCGGGGCTGCCCAGGCTGACCGGCCGGTTGCCGGCGGGGGAGAGCGCGAAGTCGAGGGTGAGCCGCCAGGCGGACGGGCCCGACGGCGGCCCACGTCCAGGTGCGCTGTTCGGTCAGGATGGGCGCGCC
The DNA here is from genome assembly GCA_963807805.1 of uncultured Actinomycetota bacterium. Lineage (GTDB taxonomy): Bacteria > Actinomycetota > Actinomycetes > Actinomycetales > Micrococcaceae > Arthrobacter. The sequence continues at coordinate 166,862 of CAWECX010000012.1, read as the reverse complement.
GTCAGGGCCGTTCCAGGACAGGGCTTCGGCCAGCCAGCCATCCTGAAGCTCCTGCGGTTCAGCCGGTCCGGACGATGCTGCCGTGGTCCGGCCGCCAGACGTATTCGCCGGCGGCGCGGGTGTAGGTGCGGCCGCCCCAGAAGTTGACGCCGTCCACGTCCTGCAGGGCCACGCCGACGCCGAGATGCCACACGTGGTCCAGCGGCTGGTGGTCCGTGACGACGGTCCCGGCCAGTGTGCGGACGGGGTGCAGGTACGGGCGGCGGTGAGGACACGGAACGGATGCGGCTGCCGTCCTGGTAGTCGGCAACGGGATGGCCGTCGACGGTCGAAGGTCCGGCACGGGCGGCAGGCTGCGCGCCCAGGGAACGCCGAGTTCGGCGAAGGTGGCCTGTGCCTTGGCGGCGCGGTCAATCAGCTCGGGGATGTCGTGGACCACGGGATGGGCGTCGTCCCCCTCGCCCTCCCACGTGACGATGGTCCGGCGCCGATTTCCTGCGGCTCAGGCGCTGTGCGGATGGCTTCCAGTACCGAGGTGAAAGCGCCGGTGTCCGGCCAGCGAACACAGCAGCGGGGTGCCGGCTGGTCCGGGCCGCCAGCAGGTTCTCCAGCAGGTCGGTCCGGCCGAACGTCTCCCGGCGCTCGCCGTCGAGGCGTGGTGGTGACCACCTCGTCCTCGGTGTAGAAGAACGTGATGTCGCCCCGGGTGCCGTGGACGGTCACCGAGGGGTTCTGCTGTTCCGGGGCGCAGAGCGTCAGGGCGCACAGCAGGGTCTGTGCCGGCGGCGGTGCGGACGCGGATCACGGAGGTGTCGTCGCTTTGGGTGTCGTGGGCCCGGTAAAGGTCGGTCTCCACGGAGGCGACGTCTGCGATGGTGTGGGCACCGGCCATGTGGAGTGCGGTGGCCACCGCATGGGCCAGCGCGTTGGTGGCCACGCCGTCCACCACGTCGGTGCCGTCCAGGCTGCGTTTGCCGGCCCAGCGGGAGCGCTTGAAGTACCCCTTGGTCCGCACCCACATGCCCTGGCGCTCAGGCCCAGGACGTCTCCGATGTCGCCGGACCGCGACTGGTTCGCGGATGGCCGGCAGCGCGTGGGAGCCCAGGCTCTGGAAACCCACCTGGACCAGCTGTGCCTGAGGCCTCTGCCGCGGCGAGCATGTCCTCGAACTGTGCCAAGGAGGCCACCGGAGGTTTTTCCACGTAGACGTCGGATCCGGCGGCGAGCGCCGCCAGGGCAAGGGGTGCGTGGGTCTGGATGGGGGTGGCCAGGATGACCACGTCAGGCGCTGTGTCCGGCTGCCAGGAGCTGGTCGAGGGTGTTGAAGACCGCGACCGATCTCGGCGAGTGTGCCCTCCTGCCGGCGGGTTGGGATCTGCTACTGCCACGAGTTCGACGGCGCCGGCCGCTTCCAGCCGGGCGAGGTTGGCCAGGTGCCGCTCGCCGAAGCCGTGGACGCCTACCAGGGCGATGCGCGGCCTGGAGGTCGGTGCGGTGGCGTGCCCGGTGCCTGCGGCGGAGTCCGGGGATGCGGTGCCTGGTGCTGCTGTGCCTGGTGCTGCGACGGCGGAGTGCTGAGTCATCTATGGTCCTCGGTGCCTATGGGGTGGTGGAAAGGGGTGAGCGGCGGTGGGGCGCCGGGCTTCCGGCGCCCAGGGCCCCGGAGAGATAGCTGATGGCTTCGTTCTGCATCTCCGCCGTGAAGACGTGGCCGCCCGGCCAGAACGTGCCGGAGTAAGAGCCTGCGGGGTGGAGGGAGGCCAGAATCCGGTGGGCGTCGCGCATGCCCTCCTCGGGGAAGAGCTGGTCCGCCAGAGCGTATTGCACCAGCAGTCCGGCGGCTTCGGACCTCGCTGTGAGTTCCGGCCAGTCGCCCAGTTTCCAGAGGCCGGGCGTCTGGAGCAGCCAGGAGTGCGCGTCCAGGTAGGCGGGCAGGAGGGATCCGAACGTGGTCATCATGCAGGTCACCACGTAGTTCCTGATCTTCGGGCTCAGGGCGGCCAGGGCCACTGCGCGGCCGCCGCCGCCGGAAAAACCGATGCAGCCCAGCCTTTCCTGGTCCACGCCGGGCAGCGAGCCGAGGACGTCCAGTGCGGCGAGGTCGTCGTGGGCCACCATCCCGGCAAGGCTGGTGCCCAGCAGGCCGGCAGCCTTGGCCACGGTGTCCTCATGGAATCCGGCGGCAGCGTTGTACACGTCCGCATCGGTTGGTTCGACGCCGTCCTCCCGCCACTGAGCCATCCTTGCCTCCAGTGCGGAGGCTGTCCGCCACGGCGGCTCGGAAAGGTCGAAGCGCCTGCTGCCCCAGGCGAACGTGTCATGTGCCAGGACCGCGAAGCCCGCCCTGGCCAGGTCGGTGGCTAGGGCGCGGCCGTCGTAATGACCTGCCCTCGCGGCGGCTGCGGAGGGGTGGGACTCCGGGAGTTCCACCAGCCGGTCTGCGCCACCGAACTTGTTCCCGCCGTGGCAGTGCAATGCCAGCACACCGGGCAACGGTCCTGAAACGCCGGCCGGGCGAACCAGCCAGCCCGTGGTGCGGGGGCCGAAACCCAACTGCCAGCTCAGCTGGGAGGTGGTGGCGCCGTCGTGCGTTTCCTCCCAATGGACGGTGACGTCCTTCGGGGGAGCGGCTGCCGGGACGCCCAACGCGTCGGCGAGATCGGCAGCCCCGGGCGCCGCTGCGCCGTAGCGGGGCTGTTCCCGTACGTAGCGGGGCCAGTCCTCGTAACCGGCGATGGCGCTTGGCCTCGGGGGCTGGTCTGCTGTACTCACTGGCCTGCCTGGTGTTAGGAGTGCGGGTGGTCTGTGGCGACTGGGTCGGGTGTGCGGCCAGGGTCAGCCGAGGTTCTGGTTGACCTCGGAAATCATGCCCTTGGCGGCGTCCTTGGGGGAAACCTTCCCGAAGAGTACATCCGTGTTGTATCGGTTCAAAACCTCAAGGGTGGCGGACGACCCGGCAGGGAAAGGCTTCGGAGCCTCGATGTTCATGTCCGCGATCCTGTCCAGGTAAGCGGCTTCCTTCTGCTGTGAGTCCTTCAGGAGCGGGAGGATGCCTGCCTTAAGTTCCGTATTGGCAGGCATTCCGCGGTCGCTCTTGATCTTTGTGGCTGCGTCCATGTTGTTCACCAGGTAGTTGATGAACTGTGCAGTTTCCTTGGGGTGCTCCGACTTGGACGAGATGGCATATTCCATGGATGAGCGCAGCCATGCACCAGGCTCCTTGCTTTCGCCGGGCATCTTCATCATGACCAGGGGTGATCCCGAGTAGGAGGTCATCTGGTTGCTCCAGGAGATTTTCATGGCTTGCTTGCCTTGGCCCATCAGGGTCATCTCAGGCTGGGCGGAACCATCCTCTACGGTCTGGGATGCGGACGGAGCGCCGCCGGTCTCCATCAGCTTTTTGTTCAGTTCGAACCACCGGGTCAGCGTGTCTTCGCTGATGCCCATCTTCTTGCCGTCGTCGGTGTAAAGGTCTTCGCCGTTCTGGCGCGCCCACACTGCAAGGAACGAGTCGTTGGCCATGGGAGTGGTGCCGAACGTGCCTTGGGGAGACTTCTTGGAGATCTCGGCGGCGATGCTGGCGAAGTCGTCCCAGGTCCAGGACTCGTCATCGGGGAGTTGCACGCCGGCCTTTTCGAAGACCAGGGGGTCGATCACCATGGACATGGAGTTCACGCCGGCAGTGATGGTGTACTGGGTACCGTCGATCTTGCCGAGGTCCACTGTCCCTTCGGCAAACTTGGAGGTGTCCAGCTGATCCTTGACCTTGTCCAGGTCCAACAGCACGCCTCGGCTGGAGTACTCGCTGGGGTAGGAACCGCTCATCGCAATGACATCCGGGGTGGTCCCGCCGGCGATCTGCGTGGCCATCTTGTCCCAATAGGAACTGAACTCGGTGTTCTCACCCTGCACCTTGATGGTGGGGTTCGCGGCTTCGAAGTCCTTGATCACTTCCAGGGTGGTCTTGGCGCGGGAATCGTTGCCCCACCAGGCGAAGCGGATGGTGACCGGATCTTCCACGGTGCCCACCTTGCCTGCCTGGGTGCTGCCCCCGCATCCGGTAAGGACAAGGGCCAGTGCCGCCGTGGCGCCGGCGATGCCCAGTGAAGACTTATTGAGACCAAACCGCATTGTTGTGCCCCTCAGGAGTTGTCGTGTGGGTAGAGTGACCCGGGTTACAGAAAACGCTTTCTCAAAAACTAACAAAGGGCTGTACAGGAGTCAAGAAACCGTTTACTTTGGTACGGAGCCGCTTTTCCATACACTCCGGCAGGGCGGTGGCAGATCCGGACAGCTGCACGACAGCATCGGGAGCGCCGCCGTTCGCGGATGCGTAGACAGATCGCCCCGGCGATCACCAAGACGTGGAGGGCCACGATGACCAAAGGAGACCACATGGCCGCTAAACATATACCCCAGGACGCCCCGCCCGGCATGCTTGCCGGCGCCGGCGGGCCTGACGCATGAATCGGAGTCGCCGCAATGAGCGCCATCAGTGAACTGAGCTCAATCTCCGGCGCAAGGGCAAGGCCACCGCCGAGGAGAAGAAGGCGAACGGCCGGGACAACAAGGCCGCGTACATCTTCCTGCTGCCGTGGCTGGTTGGCCTTGTGGCCATCACCATCGGCCCCATGCTCATGTCCCTGTACCTGTCCTTCACGGACTACAACCTGCTGCAGCCGCCGGAGTGGGTGGGCCTGGACAACTTCACCCGGATGTTCGCTGACGCCCGGCTGCACAACTCCCTCGGCGTGACATTCACCTACGTCCTGGTCGGTGTTCCGCTCCAGCTGGCGGTGGCGCTCCTGATCGCACTGGTCCTGGACAAGGGCCTGCGCGGCCTGCCGTTCTACCGGTCAGTGTTCTACCTGCCGTCGCTGCTGGGCGGCTCCGTGGCTGTTGCCATCCTGTGGAAGCAGATCTTCGGCACTACCGGCCTGGTCAACCAGGTCCTGGCGATGTTCGGCATCCAGGGTCCGGGCTGGATCTCCGACCCGAGCACTGCGCTCGGGCTCCATCATCCTGCTCCACGTCTGGACGTTCGGCGCCCCGATGATCATCTTCCTGGCCGGCCTGCGGCAGATCCCCGTGATGTACTACGAGGCCGCGAAGGTGGACGGCGCCACCACGCTTCAGCAGTTCTGGAAGATCACCATGCCGATGCTGAGCCCGATCATCTTCTTCAACCTGGTCCTGCAGATCATCGGTTCCTTCCAGTCCTTCACCCAGGCGTTCATCGTCTCGGGCGGCAACGGCGGCCCGTCGGACTCCACGATGTTCTTCACGCTGTACCTCTACCAAAAGGGATTCGGCCAGTTCGACATGGGCTACGCCTCAGCCATGGCTTGGTTCCTGCTGGTCATCATCGGTGTGTTCACCGCCATCAACTTCATCGCTTCTAAGTATTGGGTTTTCTATGACGACTAAGCTGGAGACGCTGCCCACCCCGGACAAGAAGTCCGCGGGCGCCGGCAAGCCTACGAACCACCGCAAGCCACGGGAGTCCCGCGGGACCCTGGCCTTCAGCCGGAAGCAGCGGACCAAGGCCCTGGGCAAGCATGCCATCCTGATCCTCGCCGGCGGCCTGATGATCTACCCGCTGCTGTGGATGGTTGTTTCGTCCCTGCGGCCCAACGAGCTGATCTTCCGCGAGCCCGGACTCTGGCTCAACAGCCTGGAAATGTGCAACTACACGGACGGCTGGTCCGCCCTGACCCACCCGTTCGGGCACTACATGCTCAACTCGGCCATCGTGGTGATCGGCTCCATCCTGGGCAACCTGATCTCCTGCTCCATGGCCGCCTACGCCTTCGCCCGGCTGCAGTTCACCGGCAAGAAGCTGTTCTTCGGCATCATGCTGCTGACCATCATGCTGCCGTTCCACGTGGTCATCGTGCCGCAGTACATCCTGTTCTCGCAGATCGGCTGGGTGAACACCTTCTGGCCGCTGATCGTGCCCGAAGCTGCTGGCCACGGACGCGTTCTTCGTGTTCCTCATGGTCCAGTTCATCCGCGGCATTCCCAAGGACCTGGACGAGGCCGCCCGCATCGACGGCGCCGGCCACCCCCGCATCTTCCTGCGGGTCATCCTGCCGCTGATGGTCCCGGCCCTGGCCACCACCACCATCTTCACCTTCATCTGGACCTGGAACGACTTCTTCGGCGCCCTGATCTACCTCACGGACCCGGACATGTTCACTGTTCCCGTGGCCCTGCGCGCCTTCGTCGACTCGCAGTCCGCCACCAGCTGGGGATCGCTGTTCGCGATGTCCATCGTGTCCCTGCTCCCGGTGTTCCTGGTCTTCCTGTTCGGCCAGCGGTTCCTCATCAAGGGCATCGCCACCACCGGCATCAAATAAGCCCGCCTTCTTTACCCTGGCTTTGCCCAGGCTGCACCACCCGAGCCGATGGCCCGTCCGCAAGGACGGGCCATCGGTCTTGTGGCTCCACGCGCCTCCTGCCCTTTGAGCCGCCGGCAGGTGCACGGACCGGCAGGGCCGCCGTCGGGTGCCGCCAGCGTGTGCCGCCGGCAGGCGCCAGGACCGGCGTGTGCCGCCGGCGGGTGCCCGGGCCCGCGGGTGCCACCGGCAGGTGCCAGGACCAGCGTGCTTCTCAAGTCGGACTTTGAAACCTCTTGTAATACAAGTTGGTAACTTGTAGTATCAGATTCAAGAAAGCGTTTCCTCGTTTCTCATCCCCAGTAATAGATCAAAGAAGATCGGAGTATCCAGTGCCGCTTTTTCCCCGCTCTGAGTCCGCTGCCAGTCACAGCGGCAGCGGCACCATCCAACGGCGCGCGGCGCCGATTCCGCAAGACGGCCGTCGTTGCCGCTGCAGCCGCCGTCGTCCTTGCGCTGAGCGCCTGCGGCGGGGGAGCCGCTCCCCAGAGCGCCGACGGCACTGTTGAACTCCGCTTCTCCTGGTGGGGCAGTGACAAGCGGGCCCAGCTGACCCAGGCCGCCATCGCGGCGTTCGAAGCTGAGAATCCGAACATCAAGATCAAGCCGGAATACGGCGACTGGAGCGGTTACTGGGACAAGCTGGCCACCCAGGTCGCAGCCAACGACGCCCCGGACATCATCCAGATGGACGAAAAGTACATCACCGAGTACTCCAGCCGTGGCGCACTGCTTGACCTGTCCAAGTACGAGATCGACACCTCGAAGCTGGACGAAGCAGCCCTGAACGCAGGCAAGAGCGAAGATGGCCTCACTGGCATTGCTGCGGGCATCAACGCGGCCACGATCCTGGCCAACCCCGCCGTTTTCCAGGCCGCCGGCGTAGCGCTGCCGGATGACAAGACCTGGACCTGGGAAGACTTCGGACGCATCGCAGCTGAGGTCACGGAGAAGTCCCCGAAGGGCACGTACGGCTCGGCCGCCTACGGCACTGACGAGGCCTCGCTCGGAGTGTGGCTCCGGCAGAACGGCAAGTCCCTGTACACCTCGGACGGCAAGCTGGGCTTTGAGCCCAAGGACATCGCCGAATGGTGGTCCTTCCTGAAGCAGCTCAGCGAGAACAAGGCTGTACCTTCGGCGTCTGAAGTGGTGGAAGCCGAAGCTGCACCTCTCGACCAGAGCGGCCTGGCAACCGGCAAGAACGGGCTGGCCTTCTGGTGGTCCAACCAGCTGCCGGCCCTTGAGAAGGCTGCTGGCACGCGAGCTCCAGATCCTGCGCTTCCCGTCCAAGACGGGGCAGGCTGCCGATACGCAGCTCTGGTACAAGGCCTCCCAGTTCTGGTCCGCATCCTCACGCACCAAGCACCCGGAGGAAACCGCCAAGTTCATCGACTTCCTCGCGAACAACGACAAGGCAGGCGAGGCCCTGCTCGCTGACCGCGGCGTTTACCCTAACACCGACGTACGAGCAGCTATCGAGTCCAAGCTGACCCCCGCCGACATCAAGGTGGTCAAGTTCATCGACCAGATCAAGGGCGAACTCGGCGAGGCTCCGGCACCGCCGCCGAAGGGTGCCGGCGCAATCCAGGAGATCGTCAAGCGGTACACCTCCGAGGTCCTCTTCAACAGGCTTTCGACTGACGAAGCGGGCAAGAAGGCCCACGACGAAATGAAATCAGCCATCAGCGGCTAGATTCCACGCCGCCCAGTCCTCATACCGCCAAAACGGCTCCGGACATCCTCAGCCTCCTCTAAGGAACGTCCGACGGCGGGTGGCAGCTCCGTCCCGGTAGGAACCACTGGTTCCCTGCCGGGACGGAGCTGTTTAACCATCGTTCTGTTGCGCAGCAGCCCGGCCAACCGCGGGGCGCCTGCGCTTCAGCCGCTCTGGCTCTGGTAACAGATGTCTTTTTTCATTACTACGCGCGGCCATGCGGACAGCCCATGCTGGATTTCCTCTCGTACGATCTCGTGCAGACCGTCGGGCCAGGCGTGTTCGGATAGGGGCGTGAAGCCAAGGCGCTCATAGTAGGGCGCGTTCCATGGGACGTCGCTGAAAGTTGTCAACGTCATTCCTTGGAGGTTGCGTGCGGCGGCCCACCGTTCTACGTGATTGATGAGGGCGCTGCCTACTCCTTTTCGGCTGTGCACCGGGTGGACGCTGATCTGTTCGATGTGGGCCCACCCGTCAATGACGTCCACAAGTATGTACGCGATGGGATTGTCGGCCGGGTCAGTGGCCACCCAGGCTCTGCCATCGCGCAAGTAAGGCTCCATCTCGCTCTCAGGCGGTGGGCTGTCGTCCGCTATGGCGTCCATCCCGAGCCCGCGAAACAGCTCTCCGGCCGCGACCTCGATGTCACGGAGTCGCGGTAGGTCGCTCGGTCTCGCTGCCCTGATCACCCGTCCAGTATCGTCCCTTTGTTTGCTTGCTTGTTGCTTGCTTGCCGCCGGGCGAGCGTGCGTGCCTGTCGTCGGGCGGATGCGGGCATGCCGACTCGGGATCAATCGGACCATCCTCCGGCCGTTGTCACCCTGCACGGCTGCGCGCACGGACGCTTTCCGAGGACTGCGCTGCCGCAGCCGCAATTCTGGGGCGTGCATCCCTGTGGGGTGCCAGTCATCAGTCGTGGGCTATTCGCGGGGTGGTGGTGGGGGTTTGAAGTAGTGGTTTTGTTGGGGTTTTTGGGTGGGGTCGATGTGGCGTGGGGGTGTGTACCAGGGGACGCCGTTTTGCGTGGTGATGGTCCATTGTTCTTTGTGGATGAGGTGATGGTGGTGGGTGCAGAGGAGTGCGCCGTTGTTGAGGTTGGTGGGGCCGTTCTGTGACCAGTAGGTGATGTGGTGGGCTTCGCACCAGGGTGCGGGGATGGTGCAGTTGGGGAAGGTGCAGCCTTGGTCGCGGGCGGTGAGGGCGAGGCGTTGGGCGGGCGTGAAGAGGCGGGATTTGCGGCCGAGGTCCAGGATTTCGCCGTGGGTGCCGAGGAGGGCGGGGATGATGTCGGCATCGCAGGCGATTTTGCGGAGGGTGGTGGCGGCGACGGGGCCGGTGAAGACGAAGGTCCCGGTCCCGGGGCCTGACTCTTCAGTTTCGTGCCTGGTGTCGGTGCGGGGGTGGGGGAGGAGGTCTTGGTAGTTGATGGTGGCGATGATTTGGGGGCGGTTGCCGCCGGTGGTGGGCAGGGTGTTGGTGGTGAGGGCGGCTTTGACGGCGCCGATGATGCCGTCGAGTTGTTTCTGGGGGCGGGTGCGGCGGTCCAGGTCCGGGTCGGTGTCCTGCCAGACGTCCTCACCCGTGCCGGTGCCGGTTCCTGTGTCATCCCCGCTTGTGTCTGGGCTGGTGGTGCGGGGGTTGGTGGCGGTGTTCATGACGGTGAGGAGGTGTTCGTATTGGTCGGTGGTGGCGAAGATTTCGAGGTGGTGCAGGCCGTGGCGGGGTTTGCGGATGAACGCGCCCTGGGTGTGGCGGAGGGTTTCTTCGCTGGGTTCGGTGCCGTCGGCGTCGAGGGTCTCGGCCCAGCGGCGGGCGACGCGGGCGAGGAAGTCCGGGTCCGCGGTGGCGGCGGTGCGGGTGAGGTCCTGCTCGATCCGGGTGAGGGTTTCGGGGGTGGTCTGGTGTTGGAGCCGGTTCAGGGTGAGGCTGATGATCGTCCCGGCCCGGGAGGACACCGCCGAGCCTCCGGACCGCAGGCCTGGAGTTTCCTGGCCCGGTGCGGTGTTGCCGGGGTCAGTGGTGGCTGTGTCTGGTGGTGGTGGGTGCCAGTCCCGCGGCGAGGTGTTCCCGTGGTGGGGGTGTGGTGTCGCCGGTGAGGGTGGTTTCGGGCAGGACGCTGTGGGCCAGGTGGAGCCGGCGGCGGGCTTCGCTGATCCCGATCCGGAGCCTGAGCCGGAGGAATTCGGCGGTGTTCTTGCACCCATCATCGGCCGGTGATGAGGGCGCAGTGGGTGCAGCGGCCGGGGCTGTGTTGCCGGGCCAGTTGGTGTCGGTTTCGTTCAGGGTTTCGGTGCCGTTGTCCCAGCCCGTGACCCAGGACCGGCCGTTCCGGCTGCTCCGCGCGGCCCGGGTTGCTGCTTCAGCGATGGCCCGGGTGCGGGTGCGGTCCACGGCGCCGGCGCTGAGGATTTGCAGGTATTCCGCGGTCCGGGAGAGCTCTTCTGCCATGCCGGCGTATTGTGCGGCTTCGGTGTAGTCGGCCATCGCCAGCGCGCCAGGCGCGGCCATGGCCGCGGCGTTCACGGCGGCGATCGCATGGAGAAGTGCGGCAGCCCCTGCCCCGAACCCGCCAGCGGATGCGGGAGCTTCGCCGGGTTCAACGAGCCCGGCAGCCTCGGTGAACAAGGCGCAGCGGACGCCAACCAGATCAGGACGGACAGGTCGGCCACCAGCGCCGTACGCCCTGCTGCTAGAAGCGCCCCCAACAGGCGCGCCAGCGCGCGAGATCAGGCCGGCCGAACCGCCGTGCCCGCTCGCTGAATCCTAAGAGCTTCCATGGGAACACTCTTCCAGTGGGGTATGACATTTAAGGTCCGCACCGATTCCGCGCCCTAGAACCGGCAGGTTGGAAGCGCCCGCAACAGGCGAATCAGCGCGTGAGATCAGGCCGGCTTTAGCGCCGTGCCCCGCATGCTGAACTCTAAGAGCTTCCATAGGAACACTTTGCCAAGGGGGCACGACAATGAGGGACGGCGGTCCCGGATTCCGGGGAAGAATCCCGGAACCCGGGACCATCAGCAAGGATCCGCGTCAGTCCTCCGCGATCACCGCCACGCCGCCAGCCTCAACCGTGCCGGCAAAGCGCTCGCCGGTGAGCAGATCCGTTCCTGCCGCCTGCACCGGGGCAGCAGAGCGCGTGTGGTTGATGGCGAAGAGGAAGCTGCTGCCGTCGGCGGCGCGGCGGCGGGTCAGCTCCACTCCCTGGTCAGCCGGGCAGCAGGGGCCACACCGGATTCGGCAAGCAGCCGGTCCACGAGCGGATTCGATGCCGTCGCGGTCCGGGAACGTCGCCAGGTACCACGCTGCACCGGCACCAACGGCGTGGCGGGTCAGGGACGGGACGCCCTCCAGCGGATACTCGGTGAACGTCTGCACGGCCTCGGCCCCGGCAAGGTGGACGTGCTCGCTCCAGACAGCTGGAGACGCCGCCGTCGCTCAACTTCAGCTGCGATACCGGCCAGCAGCGGGTGGAATTCCTCCACCCGGATGCCCAGCAGCTCACGGAAGGCACCCGGGTAGCCGCCCAGCCGGATGTGGTCCTGCTCGTCCACGATGCCGCTGAAGTAGCTGACCAGCACTGTGGCGCCGGCGGGGGCCGCAGCCGCGATATTGGCGGCGGCGGCGTCGGCCACCGCGTACAGGGTGCAGACGAGCACCAGGTCGTAGCCGTCCAGCGGGGCTGACGGATGCACAATGTCCACGGAGACGCCCGCGCAGGAACAGGGACCGGTGGAAGGCCCGCATGCAGGTCCAGGTATTTCACGTCCTGGCTCGGCTTGGAGTCGATTTCGCTCGCCCACCAGGCCTCGTAGTCGAACACGATCGCCAGCCCGGGATTCCACGCGGGATCCGCGCACAGGCGCGAGCTGCTTCAGGGCCGACGCCCAGCTCCACCACCTCGCGCCACACCCGGGTGTCCCGGCCGCCGTGCGGAACCATGGCCGAGTGGAATTTCTCCGACCCGGCGAAGCTCTGCCGCCACTGGAAGAACATCACGGCGTCGGCGCCGCGGGCCACATGCGCCAGGGAGTTGCGCAGCATTTCGCCGGGCATCTTGGGCTGGTTGCGCGGCTGCCAGTTGACGGCCGACGTCGAATGTTCCATCAGGATCCACGGGTCACCGCCCGCAATTCCGCGGGTGAGGTCCGCGCTGAACGCGAGTTCGATCTGCCGTTCGGGATCTGCCGCCACCAGGTAGTGGTCGTTGGCGATGACGTCCAGGTCCTTGGCCCAGTCGAAGTAGTCCATGGACTTGGTGGCGCTGGAGGCCATGAGGTTGGTGGTGGCCGGAACGTCGGGCGTGACCTCCCGCAGGACCGCGACCAGTTCCCGGTAGTAGTCCATCAGCGCCCACGAATTGAACCGCTGGAAGTCCAGCTGCTGGCCCGGATTCAGTGTGCTGAGGGCGCGACGCACGGCGGCAGGATCTCCTCGAAGGAGGCGTAGTTCTGGGACCAGAACGCCGTTCCCCACGAAGCGTTGAGGGCATCGATGCTGCCGTAACGCCGTTCCAGCCACGCGCGGAAGGCCGCGGCGTCCTCGGCGCCGTAGAACTCGGAAACGTGGCAGCCCAGTTCGTTGTCCACATGCCACAGCGCCAGTGCGGGGTGGTCCTTGTAGCGCTCGGCGATCACCCGGGTGATGCCGGTGGCGTACCGCCGGTAAACGGCCGACGACGGCGTGTAGTGCCGCCGTGAGCCCGGTCCCAGCACGGTTCCGTCAGCCGTGACCGGCAGGATTTCCGGGTGCTTGCGGACCAGCCAGGCCGGGGGAGCGGCGGTGGCCGTTGCCAGGGCCACCTTGATGCCGTTGGCTGCGAGGTTGTCCAGGACCTCGTCCAGCCAGCCGAAGTCGTAGTGGCCCTCGGAGGGTTCCAGCAGTGCCCAGGAGAAGATCCCGACGCTGAGGAATGTGACGCCGGCTTCCTTCATCAGCTCGAGGTCTTCGAGCCGGACGCTGACCGGCCACTGCTCCGGGTTGTAGTCGCCGCCGTAGGCGATCCCTTCGAACGTTGCTCCAGACACTGGCCGGGCCGGAAGTTTCCTGCGATGGTCATGGGACTCCTTTGTCTGCGGTGATTGGATTAAACGTATCGCAGGAAATCAGATCTTTGGAAAACGCTTGCCCAATGCTGGGAATGCCGATATTGTATCGTTTCAGAAGGCGTGTAAGCCAGCTCACTGCTCACGTTGTAGTCAGTGGATGCGGGCTTACACAACATCGAGCAAGGAGGCTCTCATGATCAACAGAAGGAATTTCCTCACCACCGTGGCCGTCGGCACGGCATCTGCCGCGGCTCTGGCGGCCTGTGGACCGGATCCAGCACCACGGCGGGCGAGACGGGCTCGGCGGAGAACCCCGTCACCATCAACTACACCTGGTGGGGCAACGACGACCGCGCCGAGCGCACCCGCAAGGCCATTGCCCTCTTCGAGTCGAAGAACCCGGACATCAAGGTCAACGGCAACTTCACCGACTTCGCCGGCTACTGGCAGAAGCGCGCCACCGAGGCTGCCGGCGGCGGCCTGCCGGACGTGATGCAGTGGGACCTGTCCTACCTCCGTGACTACGGCCAGCGCAACCAGCTCCTGGACCTGGGCACCGTCAAGATCAACACGGACGCCTTCGAGAAGTCCCTGCTGCCCTCCGGCCAGATCAAGGGCAAGACCTACGGCATCCCCACCAGCACCAACGCTTTCGCCGTCTACTACGATCCCGCCAAGCTCGCCTCCCTGGGCATCGCCGAGCCGGACGGCACCTGGACCTACAAGGAGTTCAACGCGTTCCTGGCCGAGGTCGGCGCCAAGGGCAACGGTGCGCTCTTCGGCGGCACCGACTACACCGGCGTCTGGTGGATGTTCAACGTCTGGCTGCGCCAGAACAACATCGAGGCCTTCACCGAGGACGGCAAGCTCGGCTTCACCAAGGATGACCTGAAGAAGTGGTGGAACACTCACCGCCGACCTTCGCGGCACCCCTGCCATCGTCTCCGAAGAACGGGTCACCCAGCTCGCTCCCGAAGTCGCCGTTCGGCTCCAACGTCACCGCCACGGAAGTCACGTGGGACAACTTCATGGCCGGCTACCTCGCTGACAGCGGCGCGAAGGAACTCAAGCTCGTTCCGGTTCCGTCGGATGACACGGACAACCTGGGCCTGTTCCTGAAGCCGTCCATGCTGATGGTGGCCAGCGCCAAGACCAAGTACAAGGACGCTGCTGCCCGGTTCATCGACTTCATGGTCAACGACCCCGAGGTGGGCCAGATCTTCAAGACCTCCCGCGGCGTCCCGGCCTCCAAGACCCAGCGCGACGGCACCACCTTCGAAGGCACCGACAAGCTCGTTGTCGACTACGAGAAGTCCATCGAGAAGTACCTCAAGGACGCCCCCGAGCCGCCCATCGTCGGTTTCGGCACCCTGGAAGCATCCTTCAAGCGCGTCAGCCTCCGACCTGAACTACGGCAAGCTCACCGTGGACGGCGCAGCCGACGCGTGGTTCAAGGAAGCCGAAGACCTCATCAAGCAGAACGCCTGAGCAGCGTACTGTCTGCCCGACGTTCACAACTGACGGATTGAACTCGTGACTCAAAGCCCAACCCTGAGCAGGCGTTCGACGCGTCCGCTCCTCCGCTGCCGCGCAAGTCGCGGCAGCGGGGGGCGGATGCCCGCGCCGGCTACACCTTCCTGCTGCCCTGGCTGCTGGGATTCATCGCCCTGACCGTTGGGCCCGATGATTTCCTCGCTGTACCTGTCCTTCACCAACTACAACCTGTTCGACCCGCCCAAGTGGATCGGGCTGGATAACTACACCACCATGTTCCAGGACGAGCGGTTCCTGCAGTCGGTGGGCGTGACCGTGGGCTACGTGGTCTTCGGTACCCCGCTCAAGCTCGCCGCGGCGCTGGCGGTGGCGATGCTGCTGAACAGTGCAGCGCAAGGGCCAGGGCTTCTACCGCTCCGCGTTCTACGCCCCGTCCCTGATCGGTGCGTCGGTCTCGATCGCGATCGTGTGGAAGGCGATGTTCGGCGATTCCGGTCCGGTGGACCAGGGCCTGTCCTTCTTCGGGATCAACCTCGGCGGCTGGGTGGGCAACCCGTCCATGACCATGCCGATGTTCATCCTGCTGACCGTGTGGCAGTTCGGTGCCCCGATGGTGATCTTCCTCGCCGGCCTCAAGCAGATCCCCGCGGACCTCTACGAAGCGGCCTCGATGGACGGTGCCGGCCCGGTGCGGAAGTTCTTCAACATCACCTGGCCCATGCTCTCCCCGGTGGTCTTCTTCAACCTGCTGATGGAAACCATCCACGCGTTCCAGATCTTCAGCTCGGCCTACATCATCTCCAACGGTGAAGGCGGCCCGGCCGGTTCCACCCTCTTCTACACCCTCTACCTGTACCTGCGCGGCTTCTCCGATTTCCGGATGGGCTACGCCTCGGCGATGGCCTGGCTGCTGCTGATCGTGGTCGGCATCATCACCCTGATCATCTTCCGCACGTCCAAGTCCTGGGTCCACTACAGCGGAGACGCAAAATGACAACCATGGCAACCCCCACCCAGTCCACCCCGGAGGCACAGCGTGCCCCACTACAACCCCAAGTCCGAGTCCGTCACGGCCAAGCGGGTCAAGAGCGCCATCTTCCACGTCGTGGCCCTGGCCCTGACCGCCGTGGTCCTGTACCCGGCACTGTGGATGATCGCCTCATCCTTCAAACCGAACTCCGAGATCGGCGGGGCGAACACCTCGCTGTGGTCCAACAACTTCAGCTTCGATAACTTCGTCACGGCCATGGACGGGATCGGCGGGGTCTCCACCCTGCAGTTCTTCACCAACTCCCTGATCCTGGCCATCGGCGCCGTCGTCGGGCACCATCCTCTCCGCGAGCGTCTCGGCCTACGCGTTCGCCCGGATCAAGTTCCCCGGCCGCAGCATCTTCTTCGGCATGATGATCGCCACCCTGCTCCTGCCCTTCCACGTGGTGATCATCCCGCAGTACATCATCTTCAACCAGCTCGGCCTCGTGGACACCTACATCCCGCTGCTGATCGGCAAGTTCCTCGCCGCTGACGCGTTCTTCGTGTTCCTCATGGTCCAGTTCATGCGCAACCTCCCGGCAGAACTGGACGAAGCGGCACGCATCGACGGCGCCGGCCACGTCCGGATCTTCACCTCCATCATGCTCCCGCTGATGAAACCGGCCCTGATCTCCACCTCGATCTTCTCCTTCATCTGGAGCTGGAACGACTTCCTCGGCCCCCTGCTCTACCTGAACACCCCGGAAAAATACCCGCTGCCCCTGGCCCTGCGCCTCTTCGTGGACCAGACCCAGTCCTCGGACTACGGCGCCATGATCGCCATGTCCGTCCTGGCCCTGCTCCCGGTGCTGATCTTCTTCCTCGTCTTCCAGCGCTACATCGTTGAAGGCGTCTCCACCCAGGGCCTCAAAGGCTGACGGCCACGGAAGAGCACAACAGAAAATGAGCATCATGGACAGCACCACACCCGCATCCGGCCGCGACGAACCGATCCCGGTAAACCGCTTCGCGCTGTTTTCCGAGACCCTGCTGGCCGGACTGCTGGTGCTGGTGCTGTCCATTCCGCTGGTCACGATCCCTGCCGCCTACGCGGCGGGGATCGCCCACCTCGAACGCCACCTCTCCGGCCGGGACGATTCCGTCCGCGCCCTCTGGGGCACCTTCCGGGCTGCCCTGCCCGGCAGCTGGAAACTGGGAATCACGACGGCGGCAGCCGCCGTCGTGATTGTCCTGAACCTGCTGCTCGCAACAGTGGGGCAGCTGCCCGGGCAGCGCGGTGGTCCTCCCGGCCACGCTGATCCTGGCGGCTGCCGGCGCCGTCCTGCTCCTGCGCACCGCCGCAGCGTGGTCCGATTTCGCCGGACCGTGACCGAGTCCGACGTGAGTCTCCAGCCGCACCCGCACCCGCAGCCGTCGCCGTCGGCTGCATGGTCCTCCGCGCTGGAAGCCGGCAAGACGCTCTCGCTCCGCGACTGGACCGGCTCCCTCCTCCTCGCTGCCGCGCTGTTCGCCGCCGTCGTGTTTGTCTGGATGCTCGTGGCCCTCTTCGTCGTGGTGCCCGGCACCCTGATCCTGGCCGCCGCGTCAGTGAAAATACGCTCCACCCGCACCTAGACCCACAATCTCCTGCCTCCTCACCTTCCCTTCACTACCGAGTTGAGCCAGACGTGTCTTCCGACCGCCCCCAGTCCGCAGAGTCCCTCCACGCCACGCCAGCCGCCCGGTCCGCTGGTACCACCCGCTGACCCAGCACAACTACCGCCTGTTCATGGCGCATGACCTTCGCCGGCAGCATGGGCGTCTGGATGCAGCGCCTGGCCCAGGACTGGCTGGTGCTGCAGCTGACCGGCAGCCCTGCGGCCGTGGGTGTCGCCGTCGCCCTGCAGTTCCTTCCGATGCTGATCGTCGGCCCGCTCAGCGGCCTGCTGGTGGATATGTTCCCGAAGCGCAGGATCATGATGGTCTGCCAGTCGGTGATCGTGCTCCTCGCCGCAGGGCCTTGCAGCCTGGTCCGCCAGCGGTGCAATCACCGTCTGGGCCGTCTACGCGAGCTGCGTCGCACTGGGCGTCACCTCCGCCATTGACGGCCCGGCCCGCCAGGTGTTCGTCAACGAAGTGGTGGGCGACGCCGGTCTTCGGCCGGCCATCGGACTCAACAACGCCATCGGCCAGTTGGGTGCCATGGCGGGGCCCGCGCTGGGCGGCCTGGTCATCGCCTAGGCCGGATCCGCGGCCGCGTTCGCGTCAAATGCCGTCCTGGGCGCTGCTGGTGCTGGGCATGATCGCCGCCATCCGGCCCGCGCTGCTGCATCGCGAGCACCCCGGCCGTCCGCGGGCGCGGCCAGCTCCTGGCCGGCTTCCGCTATGTCCGCGAACGGCCGTCACTGCTCCTGACCATCGCCCTTGCGGGATTGCTGGGGGCCTTTGGCATGAACGGACCCGTCGTCCTGGCTGCGTTTGCGGAGCGCGTCTGGCACAACGGCGTTGCCGGCTTCGGCATGTTCAATACGGTAAGTGCCGTCGGTGCCTTAGCCGGAGCATTGCTCGCCGCCCGGCTGCGGAACCTGGGCCGGAAGGGAATCGTGGCTGCGGCTGGCACTGTTCGGACTCTCGCAGCTGGTGGCGGCACTGATGCCCAGCCTGGTCCTCTTCATCGGTGATGCTGGTGGTGGTCGGGCTGATGACGCTCCTGTTCCTGACCAGTGCCGCTACGGCCGTCCAGCTCGAGGCGGGGCCCGAAATCCGGGGACGCGTCATGGCTCTGTACCTGCCGCTGCTGCTGGGCGGGCATGCCCTGGGCGGGCTTCTGGCCGGTTGGCTGACCGAGGAGTTCGGCGTCCGCACCGGACTGGTGGTGACGGGTGCCCTGGGCATGACCTCCGCCGGCGTGATCGGACTTCTGCTGTGGCAGAACGCCAGGCGGTCACGGCGCTGAACGGCGTGTGATGAAAAGTAACTTTATGTGACTTCTTGACGTGTGGCATGGCTCACACCTAGGGTGTCTGTGAAAGCGGTTTCTTGCAACGTCGCCACCGCCAGACCAAAGGACATCGAATGCTCTTTCGCGCCCGGAAATCCACCATCCCCAAGACAGCTGCCATCCTCGCTGCCATGGCCCTTGCCCTGACAGGCTGCGGCGGCAGCAGTCCCGCCGCCTCAGACGGACCGGTCACGCTGCGCTTCAGCTGGTGGGGATCCGACGTGCGCCACAAGATGACCCAGGAACTGATCGACGTCTTCGAGGCGGAGAACCCCAACATCAAGATCGAGGGCGAGTACGGCGACTGGTCCGGCTACTGGGACAAGATGGCCACACAGGTGGCGTCGCAGGATGCTCCCGACGTGATCCAGATGGATGCGGCCTACCTGGGCGAATACGCCGGACGGGGCGCGCTGCTGGAGCTCAAGGACGTGGATCTTTCCAAATTCGAGCCTGCCGTTGCCGACGCAGGAAAGGTGGAGGGCAAGCAGTACGCCGTCACCGGCGGCATCAACGCCCAGGTGGTGCTCGCCAACCCGGCCCTCGTGGCCGCAAGCGGGGTGAGCATCCCGGACGACTCCACCTGGACCTGGGAGGACTACAACAAGACGGCGGCCGCCATCACCGCGGCCAGCGCCGACGGCGTGTACGGGTCCGGTGCAGTCACCGGCGACGCCGCCACCAATCTTTGGCTCCGCCAGCATGACAAGAAGCTGTTCACCGAACGACGGGAAACTGGGTTTCGACGAAAACGACCTCAAGGCCGTGGTACGAGTACCAGGCCGTCATGCGCGACGCCAAGGCAGTGCCGCCGGCGTCAGTGATCACCGAGGACGCCACCGCCTCCGTCGACCAGCAGGGACTCTCCACCAACCGTTATGCCATGGCCTGGTACTGGTCCAACCAGCTCGGTGCCCTGAGCAAGGCTTCCGGCCAGACGCTGGAAATCCTCCGGCCGCCGAGCACGGACGGGAAAGCCGCTGATGCCGAGCAGTACTACAAGTCCTCCATGTTCTGGTCAGCCAGTTCACGGACGAAGCACCCGGCCGAGGCCCAGAAGTTCATCGACTTCCTGGCAAACAACGTCGAGGCCGGAAAGATCGGGCTGGCCGACCGCGGAATCCCCGCCAATTCCGAGGTCCGCGCCGCAATCGCCGACAAGCTGAGCCCAGCGGACATCGCAACGGCGAAGTTCATTGATGACATCAGCAGCGAACTGGGAGACGCAGTGCCGGTTCCGCCTGCAGGCTCCAGTGCGGTGGTGGAAGTGATTGGCCGCTACGCACTTGAGGTCCACTTCAGCCGGCTCTCCCCGGGGGATGCCGCCAAGAAGGCCATGGACGAGGCAAAGAGCGCCCTGCCCTGATCTGACCGGTCTGAAGATTCTGCCGTGACACACGTTGCGGTGACATAGCAGCGACGCCGGGTGCGGACCGCACCCGGCGTCGTTGCTGTCTGCCGGGGTTCCCGGCCTTGCTGTCAGGCCACTGGGACGGGCGCGGAAGCGTCGGCGGGCGTGAAGCTCCATGAGCCGGTGTGGATGCGGTAGTCGCGGGTGGCGTCTTTTCCGTGCTGCCGCGTCCCGCCGCCGGCACCGTTTGCGGAGCGTTCGACGCCGGCAGCACCGTTACTGTTGCCGTCCCCTGTATCGGTGCGCGCCGCCGTCGGGCCTTGGATCCGGTAGGCGCCGGCGGGGAGCCGGACGGTGGCCGTGGTGCCGGCAGGGACGGTGCAGTCGAGGTGCATGCCTTCAGGGGTGAGCCGCCAGCTGACGGTGGCATCGCCATTACGCAGCGGGAGGGTGCCCTTGGCGTGTTTGAGGCGGCTGACGGGCGGGTGGAACAGGAGTTCGTTTCCGCCCGGGACTGTGAGGCGGATGCCGAGGATGGACTCGAAGATTTCCTTCAGGACAGAAGCGGACCAGGCATGGGACTGGCTGTAGTCGGTGCCTTCGTGGAGTTCCCAGGCTTCCCAGGTGAAGGTGGCACCCTGGTCGAGGAGCCGTGCCCAACCTGGCTGGCTGGGGTTGGTGAGCAGGTCAAGGACCGCATCGGTTTGGCCTTCGGTGAGGAGGCCGCGGATGAGGCGGTGGACGGTAAGGGGCCCTTGTTGCATGCCTTGGGCTGCGATGCGGGCTGCGTCGTGGGCTGCAAGGGCGGGGTCGGTGATGCCGAGGGAGAGGGGGAAGGACGTGGCGTGTTGGGAGGTATGGGTGCTGGGAGTGCCGTCGGCGTGCAGGCCATCCACCATGACGCCGTCAACTCTTAGCCGGGTACGGATGGTGTGGGCGAGGTCCCGGGCGTGGGTGGCATAGCGGATGGCTGTGTCCTGGTGCCCGGCGAGGCCGGCGAGCCGGGCGGTGGAGATCAGTGCTGAGTAGGCCTGGGCGTTGATGGTGGTCTTGGCCGCGCAGTCCATGTCGTAGCCGAACCGGCCGGGGGCCGGCCAGTCGATGATGCCGTGCAGGTAGGGGCCGGAGCCGCCGCCGAGCCTGGTGACCAGGCCCTGGGTGGGGCCGTCCGTGGCGAGGTAGCGCAGGGCGTAGTCGGCGGTGTTGCGCAGGTGGGGGAGCAGCTCACGGATGAGGGCGAGGTCGCCGGTGCGGTGGTGGTATTCCTCGGCCCATTCGGGCATCATGAGCGAGAAATCGGGGATGTCACGTTTGCCGTCGCCGTTGGGGTAGACGGCGTTGTAGCGGCCGAGGTCTTCGCCGGATTGCCAGTAGCGGGTGGCTGACCAGCCGAATTCTCGCAGCGCCTGGGCGGTGTAGGCGTGTTCGCCGAAGAGCGCCATGGTGGCGTAGGAGATGTTGACGGCGTCGGCGAGGAACTGGCCCTTTTCCCGGGTGGGGGTGTCTACGAACTGTTCCTGGACGCCATGCAGTGCTGAATCGCGCAGGAGCCCGAAAACTTTGTCCAGCGTGGGGTCGGAGCTGGCGAAGCGAACCTTGCCCCGGGTGGTGGCCGTGGATGACGACGGCGCCGACGCGGGACAGGTCGGAGGCGTCCACGCCGGGGACCTCGAGGTAGCGGAAGCCCAGGTGGACGGTGGCGCGGAACTGCTGCGGGCCGTCTGCCTGGGTGTAGGGGAAGGACATGTCGGTGTTCTGGCTGGCTGTTTTTCCACTGTCCACCCGGCCGTCCGGGGTGAGGGTGTAGCCGGCCCGGATCATCAGGGTGCGCCCGGCGGTCCCGGTGCGGAAGTCCAGTTCCGGGCGGGCCGGGATGACCTTGCCGAAGTCCGCAACGAGCGTCCCGTCCGCTGCGGTCAGGAACCTCTGGGGGGCCATAAAAGCCTCGGACAGGAACGTCCGGCGGGGGTGGAGGGCCGGGAACTCCGGGACCGGGTGGGTGCCGTAGCTCAGGGCCGGAGGCGCATCCTGGCCTGCGTCCGGGGCTGCCGCGGCTTGGCCGTCCAGGTGCTCCACGGGGTCGCCCTCGTCGTTGCGGTAGCCGGCCTGGCGGTACGGGGCCTCGGCCGCAGTCCACTCCGGACCGGACCCGAAGACCTCACGCCGGCCGTCGGTGTAGTCCACGCTGAGCCGGACCAGCAGGCCCGGAACGCCGGCGGCCCTGCCCTGGCCCGGGCCGTACCAGTGCAGCAGTGCCGTCACAGGGACTTCCACGGGGAGCTGGTGGCTGGGCTGTTGCTGGTGGCCGCGGTGGTCCGACGGCGCTCCTGCGGATCCATTCCCGTTTGTATGTGGTGACGGTGACTGTGCCGGGGTGGTGAGCAGGGCGGTGACGTCGGCGGCGTCGTAGTAGCCTTCGCCGGGGTAGCCGAAGGAGGTGGTGCTCAAGCAGGGCGTACCGTCCACGGCAAGCTGGGCGTGATGGCTGGCCGCGGCGAACAGGCGGGCCCTGGCAACCGTTCCGGTCAGCCGGAGGGTGGTGCGGAAGATCGTCCATTCATCAGGCTGGCGGTGGGACGTGGTGTGCGCCCAATGGGCCAGGAACGCATGGGCCTCCGCCGGCCCGGCATCAAACCGGTGGTCCAGCAGCACCGCACTCCCAGCCGGTGCGGCGCCGGCCGGGGCAGTGGCGCGTGCGTGAAGTGTGCCCCGGGAGTGGGCAGCACCGCCGGCCGCGGCAGTGCCGGCTGGAGCCGTGACTTCCGCGGGTGCAGTGCCGGTGATCCGCAGCCTGGCGTACTCTGCCTGGCTGCGGGGGCCCTGGTGCAGGGCGAGCCGGCCTTCAAAGCCGGCCGGGGCAGGCTCAGCGACGGTGAGCAGCTGCGCACCGTCGAGGGTGACGGTGATGGTGGTGCCGTCGTCCGTCACGGCCAGGTCCTGCCAGGTGCCCGGGACCAGGTCCTTGCCGGGGAGCCGCTCCTGGTAGGCCACGGTGCTGCGGTCCAGTTCGGCGCTGGCCAGCACCGCCGTCTCAGGCGTGGACGGGGCGGGAATCTCCCACTCCGGGGCGCGGCGGAGCACCACCTGCCCGGCGGTGTTCAGTTCCAGCAGCAGTCCGGTGCCGGGCCCGGTACTGCGCAGGAGCAGCCCCGCCCATCCCATGACCGGCCGGAGCCGCGCCTCTACGGTGTATTGGCGGAGCGGTGGACAGGGGACGGGCAGGAACGGGGAGCCCGCAACGCGCAGGGTGCCTTGGAGGATGTCCAGCGGGGCCCTCCCGCCCGGTGCACGGTGGATCCACCCGGCACCCCACCCGTCGTCGGAGAGTCCGGTGCTGAACGGCACGGCGTCGGACCATGGGCCCGGCCGTCCGGCGGCGTCGCTGACCCGGAGCCGCCAGCTGTAGTCCGCGTCCTCGGACAATTCCGGGCCACCGTAGGAAATCCCGGACTGGCCGGATGACGGGACTGGCCCCGAGTACCAGACTTCAGCCCCGGCAGCGTCCTCCACGGCGATCTCATACCCGGTTTGCCGGGCCGAGGCTGGATCAGCGCCCTCAGCCAGGGTCAGCTGCCAGCCGAACACCGGTCGCAACGACGCCGTCAGGCAGCCGGCAAGCCCATCAGTGAGCAGGTTCGCTCCCACCAAAGCCCCGGTCCGGGTCCGGGGACCGGTGTTCACACGCACAGAGGTAGGTCCCATCAGGAAGCGGTGGTGGGCTGGACTGCGGCCCGCTGGGCCGCGGCCTGCTGCGCGGGGGCAGGCCGGGCAATGCCCGGGCGGTCGCTGCCTGGCTCGCCGCCCTGGTTGGCATGCGCCTGGATGGCCCACGGCAGTCCCAGTTCGGTAAACGTGGCGTGCTCCTGTGTGGCGCGCTCCAGCGCGTCTTCAATGCCCACGACGACGGCGTGGGCTGCTTCCCCGTCACCCACCCACTGCACGTAGGCGCTGTCGATCAGGGCCGGCAGCGGCGCAGTGCGGATGGCTTCCAGGACCAGCATGAACGCCCCGCTGTCCAGGAGCGGGCTGATCAGCTCGGTGCCGTGGCGGCGGTGGGCTACCAGGTTTTCCGTCAGGTCGTCGCGGCCGAAGACCTGCTCGGTCCGGCCGGAGCCCGTGATGACGGTGAGCCGGTCTTCCGTGTAGTGGAAGACCGCCTGTCCCTTGGAACCCTGCAGCGTCACGTAGGGCTCCACGGATTCGGTGGCGCAGATGGTCAGGGCGCAGGTGACGGGCAGTCCGGCGGTGGTGCGGATGCGGATCACCGAGGTGTCGTCGGACTCGATGTCATTGGCGCGGTAGAGGTCCGTTTCAACCGATGCCACGTCCTCCTTGGTCCTCGCGCCGGCGATCCGCAGGGCAGTTGCCACTGCATGGGCCAGGGGATTGGTGGCAACACCATCCACCACATCCACGCCGTCGATTGTCCTCTTGCCCGCCCAGCGTGAGCGCTTGTAGTAGGCCCTGTCCCGGACCCAGCGGCCGGTGGCCGAGATGCCCTGCAGGGTGCCGAGGGTGCCGTCCGCCAGCAGTTCCCCGATGGCCTGCAGGGCGTGGGAGCCCAGGCTCTGGAAGCCGATCTGGACGCTCCGGCCGGACTTCCGTGCAGCGTCACAAAGGGTGTTGAAGTCAGCCAGCGACGCCACCGGCGGCTTCTCCAGGTAAAGGTCCGCCGTGGCAGCAAGTGCGGCCAGTCCCAGCGGGGCGTGTGTCTGGATGGGGGTGGCCACGATGACCAGGTCCAGGTCCGGCGTAGCCGCGATCAGCTCGGCGAGGCCGGGGAAAACTGCGGCTGTGTCCGGGATGGCGCCGGGTGCGGGCGGCCGCGGATCGGCTACTGCGACAAGCTCGACGACGCCGGCCGCCTGGAGGCGCTCAAGGTTGCGCAGGTGGTGGGTGCCGAAGCCGTGGACGCCAACCAGTGCAACGCGGGACGCCCGGGTTTCCTGCAGGGCAGGTGGGGCTTCCGGGGAAGGCGTGGCGGCGGGATCTTGGGACAGGGATTGTGGCTCGGCTGCGGTGCCGGATGGCGTTCCCATGGGTCTCCGTTTCTGCCCCGGAGGGCACAAAAGCGTTGGCCCCGGCCGTGGCGGGTTAACCGCGCCGGAGCGGACTGTGTGGCGCGCTGCAACAACGGCTCAAGGCGGGCAGGGGACGGACCCGGGTACCTGCTTCAGCCAGGTTCGGCAAGCGCTTTCCATCACCCAGTGTGCTGCACTCCGGCCCCGGAGTCCAGTTATGTAACGATTCAAAAATTAGCTTGACCTGCCACCGCAAAGGGGTCTAGATTTCGAGAAACCGATTACTCATGTGACGCCCCCCACTTTGGAAGCGTTTCTGCAACGATGGAGAACCGAAGGGAGCTTTGCCATGCTGGCCGGAACTTTCAGCGCACGTGCTTACTCGTTCTTTGACACCCTGCTGTGGATTGCCTGCCTGAACATGCTGTGGATCCTGTTTACCCTGCTGGGGCTGGGCGTCCTGGGTGCAGGTCCCGCCACGGCGGCTGCACAGATCCTGGTCCGGCGCAGGGCCAGGGGAGAGGCGGCCCCGCTGGTGAAGTCGTTCACCCGCGAATATTTCGCAAACTTCCTCCGGGCCAACGGACTGGCGCTGCCGGTCATGGCTGTGGCAGTGGCCCTGGCGATGAACTGGAACTACTCGTCCGGCGCCGGGGACTTGCTGTCGCAGCTGGTGGCGGCCGGGACGTTTGTCGCGGCCATCTTCCTTGCGGGTGTGGTGTGTTACCTGTTCCCCATGTATGCCCGCTATGAACTGCCCCTGGGCCAGTACCTGATGATGTGCTCACGCTTCGCCGTCCGCCACCTGGCCGGCACCGTCATCCTGCTGTTCGTCACCGCGGCCGCCGTGTACGCCAGCCGCACGCTTCCGGGGCTGATTCCGTTCTTCAGCATAGGTGCCTGGCTGTTCGTCACCGGGTGGCTGTGCGACCGGTTCTTCACCGCTAACGACGATTCCGTGGCGGCCATGGTTGACCTCCAGCTCGCCGCCGAAGACGAAGCCCTGCAGGCCCGCCGGGCCAACACGGCCGGCGGCAGCACCGCCGTCGTCCGTCACGGCCAGCCGCAGTCCGCCCGGCACGGGGCACCTGTTGGGTGACCTCCGCGGCAGCCGCCCTTCCCGGGCGGCCATCAGCCACAACCGCCCCCTGTAAGGCTGGCCCCCAACAGAAGCGGGGTTGGCAAGAATCAATGAAACGTATCAAAAATCACTCTAACTGCATTGCCGGAATGAACCCCGAAGAAGTGGAAAAGGAACAACATGCTCACTAAGAAACTCAGCCTGGCCGCCGCCGTCGTGACCGCCACGGCCCTGACCCTGACAGCCTGCGGAGGCGGTGAAACCCAGTCGGCGGACCTGGCCACCATCAACGTGATGGCACCGTTCCTGGAAGCGCAGCCGCCCACCCCCGACGGAGCCGTCCAGCAGAAGCTGGAAGAGCTGACGGGCAAGGACGTCAACATCACCTGGACGCCGAATGCCTCCTATGAAGACAAGATGAACATCACCTTGGCATCCTCCGAGATTCCGCACGTCCTGGTGGTCCAGGGCAAGTCGCCGGGCTTCGTGAAGAACGCCGAAGCGGGCGCTTTCTGGGACCTCACGGACAAGCTCGACGAGTACCCCAACCTGAAGTCCACGTTCCCGGAGGTTGAGCAGAACGCCAGCATCAACGGCAAGGTCTACGGCGTCTTCCGCGCCCGCAACCCGATCCGCTCGGCCGTGATGTTCCGCCAGGACTGGCTGGACAAGCTGGGCCTGGAGGCGCCGAAGACCACCGAAGACCTCTACAAGGTGGCCAAGGCCTTCACTGAGCAGGATCCGGACGGCAACGGCCAGGACGACACCTGGGGCATCACCATCCCCAAGTGGGGTGCGCTGGGCTCCAACAGCCCCTACGACATGATCGAGACCTGGTACGGCGCCGGCAACCGCTGGACCGAGCGGGACGGAAAGCTGGTGCCCAGCTTCGAGACCGAGGAGTTCCTCGAAGCCAACCGCTTCGTCAAGAAGATGGTGGACGAGAAGCTCATCAACCCTGACTTCGCCACCTTCGACGGCACCAAGTGGAATGAACCGTTCTTCAACGGCAAGGGCGGCATCATTATTGACGTCGACTCGCGCGTCAGCGTCCTGATCAACCTGTTCAAGCAGGCCAACCCGAACGACTTCGAAAACAAGGTGGGCTTCGTGGGAGGGCTTGAGGGCCCGGACGGGGAACTGCACGCGCACCCCACCGACGGATACTCCGGCTTCCTGGCGGTCCCCAAGACCAGTGTCCGCACCGAGGCTGAGCTGAAGACCGTCCTGGACTTCCTGAACAAGATGAACTCCAAGGAAACCGCCATTCTGCTCAACAACGGCATCGAAGGCGTGAACTTCACGGTCGAGGACGGCAAGGCCGCCACCATCAAGCCCGAGACTCCCGAGGGCAAGGTCGTCAACACTGACATCAAGAGCTACGCCCAGCTGGGTACCAACGTCACCGGCAACAACATGTACCCCGTGAAGCAGGCATCGGCCTACGAACAGGAAGTCTTCGACAAGCGGGTCGAGGTCATGGCAGAGGACCTGAAGAGTGCTGTCTACAACCCGGCCGCGGCCTTCGTCTCGCCCACCTACGTCTCCAAGGGTGCGCAGCTGGACAACATCGTGGCTGATGCCCGGATCAAGTACCTGGCCGGACAGATCGATGAGCAGGGCCTGAAGGACGCCATCAAGCTGTGGAACACCAGCGGCGGGGACAAAGTCACAGAAGAGATCAACAAGCTCTGGCAGGACAACAAGTAACAGCCTGACTCCTTCTTGCCTGGCCGCCGGTCCTCCCCGCATAACGTGCGGGCCGGCCGGCGGCCAGGCAACCCACCTCTTGAGAAAGGAGGCCTGAATGTCGCAACTGACAGACGCACTGGCCTCGAATATCGGCTCCGGTGACGGAGCCGGCACGGAAACCGGCAACGCCGGAAAGCGGCGCAAAAAGCCGGGCAAGGCCCCCAAGGTTCCCCGCGGCAAGTTCTCGGTCCACTTCGCGCACTACAAGTGGCTGTACCTGTTGCTCCTTCCCGGTGTCCTGTATTTCGCGATCTTCCGTTACGCCCCGATGTACGGGGTCAGTATCGCTTTCAAGGACTACGTCCCGTTCCTGGGCGTGAACGGCAGCCCCTGGGTGGGGTTCCAGCACTTCCAGGACTTCTTCGCCAACCCGGACTTCGGCCGGCTGCTCGGCAACACCCTGATCCTGGCGTTCCTGAGCCTGGGCATCGCGTTCCCCCTGACCATCGTCCTGGCGCTGCTGCTGAACGAGGTACGGCTCAGTATCCTCAAACGCACCGTCCAGACCCTCGTCTACATCCCGCACTTCCTGTCCTGGACCATCGTGGCGTCGCTGAGCTTCCTGCTGTTCGCCCTGGACTTCGGACCGCTGTTCCTGTTCATCAACAACGTCCTGGGCACGGACATCGATTTCCTCTCCGATCCGGCCTGGTTCCGGCCACTGATCATCCTGCAGGAAATCTGGAAGAACACCGGCTGGGGAACCATCATCTTCCTCGCCGCCCTGGCCACCGTGGACCAGGACCAGTACGAGGCCGCCATCATCGACGGCGCCGGCCGGTTCCGCCGGGTCTGGCACATCACCCTGCCCGGGATCCGCTCCACCATCATCGTCATGCTCATCCTCGCGATCGGGCAGATGCTCAACACCGGGTTCGAGCAGATCTACCTCATGACCAACGCCCTGAACCGGTCGGTTGCTGAAGTGTTCGACACCTATGTCTACTTCGTCGGCATCACCCAGGGCGCCTATTCCTACTCCACCGCCGTGGGCCTGTTCAAATCCCTGGTGGGCATCGTGCTGATCTTCGGCACCAACGCCCTGGCCAAGCGATTCAACCAGAGCGGACTGTTCTAATGAAGATTCACAACACCACCGGCGGCCGGATTTTCGACGCCGCCAACTACGTCTTCCTGTCCCTGATCGGCATCATTACGCTGCTGCCGTTCATCTACGTCTTCGCCGGCTCCTTCGCCACCGAAGCCGAGATCACCCGGCGGGCCTTCTTCGTCTGGCCCGAACAGTTCTCCCTCGGCTCCTACGAATACATCTTCTCCACCCAGGCGTTCATCCGCGCCCTGATCACCACCGTCCTGGTCACCGCCGTGGGAACCGTGGTCCAGCTGATCCTGACCGTGACCATGGCCTACCCGTTGGCCAAACGGAACCTCCGCGGCCGCCAGCTCATCCTCTCCCTGGTGGTCTTCGCCATGGTCTTCTCCGGCGGCATGATCCCCACCTTCCTGCTGGTCAAGGATCTCGGCCTGCTCAACTCCTACTGGGC
Source organism: uncultured Actinomycetota bacterium (assembly GCA_963807805.1). Lineage (GTDB taxonomy): Bacteria > Actinomycetota > Actinomycetes > Actinomycetales > Micrococcaceae > Arthrobacter. Next base: position 137,528 of record CAWECX010000012.1, on the reverse strand, counting down.
CCTGATCCTGCCCGCAGCGATCAACCCGTTCAGCCTGATCATCATCAAGAATTTCTTCCAGGAACTCCCCGCCGAACTCGAGGAATCCGCGAAGATGGACGGCGCCACCGAAGTCGGCATCCTCTGGCGGATCCTGCTTCCACTCTCCAAGCCGGTACTGGCAACCTTCGCGCTGTTCTACGCCGTGGGTATCTGGAACGACTTCATGTCACCCCTGCTTTACCTTTCCGATAACTCGAAATGGACCCTCCAGATGTACCTGCGCCAGGTCACCGCTTCCTCGGACCTGCTCGGGACCGGCAACGTGGACCCGAACTACATCCCGCCCGAACAAGGCATCAAGTTCGCCGTCATCGTCGTCGCCACCCTGCCCATCCTTGTCTTCTACCCCTTCCTCCAGAAGCACTTCGCCAAGGGCATGCTCATCGGCTCCGTCAAGGGCTGACCGCACGGAACCCACGCCGCACCGCAAGCAACTACAGAAAGCACAGCATGAAAATCCTGCTCGCCGGAGATTCCACGGTGGCCAACTGTCCCACCCATGAGTACCCCATGAGTGGCTGGGGAGCCCAGCTGCCGGCGCATGTGTATGCGTGGGCGGCCGTGCATAACTTCGCCAAGGGCGGGGCCAGCACGGAGTCCTTCCGGGACGAGGGGTTGTGGGGCCAGCTCCTGGACACCGCCGACGCGGGAGACCTTGTGCTGATCCAGTTCGGCCACAACGACCAGAAGAAGGTCCATCTCGCGGCCAGGACCGGCTATGCGGCCAACCTGCGCACCATGGTGGCGGAGGTCCGCGCGCTCGGTGCCGTTCCGGTGCTCTGCACGTCGGTGGAGCGCCGGCACTTCCTGGACGGTCCGTCGTCGGACGTTGTCCTGGAAGACAGCCTGGAGGACTATCCCGAAGTGGTCCGGGAGCTCGCGCTCGAGCTCCAACTTCCCGCCATCGACCTCAACGCCTGGACCAGGTCGTTGTATGTGGAGCTCGGCGCTGAGGAATCAAAGTACCTGTTCTGCCACTTTGGCCCCGGCGAGCACGCCTTCTGGCCTGCTGGGCTGGCGGACAACACGCATTTTTCCCAGCATGGCGCCTCGCTGGTGGCCGGGGAAGTCGCGGCGCAGCTGGGACTCCTGGGGTTCGGCCCGCACGGGCCCGGTTCCCTGGAAAGCCCGACGGCGGCACTCACGTCCGCCGGGCGGCCCTAGGTGGGAGGGGCGAAGCCGGGCACGGAGCTGCTGTACAGCAACCCGCTCGCGGGGCCCGCCGACGTCTCCGACTGGGTGGTGGAAGGACCGCTGCGCCTGGGGACATATGAAGGCGCGCTGGAGCTGTCAGGGTCGGCCGACGACAAAGAGTTCGGGGACCACGCGCATTGGACGTTCTGGTGCCCGGTGGAGTTCCCCGACGGCGTCCGGATCAGCTGGGAGTTCCTGCCGTTGGCGGAACCGGGGCTGGCGATGCTTTTCTTCTCTGCCGCGGGCCAACGGCGGGCTGGACCTGTTCTCTGCCGGTCTGGCACCGCGGACGGGGTACTACCCGCAGTACCACTCAGGGGATATCGACGCCCTGCACGTGTCCTATTTCCGCCACAAGTACGCGTCGGAGCGGGCGTTCCGTACGTGCAACCTGCGCAAGAGCGCCGGCTTCGAACTGGTGGCGCAGGGAGCTGATCCCCTGCCTCCCGCCGAGGATGCAGAGGATTTCTACCGCATGGAAGTCATCAAGGACGGCAGGCAGGTGGCATTCTCCATCAACGGGCTGACGCTGTTTGAATGGACGGACCCCGCCGGCAACGTCCTGAGCGGCGGCCGCATCGGCTTCCGGCAGATGGCCCCGTTGAGGGCTGCGTACCGGAACCTTGTGGTGGAGAAGCTCTAGCCCGCCCGCCTCAATGCCGGCGGGGCACCATGGGCGCAGCTGCACTCGCAGAATGGGGAAGGTGCACCGCACGCGGCCGGCCTGCTGAGGTCCCTTTGGCGGGGTGGCCAGCCGCCCAGCCGGCCTTAGTCAGCCCTTGGAGCCTCTTGCCGGGTCCGTGCTTTGGCGGACCACCAGTTCAGGGGTGAACACCACGGCGCGGTGCCGCGGATTCTCGGATTCGACTTCCTCGGCCAGCAGTTCGATGGCAGTCCGTCCCAGGGCCTCGGTGGGCTGGCGGATGGAGGACAGCGGCACTACGGCGGAGACGGCGAAATCGATGTCGTCGTACCCGATCAGCGCGATGTCCTCGGGGATCCTCAGCGTGTGCGTCATGGTCAGGGACTGCATCACGCCCAGGGCCAGGAGGTCGTTGGCGCAGAAGATGCCGTCCGGAAGGTCGCCGCGTTCCACCAGCATGTTGCCCACGCTGCGGCCAGCGAGCACTGTCATTCCCTCGGAATCGAGCACCTCAAGGCTTGCGCCGGATTCCTCGCTGACTGCACGCCGGGCGCCCTGCAGGCGGTCTGCTACCTGGCGGATGGAGGTGGGGCCGCCCACAAAGGCGAGCCGACGGCGGCCGGTGTCCAGCAGGTGCCGCGCGGCGAGGTACCCGCCGGCGTCGTCGTCAACGGAGACGGAACTGTACTTGCTCTCGTCAGCGAGCCGGTCCACCAGCACGGTGGGGACGCCGCGTTCGCGGAGCTGGTCCAGCCGTTCGGTCACGTCACCCACGGGGGAGATCAGCAGGCCCTGGACCCGCTGCTCCTGGAACAGGTCGATGTAGTTGGATTCCCGGCCGGCGTTGTGGCCGCTGTCTCCCAGCAGCACGGCACTGCCCTGCAGGGCCGCAGCATCCTCGGCCGAGCGCACCACAGCGGTGAAGAAGGGGTTGCCCACATCGAGCACGATCAGTCCGATGGTGCGGCTCTGGCCGGCCCGGAGCTGGCGGGCGGCGTCGTTCCGGATGAACCCCAGCTCGTCGATGGCCCGCAGCACCCGTTCCTTGGTCCGCTGGGAGACCCTGTCCGGGTAGTTGAGGACGTTGGACACTGTGCCAACGGCCACGCTGGCGTGGTTGGCGACGTCCTTGATGCTGGCTGAGCGATTCATGATTCTCCATGGCTTATATGCCGCGTGCAGTACTTTTCCGGTGCTCCATGACATGACCCCGGAAATTTGCTTGACACCTACTTGTCTTCAAGAGTACTTTGAATCGTAACAATGAAACGATTCAAAGTTTTGGAAGTTCAGGAGAGTCGCAGATGAGGGTGTGTTTCCGCTCCTCGGTCCAGCCGGGGCATGATCGACGAGTACCGGCGGCGCCATGCTGCGGTCTGGCCGGAGATGCTGCGTGCGCTCAAGGAAGCGGGCTGGAACAACTACTCGCTCTTCCTGGGTGAGGACGGGCTCCTCGTCGGCTACCTGGAGTGCGACGACTTCGACGCCGTCCGGGCGCGGATGGCATTGACTGAGGTCAATGCCCGTTGGCAGGCCGAAATGGCCACGCTGTTCAACAACACGGACCAGGCACCCGACGAAGGGTTCCAGGTCCTCGAAGAAGTCTTCAACCTTGACGATCAGCTCGCGGCGGCGGAGTCCGCTGCCCGCTGATCCACATCGGCTCCAGCAACGGGGCCGGCCAGCACCACGCACCCATGACCACAGCAACATAAACACCGGAAAGAACCCATCATGAATGACGTAGCAACGGCGCTGGGCAGGCTCGGAGAGCTTGCCATCGAGGTCCCTTCGTGGGCCTATGGGAATTCAGGCACGCGGTTCAAGGTGTTCGGCACGCCGGGTACGCCGCGGACGGTCCAGGAGAAGATCGCGGACGCCGCCAAGGTGCATGAGCTGACCGGGCTCGCTCCGACGGTGGCCCTGCATATCCCGTGGGACAAGGTGGATGACTACGCGGCCCTGAAGGAGTATGCGGCGGGCCTCGGCGTGGGCCTGGGCACGGTCAACTCCAACACTTTCCAGGATGACGAGTACAAGTTCGGGTCCCTGACCTCCTCCAACGAGACTGTCCGGCGCCGGGCGATCGCGCACCACCTTGACTGCATCGAGATCATGCACGCCACGGGTTCGCAGGACCTGAAGGTCTGGCTGGCGGACGGCACGAACTACCCGGGCCAGGACGACATGCGCGGCCGCCAGGACCGCCTGGCTGAGTCCCTGCAGGAGATCTACGCCGGCCTGGGCGAGAACCAGCGCCTGGTGCTGGAGTACAAGTTCTTCGAGCCGGCTTTCTACCACACCGATGTTCCGGACTGGGGTACTTCCTACGCGCAGACCCTTGCCCTGGGCGAGAAGGCGTTGGTCTGCCTGGACACCGGCCACCACGCGCCGGGCACCAATATCGAGTTCATCGTGATGCAGCTGCTGCGCCTGGGCAAGCTGGGTTCCTTTGACTTCAACTCCCGCTTCTACGCGGACGATGACCTGATCGTGGGTGCGGCTGATCCGTTCCAGCTGTTCCGCATCATGTACGAGGTCATCCGCGGCGGTGGTTTCGGCAAGGAGTCCGGTGTGGCCCTGATGCTGGACCAGTGCCACAACCTGGAGGAGAAGATCCCGGGCCAGATCCGCTCGGTCCTGAACGTCCAGGAAATGACGGCCCGCGCCCTGCTGATCGACACGGCTGCACTGACCGAAGCCCAGCGTTCCGGCGATGTCCTGGCCGCGAACGGCGTCTTCAACGATGCCTTCTACACCGACGTCCGGCCCATCCTGGCCGGATGGCGTGAAGAGCGCGGCCTGCCCGCGGACCCGATGGCCGCGTTCAAGGCCAGCGGTTACCAGAAACAGATCAACGAGGACCGCGTCGGCGGCCAGCAAGCCGGATGGGGCGCCTGAGAGCATGAGCACTAACAAGACTGTTGAAGACCTGATTTCCCGTTCCAACCGCCTGGGCGCGGACAAGCGGAACACCAATTTCGCCGGCGGCAACACCTCGGCCAAGGGCACGGAGAAGGACCCGGTGACTGGCGAGGACGTCCAGCTGCTCTGGGTCAAGGGCTCCGGCGGGGACCTGGGCACACTGAAGGCGGGGAACCTTGCGGTGCTGCGCCTGGACCGGCTGAACGCCCTGAAGAACGTCTACCCGGGTGTTGAGCGCGAAGACGAAATGGTGGCCGCTTTTGACTATTGCCTGCACGGTAAGGGCGGCGCCGCGCCGTCGATCGATACCGCCATGCATGGCCTGGTGGACGCCGCCCACGTGGACCACCTGCACCCGGATTCCGGGATTGCCATTGCCACCGCGGTGGACGGCGAGGCCCTGACCACCAAGATCTTCGGCGACAAAGTGGTCTGGGTGCCTTGGCGCCGGCCCGGTTTCCAGCTGGGCCTGGACATCGCCGCGATCAAGGACGCCAACCCGCAGGCCATCGGCACCATCCTGGGCGGGCACGGCATCACCGCCTGGGGCGCCACCAGTCGAGGAGGCCGAGACCAACTCGCTCTGGATCATCGAACAGGCCGAGAAATACATCGCAGACAACGGCACGGCTGAACCTTTCGGCCCCGCGCTGGACGGCTACGCTGCCCTGCCCGAAGCCGAGCGCCGCGCCAAGGCCGCCGCCCTCGCACCGGTGATCCGCGGCCTGGCGTCCACGGACAAGCCGCAGCTGGGGCACTTCAGCGATGACGCCGTCGTCCTTGACTTCCTCGCAGCCGCCGAGCACCCGCGCCTGGGCGCCCTGGGCACGTCCTGCCCGGACCACTTCCTGCGCACCAAGGTCAAGCCGCTGATCCTTGACCTGCCTGCCGATGCCTCGATCGAGGATTCCATTGCCCGGCTCAAGGAACTGCACGCTGAGTACCGCGTGGATTACCAGGCTTACTACGACCGCCACGCCGACCGCGGAGTCACCGGCTTTGCGCGGCGCGGACCCGGCCATCGTCCTGATCCCGGGTGTGGGCATGTTCTCCTACGGCGCGAACAAGCAGACCGCCCGCGTTGCCGGGGAGTTCTACATCAACGCCATCAACGTCATGCGCGGTGCCGAGGCGATCTCCACCTACGCCCCGATCGAGGAATCCGAGAAGTTCCGGATCGAGTACTGGGCGCTGGAGGAAGCCAAGCTGGCCCGCCTGCCCAAGCCCAAGTCCCACGCCACCCGTATCGCACTGGTGACCGGCGCGGCGTCGGGCATCGGCAAGGCGATCGCCACCCGTCTCGCCGCGGAGGGCGCGTGCGTGGTCATCGCGGACCTGAACCTGGAGAACGCGCAGAACGTGGCCGAGGAACTCGGCGGCTCCGACGTCGCCATCGGCGTCCAGGCAGACGTCACGGACGAGGCCCAGGTCATCGCCGCGATCGACGCCGCGGTGCTGGCGTTCGGCGGGCTTGACCTGGTGGTCAACAACGCCGGGCTGTCCATCTCCAAGCCGCTGCTGGAAACCACCGAGAAGGACTGGGACCTGCAGCACAACGTGATGGCCAAGGGCTCCTTCCTGGTGGCCAAGGCCGCGGCGAAGGTCATGATCGCCCAGGACATGGGCGGGGACGTCATCTACATCTCCTCGAAGAACTCCGTCTTCGCCGGCCCGAACAACATCGCCTACTCCGCCACCAAGGCGGACCAGGCCCACCAGGTCCGCCTGCTCGCAGCAGAACTGGGCGAGTACGGCATCCGCGTCAACGGCATCAACCCCGACGGCGTGGTCCGCGGCTCCGGGATCTTCGCCGGCGGCTGGGGTGCCAAGCGCGCCGCGGTCTACGGCGTGGACGAGCAGGAACTGGGCAAGTACTACGCCCAGCGGACCCTGCTCAAGCGCGAAGTCCTGCCCGAGCACGTGGCCAACGCCGCCGCGGTCCTGACCAGCGCGGAACTCTCCCACACCACCGGACTCCACATCCCCGTGGACGCCGGTGTGGCAGCAGCCTTCCTGCGATGAGCGAAACAGCAGCACAGGACACCGCCCCGGCCACCGCCGGGGCGGTGTCCGCCGCTGGCCCCTCCGGCCAGGTCTCCGCCGGCAGTGTTTTCGCCGCCGTCGATATCGGCGCCTCCTCAGGCCGGGTCATCCTGGGCCGCGTGAGCAGTCCCGGCGTTGAGCTCGAAGTGGTCCACCGTTTCCCCAACGGCGTTGTAGAGCTCGACGGCGGCCTGCACTGGGATTTCGACGCCCTGTTCGCTGAGGTACTGACAGGCCTGGAAGCTGCTGCGGCGGTTGCGGCAGCCAAGAACGAAACCATCACCAGCATCGGCATTGACACCTGGGCGGTGGACTACGGCCTGGTCAACGCCGACGGTGCGCTCACCGCCCAGCCGTACAGCTACCGCGATGACCGCAGCCGCGCCGCCGTCGCACCCGTGCACGAAACACTGGACCCGGCCCGCCTCTACGGCACCACCGGCCTGCAGTTCCTCCAGTTCAACACCCTCTACCAGCTGGCCACCGAACAGGACCTCGACTCTCTCCAGGCGCTGCTCATCCCGGACCTCATCGCGTTCCTCCTCACGGGCGTCCGCCGGACGGAATCGACCAACGCCTCCACCACCGGCCTCTTCGACGCCGTTGCGGGGGAGTGGGCCACCGAATTCCTCACCGCCCTGGGCCTGCCCAAAAACCTGTTCCCGCCGCTGATCGAACCGGGCGAAACCGTGGGCACCCTCCTGCCCGGCATCGCCGCCCGCATCGGATTGCCTGCCGGCACCACGGTCGTGGCCGTCGGCTCGCACGACACCGCGTCCGCCGTCGCCGCCGTCCCCGCCCAGGAACCGGACTTCGCCTACATCTCCTCCGGCACCTGGTCACTGGTAGGGCTGGAACTGAAGTACCCGGTCCTGACCGAGGCCAGCCGCGAAGCGAACTTCACCAACGAACGCGGCGTGGACGGCACCATCCGCTACCTGCGCAACATGGGCGGACTCTGGCTGCTCAGCGAATGCCAGCGCACCTGGACAGCAGAAGGCTTCACCCCGGACCTCACCGCCCTGCTGACCGCCGCCGCAGCCCTGCCAACGGGCGGTCCCCAGATCAACCCGGACGATCCCTACTTCATCGCCCCCGACAACATGCCCGAACGGATCCGCTCCGCGGTCCGCCGCACCGGGGAACTCCTGGCCGATGACCCGGCGGCCATCACCCGCTGCATCATGGACAGCCTCGCCGCAGGCTACGCCCGCACCATCCGCGACGCCGAACGCCTCGCCGACCGCGCCGTGGACGTCGTCCACATCGTCGGCGGCGGCTCACAAAACCGGCTCCTGTGCCAGCTCACAGCCGACGCCACCGGCAAACGTGTCATCGCCGGACCCGTCGAGGCCACGGCACTGGGCAACATCCTGGTCCAGGCCCGCGCCGCCGGCCAGATCACCGGCGGCCTTCCGGAACTGCGGAAGCTGGTGGTCGGCTCGCACGCACTGCAGTTGTTCACGCCGGAGTTCTCCAGGCTCTAGCGCTGGCAGGGGCTGGCATCCACGCCCTGTGCCTCGCGCGCCCGGGTGCGGCCCACCCGGACGGGGCCCACCCGGATGTCCGCGCTCTCCGCGGGAGCTGCGTGCACGTTCACGCTCCCGGGGAACCGGGTGGGAAACCAGCAGTTGAACGTCCCTATATTCACCTGATGTATTCGTCTAGGATCATGTCCCGTGCGCACTGAAGACACCCTCGCCTATGACTCGCCGGCTGCTGACTGGCTGGAGGCACTGCCCCTGGGGAACGGGCGCCTCGGTGCCATGGTCTTCGGGGGCAGGCCCCTGCCGGACAGCGGGTCGTCCGGCGCGCGTGAACACCGCTTCCAGCTCAACGACGGCTCCGCCTGGTCCGGCTCTCCCGCCAGCCAGGACCTTCGGCCACATTTCCCCCGTGCGGCAGCGGACCGGATCCTGGCTGACAGCAGGCAGCTGATCCGTGACGGCGACTTCGCTGCGGCCCACGAAACGCTCAAGCAGCTGCAGCACCGCCATTCCCAGTCGTTCCTGCCGTTCGCAGACCTCCTCCTCACAGTCGCCCCCGCCGGCACCCTGGACACCGCAGGCACACCCCGGATGACATGCACCCCGGACACTGCCGGCACCCTGGACGCCGCAGGCAGAGGACCAGGTACGCCCGGCCGAGCCACTGCCGCTTACACCCGCTCCCTTGACCTGAGCCGCGCAGTGAACTCCACCCGCTACCAGGTGGACGGCCACGCCGTCAGCGTGGAGGCCTTCGCTTCCCACGATCCGTCAGTGCTGGTCATCGCCGTGCAGACTGATGGACCCGCGGGACTGGACCTCGAACTTCGCCTGGACTCGCAGCTGCGCATCCTTCGCAGGACATCGGAAGCGGCATCCGTGTCAGGCCAGGTGGCGGCAACGCTGGAGCTGAAGCTGCCGTCCGACGTCGCACCATCCCACGACGGCGGGGCGGTGGAGTATTCGGACGACGATTCCCGCAGCCTCCAGGGCGCCGTTGCAGCGGCGTGGGAGCACAACGGCACCGAAACAGAGGCGGACGACGGCGGCCTGGCCGCCACGGGCGTGCGGCGGGCCGTCCTTTACGTCACCACGCAGACCACGTTCCAGGGGCTCGGCAAGGAGCCGAAGGGGAGTGCCGCGGATGCTGCCGCTGCTGGTCGGCGGACCCTGGCTGCGGCTGCGGCTGCGGGGCATTCCGCCCTCCTGGCCGGCCACGAGAGGGGCCACGCCGAGCTCTACGGCAGCTGCAGCGTTACCGTGGACTCCCCGCCATGGATCGGCACGGACACTGCGCAGCGCCTGCTCGTGGCGAACGCCCACCCTGGCGGACCGCTGGCCGCTGACCCCGGCTTGGCTGCCCTGCTGTTCAACTACGGCCGGTACCTCCTGATCTCGAGTTCGCGCGCCGGGGCAGCAGGTTCCCGCGAGGGCACCGCCTGGCTGGGCACACCGGCCAACCTCCAGGGCCTGTGGAACGACGAACTGCCGGCGCCCTGGAGTTCAAATTTCACCACCAACATCAACCTGCAAATGAACTACTGGGGGGCCGAGCCCACGGGGCTTGCCGGATGCGTGGGGCCGCTGGTGGCCCTCATCGATGCTTTGCAGGTCACGGGTGCGGCCACGGCCCGCGAGTATTACGGTGCCCGCGGCTGGGCAGTGCACCACAACTCCGACATCTGGGGTTACAGCAAGCCCGTGGGCCACGGCGAGCACTCACCGGAGTGGTCCTTCTGGCCGATGGCTGGCCTGTGGCTGGTCCGGCACCTGTGGGAGCAGTTGCGGTTCGGTTCCCTGGACGCGGAGGATGCGGCCGGATTTGCCCGCGGCACTGCGTGGCCGGCTATCCGCGGCGCCGCAGAGTTCGCACTTGACCTGCTGGTGGAACTCCCCGACGGCACCCTGGGCACCTGCCCGTCGACCTCGCCGGAGAACAGCTTCACGGTGCCGCGGCGTGGGCCGGTGGTTTGGCCCGGCGGCGGCCCTGAGCCTGCAGCCCGTGCCGCCGCCGCGGAGTCCTCCACCATGGACCTGACCCTGATCCGCGATGTCTTCATGATGCTGGAGTCCCTTGCCGCAGACCTTGGACGTGAGGCCGATCCCGTCGTGGCCGAAGCGAGGGCGGCGCTGCCCCGCATCCCCGGGCCTTCCACAGGCCGCCAGGGCCGGCTGCGCGAATGGCTGGTCGACCCGGAGGAATGGGAGCCGGAGCACCGGCATGTCAGCCACCTGTACCTGGCATACCCGGGTGACACGCCCCTGACGCCGGAGCTTGAGGAGGCCGTCAGCGCCAGCCTCGACGGGCGGGGTGACGAGTCCACCGGGTGGTCGCTGGCCTGGAAGATCCTGCTCCGCGCGAGGCTGCGCCAGGACGGCAAAGTCAGCGACCTCCTGAAGCTGTATTTCCGGGACATGGCCACGGCCCGCGGGCACCAGAGCGGTGGCCTGTATCCCAACCTCTTCGGCGCCCACCCGCCATTCCAGGTGGATGGGAACCTGGGCTTCGTGGCCGGCCTCGCCGAGTGCCTGCTGCAGAGCCACCGCTTCCAGGACGGGCTGCCGGAGATTGAACTGCTGCCGGCGCTGCCACAGGAACTGCCCGACGGCGGGGCCCGCCGCCTGCGCGCCCGTCCCGGCGTGGAGGTGGATCTGCAGTGGAAGGATGGCCGGCTCTCCGGCGCCACGCTCACTTCCTCCACCACCAGGGCGGTGGTGGTCCGCTACGGCGCGGCAACCCAAAAAGTCCTCCTCCGGCCGGGCGAGGCAACCGCTCTGGACCTTGGGGCTTTTGACCACCACGCACTGCCTGTACCTTCCAATCCCACTGACCCCGACAGGACCGGACACCGCCATGCCCCTCTTTGACCTGCCCCTCTCCCAGCTTCGCGGCTATACGTCCGAGGTCGCGCCGCCGACTGACTTCGAGGAATTCTGGGACACCACCATCGAGGAGGCAAGGAAGTTTCCCCTCAATGCCACCTTCGAGCCCGTGGAGAACTACCTCGCCGTGATCGACACTTTCGACGTGACGTTTGGGGGCTACGGCGGTGCCGCCATCAAAGGGTGGCTGCACCTGCCGGCGGGGCGTCCGGCGGGAAGGCCCCTGCCTGTCGTCGTGCAGTACGTGGGCTACTCAGGCGGCCGTGGGCTGGTCAACCAGGACACCAGGTGGGCCCAGGCCGGCTATGCGCACTTCATCATGGACACCCGGGGGCAGGGCTACGGCGGGACGCTGGGCGAAACCCCGGACCCGCATCCGTCCGCCGGGGATGTGGCCCACGCCGGCCTGATGACCAGGGGAGTGGGCAGCCGTGAGGACTACTACTACCGCCGTGTCTACGTGGACGCCTTCCGCGCTGTGGAAGCGGCCCAGTCCCACCCGGAGGTGGACGCCGCCCGCGTGGTCCTGGCAGGCGTCAGCCAGGGCGGCGGGATCGTGGTGGCCACGGCAGGGCTGGCAGCGGGACGGCTCGACGGCGTGATTGCCGCACTTCCGGACGTCCCCTTCCTGCAGGACTTCCCGCGCGCGATCGACATCACGCCCCGCGGCCCCTACCCGGAAATCGCGGCCTTCCTCGCCAGGCACCGCGAAAAGTACGAGCCCCTCCTCGACGTCCTTAACTACTTTGACGGCGTGAACCTCGCACGCTGTGCCACCGTGCCGGCGCTGTACTCGGCCGCCCAGATGGATGACATCTGCCCGCCGTCCACGGTGTTCGCGAGCTTCAACGCCTACGGCGCCGGTTCAGCCGGGTCCTCCGGCACGGGGGCGTCCAAGGACATCGAGGTGTACCGGTTCAACAACCATGAAGGCGGCCAGGAACACCACTGGATCAAGCAGCTCCAGTTCCTGCGCAAGCTCCTGGGCTGAAAATGTGACGGGAACGATTTTGCGGTAACCGCGGCGTGCGGTTATGGTCTTGGCTATGACTAACCGTTGGTATGCGTATTTTTCGTTGGCTCTGGAGGGGCCCGCGTCTAACTGACACGCATCCAACTTTCCTTCAGAGCCAACAGGGCAGAGATCATTCTCTGCCCTTCGCCATTTCCCGGCGGGTTCTGATTCTGGGCCCGCTTCCTCACCGGAACAGGACCCACGCACATGAGCACCGCACCAGCCCCCACTGCCACAGATGCCGCCGCACAGCCCCGCCCGGCGTCCGGAGCAGCCTCGGCCAAAACCACGTCCAACCTTCGCGTCAGCGAGTTCACCCCGCTGCCCGCGCCGTCCGAGCTCATCGCCGAGCTGCCGTTGGACGCCCGCGTAACTGACGTCGTCGAACGCGGACGCGACGAAGTCCGCGCCATCATGGACGGCGTGGATGACCGCCTGCTGGTCATTGTGGGGCCGTGCTCCATCCACGATCCCAAAGCCGGCCTGGAATACGCCCGCCGGCTTGTCAGCCAGGCCGAACGGCATAAGGAAGACCTGCTGATCGTCATGCGGGCCTACTTCGAGAAGCCCCGGACCACCGTGGGCTGGAAGGGCCTGATCAACGATCCGCGCCTGGACGGCAGCCACGACATGGTCACCGGCCTCCGCGCAGCCCGCCAGTTCCTGCAGCAGGTCACTGCACTGGGACTGCCCACCGCCACCGAATTCCTCGAACCCATCAGCCCGCAGTACATGGCGGACCTCATCTCCTGGGGCGCCATCGGGGCGAGGACCACGGAGAGCCAGATCCATCGACAGCTCGCCTCGGGCCTGTCCATGCCCATCGGCTTCAAGAACGGGACCGACGGCGACCTGCAGGTTGCGATTGACGCCTGCGGTGCCGCCGCTGCCGCGCAGGCTTTCCTGGGTATCGACGGCGACGGACGCGCCGCCCTGGTGTCCACCGCCGGCAATCCGGACGCCCACGTGATCCTCCGCGGCGGACGGAAGGGGCCGAACTACTCGGCGGCCGACGTCGAAAGCGCGTCCGCCAAGTTGGCCGGCAAGGGACTGAACCCGCGGCTGATCGTTGATGCCAGCCACGCCAACAGCGGCAAGAGCCACCACCGCCAGGCCGAGGTGGCACTGGAGATCGGTGCCCAGCTGGAGGACGGTGGCGGTGCTGCCGGCGCCATCGCCGGCGTCATGCTGGAGAGCTTCCTGGTGGGCGGCGCGCAGAACCTGGATGTCGCCGAACATGCCGCCGGGCGCTCGGAGCTGGTGTACGGGCAGAGCGTGACGGACGCGTGCATGGAGTGGGATGTTTCGGTGTCGGTCCTGGACCAGCTGGCGTCCTCCGCCCGGAAACGCCGGACGGGAAAATGATTACCCGCGATGACTTTCACAATAGCCCCATGAACCTCTAGAGTATCTAGCACATGGTTGGTGGATGGCTCAGCATCGGCACACCGCAATGGCGTAAACCTGGGGTCATGTTGTCCATCCGTCAGCAAAGGAAAAGGGAAATGTCCGCAGAGCAGAACTTCTCCAACGCGAAGTTCCTGACCGTGGCCGAAGTTGCCGAGGTCATGCGCGTCTCCAAAATGACCGTTTACCGGCTGGTCCACTCAGGCGAAATGCCCGCAGTGCGCTTCGGCCGTTCGTACCGGGTTCCGGAAAGCGCCGTTGAACAGTACCTCAAGGGTGCTGTTGTGGACGGTCACTCGGAGACCGCCTGAGCCGCACTGTCAGTGGGTGCCCCCGATAAGCGGTACCCTGTTAAGGAACGTTTTACGTCATTGTAAGAATCTGTCGGTTGTTTCAGTCTGTAGCTCCGTCCACGGACCTTCCAGCAGACAGGTACTGCATCTAGTTTGTGAGGAACTTTCGTGGGTTCAGTTATTAAGAAGCGTCGCAAGCGTATGGCCAAGAAGAAGCACCGCAAGCTGCTTCGCAAGACGCGCCACCAGCGCCGCAATAAGAAGTAGGAATACTTCAAACTGCGTGAAATGCCCGTTGCCTTCCCGGCAGCGGGCATTTTTGTTGTGCGGCTGGGGTCGCCATCGTTGTTTCACCGTCGCTTAGACACGGCCGAAAGGAGCTCCGCCGGTCGCTGGGCGACCTCTGTCGCTCGTTCGGCCGCGATGCGCTCCTACGTGAAACATCGACGGCGACAGTTGCGGCGGCCGTTATGCCCGGGGGCCGCGGATCCTGGCGAAGCCCCTCCACAGGCCGTACACGGCGCCTCCAGCGGTGGCTGCCTTCAGTCCCAGGGTGGCGGCACGGCGGCCTGAGCGGAAGTCGTAGACGGGCCAGTTGTTGTCGCGGGCGTGACGGCGCAGCCGGCCATCCGGATTGATGGCCACCGGGTGGCCCACCAGGGTCAGCAACGGGATGTCGTTATAGGAGTCGCTGTAGGCCCAGCAGCGCCTGAGGTCCAGGCCTTCCGCGTCCGCGATGCCCTGGACGGCCACGGCTTTTGCGGAGCCGTGCAGGATGTCGCCCACGAGCCGGCCGGTATACATGCCGTCCGCAACTTCGCCCACGGTGCCCAGGGCGCCGGTCAGGCCAAGGCGCGTGGAAATGACGGTGGCCACTTCGATGGGGGTGGCGGTGACCAGCCACACGCGGCGTCCGACGCGCAGGTGCTGCTGCGCCAGTGCCTTCGCGCCGGGCCAGATCCGGGAGGCGATCATCTCGTCATAGACTTCTTCGCCCAGCGCCTTGATGTCATCCACGGTGATGCCTGCGGCAAGGTTCAGTGCAGAGTCGCGGACCGCATGGACATCGTCCATGTTCTCGCCGCGTGTGACGAACTTGAACTGCTTCCAGGCAAACCCGGCAGCCTGTGTGAGCGTGAAGGCGCCCCGCTGATGCATCTTGCGCGCGACGTGGAACAGGCTGGCACCCTTCATCAGCGTGTTGTCCACATCGAAGAACGCCGCTTCACCGGTCTGCGGCACCGCAGCCGGCTTGGTGACAACAGCGACGTACTTCTCCTCGGGCATGTTCCCGAGTCTAGTCAATGCACAGGGTCACCACGGTCCGCGTTGCCCTGTGCCACGCTGTCCGGCTCCAGGGGCGATACGGTTAAACCATGGCAAAACCGCGAGTTGTCCTCATCACCAAAGCTGACTGCCACCTGTGCGACGCCGCGCGGGACGCCGTAGGCCGCGTCACAGCCTCGCTGGGGCTTGAATGGACTGAACAGCGGGTGGATGAACGGCCCGACCTCCGCGATCGTTATGCGGAGGAGATCCCGGTGGTGCTGGTGGACGGTGTCCAGCGCGATTTCTGGAAGATTGATGAGGCCAGGCTCGAACGGGTCCTGCAACGGGCCATGGCCCAGTAGCGAAGGATTCCGCGCAACAGAACGTGCTTTGTTGGCATCGGACATGGGGCTCTAGAGTGGAACCACAACGCGACGCAAGAGAGGGGATTGTGACTTCACTGAATTCATCTCCTCAATCCGTTCAGGGTGCCCAGGACGTGCCTGTGGACAAAGTGGCGGCCAAGCAGATCCCGCCCGCGGCCGTAGCCCGGCTGACCCTCTACCTCCGTGCCCTCAATACCCTGCTGGCCGAGGGCGTGGACCGTGTATCCTCCGAATCCCTCGCCGAAGCTTCGGGCGTCAGTTCCGCTACGCTCCGTAAGGACCTGTCCCATGTCGGCTCCTACGGCACGCGGGGCGTGGGCTACGAAGTGCAGTATCTCAGCCGCCACATCGCCGCCGCCCTGGGCCTCACCCACGACTGGAAAGTGGCGATTGTCGGTGCCGGTAACCTCGGCAAGGCGCTTGCCCGGTACGGCGGCTTCGAATCCCGCGGGTTCGACGTCGTAGCCATTTTCGACGCCGACCAGATGGTGGTGGGCAATGAAGTTGGCTGGTTGCGCGTCAGTGACGTCGCCGACCTTGAGGCGGTGCTGCAACGGACCGGGGCCAACATGGTGGTCCTCGCTCTGCCGGCGGCAGTTGCCCAGGGCATCTGCGACAGGGTGGTTGCGGCGGGTGTCCGCAGCATCCTCAGCTTTGCGCCCGTGATGCTTCAGGTACCGGACGAGGTCAACCTGCGGAAGGTGGACATGGCCACGGAGCTGCAGATCCTTGCGTACCACGCACAGCGGGCGCAGACCCCGGGCCAGACCGCTTAGCGATCCGTCTCCAAGGTCCACGCCCGCGGGTGTGGCTGGTGGTGGCCTGCGATGCGCCGGGCGCAAGGCGAGGCGTGCCTGTACCTACTGACCGTAGGGGTTTCCGGGGTTGCCATAGGGGCTGGCGAACGGCTGCTGCTTCCGGAAGTAGGGTGCGGCGGCCGGCAGGTACAGCAGCACGATGGCTGCGATGCCCATCAGCGTTCCCAGCGTTCCAATGTTGGGGACCTGGAAGAGGCCGGTGATGGACAGCGCCGCGAAGACGGTGCCCAGGATCCGTGCCCAGTTCTTGCCCTTGCGGACGAAGAAAGCGACCAAGGCGTAGAGCGCTGCTCCGATGATGGCGACGACAACCAGCGTGCCGGCGATGACATCCTTGATGGACTCGTAGGGAACCTCGCCACCTGCGCCGCCGCTCTCCATTGCCTCCTCGAAAGTGCTCCGCATCAGGGGATCATCCAGGGTTCCGAGTCCCATCAGCATGGAGATGACAAAGATGATGCCCGAGGCAATCAGCAACCAGAAGGAGATGTTGACCAGTTGCGGAACCCCGGTGCTGCCAGCGGGGCCCGGCTGCTCGGACGGGTACTGGCTGTAGGGTGACTGGCCATACTGCTGGCCATAGGGCTGCTGGCCGTACGCCGGGGCCTGCGGCGGGTTCTGGCCGTAGGCGGGCGGGTTCTGTCCGTAGGCCGGTGCAGGTGAACCTGGTTCGCCGTACTGCGGTGCGTTCTGTCCGTACTGCGGTGCGGCGGGCGCGTTCTGGCCGTACTGCGGTGCGGCGGGCGCGTTCTGGCCGTACTGCGGTGCGGCGGGCGCGTTTTGGCCGTACTGGGGCGCACGGGAGGGGTGGGCTGGCCGGTCTGCGGTGCGTTTTCGCCGTATCGGGGCGCAGCGGGAGGGGTGGGCTGGCTGCCGGACTCCGGTTCGTTGGAATTGGGGGGCGGGACAGGAGGCGTACTCATGAGCGGTCCTTTGCATGTCGGTGTGCGGATCGGCTGCCGGGAGCAGTCCACTGGCCCTGCCCCCAGCATGGCTTACTTCCACCGTACCCCCGGCCGGCTGCGGAAAGGATCATTCCGCAGAGGTATTCCTGCCGCCCCCGGCCTGGCCCTGCCGTGCTGTCCGACCGGCCCGGGGCCTCCCGTGAGAGGCCCCGGCGGTGGCTGTGGGACCGGACGCGTTACCGGCGGCCCTTGACGGCGGTGAACCAGGCCTGTGAATTGGGCACCCACATCAGGACGGTGGCGGCGGCGCTGATGAGGAAGCCAAGCCAGTTGCTGCCCAGGCCGTCGCCAAAACTGCCGCCGATGAGGGACAGGACGAGCGAGACGGCCGCGACGACGGTCAGCGCCAGGCGCGCCCATTCGAGGCCTTCCTTCATCTTGAGGGCGAGGATGATCTGCGCAGCGGCCAGGGCCAAGGCCACCAGGATAAGGATAAGAACCACGATGCCGGCAGCAGGGGCCACCGCCAGCAGCGCCAGCGAGCCCAGGAACCCGAACAGTCCGCCCAGGACTCCCAGCATTCCACCGATCAGCCAGATCCAGTAGGAGACCTTCAGTTCAGTGGGGAGTCCGGTGACGCTGAAAATGCCCGAGAAGCCACCCTTGGGCATCACATCGTTGAGGTTGCGGGGTGCGTCGGCGGGCAGCTGGAACTGGAAACCGCCCGGTGCGCCCGGTCCGACGGGTTGTCCCGGCTGGCCGGCCGGAGTGCCGTACTGCTGGCCCGGCTGCGGGTAGCCATGGCTGGGCGGGGGATAGGCCTCGCCGGGAGCCTGGTAGCCCTGGGGCGGTGGATAGGCCTGGCCGGGAGCCTGGTAGCCCTGGGGCGGTGGCCGGTAACCCTGGGGCGGCTGGTAGCCGGCAGGCGGAACGCTGGCGGCAGGCGGCTGGCCATCGGTGTGGCCCGGCTGGTGGCCCGGCTCCTCGGGCTGCGGAACTTCACTGGGGTTGCTCATGGGACTCACTGTAGACCGCGGGAACGCCTTAACACGGCACCCGGCCGCGGAATCCCAAGGGATCCGAGGCCGGGTTGCGGTGGGGTTGGCCGTTAATATCCGGCCAGGCTGGGAGCTTAGGCTGCAGGGGCGATGAACGCGAGCTCAAGGTTGATGGCAACCTTGTCGCTGACCAGTACGCCGCCGGCTTCCAGGACAGCGTTCCAGGTCAGGCCGAAGTCCTTGCGGCTGATGGTGGTCTCTGCGGAGACGCCGGCGCGGGTCATGCCGAACGGGTCCACGGCCACGCCGTTGAACTCGGTCTCGAGGGTGACGGGGCGGGTGACGCCCTTGATGGTCAGGTCGCCGGACAGTTCGTAGCTGTTGCCGCTGGCCACCAGGCCATTGGAGACGAAGGAGATTTCCGGGAACTTCTCCACGTCGAAGAAGTCCTCGCCGCGGACGTGGCCGTCACGGTTCACGTCGCCGGAGTCGAAGCTGGCGGTCTGGATGGTGGCGGAGATCCTGGAGTCGGCCACGTTCTCAGCCAGGTCCAAGGTTGCTGCGGCATCCTTGAACTGGCCGCGGACCTTGCTGATGCCTGCGTGGCGGACGGTGAAGCCGATTTCGCTGTGCGAGTTGTCCAGGGTCCAGGTGCCGGTGGTGATGTCGGTGGGAAGTGCCATGGTGGTTCTCCTTGGGAGTGTGTCGGGTATATGAAGGTTGAGGCTTCATCTGTTGAAATCTCAACTAACTGCTGCATCCAGTATAAACATGCATTTGCATGTTTTGTTCCCGGCTCCGGAACATTTTTCAAAAAACTTGAGTTCTACTGGATGTAGAAGATTTCGGATCGCACGCCATCTTTGAGAAACTGGTAAACATGCCCCAAGCCACTGTCCATCTGCTCCGCCACGGCGAGGTCCACAATCCCGACGGCGTTCTGTACGGCAGGCTGCCCGAATTCCACCTCTCCGAGCTGGGGCAGGAGATGGCGAGACGCTCGCCGCGCACTTCAGTGAGCGCGCCGCCCGGGGTGCCCGGATCGTCTACCTTGCCGCATCGCCGCTGGTCCGGGCCCAGGAGACGGCGCCGCCCACGGCACGAGGCACTGCACCTTGAGATCCACACGGACGCAGCGCATCATCGAGGCGGAGAACTACTTCGAGGGCATGAAGGTCACCAAGGCCGAACTGCGCAAGCCAAAGCACTGGCCGCACCTGGTCAACCCGCTGCGGCCGTCCTGGGGCGAGCCATACAAGGTCGCAGGCCGCCCGCGTCCGGGCCGCCGTCCAGGATGCACGGCTCCGCGCCATCGAACTGGCCGGCGGATGACCTTGGCACGCACGGCCCCGAAGCCATCATGGTCAGCCACCAGCTCCCCATCTGGGCCACCCGCCTCAGTGCCGAGGGCCGCCCGCTGTGGCATGACCCGCGCAAGCGCGAGTGCACGCTGACGTCCATCACCTCCCTGGTGTTCGACGACGACGGCACGCTCCTGCGCGTCGAGTACAGTGAGCCCGCTGCCGCCCTTCTTCCCGGTGCCGCCAGCACCCCGGGGGCCTGATCATGGCTCCCTTCCGTCCCGGGGATGCCCACGCCGCCGCGCCCGCGCAGCCAGTCCGATGACGTCCCGCCGTACCGTGCTCGCCGCCGGCGGCGCAGCCCTCACGGCGCTGACCATGGGGCTTTCCGGCTGCGCCCAGGAGGATGCCCTGGCCCAGCAGGCCAAAGCCGGGGACAACAAGAACTACGTGGCCGGTGACGGCTCCGTGACCGAGTTCGCCGCTGCCGACCGCAAGGCTGCCGTCGCCGTCAACGGCACCCTCTTCAACGGGACCACCGTGACTCCCGCAGATTTCCAGGGCAAGGTGACCGTCCTGAACTTCTGGTTCGCCGCCTGTGCCCCCTGCCGGGTGGAGGCCCCCATCCTCGAAGAGCTGCACCAGGAGTTCAAGGACCAGGGCGCGCAGTTCTTCGGCGTCAACCTCCGCGACGAGAAAGCCACCGCAGAGGCGTTCGACAAGACCTTCAACCTGACCTACCCGAGCTTCGATGACAAGAACGGCGGCGTGCTCCTGGCCGTCTCCGGCCTTGTCCCGCCCGGAGCCGTCCCCACCACCCTGGTCCTGGACAAGCAGGGCCGCGTGGCTTCGCGTGTCCTGGGCGAAATCCAAAAGGGCACCCTCAAAGCCCTCATTACCGCCGCCGTGGCAGAGTAGCGGCGGCCCCGGACCGTGAACAGCCCCTTCGCCGAAACCATCCTGAACGGCTCGCTCCTGCTCGCCATCCCGGTGGCGCTGCTCGCCGGCCTGGTGTCCTTCCTCTCGCCGTGCGTGCTGCCCCTGGTGCCCGGGTACCTCGGCTACGTCACCGGCCTCAGCGGCGTGGACCTGCAGAAGCAGAAGCGCGGCCGGATGCTCGCCGGCATCGGCCTCTTCGTGCTGGGGTTCTCGGTGATCTTCGTCCTGCTCGGCGGGGCGTTCGGCCAGCTGGGCACGCCTGATCACCGGCTCGCAGAACGCCTGGATCACCCAGCTCCTGGGCATCCTGGTGATCATCATGGGCGTGGTGTTCATGGGCGGTTTCGGCTGGCTGCAGCGGGACGCCAAGATCCACGCCAAGCCGCCGGCCGGCCTGTGGGGAGCCCCGCTGCTGGGGCATCACGTTCGGCCTGGGCTGGGCGCCGTGCATCGGCCCCACCTACTCGGCCGTGCAGCTGCTGAGCCTTTCCGGCGGGTCGTCCGCCGCCAAGGGCGCCTTCCTGGCTTTTGTCTACAGCCTGGGCCTGGGCATCCCCTTCCTGCTGATTGCCCTGGCGGTGCGCCGCGGCATGGGCGTCATGTCCTTCTTCCGCACGCACCGGCTGGCCATCCAGCGCATCGGCGGCGGGCATCCTGGTGGTGCTGGGCCTGCTGATGGCCAGCGGCGTCTGGGGGACCTGGGTCACCGAACTGCAGTACTGGTTCCAAACCGATGTGAAGTTGCCGATCTGATGAGCGAGCGCGTGAAAGCAAAAACGAAGTCCCCGGCCCCGGTTGCCGCCGCGCAAGGCGGACGCAGCCCTGCCCGCCCTGGGGCCGGTAGGAGATGCTGCGCTGGGCCTGGACGCAGCTGACCAGCATGCGCACGGCGCTGTTCCTCCTCCTGCTCCTGGCTGTTGCGGCAGTGCCGGGCTCGCTGTTCCCGCAGCGCCCCGCCAACCCGTCGGTGGTGACCCAGTACATCAAGGACAACCCCGACTACGGGAAGCTGCTGGACACCCTCCAGCTCTACGACGTCTACTCCTCGGCCTGGTTCTCGGCCATCTACATCCTGCTGTTCATCTCACTGATCGGCTGCGTGGTGCCGCGCGCCATCGCGCATTACAAGGCCATGCGCTCCCAGCCGCCGCGGACCCCCAAACGGCTCTCCCGCCTCCCCGAGTACGGCACCCTGGTGGTTCCCGCCGACGCCGGACTCCCGGCGTCGGACGCTATCGGCAGCGCCGCCGGCGCTGCTGAAGAAGCGCGGCTACCGCGTTGAGGTCAGGGACGACGACGGCGCGCGGCCGTCTTTGGGTGCAGAGCGCGGCTTCGCCAAGGAGGTGGGGAACCTGGTGTTCCACACCTCGCTGATCGGTGTCCTGGTGTCCGTGGCCATCGGCGGACTGTTCGGCTACAGCGGCCAGCGCATCCTGGTGGAGGGCGACACCTTCGTCAACACCCTGGTGGGCTACGACCAGTTCACCCCCGGCACCAACTTCCAGTCCAGCCAGCTGCAGCCGTACTCCATCCAGCTGGACAAGTTCGACTGTGACGTTCGACCGCGAATCGCGGGGCAAATTCGGCCAGCCCATCGACTTCACCGCCGATGTGACCACCAAGGAAACCCCGGACGCGCCGGCCAAGCAGGAAGTCCTGAAGGTCAACGAGCCCGTCACCCTGGGCGGCACCAGCATCTACCTCACGGGCAACGGCTACGCACCGCGTGGTCACCATCCGCGACGGCGCCGGCAACGTGGCCATGCAGGGCCCCGTGGTGGCCAAGCTGCAGGGCGAGAACTACTACTCGTCCGTGGTGATCAAGGTCCCCGACGCCAAGCCGGACCAGCTCGGATTCGCCGGGCTTCTTCCTCCCCACCGCGTTCATCACGGACGAAGGCGTGTCCTTCAGCGGCGATCCCGAACTCTTCAACCCGCAGCTGACCCTGAACTCCTACTTCGGCGACCTTGGCCTGGACGACGGCGCGCCGCAGAACGTCTTCGAACTGGACGTCAAGGACCTCACGCCGCTGAACGCCCGCAACCTGGACGCCGGCGGCATCACCCTTGCCCCGGGCACCACCTACACCCTGCCGGACGGCAAAGGCAGCATCAGCTTCGACGGCGTCAAGCGGTACGTGGGCGTGGACATCCACCACAACCCCGGCCAGCTCTACGCGCTGATCTTCGCCCTGCTGGCCGTAGCCGGCCTCATCATCTCGCTTTACGTCAACCGCCGCCGCGTCTGGATCCGTACCGGGACCCACGAGGACGGCCGCACCATGGTGGAGTACGGCCTCCTGGCCCGCGGCGAGGACCACCGCCTCGCCGCCGAAGCGGCAGCCATCCGCAAGCTCCTCGCCGACGAATGGCAGCTTGATGCCGGACTGCCGAGGTCCACCCAGCAAACTCCCAGCCGCCGGGACGATAATGGCGCAGACTCGCTCACCACCCCAGCTGGCCCCACCGGGCCGAAAAGGACCAGTAATGCCGTTCGGAATCAACGAAACCATGGGCCAGTACAGCGAGCTGTTCATGCTGCTCGCCGCAGGCACCTACACCGTGGCCTTCATCGCCTTCGCCTGGGACCTGGCCAAAAGCAGCAAGGCGCTGCGCGCCGTTGACCTGAAGGCCGCACAGGCCGAAGAGCCGCCTGAAGGTGCCGGTGGGCGCCTCGGTTGGTTCCTCCGAGGCCGCCGGCTCCGACGCCCGCACCGACAGGACCGAGTCGCACCTGGCCGGACCGGCCGGCCGGGCCGAGCGGCCGTCGTCGTCCGCCGCCACGCAGGCGGGAGCGGCATCCGGTGCCGGCCTGACTGCCGACGGCGATATGCGGTATGGCGCTGAACGCCGCGCTCCGGCGCGCGTGGCCGTGGCCCTGACGGTCCTCGGTGCCCTGATCCATGGCGCGGGCGTGGTGACCCGTGCTTTGGGTGCCGGCCGCGTGCCGTGGGGCAACATGTACGAATTCCTCACCACGGGCGCCTTTGTGGCGGTGGCCGTGTTCCTGCTGGTCCTGATCCGCCGCGACCTGCGGTTCCTGGGTACCTTCGTGGTGGGCCTGGCCATCATCATGCTGGTGGCCGCGTCCGTGGCCTACTGGACTCCGGTAGGCCACCTGGTCCCGGCGCTGCAGAGCTACTGGCTGATCATCCACGTATCCATCGCCGTGCTGTCCTCGGCACTGTTTACCCTGACGTTCGCCATGTCCGCCCTCCAGCTGGTGCAGTCACACCGGCAGAAGACCATCGCCTCCACCGGTACGGACAAGTTGGGATTCATGCGCCTGGTGCCCTCGGCGTTGAGCCTGGAAAACCTCTCTTACCGGATCAACGCCATCGCATTCATCGGCTGGACCTTCACGCTGATGTTCGGCGCCATCTGGGCGGAGAAAGCCTGGGGCCGGTTCTGGGGCTGGGACACCAAGGAAGTCTGGACGTTCGTGATCTGGGTGGTTTACGCCGGCTACCTCCACGCCCGTGCCACCCGTGGCTGGACAGGCACCCGGGCTGCCTGGCTGTCGATCGTGGGCTACCTGTGCGTGATCTTCAACTTCACGATCGTGAACCAGTTCTTCAACGGGCTCCATTCGTATTCAGGCCTCTGAACAGGGGTTTCTCCCTGAAGCCGGAACTCGCCCCGGCAATAGTAAAGTCGCTGTAGCAATGAGGGTGTCGCTGGCGAATCAGTGATGCTACCTTGGTGGAAGCTTGTCTGTGATGAAGCTTGCGGACGGCTCGCTGCGTTTGCCGAGGTATTTATGAGCTATATTCTCGCAATCGATGTCGGAACCAGTTTTACCGCCGCTGCCATTGCCAGAACTGACCGGGTTGCTTTGCCTGTTCCGGAGAGCCTCCCGTTGGGGCTCCGCGGATCCGCCGTGCCATCCGTGATCTACTACCCCGAAGACGGCCCCATCATGGTGGGGGAGCCGGCCGAGCGCCGTGGCCTTTTTTCCCCGGACCGGGTTGTGCGCGAATTCAAGCGCCGCGTTGGCGATGCCGTCCCCATGGCCGTAGGTGCCCGCTCCATCCCGGCGGAGGACGTCTTTGCCACGATGGCGCGCTGGGTAGTGGACCGGGCAGAGGAACGCGAAGGTGAACCGCCGTCGGAGATCATCCTGTCCCACCCCGCAGCCTGGGGCGGCCACCGGACCGCAGCCATCCAACAGGCCCTGACGGCCAAGGGCCTGACCGACATTACGCTCATCACTGAGCCGGAAGCTGCCGCCCTTCACTACGTGTCCCAGGTGCGCGTCGAGGACGGCAGCACCATCGCGGTGTACGACCTCGGCGGCGGCACCTTCGATACCGCGATCCTGCGGAAGGAAGGCGCCGGACACTTCGCATTCCTGGGCCGGCCGGACGGCATCGAGGCGCTGGGGGGTGCCGATTTCGATGCCGAAGTCCTGCGGTACGTCGCGCGCCATGCAGGGCCGGGGTTTGCGTCCCTTGACTATGGCGATCCGGGCACGCCTGGCTGCGCTGGACAGGCTGCGGCGCGAGTGTGTCGAGGCGAAGGAAGCGCTCTCAGCAGACAGGAAGCCAGCATTGCTGTACTCCTTCCCGGCATCCAGCAGCAGGTGCGGCTGGTCCGCGCCGAGTTCGAGGCCATGATCGAAGAACAACTCCGTGACACCGTGGACGCCCTCGAACGGTCGTTCCGGGATCTTGGCCTTCGGGCGGACGACCTCAGCGCAGTCCTGCTGATCGGCGGGTCCTCAAGGATTCCTTTGGTGGCCCAGCTGATTTCGGAACGGCTGGAGCGCCCCATTGCCGTGGACGCCGACCCGAAGTCCTCCATCTGTTTCGGCGCTGCGGAATCAGCCCTGCGGCGGGCCCATGAAGCGGCGGCCGCAGTTACTGCCCGGGAGGCCGTCAACACCGGGCAAGGCGAAATATTCTCTGGTATTGCCGGCCTCGCGCCCGCAGGCTCCGCGCCATCCGACCCCATTCTGGCCGCCGTCGGCCCTGTACCTGGCGCCGGCGCCCTGGCCGTCGCCAAGTTGACCCACAGCGGTGCCCGCCGAGGGGCGCATACTCCCGGGGCGAAGGCCGGGCACCACACCCCCCGGAGCGCAGCGCGGCTCACGGCTGTGGCTGCCGTGGCGGCGCTTTTTACGGTCCTGACTGCGACTGCAGCGCAAAGTCCTGACGGAATCGGGAACCTTACGGCAATGTTTGCGGTGCCTGATGCGGAGGCTGAAGAGCCCGTTACACCACCAAGCGAAGGGCCAACCGCACCGGGGGAGCAGACCGGGGAAAGTTCTCCCGGACCGTGGGGAACCGGGAGTGTGGCAGCGGCTCCACTGGCAGGAACAGAGCCCAGACCCAATCCGCTCATCCCGGGCATCGAAGCGTCCGCCTCAGGAGGCAACAAGATATTTGGCGGAGCGTTGGCCTTCGCATCCGACACCGGCACACCAGGGGCAACTTCCGGCAACCCGACGGCGGCCGGCGGTCCTACGGCAGGAACTCCCACACCAGTGTCCGACCCGACCACCCCGGCCCCGGATCCAGGTCCGACGACGCCGTCCCCCACGACGACGCCGTCCCCCACGGAGACTCCCACGCCGGTGTCCGGGACGCCGACGCCGTCCCCGACGCAGACTCCCACGCCGGTGTCCGGGACGCCGACGCCGTCCCCGACGCAGACTCCCACGCCGGTGTCCGGGACGCCGACCCCGTCCCCCACGCAGACTCCCACGCCGGTGTCCGGCCCGATGACGCCGGTTCCGGAGCCCACCACAGCGTCTCCGGCTCCCACGCTGGTGTCCGGCCCGACGACGCCGGTTCCGGAGCCCACCACAGCGTCTCCGGCTCCCACCGCCGCGCCGCAGTCAGCCACGGCAACACCGACACCGGAAAGCACCACAGCGTCACCTGGATTTACCCTGGCGGAGACTGCCAGTCCGCCCCCAACAGACCAGGCAGCGTAAGCCATGGCCGATCACCATATGGCGCCAGCCGGACCTGCAGTCAACGGCCACGGACCGGACGGCAATGGCGTATTGCCGCGGCAGGGACATCCCGCGGTGCATTCTGCCGTGGAAAGTGCACCTTTGAACAGGCATCACGCCGGACCGCTGGCGCCGGGCAGCCCCGAGTACATGGTGCAGCAGCTTCGAGGAGAGAACGCCGCCGTGCGGGAACTCCTGCTCGCATTGTCCGTTGGCTTCACTCTTCCGGGTCCGTTGCCTGCAGCCCTGGCAGGCAGGCTGGCCAGCGGCGAGATCGAAAGCGTCGAAGCGCTGGTGGATCGGGCCGAATCCCTGGGATTGCTCCTCCCCGGCGGCGCAGTGGTGGGTACTGCACAGAATGCCCTCCTCTCGCTGACACCCACCTCAAGGGTGCATGCCCTTCAGCGTGAACTGGTGGGGCACTACGCTGCGGAGGGCCGTCCGCTCGGAGACTTCGCCCGCGAACTGGCCCGGGGCGGCCTCGCTGACCGGCGGGTCGCCGACGAGCTCGTGAAAGCTGCGGAAAAGGCCCTTGACCGTCAGCCGGGGTTGGCAGTCCAGCTCTTTGATGAGGCACTGCTGGCCGGGGCGGATGAGCTGGCCACCGCCGCCCGCCGCGCGCAGGCTGCCTCAGCCAGCGGAGACCTCGACGCGGCCGGGCGGATTATTGACGGCCTGCTGGTGTGTGAGGATCCGCCGGACCTCCGGCTCGCTGTGGATGTGGCAGCTTCGGTGTGGGCTCAGCGCGGGATGCCTTCCCGCGGGGCTGACGTTTATTCATGGTTGGGGCCGGCCAGGGTGGGCCCCTCGGCAGCGCTTGCCGCCGTGGCCCTGGTGGGCTGCGGTAACCGTGCGGGCGCGGAGGACATGTTCGCAGTGGGCGCATCGCCGTCGTCACCGACGCTCCTCGCGGTTGCGCTCGCCCAGACCGGAGAAGGGATCTACGCATCGCTTGCTGTTGAACCGCACCAGGCGCTGCCTGCACTGATCCATGCCTCCGACATGCTGAACGCAGCAGGGGCCACGCTTCCGATGCCTGACGCGCCGGGAGTCCTGGCTGCGTTGGTGGCCCTTCACAGCGGCGAACCCCACCTGGCGGAGAACATCGCGAAAGCTGCTGCCGCCGCAGGGCAGGGCGGGGACACTGCCCAACCCCGGCTCTTCCTTCTCCAGGCCTGGTCCGCCATGCAGCAGGACAACCCGGAAGATGCGCGGCTGGCCATCAACGAGGCCCTCAAAGCCAACCCGTGGCCGCTGGTTCCGCGGGACGAATTCCTTTGCGCGGCGTTGGAGGTTGGCCTTGCGCGCAGGAGCAGCGAAGTGCACGACCTGGTCCTGGCCTGGGAGCGTGCGCGGGAGGCCATGCTCCACACATCAGTGGACCTCTACAGCCTCCTGCCGTGGGGAGAGCTGATGATCACGGCCGCCCGCCTGCGCGAGACCAGGCGGGTTTCGCACTACCTGGATGAAGCGTGGAAGCTTCTTCGCCAGCTCGGTGAACCACCCTTGTGGGCCGTGCCGCTTCACTGGGCAGCCGTTCAGGCCGCACTGCTCAACGAGAGTCCGGCTGACCTTGCGCCACATGCCGCCGCCCTGGCCCGCGCCGCGGAGCGCAGCCACCTGGCAGCGGTCCTCGCCGCCGCCGGAAAGTCCTGGGTCTCCGTACTGGCCGGAAAGGTACGCGCAGACGATGTCGAGGCTGCGGCCAGGGGCCTGAACGCCGTCGGGATGTCATGGGAAGGTGCCCGTCTTGCCGGGCATGCGGCCGCACGAGCCGACGAGCGCAGGGACATGGTCCGCCTGTTGTCCTGTGCCCGGGACCTCCACCCCCAGGGCGGCTCGGCTGGAACGGGTGCTTCCGGGCCCGCTGAGGCGGGCAGCGCTCCAGCCGGGGAGGGCAGGAACACCGTTCCAGCGGACGGATCATTGCTGAGTGAACGGGAAAAAGAAGTGGCACGGCTGGTCCTCGAGGGCAAGACCTACCGGGAAATCGGGGAGGCGATCTATATTTCACCGAGAACGGCAGAGCACCACGTTGCGAGGATGCGCCGCCGCTTGGGCGCAGCCAACCGCTCCGATCTGCTGGTCCGGCTCAGGCTGGCATTGGGGCCGGACAGCCCCCCAACGGGAGCGATCCCCTAGTACCCCTAATCGGGCGGGCAGCGATTCCCCAGCAGGACAAGGGCGGGAGGGGGATCCGACCCGATGCCGTGGCTTTGGATGGGATCGTACGTTTGAACCAGGTCTGGCAAGGAAGCCGGCCACTGCAGACTCAGAATGGATTGAGGACCATCAGATGCCCACACTCGCAAATGCGCTCGTCCAGTTTTTGATGAGCCTTTTCGGTAACCCGCGGGCAGCGCAGGCCTTCCTGGAAGACCCCGAGCAAGCGTTGCAGGATGCAGGCCTGGGCCACGTCTCTTCCGTTGATGTAGACGCGGCCATGCCCGTTGTCCTGGACTACGCACCGATCACCCTCTATGTCACCTCCTTCGAGCGGGCGTACAACGCGGCCGGCACGGGCGGAAGCAACCTGCCCCTGGTCTTCGGAAGCCATGGCGGCGGGCCGCACGACGACCATGCCCACGCCGTCCAGCAGCTTCACCACGTGGTCAACAACTACTCGTACACGGCGACGGTGGAGGACCGTGCCACGTTGACGGACCAGTCCATCAACCAAAATATCTGGGCCGAGGGCGATGTGGAGCAGTGGTTCGACACCCCTTCGGTGGTTCCCCCCGGGAACGGGGCGGTTGCACCTGCCGACGAGGCCGGAGCCGAGGATTCCTTTACGACGGACAACTCCACGGAATTTTCCCAGGGCCGCTCCATCTGGGCAGGGAGCGATGCCGGCGTCGATCTCGGGGAAACGGATACCAATACCACCTTCAACGGTGCCGAGTCCTACCATGACGCCTTCAATACCGACGTTGACATCGACGCCACGCTGGAGGGCGCAGGAGACACCGGGATCTCCTTTGACCCGGACACCGCGCTCGACTCTGACACCCTCGGCAGCGCGTCGGACAGTTCAGATGATCCACAGACGGACAGCAGCAACCTGGACAGTGACACCACTGACGTTGAGGTGGAGGACGTCGCCACCACCCCTGACAACATTGCCGCTGAACCGGTGCCCGTGGGAGACGACGGGATCGACGACGCCGAGGCCGGAGACGTCCACGCCGAGTTCACCGCGATCGAAGATTCCCAGGACCTCGGGGACGTCGAATTTGATGTGGAACCCGGAACCACCACGGCACCTGAGCATCCGGACGCCGGCTGAGGTGCCGGCCGCCGGGCATCCCGGCTGCGTCCTGGCGGGAGGCCCACCTCCGGCCAAGCCTTTCCAGCGTCAGCCTCACGACCCATACTGGGACGTGAGGCAAAGGACTGGCTGTGGCTGAAACGCATAGACCCGGGGATCCTTCAGGGACGGAGAACCCGGCAGGACCGATGATTTCGGCGGCCCCGCTGACGTCGGCACAACTGATCAGGCTCGTGGAGCAGTGCATTGAACTGGTCGCTGAGGGCGGGCGAACAGACCTGCGCAAGCGACTGGACCAGACGCTCCGAAGATTGAAGGACCCGAGCGTCCGGGTGATCATCGTGGGCGAATTCAAGCAAGGCAAGAGCAAACTCATCAATGCCCTGGTCAACGCCCCGGTGTGCCCCGTCGACGACGACCTCGCCACCTCGGTGCCCACGGTGGTCCGGCACGGCGACCCCGCCTCGGCGAGGATCATCCTCCCGGCCGGGGCAGATGGGGAATCCGGCGATGAGGAGTCCCTTGAACACCGGGACATCGGTCTCGGCGAGCTTGCCGCCTACGTGTCCGAGCGCGGCAACCCCGGCAACGCCAAGAAGCTGGTGGCCGCCGAAGTCCTGCTGCCCCGGAAGTTGCTGGCCGGCGGCCTGACCCTCGTTGACTCGCCCGGCGTCGGGGGCCTCGGCTCCAGCCACACCCTGACCACCCTGACGGCGCTGCCATCGGCTGACGCCATGGTGCTGGTCTCGGACGCATCGCAGGAATACACCGAGCCGGAGATAAGGTTCCTGCGGCAGGCAATGCGCATCACCCCGAGCGTGGTGGGCGTGCTGTCCAAGACGGACCTGTACCCGGAATGGCGCCGGGTGGCGGAACTGGACCGTGGCCACCTGGCCCAGGTGTCACCCGAGATCCCGCTGATCCCGGTGTCCTCGGACCTGCGCCTCGAAGCGTCCCGGCATGCAGGACAGCGAACTGAATACGGAGTCCGGGTTTCCCGCACTGATCGTTCATCTCCGGGATGAAATCGTGGGGAAAGCCGAGCGGATCCAGCGACGCTCAGTGAGCCAGGACGTGCTGTCGGTGACCGAAAACCTCCGGCTGTCACTTCAGTCAGAACTTGCAGCCCTGGAGGACCCGGAAGGGACTCCGGCCATGATCGCGGGGCTGGAAGCGGCCCAGCGGGAAGGTGAGGACCTCCGCAAGCGCTCCGCCCGCTGGCAGATCACCCTGAACGATGGCATCGGCGACCTCATTTCCGACATGGAGTACGACCTCCGGGACCGTTTGCGGAGGATCCAGCGGGAGGCCGAAACAGCCATCGACCTCGGCGATCCCGGCCCCACGTGGGCGGCGTTCACAAAGTGGCTGGAGGAGTGCACGGCGGCCGCTGTCTCTGACACGTTCGTGTGGACCAGTGAACGGGCACAATGGCTGGCTGCACAGGTGGCGGAGCACTTCTCCGAAGACGCAGTGGTGCTGCCCGTGCTGCCCGCCTCCGACACCGCCGATGCCTTGGACCCGGTCGACGACATGCCCCGCCTCGACGACGGGCGCATGAACCCTATGCAGAAGGTGCTGATCGGCATGCGCGGCTCCTACGGCGGCGTCCTGATGTTCGGACTCCTGACCGGCATCTTCGGGATGGCGCTGATCAATCCCCTCTCCGTGGGCGCAGGGCTCCTCCTGGGGCGCAAGGCGTACCACGAAGATAAGGAAGCAAGGCTCAAACGGCGGCAGAACGAGGCCAAGGTCCTGGTCCGCCGGCAGGTAGATGACGTGGTCTTCCAGGTGGGCAAGCAACTCAAGGACAGGCTCCGGCTGGTGCAGCGCTCCACCCGGGACCACTTCACCGAGATTGCCGATGAGCACCACCGTTCGCTTGCCGACTCCCTGGCAGCGGCCCAGAAGGCAGCCACCACCTACAAAGCAGAAAAGGACCTGCGGATCCGGGCCATCAAGGCCGAGCTCAAGCGGGTGGATGCCCTGCACGCTGCCGCGGAGGCAGTGGCGGCCGAATCTGTGGCTTCCGGATGAGAGAGCCAGCCACTGCGGGAGCTGCGGACCTGGTCCAGGAAGCCCGCGCCCTCTATCACGACGACCCCGCAGCCATGGCGGCCCTGGACGGCTATGCGAGGAGGCTGGGGGAGCCGCTCCGGATCGCTGTAGCGGGAATGGTCAAAGCCGGTAAATCAACCTTGCTCAACGCCATCATCGGCGAAGAGATCGCCCCCACCGATACCGGGGAGTGCACCCGTATCGTCACCTGGTACCGCTACGCGCACACGCCCCGCATCACCCTCTACCCGGTGGATGGAGAGCCCCGCATCCTGCCGCTGAAGCGGGTGGACGGTCGGCTGGTGTTTGTCCTGGACCAGGAACGGGCCGAGGACGTGGACCGGCTGGAGGTGCAGTGGCCGTCAGAAAGCCTGCGTGAGGTCACCCTGATCGACACGCCGGGAATCGCCTCGCTCTCGGAAGACGTCTCGGCACGTTCGCTGAGCTTCCTCACCCCGGCCGACTCGCCGTCCGAGGCCGACGCCGTCATCTACCTGATGAGGCACATGCACGCCTCGGACCTGCGGTTCCTTGAATCTTTCCGGGACGCCGAAGCAGGACGGTCCGGCACTGTCAATGCCCTTGCCGTCCTCTCACGCGCCGATGAGATCGGGGCAGGCCGGATCGATTCCCTGCTGTCTGCCGGCGAAATCGCCGAACGGTATCGCCGGGACCACAGCCTGCGCAGGCTGGCGTTGGGGGTGGTCCCGGTGGCTGGCCTGCTCGCGCAGAGCGCCCGTTGCATGCGCCAGTCCGACTTCGAGCTCGTTGATGCTGCTGGCGGGTATGGACAGGCCGGCGCGGGAGAAGCTGCTGCTCTCGGCAGACCGGTTCCTGCGAGCGGACACGCCGGAGGGGCTGGGCGCGGAGGACCGGGCGTCCTTGGTGCGGCGGTTCGGGCTGTTCGGGATCCGGCTGGGGGTGGTCCTGATCCGGGCCGGCTTTACCGACCCCACGCCGCTGGCACATGAACTGGCCCGGCGCAGCGGCCTGGACCCGCTGCTGGCCATGGTGGCCCGGCAGTTCCAGGCACGCGCCGGAACCCTGAAGGCCCGCACCGCGCTGGCGGGCATCGAAACGCTGCTCCGGGCCTCGCCGCGGGAGGGGTCGGCGCACCTGGCCGCAGCCTTGGAGCGTTTACAGATCAACGCCCACGAGTTCCGGGAACTGCACCTGCTGGCGACGCTGCGCACCACGGGTACCTCCCTCGGCCCTGAGCTGGCCGCAGAGGCCGAGATGATCCTTGGCGGCTCAGGAACCGCGCCGCACCTGCGGTTGGGCCTTGACCCCGCGGCCGCCCCGGAGGAGATCAGTGCCGCGGCCCGGCAGTTCCTGCACCGCTGGAGGCTGGTTGGCGCGAATCCCCTCACGGACAGGCCCGGGCAGGAAACATGCCGCATAGTGGTGCGCAGCTGCGAAGGCATCCTGGCCGACGGCGCCGCACTGCTTCCGAACCACTGAGGACACCCGGCAAAGGGGCGCTACCGGGGGCCGGGGTTGCCGGTGTGCCGCCCGTCAGGGCGGTTCGGGCGCAGCCACGCTTTGCTGGAGGGCACAAACAGGAACACTGTCCCGACGAAGGCCAGGAGGACCTGCGCAGACCACAGCAGCCACACGTAGCCGCCGTCACCGGGGGGAACAAGGAAAGCCGCCACCACCAGCAACACCCCGGCATGACAAGGCAACAGCAGGGTCAGCACCCAGCGGGCCCAGCCCTGCCGGGCGGCCACCAGGGCGAGGGCCACTGCCTCGAAGAGGAGCATCAGCAACATCGCACCCAGGCTGCCCCAGAAGACGATGGCGGATGAGGCTGCTGCCGCGGAGGCATCCCCGCCCGGGGCCATCTGATCGACGACCGTACGGATCCGCTCCAGGTGTGAATCCCGGGTAAGGAAGGAACCCGCAAGCACGGCAAAGCCAGCCACAAAGCTGAAACCCCACAGGACCTTGGCCCCCTGCATGGCCCGTGGGGTGGGCCGGATGACAGCGATGGGCGCCGGTGCTGTGTAGGACATCCCCGGCCGCGGCGGCGGATTGGCGGCACTGCGGGCCCGCCTGTGGCCTGCGCGTCCGGCCGGGGGCCGGTGAGGGGGCGACTGGGGCGCCGCTGGGAGTGGCTCACGGGGCGGGGGTGCGGGCTGGTCGCGCAGCTCCTGCTTCCCCTCGGGTCCGTGGGCCATCGGGCCTATTTCCGGTCGTCGGTATCGTGCGTGTCCGCTTCCCCGCTCCTGGCGTCACCGGCCGCGTCGCCGTCAGTGGTGCCGGCCGGGCCGGCGGTTCCCGGCCCCCGATTCGCGGTTCCGTCATGCCCGGCGGCTGACCCGCCGTCGGCCTTGGTTTTCGCTTCCAGCTCATCCTTGAGCTTCTTCAGGCGGGCGGCCTCTGCCTGGTTCCGGCGGCGGAGTTCGAGGTTGCGGAGGAAGTCCGGATCGTCGTCCGGGGCGGTGGGGTGGCTGGAGGCCTGCCGGACCGGCGGAGTGTTCCGAGGACGGCCAATGAGCAGCCACAGGATGGCGCCCAGCACCGGGAGGACAATCATCACGATGATCCAGGCCGGCTTGGAAATGCCCCGGGTCAGACGCCCGTCAGTGCGGATCACGTCCACCAGGCCATAGACAAAAATGGCGAGTACTGCGACGGCGAGAACCACACGGAGGAGCATGCCATCAAGTCTATCGTTTGTACGGGGCGGGCGTTCAGGCGGGGCGGCTAAACTTGAATAGTGGCTTTCCTGAAATACTCCCTGATCCGACTGGCGCTCTTCGCGCCGCTCTTTGTGCTGTTCCTTTTCCTGGGCCTTGGGGCGGTGCTGTCCGTCATCTGCGCCGCCGGCATCGCGTTCGCCGTCAGTTACCTGTTCTTCCAGGACCAGCGGGACGAGGCCACCGCCGCCATGCGCCGCCGGTTCTCCGGCAAGGCAAAACCGCTGCGCACCCCCGGCGAGGTGGATGACGCCAACGCTGAGGACACGCTGGTGGACGCCAACCCGGACGTCACCATCCGTACAGGACGCGAAACCGTCAGTAACCAGGCCGTCGGACCCCAAGGCCAGCAGCTAGAAGCCGTGGTTCAGGACCAGCCCCAGTGAGAACAGCAGGCTGTAGCCGAGGTTGATCAGGCCGGTCTGCTTCAGCACCGGGATCAGGCTCTTGCGCTTGCGCCCGTTGATCATCAGCCAGGCCGGCATCAGGCAGGCCGGGATAAGCAGCAGCACGATCAGCATCCACGGGCGACCCGGTGCCAGGATGATCACGAGCAGGATGGCCACGGCCAGCATCAGCACGTAGCTTTCCCGGGCGTGCTTGTCTCCCAGGCGGACAGCGAGGGTCTTTTTCCCGGCCTGCAGGTCGGTGGGGATGTCGCGGACGTTGTTGGCCATCAGGAGGGCGCAGGCGATCAGCCCCGTGCCGATGGCGCCGATGATGGCGGGCAGGTTGATCTGGGCCGCCTGCGTATAGGTGGTGCCCAGGGTGGCAACGAGGCCGAAGAACACAAACACGAAGACATCACCCAGGCCCATGTAGCCGTAGGGATTCTTGCCGCCCGTGTATCCCCAGGCTGCCATGACGCAGCCCAGGCCAACCAGGATCAGCCACCAGCTCTGGGTAATCACCACCAGTGCCAGCCCGCACAGCATGGCGGCCCCGAAAGCGCCGAAGGCTGCGTATTTGACGTGCTCCGGACGTGCGGCGCCGGATCCGACGAGGCGGAGCGGACCGACGCGGTCCTCGTCGGTGCCGCGGATGCCGTCAGAATAGTCGTTGGCGTAGTTGACGCCGATCTGCAGGAGCAGGGCCACGAACGCGGCAAGGACCGCATTGAGCGGACGGAACGAATCCATTTCGTAGGCGGCGGCGGTGCCGATCAGCACCGGCGCGATCGCCGCCGGCAACGTGCGGAGTCGGGCGCCTTGGATCCATTGTGCGGCTGTGGCCACGTTCAGTACCTCATGTTGGGTCGGGTGGAACTGCAAATCGGCGGGACACCCGCGCGTTGCCGCGGCAGGTGCAGGACTACTCTACTTTCCCTGATGCAGGGCATTGAGCCGTCCGGTCATGGCCAGGCGGTCCGGCTTGCCGTTGGGCAGCATCAGCAGCTCCGGTGCGGCCAGTACTGTCTTCGGCGCGATGAGCCCCAGCGTCGCGGTGCCATTCCTGTTCAAGGCCGACGGCGTGGTCCCCGCCGGCTGCGGCACCGGCGCCCTGGGCGTCAGCGGGGAGCCCGGAGACCGCCACGTAGGCGGCCACCGCCTGGCCCCATTCCGCTGACGGGACGCCGGCGACGAAGGCCGCAGCGACGCCGTCGGACTTTTCCAGTTCTTCCTGCACATGCGCCGCGGAAACCTTCACGCCGCCGGTGATGATGACGTCGTCGGCCCGGCCCAGCACGGTGAGGCGGCCGTCGGCGTCGAGGCTGCCGAGGTCACTGGTCCGGTACCAGCGGACCCCGTCCTCCTCGAAGAACGTGTCCGTGGCCTCCGGTGCGTCCAGGTATCCGGCGGCAACGGTGTCGCCACCCAGATGGATGCGGCCGTCTTCCGCGACGCGGACGGAGACGCCCTCAAGCGGGAAGCCGTCGTAGATGCAGCCGCCGCAGGTTTCGGCGGAACCATACGTGGTGATGACGCGGACCCCTGCCTCACGGGCCGCCTCAAGGAGCCTGGCCGGCGCCGGCGCGCCGCCCAGCAGGACTGCGTTGAAGCGGCGCAGCACAGCCAGCGTCTCCGGTGCAGGGTCCTCAAGGAGCCGCTGCAGCTGGGTGGGCACCAGGGAGGTGAACCGGAGCTTGTCCGTGAGCTCCAGGGCCGCTTCCGTGAAGGCCTCCGGTGTGAAACCGCGGGACATGTCCATGACCCAGGGGCGGGTCCCGGCGAACAGGGAGCGCACCAGCACCTGGACCCCGGCCACGTACTGGACCGGCAGGGCAAGCAGCCACTGGCCTTCACCCTTGAGCGCGAAGGCGGTGGCCATGGATGAGGCCGCCAGCGCCTCGACCGTCAGGACCGTGGCTTTGGGCGCTCCCGGTGGAACCGGAGGTGCGGACCACGGCCACGGCGTCGTCGCAGCCGGGGGTTTCCACGTGGCCCACCACCAGGGCGCCGTCGTCACTGACGGACAGTTCGACGGCGGGGCCCTCGCCGTGGAGGGCGGCGGCCAGGGCCTTGAGGGCGGGGTCGATGTCGATGGGGCCGATATTCATGGGTCCGATGTTCATGGGGGTCCTGCCTTAGAAGTAGTGCGGGAAACGGGACCAGTCGGGGTCGCGTTTTTCCAGGAATGCTTCTTTGCCTTCCACGGCTTCGTCCGTCATGTACGCCAGCCGGGTGGCTTCGCCGGCGAAGACCTGCTGGCCGGCCAGGCCGTCATCAGCGAGGTTGAAGGCAAATTTGAGCATCCGGATGGCCTGCGGTGACTGCCGGGCGATGTCCGCGGCGTACTCAAGGGCCACCTCCTCAAGCCTCTCGTGGTCAACGGCCTCGTTCACGGCGCCCACCCGGACCATGTCCTCGGCGGAATATTCGCGGGCGAGGAAGAAGATTTCCCGCGCAGCCTTCTGGCCGATCTGGCGGGCCAGGAGCGCTGAGCCGTAGCCGGCGTCGAAGCTGCCCACCGTGGCGTCGGTCTGCTTGAACCTGCCGTGCTGGCGCGAGGCGATGGTCAGGTCCGAGACGACGTGCAGGGAATGCCCGCCGCCCGCCGCCCAGCCGTTGACGACGGCGATGACCACCTTGGGCATGGTCCGCATGAGCCGCTGGACTTCCAGGATGTGGAGCCGTCCGGCGCGGGCGGGGTCGATGGTTTCCTGGGTCTCGCCGTCGGCATAACGGTAGCCGTCCCTGCCCCTGATCCGCTGGTCCCCGCCGGAACAGAACGAGTGCCCGCCGTCCTTGGGGGAGGGGCCGTTGCCGGTGAGCAGGACGGTGGCAACGTCCGGGCTCATCCGGGCGTGGTCCATGGCCCGGTAGAGCTCGTCCACGGTGCCGGGGCGGAACGCGTTGCGGACCTCGGGCCGGTTGAAGGCGATCCGGACGGTGGGCAGGTCCCGGATGACCGAACCGTCCGTGTCCCGCTCCACCTGGCGGTGGTAGGTCATGTCCTGGAAGTCGTCGAAGCCGGACACGGTACGCCACCGGCTGGGATCAAAAACGTCGGACACCTTTGCGGGAAATTGGTTACTCACCGTCCAAGTCTAGTAATCGGCGTCAGCTGATGCAGAACTCGTTCCCTTCAGGGTCCGCCATGGTGTGCCAGGAATGCGGCCCCTGGCTGGCGGTCCAGAGGAACGTGGCACCCCGGGCCTCGAGCTGGCGGCGGACCTCGTCCTTGTCCCGGTCCTCGATCCGCACATCCCAGTGGATCCGGTTCTTCACCGTCTTTGCTTTCAGGAACGGTCTGGAAGAGCAGTCGGTGCGCCGGCGCCTTCGCGTCCAGTTCCTCCGCTGGGCGGATGGCGGCGCCGGTGCTCCATACCAGCTTTCCGTGGTGGACCAGGGTCTCCTCCTCGGTGGCGTATCCCTGGTCGATCATGGACCGGATGAAGGCTTCGTCCTGCGGTTCCACGGCCCACTCCAGGGTTTCGGCCCACCAGTCGGCCAGCTCGTGGGGGTTGCTGGAATCAATGACAATCTGAATGTTCAGTCCCATGGGTCCAAACTACGACGACGGCATGGCGGCCGGTAGGGGGCAGCGATTCCGGCGCCTGGCAACAGGCTTCTGCATCGTTGGAAATGTGCGCACGTTATCTTGACATATTGTCATGACATAAGTCACAGTGGACCGGGGAAAGGCTTTTCCTCACAGTGGCAGCGGAGCCCCAGGACACCGTCGCCGCTTTCTTCCAGCCGAGGCACTGCGCCGCAGCGGCCAGGCACAGCGAGAGACAGGACAGACCATTGTCAGAGAAGACAAGAATCTCCAACATTAGCCGCCGGCAGTTCGGTATGGCCGCTTTGGGCCTTTCGGCGTTGGCGGCCGGGCTCACCGCGTGCGGCAGCAGCGGCGGCGGCGGAACCTCTGACCCGTCAAAGCCCCTCCAGCTGGTCCTCTCCGGAGACACCAACCAGGGCGGCGCATTCGCGGCAGCAGCCAAGAAGTATAAGGAAGCCACCGGGATCACCATTGAAGTGGTGGACGTTCCCACCGCCGACATCACCACGAAGCTGAAGAACGCTGCCACGGCCAACGACCTGCCGGCCCTGGCCCGCGTCACCGAGCATCGATCCGCTGTGGGTCAACCAGCTGCAGGACCTCTCGGAC
Organism: uncultured Actinomycetota bacterium; assembly: GCA_963807805.1. Taxonomy (GTDB): domain Bacteria; phylum Actinomycetota; class Actinomycetes; order Actinomycetales; family Micrococcaceae; genus Arthrobacter. The sequence continues at coordinate 98,439 of CAWECX010000012.1, read as the reverse complement.
ATTGCCAAGTCCCGCAACATCGACCAGAACTTCCTCCAGGAGTCCCCGGACGGCATCATTCCCGCCATCCCCTCGGACCTTACCGCCGTGGGCCTGTTCGTCAACAAGAGCCTCTTCGAAAAGGCCGGCGTGGCGTTCCCCACCACCATCGAGGACACCTGGACCTGGGATGAGTTCATCGCCGCCGTCAACCAGGTCCGCGAAAAGGCCGGCGCCAAGTACGGCGTGGTCATGGACCGCTCCGGCCACCGCCTGCGCGCCATGATGTACGAGTTCGGCAGCACGGCGTTCGCCAAGGAAGGCGACAAGTACGCCGGGGACGACAAAGCCGTGGAGACCCTGGAGTACTTCCAGAAGATCAACGACGACCAGACCATGCCCAAGTCCGTCTGGCTCAGCGGCGAGGACGGCAACGCGATGTTCAAGAGCGGCCAGGTGGCGGCGTACTACTCCGGCAGCTGGCAGGTTGCCGACTTCAACAAGAACATCAAGGACTTCGAGTGGCTCTCCGTTCCGCTGCCGAAGAAGGAAGTCAACGCCACCAACCTCGGCGGCGGCTTCATGGTCGCGTTCAAGGACACCGGTCAGGACGAGGAAGCAAAGAAGTTCATCGACTGGTTCTACGACGACGCCAACTACACCGAGTTCGCTAAGCTCGGCGGCTACCTGCCCGTCAAGGACCTGAAGGTGGAGTACCCCTTCCAGCAGGGCTCCTTCGAGCTGTACCAGAAGCAGATCGCCGGGAACGATGCCAAGGGTGACAACGCCATCAAGCGGGTAGTCGCCGAGGCCTACGCCGAGGCGCCGTTCTCCGGCGACCCGCTGCGCGAGGAAACCGTCAAAATGCTCTCCGGCAGCCAGGATGCCAGGACGACGGTGGACAACATCGTGAAGCTCTACAACGGCGCGTAGCCAGTGAGCAATCCAACCCTGAGCTCCACGGCGGCGCCGGAGAAGCCCGGAACGCCGGCCGTACGGAGCAAGTCGCAGCAGAAGCGCCACAACCGCTACGTAGTTGCGCCGCTGGTCCTCATCGGCGTCAACGTGGTGCTCTTCCTGGTGTTCTTCGTCTGGCCCGGCGCCCTCGGACTGATCTACTCGTTCACGGACTACCGCGGTGTGGGCAAGCTGAACTTCATCGGCCTTGCCAACTTCCAGAAGCTGTTCGCGGACAGTACGTTCTACGCGGCGCTGACCCGCACGTTCCTCTACACCGTCCTGTCCGTCCCCCTGGTGTACGTGTCCTCGCTGGGCATCGCCGCGCTGCTGGTCAGCAAGGCCACCCGGGGGCGGACCGCCGCGAAGGTGGTGATCTTCCTTCCCTGGCTGATCTCCCCGATCGTGGTGGGCGTGATCTGGAAGTGGATGTTCGGCCAGGACTTCGGCTTCGTCAACTTCGTGATCTCCACGATGGGCGGCAACCCCGTGCCGTGGTCCAGCAACGGCAACCTGGCGCTCATGGTGGTCATCTTCGCCTCGGCCTGGGGCGGTACGGCCTTCAACATGCTGCTGTTCATCGCGGCCCTGAAGAACATCCCGGAGGCCCTGCTGGAGGCAGCCGAACTGGACGGCGCCAACGCCTGGCAGCGGTTCCGGCATGTGACGCTTCCCGGCATCGCGCCGACGTCGTTCATGGTGATCCTGCTGTCCACCATCCACGCGATGAAGGAGTTCGCCATGATCCAGGCGCTGACCAACGGCGGTCCCGGCACGGAGAACACCCTGATCGTCCAGTACATCTACAAGACCGGCTTTGAACAGTCCAAGGTGGGCTACGCGAGCGCCGCGTCCATGGTGCTGATGGTGGTCCTGCTGGCCATCGCGCTCATCCAGCTGCGCTTCAACCGGAAGAAGGCCTGACCATGGCAACAGCTGCCAACCTGCCTCCCGCCGTCGCGGAAGAGTCTGCCCTCGGGGCAGAGAAAGCCGCCGCCGGCACCGTTCCGCGGAACCGGCGCGACGGCCGGACCAAGCTGTCCGCTCCGCTGACGGGCCTGCTGTGGCTGATCGTGGCCATCTACGCGCTGCCGCTGCTCTGGTTCCTCCTCAGCTCCTTCAAGCCCGGCAGCGAACTGTTCAGCTATCCGCTGTCCATGATTCCCAGGGAATGGACGTTCCAGGGCTTCGCGGACGCGTGGGAGCGGGTGGACTTCGCCCAGTACTTCCTGAACACCGCCACGGTGGCGCTGGTGACCACCGTACTCACCGTGTTCTTCAGCGCCTGCACCGGCTACGCGCTGGCCAAGTACAACAACAAGGGCACCCGGCTGTTCTTTGTGTGCATCCTGGCCACCACCATGCTGCCCACCGAGGTGATCCTGAACCCGACGTTCACGGTGATCCGGGACCTGGGCCTGTACAACTCGCTGGCCGGCATCATCGTCCCGTCCGTGTTGACGGCCACCGGGGTGTTCATGTTCCGGCAGTTCTTCCTGACGGTCCCGGATGACCTGCTGCATTCGGCCCGGATCGACGGTGCCAGTGAGCTGGCCATCTTCTTCCGGATCATGCTGCCGCTGTCCAAGCCCATCCTGTTCACACTGGCCATCTTCTCCTTCCAGTGGCGCTGGAACGATTACATCTGGCCGCTGATCGTGCTCAACGATCCCAAGTGGTACACCCTGCAGGTGGCGCTGCGGAGCATCGTCGGCGCGGAGAACATTGACTGGCCTGTCCTGCTTGGAGCATCGGTGATCTCCATCCTGCCGCTGGTCCTGGTGTTTGCCGTGTTCCAGAAATATGTCCTCAATGCCGACGTCAGCGCCGGGCTGAAGGACTAGGACATGGCCGTTGTGAAGGATGACATGGTGCAACAGCAGGCGGCGTCGACGGATGCCACGTTCCTTGCCGGGCTGGCGGAGTCGGCGGACGCGTATGTCGCGAGGCTCCTGGCAACGCACGACGGCGATGTGGCGGCACTTCCGCACCGCGCGGCCATGAGCAGGCTGCTGGCGTTCGCCACGGTCTACACGGAACAGGGGTCCGTGCACCGCGGTTCCCCGGAGCTTCCGCAGGCCATGGCGGCCTGCGTGGCCCGGCTGGAGCACCTCCAGGGTCCAACCGGCCTCTTCGACGGCACCAACCTGAGTTCCCCGCCGGACTCGGCCTTCACTATCAATGACGCCTGCATGGCCCTGGAGATCATCGGTGCAGCCGGGAACGGGGCGGCGGCTGCGCAGGCGGACAGTCTTGCCGCCGTCGGTCGCCGGCTGCGCGCCGTCGTCGGGCGTATCACCGACGCCCTGGTGACCGGGGGAGTCCACACACCCAACCACCGTTGGGAGCTGTGCGCCGCCCTTGCGCGGATCCATGCGCTTCACGAGCGCGAGGGAAGCCCGCGGCCGGAAATAGCCGGCCGCATCGGCCAGTGGCTGGCCGAGGGGATCGACCAGCTTCCGGACGGCATGTACTCCGAACGGAGTCCGCTTTACGCCACAGCCGTCACCAACCCGTCACTGCTGGCCATCGCAGACTACGCGGGCCGGCCGGAACTGCTGGACCACGTCCGGGCCAACGTGGCCGCGTTCCTGCCATGGTTCGCCGCCGACGGCAGCACCGAATCGCTCTTTTCGCGCCGCCAGGACCAGTGGACCACGTTCGACGGCGAGGCGTTCCAGCTGCTGTACCGCCGGCTGGCCAATCAGGACGGCCGCGCCGACTTTGCCGCCGCGGCCGCCTGGCTGCAGCAGTTCCCGCTGCTGGAACCGGCCAAAGCGCTGGCCAGGACACGGCTGGATCCCTGGCTGGGGCTGGAACTGCCGGCAACGGACACGCACGACGGCGGCCTGCCGCCGGCCATGGCCCCGGATCGTGCCGCCCTGTCCAGCTGCGGGATCCACCGGTTCCGCCATGCCGGAACCGTGGCCACCGTCTACGGCGGCTGTGACGAACTGGTTCCCGGCGTCGTCTCCGGCCTGTCCAGCAACCCCACGTTCCTGCGCCTGGCCCACGGTGCCGCCGTCCTCACCGACGTCCGGCTCTCCCGCAGCTTCTTTGACCTTGGCCCGTTCCGCAGCCAGGGTGTCACCGCGGATGCGGAAGCTGGTACGGTGCGGCTCGGCGAGGAGCTTTTGGCGAACTTCTACCTTCCCCTCCCGGCGGACAAGCACCGGGCGGACGGCATCTATCCGCTGGGCCATGAGGGCCGCTTCAGCGCCAGCATGGACTTCGGCAACCGTCCCGCGGTGGAGCACCGGCTGGCCACGGCCATCATGGTCCGCGCCGGAGCCGGTGCCGCCGGTGATGCGGTGGAACTGGAGCTGGAGTTCGACGGCGCCGATACCTCCTTTGCGCTGGAGCTGACCTTCCGGGCCGGCGGGGACCTGGCGGGCGTCGTACCTGCGCCTGGCGGAGCGCCCGGCGCCTTCCAGCTGGTGGCGGGCACCGGCAGCTACCGGGTGGGCCGGGACGTGATCGAGTTCGGTCCCGGCATCGCCGCGGATCCGGACAACCCGCCGGTGTACAACCCGGGTGAGGCGTACCGCTACCTGGCCGGGACCAATGCTGCCGGCGGGGTCAAGGCCTACATCACCGGCCGGACGCGTGGCACCCACCGGTTTACGCTGCGCGGTTTCACCCTCGGCTGAGCTGCCCGGGCCCGGACGGGCCCCGGATCAGGCCTGGACCTGCTGGAGCTGCTCGAAGACTTCGGGCGGGATGGCGTAGATGAACACCACGGCCAGCAGGTTCTTGGCAGCATGCACAAAGTAGGAGAACATCAGGTTCTTGCCGGTCCAGACGTAGACAAAGACCAGCGTTGCACCCATGGCCAGGTAGGGCAGCATCCCGGTGAGGGTGATGGCCTCCTGCCCGGCAATGTGGATACTGGCGAACAGGACCACCGACAGGGCGGAGCAGAGCCAGATGTTCAGCCGGCGGCTGAGCTTGCCGATCAGCAGGTGCCGGAAGATGTACTCCTCCACGAACGGGCCCACCACCACCAGCACGGGGACCATCAGCCAGGCCGGTACCTGCTGCATCAGTGCCTGCAGCCCCGCCTGGTTGGCCGAGGTCCGGGCTTCGCCGCCGGCCGCCACCACCAGGGCGGTAACAATCATCATGGCCACCACCGCCGTGGGCACCATCAGCAGCGTGAACCACGGCCGGGTGGCCAGCACGCGGAGGTCTCGGGCCACCACGTGCCGGGCGGCGATGAGGGCCAGCGTGCCCACGCTGCCGTAGAAAACCAGGTTGATGCCGTACGAGGCCGCGGCAGGACTCAAGGCCAGTTGCTGAAGGAACGGCAGCAGCAGTTCCCCTGCGACGGCAAAGAAGGCCGCCACCGCCACATACATGCCCAAAGTGCCGAAATCCAGCGCGGAGAACCGGTACAGCTCTGGCTGCGGAGCAGGGGGCCGCCGGTGTGTGGTGGTCATACATTCAGCCTAGCTCCACCCGGTCGGGCCGGAGTATGGCCTTCCCTGACCGCCTGCCGGTGGGGGCTGCGTCACATTGCGGGCCCACTTCGGCGTCCCGTAGAATATTCGGTATGCCTAACTTTCTGTTTCGGTGCGCCAAAGTAGCCGCCCGGACCTTTGCCCGCGGCCGCGTGCCCTTCCGCGCTGCAGGAGCCTCCGCCGTCGTGCTGTTGTCCCTCACCCTCGCGGCCTGCGGCGGTGACGCCGCGGGCAACGGGGACAGCGATAAACCCGTGGTCCTGACCACGTTCACGGTGCTGGCAGACGTGGCAAGGAATGTGGCCGGGGACAAACTCACCGTTGAGTCCATCACCAAGGCCGGCGCGGAAATCCACGGCTACGAGCCCACCCCGGGGGACATCCGGAAGGCCTCCAAAGCGGACCTCATCCTGGACAACGGGCTCAACCTCGAGGCGTGGTTCGCCCAGTTCGTGGAAGGCCTGGACGTGCCGCACGCCGTGGTGAGTGAGGGTGTGCAGGTCATGGACATCAGCGAGGACTCCTACCAGGGCAAACCCAATCCGCATGCGTGGATGTCACCGGTGAACGTTCAGATCTACGTGGACAACATGGTCAAGGCCTTCAGTGACCTGGACCCGGACAATGCCGCGCGTCTTCGCTGCCAACGGCGAGGCCTACAAGGCCGAGCTGCAGGCTGTGCAGGACGAGATGAAGGCCAGCCTCGCCGGCGTCCCGGAAAACCAGCGTGCGCTGGTGACCTGTGAAGGCGCCTTCTCCTACCTGGCGCGCGACGCCGGGCTCCGCGAGGTCTACATCTGGGCCGTCAACGCCGAACAGCAGGCCACGCCGCAGCAGATCACCCGCGCGATCGAATACGTCAAGGCCAACAAGGTGCCCGCCGTATTCTGCGAATCCACCGTCTCCGACGCCCCCATGCAGCAGGTGGTCGGGGCTACCGGCGCCAGGTTCGGCGGCACCCTCTACGTGGACTCGTTGTCCGAAGCTGACGGTCCGGTGCCCACCTACCTTGACCTGATCCGGCACGACGCCGAGCCTCATCACCACGGCGCTGACCGGAGCTGCGGCAGGCACTGTTGGCGGGGCAAAGCCATGACGGCCCCGGCCATCCTGGTGGAGAACGTCACCGTCCACTACGGCGAGGTCCTGGCGCTCGATTCCGCGTCGCTGTCACTGGATGCCGCGCGGATCTGCGGCCTGATCGGCATGAACGGTTCCGGAAAATCCACCCTGTTCAAGGTGATCATGGGCATGATCAAGCCCGACGCCGGCCGCGTGCTGATCGCCGGCCAGTCACCGTCCAAGGCACGCAAGGCAGGGCGGGATCGGCTATGTGCCGCAGAGCGAGGATGTTGACTGGCAGTTCCCGCTGTCCGTCCGCGACGTGGTGATGATGGGCCGCTACGGGCACCAGGGCTTCACCCGGCGCCCGTCCAAGGCAGACCGCGCCGCCGTGGACGAAGCACTGGACCGGGTGGAACTGGGCGAGTACGCCGGCCGCCAGATCGGGCAGCTCTCCGGCGGCCAGAAGAAGCGTGCTTTCGTGGCCCGCGGCATCGCCCAGGGCGCCACCATGATGCTGCTGGACGAGCCGTTCGCCGGCGTGGACAAGCGCTCCGAGGCCACCATCACCAGGCTGCTGCGCGAACTCGCCGCCGACGGCTGCACCATCCTGATCTCCACCCATGACCTGCACGCCCTCCCTGAACTGTGCGACGAAGCGGTCCTCCTGATGCGCCGGGTCCTGATGCACGGCGCACCCGAGCTGGTGCTGCAGCCGGAAAACCTCGCCATGGCGTTCGGCCTGGACGTGCTGAACCGCAACATCCGGAAGAGCCGGCGCACGCCCTGAGCCGCGCATGGCAGTTGGTACCTTGACATCCTGCTTGAGCCCCTGAGCATACGACTTCATGGTCCGCGCCATTATCACCACCGCGCTCGCCGCCGTCGTCTGTGCCGTCCTGAGCTGCTGGCTGGTACTGATCGGCTGGTCCCTGATGGGGGACGCCGTCTCCCACGCCGTGCTGCCCGGCGTGGTGCTGGCCTATATCGTGGGGGCCCCGTTTGCCCTGGGCGCCCTGGTCTTCGCCCTGATCGCGGTGACCCTGATCGGAGTGGTCCGCAATACCAGCCGGGTCAAGGAGGACGCCGCGATCGGCATTGTGTTCAGCTCGCTGTTCGCCCTGGGCCTGGTGCTCATCTCCGTCACACCCAGCCAGACAGACCTGAACCACATCATCTTCGGCAACCTCCTGGGCGTCAGCCTCCCGGACCTCATCCAGGTACTGGTCCTGGGCGTGGTGGCGTTCGCCATCCTGATCCTGAAGCGCCGCGACCTGACCCTTTACGCCTTCGACCCCACCCACGCCCACGCGATCGGGCTCTCACCGAAACGGCTGGGAGCCCTGCTGCTGGGGCTGCTGGCGCTGACGTCCGTGGTGGCGCTGCAGACTGTGGGCGTGGTGCTGGTGGTGGCCATGCTGATCATTCCCGGTGCAACCGCCTACCTGCTGACGGACCGGTTCAACCGGATGCTGGTGATCGCCCCGGTGGTCTCCGCCATATGCTCCATCGCCGGCATCTACCTGAGCTACTACCTGGACACCGCGTCGGGTGCGATGGTGGTGCTGACCCAGGGCGTGGTGTTCGCAGCGGTCTACCTCTTCAGCCCCCGCCAGGGGCTGATCGGAACCCGGCTGGCGAAAGCCCGCCGCCGGAAGGCCGCCGCGCTCGCGGTGTAGCCGAAAGCCGGCGCCGCCGCACGCGTCATTGAGTTGATGTTGACTGTCGTGCCCGCGCAGGGCAGGCTAGACCGATGAAGTCCTAAGCAGCAGCCCCGCACGCCGGGCTGTTTCCCCTGCATCCAAGGCCGCCGTCGAGCACCAGACCATCAGGTCCAGCTCCGCCGGCCCACACCCCCGGACATTACAAGGACTTCTCTTGACTGAACACCTCAGCCTTTCGGGCGTTACCCATGGCTACGGCGACCGGCTCCTGCTGGACGGCATCAGCCTGGTCATCACTGCCGGCGAGCACGTGGCAATCGTTGGCGAGAACGGGGCCGGAAAATCCACCCTGCTCCGGATCATGGCCGGCCTGGAACGTCCGGACGAAGGCACCGCGACCAGCCAAGGACGGGTGGGCTACCTCGCCCAGACCCACGGACTGCCCGAAACCTTTACGGTAGGGGCGGCCATCGACGCCTCCCTGGCCTCGCTGCGCGCCCTCGAAGCGGAACTGGACCGCCTGGAGGCCGGGCTGGCCGACGCCGAGGACGACGAACTGGAACGCTACGGCAGCCTGCAGACCGAATACCAGCTGCGTGAAGGCTACGCGGCCCAGTCCCGGGTGGAGGCCGCACTGGACAGGCTGGGCCTGGCCGGCCTGGACCGGAACCGGACGCTGGGATCGCTTTCCGGCGGCGAACAGGAACGCGTGGCACTGGCCTGCGTCCTGGCTGACCCGGCGGACATCCTGCTCCTGGACGAACCCACCAACCACCTCGATGCCCGTGGCACCGCCTGGCTGGAGGACCGGCTGGCCGCCCATCGCGGCACGGTGGCGGTGGTCTCCCATGACCGTGTGCTGCTGCGGAAAGTGGCAACCACCGTCATCGAGGTTGATGCCGAACGGCGCATGGTGGCCCGCTACGGCAACGGCTATGACGGCTACCTGCGCGAGAAGGCAGCCGAGCGTCAGCGGTGGGTCCAGCAGTACCAGGGCTGGATTGCCGCCATGGACGCCGAACAGCTGCAGGCCGACACCGTGGCCGGGACCATGGGCTACGCCCGCAAACGCGACGGCGACAAGATGGGCTTCGACTTCAAGGCCGGTACCTGGCAGAAGGCAGCCAGCAGCAAGGTCCGCAACGCCCAGGAACGGCTCCGCCGGCTCGAGGCCAGCCCTGTGGACCGGCCGCCCGTGCCGTTGCGGCTCAACGCCGAACTGGCCGTGGAGTCCGGGCCGGCGGCCGTGCTGGAAGCCCGGGGCGTCAGCGTTCCGGGACGCCTGCGGACCACGGACTTCCAGGCGCGCGGGGGCGAAAAGATCCTGATCACCGGGCCCAACGGGGCCGGCAAGTCCACGCTGCTCTCCGTCCTGGCCGGGACACTGGAGCCGGCAGCGGGCTCCGTCACCAGGCCTGCCCGGATCGGCTACCTGCAGCAGGAGCTCGAACTCCCGCAACGCCCCACGCTCCGCCTGCTGCCGGCCTTCGCGGCCGGGCTGGGCGGCAACATCGACGACCACGCCGAGGCGCTCCTGGGCCTTGGACTGTTCCGCACCAGCGAGTTCCACGTCCCCGTGGGCAGCCTGTCAGCCGGCCAACAGCGCAGGCTGGCCCTGGCCCGGCTGCTCCTCGGCGGCTACGGCACCCTCATTGTGGATGAACCCACCAACCACCTGGCCCCTGTACTGGTGGAACAGCTTGAGGCTGTGTTGGCGGAATTCACCGGGACCGTGGTGATGGTCAGCCATGACCGTGCCCTCCGGGCCTGGTTCGCCGGCTGCGCCAGGAAGAGCGCCGGCCCGGGCCGGCCGGACACCTCCTCGGCGGGGCAATGGGCCCGGTACTCCATGGACAACGGGGTGCTTGCGCCGGCCTGAGCGCCGGGCCGGGCATCGGGCTGTGGTGCCCCGCGGGCCTGATCCTGAAACGGTGAGGTTTGCGCAAAGGAAAAGTTACCCGGGGACCGGCAGTCGGAAACATGGGCGGCGGATGATGGGCCCATGCCAGTCGTTCCGCCGGCCGAGAGGATCTGTCCGTGATCACCAAGAACCTTTTCCTGCAGGGCATCTTCCCGTTCGTTGGCGCCGGGATGGACAAACCCGTCCCCATCCACAGTGAACTTTCGCATTATGTTCCGGACGGCGTCATCAACCAGACGCTGTACTTCCGGGGCGGCAATTCCAGCAATGAACTCATCACCGTGGTGCTGATGCGGAACGGGGTGCCCATGCGGTACTTTCCCATCGGCGCCAAGGGCGATGTGCATGTGCCGCTGCGGGTGGTGGAGGACATCGAGGGCGGCTCGGTGGTGGAACTCCATGTGGCCGCCCCGGATGGCGTCGGGGGATCCGTGGTGGTGGACCTGGGCATGGTGGAGCACTGATGACCAGCGTGCTGGACCGGGCCCAGGGCAGGCGCCAGGTCGGTGTGCCCCGCCGTCGGCTCGTGGTGGTGGGCAACGGGATGGCAGGCGCCCGCGCCGTCGAGGAGATCCTTGCCCGCGGCGGCGCCGAGCAGTTCACCATCACCATGTTCGGTGACGAGCCCTACGGCAACTACAACCGCATCATGCTCAGCCATGTCCTGTCCGGCGAGGAAAGCGACGCGGACATCTTCCTGAACGCGCTGGCCTGGTACGGCGAGAACAGCATCACCCTCCACGCCGGCGTCCGGGTTGACCGGATCGACAAAGCCACCAGGCACGTGTTTTCCAACGACGGCAGGGTCACCCCCTACGACACCCTCATCATTGCCACCGGCTCCCGGTCCCACATGCCGCCGATGGACGGCCTGTATACGCCGGGCGGGTCCGTGAAGCACGGGGTGTTCGGCTTCCGCACCATCGATGACACCCGCAAGATGGTCCAGCACGCACAACAGGAGCACCACCGTCGCGCCGTGGTGATCGGCGGCGGCCTCCTGGGCCTGGAAGCCGCCTATGGCCTCAAGAGCCACGGCATCGAGGTGGAGGTGGTGCACTCCGGCGGACACCTCATGAATGCGCAGATGGGACCCGACGGCGGCGCGGTGCTGCGGCGCAGCGTGGAGGCACTCGGCATCCGGGTGCACACCTCCAGCCGCACCACTGCCGTCCTCGGCACCGACCGGGTCACCGGCGTCAGCCTCCGGGACCGGGAGGACATTGCCTGCGACATGGTGGTGGTGGCCGCCGGCATCCGGCCCAACGTGGACCTTGCCGTGATCAGCGGGCTGCCGGTGGAACGGGCCATTGTGGTGGATGACCGGCTCCGGGTCCAGGACGAGGACGACATCTATGCCGTGGGGGAGTGCGTCCAGCACCGCGGCGAGGTATACGGGCTGGTGGCACCGTTGTGGGAACAGGCCGTGGTGCTCGCCAACCATGTGACCGGCGCGGACACGTCCTCGGCCTACCTCGGTTCGCGGACCGCCACCAAGCTCAAGGTGGCCGGCGTGGAAGTGGCGTCCATGGGCCTGCACGGCCCCGAGCACGACACTGACGAGCATATTGTCTTTTCCGAGCCCAGCCGCGGCGTCTTCAAATCCATCGTGGTCCGGGACAACAAGATGGTCGGTGCCACGCTCCTGGGCGACAGCCGCAAGGTGGCCTACCTGACCCAGGCCTACGACCGCGGCCTGCCGCTGCCGGAGGAACGCATCGCCCTGATGTTCGATCTCGGCGCCCCGGGGGAGGACGTGGGTGTTGCAGAGCTCGACGACGGCGCCCAGGTGTGTAACTGCAACGGCGTGTCGAAAGGGGCGCTGGTGGCCGCCGTGAAGGGTGGCTGCAACACCGTTGCCGGAGCCATGGACGCCACCCGGGCCGGCAAGGGCTGCGGTTCCTGCAAGCTCCTGGTCAAGCAGGTGGTGGAGTGGGCGGCGGACGGCGCCGTGGAGGAGGACCCGGCCGCCAGCTACTACGTTCCGGGCATCCCGCTGGATAAACCGGCCCTTATGGCCGCCATCCGGAAACAGGGCCTGCGCTCCGTGTCCCAGGTCTTTGCCGCTCTCGCCCCGGGCGCCGCCGAGGACGCCAAATCCAAGATGGGGCTGGCCTCGCTGCTGAAGATGATGCTCGCTGACCAATACATTGACGAACGCGACGCCCGCTTCATCAACGACCGCGTGCACGCGAACATCCAGCGTGACGGCACCTTCTCGGTGGTGCCGCAGATGAAGGGCGGCGTGACCTCCGTACAGCAGCTGCGCCGTATCGCAGACGTCGCCGAAAAGCACAAGGTACCCCTGATCAAGCTGACCGGCGGGCAGCGGATCGACCTGCTGGGCATCCCCAAGGAGGACCTCCCGCAGGTCTGGGCAGACCTGGACATGCCCTCCGGGCTACGCCTACGGCAAGAGCTTCCGCACCGTGAAGACCTGCGTCGGCAAGGACTTCTGCCGGTACGGCACCGGCGATTCCACCAAGCTGGGCATCGAGATTGAATCCCGCTTCCAGGGCATCGAATCGCCGGCCAAGCTGAAGCTGGCTGTGTCCGGCTGCCCCCGGAACTGCGCGGAATCGCTGGTCAAGGACGTGGGTGTGGTGGCCGTCGAGGGCGGCCGCTGGGAACTCTACGTCGGCGGCGCCGCCGGAGCGCACATCCGCAAAGGCGACCTGCTGGCCACCGTGGACGATCCGGAGGAGGTCAAAGTCCTGACCGGCCGGTTCATGCAGTATTACCGCGAGCAGGCCAACTGGCTGGAGCGGACGTACGCGTTTGTCCCGCGGGTAGGTATCGAGCATCTCCGCGCAGTGATTGTGGACGACTCCGAAGGTATCGCCGGACGCCTCGATGCTTCGATGCAGGCATCGGTGGATAACTACGTGGACCCGTGGAGTGAGCGCGATGATCCGCTGACGCCGGGCCAGTTCCGTACCTCGCTGCCGCTCACCGTGCTGCCCCAGGTGCCGGTCCGATGAGCGCGGTTCCTGTGAGCAGCGGAAGCCACAATCTCGGGCCCCTTGCCCAGATCCCCTTCGGGGAGGGCCGGGCGTTCGGGATCGACGGGGAACAGGTGGCGGTCTTCCGGCTCCGCGACGGCACGCTCAGGGCCGTGTCCGCCGTCTGCCCGCACCGCGGCGGCCCGATCGCGGACGGCACCATTGACCGCGAGGTGGTGATGTGCCCGCTGCACCAGCACGCCTTCAGCCTGGAGTCCGGCTGTTCCACCACCGGCGCCGAACCGTTGCGCGTCTATGCGGTGCGGATGGATGAACAGCAGAACATCCTTCTGCAAAGTCCCCGGCTGACAACAAATTCTTCAGCTTAACTGCCGCTGAATGTAGTCCGCGTCACGGATGGGGAAATCCGCCTTGTAGGATGGACTGGCCGCGTGAGCCTTCGACGCCCTGAGAGTTTTGCCCCTGAAAGCACCGATTACCGGTGCTTTTCCCGAATTATCGGGACAGGAACTCAGCGTTTCCGGTGCCGGCCAACCTCCGACCCCACAAGGAACTGTTGTGCCTCAAAGTACCCCCACAGAACTTCAGAGCCCGACGGCGCCCTCAGCCGCCGTCGACTCCACCCTCAGCGCCGAGGGCTACAAAAAGACCCTGGGCCGCCGCCATGTGACCATGATCGCCATGGGCGGTGCCATCGGCGTCGGCCTCTTCATGGGAGCCGGCGGACGCCTCGCTTCCACCGGCCCGGCGCTGATCTTCTCCTACGCCATCGCCGGCGTCATCGCCTACCTGCTGATGCGGGCACTCGGCGAGCTCATCATGTACCGCCAGACCTCCGGCTCCTTTGTCAGCTATGCCGGCGAGATGTTCGGCAAAAAGGGCGCCTACCTGTCCGGCTGGATGTATTTCATCAACTGGGCCATGACCGGCATCGCCGAGCTGATCGCCATCGGCCTGTACTTCCAGTTCTTCTTCCCCAACGTCCCCGTTGAGCTCTCCGCCATCGCAGCGCTGGTGCTGCTCGTGGCCGTGAACCTGCTCAGCGTGAAGGCGTTCGGCGAGTTCGAATTCTGGGCCTCGTGCCTGAAGGTCGGTGCCATCGTCATCTTCCTGGCCGTGGGCACCTTCATGGTGGTCACCAACGCCCGGGTGGGCGACGGCAACGCCTCCGTCAACAACCTCTTTGCCGCTGACGGCGGCATGTTCCCCAAGGGCGCCCTGGTGATGATCCTGGTGCTCAACGCCGTCATCTTCGCCTACAACGCCATCGAACTGGTGGGCATTACCGCGGGCGAAATGGAGAACCCGGAACGCGAAGTCCCCAAGGCCATCCGCGCCGTCGTCTTCCGCATTGTGGTGTTCTACGTAGGTTCCGTGACCCTGCTGGCCATGCTGCTGCCTTCGGACCAGTACGTGGCGGGCACTTCCCCGTTTGTTACCGTGTTCGGGCAGATGGGGCTGGCCTGGATGGGCGACGTCATGAACATGATCGTCATCACCGCCGCACTGTCCTCCTGCAACTCCGGCCTGTACTCAATCGGCCGCATCTTCCGCACCATGGCCAACAACGGGCATGCCCCGCAGTGGCTCACCCGGATGTCCACCCGCCACGTGCCGTACGCGGCCATCCTGGCCATTGCCGGCGTGTACCTCGTGGGCATCCTGCTGAACATCTGGCTTGGCGGCTCCTACGCGTTCGACCTCGCCCTGAACTCCGCGTCGATCGGTGTCATCTTCACCTGGGGCTCCATTTTTGCCAGCCAGATCGCGCTGCGCAGGAAAAAGGGCAAGGTTTCCTCCCTTCCCATGCCTGGTGCTCCGTGGACCAGTTGGGCAGGGCTCATCGCGCTGCTCGCCATCACCGTGCTGATCGGATTCGACACCATGACCGACAAGGCCACCGGCGACGTGTTCATGCTGGGCCTGTGGACCCTGGCCACCATCCCGTTCTTCGCCCTGGTCCTGTGGCTGGGCTGGCAGAAGGTCAAGCACAACGAACCCAAGAGCGAGCTCTTCAGCTGACGCTCAACCACCCAGGCTGCTGAACCCGGCAGCGACGACGACGGCGGCGGTCACCTTCCCAAGGTGGCCGCCGCCGTCGTCGTTTCCGTGCGTTCCTGCCCGGTTGGTCCTTCCCGGACGCACCGACACCCGGAGTGTCCCGAGGCCAACCCCGGTGCCCGGGCCACCACCCGGGAGGAAGCGCTCAGGTCCGTGTGGTGTCGGCCGTGTTCAGGTACGTGGCAAAGTGGTCCTCGATGCGCTGCCACGCCTCCGGAGCGGACTCCGGGTCCGGGCCGACGCCCATGACCCGCATCAGCGGCGCGAACACTGCCGGGCCGAGGTCGGTCTCGTTGAGGAATGCGTGGCCCGCGGTGGGGAATTCCTTGACGCTGTGTTCGATGCCAAGCCCCGTCAGTGCCTGGTCCAACTGTGCGGCGGCGCCCCTGAGTGCGGTGTCCTTGCCGCCGAAATTGGCCACGATGGGGCAGGCTCCGCGGAGGGCGTCCTCAAGGTCAGTGGGAAGCCGGCCGTAATTGACCGAGGCGGCGTCAAAGCCGTCGCGGGCCACCAGCAGCGCGAAGCCGCCGCCCATGCAGAATCCGATCACCCCGGTCTTGCCGGTGGACTGCGGTGACCTGGCCAGCCAGGACCGGGCCGCGGCAATGTCCCGGAACGGCCGGCCGCTTCCCTTCAGCATCGCACCGCATGGTGCTGACCAGGCAGCGCCGCGTGCCGCCGTCGCTGAACAGGTCCACCGCAAGGGTAAGGTAGCCGGCGCGGGCCAGCCGGTCCGCGTGGCGCCGGATGGTGTCGTTGAGGCCGAACGCCTCATGGATCATCACGACGCCGGGAAACGGGCCGGGCCCGGAGGGCACAGCGAGGTAGCCGCCCAGCACGGGGGACCCGCCGGCGGCAGCGCTCTCGGCGGTCAGGTCAACGTAGGTCATGGGCCAAGGCTAGCCGCAGCACCCTGTCCCGCGACCGAAATGGGCACAAAAAAGAACGACGCCGGATCCCCCATGGGAATCCGGCGTCGCCCGACGTCGGGCTGCTCCAGCACCGGTCAATGACCGGGCCGGACGGCAGCGCAGGGACTAGTGGCGCTTGAACTCGTCCTTGACGTCTTCGCCGACCTTCTTTGCGTCGGCCTTGACCTGGTCCTTCTGGCCTTCGGCCTTGAGGCGGTCGTTGTCGGTGGCGTTTCCGGCTGCTTCCTTAGCCTTGCCGCCCAAATCTTCTGCTGCGTTACCGATCTTGTCTCCGAGGCCCATGATGGTGCCGCCTTTCGTTTCCGGTTGATCAAACAATGCATTTTCACCATAACACGAAGCATGCTTAGTATTTCAAGTCCTGATGAAAACCGGGCTGCCTGTTGATTGTCACGGGCCGGGACTAGGCTCGAACCATGGATCACAGCACCAGCCTTACCCAGCACATCAACGCCGCGCCGGAGAAGGTCTGGTCCGTCATTTCGGATATCCCCGGCTCGGCAGCCACCCTGTCCGGCATCGAGTCCGTGCAGATGCTCAGCGAAGGTCCGTACGGTGAGGGCACGCGCTGGAAGGAAACCCGCACCATGATGGGCCGGTCTGAAACGGTTGAGATGTGGGTGGCCCACGCCGACCCGCCGCGCAGCACCACCGTCAAGGCCCTCCAGGGCGGTGCGGACTACACCTCACGGTTCAGCCTCGCTGAACGAGACGGCGGCACGGACCTGACGCTGACCTTCGGGGCGGACGTCATCAAGCCCACGCTGCTCAGCAAGGTCGCGATGGTCCTGTTCGGCAAGGTCGGCATGGGCATCACCCGCAAGGCGCTGGCCAAGGACCTGGCGGAAATTGCCGCCAAAGCGGAATCACTCTAGTGGCGGTCAAATCGGCCAAAGTCACCGGCCCGCGGCTCTCTCCCGTGCTGCTGGAGGATCTGCAGGATGACTCCGCGCCGGCCTTCCAGCGGGGGGAGCGGTATGACGGCTTCCGGTACAGCCGGGTACGTGCCGACGGGCTCGAGCTCAGCGGCACGGACTTCGCCGAGTGCGAGTTCCAGTCCGCCTCCTTCAGTGACACTCAGCTGCGCGGCGCCTCCTTCCGCGACTGCATCCTGGCAGAGCTCTACGCGCCCGTGTTCACCGCGGCCCGGTCCACGTGGCGTGACGTGCACCTGGCCAATCCACGCCTGGGGTCCGCGGAACTGTACGAAAGCGGCTGGCAGTCGGTAAGGATCGACGGCGGAAAGCTGGACTTCCTCAACCTCCGCGGCGCAAAGCTGACCGATGTCCTCATCAGCGACTGCATCATCAACGAACTGGACCTCGGATCCGCCACCGCAACCCGGGTGACGCTGAAAAACTGCACCATCGGCACGCTGGACCTTTCCGGCGCGAGGCTGAAGGACTTCGACCTCCGCGGCACCGATTTCCGGACCATCAGCGGCCTCGGAAGCATGGCCGGAGTTGTCATTGATGACTACCAGCTGGGCCTTCTGGCCCCGCTCCTGGCCGCCCACCTCGGCGTGGTCGTCCTCTGAAGGTCCCGCAGGGCACCCCTTGGTGCCCGTTGACGGCGCAGTGTAGTCTTTACAGAACGAACGGTCGGTAAGTGAGGTGACTCCCTGCCGCCGACGATGACAATGCCGTTTATCGCGTGAAGGGTGTTTCCATGGCGTCAGCTACCGCAGGACCTCAGGCTTTCCTTGTTGGCGGTGTCCGCACCCCGGTGGGACGCTACGGTGGGGCGCTGTCCGCCGTCCGGCCCGACGACCTCGCCGCGCTGGTCATCCGGGAAGCAGTGACCCGCGCCGGACTCGACCCCGATTCCATCGACGAGGTGATCCTCGGCAATGCCAACGGCGCCGGCGAGGAAAACCGCAACGTGGCCCGGATGGCAACCCTGCTGGCAGGACTTCCCCTCCACATCCCGGGCATCACCGTCAACCGGCTGTGCGCCTCGGGACTGAGCGCCATCATCCAGGCCAGCCACATGATCAGGTCCGGCGCCGCGGACATCGTGATCGCCGGCGGCGTGGAGTCCATGAGCCGGGCACCCTGGGTCCAGGAGAAACCTTCGGCTGCATTCGCCAAGCCGGGCGCCATCTTCGACACCTCCATCGGCTGGCGCTTCGTCAACCCGCTCTTCCAAAAAGGCGAGCTGGCCCGGGACGGGAAGATGACCTACTCCATGCCGGAAACGGCCGAGGAAGTGGCACGGGTGGACGGCATCACCCGCGAGGACGCGGACGCCTTCGCCGTCCGCTCCCATGAACGCTCCCTCGCCGCCATCGCAGCGGGACGGTTCAAGAACGAGATCGTCCCTGTCACGGTCAAAACCCGTAAATCCGAGACAGTAGTAGACACCGATGAGGGCCCCCGGGCCGGTACCACCCTGGATGTTCTCGCCGGGCTGCGCCCTGTGGTCCCTGGCGGTTCCGTGGTCACCGCCGGCAACTCGTCCACGCTCAACGACGGCGCCTCCGCCATCATCGTCGCGTCCGAGGCCGCCATCGAACGCCTGGGCCTGATACCGCGGGCCCGCATCATCGACGGCGCTTCCGCGGGGTGCGAACCGGAGATCATGGGCATCGGGCCCGTCCCCGCCACGCAGAAGGTCCTGAAGCGGAGCGGCCTCAGCGTCGGTGACCTCGGCGCCGTCGAACTCAACGAAGCCTTTGCCACCCAGTCCCTGGCCAGCATGCGCCGGCTGGGCCTGGACCCGGACATTGTGAACACCGACGGCGGCGCGATCAGCCTCGGTCACCCGCTGGGTTCGTCGGGCTCACGGATCGCCATCACCCTGCTGGGCCGGATGGAACGCGAGGACGCCAGGATCGGCCTCGCCACCATGTGCATCGGCGTGGGCCAGGGCACCGCGATGCTGCTGGAGCGTGTGTAGTGGCCGCCGCGGACAGCGTGGGCGGACACCTGGGCACTGCGGAGTTCAAGACCCTGCTGGTCGAGGAGCGGGATGACCGGGTGGTGGTGCTCCTTAACCGCCCCGAGGTCCGGAACGCCATCGACCAGCAGATGGTGGACGAACTCCACGTCGTCTGCGCGGCGCTGGAGCAGAGCCCCAAGGTACTGATCATCACGGGCGTGGACGGTGTCTTCGCCTCCGGCGCGGACATCGCCCAGCTGCGCGAGCGGCGCCGGGACGATGCCCTGCAGGGCATCAACTCCACGATCTTCGTCCGGATCGCCAAGCTGCCCATGCCCGTCATCGCCGCGCTGGACGGCTACTGCCTCGGTGGTGGCGCCGAACTTGCGTACGCCGCGGACTTCCGGATCGGAACCCCCAGCGTCCGGATCGGCAACCCCGAGACCGGCCTTGGCATCCTGGCCGCAGCCGGTGCCAGCTGGCGGCTGAAGGAACTCGTGGGGGAGCCGCTTGCCAAGCAGATCCTGCTGGCCGGGCTGGTGCTGCGGGCTGAGGACGCCCTGGCCGCGAACCTCATCACGGAAATCCATGAAGCGCCGGAGCTGATGGACGCCGCCCATAACCTTGCTGACAGGATCGGCCGGCAGGACCCTTTGGCGGTCCGGATCACCAAGTCCGTGTTCCACGCCCCCGCCGAGGCCCACCCGCTGATCGACCAGCTGGCGCAGGGGATCCTCTTCGAATCCCAGGCCAAATTCGACCGCATGCAGCAGTTTTTAGACAAAAAGACAGCCAGGAAAGCCGAGAAGAAGCAGCCATGACCAACCCAAACCTTCCCTCCACCGTCGGCGTCCTCGGCGGGGGCCGCATGGGAGCCGGCATCGCCCACGCCTTCCTGATCAACGGCGCCAACGTCCTGGTGGTGGAGCGCGACGAAGAGTCCGCCGAGGCCGCGCGGGAACGGGTGGAATCGGCTGCCGCCAAGAGCATCGAACGCGGAGCCACCGACGTCAACCTGGACGAGATGGTGTCCCGCCTCGCCGTCACGGTGGACTACGACGACTTCAAGGACCGCCAGCTGGTTGTCGAGGCCGTTCCTGAAGACTGGGACCTGAAAGTGACGGCGCTCCGGGGCATCGAAGCGCGTTTGGCCGGGGACGCATTCCTGGCGTCCAACACGTCGTCCCTGTCCGTAAACGGCCTGGCTAGGGAGCTGGAGCGGCCGCAGAATTTCCTCGGCCTGCACTTCTTCAACCCCGTCCCCGCCTCCACCCTCATTGAAGTGGTGCTCGGCGAGCAAACCTCCCAGGAGGCTGCCGCCGCGGCGAAAGGGTGGGTCCAGGCACTCGGCAAGACCGCCGTCGTCGTCAATGACGCGCCCGGCTTTGCCTCCTCACGCCTGGGCGTGGCCATAGCACTGGAGGCGATGCGCATGGTGGAAGAGGGCGTGGCGTCCGCGGAGGACATCGACAACGCCATGGTCCTCGGCTACAAGCACCCCACCGGGCCGCTGAAGACCACCGATATTGTGGGCCTGGATGTGCGGCTGGGGATCGCGGAGTACCTGGAGTCCACGCTCGGCGAACGGTTCGCTCCGCCGCAGATCCTGAAGGACAAGGTGGCCCGCGGCGAGCTGGGCCGCAAGACCGGCAAAGGGTTCTTCGACTGGCCCGCCCAGTAAGCCGGGGGGGCTGGCTGCTAGTCGAAGAAACCCACGATGTAGCCGATGAAGAAGAGCAGGAACAGCAGGACGCCGCCGCCGATGGCTGCGATCCAGAAGACCTGGATCCCTTTGCCTGACCCGCGCTGCCTGGGTTCCTGCGTGCCAGCCACTGAACCCTCACCGGGCGGAGTTTCGCCGGGAGGGACGCCGCCGCCGGGCTCCAGGCCGGTGATCTTGTCGTCCTGCGGGTCGGGGTTAGGTCCTGACACGTCAACTCCCTCTGCTCGCCGTCCTGGTGGTGTCCCCAGACTAACCGGCCCCGGCGGGTGGGCCTAGGCTGGTGCCGTGACTTTCCTTGATCCCATCACCCTGACCGGCCGGCACGTTGTCCTTGAACCGCTGAGCCAGGCCCACCACGGCGGCCTGGTGGAGGCCGCCTCCGACGGCGAACTGTGGAACCTCTGGTACACCTCGGTGCCCACCCCGGAGGGCATGGCCGCGGAGATCGACCGCCGGCTGGGCCTCCAGGAGGTGGGCTCCATGTTGCCGTTCACCACCCGGCTCATCGATCCCGCCACCGGCGGCCCGGGCAGGATCATCGGCATGACCACCTACATGAATATCGACGCCGGTACGCCGCGCGTGGAGATCGGCTCCACCTGGAACGCGGCGTCAGCCCAGGGCAGCGGGACCAACCCGGAGTCCAAGCTGCTGCTGCTGCGCCATGCCTTCGAAACCATCGGCTGCCCGGCGGTGGAGTTCCGGACGCACTGGCTCAACCACCAGTCCCGCGAGGCGATCGCCAGGCTGGGCGCCAAGCAGGACGGCGTGCTGCGCAACCACTCCCGCACCTCCGACGGCGTACTGCGGGACACGGTAGTGTTCTCCATCCTGGAACACGAATGGCCGATGGTCCGGACCGGGCTGGAGCACAGGCTCGCCAAACGTCGGTAAGGGCGCCTGGCGGGCTGGGCGTCGTACTTGCCGCGGTGCCCTGTCAGGGCCTCGCCAACTGCTTAGATCCACCTCGATGCGAGTAGGGCCTCGGCATATTGGCCGCATGGCCGCTTCCGGTTCGGGTGGAAATTACGGATGTTCGAGGTCCACCGGGTAAAGGATGAGCCACGGGCTGCGGGAGTTGATTCATGGTCTGCGAACCTGGCCGTGACGTCGACATACTTGGCTTTGGCCTCCGTCAATGGCGTCTGCCTCTGCTCACAGACCGGCGATGGCCGTGTTCAGTGCCACGGTTCCCGCGTTGACCACCCGCCTGGGCCACCGGGGTGAGCTGGTCAGATCCGCCTCGGGATTAAACAGTATTGCGTAGCCAAGACACCACTATCTTGGCACGGGGAGCTTCCTGTGGATTGCTGTCGAAGGCTTCCACAGGTTTGCGCGGACGCTGGGCAGGGCCAGCTGAGGCTGCCAGAACCGCCCGGCTGCAGTCTCGAGCGGCTGCCCGCGATGCATTTGAAGAGAACATTGCTCAAGTCGAGATCATTCGCGCCCGCGGTCAAGCTGACCAGTTCGGTCCTGCCGGAGAGTCCCCCGAAGGTCAGTTGAGCGCCAGCGATCTGCTCCGAAACGCCGGGTGTCCCGACGGACCGTCGGGCATGCAAGATCGCTCCGGCGCATGCCTTCTTGATGGACTATCATCAACAGGGGTGGCCTTCTCGAGGTTTGTCCACGTATCCTCGGCGTCTGGTGCATGGCAGCGTTGGCACGGGGGCAGGTGCCGTCGCGCCAAGAGTCCCCGCACCCATCCCCGCCGTGTAGGAGTCACCAACCGCCACGTAATCGACGTCCGGAACCGGTGGCGCAGCACCCGCCGGAACGGCCGTCAAACCCAGCGCCATTGCGAGGGCGGCGAGGGCTGGCCGCAATAGGCCGGGCGCCGCCGTCGAACTGTTGATGCTGCCATCGAATTTTCCCCTTTTATGAGTGAGACCGAAACTGACACAGGCGACGTGACTGCCAACGTACGCCTATCGGCAGCCGGTCACCGGCCAGCAGTACCTGTTTTCGGTCCCTTCCACCCATCCCTGGCGCGTGCGGGTGCCACCAGCGTGTGGTTAGCTGTCCGAATGGAGAAATCTGGCGGGCCCCTGGACTGGGACGGGGCCGTGAACGCCTGGCACATTGCTGGGCGCGTGTACCGGATGGGCCGCCGCGAGTGGCTCACCAAGGCGGGCTGGCAGGACGCGTACGACGACGGCATCCGCACCGTGGTGGACCTCCGCAACGGCACTGAGGTGCGCCGCCGGGACACCGATCCCGCCGTGCCGGATTCGGCCTGGTCCGGGGTGCGGATTATCTCCACGCCCACCGAAGAGCCCGGCGATCTCCGGTTCACCGCCGTCTGCGGACCGTACCTGAACGATCCAGCGCATTATGCCCACAATGCCCGTCTCTTCCCTGAGAAACTGGTGGGCGTGTTCCGTGCTGTGGCGCAGGCTGCCGACGCCGGCGGTGTGGTGATCCATTGCGCCGCAGGCCGGGACCGCAGCGGCATGGTGGCCGCCATGCTCCAGGACCTGGCCGGTCACTCTGACCAGCAGATCGCCACCGGCTATGCGCAGGCAGCCCGGGGAATCAACGAGCGCTACCGTACGCACGGGCCGCCCCATGACCGTGAGCGCTATGTCGGGGAAGCCGAGCTGTCGCCCCTGCTGGACGAACGCGGGCGCACGGTGGTGGCTTTCGTCCGCGGCCTCGACACCGAGGACTTCCTGGTGGGACACGGTCTCACCGATGCTGAGCTGACTGCAGTGCGGTCCGTCCTCGGTGCCACGGTGTCTCAATGAAATCCGGACAGTACCTGGGGGTTGGAATGAAGCGGATCCTGGCAGTTGGCGCTGCGGCAGGCTTGGCCTTGGGGTCGGCATCGACGGCTGTCCCAGCGTGGGCCGAACCAGCGGGCCCGGCCGTCCCGGCGGAAGCTTCCCTGCCTGCAACCGGTGCAGGGGTCAGCGCCCACGGGCTGCAGGAGGCCGTGGGGCGCGACCTTGGCCTGGCCCCCGAAGAGTTCAATGCCGCCGGCGAGCTGGGCAGGCAGGCGGCCGGAGTCGCGGAAGCGCTCCGGGGTTTCCCCGGTTACGGCGGAATCCGGCTGCAGGACGGCGCTGTGGTGGTCAGCGGCTCCGGCGCGGAGCTTGAAGCGATGGTGGCCGGCTTCGCCGCCGGTCCTGCCGTGATCCTCGAGCCACCTGCCACCGTGCCCCTGGAAGCCGCTGTGCCCGTGGAAGCCGCTGTGCCCGTGGAAGGCACAGCGCCCCGGAACCGGCAGCTGTCCAACCGTGCTGAGCAAGCAACGGAGCGGGCCACCAGCACGAGGCAGCTGTTCGAGGCCTACGTCCGGGAAGTCGGCCCGCGGGGGCTGCAGGCCGTGGCGTACTCCGATGGACGGTACATCATCCGCACTGGCGGATCAGCGGCTGCCGAAGCGCTGCCAGGCACTGTCACGCCGGACACTGTCCCGCCGGGGCCAGGGGCCTCCGGCACTGTCGCTCCGGGTCCGGGTCCGCGGTTCGGGTTCGGGTCCGGATGCGGGCACTGGCCCGGCCTCGGGGACGCTATCTGCCGAGGACTTCGTGGCGCGGTTTGCCAACGTGGAGCTCGACGCCGGCACCGACCTCACGCCGGAAGCGGACCTCGTGGGCGGCCTGGGCTATGTCGCCGACACCTGGGAGGTCTGTTCCACGGGGTTCTCTGCCTTTGACCCGGCAGGCCTTCCGGCTGTGCTCACCGCGGGGCATTGTTCGAACGACGGCGCGGCGCGGCAGGCCAGCCTCGAGTTCCCGAAGTGGACCCAAGGGGGCCCTTTGGGAACCTTCGGGTTCAGCCAGTTCGGCGGTCCCGGCAACACCGGCATCGTGGGGGATGAGGCCGACCCCGGCAACGTGGGGACCGACGTCGCCGTCATCGGATCGATAGCGCCCGGCCTTGAGCCGCAGCCCGCCGCCAGCACCTGGAACGATCCGTCCCAGGCAAGCCCGGAGGTGAAGATCATCGGCACCGCTGAGCCCGTGGAGGGGCAGCCGGTATGCCGCTCCGGACGGACCTCAGCCTGGTCCTGCGGGACCATAGACGAGGTGGGCATCTATGTCGTCCAGGGCCGCTCCGCCGATCCGGCGGACCTGAGGGCGTTCAGCGGGTTCCTGTCCTTCGCGGTCCAGTCCAGCGGCGGTGATTCGGGCGGGCCGTGGCTCAGCGGGAACTATGCAGTGGGCATCCACGCCGCAGGGGAGGGTGCCGGGGCGCCGGTGAACTTCGCGGTTGCCGCAAGCCTGGACGACGCCCTGGCGGTCCTGCCCGGATACGAGCTGGAACTCTTCCTGAACAAGCCTGCGGTTGATTTCCCCGCGCCCGGCGGGACCCTTGAGCCCGGACAGGCCATCTCCGGGAACGTGGCCGCGGCTCCTGCCACCGCCGTTGCGGCAGGTTCGGCAGTGCGGATTTCGGTTGCGGGCCAGGCTCCGTTCGAGGTTCCGGTGGATAGTGCAGGCAGCTGGCAGTTCACCGCGCCGGCGACCCTTTCGGGGCCCTTCGCCTTCACCGCCGAAACGGTCAACGGGTACAGCGCCTCCGGGGCCAGCACTTTCGAATTTGCGGCGGCAGGGGCGGTTACGCCCCAGCCTCCTGTCACGGAGCCGATACCTCCCGTCGCTGAACCGCAGCCCCCCGTGGGTGAACCGGAGCCCGCCCCGGCGCCGGCCGAGCCCGTGCTTACTCCCAGTACCGTGGCGCCGGCAGGATCAGCAACTGTCGTCGAACCCCCGGCCACCCCGCGGAGCGGAAGCCTGGCGAGCACCGGCGGCAGAGACGCGTACCTGGCCACCACCGGAGCCGGGGGACTCCTGGCCGCAGCTATCGCCGCGGCGGCGGCCATCGCCGTCGGCGGCTTCCTGATGGTGCTGGTGCGGCGCCGGAGGAACCGGAGCGCCCCCCGCCCCTAGGACGCTCTCTCACTCCCTGCAGGAAATCCTGGGACGCTCTGTCACTCCCTGCAGGAAATCCCAAGACGCTCTGTCACTTGTCGCCATGGATCTGGCGACGCCGCCGCAGTTTTTCGGGTGCAGGCGACGGCAGATCGGCTGAGCGCGGTGTGCGGCTGACTTTCCGGTCCAGCAGCAGGTTGGTGATGCGCATGGTGCAGAGCCGCTGGTCGGCGTCGTTGGTGATCAGGACTTCGTGCGTGGTCAGCGTGCCGCCGAGGTGGATAGGGGTGGCGGTGATGGTGATCTGGCCGTCGCGCGCGGAGCGGTGGTGGGTGGCGGAGACGTCCACGCCCACGGCGGTCTTGCCCAGCGTGCTGGCATGGATGACTGCCGCCCAGGAGCCCACGGCCTCGCCCACGGCCAGGGATGCGCCGCCGTGGAGCAGGCCGAACGATTGCCTGTTGCCCTCCACGGGCATGGTGGCCACCACGCGCTGCACGGATTCCTCCACGATCTTCACGCCCATTTTCTCGTCGAGTTCACCCAGGGTGATCTTCCAGAGTGCGGCGTCAGTGATGTCCGGGGCTGCGTCGGGGCTGTCCTGGGATGGGGCGGTCATGGCTCTCCTTCGTGGCAATGCTGAAAGTTCTAGTGTGCCGCACGGAACATTCATGTACTGTAGGTATATTACCGAACGTACGGTCAGTAATGTACTGGCTGGTTACGTTTGTCCCCGTGTTGGAAGGACCCGTCAACGATGACCACCACCGCAACAGCTGAAGCCACAGTCGACACCGTAGAAACCGTCCCCAGTTTTGTTCAGGACTCCTGGTGGACGCCCGACGCCGGTTCTTCAGCTTCAGCCGTCCCCGTGCGTGATGCGAGCACGGGCGAAGTCCTGGCCAAGGTGAGCACGGACGGCCTGGATCTTGCCGCCGTCGTGGAGTATGGCCGCACGGTTGGCCAATCGGAACTGGGGGCCCTGACCTTCCACCAGCGCGCGCTCAAGCTCAAGGAGCTGGCCCAGTACCTCAACGCCCGCCGGGAGCACTTCTACACGTTCTCCGCCCAGACCGGCGCCACCAAGATCGATTCCATGATCGACATCGACGGCGGCATCGGCGTCCTGTTCACGTTCGGGTCCAAGGGCCGCCGGGAGCTGCCTAACTCGCAGGTGGTGGTGGATGGTCCCATGGAGGTGCTGTCCAAGGACGGCTCCTTCGCCGGCGAGCACATCTACACCCGCATCCCGGGCGTTGCCGTGCAGATCAACGCCTTCAACTTTCCCGTCTGGGGAATGCTCGAAAAGCTCGCCCCCGCCTTCATCGCCGGGGTCCCCACCATCGTCAAGCCGGCTACCCCCACCGGCTACGTTGCAGCGGCCGTGGTGAAGGCGATCATCGAATCGAACATCCTGCCCAAGGGCTCGCTGCAGCTGATTTCGGGCTCGGTCCGGGGCCTCCTGGACGTCCTTGACTACCGGGACCTGGTGGCCTTCACCGGGTCCGCGTCCACGGCGCTTTCTTTGAAGTCGCACCCCAACGTGGTGGCGGGCGGAGTCCGCTTCACCTCCGAGACGGACTCCCTCAATGCCGCCATCCTGGGTCCTGACGCGGTGGAGGGCACCCCGGAGTTCGACGCCTTCATCAAGTCTGTGGTCACCGAGATGACGGTCAAGGCCGGCCAGAAGTGCACCTCCATCCGCCGCACCATCGTCCCCGAAGACCTGGTGCCGGCCGTGATCTCCGCGATCGGCCAGCGCGTGGACGAACGTGTGGTCCTGGGCGATCCCCGTGCCGAGGGTGTCACCATGGGTGCCCTCGCCTCCGTCGAACAGTTGGCTGATGTGCGCGCCGCCGTCCAGTCCATGCTCGACGCCGGCGGTGAGCTGGCGTACGGGACGCTCGATTCGCCGTCGGTCACTTCTGCGGACGGAACCACCGGCGTGGTGGCGGAGGGTGCCTTCATGTCCCCGGTGGTCCTGAGCTGGGATGACGCGGAAACGGAGGCGATCCACTCGCTGGAGGCCTTCGGGCCAGTGGCGTCGGTGATCGGCTACAAGGACCTTCCCGACGCCGTCCGCCTCGCCGCGCGCGGCGGAGGCTCGCTCGTAGCGACCGTCTGCACCAATGATCCCTCCGTGGCGCGGGAGCTCGTCACCGGGATCGCCGCCCACCACGGCCGCGTTCTCATGCTCAACCGCGAGGACGCCCGCAGCTCCACCGGCCACGGCTCCCCGGTGCCGCACCTGGTCCACGGCGGCCCGGGCCGGGCCGGCGGCGGCGAGGAACTGGGCGGGATCCGCTCGGTAATGCACCACATGCAGCGCACGGCCATCCAGGGCTCGCCCAACATGCTGACGGCCGTCACCGGTGTCTGGCACGCCGGCGCCGACCGGAACTTCACGGTGGACACCGAGGGTACGCACCCGTTCCGGAAGCCGCTGGAGACGCTGCATATCGGCGACGCCGTCCGCTCAGACCTGCGGCAGGTCACCCTGGAGGACATCACGGCCTTCGCCAATTCCACGGGGGACACGTTCTACGCGCACACCAACCATGAGGCGGCCGAGGCCAACCCCTTCTTCCCGGGGATCGTGGCGCACGGCTACCTGCTGCTCGCGTGGGGTGCCGGACTGTTCGTGGAGCCGGCGCCGGGCCCGGTTTTGGCCAACTACGGCCTCGAGAACCTCAGGTTCATCACCCCCGTGGCGGCCGGCGATTCCATCCGGGTGACCCTGACGGCGAAGAAGATCACCCCGCGTGAGACCGACGAGTACGGAGAGGTGGCCTGGGACGCCGTGCTGACCAACCAGAACGACGAGATCGTGGCAACCTACGACGTCCTCACCCTCGTGGAAAAGTAGCCCCCACCGGACGCTCTCTCACTTCCTGCGGATTTTCCCCCAACGCTCTGTCACCGGTGACGGAGCGTTGGGGTTTTTCCTGCAGGAAGTGAGAGGGGGTGCGGGATCTTTCCGGGCCGGCGAGGCGTAAAATTTTGTCCGTAGGAGGTGGCTAAATGAGCCTTGCATTGAACACAGCCACAACCATCCTGCCAGTTGACGATGCAGCCCGCGCCCGGCGTTTCTACACCGAAACACTCGGCCTCCCGCACCGCGGTATGGCGGACGATGGAAGCGAATTACTCGGCACCGACGGCGGTCCCATGCTGCAGCTGATGCCGGTCTCGGATGGCAAGCACTCGGAGCACACAGCGCTGAGTTTCGAGGTGCACGACATCGAGCGGACAGTCCAGGAAATGGAGTCCAAGGGTGTCCGGTTCGAGGACTACGATCTCCCGAACCTCAAGACCGAGAACCACATCTGCACCACCGAATCAGAGAAGTGTGCGTGGTTCATGGACACCGAACACAACATCCTTTGCGTCCACGAGACCCTGGGTATCATGCAGGCCGAGTACCAGCTCTGACCTGCCACACACAGTACCCGGCCCAGCCCAGGAGGGGCGTCCTCGCGAACGGGGCGCCCCTCCTGCCCGCCCCTTTCCTTTCCGAGCCGACGCGGGGTGCAACAGAATGAGCAGCGGACCACCGGGGCGGCGGGTACCTGATCACCTCGCGGACATCCGTCAGGCCCTCGAGGAATCCGTGGTCAGGGCTCCGCCGCGGGCATACGCGTCAGGATTCCGCGCCGCCGTGGATGCCGTCGTCGCTGCTGTCATCTGAGGGGCCGGTTCCGGTGTCGGTGAGGTCCATGTTGCCGCGCGCTTCCTCCATTGTGGGCCCGCCCCGGGGCACGCTGTACGTGTCCGGCCGGAGGCCGTGGGACTGTTCCTCGATCAGTGCCTGCTCTTCGCTGAAGCGGATGGCGTTCGCCTCGTCGCCGGCGTCGCCCTGGATATCCTCCCTGAGGCCCGAGGGGTCGGGAACAATGAATCCTGGATTCGGTTCCTTGTGGTGCGTCATGGCTGACCTTTTCCTTTGTTGGGATGGGTGCGTTGGGCCTAGCGGCTGGCGGGCCGGTCGGTGAGTTCCGCTTTCAGGTCCAGGCTCTGGCTGCCCCGTCTTACCGTGAATCCCACGGTGTCGCCAGGGTTGCGTTTCCTGAGCTCGGCCAGGAGCTGCTCGGGGCTGTCCAGCTCCACGCCCTCCATGGACTCCAGGACATCGCCGGGGCGGATGCCGGCGGATCCTGCCGGTCCGTCGCCGTCAACGGACAGGACGACGACGCCGGTGCCGGCGTCGATGCCCAGCTGTTCGGCAATCTGCCGGGTCAGTTCGCCCGGCGTCAGTCCCAGGTAGGCGTGCTCGGCGGTGCCGTCCGCCAGGAGTTCCTCGGCCACTTCCACGGCGGTAGCGGCCGGGATGGCGAAGCCCAGTGCCACTGCACCGGCCGAGGGCGGAATGTAGGCCTCGCTGATGCCGATGATTTCGCCGCGCATGTTGATCACGGCACCACCGGAGTTGCCCGGGCTGATGGGAGCGTCTGTCTGGATCAGGTCCACCAAGGACAGGCTGTTCTGGGCGGAGCCGGGGATGGACCGGTGCAGGCCGGAGATGATGCCGGCCGTGGCGGTGTTTTCGAAGCCCAGGGGAGAGCCCAGGACAACGGCTCCCTCTCCGACCTTGGGGAGGGTTGCCTGGTAGGTGGGTTTGGGCAGGCCGGTCCGGTCCGCCTGGACCAGTGCCAGGTCCGTGACGGGGTCGGTGGCTTTGACCTTTCCGGCCACGCGCTGGCCGTCGGCGAAAGCCACGTCAACATCGGTCTGTCCGCTGACCACGTGCTCGTTGGTGAGGATCAGCCCGTCCTCCGAATACACCACGCCGCTGCCCAGGCCGCCGTCGGTGAAGATCGTCACCACGGAGGGGGAAAGGTTCTCCACGATCTCGGTGATGGAACCCGCGGCGGTGGGAACGGGAGCGCTGGAGGGGCTGCTGCCGGAGCCGCTGCTGGCCGGCGCGGATGTGGCCCCGCCGGGAGGTTCGCTCGGACCAGGTGGAACGGGCGAGCCCGTACATGCCGGAACTGTCAGCGCAACGGCGGCCAGGACTCCCAGCAGCGCCGTACGGACACCGCGCGAACGGTGGGATGGGCCGGACAACGGCTTCATGGACAACCTCCCCGCGGACGCTGGCTCTAGGCTTCCTACGGTAGCCGGGGAGGGGCCGGCAGGCCAGTGCCCGCCGCTGCCCCAGCCACGGAGGTCTGCGAAGGTGCCGGACAGCTCGTGCTACGGCTGGGCGTGGAGCCCGTCGAACGCGATGGTGATGACGTCGTCGGCCAGCTTTTCCGGGGACAGCGAGCCGCCCGGCTTGTACCACTCCACGATCGAGTTGATGGTGCCGAACAGGAGCCGGGTCACGGTGCGCGGATCGATGTCCTGCCGGAGGGAACCCTCGTCCCGGGCGGCGGAAATCAGCGCTGCCACCTTGTGGTCGAAGGTGCGCCGCCGTTCCAGCGCGTCCCGTTCAATGTCGGTGTTGCCGCGCAGGCGGAGCAGCAGCGTCACAAACGGCAGCCGTTCCACCAGCACGGCCACTGTCTGCCGCAGCACGAACTCCAGCCGGGCATCGGCCGCACCGGACGTCGCCTCGGGCCGTTCCAGGATCGCCTCCAGGCCCCCCAGGGCGTGGTCCAGGGCCAGCTTCAGGAGGTCGCCCTTGGACGGCACGTGGTGGTAGATCGCCGATTTTGAGATGCCCAGGTTCTCGGCGAGGATCCCCATGGAGGTGGCGTCATAGCCGTGCCGGTTGAAGACGTCCACGGCGATGAGCAGGACCGACTGCTGGTCGTAGCCGGGCCTGCCCCGTTTCGCGGGTGCTTCGGTGCTGGATATTTCGCGGGTGCTGGGCATACTGGTCAGTTTCTCATGAACGGTCGGTCAGCCGGCGCAACCGCCTAGGCCTTGGGCCGGTGGTCGTAGATCCGGCGCAGCTTGCCGTTGGACCGCTCAAGCGAACCCGGGTCCACCACGTCCACGGTGCACGAAGAACCCACGTGGATCTTGATCTGTTCCTTCAGGGCGCGCGCCGCCGTCGTGCTCTGCTCGATGGTGACGGTGTCCCGGCGTTCGATCCGGACCGTCAGCTGGTCCATCCGCTGGCCTTCGGGGCGGGTGAGTTCGAGCTGGAAGTGCGGGCTGAGCTCGGGGATGCGCAGTGCGATTTCCTCGATCTGGGACGGGAAGAGGTTCACGCCCCGCAGGATGATCATGTCGTCACTGCGGCCGGTGATGCGGCCCATCCGGCGGTGCGCGGGGCGGGCAGTGCCGGGCAGCAGGCGGGTGAGGTCCTTGGTGCGGTACCGGATGATGGGGAGCGCTTCCTTGGTCAGCGAGGTGAACACCAGTTCGCCGTGTTCGCCGTCGCCCAGAACGTTTTCCTTGCCGGGGGCGGGGTTGAAGGCGTCGATGATTTCCGGGCGGAAGTGGTCCTCCCAGATGTGGCTGCCGTCCTGGGTCTCCACGGCCTCACCGGCGACGCCCGGACCCATCACTTCGGACAGGCCGTAGATGTCGCACGCCTTGATGTTCATGGTGACTTCGAGCTCGTGCCGCATCTCCTGGGTCCACGGTTCAGCACCCAGCACTGCGTACTTGAGGGAGGTGGAGGTGGGGTCGATCCCCATGTGGGCCATGGCGTCGGCGATGGTGAGGAGATAGGTGGGCGTGGCCAGGATGGCGTCCGGCTGGAAGTCCTGGATCAGCTGGATCTGGCGTTCGGTCTGGCCGCCGGACATCGGGATCACGGTGCAGCCGAGCGCCTCGGCGCCGGCATGCGCGCCAAGGCCCCCGGTGAACAGCCCGTACCCGTAGGCGTTGTGGACCTTCATGCCGGGACGGATACCGGAGGCGCGGAAGCAGCGCGCCACGAGCTTGGCCCAGTCGGCCAGGTCCTGCTTGGTGTAGCCGACCACCGTGGGCCGGCCCGTGGTGCCTGAACTCGCGTGGATGCGGGCCACTTCGTTCTGAGGCACGGCGAACATGCCGAAGGGGTACTCGGCGCGGAGGTCGTCCTTGGTGGTGAACGGGAAGTTGCCCAGGTCGCTCAGTTCGCGCAGGTCGCTGGGGTGGATGCCGGCGTCGTCGTACTTGCGCCTGTACAGGGGGACACGGTCGTAGGCGTAGGCCACGGTGTGCTGCAGGCGGCTGAGCTGGAGGGCTTCCAGTTCATCGCGGGACATGGTCTCCTCGCGGTCCAGGACTGCGTCGGTGCTGGTCTGCGAGGTGGGGGTCTCGGGGGCGTGGAGGGTCATCGTTTCCTACTTCTTGGGGATGGTGCGGCTGCGTCCGCGGAACTCGGCAATGAGTTCGCCCGGAGCCTGCGCGGCGGGGTCCGGCTCGGTGTCGGCCGCGAAGATCTGGATGTCGTAAAGCCCGCTGCGGCCGGCACTGGAACGGCGGTCAGCGATGGCGGTGACCACCTGGCCGCGGTAGGCGGGCTTGAGGAAGTTGATGTCGACGCCGGCAGCAACGGTGATGCTGTCCGCTTCGCCCGGTGTGGGGTGGACCGGGTTGCAGGCGAGGGCGAAGGCGGAATCGGCGAAGGCGAAGATCATTCCGCCGTGGGCCATGCCGAAGCCGTTGAGCATTTCCTGCCGGAGCGTCATGCGGATGGTGGCGTGTCCGTCGCTGAGGGCGAGGACCCTGATGCCCATCCATTCGGAGGCGTAGTCGTTTTCCAGGATGGGGTGGGTGGCCCCGGAGAGTGTTGC
Organism: uncultured Actinomycetota bacterium; assembly: GCA_963807805.1. Taxonomy (GTDB): domain Bacteria; phylum Actinomycetota; class Actinomycetes; order Actinomycetales; family Micrococcaceae; genus Arthrobacter. The sequence continues at coordinate 65,284 of CAWECX010000012.1, read as the reverse complement.
TTCAGCCATGCGTCATTGCCTCCAGCTTTATTTACCGAATGTTCATTAGGTAATCCCATGAAGGGGGTCGGTGTCAAGAGTGGGGCAGCTCCTGGGGTGCGTTCCTGCCCGGTTTTTGCGGCAGATCCGCGGGGGCCGGCCGGGACACGCCGTCCTGCACGGCGCGCCGCCGGGGTGCGGCCGGAAGGTCGTGGGACGGAACGGCGGCGGCGGTGGGGTGCCCGATGCCCCGCCCGGAAGTGACAGGATAGGAGGACCTGCACAAGCCACAGCAAAGGGCGGACCATGGCCAAAGGCATTTACGTCAGCGCAACCACCCCGGGTTCGGGCAAGTCCCTCGTGGCGCTTGGCCTGGCGGACACCCTCCACCGGCATGCGGACCGGATCGGGTTCTTCAAGCCGGTGGTCCACGGCCCGGATGCCGCGGAGGACCCGATGGTGGCGCTGATGAAGGCACGCTTCGGGCTCGACGACGACCGCTGCCGGGGCGGCCTGACGTCCGCTGAGGTGCGGGCCCTCCTCGCGGACGGGAAACGCGCCGAGATCGATGCCCGCTGTGTGGAAATCTTCGCCGAAATCTCCCGGAACTGCGACGTGGTGATCGTCGAAGGCACCGACCTCACCGGGCAGGACGCCGCCGTCGAGTTTGACCTCAACGCCCGGCTGGCCAACAACCTGGCCGCCCCCGTGGTCGCCGTCGTGGGCGCCAAGGGCCTGAGCGTGGACGAGGCGGCTGCCGCCGTCGAGGTTGCCCGCAAGGAACTGATCGCGGAAAAGTGCGCGCTGCTGGCCATCATGGTGAACCGCGCCGATCCGGAGCTTGTGGACAGGATCGCCGCCGAGGTGACCGTTGGGGCTTCGGGCCGGCCGGTGTACGTCCTGCCGGAGCTGGAGGAGATCGCCCGGCCCACCACCGGCGAAGTGGCCGCAGCGCTGGGCGTGCGGCAGATCGCCGGCCGCGCGGACATGGAACGCGACGTGCGGGACATCAAGGTGGCAGCCATGAACGTGGGCAACTTCCTCAACGTCCTGGACGAGGGCGCCCTGGTGATCGTGCCGGGGGACCGCGCCGACGTGATGGTGGCCTGCCTGGCGTCGTCGTTCTCGCCGGAATTCCCGGTGCCGTCGGCGCTGATCCTCACCGGCGGCCTGGCCCCCGATGCCAACATCTATCCGTTGCTGGCGCAGGCACCGTTCCCGGTCTTCGCCGCCACGGAGGACACCTACATGACGGCCAAGCGCGTCTCCGAAGTCCGGAGCGAGATCTGGTCCGGCCACCGGCGCAAAGTGGCATCAGCCCTGGGCCTGTGGTCCAGGCGGGTGGACGAAGCCGAACTGGTGGAACGCCTCCACCTGCCGCGCCTGGAACGGATGACTCCGCTGCGGTTCCTGCATGACCTCATCGAACGGGCGCGGGGGCAGCGCCGGCACGTGGTGCTGCCCGAGGGCACGGACGTGCGGATCCTGCGTGCCGCCGAAATCCTGCACCGCCGCGACGTCTGCGATCTCACGGTGCTGGGGCCCGAAACGGACGTGCGCGAACTGGCTGCGGCCAATGGGATCGACCTCGCCGGCATCAACATCGTGGACCCGGCTACGTCCGGGCTCCGGCAGCAGTTCGCCGAGAAGTACGCGGAGCTGCGGGCGCACAAGGGGGTGGACCTGGCCAAAGCCCTGGAGATCATGCAGGACGTCAGCTACTTCGGCACCATGATGGTGCAGCTGGGGGTGGTGGACGGGATGGTCTCAGGCGCCGCCCACACCACGGCGCACACCATCCGGCCGGCCCTGGAGTTCGTCAAGACCCGCGAGGGCGTCAAGATCGTGTCCTCGGTGTTCCTGATGCTCATGCCGGACCGCGTGCTGGTGTACGGCGACTGCGCCGTGAACCCGGATCCCAATGTGGAGCAGCTGGCGGATATCGCGCTCGCCTCGGCCGAAACGGCCGCGCAGTTCGGCGTGGAGCCGCGGGTGGCCATGCTGTCCTACTCAACCGGCGGCTCGGGCTCCGGCGAGGCCGTGGACGAGGTGCGGCAGGCCACCGAGCTGGTGCGCAGCCGCCGGCCTGATCTCGCCGTTGAAGGTCCCATCCAGTACGACGCCGCCGTGGACGCCTCCATCGCGGAGTCCAAGATGCCGGGCTCGTCGGTGGCAGGACAGGCCACGGTGTTCATCTTCCCGGACCTGAATACCGGCAACAACACCTACAAGGCCGTGCAGCAGAGTTCCGGTGCCGTGGCCGTGGGGCCCGTCCTGCAGGGGCTGCGCAAGCCGGTCAACGACCTCTCCCGCGGCTGCACCGTGGAGGACATCGTCAACACCGTGGCCATCACGGCCATCCAGGCGCAGGCTGCGGCCGAGGTCCCGGCGGCGGCCACCGCCTAGGCTCGCAGCACAACGCCCGACGGCGGCACTCGCGTGAGTGCCGCCGTCGGGCGCTTTCCGCGGGCTGCCTGCCGGCGGCTCGGGTACTGCGCTGCTAGCTGTTTTCGGGCTTGGCGACGCTTTCCGGATCTTCCTGCGCTGCGGGTTCGTCCGAGAGGCCTTCGGGGGTGAGGTCCAGGTTCTCGGGGTCCTTCGGCTGTTCCGCGGCCTCTCCCACCTCGGCGGCCTTGACGCTGCCGGTGTCGTCCAGCGCCGGGTTGGCGCCTTCGACGCCGGTGGGATCCTTCGTGCCTGAACCGGTGGTGCCTGAGTCTGTGGCGTCAGGTTCGGTGCCCTCGGGCTGAGTGGTGCCGTTCGTCATGGAAGTCCCTCTCTGCGTAGTGCTGCGTGTCCGCCGACTCTAAGCGCCCGCCGCTGCCGGCGCAACGGCAGGGGCGGGGTGAGTCGGCCGGGCGCCTAGCCTTGCCTGGCCTTCATGCGCGGGTTTGCTTTGTTGATGACGAAGGTGCGGCCGCGGCGGCGGACGATCTGGGCGCCGGGAACCTTCTTCAGGGCGCGGAGGGAGTTGCGGACTTTCATGGTGATGCTCCTTTGGGTGGGGGCTGGTGGGTCAGTTTGAGTACGGGGCCAGGGGCGGGGCTGCGTCCAGTCCGAATGGGTCCGCCAGTGAGGCGAATCCGGCGTCCATCTCCGCATCCGTCAGTTCGCAGGCGGCCAGCAGCGCGGCGATTCCGGCGGGATCGAGTCCTTCGCCGGTCGCGGCGATGACGCTGCAGCGGTCGCCGTGCTCCGGGTGCCAGTCCAGGCGGGCATCCACTTCCGCCGGGTCCGCGGCTGCCCCGGGGACCCGGTCTGCCAGCCAAGGCCCCGTGTTTTCCAGCCACACCAGGGGGCCGATGCCCTGGATGGCGATCCGGCACTGCGGCGCCGCGGCGATCCACAACCGGCCGCGGAGCCAGCAGCAGCCTTCTGCCAGGGACGCCAGGGCGTCCCGGAAGCGCCCCGGGTGCAGTGGCCGCTCAGCCCGGTGAGTGACGGTAGTGAAGGCCGACGCCGATGCGGCGGCCGGGATCCGGACCGAACCTGACGCGGTCCGGCATGTCGCCTCCCGGAAGTTGTGGCGGCCGGGCCGGATCCCTGCCGGGTCCGCCACCACGTCGGCGTGGGGTGCCAGTTCCTGGATCAGCGCCACTCCACGGCTGCGCAAGGCGGGGTCCACCGGGAGGAGGTCCGGTTCGGCCAGCAGGACGGTGTCATTGAAGCAGAGCTCACTGATCAGGAATTCGCCGGGCGTCCGGTGGTCCTCCGGGACGGGAGTGAAGCCGGATTCGAAGAGTGTGTGCTTGTCCCAGAGGTGGTCCTCCAGTGTGTCCGGCGCGCAGGCAAGGACTGCTGAATCAACCGTGACGCTGTCCGACAGCCCGCTTCTTACCGCTGAGATGGCCGCCTCGCAGGATACTGCAGGGGGCAGCCCCACAATCACCAGGTTCTCCCCGCTTTCGTGCAGCCGCTCAAGGGTGGGGATGAGGTCCAGCCGGACAGTGCAGCTGAGGCAGCCGTGCTCCAGAAGGGTCTCTGTACGCTCCGGAATTCCGGCGCGGCCGAAGACCCGGCGGATCACCAGGCCGTTCTCCAGCAGGTCGTGGAGGACCACCACTGCCCCCGGGTGGGCCGCCGCCGCGGCTTCGCAGGCCTGCTGGCGGCACAGGGCGTCCAGGGAGCTGATCACAATGAGATGCATGCCCTGAAGTCTAATGAGAATGGTTCTCATCTGCAAGTCGTGGTTCGGGCCAGTATAGGCCTCGGGGACATCGCCGGCGCCCGGCCGCCTGCCCCATATAGTGGGATGAACTGCACGCGCACGGCTCAGGAGGCCCCACATGCTCGTCCTTGTCATCAATTCCGGCTCGTCCTCGCTCAAGTACCAGGTCCGCGATGTTGCGGCCGGGAGCGTGCTGACCGAGGGCCTGATCGAGAAGATCGGCATGGGCAACGGCGGCGGCGGGGACGGCGAAATCGAAGGGCCGCGGGACCACGCCGAGGCTCTGGAACAGGTGGACGCCGCCATCCATGAGGAACTCGGGGAGCTCACGCTCGATGCCGTGGGCCACCGCGTGGTACACGGCGGGGAGCGTTTCGCCGAGCCGGTGCTGATCGACAACGAGATCACCCGGGCCATCGAGCGGCTCAACCCGCTGGCCCCGCTGCACAACCCCGCCAACGTCCTGGGCATCCGCGCCATCAGCAAGAAATGGCCGGACCTGCCGCAGGTTGCTGTGTTCGACACCGCCTTCCACCGCACCCTGCCCGAGCACGCCTGGCGCTATGCCGTGCCGGACGAGCTCTACACGAACCACGGCATCCGCCGCTACGGCTTCCACGGCACCTCGCACGAATACGTCACCCACCGTGCCGCGGCGCTCCTGGACCTTCCGGCAGAGGAGTTCGACGGCGTGATCGCCCACCTCGGCAACGGCGCCTCCGTCACAGCCATCCGGGGCGGCAAGTCCGTGGACACCTCCATGGGCTTCACGCCGCTGGAGGGCCTGGTCATGGGTACCCGCTCCGGCGACCTGGACCCCTCCATCCTGGTGTTCCTCGGCCGCGCAGGCTGGACCCCCGAGGACATCGACACCATGCTGAACCGCGAATCCGGCCTCAAGGGCCTCGCCGGCAACAACGACATGCGTTCCGTGGTGGAGGCCTCGGAAGGCGGCGACGCCAAAGCCGCCATGGCGCTCGCGGTGGCCTCCTACCGGCTGGCCAAATACATCGGCGGGTACCACGTGGCCGTCGGCGGCGCCAAGGCGCTGGTGTTCACCGCGGGAATCGGCGAGAACTCCCACCAGTTCCGTTCCCTCGTGGCGGAAAAGCTGGGGGCACTGGGCGTGGTGCTCGACGCCGGCCTGAACAGCCAGCGGTCCAAGGAACCACGGGTGATCTCCACGGCTGAGTCCGTCCTTCCCGTCCTGGTGGTTCCCACCGACGAGGAGCGCGCCATCGCGGAGGCGACTGCCGCCGTCGTACGCCCTGCGCGCTGAGCCTGCCATGCCGGAGATTACCCTGCCCCTGCGCACGGAGCGGCTGGTCCTGCGCCGCTTCGAGGGGCGTGACCTTGACGCGTTCCACGCCTACCACTCGCTGCCCGAGACCGCCCGGTTCCTGCCCGGCCCTGCCAAAACCTACACCCAGTCCATGGAGCGCGTGGGCCGGTACGCCAACTTTGTCTTCGAGAAGGAGGGCGACTGGATCTGCCTGGCCATCGAAGCCAAGGGGATGCCGGGCCTGATGGGTGAAGTGGTGCTCAAATGGCTGCCGGGCTGGGGCAGGGCGAAGTGGGCTGGACCTGGCCCGGCGCCGGCAGGGCGACGCGGGGCGGACCTCGGGTTCGGGGAGCTGGGGCTGCACAGGATTGAAGCCCGGCTCGATGACCTGAACACCGCATCCGCCGCGTTGTGCGAACGGCTGGGCATGCGGTGCGAAGCCCGCCATGTGGACAAGTGGCATTACAAAGGCGAGTGGGCCACCGAGCTGGTTTACGCGGTGCTCGCCGATCAGTGGCGTGGCACTGGGGTGGTGTCCGGCGTTACGCCCGGCCCTTGAGGATCAGGTTCCAGTAAACCTGCGGGAAGATGTCGCGGTCCACCACCCAGGCGGCCCGGCTTTCCTTCCACGTGGGAACCTTGGGGATGCTCGGCTGGGGGCGGTAGTCGGCGTCGAACTCGGCGAACACCACGGTTGAGCCGGACACCGTGAACGGGCACACCGCGTAGCCGTCGTACTTTTCCTTGACCGGGGCTCCCCGGCGTGCGGCCACAAGGTTTTTTGCCAGGACCTTGGTCTGTTTGCGCAGCGCGCCGCCGCACTTGGAGTTGGTGGTGCCCGCGGCGTCGCCCAGCGACCAGACATTCGGGTAGCGGGGGTGGCGCAGTGTTTCCGGATCCACCTGGACGAACCCGGCGTCGTCACCGGAGGCCGGAAGGTCGGTGGCCTTGAGCCAGTCCGGTGCCGACTGCGGCGGGACGGCATTCAGGACGTCGTAGTGGAGTTCCTCGGTGGTGCCGGCCGCGTTGTCCCTGACCAGTGCCGTTTGGCCGGCAGGGTCCACGGACACCACTTCACTGTTGAGGCGCAGCTCGATGCCGTACTCGGTGATCTTCCGGTTGAGTTCCTCGTCCACCCCGGACACGCCGAAGACGGTGGGGTAGGGCTGGACCATGATCACGCGGATGTCATCGAGGACCCCGTGTTCCTTCCAGTAGTCGCACGCCAGGTACATGGGCTTCTGGGCGGCGCCGGCGCACTTGGCGGGCCCGGCGGGCATGGTGAAGATGACGGTGCCGGACGTCATGCTGCTCAGCAGGGTCCACGCCTTGGGGGCCAGGCTGAACTCGTAATGCGAGGCGCCGTGCGGGGAATGGACGGCGGCCGCCAACCCCGGCACCTTGTCCCAGTCCAGCTGCAGGCCGGGACAGACCACCAGATGGCCGTAGGTGATGCGGCTGCCCGAGGCCAGGGTCACGGTGCTGGTGGCGGCATCGATGTCCTTTGCGCCGTCACGGATCCATTCCACGCCGGCGGGCGTGACGGATGCCTGCGGGCGGATGGCCTCTGAAGCCTTCGCCCGGCCGCCGGCAATATGGGAGAACAGCGGCTGGTAGAGGTGGTGGTCCTTGGGTTCGATGACCGCGATGTCGCTGACGCCGTAGCGGTGCAGCCGCGCGGCCAGGGAAATGCCGGCGTTGCCGCCGCCGATGATGAGGACGTCGTGGTGGCTGGTGGCGGTCATGCCTGCCCCTTCTCGGTCAGGGCGGACGCTTTGTGCGCGGCACGGGCACCGGTCTTGGCGGACTCCACCACGTACTGGGGTTCGTCCTCGGTGGCCCGGTGGGTGTTTCCGTCCAGCTCGAAATCGCTGGTTTTCTTCTCCACGATCTTTCCGTGGGTCTTGCCCTGCGGGGTGTTCCATTCCACGGACGTTCCCTTGCGTAGCGACATGTCTGCTCCTTCAGATGGGCCCGGCGTTGAAACAGGCTGCCCCAATAGTAAGCATGATGAGTTTCGCGGGTCACGGACCACGGATTTCACTGCTTCGCACAGTGCTCAGCCGCCTGCAGTCGGTGCGGCCTGCGTTGCCGGGACGGTCGAACCAGGATCCGCAGTGGGCGCGGGAACCTGGCCGGTGGGAACGGCCGACGGCGTGGGGTCGCCATAGGCAGGCTGCGTCGGCTGGGCGGTGGCCGGGGCAGTGACGGTGCCGGTGCCGGTGCCGGTGGGGGTCGGCGCAGGTGCCGTGGATCCTGTGGAAGGTGCAGGAGCCGCCGGCGTTGAGCCGGCCGGGGGAGAGGCAGTGCCTGTGGACGTCGAAGGCGCGGATCGTGTGGCGCTGGGGTCAGCCTTGATGATCGCCGTGATCTGGTCCTTGTAGGCGGCCAGCTTGCCTTGGATCTCGGAGAGCGGGACCTCCCGGATGTTCCGGCCATAGGCGGAGATCTCTTCCCACAGCGCAGTCAGCTGGGCCATGCCATCGTCGCTGAGGGGTCCGTCGAGGGTGAGGACCAGCTGGCTGGCCAGGGCATAGGTGAGACACTCCAGGCAGTTGTAGTTGGCGGCCGCCGACAGGTTCTCCGGCACGATGACGTCCGTCTGGCCAACGATCAGGACCACCTGGAAGCCCACCGCCACCGCCGCACAGTCCGTGCAGTTGGCGAATGCGTAGGCTTCATTGGTTGTCTCCACCGGCGAGCCGTCCTCGGCCCAGACCAGGGCGAAGGCCACGCTGTACGTGACGGACCCGTCGGTGGTATTGACGGCCAACGCCTGGTTATCGCCCGCCGCAGGAGCGTCCGGCCGGCTGAACGGAAACACCCAGGACGGCGCCGCGGCCCCGTCGGCAGCGGGCGTGCCAGAGGCTGCCGGGGGTGCGTCCACGGGCACCAGCACCATGCTCAGCTGGGGATTCTCCCGGGTCGGCATGTCCGCCCCCGCCGGCCAAAGGGCAACAGTGCTGCCCGCTTTGCCTTCGCGGAGCACGGTTCCGGACTGCGGGAACACGGAGGTGGTGGCGTCGGCCAGCGTCCCGCGCTCGTAAGGCTGGACCGGCCGGTACGTCCCGCCGTCGGGCCACCATGCCCAGGCCAGCCCGGCAAGCAAGGCTCCGATCGTGGCCATGGCGGCCCCGCGCTGTACGGCCTTGCCCCGGGTCTTCTTCCACAGACCGGCCGTGAGCTGCCGCAGGAGACGGACCAGGATATAGATCATCCCCACGACGGGCAGGGCGACGGCGGCGATCGCCAGTGCACGCAGGGCGGCACCGGCGGGGTCACCATTGGCGAGGCTTTCCGAAAGCTCCGACTGCTGGTTCAGCACGCTGGCCCATGCCGTGGCGAGCAGCCGGGGCAGGGCGAGCACCATCATGCCCAGGCTGAACAGGAGCAAGGGCACGGTGACCAGGACCCAGAGGGTCACCACTGCACGGGCCCAGGGCTTCAGGATCTTCGACTCAGGCTTGCCCCAGTTCCACGGAAGCACGCCAAGAAGCGTCGGCTTGATGCGCTGGAAAAGGTCAGGAACACCTGTGGCGTCCGCCAGGATGTGGTAGCCGTCGAACCTGACAAGCGGAAGCAGTTGCCGGACCATCTGCAGGATCTGGGTGACCACCACCAGCAACAGGGCGTCAAATCCCGTGGCCCACCAGATCCCCATGATGCCGACTGCGACAATCGCATTGAAGTACAGCCCGCCCAGGTCAGTCCGCAGCCGTCCGCCGCGGCCCAGGCGGTACGAGTCGGTGACGTCGGTGAAGAACGCAGGCCAGATGAGGTAAAGCCCGGCGCCCATCGCGCCAGGCGTCGCGCCGCCCTTCCTCGCTGCCGCGGCGTGCCCGAACTCGTGCAGGCCGGCCGAAAGGATGGTGACGGCAAAGATCAGCAGCAACAATGCCGGGTTGGCGAAGGCCTCATGCGTGGCCGAGCCGAGGCCCTTCACCATCAGCACCCACCAGCATGCAGCCAGGAACGCTGCCGTCACCACCGCCACGATCACCGGGTTGAACAGCGCCGCGAAGGGTGCCGTGAGCTTCCGGGTCCGTTCGGGGTCCGTCACCGTGTACCGGAACCGCATGCCCAGCAGGGGGTCGGCCCTGCGGACCTCCGGCTGGGACCCGTCGGCCAGGCGGAGCAGGCCCATCGGCAGCAGCTGCGAATCGATGAGCGTCCGGACGTTGTCAGCGCTCACGAGGCGGCCGGAGCCGGAGCTTGCATGGCGGGCGATGTCCTCCAGCCCCCGGTTCCCGTCCACCGCCTCCAGCACGAGGTACAGGAGCCGGGTGAGCTGCAGGGTCTGGCCGTCCGCGCGGCGGACCAGGGAAGGAGCTTGGCGGTAGCCGGAGCCTTCGGCCTCGCCGATGAGCTGGACGCCGTCAGCCCGGACCGGGTTCTCCAGGAGCTCGCCGGTCAGGGTGGCAGCGGACGACGGCGGGCCCGCCGGGGAGGGCGGGCCGCCGTGCGCAATGGTCATCTGTGCTTACTGTTCGAGGTTGGACTGCTGGTCAGCGGAGGCGTTGGCTTCGCCGTCAATGTGCTGGGAGATGATGGCGTCCTGCTCGGCCACAGCATAGGCCTGGCTGTCGATGGAGCCGATGTTCGCGGCCACGGCGGCGTCGATGGGCGCCGCGACGTTGGCGTTGGCGGCAACCGCACCGTTGATCGGAGCGGCGATGTCGGCGTCCGCTGCGAGGTCGACGTTGACGTTGAGGAGGTCCCCGTCCAGGGCGGCAGCAGGATCCACCGGGAGGGCCCCGACGTCGGGCACGGTACTGCCGGGCGCTGTGCCTTCGGTGACGGTCCCGTCAGGAAGGAGGCTGCCGCCGTCGTCCGCGGTTCCTGTGCCGGCTGCGTCAGGCTCCGTGCCTTGATCCACCGTGTCATTGCCCTGGTCGATGGTGCTGTCCTGGGTGGAGTCGGCGTTGGCATCGGCCACGATGCCCTGATCGATCATGACGCCCTGGTCGGCCATGGCCTGCGCCTCGGAGCCGAACGAGAGGATGTTGGCTGATGCCGCGGCATCGATCGGTGCTGCCACGTTGGCGTTCGCGGCCACCGCGAGGTCGATCGGAGCTGCTGCATCGATACCCAGGTCCAGGTCCGCATTCAGGTCAAGGACGGATGCCACTTCCTTGTCCGGCAAAGCCGTGGCCTGCTCGGACATCAGTTCGTCGTCTGTCAGGGGACGCATTTCCTGTGCCATGCTCACGCAACCTCCAGGTCAGCGCGGGGTACCCTGCCCCCAGCGGGCAGCCCAGCGCGAGACAATAGTAAGCATGATGAGTATTTTTCGCCATCATTGGAGCCAGGCTTCGGGGGATTATTTCAGCCCGGCCCCCGGAAGCAGCTCCGTAGCCCCAAGCGAATCGGCGATGAATGCGTAATCCCACGCCCGTTCGCGCCACTGGACATACCGGCCGGACGCGCCGCCATGGCCGCCGTCCATCTCGATCTTCATCAGGATCGGCTCCGTCCCGGTGGTCTTGTTCCGCAACTCCTGCACCCACTTGGCAGGCTCCACGTAGAGGACGCGGGTGTCGTTGAAGGACGTCACCGCCGCGATCTTGGGGTAGGCCACTTCGCGCACATTCTCATACGGGGAGTAGGACTCCATGTAGTCGTAGACCTCGGGGTCGGTGATGGGATTGCCCCATTCCTCCCACTCCAGCGCGGACAGCGGAAGCTCCGGATCCAGGATGGTGGTGAGGGCGTCCACGAACGGCACCTGCGCCACCACGGCGGCGTACTTCTCCGGTGCCAGGTTGGCGATTGCACCCATCAGCAGCCCGCCGGCGGAGCCGCCCAGCGCCGCGATCCGGGACGGATCCACCCAGCCCGACGTGGCCAGCCAGTCCGTGGCGTCCACAAAATCGGTGAACGTGTTTTTCTTGGTGAGCTTCTTGCCGTCCTCGTACCAGTGCCGGCCCAGCTCGCCGCCGCCGCGGATGTGCGCAATGACAAACACCACGCCTCGGTCCAGCAGGGACAGCCGGGCGATGCCGAACCCCGGATCCATGCTCATTTCGTAGGAGCCGTACCCGTAGACCAGGCCCGCCGCCGTCGAATCCTGTTTCACGCCCTTGTGCCTCAGCACGGAGAGCGGGATGCGCGTGCCGTCTGCCGCCGTCGCCCATTCGCGGGTGGCCACGTAGTCGCTGCCGTCATAGCCGCCCAGCACCGGGCTTTCCTTGCGCAGCAGCAGTTCACCGGCAGGCCGGGCGGGGGTGGGCAGGACAAAGTCGTACACGCGCGACGGCGTGAAGTAGGACGTATAGCCCAGGCGGATGACGGGGGCTTCGTAGTCCGAGCCGCCCACGCCTGCGGTGTACAGCTCCTCGTCGAACGCGGGCTCCACCGGCGCTTCCTGCGCGGGGGTTCCGAGTCCGGCCAGGCCCATGACCTGGACACGTTCGATGGTGTCCTTGCGGATGGAGACGATGAGGTGCGTGGAGGTGACCCCGGCACCGTTGACGCGGACGTCGTCGGAATGCCCGACGACGGTGCTCCAGTGCTGCTCGGCCAGCGGTTTGGTGAGCTCGGCCGGGTCAATCAGGGAGACCATGGAGTTCACGGCGTCCCGGTTGTGGGTGATGACGATCCGCTCGTGCTGCTCACCGTCCGGGCCGGTGAGCAGGAACGGCTCCGCCTCATACAGCACGCGCTCGTCGCGCGAAATGACGGTAGTGAGGGCCGCCGCCGCGTCGTCGAAGCGGAGCAGGCGGGTTTCGCTGTACTCGGAACAGCCGATGCCCAGCACGAGGTAACGCCTGTCCGAGGAGAGCTCAAAGCCCAGCCACATGGCGACGTCGTCCTCCTGGTAGATCACCTCGTCGTCGGTGACGGGTGTGCCCAGGATGTGGGATTTGACCTGGTAGGGCCGCCACGAATCATCCACGACGGTGTAGAAGATGCGCGTGCCGTCGGGGGAGAAGCTGACGCCGTAGAAGATGTTCTCAATGATGTCCGGCAGCAGTTGGCCGGTGCGAAGGTCCTTGATGCGCAGGGTGAAGCGCTCATCGCCGGCGTTGTCCACGGCGTAGGCGTAGAGGTTGCCGTCCACGGTGACCGCGGAGCCGCCGACGGAGAAGAAGGGCTTGCCCTCCGCTTCAACGTTGCCGTCCAGCAGCACTTCCTCGCCGGGGATTTCGACGCCGGCCTCCACCGCCGGGGGAGTCCAGTCCGCCACCGGGTTGCCGGTGTCCTGGGCACGGACCCGGCACTGGATGCCGTACTCCTTGCCCTCCGCTGAGCGGCTGAAGTACCACCAGCCGTCCTTGCGGTTGGGGACAGACAGGTCTGTCTCCTGCGTGCGCCCCTTGATCTCCTGGAAGATGGCCTCGCGCAGCGGCTCCTGGTGCGCCGTCACGGCTTCCTGGTAGGCGTTCTCGGCCTTCAGGTGCCCGACGACCTCGGCGGAGTCCTTCTCGCGGAGCCACTCGTAGTTGTCCACGAAGGTGTGGCCGTGGTGGGTTCGCTCATGCGGGACCTTCTTGGCGACGGGCGGCCGGACGTCGGCGGGAGTGGCGTTGGCGGAGTCCTGCAGCGGAGTCTGGGTCATTCCTTCAATATATAGATCGCCGCTGACAAAGGGGCGGCCGTTCGCTACGGGGGGAGCGCCCCACCCCGCGACGCTCTATCAGGTCCTGCGGGTTTTGCCGCGACGCTCTATCAGGTCCTGCGGGTTTTGCCGGACGCTCTATCAGGTCCTGCGGGTTTTGCCCGGACGCTCTATCAGGTCCGGAGGCGGGGTGAGAGAGGGTTGGGCATATCCCTGCGGAAGGTGAGAGAGCGTTGGGCACATCCCTGCGGATGGTGAGAGAGCGTTGGGCAAATCCCTGCGGAAGGTGAGAGAGCGTTGGGAGGGGGGCGGGCGTATCCTGATCTCGCAATGGCACGCCAGCCACGCCTGAGAGGGGAAATCCATGACCATCCCGCCAGTGCACGAACCCGAGCCGTTCCCGCCGGAACCCGGCCCGGACCCCATGAATCCTGATCCAACCTCGCCCGGCCATCCCGGCCCGGGCGGACCGGGTCCGGTTCCGACACCGGATCCACCCGGCCCGCTGCCGATTCCTGATCCAGGGCCCGCCCCGCTGCGTCCGGATCCCACCCGGAGCTGATCCCCGGTAATCCGCCCCCGCGCATCGGCAAAGTTACCGGTGAGAACCCCTTGAATGGCTTTCAAACCGGTGCTAAAACGGCATTACCGGGAGGATCCGGACGCGTTCTTTTTCATCTGCCTCTTTAGGGCGGTTAGCCGTTTGGGCACGCCACAGCGCCTGATAGCGCATCGGCAGTCTGCGGGTGACCCTCCCGCTACGGTGGCCCCCGGCATTGCCGGGGGCCATTCGTCTGCTGGGCTCGAAACCCCAAAAATTCCTCACCGAACCACTTGCAAAGCTCTGGTTCCAGTGCTAAAAAATCTATATCAGCCAACATAGATCGGCTGGTATGGATGTGTTGGACCATCTCTTACGAGGAGGAAAGCCATGTTGATGCGAACCGATCCGTTCCGCGAGCTGGACAGGCTGGCCCAGCAGGTCCTCGGAACGGCAGCGCACCCGGCAGCGATGCCCATGGATGCGTGGCGGGAGGACCAGGATTTTGTGGTTGCCTTTGACCTGCCCGGAGTGAGCGTGGATTCGGTGGACCTTGATGTTGAACGGAATGTCCTTACCGTCAGAGCTGAACGGCCCGATCCCGCCGGCAAGGAGGTCGAACTGATCGCTTCGGAGCGCCCGCGCGGTGTCTTCAGCCGGCAGCTGATCCTTGGGGACACCCTGGACGCGGACAACGTGAAGGCAACGTACGACGGCGGTGTCCTGACGCTGCGGATTCCGGTCGCCGAGAAGGCCAAGCCACGCAAGATTGAGATTGACACCAAGGAGGCAAAGCACCAGATCGCCGCTTAGCCTGCCGCAGGACCGGGAGGTCCGGCACGCAACTGTTGACTGCCTTTTTGGGGCGACTAGCCATTCTGTGCACGCCACAGCGCCAGACAGCGCACAGGCAGTGGGCGGCCGCATCTCCCGACACGATGGCCCCCGGCAGTGCCGGGGGCCATCGTTTGTCCGGACGGTGAATCACGGCGGACCGCCGGCGTGGGTCACGTATCCAGTTCCAGCATCAGGGCAGGGAGTTCGTCGGCCAGTTCCCGCGCCAGGAACCCCAACGGCCCCAGCCGGCTGGCCAGCCTGTCGGCCGCCGCGGCGTGCAGGTGTGTTCCCCAGCAGGCGGCCTGGGCGTCGCTGGTGCCGCGCGCCCGAAGCCCGGCAATGGCACCGGCCAGGACGTCGCCGCTGCCGGAAGTGCCCAGTCCGCCATGGCCCGTGGTGATTTCCCAGAGAGCCGGTCCGGAAGCGGTACCGCCGTTCCCGGTACCGCCGTCGTCCCCGGCACCGTTGCCGTCTCCGTCTCCGTCTCCGTCCCCGGCACCGTTGCCGTCTCCGTCGCCGCCGCCTCGCGGCCGCGCTATGAAACCCTGGCAGCTGACCACGGCCTGGTACCTGTCGGCGATCTGGGCGACGGCCGTCTCCAGCTGGTCCACCTCCTGGCCCAGCAGGACCTCTGCTTCTTTCGGATTCGGTGTGAGGATCAGTCTGCCCCGCCAAGGCTCCAGCGCGTCACCCAGCTTGGGAACAACGCCTAATGCGTAGGCGTCCAGGATGATTGTGGCGCCGCCCGTGGCGCCGCCGTCGGAATCCTGTTTCAGGAGGGTGCGCAGCAGCTCTTCGGTGAGGTCGATGTTGTCCAGTCCCGGGCCGATCAACACAGCATCTGCGTTCCGCAGGTCCGGGTGGATTGCCTCAAGCTCCGAGCCGCGGACCGACCCGTCACTGGTTTCGGGGAGCCCGGTCACCCCGGCCTCCGGGAGGGTCACGGCCAGTTGCATGGCCACGGACTCGGCCACAGCCATGGAGAGCCGCCCCGCACCGGCCCGGAGAGCGGCCGTGCCCGCCAGCAAAGCGGCGCCGGGGGTGGTCCGCGATCCCCCGATCACCATGACGGCGCCGCGGGAGTACTTGTCCTCACCGGCAGCCGGCAGTGGCCAGGCGCGCAGCAGCGACGGCGTCACCGGCGTGGCCTGGGAACCGCTGGCTGACGGCCCTGCGGAGGACTCCTTACCGCGGGTGGACATTGGCATCTCCGCCGTGCTCGGTCACCTGGACGCCCTCGGCGGTGAGGTGGTCCGCCACGTTGAAGCTCTCCAGGGTCCACGGCCCCTGCCCCTCGGGCCGGACGTACCGGGTGATGGACGCGTTCAGTACCGGCGTACCCGCGGCCACGTCCAGAAGCTCAGCCTCGGTCATGCCTTCGAGGACATAGCGGAACAGCATGATCACGGCGTCGTGGCAGACCAGCATGACCCGGTGCCCGGTCCCCAGGTTGTTCAGCTCGTTCAGTACCGAACGAAGGCGCAGGGCGACGTCGGCCCAGGACTCGCCGCCGGGTGGCCGGTAGTAGAACTTCCCCAGCCAGAGCCGGCGCTCGGCTTCATCGGGGTGCCTGCGGTCCACACCCTGCCGGGTGAGCGTGTCCAGGATGCCCAGCTCACGGTCCCGGAGCCGTTCATCGGTACGGACCTTTACTGGCCAGCCCGCGGCTGCCACGGCGATTTCCGCCGTCTGGTGGGCCCGGACATAGGGCGACGAGACCACGGCGTCCGGCCTGAGGTCCTCTTCGATGGCCGCCAAGGCCTTGCCCAGCGCCAGCGCCTGGTCCTGGCCTGTACCGGACAGGGTGACGTCCGCGTCACGGGCCGGCACGTCGATCACCTCGGCGCCAGCCTCGCTGGCTTCGGTGGCGGCCACGTTTCCGGCGCTCTCGCCGTGCCGGACCAGCAGCAGCTCCACGGCCCCCGCCTCCCGGACCGCCTGCGTCAACCCGCTGTTTTCCAAACCTGACCACCCCGTCGCCGTCGTGCCGCGTGCCGCGTGCCGAAATCCGCCTGCGGACGCGCAGGCCTCATCAGCGTCGTACCCACTTTCGGTCCGGTCTAACCGCCGGGCTCGGGCTGACAGCCGACGGCGGCAGCCGGGCTCCGGCCGGCAGTCACCGCTCAAGCGGTCACCGCTGCGGCGTCAGCACCTGCGAGAAGACCGTGGCGCCGTTGGCGTTGCGAAGGCTCGCCGTGAAGGAATCGTCCTCGCCCAGCTGGACGTGGCCGAAGAACTGGTTCTCGCCGTCGCGCGGAGATTCGCCCGGGAACCGGCCTGCCTTGGCAAAGACCACCTCGGGGCCGAACGTCGCGTCCATGGGGTTGGGCCCGAACGAGCCGGCGGCGATGGGCCCGGCCACGAACTCCCAGAACGGGTCGAAGTCAGTGAACGCAGCCCGCTCGGGGGAGTAGTGGTGGGCGGCGCAGTAGTGCACATCGGCGGTCAGCCACACCACGTTCTTCACCCGGTTCCGCTTGAAGGCGCTGAGCACTGCGGCGATTTCCAGCTCTCGGCCCAGCGGTGCCCCGGGGTCCCGGTTGGCCAGGCTCTCCTGGTTGACGGCGCCGTCCGGGACGATGATGCCCAGCGGCAGGTCGGCGGCAATAACCTTCCACGTCGCCTTGGACTTCGACACTTCCCGGATCAGCCAGTCCACCTGCTCCTGGCCCAGTATGTGAGGTGGCGTAGGCCTCCTTGCCGTCCGTGTTGGGCGACTTGAAGGTGCGCATGTCCAGGCAGAAGATGTCCAGCTGCGGGCCGCGGGAGATCTTCCGGTAGATGCGGGCCGGCTGGTACTGCCCGCCGTCGTCGAACGTTCCGGGGCGCCATAGCGCTGAACTGTCGGCGATCGGCATGTTTTCCTGCCACGCCTGCCGGCCGCGGGCGGCGAGGGTGTTGACGTCGCGCACGGTGTAGCGGGGGTCGTCAAGGATTTCGCCGGGGTACCAGTTGTTGGTGGTTTCGTGGTCGTCCCAGTTGGCGATCACGGGGACGTCGGCGAACATGGCGCGCATGTTGGCGTCCAGGGAGTTGTAGCGGTGCCGGCCGCGGAACTCGGTGAGGGTCTCTGCCACCTTGGATACCTCCTCGGTGACCAGGTTGCGCCATACCTGCCCGTCCTTCTCCACCACGGTTTCGGCCAGCGGGCCGTCGGCGTAGACGGTGTCGCCGGAGTGGATGAAGAAGTCGGGCCGGGTTTGGTGCATGGCCCGGTAGCCGCGCATGCCGCCGATCTCCTCGTTGATGCCCCAGCCCTGGCCTGCGGTGTCGCCGGTCCACACAAAACTCTGGGCGTACGACGCCGGGACGTCCCCACCGTTGCTGGTGCCGCCGGTGCGGCCCTTGCCGTTGACGCTGCCGGCATCGGGGGCCGTGCGGAAGGTGCCGCGGACCGCCTCACCCGCAGCGCCGCCGTCGTCCTCAAAACTGATCTCCAGCGCAAAACGGGTGTTGGACGGAAGGTGCCCGGCGTGGATCTTGGCGGTGAAGTCGGACGCCTGCGTGGCGCGGGGCCCGCGGATGGTGCGTTCGAAGGCACCCCGCCCGCTGAGGACCGTGCCGGCGTCGTCCACGGCCCGCAGGGTGGCCGTCATCCGGCCTGCGGCGGAGGACCGGGACCAGAGCACGGCTGAGTCGGAGGTGACATCGCCGGTGGCGATGCCGCTGGGCAGGGTAAGCCGGTTCCGGACCAGGGGGATGCCGGTGCGGCTCTGGTTGGTCGGGGCAGGGCTGGCAGTGGCGGCGGCGGGGGCAGCGGCCAGGGCTGCTGCTAGGACGGAACCCTTGACAATGGTGCGGCGTGAAATCTCAGTCATGGATTCCACCCTGCAGGGGGCGCATACACAGGTTGTGGAGCCCACATGAACGCCGGACGGCGCAGGGGTTAACTGATACTGATCTGTCATCTTGGAACTATTGACTCTGCGTCCTGATCGCGGGCTAATGTAAGCACGCTTAGCAAAATTGGGGATGACAATGAGAAACCTGATACCGAAAGGCACCCTACGGCAGATGCTCCTTCCGCCCACATTCGGGCTGCACCTGACCGGATCCGCGGAATACACCGTGCTGTCCGTGGAGGTATGGAGCTCGTGCCTGGTGGTGAACATCCACGTGAATTCGTCGTCCGGGACGCAGGTGCCTGGCATCGCCATCCACGATCACTGGGGGACGGAATACACATTCCAGGACTCGGCCAGCATCGGCTCGCGCAACCTGCAGGTCTTCACGCCCACCGTCCCGCTAGGCACCCGAAGCCTGACCATCCGGTCCACTGACGACGCCGATTCGCGCCTCGTTGTCACGTTCGCCGTGCCGCTGATGCTCGAAGCCGATGAACTGGCCCAGGCGGAACTGCCCGCCTCACGCACGTCCCGGCTGCGCCGCCCCGCCTAAGCCGGCTGCGCCGCCCCGCGCTTACCGGGCGGCGCTGCTCCGCTCTCGCCGGGCTGCGCCGCGCCGCGCCCACCGGGCTGCCGGCAGCCGCCCCGAGCCCCGCCGTCGGACATCAGGGCAGTCAGCGTGCGTACTCGGCGATCCGGCCCTCCCGCAGGGCAGCCCCCACGGCGTTGATGCCGGCATAGTCAGGAAAGACCACCGACGCTCCACCCACCATGCCCACCCCTGCCGTGGGCAGGGTGAAGAACACGCCGGCGTTGGGGTCCGTGTTGCGGAGCGCGTAGGCCAGGACGGCCACCGATCCGGGGTCGAAGCCGCGGTTCACCGTGAGGTAGGGACCGGCGAATTCCACCAGGGCGCGGACCGCGGTGACGTCGTTCAGCACCCCGCCGCGTGTCAGCCGTGCCAGGATCGCGCGCAGGAAGGTCTGCTGGTTACGGACCCGCTGGTAGTCGCCATCGACGAACGCGTAGCGCTCGCGGACAAATTCCAGGGCTGCCTGGCCGTCCAGGTGGTTCACGCCCGGGGTGAAGACGTGCTGGGTATCGTGTGTGGACTGGAACGGAAGGGTAACGTCGACGTCGATTCCGCCCAGGCCGTCCGTGAGCATCTTGAAGCCATGGAAATCCAGCATGACCGTATGGTCGATGGTGATGCCCAGCAGTGATCCCACCGTTTGCACCACCAGCGGGGCGCCGCCCACTTCCAGGCTGGTGTTGATCTTGGCGCCGCCGTAGCCGGGAATGTCCACCCAAAGGTCCCGCATGATGGAGATGACATGGACCGAACTGCGGTCGGCCGGAACGTGGACCAGCATGAGGGAGTCAGCCCGCTGGTCCGAGGATTCGCCCGTGGTTTCCGTGTGGGCCGCCTGGTCCCTGGCGTTGCCACGGCTGTCGCTGCCGATGACCAGGACGTTCATGGCTACCGCCGGAAGTTCGCCGATCGGCTCAGGTGGCGGGGGAGGGGCCGGTGCGGCGGGTGCCGGGGCCGGGGCCTCGGTGGGGGTGGGAGTGGGGGTGACGGTTTCGCTGGGCGTGGCCGACTGCGTGGCGGCCGGTTGCTGGGCCTCCGGCTCCGGCCGGTTGAACGAAAAGACCGCGACGGCGACCCCCACCACCAGCACAAGTGCCAGCACCGCGGCGATCAGGCGCCGGCGTCGTTCGCTCCACGGCAGCTGCGCCGGGTGCGGCTCCGCGGGACCAGGGCCAGGGTGGGCGGGGTCGGACGGTTCCGGACCGCCGTCGGAACCGGATGGGGTGCTCATCGTTGTGCCTCCATGGGATCAGTTTCCGCCCTCAAGCCCCTTGGCGGCCACATAATCACCGAGCGTGTCGTTGGCCATTGCTGAGGAGATGGCGGAGATGGCGGCCGGGTCGGTCACAACGATGGACTGGCCGTCTGCGGAGGTACCCGTGCCGCGGGTGGGGAGGGTAAACATGACCATGTCCTTCGTCCGGACGTCCTTGAGTTCCACGGCGAGTCCGGTCAGGGAGGCGGCATTCAACCCGCTGTCCACGCTGAGGAAGGGGGCCATGGCGCTGACGACGTCGTGGACCTTGAACGGGTTCAGGAGAGTTTCCTTGCTGAGGTTCTTGGCCAGCAACGCTTTGACGAAAGCCTGCTGGTTGCGGACCCGCTGGTAATCGCCGTCGGCAAAGGCGTAGCGCTCGCGGACGAACTCCAGGGCTTCCTTGCCGGCCAGTGTGGTGGGGCCTGCGGCGTACCGCCTGCTGTCGTGCGCGGACACAAACGATTTGGGGATGTTGACTTCCACCCCGCCGAGGGCGTCGGTCACCCCCACGAAGCCTTCGAAGTCGATCATGACCACGTGGTCGATGCGCTGGTTGAAGATGGACTCTACGGTCTGCACCATCAGCGGGACGCCGCCGTAGGCCAGCGCAGCGTTGATCTTTGCCTGCCCGTGGTTGGGGATGCCCACCCACAGGTCCCGCATCAGCGAGATGGAGTAGACCTTGCTGCGGTCCGCCGGAACATGGACCAGCATGAGGGTGTCTGCCCGCTGGTCCGACCCCACCCCGGCTGTTGCGTCAGCGGTGGTGGCGGCCCGGCTGTCGCTGCCCATCACCAGGAAGTTCAGTGACCGTGCGGCGCCCGCGCTGCCCGCCGTGCCGGACGTCCCGGCGCCGGAACTGGTGCCGTTGTCCCCCTTGGGCACCGACGGTTGCGGGCGCGTTGCTTCGTCGGGGAACGCGGATTCGATCGTAGTGATCTCCGAATCCACGATCCGGCCGAGGTTCAGGACGTACCCTCCGGCGGCAGCGGGGATGATGATCACCAGCGCCAGGAGCACCAGCAGGACAGCCCGGAAAGGGCGACGCCGGCGTACAGGATCGCTGGAATGTACAGTGCTCGGATGCGCAGTCCATGTGGCCATTTCCGAAAATTAGCATCGGCGCCAAGCCGTTACATCGGGGGAATCCGCAGAAAACCCGCACAAAAAACCGCAGTGGAAATGGCGACGGCGGGAGCTTCAGGCCGCCGCGGACCGCTCAGTCCGGGGCGTTCAGCCTTGCGTGGCGCAGGACTGAGACGATGGCCGGGGCCAGTTCGTCCTCCATCTGGCGGTAGACGTCCGGGCTGCGGCGGTACGGGTCGATGATGTCGTTCTCCGCCGAATCGGCCGGCAGGGTCAGGTGCCGGACTGCCGCGGCCCTGGCGGGCAGTGCGCGCCAGAAGGCGCTGTTGGCAGCCAGCGGATCGCCGTCGTCGTGCGTTCCCGGACCCGCGGGGGTCGGTTCCCCGGCGGTTTCGGCGGCCGTGGCGCGTTCGTCCAGCACGTCAAGCATGCGGGCGAACTCGCGGATGGTGAAGGTGCGCTTCAGGAGGGAAGCGTCCAGCTGGAGCACGTCGCCGCGGTGGCCGGAAGTCATGGTGAGGACCAGGTCCACGCCGCGCAGGATCTTGCCGGTCAGCTGGCGGGCGGCGAAGTGGTCGGGGTTCCCGCCGTAGGTCCGGACGATCTCGGCGGAGGCGGGCTGCATGGGGTCGCCCACCATGGCTCGGGTCCCGGCGCTGGTGACCACGAAACCTCCCGGCACCGCCTGGTCCAGCCCGGCCTGCAGGAGCCGTTCGGCCACGGGGGAGCGGCAGATGTTGCCGGTGCAGACGGTCAGGATCCGCACAGGGCCGGCAGCAGGAGCGGGGGCGGGGGCAGGTGATTCCACAGGAGATACTCTTTCCAGCCGGTGCGCCGGACCGGACGGTCCGCACATTTCAACTTAACACGTGAAGCTGCGCCCGCCCCCGGTTGAAACGCTCTCTCACTTGTTGCAGGGCATCCTGCGACGCTCTATCACTTGATGCAACAAATCCTGCGACGCTCTATCAGCTGCCGCAAGTCAGCCTTGCGGCAGCTGCAAGTGCTGATAGAGCGTTGCCCGGAAGTCTGCAGGTGCTGATAGAGCGTTGCCCGGAAGCCTGCAGGTGCTGATAGAGCGTCCGACGGCGGCGGGGCGGGTGGGCACGCAGGTCAGGCATCTGGCGGGCAGACGGAGACAGTCAGCGGGCGGCGATGCGGGTCAGGCGCTGGTGGCGTCCTGTACTTCACCCACGAGCTCCTCGATGATGTCCTCCAGGAACAGAACCCCCGTGGTGTTTCCGTCGGCGTCGAAGACCCGTGCCACGTGCGCGCCGGTCCGGCGCATGGTGGCCAGGGCGTCCTCCAGGTCGCTGCCGCTGAACGCGGACGCGAGGCGGCGGATCCGCTTTGCCGGCACGGGCCGCGTGAACTTCTCCGCCGTCGTCAGGTCCATGACGTCCTTGAGGTGCAGGTAGCCGGAGGGATCGCCGTCGTCATTGGTGAGGATGTAGCGGGAGAAGCCGTGTTCGGCCACGGCCTGCTGGATGTCCGCCGGGGTGGCGGACGCGGGCAGGAGCACCATCTCGCGGATGGGCACCTCGACGTCGGCCACGGTCTTGGCGGTGAACTCGAACGCCGCGGTCAGGGTACCCGTGGTGTCGGTGAGCATGCCGTCGCGGGTGGACTGCTCCACGATGTTGGCCACCTCGTCGAGGGTGTAGGCGCTGGTGGCCTCGTCCTTGGGCGTCACCCGGAACAGCCGGAGGATGGAGTTGGCAATCCCGTTCAGCGTCCAGATGACGGGTTTGAAGATCCGGGCCACCATGACCAGGGGCGGGGCCAGGATCAGCGCCGCGCGGGTGGGGACGGAGAACGAGATGTTCTTGGGCACCATTTCGCCCAGGACCACGTGCAGGAACGTCACCAACAGCAGGGCCGCAACGAATGCAATGATTCCGATTGCCTCGCCTGAAAGCGACGTCAGGCCCAGCGGGATCTCCAGCAGATGGTGGATGGCGGGTTCGGAGACGTTCAGGATCACCAGCGAGCAGACGGTGATTCCCAGCTGGCTGGTGGCCAGCATCAGTGTGGCGTGCTCCATGGCCCAGAGCGTGGTCTTGGCCGCCTTGCTTCCGGCCTCGGCTTTGGGCTCGATCTGCGAGCGGCGGGCCGAGATGACGGCGAATTCGGCGCCCACAAAGAAGGCGTTGACCACCAGGAGCACCGCCAGCCAGATGATGCCGGGAAGGTACTCACTCATGGGTCAGCTCCTGGGTGAAGGTGTCGATGATGCGGTCGTGTTCGCTGCGGGGTGCCTCGCCGGAGGCGTCCGGGGTGAAGCGGAGGCGTTCAACATGGGTGCCCACCACCCGTTCCACGCGCAGGGTTCCGCCGTCCACCGGCACTTCGTCGCCGAGTTCGGGGATCCGGTCAAGGTGGTCGGTGACGAACCCGGCGAGGGTGTCGTACTCCTCTCCGTCCGGCACCGTGATGCCGGTGCGGTCCAGCAGTTCGTCGGGGCGGAGGGATGCGTCGAAAGTGATGGAGCGTCCGGTGCGGACAACGCCAACCCGGGCACGGTCGTGTTCGTCCTCGAGTTCGCCCACGATCTCTTCCACCAGGTCCTCGAGGGTGACGATTCCTGCCGTGCCGCCGTGCTCGTCGGAGACGATGGCCACCTGCAGACCTTGTTTGCGCAGCAGCACCAACAAGGTGTCCACGCCCATGGATTCGGGAACCCGTAGCGGTTCGATCATCAGGTCCGACGCCGCCACCGCGGCACGTTCCTCCAGCGGCAGGCCGAAGGCCTGCTTGACGTGCAGGACGCCGAGGACGTCGTCCCGGTCGCGGCCTATGACGGGGAAACGCGAGTAGCCCGTGGAGGTGGCCAGGGCGATGATCTGTTCTGCGGAGTCGTCGTCGTTGACGGCGGTCATCCGCACACGCGGCGTCATGACGTCCGCGGCGGAGTGCTCGGAGAACCGCAGCGTCCGGTGGAGCAGGACGGCGTGGTCCAGGTCCAGCACGCCTTCCAGCGCGGAGCGGCGGACCAGCGAGCTAAGCTCCTCCGCGCTGCGGGCGCCGGAGAGTTCTTCCTTGGGTTCAATGCCGAAGGACCGGATGATCGCGTTGGCCGTGTTGTTGAACAGCAGGATGACGGGCTTGAACACGGTGGTGAAGACGGCCTGGAACGGGACCACGATCTTGGCGGTCGCCAGCGGGAGGGCCAGCGCGAAGTTCTTCGGCACGAGTTCGCCGATCACCATGGAGAAGATCGTGGCGATGAAGATTCCGACGACGGAGCCCACGGCGGGGACGACGCCTTCGGGCAGGCCCGCAGCCAGCAGCGGGCCGCTGAGCATTTTGCTGATGGCCGGCTCGAACGTGTAGCCGGTGAGCAGCGTGGTGAGGGTGATGCCCAGCTGCGCGCCGGACAGGTGCGTCGAGGTGATCTTGAGGGCATTGATGGTGGTGCCAAGGCGCTTTTCCCCGCGGGCCTGGCGGGCTTCAAGGTCGTTCCGGTCCAGGTTGACCAGCGCAAACTCGGAAGCAACAAAAAATCCGGTACCGACCGTCAGGACAAGGCCGATACCGAGCATGATCCATTCATACATTCGGGCGCCCCTCTCCCGCGGTGTCCGGCGAACCGGTCAGAAGGTGGAGGGGCTTGGGCATATGTGAAGGAGGGTCATCCATAGTGCTCACCAGTTTACGGGGTGCCACGTGGTGGCGCCGTTTGTGCGCCGTGGGCGAAACGCTCTCTCACCAGGCGCAGGTTTTCCCGCAACCCTCCATCACCTTCCGCCGGTGTTCCTGCGGGTAGTGAGCGAGCGTCGCCGGTGTTCCTGCGGGTAGTGAGAGAGCGTCCGACGGCGGCGGGCGGCATGTCCCTCCACCCCCCGGCGGCGGTTGGGCGCCGGGGGACGGGGGACGGGGGCGGAGACTGCCAGGGTAGGCGGCCGGCCAGGGGATGGGGCGGGTCAGAGCCCGGCCAGCAACTCCTTCATCTCCACGATCTCTGCCCGCTGCGACGTGATGATCGCCTTCGCCAGGGCGATGGTGTCCGCGAACTTGCCGGAGTCCACCTCTGTCTGGGCCATGTCGATGGCACCCTCGTGGTGCGCGATCATCTGCGTGAGGAAGAGCCTCACGGCGTCGGTGCCCCCGGCGGCCTTGAGTTTGGCCACGTCCTCGGCGCTGACCATGCCGGACATGCCCCCGCCGGACATGCCGTTGCCCATCGGGCTGCCTGACATCATGCCCGTGGGCACGTTCCAGCTCTCCAGCCACCCCTTCATCTGCTCGATTTCGGGTGCCTGCGCTGCCTTGATCCGGGTGGCCAGGGAGGTCACTGCTTCCGGGACGCCGGACTTGGCCAGCATGATGTCGCTCAGCTCCACAGCCTGGGCGTGGTGGGGAATCATCATCTGGGAAAACATGATGTCGGCGGCGTTATGGTCCGCCGAAGCGTCCGGCATCATGCTGGACATGGGGCCGGAGCTGCCATGGTTCATGCCGTGGGACGGTACGGTGCCGCTCCCGGTGTCGGCGGCGCACCCGGCCAGCGCGAGCGTTGCAGCCGCGACGGCAGCTACGGCCAGTTTCTTCGTCTGAGTGATATTCATGGGAGTTCTTTTCCTTCAGGTTGGGCTTGGCTCGATGCGGCGGCGCGCGGTTTCAACGGATGCTTTCCGGGTTCAGTTTCACCCGGCGCAGAAGCTGGGCGTTCAGTGCCACCACAATGGTGGACGCGGACATCAGCACGGCTCCCGCCGCGGGGGACAGCACAATACCGGCGAAGGCGAGGACCCCGGCCGCCAGGGGAACGGAGACGATGTTGTAGGCCGTGGCCCAGACCAGGTTCTGCCACATCTTCCGGTAGCTGGCCCGGGACAGGTCCACCATGGACAGGACTGCCCGGGGATCGTTGCCGGCCAGGACCACCCCGGCAGATTCCATGGCGACGTCGGTGCCTGCGCCGATGGCGATTCCCACCTCAGCGCGGGCCAGGGCAGGGGAGTCGTTGACGCCGTCGCCCACCATCGCCACCTTCAGCCCGCGGGCCTGCAGCCCGGCCACCTTTGTGTCCTTGTCCGCGGGGAGGACTTCGGCGAACACCTCGTCGATGTTCAGCTCCCGCGCCACGGCCTCGGCCACCTGCCGGGCGTCGCCGGTGACCATGGCCACCTTGATGCCGCGGTTCTGCAGCGCGGCCACCGCCTGGCGGGATTCGGCCCGGACGGCGTCTTCGAGGCTCACGGCGCCAAGGATCCGGGTCCCGTCGATGACATGCAGGACGGCGGCTCCGCGGGCCATCCACTGCGAGGTGGAGGCTGCTACGGACCCGGGCTCGGCCAGGCCGAATTCCCGCAGGAGAGCCGGCCCGCCCACGTGGATGGTCCTGCCGTCCACGGTGGCGCGCACCCCGCGTCCGGTCATGGACGTAAAGGCTGTAGCCTGCGGAATGGCCAGGTGTCGCTGCTGCGCCGCGCGGACAATCGCCCGGGCAACCGGGTGCTCGCTGTCTGCCTCCACAGCGGCGGCGAGCGCCAGCAGGGCGTCCTGGCTGCCGCCGTCGGCCGTTGCGATGTCCTTGAGCTCCGGCTCACCGGTGGTGAGGGTCCCGGTCTTGTCGAAGAGGACCACATCGATGGTGCGCATCCGTTCGAGGGCCATCCGGTTCTTGATCAGTACCCCGGCGCGTGCTGCCTGTTCCGTGGAGATCGCGATCACCAGCGGGATGGCCAGCCCCAGTGCGTGCGGGCAGGCGATGACCAGCACGGTAACGGTCCGTGTGACGGCGTCCGGGACGCTGCCCAGCAAGGTCCACGCCACGAAGGTGAGCGCGCCGGCGCCGGCGGCGAAGTAGAACAGGAAGGCGGCGGCCCTGTCGGCCAGTGCCTGGGCCTTGGAGGAGGACGCCTGGGCTTCGGCCACGAGCCGCTGGATGCCGGCCAGCGCTGTGTTCTCGCCGACGGCGGTCACCTGGACGCGGACGGCGTTGTCCGTGGCCACGGTTCCGGCAACGACGGCGTCTCCCGGCGAGCGGGGGACGGTCCTGGATTCGCCGGTGATCATGGATTCGTCGAACTCGGCTGTCCCGTCAATGACGGTGCCGTCGGCGGGCAGGCGTGCGCCGGACCGGACCAGGACGGTATCGCCCTCGCGCAGCTCGGCTACGGGGACAGTCTCGGTGCCTGTTTGGGTGACACGCTCGGCTTCGTCCGGGAGCAGGGCGGCCAGGGCATCCAGGGCTCCCTGCGCGGAGCTGAGGGCGCGCATTTCGATCCAGTGGCCCAGCAGCATGATGGCCACCAGCAGTGCCAGTTCCCACCAGAAGTCCAGATCGAAGCCGCCGATGCCCAGGCTGGTGACCCACGAGGCGATGAAGGCAACGCTGATGGCCATGCCGATCAGCAGCATCATGCCCGGCTGCCGGTTTTTGAGTTCCTGGACGCCGCCCTTGAGGAAAGGCTGGCCTCCGTACAGGAAGATCACGGTGCCGAGTACGGGCGGAATCCACGCGGAGCCGGGAAACATCGGCGGCATGTAGCCCAGGAGGTGGCCCACCATGGGGCTGAAATAGACCACCGGGACGGACAGGGCGAGGGTCAGCCAGAACCTGTTCTTGAACATGGCGGTGCTGTGGCCGGCGTGCTGGCCGGCGGTGTGGACCGTGTGGTCATCCTGGGCGCCGTGGTTGTCCTGTGGGTGGTGGTTGCTGTGACGGTGTTCTGACGTTGCGGTGTGCTCGTGCATGATTCCTTCTAGCGAGGATCCGTTGCGGGTTCAGAGGCTGACGGTGTAGCCGGCAGCTATGACAGCGTTCCGGACCGCTGCAGGATCAGCGGATCCGGAGATCACCAGCCGGGACACCCCGCCGGCGGCCAGTTCCACTGTGGCGGCGTCCACGCCGTTCACGGCGGCGGCGGCTTTCTGCACCGTCTGGGCGCAGTGTCCGCAGGTCAGGCCCTCAACGGCGTACTCGGCGTCGGCCTGTTCCGGCCGGGGAGGAGCCGCTGCGGCGCCGGAGCAGCAGCTGCAGCCGGCGGCGGAAGAGGCTTGGGGGAGTTCGGTCCGGTTTCCAATACCAGGCATGTCAGTTTCCATTCCTTGAAGGAGGTGCAATGGCTGCTGGGGTTGAATGGCTGTGAAAGCGGTGCAGGGCACCTGCCGGGACATACCAGTTCACTGACAACATCTTCAATATACCCCCAGGGGGTATTTGAGTCAAGGGGTCCGCCGGTTAGGCCGGCGGGAGGTGAGAGAGCATTCGGGGGATGCCTGCAGGATGTGCAGGAGGGTCGCCGGAAAGCCTGCAGGGAGTGAGAGAGCGTCCGACGGCGGGAGGGCACCTTTGGATTCAGGCCTCCTGGATGCGGGATTCCTTGGCATAATTGGAAGAGCCCCTGAATTGAGGGGGCCGCGCGAACCGAAAGGTGGACGTTTATGAAGCAGTACGCGTTGCACACCTACTCCAGTGCACTGGAAACGTGGGATTGCCCGGCGGGTGGATTCCAGATCGACCTCATCAGTAAAACGGCCAAGTGGTCTGACGGAATGTACCGGCTGCACGGCTATGAACGCGGCGAAGTCGTCCCCTCGATCGAGCTCATCATGTCCCATAAACACCCCGAGGACCGGCAGCAGGTCCGCGAGATCATCGGTGAGGTCTGCCGCGACGGCGGGCACTTCTCGATCTATCACCGCATCATCGATGCCCACGGCCGCCTGCACCGGGTGGTCACCTCCGGCGAGGGCCTCAAGGACGAGGCCGGGAAAGTGATCGGAATCGAAGGCACCATGGTGGACCTGACGGCCACCCTGCAGCGTGAAACGGAGCAGGCAGCCCGGGAGGCCGTTGCCGGCGCCACGGCCACCCGCAGCGCCATAGACCAGGCCCGCGGGCTGCTGATGGGCCGCCTGCAGATTGGCTCGGACCTCGCCTTCGAGCTGCTCATCGCCTACAGCAGCCGCAAGAACCGCAAGCTGGCGGTGGTGTCCGCCTATCTGATGGAGCTCGCCGCGAAGCCGGACACGGTCGAAAGCCGGGAGCGCCTGGACGCGGCCATCAGGGACATCCTCGATGCCAAGCCAAGGCGTACCCGGCGCGACGCCCGCGACTGAAACAGCTCCCTTCCGGTCCAACAGAATGCACTGTACCGGCCCCGGACGCGCCGGAACGGCGGGCAGCCTACCCCGCGCAACCGTCCCGGCCTATGCTGGCTGCATGTCAACCTACGAGGTCACCCGCAGCGCGTTCATCCCGGCATCGCCGGAGGCTATCTTCCCCCTCATCAACAGCTTCCACGAGTGGACCAAGTGGTCCCCGTGGGAGACCGTGGACCCTGCCATGGACCGCACCTATTCCGGCAACGACGCCGGTGTCGGCGCCAAATACACGTGGAGCGGCAACCGCAAGGCCGGCAGCGGGAACATGGAAATCGTTGAGTCCACGGCGCCCCGCACCATCCGGGTCCGGCTGGAGTTCACCAAACCCTTCAAGGCCGTCAACCCCACCACGTTCACCCTGACCCCGGTCAGCGGCGGCACCGAGGTGAAATGGGCCATGACCGGTGAGAACAAAGGGCTGACCAGGATCTTCTCCCTGTTCGTGAACATGGACAAGATGGTGGGCGGCGACTTCGAACGCGGCCTGAAGTCGCTCTCGGCAGCTGCGGTGGCAGGCTAGAACGACGGAACAGTGAACCCCAGCCCCAGGAGCCCGCGGCCGGCCTGTTCCACGATGGGGTCGATGGCGAGTGTGGGGTGGTTGATCAGCACATTGACGTCACGCTGGATACGCTGGAGCGGATGGGCCAGCCGGTGCACGCTGCCGCCGGAGCCCGCCGTCACCAGCCGCACTGCCTCGGCCGAGGCTTCCCCGCTCAGGGCGAGGGAGAGCCGGTACGCAGCGCGTTCGGCGTCGTCCAGGTCCGACAGCCGATGGTTGGAAGCGGCCACCAGCCGCACCGCTTCCTGCCAGTGCAGCCGCGCCGTGGCCAGCTGCCCGTAGGCCTGCGAGAACCGCGCCTGCGCCAGGGGCGAATCGGCCTGCCGGTTCTCCACGGTGTTCTTGACGTTGCGCACCATCAGCCGTTCGCGGAAAAGTTCGACGGCGTGCTCCGCGGCTCCCAGCGCGGCGGCGGGCGCCACGATGTTCAGCAGGGTAGCCATGGGCGTGTGCAGGAGCGGGTCCGGATGGATCCGGCTGCCGGGGTTGTCCGATGCGCTGAGCAGGGCCCAGTCATGGACCCGGTGACCGGGAACGAAAAGGTCCTTGGCGGTGAGGTCATTGCTGCCGGTGCCGCGCAGGCCTGCCGTGTGCCAGGCGTCCAGCAGTTCCAGGTCTGCCACCGGGACCAGGGCCTGCATCCGGACGCCGTTGTGCTGTACGGCCAGCAGCGCCCACTCGGAGTGCATGACTCCTGAGGCGAAGCTCCAGTGGCCTGTGATCGAGTAGCCGCCCGGAACTTTCTCGGCGGCGCCAACGGGAGCGCCGGTGGCGGCCGCCAGGGGAGCCGGCCCGTTGGCGAAGACGTCCTGCTGGACCTGCTCCGGCCAGCGCGCCAGCATCCACACGTGCTCAATCAGGTGTCCGGCGGTCCAGGCCGTGGAGGCGCAGCCCCGGGCCAGCCGGCGGATGACCTCGGCGTAGGTTTCCACGCCCAGGCCGGAGCCGCCCACCGCCTTGGGGGCCAGGATCTGGAAAATACCGGCGTCTTTCAGGTCCTGCACGGTGGATTCCGGCAGGCGGCGCAGCTCCTCCGTTTCCTGGGCGCGTTCCCGAAGGCGGGGGAGCAGGGCATCCACGCGGGCCAGGATGTCGGCATGGCCGGGGGCCGGTGCAGGAGCCACGGCGGGCACCGGAGCCACGGCAGGCACCGGAGCCACGGCAGGCACCGGAGCCGGCGCGGGTGCCGCTTCCGCAACGGGATGGAGCCCGACGCCGGATGACGGCAGGTTGATCGTGTGGGCCGTGTGGTCGCGTTTGGCGGCCAGGTACCGGTGGTTGGCGGCAGAGAGGTGCACGCCGGTGGGGACCTGTTCGGTGATGCTGATCCCCAGGGACGTGAGCTGCGCTGCCTTGTCCGGGTTGTTGGTCAGCAGCCGGACGGTGGAGGCGCCAACGGCCTCCAGCATCTGGGCGGCGGCGGTGTAGTCGCGTTCGTCGTCGCCGTGGCCCAGGGCGCGGTTGGCCTCATAGGTGTCCATGCCGGTGTCCTGCAGCGCGTAGGCATCAAGCTTGGAGTACAGGCCGATGCCGCGGCCTTCCTGGCGGAGGTACAGCAGGAATCCGCCGGCAGCCGAGATCTCCTCCACCGCTTCGCGCAGCTGGGGGCCGCAGTCGCAGCGCTCGCTGCCGAAGGCGTCGCCGGTGAGGCATTCGCTGTGCAGTCGGACCAGCGGCGCGTTGCCGCTGGCCGCGTCGCCCAGCAGGCCGTCCCAGTTGCCGAAGCCCAGCAGGAGGTGTTCCTTGCCGTCGGCCAGCCCGTTGAAGGTCAGCACCTCGGCAACGGACGAGTAGCCGTCCGGGAACCGCAGCGGGACAGTCACGCGGGCCCGCACGGTGGCGGGGGCCGTCAGGGACTGGGCGGTGGATTCGAAAACAGTGGTCATCCGGGGGTTCCTTGCACTCGAAACAGGAGGCTTTACTTGAAGATTAAAGTAAAATATAGCCGCGAACAGTTTAAGTTGCAAGGAAAAGTTACGTCCGAAGGCGGATGGACCTATGCCGGGACGTCCATCTGGAACCCGCAGGCGCACCGCAGCACGCGTGTTTTCAGCTGCGCCGCCGCC
This sequence comes from uncultured Actinomycetota bacterium, assembly GCA_963807805.1. Taxonomy (GTDB): domain Bacteria; phylum Actinomycetota; class Actinomycetes; order Actinomycetales; family Micrococcaceae; genus Arthrobacter. The sequence continues at coordinate 33,395 of CAWECX010000012.1, read as the reverse complement.
ACCTCCGCGAGGCCGGGATCGGTGAACGATGTTGCGGGCAGCCGGCCCAGGCAGGAATCCGCCGGCTGCATGGGTTCGCCGCAGTGGACGTAGTGCCCGCCGGCAACCAGGACATTCGCGTCGGTGCTGCCGAGCGGACCGGTCCGGCGCCGGTCCCAGGAGTCCTGGGCCCCTGCGGATCGATCGACATCAGGCGGCTGCCGGGTAGCTGGAAAGGATGTAGTCCGCCGCAGCCGGACCTACCATCCGCAACCGGCTTTGATCGACGTCCACGCCGCAGCGCACCATCGCGGCGCGGAACGTGGCATCGGGTTTCGGGTCCAGGCCTTGGAGTATGCACCAGCTGATATACAGCCCGTAGAGGCAATCTGCGGTCAGCGGGCAGTCGGTGTCGCTCTCGGCGACGGTAGATCAGTGAGGAACTTTTGGAAATGCGAGGTGGCCATGGGTGGCTCTCTTTCGCTGCGTGCAGTCAGGCCGCCGTTTGGCTGCAGCGGCACCTCGTCCAGCTTTGCACTGGGCTGGAAGAGAGGGAGAAACACCACCCTGAGGTGGTGCCTGCCACTAAAAAATTTACGCACTGTGACCGGGCTTGTCCAGCGGTGGTGCTGGCCCCCAAAATTCTTTGAAGAGACACCCATCCAACAGCCCATCCGTTACGAACCAATTGTGCTGGGTACATCACAGGGGAGGTCATCTCATGGACAGTTCGGATCAGCAGGCGCTCACAACAGGTGTCGTCAGGCAGCTCGGCCTCGACGTTGGGACGCTGTGGCTCGCCCACGTGGCGCTCGGCGGCAGCGCCAGCGAACAGCAGATCGGGGACTACTGCCGGGGAACAGGCAGCCTGCGGCAGCCTGACCGGGATGCGGTGTCCCAGGCGGTCAACGAGTGGGAATCCGGCGCGGCGGTAGTCGCTGCGTGCGCCCTACAGTTTCTCTCAGCTGACCACTTAGGGCGGCCTGGTGGCTCAGGGCGGGCCGCCATAGCCTTCCAGGATGGATTCCGCGATGTGCCGGAGCTTGATATTCCGGTGGCTGGACGCGGCGACGAGGATGGCAATCGCTTCTTCGTAGGAGCACCGGTTCTGCGCCATGATCACCCCGCAGGCAATGTCGATGGCGCTCCGGTGGGACAGGGCCGAGCGGAGGTGGCCAGAGAATTCGGACTGCCCGCCGTACCTGCGTTGCCAGCCGGAGGCTCCGTGCGGCCATGTCCCGGAATTGCACAACGTCGGCCATCAGCAGGGTGGTGAAGACGTTTGCCTCGGCGGCGAGCAAGGTCAGCGCGCCGGCGTAGCCATGATCGAGGGTGAGGGGAAGGCTTGCCGCGCTCAGGTAGCCTGAGGCGCGCAGGCGTTCGCGGTAGTTCGGCCACCTGGGGTCCCGGGAGTGGGCATTGACCAGGATGGCCACGTGGCCTTCGAGCGATTCCGACGCCGGGCCGTGGGATTTTTCCAGGTCCCACTCCGTGAGTGCCACTGCCCGTTCGGCCGAGCCCGCAGTGACCGGCCTCCGTTTCGGTCTCCTGATCGCCACAGTGCAGTCAAGATCCACTCCGCCGGCATCCCTCAAGGCGGCGGCGGCGGTTTTGGCGAGCGTCGCAAGGGCTGCCGCCTCGGTAGGTGCCGAGAGGTCCAGGAGGAGGCTCCCGCCGTCGTCCGTTCCGGCTGTCGGGGGCACCCTCCGCGGGCCCCCGGGTGTCAGTCCCGTCAGCGGCGTTGGCATGGCGCTGGTCCATCCGTTTGCCCCCGTCGCATGAAGAAGAGCCGTCGCTGCTGCAGCCACCTCCGAGCCTAGGCGGCGGCCTCCGGGGGCACACGAGTAGTGGGTACTCGATTTTGGGTACCCACTACCCTCGGTGGAATCAGGCCTGGTTGATCCGGATCATGTTGCCGGACGGGTCGCGGAAGGCGCAGTCGCGCGGGCCCCAGGGCTGGTCGATCGGTTCCTGGAGGACTTCGGCGCCTGAGGATCGGAGTGTCTCGAAGGTGCCGTCGAGATCGTCCGTCTGGAACACCAGCATGGGCATGACACCCTTGGTGAGCAGTTCCTGGACGGCGTCCCCGTCGGCCTGGGAGCGGCCTGCGTGCGGAGGGGAGAGGACCAGTTCAAGGTCCGGCTGGGCCGCATTGCCGAGGGTGACCCAGCGCTGGCCGTCAGAGCCGACGTCGTTCCGGACTTCGAAGCCCAGGGCGTCGCGGTAGAAGGCCAGGGACTCGTCGAGATCGTTGACGGTGACGTGTGCGTACTTCAGTGAAATGTTCATGTATCCCACGCTAGGACTGTTGCAGCGGGGATGCTTCTTCAATCCTGCTCGGCCTGCGGGCGGGCCGGGTGTGCTGCTTGGCCATGCAGGACGGCATGGCGTTGACAGCGTGGTGTTCGCGGGCCCGATAGGCGCTGGGAGTCATGCCCACAATCTCGGTGAACCGGGAGCTGAAGGACCCCAGTGAGGTACAGCCCACCTCCATGCAGGCGTCCGTCACGCTGGCCCCGCTGCGCAGCAGCGCCATGGCCCGTTCGATCCGCCGGGTCATGAGGTAGTTGTACGGCGTCTCGCCGTAAGCAGCCTTGAACTGGCGGGAGAAGTGTGCGGCGGACATCAGGGCGCCGGCGGCCATGGTGGGCACGTCCAGCGGCCGGGCGTAGTTGCGGTCAATGAGGTCGCGGGCCCGGCGCAGGTGGGTGAGGTTGGCCAGCTCCTGCGGTGTCATGAGGCCATGTTAGTATCCGCCGGGAGGTGGGCGGCAGGGGGCCGGTCAGCCGTGGGGCGGTTCCCCGGTGATCCGGTGGTCGGCGTGGTTGATGGTCTCCCGGATGAGCCGGACCAGGTGCCCGTCAGAAAGGGAATAGATGACGTGGCGGCCGTCCTTGCGGGTGTCAACGAGGCCGCTGAGCCGGAGCTTGGCCAGGTGCTGGCTGACCACAGTCCGGGACACCCCGGCGGCCTCGGTGAGCCCGGTGACGGTTTTCGGGCCGTGGGACAGCTGCCAGAGAAGGTGCAGCCGGGTGGGTTCTGCAAGCATCCGCAAGGTTGCGGCGGCCGTCACCAGCAGTTCCGCGCCCGGCGTGACCGGGTGGGCCAGGGACGGTTCCTCAGGTGGGCTTGTGGGGGCGCGCTCCGGCTGTCCGCTCATCGCTGCGCTCCTCATTTCCGGGCTCCGGCAGGACCCCGGCGGGTTGCCGGGGCCAGGACAGGAATGCACCTGCACTTCCTATCATCGCAATAAACGCCAGCACCCCCGCTGCCCAGCCCGGTCCGGCTGTCGAGCCGACCCACCCGGCCACCGGATACGTCAGGATGTAGCAGGCGTGGGAGAGCGAAAACTGGGCCGTGAAGACGTAGGGCCGGGTCTCCTCGCTGGAGGCGTCCCGCAGCAGCCGGGACGAGGGCACCAGGATCATGGCGGTTCCGGCCCCGAGGAGGAGCCACAGCACCAGCAATGCAGCCCATCCCTGGCCGGCCGCACTCAACGCGGTTGTGGCAGCCAGGGTCACCGGGATGACCGAGGCGCCGGTCAGCATCACCGCCCCGTCCCCGAACCGGTCCAGCACGCGGGGTGCAGCCAGCGCCACAGCCATGGAACCTGCGCCGAAGCAGGCCAGTGCCATGGCCACATCGGCATCCGGGCGGTGCAGGACGTCCCGGACGTAGACCACCGTGTTCACCAGCACCAGCGCCGTGGGAGCCGCCACCACCAGGTTCAGCGCCAGCAGGGACCGCAGCCGCCTGTCCCGCCAGAAGATCCTGACCCCCAGCGTGGTCCGGTGCCACAGGGACGACGGCGGCCCCTCGGCGGAGCGGGGCCGGGGCAGGGCGGTACCGGCAACCATGAGGGCCGAGAAAAGGAAGCCGACTACGGTGCCGATGAACAAATTGCCATAGCTGGCTACTGTCAGCAGCAGGGCGGCCAGGGCCGGGCTGGCTACGGCCTCCATGTCATAGGCGAGCCGGGATAGGGAGAGGGCCCGGGTGTAATCCTGTTCGTCCGTCAGGATGGTGGGGATCAGTGACTGGAACGCCGGGGTGAACGTCGCGGACGCGGATTGCAGCAGGAAGATCACCACATAGATCTGCCAGACATCGGTAATGAAGGGCAGGCAGAGGGCCATCCCGGCACGGACCAGGTCCGCCCCGATCAGCACGTTCTTCGTCGGCCACCGCCCCGCCAGGGCATTGATGACCGGGGCCAGGCCCACGTAGGCGAGCATCTTGATGGTCAGGGCCGTACCCAGGACAGCGCCCGCGTTGCTCCCGGCCAGCCCGTACGCCAGCAGTCCCAGCGCAACCGTGAGCAGTCCGGTGCCCACCAGGGCCACCACCTGGGCTGCGAACAGCCGCCGGTAAGCAGGGTTGCGCAGAACTTTGAGCATCTCGGCTTCCTAGGTGCATAGGTGCGTGTATGTGCACCTATGCTACCTGCTGGAGAAGTCGGACTGCAGGATGGACCTAGGCGTCGAAGTGCGTACTGGGCTTGTCGCCGGAAATCTTGACCACCATCTCCTCGGCCACGTCGCGGAGCTTCTGGTTCCGGTGGCTGGAGACGTTGGCAAGGATGGCCATGGCCTCGTCCTGGGTGCAGCGGTTCTGGCCCATGATGATTCCGCAGGCCAGGTCGATCGCGGTGCGGCTGCGCATGGCCGCGGACAGGTCATCCGCCGTGCCTTGCGCGGTGCCCACCTTCACCGCGAGGCGGACGGCGTTGCCGGCCAGTTCGGCGAACGTGTTGGCTTCGGCGATGATGTCCTCGGTGAAGACGCCCGTGGAGGTGGCGAAGAAGTTCAGGGCAGCGGACGTGTCGTCGCCAAGCTGGAGGGGAACGCCCAGGGCGCTCAGGATGCCTTCCTCATGGAGCCGCTTCTGGTAGTCGGGCCACCGCGGGTCGGTGCGGACATCCGCCAGGAGCGTGGGCTTTTCGGTCTGGAGGGCGGTGATGCACGGGCCTTGCCCCACCTGCTGCTCGATCTTGTCCAGGTGGACGGCCAGGGGGCTGCTGCCGCCCACGGTGAGGGTCCGTTTGGCGCGTTTCAGGGTGACGCCGCACTGCACCTGCTCCCTGGCGCTGCCGCTGATCTCGGCGGCGGCAAGGATGGCGAGGCCGCCGAGAAAGTCGGCTACGGACTCCGTACCGACGATCAGGTCCTGGAGTTCGAGGAGGAGGTCACGCTCGGGGGTTGTGGACATCCTCTCAACCTATTCGGTCCGGCCCGCCTGAGTCCACCACGAGACTGGCGGACGTCTATGCCGCGCGGGTGGGCAGCGGTGTTGTCAGGATCCTGATGGCTTCATCCTGGCTGCTGTTGTTCTGCGCCATGATCAGGCCCAGGGCCATGTCGATGATGGTCCGTGACTGCCTGGCCGCTGCAAGTTCGTCCGCTGTGGTGACCCGCAGGCGCGCCATGGTCAGCGCCAGCATCAGGGACCGCGAGGCGGTGGCCACAAAGTTCCGGGCTGTCCGGACGTCAACGTCGGAAAACCTGTTGGCCGAGCGCGAATACAGGTTGGTCACGCCGTAGCCCTCGCCGTCCAGGTTCAGCGGGACGGCAAGGATGGAGCGGACCCCGAAATCCAGTGCCGCCTCGGTGTACCGGTGCCAGCGTTCCTCCACCAGAAGGTCCGGGATCAGCGTGGTGGTGTCCTCATGCATGGCGGTCAGGCACGGCCCATAGCCGAATCCGTTCTGGAGCTCATCCAGCAGCATTGCCCGGGCGTCGCTGCTGGCCACAGTAGCGGGCTTCTTCCCGCGCATTATGGTCACGCCGCACTGGATGATGCTGTCCCGGGTGGACAGGCAGGACGCCGTCATGACGGTCAGTTCGGTGAGGAAGGTGGTGATTTCCGGGCTGTCCAGCACGAGTTCCAGGAGTCCGTCTCCCGCTCCGGGTTCCGGGTCGTCCTCCGCAGATGCCTCGTCCGGGGTTCGGGTTCCGGGGGCGTTGCCCCTGCCGGTGATAGGCCGCCGCTGATAGTGGTCCAATGTCCCGCCTCCTTCGCCGAAAACATGTCCCCCTTCCCCTCAGACGGTACCCCCGTTAGGGGATACTGGACATCCCTAATTCAGGCGGGCACCTGGCTTCCGTTAGGGGTTTCCCCGGCCGTTCCAACAGGGTGGATGCGGGCTTTTATGGCCCGTTCCGCGGGCTCGCCAACCTTGATGATTTCCAACGCTTCCGGGTCCAGCAGCCGCCGGGTGCCGGTCCGTGCGTCCAGGATCCAGAACAGGTCCAGTTTAGGTACGACGTCGGTCACCCGGCCCTGGTGATACAGCTTGCCGTTGTGCCACGCCTCGATGTAGTCGCCGATGGTCAGTTGGACGGTATGTACCGGTTCGGTGTTGATGGCCTGAGTTTCCATGTGAGCCGCCTCCTGCTCGTTAGTGTCCCCGTAGTGCCAAGCATGCCTTTTTGAGGTTGCCGGGGTGTTTCGGCAGGATGATTTTCCTGTGTCCGGGCCGGAGGCGCCCGGGCGCGGATGTCAGCCCCTGGCGGGCGGTGCCGAAGGCTTAATAGTCCAGGGTCTGGACGAGGTAGCCGTAGTACCTGCCGGCAAGGGGACGCAGCGGGTCACCGAGGTAGCCGTATTTCTGGTGCTCCAGGTTGTACTCCTCGGTTTCCTCCAGGAATTCCTCCTTGACGTCGGAGGGGTTGCCAGGGCATTCATGAGTGGCGATGCAGAGGGCCACGGATCCCGCTACCACCGGGCTGGCCTGGCTCGTGCCGGCCCATGCCAGCAGGCCGCCGCCGGGCGCGGTGGTCAGCATGCACACGCCGGGGGCGGCCACGGTGCGCCGCCTGTCCTCCTTCAGGGTGGCGAAGTTGGAGAAGGGTGCGGCCTCGTCGTCGAACCCGTAGGCGGTAGTGGGGTTGCCGAAGCACTGCGGTTGCACCTTGCTTCCCGGCAGCCCGTCAAAATCCGCCATCGCCGTCGCCGTGATCACCTCGTCGTAGGCAGCCGGCACGGTCCGGGCGAAGTCCAGGCCCTGGTTGCCCGCCGCCACAACGTAAGTGACGCCGGCCTCCACTGAGCGGCAGATGGCCAGGTGCATCGGGTCAATGCCCTTGCCGCAGTCCGGAGTATCTTCGCCCGGCCCGCCCAGGCTCATGTTGGCCACCTGGATGTCGTTGTGGGGGTCCGCGTCCATCCGGGTGGAGGTCACCCAGTCAATGCCGCAGATCACCACCGAGTCCGGGGTGTTGGTGACTCCTTCGCCGAAGACGCGCGCGGACCAGAGGGGGGTTCCGGGGAGGGTGCCGACGATCCCGAGGCCGTTGTCCTTCGCCCCGATGATTCCGGCGACGCCGGTGCCGTGGCCGTGGAAGTCCACTGGCGCTTCCGGAACGGCCGTGCCGCTTGAACAGTCCACACCCCCGCGGACGTTGAGGTCCGGATGGGTGCCGTCGATGCCGCCGTCGATCACTGCTGTGTTGACGCCGTTGGTGGAGCCCTGGGCTTCTGTGCCCTTCCACGCATGATCGGGATCGCCGCCCACGCGCTGCCACCAGGCCGGCGCAACCTGGGGCTCTGCGGGCGCCGTCGGTGGCGGAAGCTCGAAGGTCCGCCCGGCTGAAACGAAGTCGACGGCGGGATCGGCACGCAGGTGCTCGGCTTCGGCGGGCGTCATGGTGCCTGAGTAGCCCTTCAGCGCGTACTTGTAGGTGTGGGACGAGCTGACGGCGTATTTCTTTCCGTGGTCGCTTGCCGTGGCATCAACGTCCTGGACGGTGTCCTTCAGGACAACGATGTAGGCCTGCTGGTCCTCGTCAGCCGCGGCCGGCGCGGCGGCCAACCCTATGACGGCGATCGCAGCGGCCGTGGTTCCGGCCAACAAGTGTCGCAGCCGGCCTTTCCCTGATGCCGGGAGCGGACTGGCTGCCCGTCCGGGTCGGTGGTCTGTCCTGTAAGTGTTCAGCTGGCGCATGGGTGTCCCCTTCGTCGTGGCCGCACCCAGCTTCCGCGCAATACCAGCAGTGTGCCAGTGGCAGCCTGTTAGGGCAAGGACTTGGCCGGAGCGTCCACGGCGAAGGGGGCACTGCGGTACCCGGTCCGCAGGGGGAGCGGAGCGGACCCGCTAAACCCCCAGGATCCTGATGGCACCGGCGGCGGCGTCAAGGCGGCGGGTGGAGGCCAGCCCCAGATGGTAGACATGCAGTTCCCTGCTGCCGGCTTCAAGGAGCGTGTCCCATTCCTGCGCCAGGATGCGGGCGTCGGCCGATTTTGGCGGCAGCGCCAGCACGTACGAACCCACGCCCATCCCGGGAGCAGCCGCCCGAATGGCAGCAACTGTGGCGGAGCCGTGGGCGGGTTCTCCCCAGCACGGAACGACGGCGGTGGCCTCCTGCAGCTGCGGCCAGAACCGGCTGCGGCGGAGTGCTTCCGCGGCGACGAAGGGGCCGGTCGACCAAGGGTCCGCAGTGGCGTGCAGGGAGATCCTCGGGTGGGCTCCGGACGTTGCCACTGCTGCGAGGCAACCGTCGAGGAGGGACGCGGTGGCGTCCCACCGGACCTCCAGCAGCGGCTGGAAGCCGGGTGCGTCGTCGGCCGTTTCCGGGGTGGTGTGCGGATCATCCTGGCGGAGGACGGCGTCCCGCACTTTTGCCTGCATCGTGTCCGCGTTCAGCCCGGCAGCGGCGTAGGAGCTCCGGCATGCCGCGCAAAAGCACAGCGACAGGAGCGCCTGCGTCCAGGGGGAGTATTCGGCCCCTTCAGTCTTTTCGTGCTGGTTCTGGTGGCCGAAGCCCAGCGGACCGACGGCCTCAAGCACCAGGCCGTCGGGCGTTCCCAGCGCCAGGATCTCGGCCACCAGGGTGGCGGCGTAGGTCCGGACGGCTGGCTGGGACGGGCACAATGCGTAGCGGTACACCTCGCCGAAGGCGTTGCGCACGCACAAATCAGGGTTTGTGCTGCCTGCCGCACTCGAATGGGTCAGCACGGTCCAGGCATCCACCGGGAGGCCGGCGCTGCGTAGGACGGCGGCGGCTTCGGCGAAGGCATTCTCTGTTCCGGTCCAGTCCGCGGCATTGCCGGGGGCCAGCGGCCGTCCGTCCCAGACTATCCGTGGCCGGCAGGTACAGGGCGGCGGACCGTGCATCGACCACACGGCGTTCGGGGTGCCGCGGCGTGGCGGCACGCACCGAATGGTACGCCGCAGCCAACGCCACCCGGTCAACCCCGGCAGCCTGTACCCAGGAGGCCGCGTCCGGGTCGCCCAGGACGTCCCACGGATAGAGGTATCCCGTGACCAGGGGCGTTGGCCGGCTCACCATCGGGGAAGGTCCGCCGTGTACTCGGGGACGAACCGCTGCATGTAGCCGGTGTCATCCCTGGCCGTCATCTTCGCGTCCAGGTACTGCTGGTGGAGTTCGGCCAGTTTCTCCCGGTCAAGCTCCACGCCCAGGCCGGTACCGGAGGGGACCCGGACGCTGCCGTCCACGAAGCGCAGGGTGCCGGGCTTGATGACGTCGTTGTGCCCGTTCCACGGATAGTGGGTGTCGCACGCGTAGGTCAGGGCGGGGGTGGCTGCTGCCACGTGGACCATGGCCGCCAGGCTGATGCCCAGGTGCGAGTTGGAGTGCATGGACAGTCCCAGGCCGAAGGTCTGGCAGATGGTGCCCAGTTCGCGGGTATGGCGCAGCCCGCCCCAGTAGTGGTGGTCGCCGAGGATGACCTGGACAGAGCCCAGTTCCACGCTGCGCTTGATGTGGTCGAACGCTACGACGCACATGTTGGTGGCCAGCGGCATGGCGGCGGTGGCGGCCACCTGGCCCATTCCTTCGAGGCCCGGGGTGGGGTCTTCGAGGTATTCGAGCAGGCCGTCCGTTTCCCGGGCCACCCACTGTGAGGTCTCCACGGTCCAGGCGGTGTTGGGATCCAGCCGGAGCGGCAGGTCCGGGAAGGCTTCGCGGAGCGCCTTGATGGCCTCGATTTCCTGGGCCGGCGGGAACACCCCGCCCTTGAGCTTGATGGACTTGAACCCGTATTCGGCAATCATCTTCTGCGCCTGCCGGACGATGCCCGCAGGGTCCAGAGCCTCGCCCCATTCGTCGGTGATGGCCGGCTTACCGTCGAGGGCGGGGTGCTCGGCCCACTTGTAGAAAAGGTAGGCGCTGAAGGGAACCTCGTCCCGGACGGTGCCGCCGAGGAGTTCGCTGACGGTGCGGCCGGTGGCGTGGCCCTGGATGTCCAGTGCGGCCACTTCGAAGGCTGAGAAGACGGCAGCCTTTTCGAAGGAGGACAGTGCCGGGTCCAGGGCTTTGTTGATGAGCTGTTCCATCAGGGAGGTCTCAAAGACGCTCAGGCCCTTGATGGCGGCTGCGCCCACGGCCAGGTTGTCCAGCCGGCTCCGGCCGCCGGCGCATTCGCCCAGGCCCAGCAGGCCGTTGGCCGTCCGGACTTCGATGACCACGCGGTGGACCAGCGGTTCGTGGACTCCGACGGCGTTCAGCAGCGGCGGGTCGGAAAAGGCGATGGGGGTGATGGTGATGTCGGTGATCTTGAGGTCCGCGGCCGTGGGTGTGGTGGCGGCAGCGAGGATGGTGCTGGTATTCATGGAACTTCTTTCGTGGGAGAGGCGGGATGGGCTGGGCCTGCCCTAGCCTTTGGTGGCGCCCGACGTGATGCCGCGGATCATGGAGCGCTGGAGGAACAGGTACACCAGCAGGCTGGGGATCATGGCCATGACGGCGCCGGCCAGCAGGACGCCCGGTCCAACGGTGGTGTCGTTGCGGAGCACGGAGAGGGCAACGGTCAGCGTGTAGTCGCTGGGGTCGTTGGCGGCGATGAGGGGGAGCAGGTACTGGTCCCAGACCATCATGAAGCCGAAGATCCCGATCACGCCCAGGGCGGGCTTGCAGAGCGGCAGGATGATGGTGAACAGCATCCGGAACTCGCCCACGCCGTCGAGCCGTGCGGCTTCCTCGATTTCTGCCGGAATTTCCTTCATGAATTCGCTCATGATGAAGATGGAGAATCCCCAGATGCCCACGGGCAGGATGACCGCCAGGACGCTTCCGCGCAGGCTGATTCCGAGCAGCGGCAGATCGCCCAGTACCAGCGACAGCGGGATGGCGATCACTTCCTCCGGCAGCATCATGGTCATCAGGACCAGCAGCATGGCGAAGGCCTGGCCGCGGAACTTCTTCCGGCTGAGGCTGTAGGCCGCGAACACGGACACGGTCATCTGCAGCAGGAGCCCGCCGCCGGCAACCACCAGCGAGTTCAGCAGGTAGCCCCAGAGGCCCTGCTGCTGGGCGGCCTCGAAGTTCTGCAGGGTGAACGATTTCGGCAGCAGCGAGATGTCGGTAGCGCTGGAGTTCCGGTCAAAGGCCCCGGAAATGATGGCCATGAACGGCAGTGCAAAGATGCAGAACACCAGGATGCAGAGGATGATCCGCAGGGCCATGTTCGTGCCGAAGCGGGGGGACCAGCCCAGCGCGGAATCGAAACGCGACGAGGCCGAGGGCTTGGATTTCCTGGCGGACGGGCGGGTGGTTGTCAGGCTCATCGTTCTGCCTTCCTTCGGGCCAGGAGCTGGGTGCCGACGGTCAGCAGGAGCGTGACCACCAGCAGGAGGACGGCCGCAGCCGATGCCACGCCGATGTCATTGCGCTGGAAGCCCAGCGAGTACATGCGGGTCATCCAGACTTCGGTTGATCCGGCGGGGCCGCCGCCGGTGAGCACGTACACCTCGGTGAAGCTGCGCAGGCTGCGGATGGCGGCCAGCGTCAGCACAATCACGATCGAGGGCCGCAGTGCCGGCAGGGTGATGTAGCGCAGCCGCTGCCAGACGGTGGCGCCGTCCACGCCCGCGGATTCATAGAGGCTCCGGTCCACGCCGGTCAGGCCGGCCAGGATGATCACCATGTTGTAGGGCGCACCGCTCCAGATGCCGACGACGGCGATGGACCAGAGTGCGGTGTCCGTTCCGTTCAGGAACTGCAGCGGTTCAAGCCCCACCCAGCCGAGGATGGTGTTCAGCGGCCCGTCGGCGGTGGGGAAGTAGAGGATCCGCCAGATCTCGCCGACGACGGCGAGCGCCGTCACCACCGGCAGGAAGATGGCGGTCCGCAGGACCCACAGCGACCTGGCCTGGCCCTCAAGCAGCAGGGCCAGGACGAATCCCACCAGCAGGGCGCCGAGGGTCTGGGTCACGCCCAGGATCACGGTGTGGCCCAGGGCGTCCATGAAGCGGGCGTCCGTGAGGACGTTGATGTAGTTGTCGAAGCCGACGAAGACGTCGCCCAGGAACGGCTGGACCTTGAAGAGGCTGAGCCGGATTCCCTCGATCATGGGGATGAACTTGAAGTACAGGCCCAACACGGCTGCCGGCACCAGGAACAGCCAGATGGCCAGGACCTGTTTCCCGTTGATCCGCTTCCTGCGTGAGGGCGCCGCCTTGGCGCCCTTGGCCGCGGCCAGCGGGTCCGCTGGTTTTGTTGGCGTGACGGTCATGACTTGGCGTTCTGGCTCGTCAGCTCGTCGTTGATGGCCGTATCAAGGGCTTTGAGGCCGGAAGCGACGTTGTCCGCCCCGCAGTCGGAGACGATCTTGTTCAGTGCCTCAGCGGCGGCCTGCTTGACGGGCACGAAGTTGATCGCGGAGGGGAACGCTTTGGAGGAGTTCTTCAGGGCGTCCTGGACCACGCCCCAGCGGGGATCGTTGTAGACGGTGGCGGCGTCGACGTCGGCGTTGACCGGTACGCGGACAATGGGCTGCTTGCCGGCTGTCATGCCTGCCTTCTGGCCGTCGGGGGAGACCAGGTAGTCGATGACCTGCTTGGTCTGGTCCGGCTTTCCGTTGCTGGCGGTGACGTAGATGTTCTCGCCTTCGGCCAGGACTGTGTTGTCCACGGAGCCCTTGGGCGCCTCGATGACCTCGTAGGTGTCCTTGCCGGGGGTGTTGTCAAAGGAGGAGAAGTTGTACGGACCGGTGAGGATGATGCCGGTCTTGCCGGTCTGGAAGAACGGGGAGGCAACACTGGTGGCGGCCGTGAGCGCGCCGGGCTGGGTGTTGCCCGGGGTGCAGAACTGCTGCTTGATCCAGGTGACGCCCTTCTCGGTTTCGGCGCTCGAGGCCGTGGCGGCGTATTTTCCGTCGCCTTCGTCCTTGAGGTAGGAGCCGCCGTCCTGCCAGATGTAGGAGGAGGCCCACCAGCCCAGGTAGCCGCGCTCGGTGGAACCGGGAACGGTCATGCCGTAGGTGTCTGCCTGGCCGTTGCCGTCCGGGTCCTGGGTGGCGAAGGCGGTGGCCAGGGCGGCCAGGTCTTCCTGGGTCTTGGGAACCGGGAGTCCCAGCTTCTCGCGCCAATCCTTGCGGATCATGGTCACCATGGTCTGGCGGGAGAACGGAACGCCGTAGGTGGCGCCGTCGAGGCCCTTGGCCTCGTCCCAGAGGGAGTCGGCAATCTTGTCGTTGCCTGCCACCGTGGATTTGTCCAGCTTCTGCAGGTAGCCCTGCGCGGTGTAGTTGCCCAGTGCGGCAGAATCGTTGATCACGATGTCCGGCAGGTCCTTGGAGGCGGCGCGGGTCTGGAGCTGCTGGTCCAGGTCGGGGACACCCTGGAAGTTGACCTGTACACCGGTCTTCGCGGTGAATTCCTTGAACAGGGCGGCGTAGGTGGTGGCGGCGTCGGTGCCGGCGCGTGCCCAGACTTCGATGGGCTGGCCGTCATCGGTTGCTGCCGGTGTGGAGGACCCGCCGCTGCAGCCTGTGAGGACGGCGGCGGAAGCGACGGTGAATGCCAGGGCAATGCGGGAACGGGACAAAATCTTCGAATCCACTCTGATTCTCCTTTTTACATATGTAAATTGCTGTTATCCTGTGAAACGTACTTCATGAGAGTATGATCATGGTCACAGGCTGTCAACCGTCGGAGGAATTTTGTCTGCAGTACCGAACCCCCAGACCATCGCCCTGACCGGCGGGGCCGGCATGATGGCCACGCTGCTGCGGCCGTACCTCGCCGAGGCCGGTCACACGGTGCGGTTGCTGGACCTGGCGGAAGCCGCCGACCCGCGTCCCAACGAATCCGTCCACGTCGGATCAGTGGCCGATCCCGAGTTCATGACGCGCGCACTCGAGGGAGCAACCGCCGTCGTGCACCTCGGCGGCCTGCACCGCGAAAAGACCTGGGCCGAGTTGGTGGCCACCAACATCACCGGCACCCAGGTGACCCTCGAAGCGGCGCGCGTCAACGGCGTCGGACGCGTCCTCCTGGCCAGCTCAACGCATGCCGTGGGCTTCCACCCGACGGAAGCGGCGGCGCAGGACGCGGTGCTGATTCCGCGGCCGGACACCTACTATGGCGTCAGCAAGGCCGCGGTGGAGGCGCTGGGCAGCCTCTACGCGGACAAATACGGCATGAAAGTGGTGAGCGCCCGGATCGGCACCGGCGGCGAACGGCCCGGGAACCTGCGGACCCTGGGTTCCTGGCTCTCCCCGGCCGACTCCTACCGTTTGGTGGAGGCCACCATGAACGATCTGGGGGCTCCCGGCCACCACGTGGTGTGGGCGGTCTCGGCCAATACCCGCGGCTGGGCCAGCCTGGAGGCGGGCCGCCACATCGGATTCGAGCCCGTGGATGACGCAGAGGCCTATGCCGCGGATGTGGATACGGCGGCCAAGGACACATGGGCCGGCCTGCTGGGCGGCTTCTGGGCGAGCGACGGCCATAGGGTAGGGATGGACAACTACCCGGAGCTGGCAGCCAAGTGAACTGCCGCAGGTCCGGGATGCGGCACAAGGGGGAGCAGCGATGACACCGTTGGATGAGCAGTCGGGTGCCGGTGACGGCACGTCGGGGGACGTCAAGCTGGTCAAATCGGCGGAACGGACCATCGCCATCCTGGAGCTGCTGGCCGCCGCCCCCAAGCCGCTCACCACGGCGGAGATTTTCAAGCTGACCGGATACCCGCGGTCCAGCCTGCACTGGCTGCTGCTCACGCTGCTGGAGCTCAACTGGATTGAGCAGACCCCTGACGGCGGCTACCGGATCGGCACCCACGCGCTGCTCTGCGGCACGGCCTACCTGGACCGTGACCCGGTCATGGAACACGTCTCGGCGGTCCTGGAGAAGGTCCGCAACGCCACAACCTTCACCACCCACTATGCCCGCCTGGACCGTTCGGATGTCATCTACCTGGCCACCCGCCAGGCCGTTGACCGCCGCCGGCTCTCATCCCGCGTGGGCCGCAAGCTCCCCGCCCAGGTGACGGCTCTGGGCAAGGCGATTCTCGCCGAATACACCGACGCGGAGGTCCGCCAGCGGATCGGCGACGGACCGTATCCGCAGCTGACGCCGAATACGGTGACAGACTTCGCTGCGCTCCAGGCTGAACTGGCACGCTTCCGCAGGACGGGACACTCCGAGGAACGGGAGCAGAACACGGTGGGGCTGTGCTGCGTCAGCGTGGTGGTTCCCTACCGGATTCCGGGCACGGATGCCATCAGCTGCTCCATCCCCACCGAACTGGCCACCGAGGAAGTCCTGGCCAACACTGTGGCAACCCTGGAGTCGGCCGCCGCAGAGCTGGCAAGGACCCTGCGGGTGGCCGGGATCCGCTAGCCGCGTGGCCGGATCCCGGACAGCCCGCAGGGGTCAGGGGTGGCCGCTCAGGCGCTGACCGTCTCCTGTACGGCTGCGGCTTCAACGGTGCCGTCAATCCGCCGGTTCAGCTGCCACGGATTGGCGTCCTGGAGCGGGGCGGGCAGCAGCCCCTGGGGCAGGTTCTGGTAGGCCACCGGGCGGAGGAAGCGGTTGATGGCCAGCGTGCCCACTGAGGTGGTGCGGGAATCGGACGTGGCCGGGAACGGGCCGCCGTGGACCATGGCATGGCCCACCTCGACGCCGGTGGGCCAGCCGTTGACGATGATGCGCCCCACCTTCTGTTCCAGTGCCGGGAGCAGCCGGGCCGCCGTCGGGTAGTCCGCTTCGGTGAGCTGCAGCGACGCGGTGAGCTGGCCTTCGAGCCTGGTGACGGCTTCCACCAGCTCGTCCACCGTGGCGTACCGGATGACCAGGCTGGCGGCGCCGAAAATCTCGGCGTGCAGCACGGGGTTGGCAATGAACTCGGCGATGTCCGTTCCGAAGATGGCCGGTCCCGGGGCGTTCTCGGTGGGCCCGGCAGTGCCCTGCCCCACCACGTCGACGCCGGCAGCCGCCCCGAGTGCCTCGGTTCCGGTGTGCCAGGATGCGGCAATGCCTTCGGTCAGCATTGTCTGGCCGGTGCAGGCGGAGACCGCGCGGCCGACGGCGGCAGCGAGTTTGTCGCCTGCCTCGCCGGCGGGGGCGAACAGCAGGCCGGGGGAGGTGCACAGCTGGCCGGAGCTTCCGGTGACTGCGGTGACGTATTGCTGTGCCAGCGCGTCAAGGTGCTCGGCGGAGCCGTCCAGGGCGCCCGGGAAGACAATGACCGGGTTGAGCGAGGACATCTCCGCATACACCGGGATCGGTTCGCGGCGGGCCGCGGCGGTGCGCATCAGCGAGATCCCTGCGGACTGGGAGCCGGTGAAGCCCACGGCCTTGATGGCGGGGTCCGCCACAAGCGCCTGGCCGATGCTGGCGCCGGGGCCGAAGACCAGGGAGAAGACGCCGGGGTGCAGGCCGAAGTCGGCGACGGCCTTGACGATGGCCTGGCCCACCAGCTCACTGGTGCCAGGGTGGGCGTTATGGGCCTTGAAGACCACGGGGCACCCGGCGGCGAGGGCGGACGCGGTGTCTCCGCCCGCCGTCGAGAACGCCAGCGGGAAGTTGCTGGCGCCGAAGACCGCCACCGGGCCGAGCGGAATCTGGCGCTGGCGGATGTCGGGGCGGGGGAGCGGGGCCCGGTCCGGGAGGGCCGGATCGATCCGGACGCCGCGGAAGTCGCCTTGGCGGACAACGCCGGCGAACAGGCGCAGCTGCCCGGTGGTGCGGGCGCGTTCACCCTGCAGCCGGGCGGCGGGCAGCCCGGTTTCCTGGCCGGCGCGGATGATCAGCTCCTCGCCGATGGCTTCGATGTTGTCCGCAATGGCCTCCAGGAACGCGGCATGCGTGCCGGGCTCCAGCGTGCTGAAGGACGGGTAGGCTTCGGCGGCGGCGGAGGTCGCCGTCGTCAGCTGTTCCTCGGTGATCAGTGTGTAAGGGGGGTCGAGCGCCTCGTTCGTGGCGGGGTTGAGGCCGAAGGTGGTTTTGCCTTCGCCGACGGCGGGCCGGCCGGCGATCAGGGAATGTCCGGTGAGTGTCACGGTGTGGCTCCTCTGCGTGCGGTTCAGGAAACGGTGGCGATGAGTGCGGAGAGGTCCGCAAGGTCCTGCGGAGCCAGGTTCTGCAGCGGCGGGCGGACGGGGCCGGCGGAACGGCCCACCGCGTCGAGCCCGCCCTTGACGATGGAGACCGAATATCCCTTCACGCGGTCGCGGATGTCCAGATAGGGGATGACGAAGTCGTTGAGTTTCCGGTTGACGGCCACGCGGTCGTTGTTGCGCACGTCCTGGTAGAAGTCCAGGGCAAACTGCGGCACGAAGTTGTACATGGCGGACGAGTACGTGCTCATGCCCAGCTGCAGCAGCGGCAGCGCGAAGGTTTCGGCCGTGGGCAGGCCGCCGAGGTAGAAGAGCCGGTCCCCGAGCTTGGCGTAGACGCGGGCGTCGTGCTCGAGGTCGCCCACGCCGTCCTTGAAGCCGATCAGGTTTTCGTGGCGGTCCGCGAGGGTGGCCACCGTGGTGTCCTTGTAGATGGCGTTGGCGCGGTTGTAGATGATCACGCCCAGGGACGTGGCGCGGCAGATGGCGCTGACGTGTTCGGTCAGCCCGGCCTGGTCCGCCTCGGTCAGGTACGGCGGGAGGAGCAGGATGCCCTCGGCGCCGGCGGCCTCGGCTGCCCTGGCGTTCTCGATGGCCTGGGCCGTGGATCCGCCGGCGGAGGCGAGCACTGGAACGGTGCTGCCCACTTCGTCGACGGCGGTGCGGACCACGTGCGCGGATTCGGCGGGGGTGAGCGAAAAGCCTTCGCCGGTGCCGCCGGCGGCAAACAGGCCGGCCACCGGGAAGCTGGCCTGCCAGGCGAGGTGCTTGCGGTAGTTTTCCTCATCGAACTGCAGGTTGTTGTCAAAGGATGTGACGGGGAAGGACAGCAGGCCTTCCTTGAGCGTGTTGGCGAGTTCCTGCGGGGAGTAGCGTGCCACGTTGTTGACCTCCGGGTTGCGCCGCGAGCGGCTGGGCGTTGTTTAGTGTCCAGCGTAGGGAGCGTCCGTGATGCCTGTCCAAGGTTCTTTCTGCATGTATTGATACCTTCACGGCATGGTGGTGGTGGCAGGTGCGCGTGGGGGCGCGGGTGCGTGGGAGCTGGGGGCGTGTGGCTACTCCGCCGTGAACGCAGGGTCCTGAAGCAGCCGGAGCAGGGCGGGGTTGCTGCTCTTGCGGTTCCAGATGGCGTGGAGTTCAACCCGGTGACGGCTCTCGCCGGCCAGCGGCAGGTACGTCACGCCGTTCATGGCCAGCAGCGACGCCGATTCCGGGACGAAGGCCACGCCCCGGTTGGCTGCCACCAGGGAGACCATGGCCAGGATCTGGCTGACGGTGTGGACGACATTCTCATGCCGGATGTTGTGCGTGCGCACCACGAGGTCGTAGAAGTAGGTGGCCTTGGTGGGCGAGTGCATGATCAGCGGTTCGTTGCTGAAGTCACGGTCCTCCACGGGGCGGCGAAGGGTAGCGAGCCGGTGGCCGGCAGGCACGGCCAGCATCATCGATTCCTTGTAGAGCAGGCGGGAGTCGAAGACGTCGCGGTCCACCGGCGGCCTGGCGAGGCCGAGGTCAAGCTCGCCGATCAGCAGCCCCTGGAGCTGTTCGCCGGTGACGAGTTCCTGCAGGTCTACGTCCACCTCCGGAAGAATCGCCGTTGTCTTTTCGAGGAATGTTCCCAGGATGCTGAAGCTGCTTGCCGCCGTGAACCCGACGCGCAGTATGCCTGATCGTCCGGTGGCGATCCTGCGGGCGGTCACCGGGGCGCGGTCGGCCAGGGCCATCAGCCTCCTCGCCTCGTCCAGGAATGCCGTGCCTGCCGGCGTCAGCAGGACCCGGCGGTTGTCGCGTTCCAGCAGCTCGGTGCCGATGCTCTTTTCCAGTTTCTGTATCTGCCGGCTCAGCGGCGGCTGGGTGATGTTGAGCCGTTCAGCGGCCCGGCCGAAGTGCAGTTCTTCCGCGACGGCGATGAACCCTGCGAGCTGGTCAAAGGTAAACATGATGCCTTCCGGGTATCAGTCGGCGGCGAAAGTGCCGAGGCATGCATCGTATCGGTTGGCTGTGCTGAGGTGATATTGACCAAATCTTTCACATCGGTTGCAGAAACCTTTGGCCGCGTTGGCAAGACTGAACGGAGCCGGAAAGCGGCCAAAGCACGTTGCCGGTCGAACTGGAGCCGGCTCCGGCTGACAACACTATGGGGGCGCAATTGTCTGAGGTTCTGAACGAAAAGGTCACACGCGGCACGAAGGGCGAGTTCAGCCGCCGCAGGGTAGTCAAGGGCGTGGCCTGGTCAGTACCGGTTATCGTGACGGCCGTCGCCGTCCCGCCCGCGTCGGCCTCACCGGGGCCGATGCAGCGCAACCGCTGCCTGGCGTTGCCGGTACGGCGCCGCAGTACCAAAAGGTTGGAGGCGGTGGAACCAAATTCCGGAACGGGCCCAGCAAAATTCGAGCCTTAAGAACACCGGCAGCGTCCACCTTCACGGGCGACAATCAGTGTGACCATCACCTGACGCCTGTGGGTACCGTGGCCGTGGGCATCGGCGTCGAGTCGCTATCTGCCGGCCGCTGTCGCGTCTGCGAGTAAGTTCACTGCGCACGGATCAACAGCATCCTTCACCTATTCCCAGCCGATCGTGGCCGGTGGAACTGCCGATCTTGCCGTTAGTGTTCCACTACGAAACCATCAATCCGAAGCCCAGCAACGTCACTTATGCGTTCACGATGGCCACGAGCGTCATTCTGACCGCAAGCGGCGGCGGGTCACTTTCCCTGTCTCCCACCACCGACCAACCCAACGATCACGTTCTGATGGTCTGGAAACGCGGCGGCCTCGTCGCCGAAGTCCGCACCCAATCCACCTGCCGCGTCGCGCTGCTGCACCTGGACGCAACCCAGCCGGTGGTCCTGGAAGGCCCTGCCGCCACCATCTGGGACCTGATCGACGGCGAACGGAGCGAGCAGGCCATCGTGGCCGAACTGGAGGGCGACTTCGAGGACTACAGCGGCCAGATGCAGGCCGACGTCGAACACTTCCTGGCCAGCCTGGAAGCCAAGCGCCTGATCGAGGCAGCACACAACAGTTAGCAGTTACCGCTGCAGGTCCGGGGGGACGCCATGGGGAACACACAGACAGCCTGGGAGCCACAGCACACTGAGCTGGCGCCAGCCAATGACCTGCTGTGCGTAGACGTCCTGGGCACGCAGTTCGCGGTCCGCTGGGGCCGCGGGGTGACGGCGGAGCAGCGCGGGACCATGCTCGCCGCGTGGTCGCGCTGTGCAGGCAAGGGGGAGCAGTCTGCTTCCGCCGCTGCCGGCTGAACCCACGGAGGCGCAGCCGTTCACTGCCTCCGTCACCTTTCAGCCGGTGACGCACGACGGCGGCTCGTTCGCCCTGCAGGCTGCCTCCTTTGGGGAGCTGGCTGAGAGCCTCACCTCCCGGCTGACTCTCGCCGCCATCCTGGCGAACGCGGGGGAGCTCACGATGCTGCACGCCTGCGGTGTGGCCGACCCCGCCACGGGGGCCGTGGTGGCGCTGGTGGCGAAGTCCGGCACGGGGAAGACCACCGCGGCCTCGGTGCTGGCCAGAAAGTATGGCTATGTCACGGACGAGACCGTCGCCATCCGGCCTGACGGCTCAGTGATTCCCTATCCCAAGCCGCTGTCCGTGAAGCAGGGGCCACGGGCACAACACAAGCGCCAGGTGGGGCCGGACCAGCTCGGCCTCATGCCGGCCCCCACGAAGCCCTACATCCAGTCCATCGTGCTGCTGGACCGGGTTGAGGCCAGTCATCCTGTCCCGGCAACGCTGGGCAAAGTTCCCCTGGCCGACGCCGTGCTGGCCCTGATCCCGGACTCGTCCTCGCAGGGTGAGTTCGGGGAGCCGCTGCAATCCCTCTGCCGCCTGATTGACGGCGTCGGGGGAGTGTGGCGGCTGACCTATTCGGAGGCCCAGGACCTGCCGGCGGTCCTGGAACCGCTCTTCACAGCAGCAGCCCACGGCGAAGCCCGAGTGGGCAGCCGCAGTATGCCCGGTGGAGCCGGACGCACCGTCCGGGGACAATCCGGACGCGGGCATCCAGGCCGGGAACCTCCCTTTCAAGTACATCCGGCGGGCACCATCGAGGGATGCCGTGGCCATCGGCGGGGACCTGCTGCATGGTGCTGGATGACGAGATTGTCAGGCTGGGCGGGATCGGACCTGCCATCTGGGCAGCAACCGCCAACGCAGTGAGCCTCGACCAGCTCGCTGAAGAAGTCGCCAGGGTGCACGGCATGCCGGAAGGCTACCGCGACGCCGTCGAAACGGCAGTGCAGCAGCTCATCGCCAACTCAGTCCTGGAACAGGGCGGCGAATAGCGCCAACCGCGTGGGAAACCTCCCGTGCAAGAACCCGGCCGCGAAGACCGGAACACCACGAACCTGAATGTGTGGAAGGAACCACCATGAGCATCACCACAGCCACCCCCGGGAGCGTGCCCGCCGGGCTGGACCTGGCGGACTACCTCCGGATCATCCGGGTGTACTGGAAAGCAATCGTCGCCTTCACCCTGCTGGCCACGTTGACCGCGTTCGGCTGGACTGTCATCCAGCCCAAGGTCTACTCCTCCGATTCCAGCGGCATCGTGGTGACGCCGGGCTCGGACAATGTGAGCCTGTCGCTTGCCGGCGACAGCCTGGCCAAGGCGAAGGTCAAGAACTACGAGTCCGTGGCAAAGTCGCGCCTCGTTGCGGACCGGGTCATCGCCTCCCTGGGGCTGAACACCACGTGCGGACGCCCTCCTCGGCACCATCAGCGTGAAGGTCCCGCTCGATACCGCCGAGATCCGGGTGACCGCCCAATCGACTGACCCGGCCACCGCGCAGCGCGTCGCAGACGCCTGGGTCAACGGGCTCGCCGACCAGGTGGAAGCGATCGAGACGGCGCCGCCCGCGGAGACTGCCGCTGAGCCGGGTACCGGAGCAACGGCCGACGCCGGCACTCC
This sequence comes from uncultured Actinomycetota bacterium, assembly GCA_963807805.1. Lineage (GTDB taxonomy): Bacteria > Actinomycetota > Actinomycetes > Actinomycetales > Micrococcaceae > Arthrobacter. The sequence goes on along the minus strand of CAWECX010000012.1, from coordinate 11,188 downwards.
AGCCGCCGTCCCGGCGTCGGCCGTTCGCGTGCTTCCGTTGGGCAAGGCTGTCCTGCCCACCAGCCCGGTGTCACCGAACGTCAAGCTCACCCTTGCGCTCGGGGCGCTGGTGGGCCTGGCCCTCGGCGTGGCGTATGCGCTGGTCCGCCGGCACCTGGACCGGCGTATCCGCACCGCAGCCGAGATCGAGCGGCTTTTCGAGGTGCCCGTGGTCGGCACGCTCCCCGTGGACCACCGCCTGGATGGCAAAAGCACCATCCTGGATGCCGGCGCCGGCAGCGGACGTCCACGACGCCGGCGGCGCCATGGCCGAGGCGCTCCGGGAACTGCGCACCAACCTCAGCTTCCTCGATGTGGACCAGCCGCCGCGGATCATCGTGGTCACCAGCTCCGTGCAGGCAGAAGGTAAATCCACGGTCACGGCCAACCTGGCGGTCACCATGGCGGCCGCCGGCGAGAACGTGGTGGTGGTCGACGGCGATCTCCGCCGCCCCACGCTGGTGGACGTCTTCAACCTGGTCCCGGGAGTCGGGGTCACCGATGTGCTCACCGGCACCGCCGAGCTGGCGGACGTCCTCCAGCCCTGGGGTGCCCTGCCGAACCTTTCGGTCCTCGGTTCCGGCCGCATTCCGCCGAACCCGAGTGAGCTGCTGGGGTCCCGGGCCATGAAGCAGCATGCTGGACACCCTGGCGGAGAACGCGATTGTCCTGATCGACGCCCCGCCGCTGCTTCCGGTGACGGATGCCGCGGTCCTCTCCCGCGTGGCGGACGGAGCCATTGTGGTGATCCGGACCGGCAAGACCACCCAGGAGCAGCTGGCCCAGTCCTTTGGGAACCTGGACAAGGTCAAGGGCCGGATCCTGGGCGCCGTCCTCAACTACGTGCCGACCCGCGGAACGGACGCGTACTCCTACTACGGAACCTACACGTCCGCGGCAGCGCCAGTGCTGGCCGCCGGAGCCGCTGGCACCCGCTGCTTCGGCACGCGTGCGCGGACCGGACGGTGCTGAGGCATCCGGCCAGGAACCCGAGTTCGCCGGCCGCCGGGCGCGGGGCTAGGTCCAGCGTGGACGCCCCAGCCGGTGCAGCGCAGCTGAGTGTTCCCGAAGCCGTTTTACTGGGCCATGCCCTGGTGTCGCGGGTGGCGGAGGGCCTGGGTATCCGGGCTTTCTTCATCAAGGGCCCGGCCAGCGTGATCCAGGGCCTGCGGCTGCCCAAGGTGTCGGGCGACGTCGATGTTTTCGTGGCTCCGCAGGACCTGGACTCGATGCTCCAGGGCCTTCGCGAGCGGGGTTGGCGGGACCGCCCGGTGGATCCGGACACCTCGCCTTTTCACAAGCATTCCGTGACCATCGACCATCCGGAATGGCCCTGCTGCATCGACGTCCACTTCCGGTTTCCTGGCATGGATACGGACCCTGCTGAGGCCTTTGAAGTGATGTGGGGGAACACCGAGGTCCTTGAGATTGCGGGTCAGGACGTGCGTGTCCCCACCAAGGCGTTGGGCATACTCATCCTTGCCTTGCACGCCCTGCGCTCGCCGCGGGTGCCCGCGTGCAGGCAGGAACTCGAGTTCCTGGCGGACCTCACGGAGCGGCACCTGCATGCCGACGCAGCTCCTTGAACTGTCCACGGACACTGGCTCCCTGGCTGCGATGCGTCCCTTCCTGGCGGGCCTCCTTCCCCAGGATCGGGCGGTGGAGTGGCCGGATGCATCCGCGGAGTGGCGCTACCGGATGCTGGCCCAGGAGCCGGGGAGCGCACGGCTCCTCGCCATCGCGCAGGCCCCGCTGCAGGACAAACCGCTGATGCTGCTCCGTGCGGTCTTCCCCAGGCCTGAGGTCTTCCTCAGCAGGAACATCCATGCGGACATGTCGTTCCGAGGACGGCTCCGGCAGCATCGCGCCAGATGGGGCAGGTTCCTGCGGGCGGCACCGCAGATTGTGCGGGATCTCAGCCGCCGCCCTGGATGACCCCGGCTGGGCCGCCGGCTGGTTGGTCGCGATGTCCTCCGCCGTGCTAACCACCGACGACGGCGTTGCGCCCGGCGGGTAACGCCGCAGTAACGGGTGGTGTGAGCAAATAGCCTAGGGCCTTTCGGCGCGCCTCGCGGCTGTGGGGCTGCCATGATCGGTGGACCAAGGAGAGGGCCGGTGGGTTCGGGCAAAATCCCAGGCAGCACACGGACCCCGAGGGCCAGCCGCGGGTTCCGCAGTCCTGCGTCCGGGCCGTCCGGCTCAGCGTCCAGGCCCGGGTCAACGTCCAGCACTGGCTCAACCGTTCCCGCTCCGGCTCCCGGGCCGGCAAGGGTGCCACCACCACCGGAGCGGACCTCAGCCATTCGGTCCTGCAGTGGTTCGCCATCATCGCTCCCTTGAGCACTGTTGCCACGGCGCTGGCGTTCTGGTTCGGATGGACCATGACCGCCACCCGGACGGCCTACTTCGGCATCGACCAGAGCATCATGGGCTACTCCACCGTGGATTACCTGCTGCGCAGCGCAGATGCCTTGATTGTCCCCGCGATCATGATCCTGCTCATCACGGTTCTTTGCGTGGGAATCCACGCCCTGACCGCTGCCCTCATCCGCCGGTCTGAAGGCTACAGATACATCCAGATCGCGGCCGCCGTCGTGCTTTTGGCTGGCCTGGCCGTCACCGCGCTGGGTGTCTGGAGCATCTTCGTGGAGCTTCCTTTCAGGACGCCCTTCCTGTTTGAACCGGCCGCGCTGGGCAGTGGGACGGCCATCAGCGCCTACGCATTCTGGGTGCTTCGCCGGACGGCGTTGGACGATCAGAAGCTCAGGCCGCTGCCCATGTGGGAAAAGCTGGGCTACGTGTCGGTGGTGCTGCTGGTGGTGGTGGCGCTGTTCTGGGCGTGCTCCTCCTATGCCGGAGCCCTTGGCACGGGCAGGTCGCGGGAATTCGCGCAGGATCTGGCCAACCGGCCGTCGGCGACCGTCTACAGCGTCCACTCCCTGGCATTGGGTGGCTCGGCTCAAGGAGGCGCCGTGACGGAGGAGCCCATAACCACCCCGGGTTCGAAGTACGGCTTCAAATACTCCGGGCTCAAGTTCATCACGCTCAGTTCCCACAAATACTTCCTGCTACCGGCCGACTGGTCGCGCAGCAGGGGCGCAGCGATCATCCTGGAAGAAAGCCCGGACTACCGGATCGAATTCGAACCGGGCGCAGGTTAGGCAGGGAGAAGGTCAGGCAAAATGAAACACGGTCCCCTCCGCCGGCGGACAACCCGGGTGACCTATTGGATCATCCCGATTACCGCAGTCTTTGCCGTAGGTGCCTGCACTGGCACGTCCCCGCAACCGGGCAGCACGCCGGGCGGTGACGGATCCCTTGTGGCCGTGGACAACCGGGTACGGGTGGGTGAGAACAGTTGGATCGTCGAACCAGGGAAGGCCGACGAGATAGTGACCGTGGGCGCCATCGAGTCCTTTGAGGTGGTGAATGATTCCGGGTCCGACATCAGTGTTCCCGATGTTGGCCTCAACAAGTCCACCTTCCGGATCGTGACCAACACGTGCAGCGGGGTCCTCAAGCCGGGACAGTCCTGCGTAGTGAAAGGTGAGTGGTTGGCTGACGGTCCGCGGGACGCCACCTTGGACGTTGCGGTCACGAAGCTGAATGAGCCTGATCCGGCCACAAAACGCATTTCGGTCGGACTGGGCCAGAGCCTTGGCGCTGGAACGCCGCCGAAGAAGACGTTTTCACCGACGCCATCACCCACTCCGACGGCGTCGTCAGCCAGCCCCAGCCCAACGCCGTCGTCGACAACCGTCTCGCCGACGCCCACGCAGAGCTCCGTGTCCCCTACCCCCTCGCAGTCCGCATCAACCGGGATCCCGACGCCGACGTCCTCCACTGCGGGAACCTCAACGCCCGCCGGTGCGGCGAGTCAGTCCGCGGCGGCAACGGGGGCCGCCGACTCCAAACCGGTGGCGCCGGGCTCGGCAAAGTAGACATCCCGCAAGCCAAGACTTAACGTCCCCCACCCTCACGTAGCGGTCCGCAGCAATTGCTCCAGGTCCACCTCCATCGGCGAGCCCCCTTCCACCGCCGGGCTGCCGGCCGGCGCAAAGGCGGGCCATTGGGGTGGTTCCCAGTCCGGGTGTTCGCTTTTGTAGCGGCGGCCCGAGGGGGAAATCCAGCCGGGTGGTTCGTTCTTCGTAGCCGGGGAGGGGCTCCAACTGGTGGTGTGCCTGAGCCGGTGATGCTTCGGGCAAGGCTGGGCCAGGTTGGCTATGCCCGTGCCTCCGCCCCTGTGCCAGGGGAGGAGATGGTCCGCCTCGTTGTCCAGGGAATGATTGCTGCAGCCCGGGAAGGGGCACCTGCCGTCACGGAGGCGCAGCCAGTTCCGCATTGCCGAGGTCAGGCGGTAGCTGGTGCGGCCGATCTCCAGAGAAGCGCCGTCCCGGGGGTCCACCAGCACTCGGCGGAAGGAATCTGCTCCATTAGCGACGAGATCCCTGGCCATGGATACCGGGATAGGTCCGTACCCGTCGAGCATGGCCGGTTCGTCCGTGGTGCCAAGCAGGGCGAAGACCGGCACCGTCACCACGACCTGTGCCCGTGGGGTGGGTACCTTCCCCGGATTCTGCGCGGTGCCAGCGGCGGCAGTTTCATGGCCACCCACGCCAATGTCATCCATTATTCCGGCGTTTCCCCCGGTGAGCAGGGCCGTGGCGTAAGCGTCAGCCCTGAGTTGGGCGAGGGTACGGCGCTCGTCCGGGAATTGCAGGCCGCGGGCGACGGCGGTGGTGCGGTTCCAGATCGCGCTGGCAGTGGCGGCGGGCAGGTAGGCGGAGAGCCACGCCATGCCGTCCCTGTCCGGCGTGTATTCGACCCTCCGGTCCAAGGCACATTTGGCGTGCCTGACTTCCAGGCTTTCTGCATGGTGGCGTTCGCGCCAAGTCCGGGCCTTGTGCCGGAACCGGGACGCCGGCATTTCCCCTGCCGGACAGCCGCGCGCGGGGTTTGGAGCCGCCGGGTCCAGGAAGTGCGCTTCCAACGCCGCGGCACCTTGGGCGTCCAGTCCTGCGGTTTCGTCCACCATGACCCGGGCGTGCTGCCAGGACATGGTGCCGGCACTCAGGGCGGACAGGGTCAGCGGCAAGGTGGTGGCCAGTTGGTGGGCGTCGGCCAGCAAAGAACCCGCCGCCCGAGGCCCGATGCAGAGGACACACGCAATCTCTGCCGACACAGACATATCCTGCGCGGCCCGCAGTTGGCGTGGCGCGTCCGGCGGGAGGGCATGATCCGTCGCGGCGGCGAACGCCACCACAGCCTGGACCTTGAGGGCTGCCAAGCGCGCTTCGGCGCCGGCGACTGCTCCCAGAATGTCCAAGCAATCATCGGCCGCACGGCGGAGGGGGTCGGCATGTGCGGGCGTATCGGAATGCCTGCCGTGAACCAACGAAATCAGCATGGCAACGGCGGCGTTGATCTCCGCAACTGCCTTCGCCACTACGTCGCTGCCCATAAGTACATCATCGTGGGAGGGTCTGACATTTGAGCGGTGGCGCTGCGTTCCGCGGTGGCGGCAGGCAAGGAGCTGCAGGTAGTGATAGAGCGTCGCGGGAAAACCTGCAGGGAGTGATAGAGCGTCGCCGGGAAACCTGCAGGGAGTGATAGAGCGTCGCAGGGGGCAGGGGGCAGGGGGCAGGGGGCAGGGGCGGCGCGGGGGGAGTCGGCGGGAGTGGGAGTGGGAGCCAGCCGGCCCCGAAAAACCACCGCGGTGCTTGACGCCCTCCGAACCTTCCGCATATCCTGAACGAACGGTCGGTAAATAAATTGATCCCTTGATGGCCTTTGCATAGGAGCAACCATGGCAGCGCAGAATCTGCAGTCAGTGCCCGCTGAGCTAACCCCGGACAACGATGCGGCAGCCGCAGCCCAGCGGGACGCGGACGGCCAGGCAAACTTTGACCGCGTCATCGCCGAGGACTCACGCATCGAGCCCAAGGACTGGATGCCCGCCGCCTACCGCAAGACCCTCCTGCGCCAGGTCTCCCAGCACGCCCACTCGGAGATCATCGGCATGCAGCCGGAGGCCAACTGGATCTCCCGCGCCCCCAGCCTGAAGCGCAAGGCCATCCTCATGGCCAAGGTCCAGGACGAGGCCGGCCACGGGCTCTACCTCTACTCGGCCGCCGAGACCCTGGGCCAGACCCGGGACAAGATGATGGACGACCTCATCGCCGGCAAGGCCCGCTACTCCTGCATCTTCAACTACCCGGCCCGTCACCTGGGCGGACATGGGTGCCATCGGCTGGCTGGTGGACGGCGCCGCCATCTGCAACCAGGTCCCGCTGTGCCGCGCCTCCTACGGCCCCTACGGCCGCGCCATGGTCCGCATCTGCAAGGAAGAGTCCTTCCACCAGCGCCAGGGCTTCGAGATCCTGCTGGAACTCGCCAACGGCACCCCCGCGCAGAAGCAGATGGCGCAGGACGCCGTGAACCGCTGGTACGCCCCGGCCCTGATGATGTTCGGCCCGCCGGACGACGATTCGCCCAACTCCAAGCAGTCCATGGCCTGGAACATCAAGCGCTTCAGCAACGATGAGCTCCGCAGCCGCTTCGTGGGCATGATGGTGGAGCAGGTCCGGGTCCTGGGCCTCACCCTCCCGGACAGACCAGGTCCGCTTCAACGAGGACACCAAGAAGTGGGAGCACGGCCCGCTGGACTGGGACGAGTTCAAGGAAGTCCTCGCCGGCCGCGGCCCCTGCAACGCCCAGCGGCTTGAGCGCCGCCGGGAAGCGCACGACGACGGCGCCTGGGTCCGCGAGGCAGCCGCCGCCTATGCGGCAAAACAGCACGCAAAACAGTCAATGGAGACGAAGGAATACGCAGCATGAGCCCCCACGGCAACCCGGAAGCCCCGGCCAGCTCCGCCACGGAGATCAACCGCGACGCCCAGAAGGTCAGCCCGGCCGTAGAGCCCGGCGGGACACCAGGCACCAACGACCGTGCCTGGGGCCTCTGGGAGGTCTTCGTCCGGTCCAGCCGCGGCCTGAGCCACGTCCACGCCGGCTCCCTGCACGCCCCGGACGCCGCCATGGCCCTGCGCAACGCCCGTGACCTCTACACCCGCCGCAACGAGGGCGTGTCCATCTGGGTTGTCCCGGCGGACGCCATCGCCGCCAGCGATCCGGACTCCAAGGGCGCGTTCTTCGAGTCCCCGCAGGGCAAGGACTACCGGCACGCCACGTACTACACCAAGAGCGAAGGGGTGAAGCACCTGTGAGCACCGCACCGCGAACGAACACCGAAGCACCGCACCGAGACGCACGGCCACGGCGACATCTCCACCGGTGTGGCGCGCCGGCAGCGGCGACTCCAACGCCAGCGCCACCCGCATCACCCCCGGCAACGCCCTCCGCCCGGAGGACATCGCCCTGGAGGTCCGCACCGGCCTGGCCAAGCCCACCGAGGACGTGGCCGAGTACGCCCTGCGCCTGGGCGACGACGCCCTGATCCTCGCCCAGCGCCTGGGCCACTGGATCTCCCGCGCCCCGGAGCTGGAGGAGGACATCGCCCTGGGCAACATCGCCCTGGACCAGCTGGGCCACGCCCGCTCCTTCCTCAGCTACGCCGGCGGCGCCTGAAGGGACGGAACGCCAAGACCGAGGACGACCTCGCCTACTTCCGCCGCGAGCACGAGTTCCGCTCCGCGCACCTGTTCGAGCAGCCCAACGGCGACTTCGCGGTCACCATCGCCCGCCAGTTCGTGGTCAGCTACTACCAGTTCGAGCTCTACCGCCGGCTCACCCAGTCCACCGACGCCACCCTGGCCGCCATCGCCGCCAAGGCCGTGAAGGAAGTGGACTACCACCGGGACCACAGCGCCCAGTGGATCCTCCGCCTGGCCGGCGGCACGGACGAGTCCCGCAAGCGGATGATCCACGGCCTGCAAGCATCATCTGGCCCTACGTGGACGAGCTCTTCCGCGGACGACGACCTGACCGACCCGCCTCGCGGAGGCCGGCGCCGCCGTCGCGCCTTCCACCCTGCGGGCGGACTTTGACCGCCTCACCGGCGAGGTCCTCGCCGAAGCCGAGCTGGAGGTGCCGGACGTTCCGGCAGCCCCGGGCGGCGGCCGCCAGCGGCAAGCACTCGGAGCACCTGGGCTACATCCTCGCGGAGATGCAGGTGCTGGCCCGCGAGCATCCCGGAGCAAGCTGGTGACCGCCGTGGTACATCTCGGACTTCGAGACCCGGCACGGCGCACCACCGCCGAGCAGAAGGCCTGGGACATCGCCGCCACGGTGTGCGATCCGGAGATCCCCGTGCTCACCATCGAGGACCTGGGCATCCTGCGGGACGTCCAGCTGGTCGACGACGGCGGGCTGGTTCCCGCCGTGCAGGTCACCATCACGCCCACCTACTCGGGCTGCCCCGCGATGGACGCCATCCGGGACGACCTGAAGGCCGCCTTCGCCAAGGAGGGCTACCCCAGCGTCCACGTGGACCTGGTGCTCGCCCCGGCCTGGACCACGGACTGGATGACCGAGGCCGGCAAGGCCAAGCTGCAGGAGTACGGCATCGCCCCGCCCACCGGCAAGTCCGACGCCGCCCGGCACGCCGGGCCCATCCGCCTGACCATGGCCGTGAAATGCCCGCAGTGCTCGTCGCTGAACACCAAGGAACTCACCCGCTTCGGTTCCACCTCCTGCAAGGCGCTGTACGTCTGCCAGGACTGCAAGGAACCGTTCGACTACTTCAAAGTCCTGTAAGGAAGCCCCCATGCCTGTTGTCCGCCAGACCGCCGCCGAGACGGCGCAGGCCACCGGCCGCCGTCGTCCGTCCTTCCACACCCTCGCCGTGGCGGAGGTGCGCCGGCTCACCGAGGACGCCATCGAGGTCACCTTCGCGTGTCCCGCCGGAGCTCGCCGGCCAGTTCGACTACCTGCCCGGCCAGTACGTGGCCCTGCGCACCACGCTGCCGGACGAGACCGGCGAGCCGCAAGGAGATCCGCCGCAGCTACTCCATCTGCGCCGAGCCGCGCAGCTTCGAGGACGGCAGCAGCGAGATCCGGGTGGCCGTCAAGAAGGACCTGGGCGGGCTGTTCTCCACGTGGGCCAACGCCGAGCTGAAGGCCGGGGACACCCTGGACGTCATGAGCCCCATGGGCGCGTTCGTGTCCAAGCACGGCCGCGACGGCAAGGCCGTGGAGCAGAACGTCATGAACTCCATGAACCATCCCGGAGGACGCTGGCGGGGGAGCCGGGCAGCTTCGTGGCCATCGCCGCGGGCTCCGGCATCACCCCGGTGATCGCGATCGCCCGGACGCTGCTGGCCGCCAACCCGGACACCCGGTTCGACCTGATCTACGCCAACAAGGCCGCCATGGACGTGATGTTCCTGGAGGAGCTGGCGGACCTGAAGGACAAGTACCCGCAGCGGCTGGCCATCCACCACGTGCTGTCCCGCGAGCAGCGGATCGCGCCGCTGCTCACCGGCCGGATCGACGCCGAGAAGCTCCAGCAGCTGCTGGGCACCGCCATCCACGCGGACGATGTGGACGAGTGGTTCCTGTGCGGGCCGTTCGAGCTGGTGCAGCTGTGCCGGGACACCCTGGCCGAGCGCGGCGTGAAGCCGGAGCACGTCCGGTTCGAGCTGTTCACCTCCGGCAAGCCGGACCGCCCGGAGGGCAACGCCGGCCGTCCCGTGCTGGTGGACGAGTCCAAGGAGACGTACAAGATCACGTTCAAGCTGGACGGCCTGCAGGGCGAGGTGGCCAGCCCCACCCACGCCCGCGAGTCCATCCTCAACGCCGCGCTGCGGGTCCGCCCGGACGTGCCGTTCGCGTGCGCCGGGGGAGTGTGCGGCACCTGCCGCGCCAAGGTGGTCACCGGCAGCGTGACCATGGACGAGAACTACGCCCTGGAGCAGGATGAACTGGACAAGGGCTACGTGCTGACCTGCCAGAGCCACCCCACCAGCAAGGAAGTCACCGTCGACTTCGACGTCTAAGTCCTATCCGGCTCTCAACTCGAAGGAGCCCCATGATTTCCCTCTCCATCGCCAACGGCGTCGCCGAGGTTGTGCTGGACGCCCCGCACAAGCTGAACTCGCTGGACGAGCAGGCGCTGGCGGATTTAACACAGGCGTACGACGACGCCGCTGCCGCCGCCTCGCGCGGTGAGGTGCGGGCGCTGCTGCTGCAGGGGAGAGGGCCGCGCCTTCTGCGCGGGCCGGGACATCGCCGACGTGACGCCGGAGAGCGACGACGCCGAGGCGTACCTGGGCGGGCTGGTGCAGCCGCTGCTGAAGAAGATGAGCGCGTTCCCGGCGCCGACGTTCGCCGCCGCCCAGGGCGCCTGCCTGGGCGTGGGGCTGGGCCTGCTGCTGGCCACGGACGTGGTGTACGTGGCGGAGAACGCGAAGTTCGGCTCGCCGTTCGCCAAGCTGGGCGCCACGCTGGATTCGGGCGGGCACTGGTACTTCACCGAGCGGCTGGGCATGCACCGGACGCTGGACCTGATCTACACGGCCGAGCTGATCTCCGGCGCCGAGGCCGTGGCGCAGGGGATGTTCAGCCGGGCCATGCCGGCGGATGAACTGCTGGAGAACACCCGGGCGATCGTGGCCAGGGTGGCCGCGGGGGCCACGGGTGCGTTCAAGGCGAGCAAGGAGCTGGTGGCGCACATCCGCGACCAGCGCCTGGGCCTGTGGGACGCCATGGCAGGAGGAGAACGCCGAGCAGGCCCGGCTGTGCAAGAGCGACGACTACGCCGAGGGATTCCGGGCGTTCCAGGAGAAGCGAAACCCAGAGTTTACGGGGTAGCAATTGCTAACTTCGGTGGCTGATTTGTATGGTTCAGCTATGACAATGGGGAAATCCGTAACTAAAGCCGTCATTCCTGCTGCCGGGCTGGGGACACGCTTCCTGCCTGCCACCAAGGCAATGCCGAAGGAAATGCTGCCGGTGGTGGACCGGCCGGCCATCCAGTACGTGGTGGAGGAAGCCGTCAACGCCGGCCTCACCGACCTGCTGATGATCACGGGCCGCAACAAGCGCGCCCTCGAGGACCACTTTGACCGCGAGCCCGGCCTGGAGCGCGCGCTGGAGAAGAAGGGTGACTCGGACCGGCTGGCAGCCGTGGAGTACGCCTCCAGCCTGGGCCCCATCCACTACGTCCGCCAGGGCGAGGCCAAGGGCCTGG
>CAWECX010000011.1:0-26426 GCA_963807805.1 uncultured Actinomycetota bacterium | reverse complement strand
TCAGGAACTGCAGCTTCGTCCAGGAGGGTTGTCCTGCTGTAACCGGTCCACCGCACGAAGGTGTCATTGACGGCGGCGATCAGAAAGCGGCGTCCGTTACCAGGTATCCGCACGGCGCCTGGTGGAAGAGCGCCTCGAAGTTGACCACGGGCCGGCCCGCGGTGTCCGTCACGGGCGTGGGCCGATGTACTGCAGGATCGCTCCTGCAGTGGCTTCGGGTGCGCTCACGTGGGGGCAGTGGCCGGTGGCCTGCGGGTGCACCAAGGTGCTGTGTCCGAGGTGTTGGTGGACATAGGTACCCACCTCCGGAGGAGCCAGGAGGTCATCGGAGCACTGCAGGATCAGGCTGTCGCACTGGACCCGGTCCAGGATTGAACGGCTGTCCGAGAGGAACGTGACCCGGGCAAAATGGCGGGCTATGGACGGGTTGGTCCGGCAGAAGCTGGATCGCGTTCTTCCGCGTACTCCGGAGAATCGGGGTTGCCCATGGCCATGGGCGCAGCCGCCTCGGCCCAGGCGAAATAGTTGCTGTCCAGGGACTTGAGCAGCCCTTCGATGTCCTCATGCGAGAACCCGCCCGCGTCGCCGTCGTCGGCATCGTTCGTATATCGCGGCGACGGGGCCACCAGGATCCTGGCGAACCGCTCCGGTTCGCGGGCGGCAGCGATCAGCGCGATCATGGCGCTGACGCTGTGACCCACCAGGATCACGTCGGCCAGGTCCAGGGCGGCACAGATTTCCAGGACGTCGGTGGCGTAGCCGTCCAGGGTCCCGTATTTCTCCCGGTCGTAGGCGTCCAGGTCGGAGTGGCCGGCACCCACATGGTCGAAGAGCACCACCCGGTAGTCAGCGGCGAAGTAGGGCACCAGCCGCCGCCACATGTCCTGGTCGCAGCCGTAGCCGTGGGCGAAGAGCATCACCGGACCATCCCCCGCGCGGCCCAGCACTGTGACGTTGTTGCGCTTTGCAACCGCCTCTGCTGTGAGTGCTCCGAGCATGATCCATCCCCTAGGTCGCAGGCAGGGTGACTTCTTTCTCAGATATTAGTAGCGGCCGGCCAGGAACCAAGCACAAATTTCGCGCAAGACCCCTGGGAGCCGCGGACACCCGCCCGGCGGCTCCCGGGGGCAGGCCCGGACAGGCTTAGCCGGTGACCCCGGTGAGCTCGTTCGGCGCTGCTCCAGGGCGCCGGTTTCAGTCACCTTCCCGGTCTCGATGTCGACGGCGTGGATGGCCTTCGTGCCGGGTCGGTCACGTAGGCGGTGTGCCCGTTGACGAACAGGGTGGGCCGGGGCTGCTGCCAGTCCAGCGGCTCCTCCCACGGCCCAGCACCGGGATGCTTCTTTGACACCGCCGTTGTCGGGTCGATGACGTGCAGCGCGCCGTCCGTGCCCAGTACCAGGGCCTCGCCGTGCGGACCGCGGCCCAGCGAACGGAAGCTGTAGCTGGTGCCCAGGTCCACGAGGCCAGCGGCTTCGTCTCGGTGTTGATCAGGAGATCGGGCTCCGGCCGTTCCAGTTCGGCGTCCTTGTCCTGTCTTGTAGTCGCCCAGCGGTCACCGGCGAGCGTCGCAGCCGGCCTGGTTGCCGATCCGGCCGTACTCCGTGGGGCTCTCCACCTTGGTGAAGGCGCCGTCCGCGTAGATCAGGACGCCGTCTGGCAGCCGAGGCCCACGCCTCCCCTGGCTGCCGGCTTCGCCGTGCACTCCCGGGCAGTCCTCGTTGCGGGCGATCTCCTTGCCGTCCTTGTCCAGCACCACCTGCCGGGCCGTTCCTGGTCGGTCCCGAGGGTGACGACCAGCTCGCCGTTGGCGAGTTCCACGGCCACGCCGTGGTGGGCTTCCTCGGCGCGGTGGGTGTCGACCCGGGCTGTCCGTCGGCCAGATCCGCGGGGTCGAAGTGCTGACCTCGCCGGTGCCGTCGCTGAACAGGATGGTCTTTCCTCGTGGCGCACCACGTGGCCGGGCTTGGAGGTGGGGAAGACGATGTCCGTCATGGCCGGGTCCTGCGCGTAGTGCCTGCCGCCGTCGGTCCATCCCCGGTGTTCAGGACCTGGAATCCCTGGCGGTGGAGATGAACACGTGCCCGTCGCCGGCGGGGTTGACCCGGTTGAAGCCGGGCAGGGATAGTCGGCCAGCACCTTGAGGGTCTCGCCGTCGAGGACCTAGATGCCGCCGTCGTAGGTGGTGACAAGGCGCGGCGCTGCCGAGTCCGGACGGTGGCGGCCTGGGTTCGGCGGAGGGCTGGCGGGGCCTGAGGCGGGTGTGCCGCGGCCGGAGAGCAGCAGGCCGGCGGCGACGCCGCACCGTCATCAGCCGGACGGGTGGGTGCGGTATACATGGATGGTTCCTTCTTTATGGGTGGGGGGCTCCGGGAGTGGGCCCAGGACTGTCTGGTGACGCCGGATCAGGCCAGTGCCTGGTGATGCGCTCGGTGTTGGCGCGCATCATCTCCAGGTAGGTGTCGGCGCCGGACCCCTCCGGGCCCAGGGATTCGGTGAACAGCGGGACCACGCGAGTCCTCGCCCGGCCTCGGCGGCCAGCACCTCGGCGAGCCGCTCGGGCTGGGAGGAGTCGGCGAAGATCGCCGCGTACGCCGGCGTGCCCGGATCGCCCGGTGAGCGCGTCGCAGGTCCGAGGAGCTGGGCGAAGCGAGCGTCGTGCCGCTCGGGATCACCGCGCCGATCACCTGGAAGCCGAAGCGCTCGGCGAGGTAGCCGAACACGTGGTGGTTGGTGATGAGCTTGCGCTGGCCGCGGGGATGCCGGCGAACCGCCTCCATGGCCGTGTCCAGCTCGCTGCAGTTGCTCGTGTAACCGTCGGCCGCCTGGAGCGCACGGCGCGGCGTCCACGCCGTCCACGTGCTCACGTCCTCGCCGGCGATGGCCTCCGACGGCCTTGGCGCACGCGGGCGGGATCGGTCCAGAAGTGCGGGTCCTGGCGCCCGTCCGGACTCGTGGCTGAAGGCGAGGGGCTCGACGGCGTCCATCACCGCCACGTGGGCACGCCTGCCGCGGCGGCCGCTTCGACGTGGTTGAGGACGCCCTCTTCCAGCCCGCCGCCGTTGTGGATGATCAGGTCCGCGGTTTCGATCCGTGCGGCCTGCTGGGCCGAGATGCCGAAGGAGTGCGGGTCCGCGTTGGCCTCCATCAGCACCACCACCTCGGCCTGTCCCCGACCACGTTCCGGGTGATGTCGCCCAGGATGTTGGTGGTCACCACCACGGTGGGTCGTCCGCGGCGGCGGCCGAGCAGCCGCCCAGCGCAGCCCAGGCCGAAGCCCAGCACCAGCAGCGCGGCAGCCAGGGCGCAGGCCAGCCTGCTTTCCGGCACGGTTACGGCCTGCAGCCCGGTGCCGCGGCGTGGTAGGCCCGCCTCACAGCCCGGTCTCCAGCACCAGGTCGGCAGCGGGAACATCGAAGGTGCGGGCCGCCCGCAGGCCGTCGGCGTAGTCGATCTCCTGGACCGCTGGAGCCTGCGGGGTCGCTGAGGTAGGCGCGGGAGGTGTCGACCCGAATGCCGCGGACTGCAGGTTCCGAAGCTGGACGGCGCGAGCAGCGGAACCTCTGCAGTCACTGCGCCGGTGGCAGGGTTCGAGGGTGCGCAGGACGCCGTCGACGCCGACGGCCAGCACCCGGCGTGCGTCACCCACCGCGGATGCCGTCACGGCCGGGCCGGTGTGGGCAGCAGGGTCCAGGTCCGCTGCGGACACGTCGAGGTGCCACACGCCCGCGTCACCGGCGGGCCCGGCAAGTTCGTTGGACCCGGGGCGGTGTTCCAGGGGGGTGGCCGCCGGTACACCGGCGGTGGCCGCAGGGTACGGTATCTGCTCGGCGGTGAACGTGCCGGCCTCCTCGGTGACCAGCAGGGCGGCGTCAGCGCACGCGAACACCACGCCCACGCGGGTGGTGGCGGAGGCGGCGGGTCCGGGCAGTCCTGCCGGCCAGGACGGTGGCATCGGCGTCGTCGCGGACTTCCACTCCGGCGGCCACGGCCGAGCCGGCATGCCACACTGGCAATGAAGTGCCCCTCATACGGCACCACCATCCCGCGGTGCGCTGACGTGGTGATCCGGAAGGCCTCGTCGACGCTGCCCGTGTCGAGGTCCCTGTGCCGGAAGACGGACGCGTAGCCACCGGTGTCCGAGAAAACGGCCAGATTCTTGCCGTCCCCTGCGATGCGCCCGGGTCCGGGACCTGAAGGGTCCCACGGTCCGGGGTTCGGTGCTGTAGTAATGGGCATGGTCGCCGTGGTCCACGGTCCAGGCGCCGGTGTCGAAAACCTCCACGTGTTCCGGCGTGGTGACCAGGGCGTAGCGGCCGTCCTGGTGGAGCCGCGTCCACCTGTCCGAACGGCCGGCGTCGGACGTCTCCCCGGTGAGCAGCGACAACAGCCGGGCCTCCCCCGTGGCGCTGTCAACTGTGAACAGGCCGGTTTGCGGCTCGGCGTTCTCCTGCGCGCCGGCGATGTAGCCGTGGGGTGTGGCGGTCGGCGTGCGGCCGGTCCAGCCGCCGGGCTGCGGCGCAGGCTGACAGCAGCAGGGGCAAGCCGAGGAGGAGTACGGCTTTAGGCATGGTGCGGTGCACGGGTGAGGGGTTCCGTTTCTGTGGAGTGGTGCGGGGCGGGGGCGGTGGTGACGGGCGGGTTCCGCGGCTCGGACCAGCGGGCGCGGCTGGCCGAAGGCCGAGGCGAAATAGGACAGGGCGGCGACCAGTGCGATGGTGGCGCCGGCGGCGGTGGCGCGTACCAGGAGATCCAGAGTCCGGCCGCCACGCTGGCAACGCCGAGCAGCGAGCCCAGGACCATCACGCCGCGGACGGACCGCGCCCACACCAGCGCGGCCGCAGGCGGCGCGATCAGCAGGCCGAACACCAGGAGCGTGCCCACCACCTGGAAGGACGCGGCCACGGCCAGGGTGATCAGGAACAGCAGCACAAAGTGGGCCAGCCGGGGACGCAGCCCCAGGCTTGCCGCCTTCTGCGGATTGAACGCCGCCGCCATAAAGGCCCGGTGGAACACCGCGGCGGTGGTGAGGACCACAAGTCCGACGGCGGCCAGCACCAGCATGTGCTCCGTCCCGACGGCCAGCACGTCCCCGAAGAGCGTGCCGGTAAGGTCCACCGCGAAACCACCGGATGCGGACACGATGATCACACCGAGCGAGAGCATCACAACGAACAGGAGCCCGATGGCGGTGTCCTGCGAGACGCGCCGGTTCCGGGTGATGGCCGAGACGCCGGCTGCCGTGGCCGCCGCGCTGATGGCAGCACCGATGATGAGGTTGCCGCCCAGCAGCGAGGCGATGGCGATGCCGGGCAGCAGTCCGTGGGACATGGCGTCGCCCAGGAAGGCCATGCCGCGCACCACCACCCAGGTGCCCACCACGGCGCAGAACACCGACACCAGGGCGCCGCCCAGGAGGGCACGCTGCAAAAAGGACGCGTTCAGGGGATCAAGTAACCATTCCATCGCCGCTCACGTATACATTAATAATGAGAATCATTCGCAATATAGCGAGCAGATGCGATGCCAGATCAGGTTCAGCAACGTGGGGTTCGCCTATCCGGACCGGCCGGTGCTGCGGGCATCTTCGCTGGCCTTCGTGCCCGGCTCCCACACGCCGTCTGACCGGGCCAACGGTTCCGGGAAGTCCACCCTGCTGGGCCTGGCCGCCGGCATCCTGAAGCCGGCAGCGGCACCGTCACGCTTACGCCAGGCCACGGCCCGCGTTTGTCATCCAGCACACCGAGACGCCGGACGCCATGCCCTGCACGGTCCGGCAGGCCGTGGAAATGGGCCGTTGGCCGCACCGCCGCGGCTGCCGCCCGCTGCGCCCCGCGGACCGCCGGGTGGTGATGGACGGCCTGGAGCGGATGGGGATCGCGGACCTTGCCGGCCGGCAATTGCGCGAACTCTCCGGCGGACAGCGCCAGCGCGCCCTGATTGCCCAGGGGCTGGCGCAGGAATCCCGCATCCTGATCCTCGATGAGCCCACCGCAGGACTGGACGCCGAGCGCCCGGCTGATCCGGGCCGCCATCAGCGAGAGCTGCGGCGCGGGATCACCGTCCTGGAGGCCACCCATGACGCGGCGGACATCAGCCGGGCCGGCCGGGTCATCCGGCTGGAGGGCGGACGGGCAACCGAAACCACTATCCTGTGAATTTTTGTCATACAGATGACAAGCCGTGATGCGTTTATGTCATAAGTGCGTAGATTTATCCTTCGGTCCTTTGTAGTCTGGTCCTGTCAGTGCTTGGGGGGCCGGCAAAATGAGGGATGAATTTGCCGGGCGGACCGGGCAGGAAACTCGGTCAAAGGCAAGGTCCCAGCGCATGAAAACTCCGTCCGCACGCGTCCGTAAACTCGTAATGTTCGCCTCCGCCCCCGTCGCCATCCTGATCGCAGGAGGCATGGTGTGGCAGGGTTCCCAGGCGGCCTTCAACGCCACCACCCGCAACGCCGGCAGCTCGTGGAGCACCGGCAGCGTCACCCTCACCGACGATGACAACGGCGCCGCGGCATTCACCGTGGAAAACATCGTTCCCGGCCAGACGGGCCAGAAGTGCATCGTAGTGACTTCCCGGTCCAACGTCCCCGGCGAGGTCCGCGCCTACACGCAGAACCTGGTCACCTCCAAGGGCCTGGAAAACCGCATCTACTTCGACCTGGAGCAGGGCACCGGCGGCTCGTTCAACGACTGCACCGGTTTTACCCCCACCGCCAACCAGGTGCCGGAACTTCCGCTGTCCCAGCTGGCAACGGTGAACCGGGACTTCGCCACCGGCGGCGCCCCCTGGGACACGTCCGGAACGCCCGGCGAAAACCAGAGCTACCGCGGCACGTGGCGCTTCGACACCACCGGCATGTCCCAGGATGAGGTCAACGCCCTCCAGGGTGCCCGGGTCAGCATCGACCTGGTGTGGGAGCTGCAGTCTGACAACGCCCCCACCACCCCGTAGTCCGGGCCCGGCAACAGCATCGCGGTGAAGCGGGAGAGGCCCGGGTCTTCCCCGGGTCCCTCCCGGGCAAGTGCAGTGTTTTCGGCGGACGGCTGGGGGATCTTCCTGGCCTCAGTGGCATCCCGGCTGTATCTGGGCATCCTGCTGAGCCTTGCCCTTTTTGCGGTGCTGCCGGCCCTGTTCGGCTGGCATGGCACCGTGGTGCAAAGCGGTTCGATGGAACCGCGCATCTCCCCCGGCGACGTGGTGCTCGCCTCGGACCTGGACCCGGCACAGCCGGTGCCGCTGGGCCGCGTGGTGCAGTTCCGCAGCCCGGCCTCGGCCGAACCGAGCGGCGTTGAGAAGACCCGGCTGCACCGCATCGTCACGGCAAATGACGACGGAACCTACGTCACGGCCGGCGACGCCAACGCGGATGTGGACAGCACTCCCCTGACCCGCGAACAGATCACCGGGCAGGCTCGCCTGCTGGTGCCCGGCGTCGGCCTTCCCGGCCTGTGGCTGGGCAGCGGCAATTTCCCGCCGCTGGCGCTGTGGTCCGTGATCACGCTCGCGGCCGTGGTAGCCGCGGTCTTCGGCGGCGGCACCCGCGGTCGGGATCCCGGCCCGGGCACGGGCGGACCCGCGGAACCGGACGGGGACGGCGACGCCGGTGGCGGAGACGGCGGCGCTCAGCCCGAAACGGACGACGACGGGCCCTCCCCGCCGCGAAGGCCGGCACCGCCGTCGGGATCATCGCAGCCCTTTCCGTAGTGGTGGTGCTGGGCGCCAGCGTCTTCTCGTCAGCGGCGTTCACCGCCACAACGGCCAACGCTGCCAACTCGTTCGCTACCGCCGCGGACTGGTCGCCGCCCTCGGTCACCCTCGGGAACCCCGGCCCCACTGTCCGCGGCACCGTGGTCCTCACGGCCGAGGCCGCGGACCCCGAATCCGGCATCCGCACCGTCGCCATCCAGTACGCGGCCGCCGGCAGCAGCACGTGGACCACCCTCTGCACCCCTGCCTCGGCGCCCTTCTCCTGTGCCTGGAACACGGCCACGCTGCCGGACGGCCAGTACAGCCTGCGGGCCGTGGCCACGGACAACTCCGGCCTGAGCGCTGCCACCCAACCCATCAGCACCGCCGTAGCCAACGCCTTCTCCGTGGTCCTCAACGATCCCGGCGAGGTGGTCCGCGGAACCACGCCCCTCACAGCTGCCGTCAACAACCCGGGCGCCGGCCTGTACACCGTCCGCCTTGAATACTCCGCGGCAGGGGCCAACAAGTGGAGCACCCTCTGCCTGAACCTCCTGTCCCCGTACAACTGCGCCTGGACCACCACCATGTTCGCCAACGGCTCCTACGATCTGCGCGCAGTGGCCGTCTCCGGCCTGACCACCACGTATTCCGCCACGGTGGCGGACGTGCTGGTGGACAACGCGGCACCGTCGGTTACCCTGACGGACCCGGGTGCCACCATCCGCGGCACCGCCACCTTCGCGGCGACGGCGTCGGACGCCGATTCGGGTGTGGCGCAGGTGCAGTGGCAGTACCAGCGCGCGGGCACCAGCACGTGGGTTGCGATGTGCGCGGTGACTGACATTCCCTTCTCCTGCCGGTTCGATACCACCGCCCTGGCCAACGGCACCTACAACTTCAGGGCCGTAGCCACGGACGCCGCCGGCAACAGCACCGTTTCCGCTGTCGCCTCCAACCGGACCGTGGACAATACCGTGGCGTCCGTGTCCATGGAAGACCCCGGCGAGTACCTCACCGGGACCGTCCCCCTGACGGCATCGGCCAGCTCGCCGGCCGGCATTACCAGTGTGCGGATCCAGTCGGCGCCGGCCGGAACCGGCACCTGGACCACCCGGTGCACCGCCGCCGCCAGCCCCTACACCTGCGGGTGGAACACCACCGCGGTGGCGGACGGGCTGTACGATTTCCGCGCCATCCTGCTCGAGCCCTCCGGCAGGGAGGCCACCTCCGCCACCATGGCCTCCCGCCGGGTGGACAACAGCCCACTGCGCGGCGCCGACGTCCAGGCAGTCAACGGCACGGGTACCGCGGGGCGCTTTGATGCCGGTGACGTTCTCACGTTCACGTACAGCCAGCCGGTCACCCTGGGCTCGGTCACAGCAGGTTGGAACGGCTCCACCCTCCCCGTGACCGTCCGCCTCCGCGACGGCAACCTGCTGGGGCTGGGCAACAGCGCCGACACCGTGGACATCCAGCGCACCGGCGGAACCGTGAACCTCGGGACCCTGAACACCAAGGGCAATTTCATCAAGAACCGCAAGACCGCCACGTTCAACGCCACCATGGCCGCCACAACGGTCACTGTGGGCGGTGTCCCCCGGACCGTGGTCACCGTGACGCTGGGCACGGTGGCAGGCGGCGCGTCCTCGCTGCGCACCTACGCCACGCCTGCCGCGATGGTGTGGAGCCCGACGGCGGCCGTCACCTCACCGGCCGGCGTCGCGTCCTCCACGGCGCCCGCAACAGAGACGGGCGCGCTGGACCGGGACTTCTAGCAGCCTCACGGGTTTACACGAATGCACCGGTATGCAGCGCCTGCAGGTGGTCGATGGTCCGCATCGCGCACCGGGTGACCGGCGTGTAGAAATCCACGGCCAGCTTGGGCAGCCTGGTGGTTTCCGCCTCGTAAGCCGGTCCCCGGAGTTCCTCCTCCAGGTCCAGCATCAGGCCCGCCAAGCGCTCCGCGCCCACCATCTGGCTGGAGACCTTCAACGCCCCGGCCGCCTCAAGGGCGCCAGCCGGGTCTGCAGTGGACAGGGCGAGCCGGAGCCGATCCACCCTGCGCGGCAGGCCCGCAATGAAGTCGGCCACGAAGACCTGCCGGCAGCCGTCGCCCTGCTCACGCTCCAGCCCCAGTTCAAGGAGGAATGCCTTGTCCACGACAGGAGGCTCAGGGGTTGCGGGGATTCTCATGTCCGTCCTTCCGGGCTGCGGTGCCACCACTTTCCAGCAGGCTAACCACTGCTGATTGGGGTTAGCTTGGCGGCGGAACGGCCCGTCCGGTGAGCTTCAAGGAGGCCAAAGGTTCCTCCAAGGTGCCGGCCCCTTGGGCGGGAGCTGCTATTTCCGGCCGGTCAGCAGGGTTCCCTGGACGGCGGTGAGCGGCACTGCGCCGAAGTCCCGGGAATCAATGGACACGCCCCGGTTGTCCCCCAGCACGAAGACGCTGCCGGCAGGAACCGTTACGGGGCCGAAGTAGGTGGCGTCGATGCGGCTGTGGTCGATGAACGGCTCGGCAACGGCAAGCCGTCCACAAACAGTTCGGCGTCCCGGATGGCCACGCTTTGCCCCTGCCACGGCAATGACCCGCTTGATGGCCATCACGGCCGTCCTCCGGGCTGGCGAAGGCCACCACCACGCCGTTCGGCTCCAGCCCGCCGCCGCTGCCGGCTTGTACATCAGCACCACCGCACCCGGGCGATGGTCGGTTCCATGCTGTCCGAGGAAACCGTGAAGGGCTCCACGAGCCAGGCCCGGGCGCCGAGCAGTGCCAGCGCAGGTACCAGCGCCAGGATGAGGCGGCGCGGAATGTGCCGGCCTGTCCCCTGCTGACGGGACGACGGGCGGCGGCCGGGGTTTTCGCCCCCGCCGCCGCCCGTCTCGTACGTTGTGTGGTCAATCCTTTTCGTCGTCCCAGCTCGGCTTTTGCCGCGGTCATGGGATCGTTGACGTCCACAGTCCGATTTCCTTCAGGCCCACCCGGAACTGGGCCATCATGTCGTGGTCCTCGTGGGGCAGGTTGTGGCAGTGCATCATGTAGAGGCCCTGCTGCGGGGTGAACTTCATCAGCAGCCGGACCGTCTCGCCCTCGCCGACGTAGACCACGTCCTTGGGCCCGCGCTCGTGCAGCAAGGGCGCCTGGCCGTTGCGGCTGAGGATCTGGAAGTCCACCAGGTGGATGTGGAGCGGATGGAACCAGCCACCCGGACTTGTTCTCGATCTCCCAGATCTCCACCGAGTTCAGCGCCGGGTCGGCGACGACCTTCTTGTAGCCGCTGGCGATGACGTCCTGCCAGCTGTCATCGTTGATGGTCCACATGTTGGTGGCGTCGTTCCGCTTGACCCGGAATCTGACCTGGTCTTCACCGACTGGCTCGCCGTCAGCGACATCGCCTCGCTGCCCGCCAGGGTGGTGGGGATCCGGTTCCAGGTGGGGTCCGTGGTGTCCACGGGCTCGTCGGTGACGTCGAAGGCCATGATCTTGTTGGTGTAGTCGTAGTCCACGTTGTTCTTGTTGGACAGGTTCCGCAGTTCGATCCGCTGCCCGGTCTTGTACTTCCGGAAGTCGATCAGGACCTCGTAGCGCTCCGCCCCGCCGTGCCGGTAGTTGGCCACGCTTTGCGCCGTCGGGCACCAGGCCGCCGTCGGTTCCGACCACCACCAGCGGGATCCCCGGTGCTGAGGGTGGGACGGAGGGAGCGGGAGATGGAGGCGTTGAGGATCCGGAACCGGTAGACGCGTTTCTGGACCTTCATGACCGGCCACGGCTTGCCGTTGACCAGGATCACGTCCCCCCACAGGCCGGAGTGGGTGTTGTCGTCGTAGCCCAGGGCCCCGTTGGCGGCGAACATGGCATCGTTGACGGTCAGCGCCACGTCGAAGCGGCCCTGCGGGAGCAGCTGGCGTTCGATCGGATCGTGCATGTGGTACTGCGCCGCGAGGCCCGAGTAGGCGTTCAGTGCGGTGTAGTGGACGCCGTGGTCGTGGTACCAGAGGGTGCGCGCCGGCTGGAAGTTGGGGTAGTGGTAGTCCTTGTAGAAGCCCGGGTGCGTGATGTCGACGGCGTAGCCGTCGTACTGCGGCAGCGACGCCGAACCGTGCAGGTGGGTGGATGTGGACAGGGCGTGCCCGTCGAGCGCGTGCTGGGCCGGGAGCTGGTTGCGGACCCGCAGCACGGCCTTCGTGCCCTGGTCCAGGCTGATGGTGGGCCCGGGAAAGATTCCGTTGTAGCCCAGGATCGGCGTGGTGAGGCGCGGCAGGATGTTGGCCGTGGCCGCCTTCTCGGTCACCTTGTAGTAGTTGACCGGCAGACCGTCAGCGGGGTCGATGCCGGTGGCGTAGGGCGCCAGGAACGGTGCCTGGACAAAGGCGGACTGGAACGGACGGGGCATCTCCCTGTCACTGAGCCGGCTGGCGGACTTCGCTTCAACCGAACCCGTAGGCAGCATGGCGGCTCACCGCTCCAAGGACTCCCAGTCCTCCGATCAACAGGACCTGGCGGCGTGAAATGGACATTGGGTGTCTCCTTTGCTCAATACCCAGACTGTGCAGGGGCCAGCTTGGGGATTCCCTGCCCGGGTTGCCTGGTTCTTGGAAAATTCATGGAAGTCCCGGAGTTGGCGGGACGGTTCACTTGGCGCCCCGGTGGTGCCCTGCACCAAGGGACAGTCCCGGGCCGCCGGGCAGCTCCAAGGTCAGGTCGATGGCGCGGTCGGGGAGCTCGAACACCAGCGTGGCGTTGATGCTTTCTCCCTGCCGGACAAGGGCCGGGGCGGGCGTGGCCCAGATCGGTTTCCAGCTGCCCGTTCCCAAAGCCGAGACGGCGTACCGGGACGGGTCGAAGGAAATGCCGTCCTTCTCCATGGCTGTCAGTTCGACGAGGATGCGGACGCGGTGCATTTCCCCGTCCGGCGGGCTGGCGAGTGTTGCCGGGGCTGATGGGGGCGTCCAGCCGTCGGCTTCGAGGGGTATGACCCCATTGATTCGTCCCAGCCCGCCGTCGAGGCTTCCTGAGGCACCCAGCATTGCCGGCGGTGTCCGCGGTGCAGCAGTCACGATGCCCGCCACGAGGGTCCCCACCAGGGTGAGGAGGATGAGCGGGACAAGGACCCTGATGCGCCTGATGGTTGCTGTTGATGCCATGCCGGACAGTGTTGCCCGGCCTTCTAGGGAAAGCCTTGGAGTCCGGCGAGGACCTGCGGCCGGACGGCGCGTCGCCAGGCATGACCTTCCATAACGGGCCGGGAAGCCAGCGTTTCCGCAAGGTCTCGTTCCTACCGTCAGGGCATGCGCGAACACCTTGCGCAAGCACCCAGGATCAGTGAGGTTCTCATGAAATCACCACAGCACGAACCGGGAGGGCCGCGGTTCCGCGTCAGTTACGGCAGGGCCGGCACCATTGCCGGCGTATCCGCCGTACTCTGCGCCACTTCCCTGTTGGCCATCCCGTCCGCCAATGCGGCCGTCCCCAGCTTTCCGGATAACCTGGTGGTTTTCCCGGACCGGGACTTCATCACCATCGAGGGCTACCAGGACCGCGTGGGCCAGACCGCGCTGGTGGAAGTCACCCGGAAGGGAGCCGGAGTCGTGGGGTCGGCCCAGGGAGTGGTCACCGCCGGGGACGTGGCGTTCGAAATCAACCACCCCGGAGGATACTGCTGGGGCGCCGGCACCGGCCTGAACGTCACCCCCGATATCCGGCCCGGCGACGTCGTCTCCATCAAATTCAACGGCGCCGAGGCAGGAGCCACCACGGTCCAGGACGCCTACGTCACCGAGCACTCTTCCCTGTCCGGCACCACGCTGACCGTCAAGGGCCATGCAGGAGCCGGCGTCAACCCCGCCCAGATGGAACAGCGGATCGTGGAGCCGGCCCTCAAGGACACCAGCTGTGGGCCGCCGGGACGTCCGGGCAGTTCCCGGGCCGCTCACCGCCGAAGATGGTTACAGCTCCAGCCTGGCCTTTGGTACCGACGGTACGTTCACGGCCACCTATGTGTTCAATGACGCCGCCACCGCCGAGATCGCGGCCGCCGCCTCCGGCGAGCGCGCCATGGCGTGGGAAGTCGAGGACGCGGACGCGAACCGGCAGGGCCTCACCATCGCCGAATTCGGTGAGCTGGGCGGTCCCGGAATGGGCGGCTGCCCCAACGGCCCCCTGCAGTCCGGCCCCGCCGGGCCCAGCAATGTCAAGGTGGCCAAGGCGGGCGGCGACCTGAAGGTCAACTGGACCCCGGCCCAAGCAGTCCCCGGCACGCCCGCCATCACCGGGTACCGCGTCACCGCCGTCGGCCATACCGTCACGGGCCGCGAACAGGCCGAATCCGGGGTGCGCATCAGCGACCCGAAGGCCGCCGGCACCACCATCAAGGGCCTCAACTCCGGCGAGGACTACGACGTCTACGTGGTCTCCGTGAGCAGCGCTGGCGAGACCTTCCCTGCTGTTCCGTTCATCCCGGAGACTGACTCCGCACCACCAACGGTGACCGCCTCACCAAACGGCGGAACCTTCCCGACGGCGCAGGAGCTGACGCTGACCGCCAGCGAACAGGGCAGCGACATCTACTACACGCTGGACGGGACCGACCCCATCGGCAGCGGCGGCGTCGCCGCCGAGGGCGCCATCCTGTACAAGGCCCCGGTCCCGGTGGCTGCAACCAGCAAGTTCACCTACGCGGCCATCGACCCCTCCGGGAACGTCTCGGACAAGGCCACGGTCGAGTTCACCATCACCAACGACCCCGTACCGGCCGCACCCGCCTTCGCCGGAGCCCCGGTGGCAGGCAAGGGCACGGCCACGGTGTCCTGGACGGCACCCAATCCCGGTGCGGAAGGACTGACCATCACCGGCTACACCGTCCAGGCCTACACAGCAGACGGCACAGCATTCGGCTCAGCGAAGAAGGTGGCCGGTGACGTGACCAGCCTCGTCTACGACGGGCTCGCCGGGGACACGCAGTATCGCTTCACGGTGAAGGCAGGTAACAGCAACGGTGACAGCCCTGAATCCGCCATGAGCGCTCCCGTTACTGTCCAGGGCGATGTAGTGGCCAACGCCGGACCCGACCAGAACGTAGCCCGCCGCACCACGGCAACGGCAGTAACCCTGGACGGCACAGGCTCCACCACCGCCGGCGCCATCTACCAGTGGCGGCAGGTGCTGGCCAGCCCCACGGATCCTGACGGGGTCACGCTGAGCGGCAGCACCACGCTGCGGCCCACGTTCAACCTTCCCGTCTACAAGTACCCCATGACCAACAAGCCGCTCACGTTCGAGCTGAAGGTCACGGCAGGCGGCGTCACCAAGACCGACGTGGTCACCGTGACTCCGGTTCCTGACCGGGTGACCGCGAGCCAGGGGCAGTGGAAGAGCCGGGACTTCCGGGTCGATGGCACCAGCAGTGCCGTGGGCGGGACGGTTACCATCCGCGTCGGCGGCCCCGGTGGCACCATCATCGGAACAGCACCCGTAACGGCTGCGGCGGCACCGGCAACCGGCGGCGTCTTCAGCCTCCGCCTGCGGGACGGCAACGCACCGGCAACCAACCCCGGCAACATCTGGATCGAATCGTCACTGGGTGGCACGGCAGGACCCATCACGGTGGTGAACAAGTAGCACCGGCTTAGCCCAACGAAGGTCCGGCGGCTCCCGCTTAGTGCGGGGGCCGCCGGACCTTTGTGGTGGCACGGGACTGCAGCGTTCCAGGATCTGAGGTGGCCCAGAATCTGTGGCGGCCGGGGGTCTCCCCCGGCTGCCAACGGCGAAAGGCTTAGATGGTTTCCGGTTTCATGGCGTGGTTGCCGTGGAACCTGAAAGGGTACCGGCCGGCCCACCGGACCGCCGGAGCGGCAGTCCGGAACGTGGCCGTAACGAATGTTCCCTGGCCCGGGGCCGAACGGATGTGGAGGGTTCCCCCGGCCTGCTGGACAGTGTCCTTGAGGATTCGAAGGCCAAAGTGGCCTTCCCGGTAGGCGGTGCAGGGATCGAAGCCCTGGCCGTCATCCGAAACAGTGATCTGGGTGAGCTCGCCGGATTGGCGGATCTGGATGTCCACGGCCGAGGCCCCGGAATGCTTGGTGGCATTGACCAGCGCTTCACGTGCCACCCGGTATGCCAGGACCGCCCGGTCCCGGTCCAGTGATACCCGCTCCGGAATGCTGGCGGTGAAGGCGATGCCGCGCTCCACCAAGGGTGCCTCCAGCCTCAAGATGGACGCCTTCAGCCCCAATTCTTCGAGGTCCGGCGGATAGAGTTCGCTGGTCATGGCGCGCAGGGCCCTGATGTTGCCCTGGAGCATGGTCCGCGCGTCGGCAAACACCTGCCGCTGGCCGGGCTGGCCGCGGCGCTCTTCTGACTCCAGGGCATAGGCCAGCCCGGACAGGTTCTGGATGACGTCATCGTGCAGTTCGCTGGCGATCTGGCGCCGTTCCTGGTCGGAGGCCTCGATGGCGCAGCGCAGCAGGGCGTTTCGCTGCGCCTGGTGGAACTGGATCCGCTTGGCCAGGCGGACCGCCGGAATCAGCAGGACCAGTTGCAGTACCGCCAGTGACAACAGCACGGGCGGGATCATGCTGAGCAGGACCGCCTGCTGTTCCGCGCGCACGGCGGCCCCTGAGGAATACGTTTCGAAGATCATCGGCGCCCCGTCCTTGGCGGCGGAGCGGACGTAAACCTCCACCAGTTCCCCGGACGAGGCCTCAAACTCGTTTTCTTCAGCAGTCTGTGACTCGACAGTGGCTGTGGCCGGCCCGCCGGCAAGGAGGAGGTGCGCCCACTCCTCCTGCTCAAAGTCCTGCCCGATCAGGGACGGAACGTCCGAGTACACCACCCTGCCGTTTTCATCCCACACCTTGATCCTGGTGACGCCTCCGTTGGCCAGCCACGGCCCCACCCGCTGGTCCAGTTCCTCGAGGGCTGCGGGCTCCCGGGCCAGGAGCTGCGGGGTAATAAGTGGGCCAACAACGTTGTCGGCCAGGCGCTGGGTGAAATCCCTGGCATTGGCAAGGGCGTGCTGTTCCGCAGCATCGCGGATCCAGAAAGTCACGGGCGTGGCCACCAGGACCAGTGCAGCGAAACCTGCGGCGAGGAACCGGGCCACAGCCATCCGTACCTCGCGCCGCTGGATGACCTCCGGTGCAGCACCGGAACTGCCGCGCGTCCTGCGGCGAAGTGCGTTCACTGTCAGTGGCCTGGGTCAGGCGGCAGATTGCGGCGCGGATCCCGGACCTGTCCCCAGCCGCGCCACCAGGGATGGATGAACGATCATGTTGCCCGGGCAGGCGTGCCGCAGCGCGTCGAGGATGACGCCCAAAGCGCCGTCCTTCGGCAGGAACCCGCAGATTCCCATGCGCGCAGCCTCCCGCAAGGCCTCCTGGGAGGGGTTGCCGGTCAGCATGACCACCCGGGTTTGCGGGGCTTCGGAGAGGATGCGTTCGGCCGCGTGCAGTCCGGAACCGTCGGCGAGGTGGAGGTCCATGATCACGACGTCGGGACGCAGTTCCCGGAACATAGTCACCGCCGAGTCCACGGACTTGGCGGCGCCCAGGCTTTTGAGGTCCGGTTCCCGGTCCAGCGCACCGGCCAGCAGGTCGGAGAAGATGGTGTGGTCGTCAACGATCAGGATGCGCAACCGGTCAGCAACCGCCGCATCAGGCCCGGCTGTGGGTGCAGCCACCGGATGAACATCACGCGCCGGGCGGACAGCGGCGCTGGCCTTTGGAGCTGCGGCAGGTGCAGCCGTCCGCTCCAGGAGCCGGGCCTGCGCCTGCCTCAGCGCAGGAGACGGCGTGCATCCCAGCTCGGAGTCCATGATCCTGCGGCAGCGTTCGAAGGCGCGCAGGGCTTCGTTGTCCTGCCCGTTCCGTTCAAGCCCCATGATCAGGACGTTCCATCCCCGTTCGTTGAGGGGATCTTCGTTGGTGGCGGCAAGGCCCCACGCAACGGCCTTGTCTGCTTCCCCCACAGCCAGGGCGCATTCTGCAGCCTGGACCCGGGCCAGTGCAACGCGTGCCGTGTGCAGCGCCCGCTCCTCCTCCGCCCAGGCCGGGAGGAGTTCATCCCCCAGGAGCGGGGCGGAACCGAGCTCAAGGGCTTCACTGAGCAGTGCCAGCGCCGCTGCCGGGGCGGCGTGGCTGGCTTGCTTGATCAGGCAATTGAACCGGTCCAGGTCCAGTTCCACCAGGGAACGGTCCATCGCATAACCCCCGGTGACTGTCCGCAGGGGTCCCGTCCGGCCGGAACCGGGCTGCAGGTTCCGGCGCAGGACGCTGACATAGCTTTCCAAGGTGGGAAGGGCAACGGCGGGATGGTTGTCGCCCCAGAGCAGGTCCATGATGCGGGTCTTGGAGACCGCCGAGCCGAGATTCAGGAGGAGGATCTCGAGGACCTGGCGGGGTTTGGGACCGCCAAGGTCGTTGGCTCGGAGTTCCACGTTCCCGCGCCGGATGGCCAGGGGGCCAAGAACCGAGATCCGGAGCGCCGGCGTCGTCGACGGCGCTCCGGATTCCTGGCCCAGCAGCCCTGCATTCTTTTCCAACGTAACCACCATAAATTCCCCCTAAGTGATCGAACCTTCTGCGCTAATTCCAGTTCCCAGGCAAAAGTCAGACAACAGTAGTAGGTACTCGCATCAGTTTTCGGGCTTTCCGGCCGACTACTTGGGCAGCTTCCAGCGGGTACTTGGCGCCAGCGCCCTGCCAGCCGGTACCGCAACGGGTCGCGGGGACGGCCTGGACCGCGTTTCCGCAGGTCAAAGCGGTGCGGCGTCGGCACTGTGAATGTTGGGAAAACCCTAGGTGGTCACCCGGACATACGTGCCGCCGCTGTCAAAGGAATCCCCAAGCGGGTCCCCCTAATTTGGCAGGAAGACGGCAAGACAGCGCGGTATGACAAACCCGCCCTCCCCTACGCCGGCCGGAAAAGGATTGGAGACGCCCATGAACCTGCGTAGCACCCCCGCCTCTGCCCCTTCCGACAGGTGGGGGGCAAGTTCGCTGGTCCGCTGGTGGCGGGCAATCCCGGCAGCACTTCGGAGCGCCCGGGCAGGACTCCGGACCGTCCGGGTCCGGGTCCTCGCCACGGTCCTGGCGTTCCTCGCGGCGGGACTGTTCGTTGCCGGCACCACCACCCTTGCGTTGGACCTGCGGGACCTCAACAGCCGGGTTAGCGAAGACCTCCTGCGCCAGTCGGCACGCCTCCAGGACATCGTGGACCAGGGCCTTCCCGACGGCACGCCCTACCCGACGCTCGATGACCTGTTCACCGTCTTCCTGCGCGGCGGCACCCTGGGCAGGTACGAGTCCGTGATGGCCACCGTGGCGGGAGGGGACACGTTCCTGCCCGCCGGAGCCCAGGCACGCAACCTCGGCCAGGCGCAGGTGCTCGAAACAGCTCTCGCCATACCCCTGGACGGCAACACGGCCCTGCGGGACGTCATCCTGGACGGCCACATGGTGCGCCTGGCCATTACTCCTGTTTCACTGGGCGGCGACTCCCCGAAGGGCGTGCTGGTGGCGGGGAACGAGATCGGGCAGCAGCGGGAGCAGATGGTGGCGTCCTTCGGAACCTTTGCCACGGTCTCGCTGGCCACCCTGCTGCTGGCCGGCGCAGTGGGGTATGCCGTGACCGGACGCCTGTTCGTCCCCATCCGGCGGCTGCGCCAGGCCACCGAAACCACCACCTTCGAGGACGTGAGCAGCCGCGTCCCGGTCCCGCCCGGCGACGATGACGTCTCGCAGCTGGCAACCGACTTCAACCGCATGCTGGACCGGCTGGAAGTGGGCATCGAGGACCAGCGGCAGTTCGTGGATGACGCCAGCCACGAACTGAGGACGCCACTGACCATCATCGGCGGCCACCTGCAGCTGCTGCAGCCTGCAGATGCCATGGACGTCGCTGAAACCCGGGTGCTGCTCCTGGAGGAGGTGGACCGGATGCAGTCCCTGGTGAACGAGCTCCTGGTGCTGGCCAGGAGCGGCCGGCCCGACTTTGTCCGGCCCGACTGGATCGATACCGATTCCTTCCTCGAAGCCGCCATGGAGCGGATCCGCGTCCTGGGAGACCGGCACTGGCAGATTGAACAGCTGCCCGGCGGCTGGTTCCGGGCAGACCGCAACCGCCTCACCCAGGCCATTGAACAGCTGGCGGCCAATGCCGTGCACTCCACGGAGCCCGGGGACATCATCTCCATCGGTGCAGCATGGGTCGCTGCCGGGGACAGGGCTTCCACCGAAAAGCCCCACGAACCCACGATTGATATCTGGGTTGCCGACACGGGGTGCGGCATCAGCGCCGCGGACCAGGAGCGGATCTTCGACCGGTTCGCCCGGGCCGGCGTCTCCAGGGGCGCCGAGGGCTCGGGACTGGGCCTGCCCATCGTCAAAGCGATCGCCGAAGCGCATGGCGGCTCCGTACGGCTCTCATCACGGGTCAACGTGGGCAGCAGGTTTGTCCTCGCCCTTCCGTCAGGAACATCGTGGCTCGCATTCTGATCGCCGACGACGAGCCACGGATCGCCGCCTTCATCGCCAAGGGCCTCACGGCGGCCGGCTACACCACCTCTTCCGTGGAGGACGGCATCCGGGCGCTGGACTACGGCAGTTCCGGGGAGTTCGACCTGCTGATCCTGGACATCGGGATGCCGCGGATGGACGGCTTCGGCGTGCTCTCGGCCCTGCGCGCCATGAACTGCACCGTTCCGGTCATCGTGCTGACGGCACGGGATTCGCTTCCGGATACGCTGGCAGCGCTCGACGGCGGCGCGGACGATTACATGAGCAAGCCGTTCCGTTTCGAGGAGCTGCTCTCGCGCATCCGGCTCAGGCTGCGGGACGCTCCCGCAATGCCGGCGTCCGCCGCCCCCGCAAGCGGCGACGTCAGCCTGGATGTGGACCTGCGTTGCGCCAACGTCCGTGGCCGGACAGTGTCGCTGTCCGCCCGCGAGTTCGCCATGGCACGCGTGTTCGTGGAGAACGCCGGCAAGCTGCTGAGCCGGGAACAGCTGCTCAGCCGGGTCTGGGGCTACGACTTCGACGGGTCCTCGAACGTGGTGGACGTCTACGTCGGGTACCTCCGCACCAAGCTGGGGCCGGAGCACTTCCAGTCCGTCCGGGGAGCCGGCTACCGCTTCACCCCTGTCATGGCAGGCCCCGCGAGCCCTGAACCGGCCCTATGAACACCCTGAATCACAACCCTGAACCATGGATGAGAGGTCTCTCATGGAAGATTCATTTCCCTTTCACAGCGGCGAGGAAGAGTGGTGGAACCAGCAAATGAAAGGAAGACCAATGTCCAAGCTGTGGTACCTCCCACTCGCCGCCGTCCTCGGCGCTGCCAGCCTGACCGTCTGGGCCCAGGCGAATGCCGGCCCGCCTCCGGCCGTCTCCCCCGGCGTCGTGGTTTCCAACGTTGATTCCGGCAGCAAGCCGGCTACCTTCGAAGACTCGCCCAAGCCCGACGATTCGCCGTCGGCCCTCGCCACTGCCGATCCCACACCGACCGCCAGCATCACGGCGGTACCTGAGCACACGCCGGAGACCCAGATCGTTCCGGCCGAACCGGTAACCCTGCCTCCGGTCCAGGTCACGCACGCCCCCGGGCCGGTGGATGACAAGGGCGGACTCCGTGCACCGGGAGTCTCCGATGACGGCCCCACCCACGACCTCAACGACGACAAGGGCGGACTCCGCGCACCGGGCGTTTCCGACGACGGCGCCGCCCACGACGCCAACGATGACAAGGGCGGACTCCGCGAACGGGACGCTTCCGACGACGGCAAGGGCCACGATTCGAAGGACGATAAGGGCGGGCTCCGCTAGCGTCCCCTGGAATCACAAGCTTTTCCCTAGAACGGTCCTCCACCATGGCCTTGCGTAGCCGGCTCAACTGGGAAGCCGGCGCTACTGGGGAGCAGTCAAGGCATGGGGAAAGTACGTCGCGTTTCAGCGCGCAAACGAAACCGCACCACCACCGGAGCAGGGCTGCGTGCCTTTGCCGCATCAGGGGCGCTGGCGCTGGTGGCGTCCATGGGCCTGCCTCCGCTGGCAGCCCAGGCCGTCCAGGCCCCGGTCGGCTCGGGGTTCACCGTCACCCCGGCCGACCTGTCCTACATCCTCAAGCAGATCAAGATCGCCGAAGCGCACGTGGCGAACACGACGTCCGCCACAGGCCCGTGCGGGGCGCTGATCGGCACCGGACCCAACCAGCTCGCCAGCCCCCTGCTGTCCCACGGCCTGCGGACCGTGGACGGCAGCTGCAACAACCTGCAGCCGGGCCAGGACACCTTCGGCGCCGCCGACCAGGTGTTCCCGCGGCTGGCACCCAAGTCCTTCCGGACCCGCCGAGACGCGGCTCCTTCGGCGGGCCGCCGGCGGCCACAAGCTACGCGCAGAAGTCGGGGAGTGTCTTCGACTCCCAGCCCCGGACCATCAGCAACCTGATCGTGGACCAGACGTCCACCAACCCGGCCGCCGTGGCCGCCGCCGGCTTCCCGTCGCGCACCCAGGGCAACGAGGGCGTGGTGCCCTGCACCACTGATCCGAACCCTGAGGCCGTTCCGCCGGTCGCGGCGGCGCCCGAAGGCTGCGTCCCGTCGCACAACACGCTGTTCATCCCGAACGTGACTACCGACGTCGGCCTGTCACCGCCCTACAACTCGCTCTTCACGCTGTTCGGCCAGTTCTTCGACCACGGCGTCGACCAGACCGTCAAGGGCGGCGGAACCGTCTATGTGCCGCTCAAGGCCGACGATCCGCTGATCGCTGGGCCGGACCACGTCTTCGGCACACGCGGACGACCTCGATCCCGCACCTGCGCTTCATGGTCCTCACCCGCGGGCAGAACCAGCCCGGCGACGGACGGCATCCTCGGGCACCGCCGACGACGTCCAGGACGCGCTGAACACCGACTCGCCCTGGGTGGACCAGAGCCAGACCTACACCTCCCACTCCTCGCACCAGGTCTTCCTGCGCGAGTACGTCGAACAACGCCGCAGGGCCGCCGGTCTCCACCGGCAAGCTGCTCGGCGGCCCGGCGGGCCCGGCGGCGGCCGGCGGCATGGCCACCTGGGCCGACACCAAGAAGCAGGCCGGGAGATGCTCGGCATCCAGCTCGTGGACAAGGACGTCCTCAACGTTCCGATGATCGCGGCCGACGCCTACGGCAAGTTCATCCCCGGCCCCAGCGCGGCCTGCCGCAGTTCGTCACCGCGAGTCCGGCCTGGTGGAGGCGACCGCCGCGAACGGCGGCAACGGAACGCTGGTGCCCGCCGATGTGCTGTACTTCAACACACCGTTCCTGACGGACATCGCGCACAACGCGGACCCGTCCCCGCAGGACACCGACCACAACCCGGCAACACCGCCGGCCGCACCGGCCCCGGACGCGGACAACACGGCATCCGCCGACTTCGCCAGCCAGGCCCGCGGGCACCTACGACGACGAGATGCTCGAACGCGCACTTCATCGCCGGCGACGGCCGGGTCAACGAGAACATCGGCCTGACGGCAATCCACCAGGTCTTCCACTCCGAGCACGACCGCCTGGTCGGCGACATCAAGAACGTCCTCACCACGGACAAGTCGGCCAGCGGTGCTGCTGCCCTCGCCGAATGGCAGGCTGGCGGCGGGCGCAGACGGCTGGAACGGCGAGCGCCTCTTCCAGGCGGCACGCTTCATCACGGAGATGGAGTACCAGCACCTGGTCTTCGAGGAGTTTGCCCGCAAGATCCAGCCGGCGATCAACCCCTTCGAGCCGTTCGCGTTCACCCAGACCGACATCAACCCGGCCATCAACGCCGAATTCGCCCACGCCGTCTACCGTTTCGGCCACTCGATGCTGACCGAGACCATCTCGCGCCGCAACGAGGACAGCCCGGACCCGACGGTGTCTGGGGCAACTAGGACGACGTGCCGGGTTCGCAGAACGACATCCGCTGCTCGACGGATTCCTCAACCCGCCCGCCTACACCGACGGCGGCCCGGCGGGTCCGCTGACCTCCGAGGAAGCCGCCGGCAGCATCATCATGGGCATGTCGGACCAGGTGGGCAACGAACTCGACGAGTTCGTCACGGACACCCTGCGCAACAACCTGCTGGGCCTGCCGCTGGACCTGGCCACGATCAACATGGCCCGGGCCCGGTCCGAGGGCATCCCGTCGCTGAACGTCTTCCGCCGGGAGCTCCACGCCGCCACCAACGACGGCCAGCTCAAGCCCGTACACCAACTGGATCGATTTCGGCGAGAACCTCAAGCACCCTGAGTCGCTGATCAACTTCGTCGCCGCCTACGGCAGCACCCGACCACCTCCGATCGCTGCAGCGGCACACCGACCGCTGGAGGCCGAAGCGCGCGACGGCTGCCCGGCTGATCGTCAGCCCGGACGCCCTCGCCGGCGAGGTCGGCCCCGGATGACGCCGCGGCGTTCATGAACAGCACCGGTGCACTGGGCCAACGACGGCACCGCATCGACCACCGGCCTCGACGACATCGACCTCTGGGTCGGCGGCCTCGCCGAGACGGACCAACCTGTTCGGCGGCCTGCTGGGCAGCACGTTCAACTACGTCTTCGAGAACCAGCTGACCGACCTGCAGAACGGTGACCGGCTCTACTACCTGGCGCGCACCCCCGGGCATGAACCTGCGGGCGCAGCTGGAAGGCAACTCCTTCGCCGAGACTGATGATGCGCAACACCAACGTGCACAGCCCTGAAGGCCGACGCGTTCGCCACGGCCGACTGCAAGTTCGAGCTGAAGAACCTGGCCGGCACCGCGGCCGGCTTCACCGCCTCCGGCAACACCGTGGCGGACGACCCGGCATCGGAATGCAACGAGACCGCGCTGCTGATCCGGATGCCGGACGGCACCATCAAGTACCGGGCCACGCAACACCGTGGACCCTCCGGGCATCAACGGCCAGAGCGTCTACAACGGCACCGCCGGCGCCGACCGGGTCCACGGCGGCAACGACAACGACACCTTCTGGGGCGGCGAGGGCAACGACGTCATCGAAGGCGGCGACGGCGCCGACATCGCGCTCGGCGGCGACGGCGACGACATCATCACCGACCTCGCCGGCGACGACGTCCCCAAGGGCGGCCCCGGCAACGACGCGATCGACGGCGGCCCCGGCCTGGACATCATCATGGGCGGCGACGGCAAGGACTTCACCAACGGCGGCGCCAACGCCAACGAGACCTTCGCCGGCGAAGGCGACGACTTCGTCATCGCCGGCCAGGGCGAGGATGCCGTCTTTGGCGACGGCGGCGACGACTGGGCAGAGGGCGGCGACCAGCCCGACCTCCTGCATGGCGACAGCGGCAACCTGTTCTTCCTGGACGACTCCCAGAAGCCCGGCCACGACATCCTCATCGGCCAGGGCGGCGACGACGACTACGACATGGAAGGCGGCGACGACATCGGCCTGCAGGGCCCGGCATCGAGAAGATCGCCGGCGCGCTCCGGCTACGACTGGGAGATCGGCCTTCGGGATCCCGCAGCCGCAGGACGCCGACCTGGACCTGCCGCATCGCTCCGCTGGACATCCTGCCAGGCTGGGCGTCCGCGACCGGTACAACGAGGTCGAGGCGCTGTCCGGCGGCGCGCTCGACGACACCCTCCGCGGCGACGACGTTGATCCCCCGCACGGTGGGCGGCGGCGGCTTCATCGGCTGCGACGTCCTGGACCAGGCCGGCGTCGACCGGATTGCCGGCCTTGACCAGCTGATCCCGCACCTGCCGACGCCGCTGGCTGCGTCGTCGGCGACTTCGGCCTCGGGCGACTGCCCGTCCTGACCGGCACGAATGTGTGGGGCGATGGCAACATCCTCCTCGGCGGCGGCGGCAACGACACTCATCGAGGGCCGCGGCGCCGACGACATCATCGACGGCGACCGGTACCTCAACGTCCGGCTCAGCGTCCGCACGGACCCGGCAACCCGGCCACCGAGATCGGCAGCGCCACCGGCAATGACGGCGCAGTACCAGCGGGACGGCGCGGATGCCCTGACCGGTCCGACGCTCCAGGAGGCTGTCTTCGCGGGCAGGTCGACCCCGGTGACATCGTGGCCGTCCGCGAGATCCTCACCGGTCCGGCGGCACCGACACCGCAGTCTTCTCCGACCTCGAGGTCAACTACACCGTCACCACCACCGGCGGCGACGGCACGCTTGGCTCCCCCGGCTCCGTCACCACCGTGCAGCACAACGGCGGCCGGGACGGTACGGACACCCTGCGGAACGTCGAACTGCTCGTCTTCGGCAATGGGACCGGCACCGGGAACGGCAACGGCGGAAACGGCGCGGACGACGGCGTCACCGAACCGCCGGAGGACGAGCCCGTCGAAGGCGACGAGGGCGCAGGTGACGGCATCGGCGAGGTCATCCCGGGCGACGGCGAGGTGGTGGTCGTCATCGATCCCGTTACCGACCCCGCGACGGATCCCGGCACTCCGCCTGTTGACCCCGCACCCGTGGACCCGGCACCCGTGGACCCGCCGGCCAACCCGGCACGTAACCCGCCCGCCAACCCGGCACCCGCGGACCCACCCGCCAACCCGGCACCGGCTAACCCGGTACCCGCGCCAGTCGGCGTGGCCGTCAGGACAGTTGATGCGACGGGCACCCAGGTGGGCGAGATCATCATGGCCGAGCCCGGCACGTCCCGGGTGGTGGTCCGGGGCCTGGAGAACGGGGAGGAGTACCGGTTCCAGGTAGCCCCCACCACAGGCGACAGCGAG